>NZ_JBIAWT010000013.1:0-201845 GCF_042895955.1 Streptomyces sp. NPDC001339 | reverse complement strand
CCCGTATGAGGGCGCGATCCGTGCCACACCACATTGGTCACCGATCACCGGGTGCAGCTGATCCACTGGCAACCCGTCAAGGAGACACGGCCTAGGCGGGCTAGCTTGTGCCGTCCCGGAAGAGCTGCCCCCGCGGGCGCGGGGACGACGCGACCTGCGCGAACTCGTAGGCGCCGAACATGGAGCTATCCCCGCAGGCGCGGGGACGACGACCTTGTCGATCTCCCAGTCGCGCCGGGCGGGGAGCTACCCCCGCAGGCGCGGGGACGACGTCTTTCACGTCCTTAGAAATACCGCACAGGTAGAGCTACCCCCGCAGGCGCGGGGACGACCGGACGGCCGGACGGGTGTCGGCAGAGGCCGGGGAGCTACCCCCGCAGGCGCGGGGACGACACTTCTCGACCTGCACTGTTGGCGCGTAATCATGCCATTTCGCTTGCTTGATTCGCGACGACCTTCCACGCCTGCCCAGCATTCCCCCTCGGCCGGGCCATGAGAGTGAGCCCATCGAAGTCGGTGGGCGTCCAACGGTCCTGGCCGGCTGTGCGGACGGCCCAGCCCTGTTCGGTCCGGGCAGGCTCGATCATGACTGCCTGGCCGTCGCCGATGCGCTCGGCCAAGACCTTCCACAGGCCGTCGCGGACGCGCGCGTTGGGGCTACCGACGAAGACGCCTGGGGCGACTTCGACGAACCAGCGCGTCAGGTGGCCCCGGAGACCGGGTGGGGCGGCGATGAGGACCACGACCGTGGTCGCGGCGCTCATGGGGCTGTGCTCCTGCCTGGGTCCGGGATGACGTCAAGGTGGCTGTCAGGACTGAAAGGGGGCGAATCCCAGTTGCGGCCGCCGCTGACGACACCATCTCCGTCGTCCCACAGTCCTCCCAGGTCTTCCTCCAGTAGGGTGGCGCCTTCCGGCATCAAAAGGTTCTTGATATCCGCGACTACGCGGGACAGCAGCTTGCCCTGGACCACGGCATCGCGGAGAGCTGTGCGGGCGTCGCGCTCCGAGGTGAGTCCCTTGGCCGCGAGGTCGAAGGCCAGCGGGATGGTGAACTCGGCCTTGTAGAGGTCGGCGACGTCCAGGACGAAGGACAGTGCGGAGCCTGTGTGAACGAAGCCGAGGGCTGGGCTGGCGCCGATGCCCGTGATGACGGCGTGGCAAATCCCGTACAGGGCGGAGTTCGCCGCGGAAAGCAGTCGGTTGACGTCGTCGCCTTCTGCGAAGGCGTCTCCGGGTTTGTATTCCCGCTTGGTCCAGGGCACTTTAGTGCGTTCGGAGTGCTGGGCGTACAGTCGGCGGACGCGTGTGCCCTCCCGTCCTCGTAGTTGTTGGAGGGTGAGGCCGGAGGTGTCTTCGTCGGGGAAGCGCATGTCGTACATGCGGCGGGCGACCGCGACGCGTTCCTTGGGGCGGGTGACGAGCCATGCCTGCCGCAGTTGGAGTTGGGAGCCGCGCGCGATGCCGTGGCCTGAGGCGTAGAGGCGGACGCCGTGCTCGCCGACCCAGCACAGGGAGGTGCCGGAGTCGGCGAGCAGGGTGACGGCGCCGTGAGTGATGCGGCTTCCAGGGCCGATGAGGAGGACGGCGAGCCAGGCGGCTGGAACGTGTACCACTCGTGCTTTGTTGACCAGGACGACGGCGTTGTCGTCACGGTCGATGTGGCAGCGCTCGACGTACAGGCTGGAGACGCGGTCCTCCAGCCTGTGCACTTCCTGCGGACCGGCCCGCCACCAAGGTTCACGCACTGGTCACCGCCGCCTGTGCTCTTACCGGGGCCAGGGTGAGCAGTCCCTGCCCGTATCCCTTGGCTGGCCCGATGCCCCCCAGCAGCGCCGCGCGCAGCGCGTCGGGGTCGGTGACCCTCAGCCGTCCTTCGAAGGTGGCCGTGGAGAGGGTGATCCGCGGCCCGTCACGGTGCTTGTTGAAGCGCAGGATGTCGCGGCTGACGATCGACACGGCAGGTCCCGCAGCAAGTGAGCCGTCTGCCTTGAGTCCTGGGGCTGGCGCGTCGGAAGAAGCCTCGGGGATGGTGAAGCCGTGGCGTTCGGCTCGGGCGAGGATCCAGTCGAGTTGCTGAGCTGCTGTTCGGTGGGCCAGGCGGAAGCCACGCGGGCGGCGGCCAGCGGTATGGGGGCGTTCTGTGTGTGCTTTGAGGCGGGCGTTCTGCTGCTCACTCGGCTTTGTAGGGCGCGGCACGCTCTGGACGGGGTTGGCGGTCAGGCGAAAGCCGAACTCCCGGCCAAGTGCAATGCGTTCGAGGAGTGGCTTGTAGTCGGCAATGAGCGGTTCGCCGCCGTCGGCTCCGGGCCAGCCGGCTTCGTCCACGAGATGCTGCCAGGAGGGGCGGCTCTCGGTAAGGACGAGGATCTCGGCGCGATGGGAGGTGTTGTTCTCCATCCGCCACAGGACGCGTTCAGTGACGGGCTGCACGGCGAGACCGGCGAGGATCGCGGCGTGCAGGCGGTGGGGGCTGGAGAGCAGGGAGACCGCTTTGCGGCGGCGGGGGTTCAGGGCGATTTTGGAAAGGTAGGGCATCAGGGTCACCAGCCCAGGAGGGCAAACGGGTCGTGGCCGGGGTTGGCCGGAGGGGATTCCCTGTCAGCCGGTTGTGCTGCTTGCCGACCGGTGGGGAGGGTGACCCACAGGTGCCGGACGGTCCGTCGGCCGAAGAGGGTGCCGGTCTTGAGGTCGTAGGTGTCGGGGACGTCGACGGCGAGCTGGTCGCCGGCGAGGTCCTCGACTGTGGCCTCCAGCGTCACTTCCGTCGCCTGGACTTGGCTGCGGCGGTGGGCGGATGCTTGCCACGGTACGGCCGTCAGCGCATCCGGGAGTTCGGCGTCGGCGTGCAGTCCGAGGCTGACCGGTCCGGTGGGCGGGCAGGAGCGGCGACCGAGGGAGAGCGGGTAGGCGGGGTGGCGTACTGCGTGCTCCAGACGTTCCAGGAGGGGTGCCGGGCCGCGCAGGGCGGCGACGAAGACGGCGTCCTGGAGGTAGAAGCGCTGAGTGACGCCGGTGTACTTGGCCGGGCTGGTCTTCGTCTGCACGCCCTTGGCGTTCACTTTGGCGGAGGGCAACGGCACGCCGCGGTGGTCGCTGAACGTGTGGTAGTCGCGTAGCAGTGAGCCCGGCTGGTCGACACGCACGCCGAGCCGAAGGTCGAGGAGGTCGGTGATCGAGGCTTCGCGGGCGCGGCCCTCGGCGGCCGCAAGGAGGCCGAGGACGCCGGACTTGGTGGGCTGAGGCCGGGTCTCGCGCCGGTTGTAGCGGGAGGGGCCGCCCCACGACTGCAGTGGCGCGGCCAGCCTGAGGATGAGGACGGCGTGGTCGGTCATCGCGCGTCGGCCTTGGTGATCTCGCCGTCGGCGAGCCACTGCCCGACCAGCTCACCGAGGGAGTCGAGCAGTGTCGGGAAGGTGAGGGACGGGCCGAACACCTCTGTGAGCTTGTCGGCCTCGACGTTGTAGGCGGCCAGGGTGCTGACCGGTTCGGCGCCCCAGGTGGCGCTGACGGACTTCAGCTCGTCGGCCAGGCGAACGGCAGACTCGGTCGACAGGCCGGTGACGCCCACGACCGGTTCCTCGTACGCGGAGACCAGATTCACCGGCTGGTCCGTGCGGAGGGTGAGGAGCACCAGGTGGGGCAGGGTGCGGTGAGCGAAGGAGTTCTGGTGTCCGGTGGGCATGGAGCGGGTGAAGGCGTCGACGAACCGGATGGCCATGTCGCGCGTGTCCTCGGCGGAGCTGAGGTTGTCGCGCAGTTGGTGTACGCCGAGGACGGCGTAGCGGTAGAGGGTGGAGGAGTTGAACTCGACGGTACCGATCATGCCCGCGCCGTGGTCCTCGGTGTTCTCGTCGTCCACCGCGGTGTAGTAGTCGAACTCCGTGCGCACTGCATGCGTGGACAAGGCATGTGCAACCTGGACGGCGGCGTCCACGTTGAGGGCGGGCAGGTCGGCGACCATGCGGCCGAAGAGCGCGACCTCCGCCGGGTGACCGGTCGAGAGGGTGGCGACCACCGGAAGCTTGCCGACTTCTGCCTTGAGGTCCGCGTCGGACAAGGCGGCCAGTTCCGCGGCACGACCGTTCAGCAGCTTGACGATCTCGTCGAGCTGACGCTTGCCGAAGAACAGGAGGTAGGCGGACTGCTCCTCCTTCTTGGACGACTTGGCGATCCCGAGAGGCTCCAGCAGGGCAGCGGTCAGACGGTCGGCCTGGGCAGCTTCCAGTCCCGCACCCCCCTCAGTGACCGGCACGGTGAGCCGCTCGGCGAGCAGCGCGGCGATCCGCTTGGTCCGCGTCGCGCGGTCGGCCGGCTCTACGGCCTTAGCGAACTCGGTGCGGGTGGCCCGCTTCCACGCCTGGGAGGAGACCCGGGCACGGCGGGCGCCGCCGTAGAGCGCCTGCTTCGGAGTACCCGAATCATCCCGGTTTGCGTTGGACGGAGGCAGACTCTGCAGGATGTGGACCTCGACGAACAGGGTGGGCTGAGTCACGAACGGGCTCCTCGGTGACATGAGGCGTCGCCAGCGGCGACACACGTAGCTGGATAGGGCAGGGTGATGCAGCGCCGGACGAGGAAACGGCTGTCCAGCGCCGATGTCAGGAATTCTTGAAGGTGGGCTCGACGCGGAAGTCGCGGTCCCAGCGGTCACGGAAACGGCCCTGGGCATTCGGCCGCTTGGGGTCGTCCCACGTCCGCAGAGCGGTGCGCAAAAGGTCGTAGTCGAGTCCGATTTCGGCACGGGAGAGCAGAGTGACCAAGCCCCGCAAATGCATCGCGAGCTCGCCGCCGTCGATCGAGGTAAGGAGGGCACCGAACCGGCGTTCCAGCGCTTCCTCTCCGCTGCCGCTCTTCGCCAGCAACAGGCGCGCGGCGGTGCCTGGGGTGTTGCCCGGGATGTGCATCCTCCGTCTGCGGCCCTGCTGGTGGCGCCCGAAGAGGGTGAGTGCGGCGTGCTCGGCGATCAGGTCCCGGGTGAGAGAGCCCCGCTCACGCAGGTCGCAGGACATACGGGTGCGGTAGTACGGCCACATCGCGGGGACAGTGCCGGCCTCACGGCCTGTGCCGGACCTCAGGGCGGCAAGCTGTGCGCCGTTCTCCACCCGGTCCGGTGCGAAGCGGGTCCAGTACGGGGCGGCATGTGCGTCATCGTCGGCAGCGAACGGTTCGGTGTACTGCAGCCCCCAGGAACGCAGGGCCCGGTCTCGGCCCGGGCTCTCCCAGGCAGCAAGGTCGTACAGCAGCCGGGTGTAGTCGAGGCCGATGCCCGCCTGCCCCAGCAGCGGAACGAGCCGGTACAGGTGCTGGACAAGCTCAAGGAGGTCCTGTGCAGTGGCCGCCGCAATCAGCCGCTGGTCCACAGCGCTTACCGAGAATGCTTCGGCGCGGCGCAGTTCCCGGCAGGCCGTGCCCAGGCCGCCTCTCGGGCGATGGGCGGGTTCAGCGGCCGCTTGCTGGTGGCGCCCGAAGAGGGTGAGTGCGGCGTGCTCAGCGATGTAGAGGTCGGGCAGGCGGTCCGAGTCCCGGGCTGCGTCTGTCAGCCGCACCCGGTGGGTGTCCCGCATGGCGGGAACGGTGCCCGGCTCGCCGTTGATGCCGTCGCACAAGCCGCGCAGCTTGCGTGTGACGTGCTCGGAGAACCTGGGGCGGCCTTCCTGTGCGCAGGCTTGCCAGTCCGCTGCGGCCTCTTCCCAGAAGTAGGCGCGCAGGCCGCTGCGGGTCCTGCCGGTTACGGTGCTCATGCCGCCGCCTCCCCGTTGCCCGAGCCGCTTCCGGGGAGCCGGGGCAGGATCTCGGCGAGCTTCTTGTAGAAGATGCCGGCAGCCTTGCCGCTCCGGTACACGACCTCCTTGCCGTTGTGCTTCTCAACGCGTCCCACCACCGCACGCGGCGGCGCGGCAGCAAGCAGCGCTTCGGCCTCCCCGACGGCCGCCGCCCGTACGGACAGCTCCCAGGCCACCTGGGCCCGCTCCAGCAGGTCGTCGTCCTCACCGACGGTGCGCAGCCCGGCGAGCAGCCGGCGCATCGTTCCGTCGAGGGTGTGCAGGAACTGGGAGGAGGGGCGCTGACCCTTGTCCCGCGGCAGCGGATCGCCGCCACAAGCCCGTCGCAGATCGTTGTTGAGGTGGTCCAATGCACGGCCGGCCTGGTCCGCCTGGCTGACGCATTCCAAGATGGCGGCGCGCAGCCAGTCGTCTTCGGCGAGCAGTGAGGCCACCGGGAGCGGCAGGCTGTCACCGACGGCGTTTTCGACAACGGCGGACTGGGTGCCGTATTCGAGACCGCAGATCTCCACACCGAGCGGATAGTCGGCGGGCAGGACGTCTTCGGCGCGCAGATCACCAGCCTGGCGCAGCAGGACGGACGTGTACGGTCCGTCGCCTTCGACGGGCAGGGCCAGCGCAAGCAGCGTGCCCAGTCCCTGCCAGGCCGAGCGCCCGGAGGCATGGCGGCGGGGGCGCCGTCGGGGCTGGCCCGCCTTCGGTTTGGCGGAATGGGACCACGCTGTGTGCGGGTCCCATTCCGGAGTCTGGGCAAGGCGGTCGCCAGCGGAGACGATTGCTCGATGCACCCGCGGCTCCTTCTCCGTCTCGCACGGGATCAGTCGGATGCGGCGGGCCTGGAAGGTGAGCAGGTCCAACAGTCCGCCAGCCGGGCGTGGCGACCACTCCGGACTGGCTGGCGACTTCCAGCCCAGCGATGCCGGGCGCTCGTCCCAGGCCCACTGGGGCCGGTCCGCCGGGTCCAGGCCGGCAGGCAAGACCGGCGTGTTCAGCATCAGCGTCTCGAACAGGTTCCGGCCCACCAGGACGGTCACCCCGAGCTGGCCGAGCGGGCCCGTCGGATTTCCGGTCGTCTTGCCGTTCTTCGCCTGAGGATCGCCGACGGCTCCGGTCTTGATGGAAGCAGTGTCCCAGCAGTGCGCGTGGAGCAGCCACAGCAGCGCCTGCCCAGGCGTCAACAGCAGCTCATCGCCCTCGGTCACCGCACTGAACAGCGGCACGTTGTTGCCGGAGGCGATCGACGGCACGAGTTGCGCGGCCGACTTGGTCTCTCCGTTGAGCGCTTCCAGGTGGGCGACCTGCGCAAATGGGCGCTTGTCGTCGAAGAGCCGGAAACGGTCGCCATAGCGGGTCCCGAGGTAGTCGGTCAGCTGCGCCACCTCAGCGTCCGAGAATCTGCCGCGGTTGAACCGCTCCGCCCACTCCTGCCGCGTGCGCGGCACGCCGATGGCATCAAGCACCACCGGCAGGAGCATCTGTCGCAGCAATGCGGGCAGCATCGTCGGCACCGGCAGCTCCAGCCTCCGGACCGTGTGCGCACCCATCAACGCGGCGAATAATCCGGCCGTGCGGACTGCGCCGTCGGCATCGACTGTGGTGAGCCAACTGCCGTGAACGAGATCTCCGTCGGCGTCCACCGTGGTTCCCCCCTCCATGAATCGTGTGCACGTCTCCCCAAACGCACAGGAAGTCACGGCAACTCGCCTTCTCGCCACGCGACTTGGCGTGCCACCTGATCGCAACAAGGCTTGCACACAACGCTTGTTGCTTACAACCGAATCCGGTGCATCCGGACGACCTTCACATCCCGGCAGACGACGCGAGCGGCGACCCTGTACCCTGCCCGACGGCGCACGGAGCCGCCCCTCCCCGAGTTCGGGGGTGTTCCCGCTTGGTGCTTCGCATCGTCCCCGCAGCGCGGGGTGAGAGGGCTCGGGCCCGGCTCCAGGCGCCGTTCAGCCTCGTTCGACGACCAACCCCAGAACGTCGTCGTACGAGACCCTGTCCTTGCCCAGCGCAGCTGTCCCGTCTTCCTCCAGCACGAGCGCCGGGGCGTACCTGAGCCAGGGGTGACCGGCCCACCCAGGCAAAGGAACAAGTCCCGTCCCCTCCGCCTCCGCAGCCTCCGTCAGCCGGGAAGGCAGCCGCACGGTACCGCCCAAGAGCCGGCCGACCACCGTTTCGTCGTCCACCTCACCGTGTACGCCGATCCAGGTCCCGTCGATCGATCGGTACCCGCTGGCCGAGCGCCGGACGATCACCGCCTCCACCGACCGCTTCCCGTCCCGCACCACGGCGTCGAGGTCCTCTTCGGATGCCGCCTGAATGCCCCCGTAGTGGAGTCCCTCCAACGTTGGCGCTCCCCACTCCCGGGGGCGGGTCAACAGGAACCCCTCCGCGTCCTTCTCCCGCTGCTGCTCCTTTGCGCTCCACACCTCGCGCGCTACGGCCTCGTCCCAATCCGGTGGGCAGACCTCCGCCTCCCCGTAGGCCCTGGCAACCAGACCCGGCACATCGGCCGGGATACTCCACCCGTCTGTCTGCCGCGTTCCTCCACTCAGCGGCCCCGCGGCTTCAGCGACCAGGGCGGCCGCCCTCAGCAGCGCCCACTCCCCATAGATCCCCTTGGACGCGGGCAGGAAGCGCGGGCGCCCTCTCTCGCCAACCGCCAGGCCTGTCACCAGAACACGCGGCTTGGCGAACGCAGACGGTCTCCGGAGGCCACTGTGCCGGTGGAGCCGCCCGATGCGCTGCAGGAGCAGGTCAACGGGAGCAAGGTCCGTGATGAGCAGATCCGCATCCACATCGAATGATTGTTCGGCAAGCTGTGTGGCAATCACCACCATCCGGTCAGGGCGCTCCTCATTCGCCCCTGGCCCCAGCAGCCGCAGGCACTCCTCGGTTCGCTCCGCCCGGTGGGCCGAGCACAGTCGACCGTGCAGCAGCCGCACCTGCCCGTCGAAGCCGGCCTCCGTCAAGGCACGGTGAACAGCCTGGGCTCGGTCGACCTGGTTCAACACCACCAGCACCACCCCGCCGTCGGCTGCCTCTTTCATCACGGTCGAGGCGAGCAGCCCCCCGTCTGGGCTGGCATCGGGCAACCAGTCGATCCGCGTCGACGCCGACGCGCGCCAGGACGGCACCGCTTCACGCGAACTCACTGCCACGGAAGCCCCATAGAGGGCGTACGCCGCGGTGACACACGGATAACCAGCCGGCTCTGGCACTGGACAGACCACGTCCGCCGCGCTCAGAGCACCCGACAGATACGCATCGACGCATGCCTGCCGCTGGGCCGGCGGAAGCGTCGCCGAGAGCAGGACCACCGGGACCTTGGCCTGCCCGAGCCAGCGCAGCGCCTCCAAGAGGAACTGGCGCATATAGACGTCCGCGGCGTGCACCTCGTCCACCACCACGACCTTGCCGACCAGTCCGGCAAAGCGCAGCATCACGTGCCGCGTGCGGGTCGCCGCGTACAGGAGGTGATCCACGGTGCCGACAGCAAACGCCGTCAGAAGGCCCCGCTTGTTACCCAGGAACCACCGGGCCGGTCCGTCACGCTCTTCCTGCGGTCTGCCGCTTGCGTCTGATGTCCAGGCGGACATGCCGTACTCGGCGTCCTCCTCGGTCGCCCCGTAGACGTCGAACGGGTCCAAGGCCGCCGGCTCTTCGCCCCGGCCGCTTTGTCCAACCGGGTCTATCCGCTTGCTTTCCCAGATCTCCCGCCACGTCGGGTTGAAACGGCGCTTGCCGTGCAGCAGTGCGACCTGCGCTTCCAGCTCAGGGTCGAACGTCCGCACCCACTCCAGCACCTGTTCGTACATCGGGTCGCTGGTCGCCTGCGTCGGCATGGCCACGAAGACACCCTCCAGCCCGAACCGGGCTGCTAGCACCTCGGCCGCCGCCAGAGCGGCCTTCGTCTTGCCCTCCCCCATCGGAGCCTCGGCCACCATCAGCCCCGGCACCGGCATCGACCACGCCCGCTCGACCAGCTCCTGCTGCGATGCCCTCGGGGTCACTCCCAGCCGCCCGGTCAGAGGAGTAAGCCGATCTTCGGGAATCGCGAGTTCGTCCCACCCGCCTCGCAGACCGAGCCGCTGCCACGCCGCCTCGGCCCGCTGGCGCGCCGAGGCGAGAGACACCTTCCGCGCATCCGCGATCCCCTCGAACTGCTCGCTGTCACTGGCGATCCAGTCCGCCATGACGATCAGTCCAGACAGCCCCAGTTGCTCCGCCCGGTTCAAAGCGCCCACCGGTCGCGCATCGGCCAGATCCGCAAAACCGACGGCCCGGGTGAACACGTCAACGACCGCCCTTTGCACCGCCTCCCACGCAGCTCCCCGCCCCTGGACCTCCCGATGCTTCGGCTTCAGCCCCTGGACGGACGGAAACGTCCCGTGATGGCCGGCTACCAACGGCCACACCCATGCCGCGCTCTCCGAACTCCCCCACTCCGCGACCAATCTCGGCCGCAGCAACGCGGCGCCGGCCACGTCATGCCGCCACCGCTGCCGACGGTCCGACGGCAACCTCCCCCACACCAGACCCGCTGCCCTGACCGGGGCGGCCTCCGCATCGTCCATCGCCTGAAAGGCAGGGCACGCCTTTCCGCAGTCGTGAATCCCACAGATCCACATGAACCACAGACGCCCGCGTCCGCCACTGATCTCCTCCAACCGGTGCCGTAACGCGGCCGACAGGTACCGGTCCCACATCACCTCCGCCACGGCAGCGGTGTCCAGCAAGTGCCCGAGTAACAGGTGGGTCCGTCCCCCGTTCCGCGCCGCGGACTTCCCCCATAATCGCGACACCCTGGCAACGGTCTCCTCCGAGAGTCCCATCCCCCGCATCAGGTCGACAATCGATCCCGTGTGCTCCATCAGCGCAGCCCTCTCCGTACAGTGGATCCGCACCATAGACCCGCCCACTGACATTGGCCCTGGACCACATGACCCGACCGCCGATCCTGCCAAAGGAAAACCGGTCCCACCGCTAGCATCCGCGCAGGTCAAGAAGTGTCGTCCCCGCACCCGCGGGGGTAGTTCGTCCTCAACGGCCACGACCACCACTACGAACGGGTCGTCCCCGCACCCGCGGGGGTAGTTCTCGACTCCAGTTGGTCGATATCGGCAGCGACGTGTCGTCCCCGCACCCGCGGGGGTAGTTCCGCGGTGCAGGGCCGCACCGTCGGATACGGCGGGTCGTCCCCGCACCCGCGGGGGTAGTTCATTCGCTGGGTGCGCTGCCCCGTGCGGTCCCCGGGTCGTCCCCGCACCCGCGGGGGTAGTTCGTCGACAGCTGGCCACGCGTGGGCCAGACGACCGTCGTCCCCGCACCCGCGGGGGTAGTTCCCTTCCGCCACGGTCTTCGTTGGGGACGTCGGCGTCGTCCCCGCACCCGCGGGGGTAGTTCCTGCTGGCCCTGGAACAGCCCGCCGCGGTGAAGGTCGTCCCCGCACCCGCGGGGGTAGTTCCTCAACAGTGGGTCTTGGCTGAGCAGAACGAGGGTCGTCCCCGCACCCGCGGGGGTAGTTCCTCCGAGCGCACGCCGCACGCGTATCGCGGGGCGTCGTCCCCGCACCCGCGGGGGTAGTTCTAGCCTTATGGGGGTGGTCGGGTGTCGGGTCGCGTCGTCCCCGCACCCGCGGGGGTAGTTCCCACCTCACCATCCGCCGCCTTTCAGCAGCCTCGTCGTCCCCGCACCCGCGGGGGTAGTTCGAGTCGATGGTCCAGTAAAGGATCTCGGCGACCGTCGTCCCCGCACCCGCGGGGGTAGTTCCCTCCACCGACATATCCCCGACACAGAGTCAAGGTCGTCCCCGCACCCGCGGGGGTAGTTCGTTCTTCGCGACTTCGGAAGAGTGCTTCATTTCGTCGTCCCCGCACCCGCGGGGGTAGTTCGACGCACCGATCTGCGGGATTCCCGGGCGCGCAGTCGTCCCCGCACCCGCGGGGGTAGTTCCCCGCTCCTCGATGATGCGCTCGATTGCTCCTAGTCGTCCCCGCACCCGCGGGGGTAGTTCCTGCTTCCACTGCTCAGCGACCCAGCCCGTAGAGTCGTCCCCGCACCCGCGGGGGTAGTTCGCCACTCCAGCGCCGGCGAACGCTCGGGGTCGCGTCGTCCCCGCACCCGCGGGGGTAGTTCCTTGCCGAGGCCATGGACGAGCGGCGCGATGTGGTCGTCCCCGCACCCGCGGGGGTAGTTCCTCGTGGTCGCCTTTTCGCCCCTGCTTACCGCTGTCGTCCCCGCACCCGCGGGGGTAGTTCGCCGCTCGCGCCCGGTCGATCTCCTCCAGCACCGTCGTCCCCGCACCCGCGGGGGTAGTTCAGCCTGGGAGGCGCATCGCTGTACTCGGAGGAGGTCGTCCCCGCACCCGCGGGGGTAGTTCTCCCGAGGAGGCAGACCGAGAAGCCCCGGAAGAGTCGTCCCCGCACCCGCGGGGGTAGTTCGGCCGGTCCACAGCTCGCGGAGCCAGTCCTCCCGTCGTCCCCGCACCCGCGGGGGTAGTTCTCTTGGAGCAAAGCAGCACAGACGACCAAACTCGTCGTCCCCGCACCCGCGGGGGTAGTTCCGGCTCCTCCGGGACATACCGGGTCACGTGGATGTCGTCCCCGCACCCGCGGGGGTAGTTCCGATGATTTGAATTAGCGGCCCTCCTCCCATCTGTCGTCCCCGCACCCGCGGGGGTAGTTCGACCTGGAAGCCCCTGGCCCCGACCGCCACCGGGTCGTCCCCGCACCCGCGGGGGTAGTTCACTGCAGCAGCCGCTCGATGGTCTTCTCGTCGGTGTCGTCCCCGCACCCGCGGGGGTAGTTCCGCGCCGCACGAGTGCCCGCTGTGCGGGCCGTAGTCGTCCCCGCACCCGCGGGGTAGTTCGCCGTGGCACCGCGTCATGCGTCATCCAGCGGTCGTCGTCCCCGCACCCGCGGGGGTAGTTCCCGACCGGCGAGTTTCGTGGTCTGTGCTGCTTTGTCGTCCCCGCACCCGCGGGGTAGTTCCGGTCGCCGTCACCGCCCCGTCTCCGTTCCCCCGTCGTCCCCGCACCCGCGGGGGGGTAGTTCCGACGTTGCTCATGCCCGTACCCCCGTCAGTGCGTCGTCCCCCACCCGCGGAGGTAGTTCGCGCCGGGGGGCGTCCGTCTCCCCCCTGATCCCGTCGTCCCCGCACTGGCGGGGGTAGTCCCCCACGTTTGCCACAGGCGCCCGTCTCACGACCGTCGTCCCCGCACCGGCGGCTGTAGTTCTACATAGACCGTTCCGTATCCGAGGAAGGCCGGGTCGTCCCCGCACCCGCGGAGGTAGTTCCCCGGACGGCACCATGGAACTCACCGGCCCTGCGTCGTCCCCGCACCTGCGGGGGTAGTTCCGCAGGGCGGTACGTACGGAGGTACGCACGGTGGTCGTCCCCGCACCGGTGGAGGTAGTTCCCCATCCGCCCGCACCTCTTCAGCGACTCCGACGTCGTCCCTGCACCGGCGGGGGTAGTTCGCTGTCCGGCCCGGGAAAGCCAGCCGACCCGCTGTCGTCCCCCTCCCCAACCGGAGGGGGTAGTTCTCAGCCTCACAGGCCGGACCGGTCACTACGGCGGTCGTCCCCGCACCAGCGGGGCTAGTTCGTGGGCCCCGGTGATCATGAGCGCTGTCACCCGGTCGTCCCCGCACCCGCGGAGGTAGTTCGTACCAGTGAGAGGTGTTCTTCCGGTTTCTCCTGTCGTCCCCGCACCCCGCGGGGGTAGTTCCGCGCACCCTTTGCTCCTCAAGGTCGACGTCCCGTCGTCCCCGCCACCCGCCGGGGGTAGTTCCTACCAGCCTTGGTGCGCGACTTGGGTTTCGTGGTCGTCCCCGCACCCGCGGGGGTAGTTCGCAGGGCGCCGACCTCAAGGTGCTGATGTTCTTGTCGTCCCCGCACTCGCGGGGGTAGTTCACAACCGCACGGCGTTCCCCAGGTCCGTGAGGGGTCGTCCCCGCACCCGCGGGGGTAGTTCTCACGCTCCACCAGTACCTTGCCACCCCGGCCCGTCGTCCCCGCACCCGCGGGGGTAGTTCCTCCTTGAGCAGTATGACCTGGGGTTCTTGCTGGTCGTCCCCGCGCCCGCGCGGGTAGTTCGTTCTGGCCCTGGAAGATCATGCGCCGCGCTGCGTCGTCCCCGCACCCGCGGGGGTAGTTCCATCGGCACGTGGATGGTCCGCGAGGTCTCGCAGTCGTCCCCGCACCCGCTGGGGTAGTTCCTTCCCTAGCTTTCCCTGCTTCTGGGCGCAGGGGTCGTCCCCGCACCGGCAGGGTAGTTCCTCGTCCTCGACGTCGAGGGAATCATGTCCGAGGTCGTCCCCGCACCGGCGGGGGTAGTTCCGTGGCCTGGTAGCGGCGCAGGCCCGTGTAGCCGTCGTCCCCGCACCCGCGGGGGTAGTTCCATCACGTACAGCGGGGCCACGTCGGAGCCCGGGTCGTCCCCGCACCGGTGGGGGTAGTTCGGTCAGCCGGGCGGTGGCAACCAGCCAGGGCCCGTCGTCCCCGCACGGGCGGGGGTAGTTCCTGCCCTGATTGCCTACACGCGGCGCATATACAGTCGTCCCCGCACCGGCGGGGGTAGTTCCCAGTGGATGCTCCGCGGCTGCCCCGTCGAGAGGTCGTCCCGCACCGGCGGGGGTAGTTTGGGCTGCGGCCGGAGCCTGATGGATCCTGCCTCGTCGTCCCCGCACCGGCGGGGATAGTTCCGGCACCGCTTCCGGCTACCGGGCCGAGGCCGGGTCGTCCCCGCACCGGCGGGGGTGGTTCTACCCCGGCACCTTCTGGGCGTGGATCGTCGTCGTCCCCGCACCGGCGGGGGGAGTTCTGCGCTGGTGCCGGGGCCGGTGGTGTCGGCTTCGCCGTCCCCGCACCCGCGGGGGTAGTTCCGCCGTGCCGATCCACAGAGCAGGGTCGGAGTCGTCGTCCCCGCACCCGCGGGGGTAGTTCCGTGTCGTACGAGCTGGCGAACCCGATGCGGGCGTCGTCCCCGCACCCGCGGGGGTAGTTCGCTCAAGCCCCGGACGGCCACCCTGTACGGGATGTTTCCCCGCACCCGCGGGGGGGGAGTTCCCTGGGCCGCCTGGACGGTGGCCCGGTCGTCCCCGCACCCGCAGGGGTAGTTCGTTGCCGTACGGCACGTTGCCCAGGACGGCGTCGTCGTCCCCGCACCTGCGGGGGTGGTTCCGCGGTCCACACGGCGTTTCCGTCGGCGCCGAGGTCGTCCCCGCACCCGCGGGAGTAGTTCCACTGGAACGACCCACATCACGAGCCAAAGTGCGTCGTCTCCGCACCCGCGGGGGTAGTTCCCTCGATCACCCCGTTGTGCTGTCCTTCCCCCTGTCGTCCCCGCACCCGCGGGGGTAGTTCGTCCCATCGGCCCTGACCCACTGGCCGCGCACAGTCGTCCCCGCACCCGCGGGGGTAGTTCACGCAGATGGGAGATTCCTGGGTTGGCTCGGTCGTCGTCCCCGCACCCGCGGGGGTAGTTCGTGGCGCAGTTCAGTGGACCGGTCACTGTTCACGTCGTCCCCGCACCCGCGGGGGTAGTTCGCCCGAGCAGCACCTTGACCCGACCGGAGAAGCGTCGTCCCCACACCCGCGGGGGTAGTTCCCGGACCATGTCGTTGGAGTTCCAGCCTCGACGGTCGTCCCCGCACCCGCGGGGGTAGTTCCAGGGTGGTGGCGAGTACCTTCGGGATGTCCGCGTCGTCCCCGCACCCGCGGGGGTAGTTCCACCGGCACCAGCACCTCAACCCCTGCCGGCCCGTCGTCCCCGCACCCGCGGGGTAGTTCGACCTCAGCGACCTCGGGCAGTTCGCTGGCGGGGTCGTCCCCGCACCCGCTGGGGTAGTTCCCAGGACTCCCACTCAACACGGCTTTCGGTGCAGTCGTCCCCGCACCCGCGGGGGTAGTTCCTTGCCCTCGCTGACGCGAACGTGAGGCTGCCGGTCGTCCCCGCACCCGCGGGGGTAGTTCTCGGGAAGGGGCGCGCGTACCACTCCAGAAGCTGTCGTCCCCGACCCGCGGGGGTAGTTCGCTGTTCGGGACCGAGTTCCCCGGCGGGCACATGTCGTCCCCGCACCCGCGGGGGTAGTTCCCCGGTGACGGCGTTCGTCGGCTTCGTGATCGTGTCGTCCCCGCACCGTGGGGGTAGTTCCTACCTGCTCTCCGGATCGGGTTGCGCCGGCGGGTCGTCCCCGCACCCGCGGGGGTAGTTCCCACGAGCGCGGCAACCTGATCCGGGAGGCCCTGTCGTCCCCGCACCCGCGGGGGTAGTTCGGCCGCATCCCGCTCCGATGCTTCCCCATGGAGGTCGTCCCCACCCGCGGGGGTAGTTCCCCGTGCAGCCCTGAGTTCCCGCCCGAGGTACGGTCGTCCCCGCACCGGCGGAGGTAGTTCCTCCCGTCAGCCACGTCAGTGTCAGGCGCCATGGTCGTCCCCGCACCCGCGGGGGTTGTTCGAACGCGTCGGTTTTGGTGTCGGCGTCCATCGAGTCGTCCCCACACCGCGGAGTAGCTCTTCAGCCGCCGCGTACTCGGCCCACGTGCCGTAGTCGTCCCCGCACCCGCGGGGGTAGTTCCCTCGCGTAGTCCTCGTTCGTCGTCGGATAGACGTCGTCCCTGCACCCGCGGGGGTAGTTCCTGGGCGTTCGGCTTGGGCGCCACGAACTGACCGTCGTCCCCGCACCGCAGGGGTAGTTCTGCGAGGATCAGCGTGGTGGGCGCGCCGCAGATGTCGTCGCCGTACCCGCGGGGGTAGTTCCTCGCATTCCAGACCCGCCTTGACGTCCAGGCCGTCGTCCCCGCACCAGCAGGGGTAGTTCGCAGCATGCGGACCGGCTGGAAGCCGAATTGCAGTCGTCCCCACACCGGCGGGGGTAGTTCGCTCGCCGCCGTCGAGGACGGGTTCGAGTGGCGGTCGTCTCCGCACCGGCGGGGGTAGTTCGGGGTTCTTCACTCCGTCGTCGCTGACCTTGTCGTCGTCCCCGCACCGGCGGGGGTAGTCCCTAGAGGCTGACCTCTTGGAGTTCTTCAGTGTTGTCGTCCCCGCACGGCGGGGGTAGTCCACCGCGGTGGTTGATGTACTGCTCGGCTGGGCTGTCGTCCCCGCACCGGCGGAGGTAGTTCGGTGGTGCTGGCCCGCATGAGCGCAGCACGACAGGTCGTCCCCGCACCCGCGGGGGTAGTTCGACTCCGTGGCCCGCCGGCTCCTCACCCGAGTGGTCGCCCCCGCACCCGCGGGGGTAGTTCGCTGATGCGCCAGCACGACACCACGCTGCTGCCGTCGTCCCCGCACCCGCGGGGTAGTTCCTCCCAGGTGGAGACGGCGCACCGGCTCGCGTTGTCGTCCCGCACTAGCGGGGGTAGTTCTGCGCAGCACGATTCGGGCGTCTTCCGCGCGTAGTCGTCCCCGCACCCGCGGGGGTAGTTCCCGGACCGCCGACCGGCCCGTCCCCGAAACCCGGTCGTCTCCGCACCTGCGGGGGTAGTCCCATCGGCCACAAGCTCCAGCAACCACCCTGCCGTCGTCCCCGCGCCCGCGGGGGTAGTTCCTCGGCGGATTCGGGGATGTCCGGGTCGTACCAGTCGTCCCCGCACCGGCGGGGGTAGTTCTCCCGGCTGGTGCAGGCGATTCTGATCGCCTGCGTCGTCCCCGCACCGGCGGGGGTAGTTCCTACGCGGCACGGCAGGGAAATCGAGTTCGGGTGTCGTCCCCGCACCGGCGGGGGTAGTTCTCGTCTGAACTCGCCCCGGCGACGGTTGCGGCGGTCGTCCCCGCACCCGCGGGGGTAGTTCTACCGCATGGCGGTCGGCTGGCTCCTCCCAGGAGTCGTCCCCGCACCCGCGGGGGTAGTTCCAGACGACTCGTCCGAGTCGAACGCCGCCGTGTCGTCTCCACACCCGCGGGGGTAGCCCTCTCGGGCACTATGAGAAACGACCTGCTCTCCACTCGTCCACGTACCCACGGGGGTAGTTCTTCTGACGTACGCAGCGGGGGTCGTCCCCGCACCCGCGGGGGTAGTTCGGCATGGAGGGCGGCACGGGCCGAGTCCGAACGTCGTCCCCGCACCCGCAGGGGTAGTTCCACGGCCTGGCGGTTCGCGGGCGAGCACCTGCAGTCGCCCCCGTATCGGCGGGGGGGTAGTTCCATCGCGCCCATCCCCTCGCTTCGCCAGCGCGTGTCGTCCCCGCACCCGCGGGGGTAGTTCGTCACCGGAGGCTTCGGCGACTTCCCGCAGCGAGTCGTCGCCGCACCCGCAGGGATAGTTCCATCCACGACGCGCCGATCACGCACAAGGCGGCGCCGTCCCCACACCCGCGGGGCAGTTCTCTCGTAGCAACAACAAAGGCGGGTGCCCGGGCGTCGTGCCCGCACCCGCGGGGATAGTTCAACGGACACCTTGGGAAAGAAACAACAGAGTTTGTCGTCCCCGCACCCGCGGGAGTAGTTCCACGCAGGAGCCGTCCTCGGGCAGGTTCAGCGCGTCGTCCCCGCAGCCGCGGGGGTAGTTTCCTGCGTGAGTCGAGGCGGCCGTCAGTGTGGGGAGTCGTCCCCGCACCGGCGGGAGTAGTTCGAGATCCGGTCAGGACGACTCGAACCCGGATCCGTCGTCCCCGCACCGGCGGGGGTAGTTCCGCCTGTGCGGGACCGCAGCGCCGCAGCACCTCGTCGTCCCCGCACCCGCGGGGATAGCTCCTCCTCCAGGCGACCCGAGCCCACGCACTTCGGGTCGTCCCCGCACCCGCGGGGATAGTTCCAAGGATGGCCGGCCCTACACGGCTACCGGCGCATCGTCCCTGCACCCGCGGGGGATTTCCTGCGGCAACGTGATCCACCTCCGGCGTGCCCGGTCGTCCCCGCACCCGCGGGGGTAGATCCGCCTCAGCCCAGCACGTCAGCAGCACCGCGCCGTCGTCCCCGCACCCGCGGGGATTGTTCCGGCACCACGTCCGGCTACCGGTCCGCCGCCGCGTCGTCCCCTGCACATGCGGGGGTAATTCCAGGTCGTCGCCGTGGTGCGGCTGGGTGGCGAGGTCGTCCCCGCAACGGCGGGGGCAGACTCGCAACGTCACTAAGAGTCGCCAGTCCGCCCCCAGCAACGATGACCTCTAAGTTCAGTAAGGCGCTGAATCACCTCCGGAGTCATGCAGCAAGTCGGAGCTGACCGGGGGCAGCGAACTCTTGTTGAATGACCGACAGGATCGGACGTACATAGCTGACGGCCATCCCTGACCTCGTTGTGACAGCCTTCCGTTGCAGAGATATCGTCATCTGCGCACCGTTGTCTCCGCGCTCCATACCGGCGACGGCGGCACTCAACGAGTCGGAAAACTCCCACGTTGACGAAGTCAGGTGGAAAATTACCAAATCCGGTGCCGCTGCAAGCCTGAACGCAAGACGGGCATCCGGCTTGGGTCCGCGACCGGATCGAGCAGCGGCTTTTCGGTCGAAGACCGACTCGGGACAGCCGCAAGGGTCACCTGCGTTGTCCATCGGCTGAAGGAAGTTGAACCCATCGCAGACATGAATCGGTGCGTGCTCTTCTACCTGCTGCAGCACCAGACGGTTGACCACAGCTTCTGGGCCATCGACGTTCACCGCGATGGCGTCGTTATCCAACGTCAGTTCAAAGAGGTCCTGCTGTCGATCACGGCTTCGAGACTGTCCGCCGTAGAGCCTGGCAACTGTCGCCGCCACTTCCTCATTCGAAGTAGTAAGCAACCATGACGGCAGGGCCACCGCTCGTCCTCCGCAGCGTTCCTCTTCCGCCCAAAAGCTGCCGACAGCCGTCCCGGACCGGATTCCTTCAGTCACCGCTTCATCCCTCTGCACGACCAAGAGTCAGGGATCCGATGATCGAAGGAATCCGGGAACTTGGCTAAGCCGGGAAATTCGTGTAGCGCCTCTACCTACCTGATTCCGGAAGGATTCCGCTCCGGCCCTTGCATGACACCAACCACGCAACGGACCGGCGCTCCGGCCGGGAAGAGGGTGACCCTCACCCCGAAGTCCAGGAGGATCTCCTTACGGGCCTGGACATCGAGCGCCTTGTCCCAGCGGTCCGCAACGGTCTCCCCCGTCGGTCGCTGGACCATCCCTGGCGGACGCACCGGCTCGGCCTCCAGCGCCGCTAGTTCACGCCCCAGGGCGGCGTATCGCTCCCGAAACCACTCTGCGTCATCAGCAGCGTCGTACAGGCCGGCCTCGCGGTCGGCCCGGAGCCGCTCCCTGGTGGCCTGCACTTCAGCGATGCGTTCTGCCACCCTGTTACCGGGGTCGTAGACGGTCTCGAAGATCGCTCCGTCACCGAACTTCTGCAGAAACCATTCCTCAACGTGCTCATCAAGGAAATGAGTGCGGATGAGCGGCGCGGGACGGCAGTCCTTCGCGCTCAGCCATCCCTTGTTCCGGGCGGTGCACGCATAGCGCGGTGGCACAGCGGGAGAGTTCTGGGTCTGTGTATATACCCTGTGGTGACACTGCCCGCACAGCGCCACCTCTGTGAGCAAGTAGTTGCGGTTGGTACGGCGACCCTTCCACGGGGTCGTCCGGGCGGTGAGAACCTTCTTCAATGCCTCGTGGGTCGCCCGGTCCCACAGGCCCTCGCAGAGCCGTACCGGGTTGCCTTCCTGGTCGATGACGGGCTTGCCGTTGTGCATCAGGTAGCCCAAGGCCGCCTCGGAGAGGAGTATGTTCCGCAGGCTCGTCGGATGCCACGGCCGACCGCGCGACCGCTTCCCGTACATGACGGCCAAGTGGTCGACGGGCGCCAATTCACCTGCGCGGTTCAGGCGAGCCGCTTCGCTGCTCGGCGTGTTGCGCTCGGGATCGGCAAGGATGCGGCGGGCGACGAGCCTGATCACCGTGGAAGCATGCGGGTGCAGCTCGACGTGGTCGATCTTTCCGCCCATCACCACACGGACGTAACGGAAACCGTACGAGGGCTTCCCCTTCGGGCGTCCGGCAGCACGCGTCTTGATGGTGGCGTTGCGGTTCCGGCGCTGGATGGCGCGCAGCTCCATCTGCGCGCCCCACGCCTCCATGGTGAAGCGGTTCTCGTCAGTGGCGTCGTCCAGATCCCAGGGGCCGTCGTGGCCATACGTGACGAGCAGCTTTCCCTCGTCGCGCATCTTGTAGCCCGTGTTCAGGCAGTCGACGACGTTGCGGCCGAGCCGGTCCACGGCTGCGGCGACAAGGCCGTCATACGGCCCTTTCTCGTCGCGGAGCCACGGGCCGAGCTTGGGCCGGGTCATCGGGTCGGTGGCTCCTGATACCTCCCAGTCGTCGGCCCAGCCGATGATGTGGCCCCCGACAGACGCGGCGGCCGTCAGAACGTCCTCCCGTTGACGCTCCGGGGATGACGTGGCCAGCTTCATACGGGACAGCCGCCGCACGCCGAGCAGGCACTTTCCGCATCCGTCGTAGGGGCGTTCGATCATGTTCAGGTCCGTACCGCGCAAGATTTCTCCGTTTCGCGCACGCAGGGTACGGAGATTTCGCGGCCACCCCCAGGACGATCTTGGTCAGCCCAGGAAGCTCAGTCGAACCTTACGGTTGACATTAGAGATGTTGGTGTCCACGAGGCAGACGGACTGCCAGGTGCCCAGGGCGAGTTCTCCGTCGACTACGGGCAATGTGGCGTGTGGGGGCACGAGGGCGGGGAGTACGTGGTCACGGCCATGGCCGGGGCTTCCGTGCTTGTGGCGCCATCGGTCGTCCGCCGGGAGGAGATCGTGGAGGGCGGACAGCAGATCGTCGTCGCTGCCTGCGCCGGTCTCCAGTAGCGCGACCCCCATGGTGGCGTGCGGGGCAAAGACATTCAGCAATCCGTCCCGGCCCTGGGCGACGTCTCGTAGGAAGGTCTTGCACTCCCGGGTCAGGTCGTAGACGGTCTCGCGTGAACCGGTCCGGATGTCGATCTCTCGTGTCGTGAAGCTTGCAGCCATGGGTTGATGTTCTCAGAGAAGGCCGGTCAGTCCCTGTGTGCGGACGGCCAGGCGTCTGGGCGGGCGGGTCGGGAAGAGATCGTGTCGGGCGGTTGTTGGTAGAAGCGTGAACTACTTCGGGGTGCGTGAGGTCGAGGTCGTGGTGATCGGGGCCGGGCAGGCGGGGCTGGCCGCCGCGTTCCACCTGCGGCGGGTGGGCTATGTGCCGGACCGGGATTTCGTGGTGCTGGATCACTCCCCGCGGCCCGGTGGCGCCTGGCAGTTCCGGTGGCCGACGCTGACGTACGAGGCGGTGCACGGGATGCACGCGCTGCCCGGGATGGAGCTGACCGGGGCCGATCCGCGGCGCCCCTCGTCCGAGGTGATCGGAGCGTACTTCGACCGTTACGAGCGGACCTTCGGGCTGCGGGTGCACCGACCGGTGAGCGTGTCGGCGGTCCGGGAGAGTGCGGAAGAGGGACGCGGCGGGCGGCTGAGGGTCGAGACGTCGGAGGGGGACTATGCGGCGCGGGCGGTGATCAATGCGACGGGGACCTGGGAGCGGCCGTTCTGGCCGCGGTTCCCGGGGCAGGAGACATTCGGCGGGCGGCAGCTGCACAGTGCGCGGTACCGCGGGCCGGAGGAGTTCCGGGGTGCGCGGGTCGTGGTGGTGGGCGGCGGGACCTCGGCCGTTCAGCAGTTGCTGGAGATCGGGCCGGTGGCGGCGGACACGACCTGGGTGACGCGTCGGCCGCCGGTCTTCCGTGCGGGCCCGTTCGGCGAGGAGGAGGGCCGGGCCGCCGTCGCCCTCGTCGAGGAGCGGGTGCGGCGGGGGCTGCCGCCGCGGAGCGTGGTGAGCGTCACCGGGCTGCCGATGACCGAGGCGATCCGGCGGGCCCGCGAGGACGGCGTACTGGAGCGGCTGCCGCTCTTCGAGCGGATCACACCGGCCGGCGCGATCTGGGCCGACGGGCACGCGGTCGACGCCGATGTGTTCCTGTACGCGACGGGCTTCCGGGCCGCCATCGACCATCTCGCCCCGCTGAGGCTGCGCGAGCCGGGCGGTGGAATCCGGATGGACGGCACCCGCGTGCTGCGCGACCCGCGTATCCATCTCGTGGGGTACGGGCCGTCGGCGAGCACCATCGGCGCCAACCGGGCCGGGCGGGCCGCGGTGCGGGAGCTCCGGCGGTGGCTGTCGGAGCGGAGTCCGGTGGCGGCGGGGGCGAGGGCTTCGGCGACTGGGCCGTGATGGGGCAGATGCGGATGCTTTGCACGTAACGCAGGAGCGAACAAACGAACGCCAGAGCGAGTGTTCGTTGGAAAGTGTGATCGAGGGCGGGAGGGGTTCACGGGGCGCCGCCGGGTGGGTGATGCTTACGGGGCGCGAGCGACGGGCTGCAGACCGTCAATGCGCCTCCGGCCGACTCCCTTGCTGGGCCGGAGAGTTGATCCCATGACTCGTGGTTGTCCCACACCACGCACTTGCACAAGGAGAAGAACTACATGAACGTCGTCACCGACCTGCTTGCCTGCGTCGTCCACTTCGTGGGCTGGCTCGTCTGACGCACCACGCACTGCGGCGCCGCCTCTCCCTGTCCCGGGAGGGGCGGCGCTTCGCATGTCCGGGGGGGGACGGCGGACGCAGCAGCCGCCCCAGGTACGCGTCCGCTAGCGGTCGAGCTGCTGGTGGGCGGTCTCCGGCAGGGTCAGGTAGACGAGGAACGAGACGAGGCAGAGTGCGGCCACGTACCAGGGGAAGAGTCCGGCGTGCCCGGCCTGCTGGAACCAGGTGCCGATGTACGGGGCGGTGCCGCCGAAGAGAGCGACGGTGAGCGAGTACGGGAAGCCGATGCCGGCGGCGCGGACCCGGGCGGGGAACACCTCCGCGTTCACGGCCGCCGCGATCGCGGTGTATCCGGTGAGCAGCACCATGCCCGCGCACTGGACCAGGAGCAGGGAGAGGAAGGCGTCGGTGACCAGGTGCAGCAGCGGTACCGCGAGGACCGCGAAGCCCAGGGAGAAGCCGAGCAGGAGCGGTTTGCGGCCGATGCGGTCCGAGAGCAGGCCGCCCAGTGGCTGCAGCAGGGCGAAGAAGGCGAGGGAGAGGGTTCCGACGGTGAGTGCGTCGCCCTTGTCGAAGCCCGCGTTGACCTGGGCGTAGGTGGGGAGGTAGGTCGTCCAGGTGTAGTAGGCGAGGGTGCCGCCGGCGGTGATGCCGCAGATCAGCAGCGACTGACGAGGGTGCCGGCGCAGCGCCTCGAACAGGCCGGGGCGGTCCGCCGCCCGCTGACCGGCGTCGGAGGAATCGGAGGAATCGGAGGAGGAGCGGAGAGCTTGGGGAAGGGTCTCCCGTGCGCCGCGCCGGATCCAGAGGCCGAGCAGGCTCAGCAGCGCGCCGATGAGGAACGGCACCCGCCAGCCCCACTGGCCCATCTGCCGTTCGGTGAGCAGCGCGGCGAGCAGCGCCGCGGTTCCGGAGGAGAGCAGCTGGCCGATGGTCGTGGAGACGTACTGGAAGCTGGCGAACAGCCCGCGCCGGCCCGGCCCGGCCGACTCGACGAGGAAGGTCGTGGAGGCGGCGAACTCCCCGCCCACCGACAGGCCCTGCACCAGGCGGGCCACGACCAGCACCAGAGGTGCCAGCACGCCGGTGGCCGCGTAGGTGGGGGTGAGGGCGACGAGCAGACTGCCGGCGCCCATCAACAGGATGGTGAGGGTCAGCGCGGCGCGCCTCCCGCGCCGGTCGGCGACCGCGCCCATCAGCAGTCCGCCGACCGGCCGCATGAAGAAGCCGACCGCGAAGACGGCGAAGGTCGACAGCAGCGGCACCAGAGAATTGCCGGTGTCGTTGGGGAAGACCTGCTCGGCGAAGTAGACCGCGAGGAAGGAGTACGCGTACCAGTCGTACCACTCGACGGCGTTGCCGATGGAGGCGGCGGCCAGCTGCCGCGTCCGTGTCGGCGGACGGGCACCGTCGGGCGCCCGGTCCTCGGCTATGAATCCGGTGCTCGGCATGGTCCGTCCTCGGTTCCTGGTTCTTCTCCTGTGCCTGCTGCTGGGGCAGGATGAGCTGACAGGTGATCATGTACCGCGGAGGCGGCCGGCCGCCAGGGGGCCGGGGCAGCCGAAAAGAGATGGCAAGGAGATGGCAACGTGCGTGTAGCGCTGTTCGTCACCTGTATCAACGATCTGCTCCATCCCCGGACGGGACAGGCGGTGGTCACGCTGCTGGAACGACTGGGGGTGACGGTCGAATTCCCGGCCGAGCAGAGCTGTTGTGGCCAGCCGCAGTTCAACACCGGCTACCGGCATGCGACCGAACCGCTGGTGCGCCGCTTCGACCGGGTGTTCCGGGATTACGAGTATGTGGTGACTCCGTCCGGTTCGTGCGCGGCGATGGTGCGTGACAACTACCCGCGGATCGGGGCGAAGGCGGCTGCCGAGGGGCGCGGCCGGGAGCTCGCCGACGCGGCGGCGCTGGCGGTGCCGAAGACGTACGAGCTGACCGAGTTCCTGGTGGACGTGCTGAAGGTGGAGGACGTCGGTGCCTTCTACCCGCACACCGTCACATACCACCCCACCTGTCACGGGTTGCGCATGCTGGGCCTGGGCGAACGGCCGCGGCGGCTGCTGGCGAAGGTCAGGGGGCTGGAGCTGCGAGAGCTGCCGGGCGCCGAGGAGTGCTGCGGGTTCGGCGGTACGTTCGCGGTGAAGAACCCGGCGGTGTCGGCGGCGATGGGGGCCGACAAGGTCCGGCAGGTGGTCTCGACCGGCGCGGAGGCGGTCTGCACCGTCGACAACTCCTGTCTGCTGCACATCGGCGGCACTCTCGCCCGGCAGGGGTCGAGGGTCCGCCCCGTCCATATCGCCGAGATCCTGGCCAGTACGGAAGCCAGTACGGCAGCCGGTACGCAAACCGGTACGGAAGCCGGTAGGGATAGGGAAGCCGATGGGAATAGGGAAGGGAGCGGGCGGTGAGCGGCACCTATGTGGGCATGCCGGCGTTTCCCCGGGCCGCGGCGGTCTCCACCCGTGATGCCCGGCTGCGCGCCAACCTCGCCCATGCCACCCGCGCCATCCGCGACAAGCGGGCCAGGGCGGTGGCCGAACTGGACGACTGGGCGCAGCTGCGGGCCGCCGGGGCCGCGGTGAAGGACCGTACCCTGCGCCGTCTGGATCACTATCTGGAGCAGCTGGAGGCAGCGGTCACCGCGGCGGGCGGGCGGGTCCACTGGGCGGCGGACGCCGGGGAGGCCAACCGGATCGTCACCGCGCTGGTGGCGGAGACCGGTGAGCGCGAGGTCGTCAAGGTCAAGTCGATGGCGACGCAGGAGACCGGGCTCAACGACGCGCTGGCCCGGGCCGGCATCCGGGCGTACGAGACGGACCTGGCGGAGCTGATCGTGCAGCTCGGGGGCGATCTGCCGTCGCACATCCTGGTCCCGGCGATCCACCGCAACCGCTCCGAGATCCGGGACATCTTCCGCCGGGAGATGGGGCGTTGGGGCCGTCCGGCGCCGGAGGAACTCTCCGACTCCCCCGCCGAGCTGGCCGAGGCGGCCCGGCTGCATCTGCGGGAGAAGTTCCTGTCCGCGAAGGTGGGGATCTCCGGTGCCAACTTCATGGTCGCCGAGACCGGCACCCTGGTGGTGGTGGAATCCGAGGGCAACGGGCGTATGTGTCTGACCCTGCCCGAGACGCTGATCTCGGTGGTCGGGATCGAGAAGGTGGTGCCCACCTGGCAGGACCTGGAGATCTTCCTCCAGTTGCTGCCGCGCTCCTCGACAGCCGAGCGGATGAACCCGTACACCTCCACCTGGACGGGCACCACGGACGGCGACGGGCCGCGGACCTTCCACCTCGTCCTGCTGGACAACGGGCGGACCGATGCCCTCGCCGACTCCGTCGGGCGGCAGGCGCTGCGCTGTATCCGCTGCTCGGCCTGTCTGAACGTGTGCCCGGTGTACGAGCGGGCCGGCGGGCATGCCTACGGGTCGCCCTACCCCGGCCCGATCGGTGCCATCCTCACGCCCCAACTGAGGGGCGTTCAGGGGGAGCTGGAGGCTTCACTGCCCTATGCCTCGTCGCTCTGCGGGGCCTGCTACGAGGTGTGTCCGGTCGCCATCGACATCCCCGAGGTGCTGGTGCACCTGCGGGAGCGGGTGGCGGAGGGCGGGCCGGTCACGGTGCGCGGCACCCGTACGGTCCTCAGACCGGCCGGCGGGCATGCCGCGGAGCGGGCCGCGATGCGCGCTGCGACCTGGGCGTTCGACCACCCGGGCGGGCTGCGGCGCGGGATGCGCCTGGCGGCTCGGACCCGGCGGTTCCACCCGCGGCGGCTGCCGGGTCCGGGCCGCGCGTGGTCGAGGACCCGCGATCTGCCGGCGGTACCGGCCGAATCGTTCCGTGACTGGTGGCAGCGCACCCGCGGGACGTCGTCCGAGACGTCCGGGCGGCGCGGCGGGACCGAAGGGGAGGTCACATGAGCAGCCGGGATGTGGTGCTGGCGCGGGTGCGCCGGGCGCTGGCGGATGTGCCGCGCGGGACGGAGCGGGACGATCCGGCGGTGGTGAGGGACTACCGGCGGGTGCACGGCTCCCGTACGACGGCGGAGACCGTCGAGCTGCTCGCGGAGAACCTCGCGGACTACCGGGCGCTGGTGCACCGCAGCGACGCCGCGGGGCTGCCGGCGCTGATCGGGCGGCTGCTGGTGGCCCGCGGGGCGCGGTCGGTGGTGGTGCCGGCGGGACTGGAGCCGTCCTGGCTGGGGGTGGCGTTGTCGGCCGGCTCCGGTATCACCCGGGTCGAGGACCGGGGATCGATGACGGCGGCCGAACTCGACGCCGTGGACAGTGTGGTGACGGGCTGTGCGGTGGCCATCGCGGAGACCGGCACCCTGGTCCTGGATGCTGGCCCCGGCCAGGGCAGGCGCCGGATCACGCTGGTGCCGGACCATCACATCTGTGTGGTACGGGTTGCCGGCCAGGTCGTCGGCTCGGTGCCACAGGCGCTGGCACGGCTGGCGCCGGAGCGCCCGCTGACCTGGGTGTCCGGTCCGTCCGCGACCAGTGATATCGAGCTCTCCCGGGTGGAGGGGGTGCACGGGCCGCGGACGCTGGAGGTGATTCTGCTGACCGGGCCCGAGGAGCCGGACTGAGTCCTCGCGGGAAGCCGCGGCGGGACGGGTGCTCCAACAGGTGTGCGACCCCGTTGTCAGTGGGGATTTCTACACTGATCGGGATATCTTCGCACACGCGGTGCGGGGACGTGCGCCCGGGGGGAGGGAGCAGACCATGCTGCGGCAGGACGTACCACCACAGCCTTCCGGCGCGGACCACGGCGTGCCCGTGCCGGATCCGGAGCGGCCGGCGTCCGCCGCCGCGTGGGCCTCCGTTCCGTCCCGGCTGCTGACGTGGCTGGGGCGGCTGGGCGTGGTGGCCACCGCATTCGCGGTGTTCGAGGCGCTGTTGGGGGTCCTGCCGCCGAATCTCACGGGCGAGGTGGCGCGGTACTGCGTAGCGGCGGCGGCGGGCTTCGGGGTCGGCGCCGTGGTGTGGCTGTCGGCGGCGCTGCTGCGCGCCCGCGCCGCGGCAGCCGTGGAGGTGCCACCGCCCGGGCCCGCGCCCGCGCCGGCCGGGTGGCTGCCCGAGCTGATGGACGGGACGTACGAGGCGCTGCAGCGGGGCGTTTCGGTGATCGAGGTGCCCGGTCGGGGGCCGTTGACCGGCTGGCCACACTCCCTCGCGGAGAGCGGTCCCCCGGTGCACCCGACGGCTTTCGGCACGGCGTACGGGCTGCACCTCCTGCTCGACATCGCCCCGTACGACGGCCGGATACGGGCCGGTGAGGTGGCCGAGACGCTGTGGCGGCTGCGGCTTCCCGGTGGCGGGTGGGCGGCCCGCTCGCAGGGCAGCGGGGCGCGCCCGGAGGTGACCGCGATCGTGCTGGGCGCGCTGGCACGGGCTGGCGCCGATCCACGGCTGCTGGAGGCCGAAATACACTCCTGCGAGGCGTTGTTGGACCCGGACCACGATGCGCCGGGGCTGGCCAATACGTATGTCGTGACGAATGTGCTGCGCGGGCTGCTGCGGGCGGCGCCCGGCTCCCGCTCGCTGGGCGGGCTGCGCGAGGTGCTGGTCAACGGTGCCACCGCCGACCCGGCGCGGGGCGGCCATCGCTGCTGGGGCGCGGCGCTGGCCACGGGGCACGGCAACCCGGCGCCCTCGGCGGCGCACACCGCGCGGGCGGTGGTGGCGCTGGACCGGGCCGCGCGGGTGCTGGGTGAGGACGCCCGGCAGTGCGCGGTGCGCGAGGAAGGGCTGCGCTGGCTGCTGGCGGGTGCGGTGGCGGGCGGTGCGATGCCCGACCTGGACAACTGCCAGGAGGAGGTCCGCCGGCCGGACCAGGAGGATCCGCTGCATCAGGAGCTGCTGTCGGTGCGGCACTTCTCCGCCGCGTGGGTGGCCCGGGCGCTGATGACGGACGGGGCGCGGCGGACAGCGGCGGAGGAAGTGGGTCCGGAAGCCTGGGAGGGGTACCTGGCCACCGCGGTGGCGCGGGTGCGGAGCATGCAGCGGGGCGGGGTGTGGCGGTGGGAGGACGGGCCCATGGGCCACCCGGTGTGGATGGCGTATCAGGGCCTGTCGGTGCTGCGGCGGTACGCACTGCTGGTCCACCGGCCCTGACATCGGCGGGTTCGGCTGCGCGGTGCCGCCGGCGGTCGGCGGCACCGGGAACAGGAGGCGGAGATGCAGGTCGAGGAAGCCCGGCGGCTGCTGGTGGCACGGCTGGGCGGCGGGCCGCGTCCGCCGTCGCCCGAGGCCGCGCGGGCGGCGATCGCCCGGCTGGCGCATCCGGACGCGCTCGGTCCGCTGGTGCGGCGATTATCCGCCGGTGATCTGGACCTGCCGGAGTGCACCCGGCTCTCGTACCGCCATGTGCTGGGTTTCGACAAGCTGGTGCTGCTGTCCGGTGCGCCCTGTTTCGTGCTGCGGGTGCATTTCTGGCACGGCGGGACGGGCCCGGCCCCCGAGGACATCCACAACCACCGCTGTGCCATCGCCTCGGCCGTGGTGCGCGGCCGGGTCCGGATGGAGTGCTACGAACCCGCGGCGGACGGGGTGCCCGCGACGGCTTACCGGGAGTCCATCGACGGCCCGGGCGGGGCCTGGCGGCTGCGCCGGGTCGGGGACGCGCGGCTGCGGCTGCTGCGTACGGAGCGGTACGGGCCCGGGCAGAGCTATGGCCTGGACGCCCGTACGCTGCACCGGGTGATGAGTGAGGAGCCGACGGTCACGCTGTTCCTGGAGACGGCGCCGCAGCGCTCGGTGACGGATGTGTACGTCCGGCACGGCGGCGCCGTTACGGGCGGCACGGTGCTCAGAAGTGGCGAGTCCCGGCGTGCCCGGCCGCAGCCCAAGGTGCCGCTGCCACCGGCCGTCTATCTTGCCGAACTCGACGCGCTGGCATGCTCGTTGGGCTACTGAGCGGCACCGGCCCGGGACCGCCGATGCGGGCCGCCAGGACGTGCCGGCCGGCCGCGTCGAACCGGCCGCCGAGCGCCTGGCGGATCACCTCGAGGTTGTACGCGTCCACCCCGGCCCCGGCCAGCTCGGACGGCCGGGCCCAGCGGTGGGCCTGGTCCGGGCTGGGCAGTACGACGTCGAAGGTCAGCGGGTGGACGAGGAAGTTCCGCTGATGGTTGTGGACCCGTCGGCCCTGATAGTCACTCAGGAAGGCGGACGACCCGGAGTGCGCGACGATGGCGCCGAGGAGTCCGGTCTCCTCCTTCAGCTCGCGCAGGGCGCCGCTCTCGGCGGACTCCCCCGGTTCCAGTTTGCCGCACGGCACGCCCCAGGTGCCGGGCAGGAAGCGCTCGCGGTAGCTACGGCGAACGATCAGCACACGACCGTTGTGCACCACTACCGCCGCGGCCAGGTATTTATGGGCTGCAGGCTGATTCATCGGAGATCTCGCAATCCGAACGGACGGGCGACAGGCCCGTGGCGGAGGGCCACCGTACCGACGATGCCTGCGCGGCGGACCGGCGCCGGCGGGACGACATGCGGTGAAGTGGCGTGCGAGGGGGGCTTGTACTGGGCGCGCACGATGTTCGACCCTGATGCTTCCTGTTGCCTTACGGCCGGAGCCGTCGACGCATCGGCCGACGGCGCGCGTTGCGCAGGGCGCGCGGCCGCCGCGGAGGAGATCCTGGCTCCGCCGACCGCCGGACCGCACAAGGTCCGGGGCGGCGGTCTGCTGTCCACCTGGCCGACGGGCCGGGTGACCCGCCGGCGGCCTGACGTCCGATCGAGCCGAGGAGTGCCGTGCCATGCCCCTGCTGGAGCCGAAGCCCGAGCGCCTGCGTCCCCCCGCCGGCGGCCACCCCTCGTACGACCGGGTACCCGGCCGCCGCGCCTCCGGTACCCCCGAGCCGCTGCGCGGCGACCTGATCGCGCTGCTCGGCCCGGACAAGGTGCTGCACACGATCTCCGACCTGGTCCGCTACGCCTCCGACGCCAGCCCGTACCGCTTCGTACCGCAGGTGGTGGTGGTCGCCGAGGACGTCGACGACATCTCCGCGGTCTTCTCCTACGCCCGCGGCAAGGGCCGGACGGTGGTGTTCCGGGCTGCCGGGACCTCCCTCAACGGCCAGGCGCAGGGCGAGGACATCCTCATCGACGTACGCCGGCACTGGACCGGGATCGAGGTGCTGGGGGACGGCGCCCGGGCACGTATCCGCCCGGGCACGACCGTGCTGCGCGCCAACGCCGTGCTCGCCCGCCACGGCCGGCTGCTCGGGCCCGACCCGGCCAGCGCCCTCGCCTGCACGCTGGGCGGGGTGGTCGCCAACAACGCCTCGGGGATGACGGCCGGTACCACCCGCAACTCCTACCGGACGCTGGCCTCGGTCACCGTCGTCCTGCCGTCCGGCACGATCGTGGACACCGCCGATCCGGACGCCGACACCCTGCTGGCCCGTGCCGAACCGGCGCTGTGCGCAGGCCTGCTCGCGCTGAAGGCGGAGATCGAGGCGGACCCTGAGCTGGTGGCCAGGATCCGCGCCAAGTACGAGATCAAGAACACCAGCGGCTACCGCCTGGACGCCTTCCTCGACGGCACGACACCGGCCGGGATCCTCCGTGGGCTGATGGTCGGCTCCGAAGGCACCCTCGGCTTCCTCGCCGAGACCGTCTTCGACACCCTGCCGCTGGACCGGTACACCTCCAGCGCGCTGCTGTTCTTCCCGACGCTGAGCGCCGCCGCGGCGGCCGTACCGCGGTTCACCGAGGCGGGCGCGCGGGCCGTGGAGCTGATGGACGGCAACACGCTGCGCGCGTCGGTGCGGGTGCCCGGGGTGCCGGCGGACTGGGCGGCGCTGCCCAAGGAGACCACCGCGCTCCTGGTGGAGTTCCGGGCGCCCGACGAGGCCGGCCGGGAGGCGTACGAGCGGGCCGCGGCGCGGGTGCTGACGGAGCTGGAGCTGGTCGCGCCGGCGGCGTCGGTCACCAATGCCTTCACCCGTGACCCGTCGGCGATCGGCGGCTACTGGAAGGCCCGCAAGGCGTTCGTCACGGCGGTCGGCGGCTCCCGGCCGTCCGGTACGACGCTGATCACCGAGGATTTCGCGGTGCCACCGGCCCGGCTGGCCGAGGCCTGTACGGCGCTGCTGGAGCTGCAGTCCCGGCACGGTTTCGACGCGGCGGTCGCCGGGCACGCCGCCCATGGCAATCTGCACTTCCTGCTCGCCTTCGACGCGGCGGAGCCGGACGATGTGGCACGCTACGCGGCCTTCATGGACGCGTTCTGCCGGTTGACCGTCGAGCGCTTCGACGGCTCACTGAAGGCCGAACACGCCACCGGCCGCAATATGGCGCCGTTCCTGGAGCTCGAATGGGGGCCACGGGCAACGGAGTTGATGTGGCGCATCAAGGGGCTCATCGACCCGCACGGTGTGCTGGCCCCGCGCGTCCTCCTCGACCGCGACCCGAGGGCGCACCTGCGGGGCCTGAAGAGCATCCCCCGGGTCGAGGCCCTCGCCGACCCCTGCATCGAATGCGGCTTCTGCGAACCGACCTGCCCCAGCGGGGACCTGACCACCACCCCCCGCCAACGGATCGTGCTGCGCCGTGAGATGCTCCGCCAGCCGCCCGGCTCCCCGGTCACCACCGCGCTGCTGGACGCGTACGGCTATGACGCGGTGGACACCTGCGCCGGGGACTCGACCTGCCGGCTGGACTGTCCGGTGGGCATCGACACCGGCGCGCTGATGAAGGACTTCCGGCACCGGCGCCACTCGGCCCGCGAGGAGTGGCTGGCGGAGCGGGCCGCCCGGCGGTTCGCGGCGGTCGAGCGGTCGGCCCGGCTGGCGGTGGCCGCCGCCGACCGGATCCGCGCCCGGATCGGCGACCGGCCGCTGACCGCGCTGACCGGTGCCGCCCGCCGGGCCGTACGCCCCGACCTGGTGCCGGAGTGGCTGCCGCGGATCCCCGGGGCGGCGGCTCGCCGGCTGCCAGCGACGGCGAGGGCGGACGCGTCCGCGGTCTACTACCCGGCGTGTGTGAACCGGATCTTCGCCGGCCCGGCCGGGCACCCGGGCCCCTCGCTGCCGGAGGCGGTGGTGGCCCTCGCGGAGCGCGCGGGCCGCCCGGTGTGGATCCCACCGGACGTGACCGGGACCTGCTGCGCCGCCATCTGGCACTCCAAGGGCTACCGGCGCGGCGCGGTGGTGATGGCCCATCGGATCGTCGAGGCGGCCTGGAGCTGGACGGCCGGCGGCCGGCTGCCGCTGGTGGTGGACGCCTCGTCCTGCACCCTGGGCCTCGCCCACGAGGTCGTGCCGTATCTGAGCCCGGACCACCGGACGCTGCACGCCGGGCTGACCGTCGTCGACTCCGTCGTCTGGGCCGCCGAGGAGCTGCTGCCGCGTCTGACGGTGCTGCGTACCCTCGGCTCCGCGGTGCTCCACCCCACGTGCGCCATGCGGCACTTGGGCGACGAGGCGGAGCTGCGCCGGGTGGCCGGGGCCTGTGCGCGGGAGGTGGTCGTCCCGGACGACGCCGGCTGCTGTGCCTTCGCCGGGGACCGCGGGATGCTGCACAGGGAGCTGACCGAGTCGGCCACCGCGAAGGAGGCCGCCGAGGTCACCGCGCGGTCCTTCGACGCCCATCTGTCGGCGAACCGGATGTGCGAGATCGGTATGGACCACGCTACGGAGGGCCGGGGCTACCGCTCGGCCCTCCTGGCGCTGGAGTGGGCGACCCGGCCCGCGTCCCCCGATGGTCCGCACCGCGGATGAGGGGCCCGGCGGGTCAGCGTGCGACGTGCAGGGCCACGGCGCTCCTCGCCGGGACGGTCATCCGTGCCTGACCGTCGCCCTCGACGGTGACCGTGTGGCCGGCGCAGTTGTCGGGGGCGGCGGCGAGGACATTGCAGTACGTCCCCGCCGGCAGCGACGTGGCGAAGGTCCGGCTGAGTTCGCCGTCGCCGTTGTTGAGGGCGACGAAGCCCTTGCCGGCCCGCGCGAAGGCGATGGCGTTGCCGCCGTTGTCCCACCAGTCGGTCAGCTCGGCCGGCCCCACCGCGTTCCGGAAGCCCACCATCGCGGTGATCTCCCGCTTCGCGTGCTGCTCGGTCCAGCCGCCGCTCCCGCTGGGCGGCCCGGCGTCCTTGTCGGACCACTCGTAGCCGGAGTAGACGTTCGGCGAGCCGTAGGGTGAGGCCAGCATGAACACGTTGGCGAGGGTGTGGACCGCGCCGTCCTTGTAGGAGAGCGTCGAGCCATTGCGCTCGGTGTCCCAGTTGTCGACGAAGGTACGGGCCCGGTCGCCAGCGAGCTTGCCGTCCGCGACGGACTTGAGCTGGGCGAGGCCGCCACCCTGGAAGGCGCTCTTGAGGTGGCTGCCGTAGCGGAACTCGTCGACATCACCGATACCGGTGTACTCGTCGGGCTGGACCGCCTCTCCTGCACCGTGGATGACCTCCTGCACCCAGTAGCCGGGGTCGCGCATCTTGCCCTTGACGGCGGCGAGGTCGGTGGCGGACATGTGCTTGGCGGCGTCGATCCGGAAGCCGTCGACGCCCAAGGAGCGCAGGTCGTCCAGGTACCGGGCGACAGTGGTGCGGACGTTGTCGCTGCCGGTGTCGAGGTCGGCGAGCCCCACCAGTTCACAGTTCTGGACGTTGTCGCGGTCGGCGTAGTCGGAGATGTCCTTGCGGCACGCGTGGAAGTCCTGGTCCTGGTAGTGGCCCGGGTAGTTGTACTTGGTGTACGAGGTGCCGCCGGTGCCGGTACCGGATCCGGCCGCCATGTGGTTGATGACGGCGTCGGCGATGACCTTGACACCGGCGGCGTGGCAGGCGCTGACCATCGAGGCGAACGCGTCCCGGTCGCCCAGCCGTCCGGCGATCTTGTAGCTGACCGGCTGGTACGAGGTCCACCACTGGGCGCCCTGGACGTGCTCGGAGGCGGGCGAGACCTCGACATAGCCGTAGCCGGCCGGGCCCAGCTGTTCGGTGCAGGCCTCGGCGACCTCCACGTACTTGCGCTCGAACAGTGTGGCGGTGACGGTCTTCTGGCCCGGTGGGGTGGCCTGGGAGGGCCACGGCGCGACGGTGGCGAGGCCGACCGCGGCGAGCACTCCGGCCAGCGCCCCGCCCAGCAGACGGGAACGTTGCAGCATCTTGCGGCTCCTTCAGCATGGGGCGCGGTGTCCCGCACCGCGCCCACGAGAGCAGCCACGCGCCAGGCCACTGTGGGGGATTCCGTACCGGAGCCTGCCGTTAACATCGTGAACACGTCAACCCTCCTTGCAAGGCTTTTCAGCTACTTGCGAAAGGCGCCGATGGGACCTCGTCCCCTCCCGCGCCCCCACCCACCGCGCATCGGCCTGAGGGTGCGGGCGAAGAGTCCAAGTCCGCCGCCACGGGAATCCCCTCGGCCCTCTTGTGTCTCCGGCCCCGGGCCGCCAAGGTCCTGACCGAGGTTCACGTTTGCCCCGGCGCACCACCGCTCCTCTGGAGGACCGATGAACGAGGCACAACCGCAGAACCACCACCACAACGAGACGGGCCCCAGCCGTCGTTCGGTCCTGTGGACCGCCGGTGCGACGGGCGCCGGACTGGGGCTGGGCGGACTGACGGCCGGTCCGGCCGCCGCGGCCGCGCCCCGGGCCACCGGCCCCTCGGCGACGGCCGCCACCACCCCTGCGGCCAAGGGGAAGACCATGATCGGGGTCCCCTTCGAACGGCGCTCCACCGTGCGCGTCGCGATCATCGGCCTGGGCAACCGCGGCGGCAGCATGATCGACCTCTTCCTCGCGGTGCCGGGCGTCCGGGTCGTCGCCCTCTGCGACCCGGTGAAGGAGAAGACCGCACGGGCCGCCAGGAAGGTCACCAACGCCGGACAACCCGCGCCCGCCGTCTACACCAACGGCGACCACGACTTCGAGCGCCTCTGCCAGCGCGGCGACCTCGACTTCGTCTACGTGGCCACGCCGTGGGACCTGCACTTCGAGATGGCGAAGGCGGCGATGCTCCATGGCAAGCACGTCGGCGTGGAGTGCCCGGTCGCGCTGCGCCTGGAGGAACTGTGGCAGCTGGTCGACCTCTCCGAACGGACCCGCAGACACTGCATGCAGGTGGAGAACTGCTGTTACGGCAGAAACGAGATGCGGGTGCTGCGGATGGCGCATGCGGGCCTGTTCGGTGAGCTGCTGCACGGCGCCGGCGCGTACCTCCACGACCTGCGGAACCTGATGTTCGATCCCACGTACTACGAGGGGCCGTGGCGCCGGCTGTGGCACACCCGGCTGCGCGGCGACCTCTACCCCACTCACGGCTTCGGCCCGGTCGCCAACTACATGGACATCAATCGCGGCGACCGCGCCATCCGGATCTCCAGCATCGGCACCCCCGCACTCGGCCTCGCCGCGTACCGCAAGGGCCATATGCCGCCGAACGACCCCAGCTGGAAGGAGTCGTACATCGGGAGCGACCGGACCATCAGCCTCGTACAGACTGCCAAGGGCCGGGTGATCCGGCTGGAGCACGACGTCTCCACCCCGCACCCCTACAGCCGTATCAACAGCCTCGGCGGCACCAAGGGCGTCTTCGAGGACTACCCCGCGCGGATCTACCTCGAACCGGACCAGAGCAACGACGAGTGGGGCGACTTCAGCAGCTACGAGCAGTGGGACCACTGGCTATGGAAGGAGCACGCCAACCCGCCCGGCGGCCATGACGGTATGGACTACATGCTGGTCTTCCGGCTGATGCAGTGCATGCGGCTGGGCCTGGTACCGGACTTCGACGTCTATGACGCCGCGACCTGGACGGCGCCGGTACCGCTGAGCGACCGCTCGATCAAGGCGCACGGCGCCCCGCAGGAGATACCCGACTTCACCCGTGGCCTGTGGAAGCAGGCACGGCCGGGGGTGGACTCGGAGAAGCCGGAGGAGTGAGGAACCGGGCGGCCGGACACCCCGGGCCGGCCTCCGCAGGGGCGGACTCCCGGGGCCGGTCGCCGTGGGCCCGGCGGTGGTGATACCCGCCGGGCCCGCATACGGGGGCGCTCGTCCTGCCGCCCTCGCCCCGTACGCTCCTCAGGCGGCGAGATGGGCCTTGTCCCCCATGACCACCACCGGGTGCCGGGCGGGGTCGAGGGCGCGCAGCAGCGACCGCATCCCGGCCTTCGAGACGCTGACACAGCCGGACGTGCCGCCGCCGTGGTCCATGTGCAGCCAGATCCCGCCGCCCTTGGACCGCCCCTCCGGGCGAGTGGGGTCGAGCGGCGAAATCCCCTTCACCCGGTTGTAGTTGATCGCGATGACGTAATCGAAGTCGTTACGGGTGTTCTTGGGCCAGTACGAGGGCGGGGTGAACGCCGAGGAGTGCGTATAGGGCAGCTTGGTGCCGGGGTTCGCGAGCACACCGCCCGCATCGGTCAGGGTGAACACCCCCACGGGGCTGCGCTTGTCGTCCTCGTGATGGTCGACGGTCCAGCCGCGCCTCCCGTTGTGCGCCGTCCAACTGCCCTGCTGGTCCCACCCCTTGGCGTGCTTCTCGTACAGGACCACGGTGGAGTCGGCGGAGTCCGGGCCCCTTCCGTAGACCGCGACGACCTGCCCGGAATCGGCGGGGATCCGGGACCGCAGCGCGGTGCCGATCCCGGGCACGGTCTCGGGGTGGACGGTGACCGGCGCGCCGGGCGGCGGGCCCCCGGGGCGCTCTCCCTTGGCGGCGCCGTCGTCCTTTCCGCCCTCGTCCCGGCTGACCGCGCCGCCGCAGCCCGCCAGAAGAACCAGCCCCGCCACGGCCACCGCCGCCATCCGCACCGCACCGCCCGCTGTTCGCATGCGCCCATGGTGGCACCGCCCGCCTGACAGGCCCTCAGCGCCCGCTCGCCGCGCGCAGATCACCACACGATTGTCCGAATCACCGGGCCACGGCGGAAAACCCTTTGAAATCGGCCCACCCCACGCGCCAGGCTTCCAGCACCTCCGCCGACGAGACGGGCGAGAGGGGCATTCCGCCTGCCGGGACGGCGCTCTGCCGGCCACCCACCACGACTTCGCCTGGGACCTCATGCATATTCGCGATCTTCCGCACCCCGACCCCGGCGTCCCGGACGTCCGTACGGGCGGCGCCTTCCTCAGGTGGCTCTGCCGACAGCAGCTCGGCGGCCACCTCAAGGCCCTCTGCTGGGGGCTGGTGAACTTCGGCGCCATCGCCTCCTTCCCGCTGCCGGTCGGCCTCGCCGTACAGGCCGTGGTCGACCGTGACAGCGGCCGGCTCGCGCTGTCCGCCGGCCTGATGGCGGTACTGGGCGTGCTGATCGCGCTCGGCAGCACGATGCTGCACCGGGCGGCCGTCACGAACTGGATCACCAGCGTCGCCCGGATACAGCAACTGCTCGCCCGCAAGACCACGGAGCTGGGCTCGGCGATGACGCGGCGGGTGGCGGCCGGTGAGATCGCCGCGGTCAGCACCGGCGACCTGGAGAAGATCGGCACATTCGCCGAGACGGTCTCCCGGTTCGGCGCGGCGGCGGTCACCACGGTCGGCGTCGCCGTCGTCCTGGTCATCCGTCAGCCGCAGCTCGGCGTCCTGGTGGCGCTCGGTCTGCCCGTCCTCGTCCTGGCCGTGCTGCCCCTGCTGCCGCCCGCGACCCGGCGCGCCGACATCCAGCGGGACAAGGCCGGCCGGGCCACCGAGCTGGCCTCCGACACCGTGGCCGGACTGCGGGTCCTGCGCGGCATCGGCGGCGAGGAGCTCTTCCTCGGCCGCTACCGCAGCGCCTCCCAGGAGGTGCGCGAGGCCGCCGTGCGCAGCGCCCGTATGTGGTCGCTGATCTCGGCCGTCCAGGTGGTGCTGCCGGGCCTGCTGCTCATCGCGGTGGTCTGGTACGGCACCCGGCTCGCCCTCGACGGCACGGTCGCGGTGGGCGAACTCGTCGGCATCTACAGCGCGGTCACCTTCCTGCTCCTCCCTCTCCGCCACTTCGAGGAGATCGCCCAGGCCTACTCCTTCGCCCGGCCGTCGGCGAAGCGTACGGCCCGGGTACTGGCCCAGTGCCGGCCGGCCGGCGGACGGGCCGCCGAGCCCGTGGAGATGCCCACCGGTGCCCTGCACGACCCGGTCAGCGGGCTGACCGCCCCGGCCGGCCAGCTGACCGCGGTGGTCTGCGGCGACCCCGACGCCGCGGGCCGGCTCGCCGAACGCCTCGGCGGCCACCCGCCGCGGAGCGACGGCGGCGAGGGCTACAGCAGCGAGGGTGACGCCGCCGTCCTGCTGTCCGTCTCCCTCGGTGGCACTCCGCTGGACGGCCTCCCCCGGGACACCGCTCGCCGGGCCGTCCTCGTCCAGGACAAGGACCCGGTGCTGCTCTCCGGCACCCTGAGCGAGCTGTTCGACGTCCCGTCCTCCGGCCGGGTGCCCGCGGCGGACGCCCTCACCGCCGCGGAGTGCGGCGATGTGCTGACGGCACTGGCCCAGGCGTCCGTCGACGACTCCGGAGACCCGATGCGCACCCACATCACCGAGCGCGGCCGTTCGCTCTCCGGCGGCCAGCGGCAGCGGCTGGCGCTGGCCCGGTCGCTGGTCACCGACCCGGAGGTACTGGTGCTCGACGAGCCCACCAGCGCCGTCGACGCGCACACCGAAGCCCGTATCGCGGACGGCCTGCGGGAGATCAGAGGAGGCCGTACGACGGTTGTCCTCACCTCCAGCCCGCTTCTGCTGGACCGGGCCGACCGGGTCGCGTACCTCCATGAGGGCAAGGTCGTAGCCGAGGCCGCCCACCACGAACTGCTGCACAGCCACCCCGCCTACCGCGCCATCGTCACCCGCGCCACGGACTCCGAGCCGGCGCTGCCGACCGGCCGGATCGAGGAGACCGCATGATCGGCCTGGCACCGCCGGACCACGACCCGGACGCCCCGCAGACCCTTTCCACACTGCCCGTCGGCTCACCGGCGACGGTACGGAGCTACGTCGGCGGCCTGATCCGCCGTCACCGCCGCGCGTTCACGGTCCTGGTCACCGTGAACGCCGCCGCGGTCATCGCCTCGATGGTCGGCCCCTACCTCCTCGGCGGAGTCGTCGAGAAGCTGGCCGCGGGCTCCCGCGACCTCCAACTGGGCTGGACCATCGCCCTGTTCACACTCGCTCTGGTGGCCCAGGCGGTCTTCGTCCGCATGGTCCGGCTCCGGGGCGCGATGCTCGGCGAACGCATGCTGGCGGACCTCCGGGAGGACTTCCTCGTACGGTCCGTGGCACTGCCGCCGGGCGTCCTGGAACGGGCCGGCACCGGCGATCTGCTGTCGCGGATCACCACGGACATCGGCCGCCTCTCCAGTGCGATGCGCGAGGCGGTCCCCGAGCTGTCCATCGGCGTGGTGTGGGTGGCGCTGCTGCTCGGCGGGCTCACGATCACCGCGCCGCCCCTCGCGCTGGCCGTACCGATCGCCCTGCCGCTGCTGGTCATCGGCTGCCGCTGGTACTTCAAACGGGCGCCCGGCGCCTACCGTTCGGAGGCCGCCGGCTACGCGGCGGTTTCCACCGTACTCACCGAATCCGTCGATGCCGGACGCACCATCGAGGCCCACCGCCTCGGCCGGCGCCGGATCGACCTGTCGGAGCGGCGCATCCGCGCCTGGACCCAGTGGGAGCGGTACACGCTCTTCCTCCGCTCGGTCCTCTTCCCCGTCATCGACCTGACACATGTGCTGTTCATGAGCGCGGTGCTGCTGCTCGGCGGCGCGTTCGTCATGCAGGGATGGATCACCCCGGGCCAACTGACCACAGGGGCGCTGCTCTCCCACATGATGACCGAGCCCATCAACATGATCCTGCGCTGGTACGACGAGCTGCAGGTGGCCCAGGTGTCCATCGCCCGCCTCGTCGGCGTCCGGGAGATCGAACCCGGAGCAGGCGACCCGGACCTGGCCCCCGGCGGCCGCGATGTCCACGCCGATGGGGTGACGTTCGGCTACCGCACCGGCGTCGACGTGCTGCACGACGTGTCGCTGCGGATCCGCCCGGGCAGCCGGCTCGCGCTGGTCGGCCCCTCCGGCGCCGGGAAATCGACTCTCGGACGGCTGCTGGCCGGGATCTACGGCCCCCGGGTGGGCTCCGTCACCATGGGCGGTGCCGAGCTGTCGGCGATGCCGGCCGAGCGGGTCCGCGAGCAGGTGGCACTGGTCAACCAGGAGCACCACGTCTTCGTGGGCTCACTCCGCGACAACCTGCTGCTGGCCCGCACGGGCGCCACGGACGCCGAACTGTGGGCGGCACTCGGCGCGGTGGACGCCGACGGCTGGGCCCGGGCACTGGACGACGGCCTCCACACCGAGGTCGGCTCCGGCGGCCACACCCTGACCCCGGCCCAAGCCCAGCAGATCGCCCTGGCCCGTCTGGTCCTCGCCGATCCCCACACCCTGGTCCTCGACGAGGCCACGTCGCTCCTCGATCCCCGGGCAGCCCGCCATCTGGAACACTCCCTGGGCAAGGTCCTCGACGGCCGCACGGTCGTGGCCATCGCCCACCGCCTGCACACCGCCCACGACGCCGACGTCATCGCCGTCGTCGAGGACGGCCGGATCAGCGAACTGGGCAGCCACGACGAACTCGTCGCGGCCGACGGCGCCTATGCGGCGCTGTGGCAGTCATGGCACGGGCGAGACGCTTGAGGACCTGGGCGGCGCGCCTCAGAGGTAATCGAGCGCGCCCAACCCGCTGAGGCCGCCCACCAGCATGAACGCCGGCATCAGCACCTTCAGCTCCACCCAGCTACCGGCCTTGAACCGCATGGCCTTCGGCGGACCGACCGGGTACCAGCGCTTACGGCCTATCGGGATGGGCCACAGGATGGGGCAGCCGGAGACCGTGAGCGCATCGCCGATGTCATGGACCAGCGCACCGAGCACGATCGGCAGCCCCAGCCAGAGGTACTGCTGCCCGGGCCCGTCGAACAGCCAGTTCGCCCCGTTGCCCGGCTGGTCGAGAACGCCGGCCAGGATCCAGGCCGAGGCCGCGCCCAACAGCCACACCAGCACATCGCTGGAGACCCGCGCCGCCCGCCACAGCAGCCCCTCGATGGCGAGCACCATGTGCACGAAGAGGATGCCGAGCACCGCCCACCGGCCGCCCTGCATCGCGAGCAACGACATCCCGCCACCGACCAGCACGGCCCACACCCAGGTGTGGGTGAGCGTACGGTGACCACCGGAACGGTTCGAGTCGCCGCGCATCTTGGTCGCCTTGTAGACCGCGTGCGAGAGGTTGTCGACCACTTCGCACACCATCCGCGAAAGCGGACCGAAGGCCCGCGAGATGGTCGCCGACTTGTGGTCGAGATCCGGGGCGAGCGCCGCTCCGGCACAGATCAGAGCGCCGCAGACGACCACCGGCCAGGGCATGGGCTGTCCGGCGGCAGCGGTCACCGCGCCCAACCCAAGCCAGGCCGCGGCCCCGGACAGCGAGTGCGCCGGTCCCATCATGGTCGTTCCCACCCCTTGTTCTCTTGCTTCGCCGTTGTCCTGCTTCGCACTCGTGGGCCAAGCACCTGACGGCCGATCGGCAACTCAGCGTAACGCCAGATGATCTCCCGACAAGGAGCGGGTGCCCCACCCGGCTCCGCCCTCCCGGTGGTGATCTCCACCACGTCACCACCGCGTCACCGCCACGCCGGTCGCCCCCATCGACGCCGCGAACGACGCTGAGTTCATGTGCGTGTGCGGAGTGTGAAGAGATTGCGCGGAAGGCGTCGGGTGTACGCGGAGGCTTTGGGCGGCAAGGGGGTGCGGGGACGCGGCTGCCTCCCTTTGCGTCAGGGGCGCGGGGTCGTTCACGGCCGGTGGGCTGCTGAGGCGCGGCTGAGGGCCGGCACGCCCGGAGGTCATCGTTTTCGCAGGTCACCATGGGTATGGCGGCGGGGCAGGGAGCTGCGGCGGGTGGCCTTGCGGAGTGGGCGGGGGTGTAGCGCGGACGGGATGAGCGGGTGTTGATCTTCGTGGAGTGGGGTTGCGGGTCGCCGGTTCCGTGATGCGGGGGGAAGCCAGGCAGTATGGGGGCGTGACCCTCATCGATCATCTGCCGAACGACGCCGACCCCGATGCCCTCTTCGAAGCCTTTTCGGGCTGGGCCGAGCAGCAGGGGTTCTCCCTCTACCCCGCCCAGGAGGAGGCGCTGATCGAGGTGGTCTCGGGTGCGAACGTCATCCTGTCCACCCCCACCGGCTCGGGCAAGAGCATGGTGGCGGCCGGTGCGCACTTCACCGCGCTCGCCCATGACCAGGTCACCTTCTACACCGCGCCCATCAAGGCGCTGGTGTCGGAGAAGTTCTTCGATCTGTGCAAGCTTTTTGGTACCGAGAACGTCGGCATGCTCACGGGTGACGCATCGGTCAACGCCGACGCTCCGGTGATCTGCTGCACCGCCGAGGTGCTCGCCTCGATAGCGCTGCGGGACGGCAAGGACGCCGATATCGGCCAGGTCGTGATGGACGAGTTCCATTTCTACGCCGAGCCGGACCGCGGCTGGGCCTGGCAGATCCCGCTGCTGGAGCTGCCGCAGGCGCAGTTCATCCTGATGTCGGCAACGCTCGGCGACATGTCGCGCTTCGAGGAGGATCTGACGCGGCGCACGGGGCGTCCGACGTCGGTGGTCCGCTCGGCGACGCGACCGGTTCCGTTGTCGTACGAGTACCGGACCACGGCACTGACCGAGACGCTCACCGAGCTGCTGGAGACCCGGCAGTCCCCCGTCTACATCGTGCACTTCACCCAGGCCGCCGCCGTGGAGCGGGCGCAGGCCCTGATGAGCATCAACATGTGTACGCGGGCCGAGAAGGACCAGATCGCCCAGCTGATCGGGAACTTCCGGTTCACCACCAAGTTCGGGCGCAATCTCTCGCGGTACGTCCGCCATGGCATCGGCGTGCACCACGCGGGGATGCTGCCCAAGTACCGCAGGCTGGTGGAGAAGCTGGCACAGGCCGGACTGCTGAAGGTCATTTGCGGTACGGACACGCTGGGCGTCGGGGTCAACGTCCCTATTCGTACGGTGCTGTTCACTGCTCTCACCAAGTACGACGGGTCGCGGGTGCGGACACTGCGGGCGCGGGAGTTCCATCAGATCGCGGGCCGGGCGGGGCGGGCCGGCTTCGACACCGCGGGCTTTGTGGTCGCGCAGGCGCCCGAGCATGTCGTGGAGAACGAGAAGGCACTGGCGAAGGCGGGCGACGACCCGAAGAAGCGGCGGAAGGTGGTGCGGAAGAAGGCACCGGAGGGGTTCGTCAACTGGGGCGAGAACACCTTCCAGAAACTGATCGCTTCGGATCCGGAGCCGCTGACCTCGCGGTTCCGGGTGACGCACACGATGCTGCTGTCGGTGATCGCCCGGCCGGGCAATGCCTTCGAGGCGATGCGCCAGCTTCTGGAGGACAACCACGAGCCGCGGAAGAATCAGCTCCGGCACATCCGGCGGGCCCTCGCGATCTACCGGTCGCTGGTGGACGGCGGGATCGTGGAGCGGCTGGCGGAGCCGGACGCGGAGGGCCGGATCGTCCGGCTGACCGTGGATCTTCAGCAGGACTTCGCGCTGAACCAGCCGCTGTCGACCTTCGCTCTGGCGGCCTTCGACCTGCTGGACCCCGAGTCCCCGTCGTACGCGCTGGACATGGTCTCTGTCGTGGAGTCCACACTGGACGACCCGCGCCAGATCCTGGCCGCGCAGCAGAACAAGGCGCGGGGTGAGGCCGTGGCCCAGATGAAGGCCGACGGCGTCGAGTACGAAGAGCGCATGGAACGGCTCATGGACGTCGAGTACCCCAAGCCGCTGGAAGAGCTGCTCTTCCATGCCTACGGGCTGTACCGCAAGAGCCACCCGTGGGTGGGCGACCATCCGCTGTCGCCGAAGTCGGTCATCCGCGATATGTACGAACGCGCCATGACCTTCACGGAGTTCACGTCCTTCTACGAACTGGCGCGTACCGAGGGCATCGTGCTGCGCTACCTGGCGAGTGCGTACAAGGCGCTGGACCACACCGTGCCGGACGATCTGAAGTCCGAGGACTTCGAGGACATCATCGCCTGGCTGGGCGAGATGGTGCGGCAGGTCGACTCCAGTCTGCTGGACGAGTGGGAGCAGCTCGCCAACCCCGAGGAGGAGACGGCGGACCAGGCGCAGGAGCGGGCCGACCAGGTGCGGCCGGTCACGGCCAACGCCCGGGCGTTCCGGGTGCTGGTGCGCAACGCGATGTTCCGGCGGGTGGAACTGGCGGCGCTGGACAAGGCCGACGAGCTCGGGGAGATGGATGCCGAGTCCGGCTGGGACGCCGAGGCCTGGGGCGAGGCCCTGGACGCCTACTGGGACGAGTACGACGAGCTGGGCACCGGTCCGGACGCGCGCGGTCCGAAGCTGCTGCAGATCGAAGAGGACGCCGAGCACGGCCTCTGGAAGGTGCGGCAGACCTTCGCCGACCCGAACGGCGATCACGACTGGGGTATCTCGGCGGAGGTGGACCTCGCCGCCTCCGACGAGGAGGGGCGCGCGGTCGTGCGGGTCACGGATGTGGGTCAGTTGTGAGGCGACGGCTTCGCCCGAGGCCGCCGGGGAAGCGGACGGAGGACCACTGGTCATGACCAATCCTGCGGAGAGGCTGGTCGATCTGCTCGATCTCGAGCAGATCGAGGTGAACATCTTCCGGGGGCGCAGTCCCCAGGAATCGCTGCAGCGGGTCTTCGGCGGCCAGGTCGCGGGGCAGGCGTTGGTGGCCGCCGGGCGGACCACGGAGGCCGACCGCCCGGTGCACTCGCTCCACGCATACTTCCTGCGGCCCGGCCGGCCGGGTGTACCGATCGTGTACCAGGTCGAACGGGTCCGTGACGGAAGGTCTTTCACCACCCGTCGGGTCGTCGCGGTCCAAGAGGGACGAACGATCTTCAATCTGACCGCCTCCTTTCACAAGCCGGAACCCGGCTTCGAACATCAGTTGCCGATGCGCCGGGCGGTGCCCGGCCCGGAGGACCTCCCGACGGTTGCCGAGGAGGTCCGTGCACACCTCGGTGGTCTGCCCGAGGCGTTGGAGCGGATGGCGCGCCGTCAGCCCTTCGACATCCGCTATGTCGACCGGCTGCGCTGGACGCCGGAGGAGATCGGGGATGCGGAGCCGCGCAGCGCGGTATGGATGCGCGCGGTCGGACCACTGGGCGAGGATCCGCTCGTGCATACCTGCGCGTTGACCTATGCCAGCGATATGACGCTGCTGGACGCCGTCCGCATCCCGATCGAGCCGCTCTGGGGGCGGCGTGGTTTCGACATGGCCTCGCTCGACCATGCGATGTGGTTCCACCGGCCGTTCCGCGCGGACGAGTGGTTCCTCTACGACCAGGAGTCGCCGATCGCCACCGGCGGCCGGGGCCTGGCCCGCGGCCGCATCTACGACCGGGAGGGCAGACTGCTGGTCTCCGTCGTCCAGGAGGGGTTGTTCAGGGCGCTGTAGGACGTGTCCGGCCATCCCAGGAGGGACTGTTCAGGAAGCTGGACGGCTGCCCCGGGTGGGTGGCCGTCGCCGCGGCGGCCGCTGTCCGTAGCCGTGCGGGCTCTTCGCCGCGGGCCCTTTCGAGGGCCCGGGCGAGATTGACGCGGTACCAGAGGACTTCGTCGAACTCGTCCGCCGTCAGGACCCGTTCGACGGTTTCGCGCGCTGCCGCGGTGGCGGTGAGCACCCTTGCGAGGGTGGGCCTGAGCCGGCGGAGCAGGGTCCGCTCAAGGGGGTTGTCGGCCACCGAGGCCAGCTCTTCCGGGGGAAGTACGGCAGCGATCGCCGCTGCCGATTCCCACGGGTCCTCGGTCTGTCCCATGAGCTGGGCGACCCGTCGGCTGCGCCACTGCCGGGCGCGCCAGTCCTGCCCCTCGTCGAGCATCACCCGCATCGCGGTGGGGGTGCCGCCCCGCAGCAGGCCGGGTTCACGGTCGGCGAATTCGGCGACCTCGGAGGCGAGGTAGAGCCAGACCACCGCGCCGTAGCGGTTCACATAGAACCGGACGGGGCCGAAGCAGCCGGCCCGGGTCAGGCGGAGGGCCCTGCCGGGTCCGATGCCCATCAGCGCGGCGGCTTCATTCGTGCCGACTGTGCGGATGCGCTCACGGAGCGCCTCCGGGAAGCCCGGCTCGGCCTGCAGCCGGGCGATCTCCTCTGCCGGGACCCGGCGCCGGACGGGTGTCGCCGTGCCGCCCGGCCGGTCACCGGACTCAGCCGGGATGGTTCGTACTTCTCCGAGCTGGACGGCAAGCTCGAACTCGCCACTCCTCAGCTCCAGTTCGCGGGCCGCTCGCCCCGCCGTGAGCGTCTGCCGCCCGTCGCACATCACTGTCATGTCGGTTCCCCCGCAACTCGGTCGATCACTGACAGTGACGACCATAGCCGCAGTCAACGACAGTGCGTCAACCCCGGTCGCCGGCCTGTGGATAACTCTCCGGCCGGCGGGACGCGACACCCAGATGCTCCCCGACGCGATGGACCAACAACGTCATCTCGTAGGCGATCTGCCCCATGTCGGCGTCGGCACCGGCCAGTACGCACAGACAGCTGCCGCCGCCGGCCGCGGTCACGAACAACACCCCGTCGTCGAATTCGATCATGGTCTGACGCACCCGCCCGGCCCTGAAATGGAGCGCCGATCCCTTCGCGAGGCTGTGCAGTCCCGAGGCGACCGCGGCCAGATGCTCGGCGTCCTCCCGCTCCAGTCCCTCGCTCGCGCCGGTCACCAGCCCGTCGGTGGACAGCACCAGGGCGTGCCGCACTTTCCGTACCCGTTTGGTCAAGTCGTCCAGCAGCCAGTCGAGTCCGCTGCTCAATGCCATTGCCGCTTCCTCCCCGCATCCCCGTCCGCTCTCCGGGCCGGACGGCAGTCCGCGGTCCGTCCGCGGCCCGCCGTGCCAGCCTGTCCCACGTCCGCCGTCCCGGCAAGCGGCCCCGCGGCCCGGCGTGCCCCACGGCGCGGCGCCGTAGCGCGCGGAGAGGATGCAGGCATGGCACACGAAATGACCAAGGACGAGTGGCAGAGGTTCCTTTCCGAGGGCACCAGGACCGGCAAGCTGGCGACCGTGCGGGCCGACGGCAGTCCGCACATCACCCCGGTGTGCTTCCTCATGGACGGCGATGACCTGGTGTTCAACACCGGGGTGGACTCGGTCAAGGGCCGCAATCTGGTCCGCGGCAGCAGGGTGGCGCTCTGCGCCGACGAGGAGCGGTTGCCGTTCTCCTTCGTGGTCGTCCAGGGCTCGGCGGCCATCAGCGACGATCTGGCGGCGGTACGGCACTGGGCGACCCGGATCGCGGCCCGTTACCTGGGCGAGGACCGCGCGGAGGAGTTCGGCGCGCGCCACGCCGTTCCGGGCGAGGTGGTGGTCCGGGTCACGATCGACAAGGTCGTCGCCATGGCGGCGCTCGCGGACTGACGGCGCACGGTCGCGGAGCGCCCGGGGCCGACGCCTGCCCGGCCGCCGCTCAGGCCACCGGGGCCGGTATCCGTCCGGAGTGCCGGCGGCCCGCGTGCTCGACGAGCCGGACCAGTACTTCCTTGCCCGAGTCCCGGTCCCTGGCATCACAGAGCACGACCGGGGTGCCATGGTCCAGGTCCAGCGCGCGGGCCACCTCGTCCGCCCCGTAGGACCGTGACTCCGCGAAGCAGTTGACCGCCACCAGGAAGGGGATCGCCCGGCGCTCGAAGTAGTCGACCGCCGGGAAGCAGTCCTGCAGCCGCCGGGTGTCGGCGAGGACGACGGCACCCAGCGCGCCCTCCGACAGGTCGTCCCACAGGAACCAGAAGCGGTCCTGTCCCGGGGTGCCGAAGAGGTAGAGGGAGAGCCCCTGCCTGATGGTGATACGGCCGAAGTCCATGGCCACCGTGGTGGTGGCCTTGCCGTCCACTCCCCCGGTGTCGTCCACCGCCTCGCCCGCCTGGGTGAGCCCTTCCTCGGTGTGCAACGGACGGATCTCGCTGACCGCCCCCACCAGGGTTGTCTTGCCCACTCCGAAGCCGCCCGCGACCAGGATCTTCAGGGCCAACTCGGGGCCGGGGTCCGGGGCTGCGCCCTCCGGGGCCCCTTGTGCGGCGTTCATGGGCCGGTCTCCTCCAAAATGCGGGATCCGCGCGTCACGGGGTGTGCGGATGAGTGGCTCGACAAGTGGAGCCTTCGGCGGCAGAGCGCCGTCCGAAAACCATGGCGAGGACCGTACCTGCCCACAGCCGGGATTTCCCCGGATTCGCCAAACCCGTCACATCTTCCGATCAAGAGCCTCACGGCCCCTGACGTTCCTGCCGGTTGGGCCTCGTGCACACGTTCCCCGGAGAGGGGCCCGTGCGGGATCATGTATCCAGCCCGCCGCCCCTGGAGGAGCCAGATGACCGACCACCACACGGACCGGCCGCACGACATCCGGGCGTTCTTCGCACCGCGCGCCGCCGGTTGGGACGCCAAGTTCCCCGACGACGGCCCTGCCTACGCCAAGGGCGTCGCCGCACTCGGCCTCCAGCGAGGCGACCGGGTCCTGGACGCCGGCTGCGGTACCGGGCGCGCGCTGCCCGCGCTGCGTCAGGCCGTGGGGCGGCACGGCGTGACGCTGGGCGCCGACCTCACACCCGACATGCTGGAGGCCGCCGTACGGGCCGGGCGGGACACGCACGCCGCGCTGCTCCTCGCCGATGTGGCCCGGCTGCCGCTCCCGGACGCGGCGCTGGACGCGGTGTTCGCCGCCGGGCTCCTGACCCATCTGCCCGCCCCGTCGGACGGCCTCACCGAACTGGCCAGGGTGGTACGCCCCGGTGGTCGGCTGGCGCTCTTCCACCCCATCGGGCGGGCGGCCCTCGCCGCACGCAAGGGCCACCCGGTCACCCCCGACGACCTCCGAGCGGAGCCGAATCTCCGGCCCCTCCTGGCCGGCAGCGGGTGGGACCTGGTCCGGTACGAGGACGGGGACGACCGGTATCTGGCGGTGGCGTCGCGTCGGCCGTCCCGCGCTCCGGCACCTTCCACGAAGGGGTGGAAGAAGTCCGATGGGGGTGTACGTTAAGGGCTCGCGTCCGAGCAGTGGACCGCTCACGCACGCCCCCACCACGCTCTTCACTCCCCCTCACCGGAGGGGCCGTTCCGCAGGACACCAGTCCGGAGGAGCGGACCCGCACCCGACAAACCCACGCCCGCCGCAGGCGCCACGGCGAAACCGGAAGGCACGGCGGGAAAGCCGAACACGTGGGAAGGCAGCCAAGTGCAACGAACCGGCGACGACCAGCTGTTCGTCCTGACAGCGGTCCTGTTGACGCCCGCGCAGTTCCCCAGTGTGCTCGGTGACGACTACCCCGAGGTGTGCGCGGGGCTCGGTCTCGAACCGTACGCGGAGGGCTATGGGCTGGTCCTCGGCCAGGACGGCGGCGGCGCGCGCTGGACGGTGGTGACCGAGGACGTGCCGCTGGTGGCCTGTGCGATCGCGGCCTGGGACTGCGGTGTGGAGTACGAGCTCTCGCCCGGCGAGGGGAGCGTCGTCGCGGCGCTTCCGGGGTGGCCGCTGGCGCTCGCGGTGTCGGCCCCCGGCGTACCGCCGCCGCACGATCCTGAGCCGCGGGAAGGTGACCCGGCACCGCTCGCCCCTCCGGACGCCGGGGAGTGGGGGCCCGCGCAGCGCCGGCTCGGGGCGGACGAGATCGCGCTGCAGTGGGCGGCATGGCGCGAGCAGGTGGCGGACGACGAGGTCGAGTTCACAGAGCCGGGGGCCGGAGGCGAGGCGCGCGAAGCAGTGCGGCGGGTGCTGGCGGAGGCCCGTGGGTATGTGACCGATCCGCCGCCACCGGGCCGGGTGCGGTCGTCGTTCGCGGCCGGCGAGGCGCGGATGCTGCGAGCCGACGGGCCCGGCTGGAGCATGGTCGCGCGCACCGACGACATCGCGTTCGTTCTGCTCGACGAGGAGCCCGGCGAGGTGCATCCGGTGGGCCGGGGGCCCGAACTGCCCGGTCTGCTGTCGTCGCTCGATGAGCTGGCCGCCCGGCCGGTCTGAGGTCGGCCCCGCCGCCCGGGCCCCCGGCGCAGGTGGGGGCCCGGGGGTTCAGCGGCCGATCTGTTTGCGGCCGGCCCGGCGCAGCCGACGGCGCTGGGAGGGGTCGAGCGTCAGGTACGCGACGGCCGGGACCCCGACCATGACCAGTACGGCCGCCCAGAAGGGCAGCAGCCACAGCAGGATCACTCCCACCGCGACACCGCCGATCGCGACCTTTCCCTGTGTGGACATCCTTCACGCCCCTTCCGCGGCGTGTGCCGCGCTCTGTCTACTCCATTGAACGCCGTTTTCCCACCGCGGGTTCCCTCCCACGGCGTGCCGTCCTGTACCCTCGGGCGGTTCAGGCGCAAGTAGTCAAACTTGAGGAGTTCGGGACCTCGTGGCATCCCTCCCTGTGGTCACACCCGCTCGGCTCTCCGGGCCGTCCCGCTGTGCGGTGGCCTTCCGGCCGTCCGATCCGCCCCGTACCGGACGCGTCGCCTTCTGGCGTCCGGATGGCGAGCCCGTGGGGGCGTTCTCCGGGGGCGCCGGGGAGGTGACACGGCTGAACGTCGTCGTGCCGGACGAGAGCGGCGGGGTCTCGGTGTGCGAGGTCCCGGCCCTGGAGCTGTCCGTCGCCGATGCGGTCCCCCTGCTCACCCGCGCGCGAACCATGGCGGGCACCCATCCGGCGGCGGCCTTCTGGGGAGCCGCGTCCGTAGTCGCGCTCCAGCTGGCGGCACGCGGCCGACTGCTGCCCGGGGTGAGCCCCGCCGGGTTCGACGCCTGGCGGGCGGGTCCGCTCGACCCGGCGGACATCGAGCGGCTGCGGGACCTCGCCGCCGCCATGCCCCCGTACGCACACGCCGTCCCGCTCCCGGGAACGGGCCCGCTGGAGCTGGCGGACCCCGAACGGCACCTACGGGACTTCCTCGACGCGGTGGCGGACGGGCTGCCGCGCTCCCCCGCCGCCGCGCTGGCCACCGGCGGACCGGCGTTCGCGGCGCACGTCTCGCAGCACATCCCCGCGCAGCGCGCCTGGGCGGCGGACGTCGCCGCGGGCCATGACGCCGGTGTGCGGATCTCCCTGCGGGTAGAGGTGCAGGGGATGGCGGAGACCGACGAACTCGCGGGCCCCGGTGGCGAGTCCGCGGCCGCGTTCCACGCGGTCCTCCAGCTGCACAGCCTCACCGACCCCACGCTGGTCGCGGACGCCGCGGAGGTCTGGGCGGGGACCTCCCCGGCCGGGCAGGCGTTCGGGCCGCAGGCGCGGATGGACGCCCTGCTCACCCTGCGCCGGGCCGCCGCTGCCTGGGCACCGCTGACCCCGCTGCTGTCCGCGGCGGTGCCCGATGCCCTGGAGCTCGCCGACGAGGAGATCGCCGAACTGCTCGGCCCGGCCTCCCGTGCACTGGCCGCCGCCGGGATACGGGTCCACTGGCCGAAGGATCTCGCGCGCACGCTCACCGCCCGGGCGGTGGTGGGGCCGGCGGATGACGGGGATCCCGACGGGCCGGAGTCCGGGCTGCCCTCCCTGTTGTCCGCCGATGCCCTGCTGTCGTTCAGCTGGCGGTTCGCCGTGGACGGCCAGGAGGTCGACAAGGCGGAGCTGGACCGGATCGCCGAGGCGGGGCGGCCGTTGGTGCGGCTGCACGACCAGTGGGTGCTGATCGACCCGGAGGCGGTACGGGCCGCCCGGGACCGCCGGGACCGCGAGGTCACACCGCTCGACGCGCTGGGCGCGGCGCTGACCGGGAGCGTCGAGGACGGGGACGGCCGCCGGGTGGCGGTGCAGGCCTCCGGCCGGCTGGCCCGGCTGCGCGACCGGCTCGCCGATCCGGAGAGTGCCGCGCCCGTCCGGCAGCCGGCGGCGCTCACCGCGACGCTCCGCGACTACCAGCTGCGCGGCCTCGGCTGGCTGCACCGGATGACCTCACTGGGCCTGGGCGCCTGTCTCGCCGACGACATGGGACTCGGCAAGACGATCACGCTGATCGCACTGCATCTGCACCGGCAGGGCGATCCCGGCTCCGCCGGCCCCACGCTCGTCGTCTGCCCCACCTCCCTGATGGGCAACTGGCAGCGGGAGATCGAGAAGTTCGCACCGGGTACGCCGGTGCGCCGCTTCCACGCCGGGCGGCGCGACCTGGCCGGCCTGGCGGACGGCGAGTTCGTGCTCACCACGTACGGAACGATGCGGCTGGACGCCGGGAAGCTGGCGGAGGTGGGCTGGGGGCTGGTGGTCGCGGATGAGGCGCAGCACGTCAAGAACCCGTTCTCGGCGACCGCCAAGGCGCTGCGGACCGTCCCCTCGAAGGCGCGGGTGGCGCTGACCGGAACGCCGGTGGAGAACAACCTGTCGGAGCTGTGGGCGATCCTGGACTGGACGACGCCCGGACTGCTGGGACCGCTGGGCCGGTTCCGCAGCCGCTGGGCGCAGGCCGTCGAGGGCGGACCGGCGGCGTCCCCCGAGGCGGCCGCGGCGGCCGAGCGGCTGGCCCGTCTGGTCCGGCCGTTCCTGCTGCGCCGCCGCAAGTCCGATCCGGGGATCGCACCGGAGCTGCCGCCCAAGACGGAGACCGACCGCGCGGTGACACTGACGAAGGAGCAGGCGGGGCTGTACGAGGCGGTGGTGCGCGAAGGGCTCGACGAGATCGCCGGTACGGACGGATTCGCCCGCCGTGGACTGGTGGTCAAGCTGCTCACCTCGCTCAAGCAGATCTGCAACCACCCCGCGCAGTACCTCAAGGAGGCCGACCCGCGGGTGCCCGGGCGCTCGGGGAAGGTCGAACTCCTCGACGAGCTCCTGGACACCCTCCTCGCCGAGGGCGCGAGCGTGCTGGTCTTCACCCAGTACGTGCAGATGGCGCGGCTGCTGGAGGCCCACCTCGCGGCACGCGGGGTGCCCACCCAGCTCCTGCACGGCGGGACGCCCGTGGCCCGGCGGGAGGAGATGGTGCGGTGCTTCCAGGACGGCGAAGTGCCCGTCTTCCTGCTGTCGTTGAAGGCGGCCGGTACGGGTCTGAACCTCACCCGGGCGTCCCATGTCGTGCACTTCGACCGCTGGTGGAACCCGGCCGTCGAGGCGCAGGCCACCGACCGCGCGTACCGCATCGGGCAGACCCAGCCGGTGCAGGTGCACCGGATCGTCACGGAGGGCACGATCGAGGACCGGATCGCCGAACTCCTCCGCCGTAAGCAGCAGTTGGCGGACGCGGTGCTGGGCGGTTCCGGCGAGGCCGCGCTGACCGAACTCACCGACGCCGAACTGGCGGACCTGGTCGCACTGCGAGGGAGCGAGCGATGACCGGACACTTCGACGACGAGTACACGTACACCTCTCCGGCCGAGCGGACGTTCACCGCGCTGCCGCCGGCCCGGGGGCGCGCCTTCGCGGGGACCTGGTGGGGTCAGGCATGGCTGAAGGCGCTGGAGGACTCCGCGCTCGACGGGGCGCAGGTGAAGCTGGGCCGACGGCACGCGCGGGCCGGTGCGGTCGGCGCGGTGACGGTGCGCCCCGGCCGGATCACCGCCATCGTCCAGGACCGGGACCACACCCGGCACCGGTCCGATGTGCTGCTGCACCAGCTGGGGACGGCGGAATGGGACCGCTTCCTGGACCTGGTCGCGGACCGGGCCGGGCATATCGCGGCGCTCCTGGACCGCGAGGTGCCGCCGGCGCTGGCCGAGGACGCGTCCGCCGCCGGGATCGACCTGCTGCCGGGCATCGGCGACCTGGAGTCCGAGTGCGGTTGCGGGGCGTGGGACCACTGCGCCCATTCGGCGGCGCTCTGCTATCAGGTGGCGCGGCTGCTGGACCAGGACCCGTTCGTCCTGCTGCTGTTGCGCGGACGGGGGGAACGGGAGCTGCTCGACGAGCTCCAGGCGCGCAGCACGGCACGAGCGGAGGCGGCCGCCGGCGCGGGGGACACGGCAGGCGCGGGGGCCGGGCGGGCCGGTGCGGGTGTGCCGGCCGCCGAGGCGTACGCGGCGCGCGACGTTCTGCCGCCGCTGCCCGCGCCGCCCCCGCCGGTCACCGCACCGGGCACCGCGCCGGCGCTCGGCGGCGGCACCCCGCCCGCGCCCGGACTGGACGTGCCCGCGCTGGAGTTCCTGATCGGTGACGCGGCGGCACGCGCCCAGCGGCTGCTGGCGGACGCGCTCTCCCCGGGGCATCTGGATGTCCCCGTGCCCGCGCCGCTGACGGTTGCCCAGGACGCGGTACGGCTGGCGGCCGCAGGTCCCGAGGCGCGGATCGCGGCACGCCTGGCAGCGGGTTCGGACCGCGGCTCCCGGGGGCTGGCGACGGCCGTACGGGCCTGGGAGCAGGGCGGCGCGGCCGGCCTTGCCGTACTGGACGAGGAGTGGATGCCGGACGCGGTGACGCTGGCCCGTGCCACGGCCCGACTGGCGGCCGTCTGGGGCGCGGAGGAGTCCCGGCCGCCGCTGCGCGAGCAGGGCAATCGGTGGACGCTGTACGGCGGTTCGGCGCAGCTGCGCTACGGGCGGGACGGGCGGTGGTGGCCCTACCGCGAGGAGCGCGGACAGTGGGTTCCGGCGGGCCCGGCCGACGAGGATCCGGCCGGCGCGCTGGCCGTGCTGCTGGACGAGAGCTGACGCATGGGGCGCCCCTCCCCGAGGGGCGCCCCTCGTCTGCCGGCAGCGAGGGCGCGAACGAAGCGACGAATGTCACGTCTGCCGCCCTATCGGCAGCCGATGACAGATGTGGTCTGGACCAATGGCAGGATGTACCTGTTGTCCCAACTGACCGAGAGGCCCGTTCTGCATATGGCGTTCGCGTTCCTGCTCCGCCGCCGCGACCGCGCGCTCCGCGGCACCCAGCGCCCCGTACCCCGCGGTGCCGGAGCCGTGGACCTGACCGTCCACGACCCCGTCGGCCTGCCGATGACCGGCGCCGAGATCGCCGTACGCGACCGGGAGGGGCAGGAGGTGATGCGCGGCCAGTCCGACCCCCACGGCATGTTCGGCGCCACCTTGATGCCCGGTGAGTACCAGCTCGTCATCACCTCCGACGGCTTTCAGCCGCAGCGTGTGAGGTGCCAGGTCATCGAGGGGGAGCGGACCCCGCTGCGGCCGGTCGCGCTGGATCTCGCGCCCGCGCCGCCGACGCCCGCGGCCGGGCACTGGCGGATCGATCCGGACCACACCTCCATCCGCTTCAGCGCCCGGCACATCGGGATGGCCGAGATCCACGGCCGGTTCAACCGCTTCGAGGGCGCCCTGTGGATCGGCGAGCGGATGGCGGACTCGCGGGTCGAGGTGAGCATCGACGCCGCCAGCATCGACTCGGGCGTGAAGATGCGCGACGAGCACCTCCGCTCCAAGGACTTCCTGAACGTCGCCGCCTACCCCGCCATCCAGTTCGTCAGCGAACGCTTCGTGCACAAGGGCGGCAGCCGCTGGTCGGTGCAGGGCGTGCTGCATCTGCACGGCGTCAGCCGCTCCGTCCAGTTGGACACCCGTTACATGGGCCTCGGCACCGGCATGTTCGGCGAGACCCGCACGGCGTGCACGGCCACGACCGAGCTGCACCGCCAGGACTTCACACTGGACTACCACAAGCTGCTGAGCCGGGGCATCGCTGCCATCGGCGCTACGATGCGGATCGAAATGGACATCCAGGCGGTACCGGCCGGGGAGTCCGCCGCCCGGTAGCGACCGGGCCCGGCGACGGCCGTCCGGGACGAGAGGTTCGCGCATGACCGGCACTATGTCCTCCCCCGCCCGGCCCTCACTCGCCGACGCCCTCGCCGCGGGCCCGGTCGTCCTCGACGGCGGGCTGTCCAACCAACTGGAGGCCGCCGGGCACGACCTGGGCGATGCCCTGTGGTCGGCCCGGCTGCTGGCCGAGGAACCGGAGGCCGTCGCACAGGCGCATCTGGCGTACTACGAGGCGGGGGCGCAGGTCGCGATCACCGCCAGCTATCAGGCGACGTTCGAGGGCTTCGCGCGGCGCGGTATCGGCGAGGCGGAGGCCGCGGCGCTGCTCGGCCGGAGCGTGGAGCTGGCGCGCGAGGCGGCCCGGCGGGCGTCGGCGGGCCGGGCCGCCGGCCCGTTGTACGTCGCCGCGTCGGCGGGGCCGTACGGGGCGATGCTGGCGGACGGCTCCGAGTACCGCGGCCGGTACGGCCTGTCGGTGGCGGAGCTGGAACGGTTCCACCGGCCGCGTCTGGAAGTGCTGGCCGCGGCGCGCCCGGACGTACTGGCGCTGGAGACGGTGCCGGACGCCGATGAGGCGCGGGCTCTGCTGCGGGCGGTGCGCGGCCTCGGCGTGCCGGCGTATCTGTCGTACAGCATCGCGGGAGACCGTACCCGGGCCGGGCAGCCGCTGGCGGAGGCGTTCGCGTTGGCTGCGGAGGCGGACGAGGTCATCGCGGTGGGGGCGAACTGCTGCGCACCGGAGGATGCGGACCGGGCGGTGCGCCTGGCGGCAGAGGTCACCGGCAAACCGGTGGTGGTCTACCCGAACAGCGGGGAGCGCTGGGACCCGAAGGCCCGGGCGTGGTGTGGCAGCCCGGCGTTCAGCGCGGACCGGGTCGCGGGCTGGGCCGCGGACGGCGCCCGGCTCATCGGCGGCTGCTGCCGGGTGGGTCCGGAGACCATCGCGGAACTCGCGGCCGTCCTCGGACGCTGACGGGGTCCCAGGGACGGGACCGGAGGCGGGCTCGGTTCGGCGTCGTCACCCGGGGCCGGAGCGGGGCCGGTGCGGGGCCTGTACTTGGGCCGACGCTCGGAGCCGTACGCAGGTCTGAGGCGTTACACAGACGCAACCGACAGGTCGGAGTCAACACCCCTGGCCGGTGGCAGGATGCAGCCAACTCGCAGTACGCACGGCTTGGTTGATCTTGATGTACGGCTTCGGTTGATCGTCGTCCTGTCCTGGAGGACCAGTGTCCGCTCGCTCCGCGTTGCCCGTCATAGCCGTCGCCGCGGCTCTCACCGTCCTGGCGGGGTGCAGCGCCACCACATCCGCCGGGTCCGCCGGGTCCGCCGGGAAGCAAGGTTCCGGTGGTCTGGAACTGGTCTCCGCCGGAACACTCACAACCTGCACCCACCTTCCGTATGCGCCGTTCCAGGTGAAGAAGGGCGGCAAGGTCGTCGGATTCGACGTGGACCTCATCGACCTGGTCGCCAAGGATCTGGGCGTCCGGCAGGAGATCGTCAATACCCCGTTCGAGGGCATCGAGACCGGCCAGGACTTCACCATCCGCAAATGCGATCTGGCCGCCGCGGGCATGACCATCACGCCCGCCCGCGACAAGGTGATGGATTTCTCCGACCCGTACTTCGACGCGACCCAGGCGCTGCTGACGAAACCGGGCAGGAATTACCGGAAGGTCGAGGACCTCAAGGGCAGGAAGCTCGGATATCAGAAGGCCACCACCGGCGGTGTCTACGCCAAGAAGCACGGCCAGGGCGTCGAGCTGGTGGAGTTCGAGGATCTGGGGCTGCTGCTGACCGCTGTGAAGTCCGGCCAGGTCGAGGCCGGAATCAATGACAACGGCGTCCTGTTCGACTATGTGAAGGAGAACCCGGATACCACGGTGACGGCGGAGTTCGACACCGGTGAACGGTATGGCTTCGCCGTCCGTACGGGCAATGAAGCACTGCGTAAAAAGATCAATGAGGTCATCAAGAAGGCCAGGTCGGAGGGGAGTTACGATCGGCTCCACAAGAAATGGTTCGGCACCACTGCGCAGCGCTGAGGCCGGTACCCATGCCGCTCTCCAGACGACAGCGCGCGCGGGTGTTCCGCGGCGTGCAGTACGGCGTTCTGGTCGTCGCCGTGGTGACGTTGGCGCTGGTCGCCGACTGGCACCGGCTGCTGACCGCGTTCTTCGACATCGAGGTCGCCAAGGCTCTCTTCCCCGACGTCATCACCACGGCCCTGGTCAATACCGTCCGCTATACCCTGCTCGGCTTCGGGTTCGGCCTGGCGCTGGGGCTGGTGCTGGCCCTGATGCGGCTGTCGTCGGTGCCGCCGTACCGCTGGATCGCCATCACCTATATCGAGTTCTTCCGCGGAGTTCCCGCACTGCTGGTTTTCATCGCGCTGGGCTTCGGCGTTCCGCTGGCATTCGAAGTCGCGCTCGACATGGATGTCACGGTGATGCTCTCACTCGGCCTGGTGGGCGCGGCGTATATGGCGGAGACGATTCGCGCCGGAATCCAGGCGGTGCCCAAGGGGCAGCTGGAAGCGGCACGTTCCCTGGGGATGTCGCACGGTCGCGCCATGGTTTCGGTCGTCATTCCGCAGGCCTTCCGTATCGTGCTGCCACCGCTGACCAATGAACTGATCCTGCTGACCAAGGATTCCTCGCTGGTGTATCTGCTGGGTCTGGCGCTCCACCAGTTCGAGCTGGCCAACTTCGGCCGGGACGCGCTCAATGAGCACAAGAGCCTGACGCCGATTCTCATCGCCGGGCTGCTCTACCTCGTGATCACCCTCCCGCTGGGCCAGCTGGTCCGGCGGCTGGAAGCACGTACCGCGAAGGCCAGGTGACCGGTATGGCGACGGACAAGGCAGACACGGCAGCCGCCGGGGACGCACCGGCCATCGAGGTACGGGGCCTGCGCAAGGCCTTCGGTGAACTGGAGGTACTGCGCGGGATCGACTTCTCGGTGGCGCGCGGTGAGGTGGTGTGCGTCATAGGACCCTCGGGTTCCGGTAAGTCCACGCTGCTGCGCTGTGTGAATCTGCTGGAGGAGCCGAGCGCGGGCCGGGTCACGGTGGCCGGCACCGAGGTCACCGACCCCGATGTCGACATCGACCGGGTCCGGCGGCGGATCGGGATGGTCTTCCAGGCCTTCAACCTCTTTCCGCATCTGACCGCGCTGCAGAACCTCACGCTCGCTCAGCGACGGGTACTGCGCCGCGACCACACCGAGGCGGCACGGATCGCCCGAGCCAACCTGGCGCGGGTCGGGCTGAACGACAAGGCGTCGGCCTATCCGGCGCAGCTGTCCGGCGGGCAGCAGCAGCGGGTGGCGATCGCCCGTGCGCTGTCCATGGACCCCGAGCTGATGCTGTTCGACGAGCCGACCTCGGCCCTCGACCCCGAACTGGTCGGTGACGTCCTGGCGGTGATGCGCGGGCTGGCACGGGACGGGATGACAATGCTGGTCGTCACCCATGAGATGAGCTTCGCGCGGGAGGTGGCCGACCGTGTGGTGTTCATGGACGGTGGGGTGATCGTCGAGGAGGGCACCCCGGAGCAGGTGGTGGGCGCCCCTCGGCACGAGCGGACCAGGACCTTTCTGGCCCGGGTGCTGGATCCGGCGGGGGCCGGAGTGAGCGGGGCGGACGGGGCCGACGGGGCCGACGACGGTGAGCCGGTGGGCCGGCCGCCGGGCGACGGGCGGCCCTGACGCGTTCGGTGATCAGAGTCGCCCGCGGACGGCGGAGCAGCCGTCTGCGGACAGCGGAGCACCGGCGACCGTGCCGGCCGTCCGGCTCAGGACAGCGGCTTGGTGAGCTTCTTGGTGCCGGTCCGGTCGGCCATCAGGCTGCAGCTGACGAACCTGGTGCCGAACTGGTAGCTGTCGACCGTGGGGAACTGGTAGTAGCTGCCCTCGGCGGTCCCCGCGGGCTGCCGTGCCGCCTTGCGCTGCAGATCGCCGAGGCACAGCGACGCCGCCTTGCGCTGGATCTCGGACTGGGTCGTCAGACCGGACTCCAGCTGGTGGGTGGTGACGACCTCGGCGTCGTGCGGGCCGTCGCAGGACATCGCCGTGTTCTTACCGCTGCCGTCGACCGGGCGGTCGAAACAGTCGCCCGCCCGCAGCCGGTAGAAGGGGATCGTGCTGCTGGAGGGCGTCGGCCCACTGGTCTCGTCGTCGCGGCCGGCGGACGGCCCAGGGGACGACGGGTAGGCGGAGGGCGTGGCGGACGTGCTCGCCGTGGCGCTCGAACTGGACGACGGCTGGGCGCGGTTGGTGCTGTCGTCGCCGCTGTTGACCATCACGATGACGGTGATGACGGCGGCGAGGACGACCGCGCCGCCGCCGATGATCGCCGCGATGACCTTGCCGTTGCCGCCTCCGCCGGGCGGGCCGGGCGGAGGCGCCTGCCAGCCGCCGGGGCCGGCTGGTCCGCCCGGTCCCGGCGGACCGTAGCCGCCCGCCGGCGGGCCGAAACCTCCGGTCGCCTGGCCGCCGCCCGGGGGCGGACCGTATCCACCGACCGGCGGGCCGAAACCACCCGAAGCGTTGTGGGGCGGCTGGTTCGGCTGATTCGGCTGGTGGGACGGCGGAGGCGGAGGAAAGCTCATGGCGCAAATGATCGCTTCTTCGCGGAGGCCTGCGGGACGTGTTGACGGTCTCGGCGGGACTTGGTGACCAAGATGGAACATTTCACGTCTGAAATGTCCGTCCTCGCCATCCATACCATCCGTCGCGGTCACGGCTACCATGCGGCAGCACACCCGGGAAACCTGGACACCGACCATGGACACCGGCCGCCGAGGGAGACGCACGATGGGCGCACAGGCAGCGGGACCGCTCGTCGTCGGGGTGGACAGCTCGACGCAGTCCACCAAGACACTCGTCGTCGACGCGGAGACCGGCGCGGTCATCGCCCGGGGGCAGGCACCGCACCCGGTCAGCGGCGGCGCGGCCAAGGAGACCGACCCCCGGCAGTGGTGGCGGGCGCTGGGTGAGGCGCTGGCGCGGTGCGGGGACGCGGTGCGGCAGGTCTCGGCGGTGTCCGTCGCCGGGCAGCAGCACGGGCTGGTCGTGCTGGACGCGACGGGTGCGCCGGTCCGCCCGGCCATCCTGTGGAACGACGTACGGCCGGCGCCTCAGAGCGAGCGGCTGATCGCGGAGCTCGGCGGCGCCGAGGCCTGGGCGGAGCGGATCGGAAGCGTGCCGCCACCGGCGTTCACGGTCGCCAAGTGGGCCTGGCTGCGGGCGAACGAGCCGGCCGCTGCCGACGCCACCGCAGCGGTCCGGCTGCCGCACGACTACCTCACCGAGCGGCTGACCGGCGAAGCCGTCACCGATCGCGGCGATGCGTCGGGGACCGGCTGGTGGGCGTCCGCCACCGAGTCCTACGACACGGAGGTCCTGGCACACGTCGGGCTCGACCCCGCGGCGCTGCCCCGGGTCGCGCGGCCGGGTGAGGCGGCCGGGACCGTGCACGCCGATGAGCTGCCCTTGCCGAAGGGCGCGCTGGTGGCCGCGGGCACCGGCGACAACATGGCGGCGGCGCTCGGCCTGGGCCTGCGCCCGGGGCAGCCGGTGCTGAGCCTGGGCACCTCGGGGACGGTCTATGCGGCCTCCACGCTCCGGCCCGCCGATCCGACCGGTACCGTCGCCGGCTTCGCCGACGCCCGGGGCGACTGGCTGCCACTGGCCTGCACCCTGAACTGCACGCTCGCCGTGGACCGGGTGGCGGCCCTGCTCGGCCGCGGCCGCGAGGCCGTGGAGGCGGGTGGCACGGTGGTGATGCTGCCGTTCCTCGACGGGGAGCGGACGCCGAATCTGCCCCGGGCCTCGGGGCTGGTGCACGGGCTGCGGCACGACACCACGGCCGGCCAGCTGCTCCAGGCCGCGTACGACGGTGCGGTGTTCGCGCTGCTGGCCGCCCTGGAACGGGTGCTGGACGCGGGCACCCCGGCCGACGCACCGCTGCTGCTGATCGGCGGCGGGGCGAAGGGAGCGGCCTGGCGGGAGACCGTGCGCCGGCTTTCCGGCCGCCCGGTGGTGGTGCCGGAGGCCCAGGAGCTGGTGGCGCTCGGCGCGGCCGCGCAGGCGGCGGGGCTGCTGCTGGGCGAGGATCCGGCGGCGGTGGCGCGCCGCTGGGGCACCGCGCGGGGTGCGGAGTACGGCTCCGTGGAACGGGACGGGGCGGCCTGGGAGCGGCTGGCGGCGACGCTCACCGACGGGGCGGCGCTGCTACGGCGGTGACCGCGGGGGCGTCGGGCGGCTGCCGGGCAGATGCCGGCACCCGGTGGAGCGGTCCCGCGCCCCGGCACACTCTCCCCCGTCCTGGTTCCGCTAAACCTTCCCGCGGGACATTACCTCCATGCCACTCCATCGAGCGATTGTGTCGATAAAAAGAGTGCCACTACGGTCAGTTCGGCTGCTGCGGAACTTTGCCGAGTCAAAGTTTCCGGGCGCGCAGGCCGATATGCACCTTCGAGGAGATGGGCCATATTGTGACCATTATCGATGAATCGCTGCCCGGCAGTGCGGAAGAATTCCAGAATTCCAGTCTGAGCACCGGCGCCGCACGGAATTTGGCGACCACCACCAAAACCCCGCCGCAGATGCAGGGCATCACGTCCCGCTGGCTGCTGCGGCTGCTGCCCTGGGTGCAGGTGTCCGGCGGCACATACCGGGTGAACCGCCGGCTCGCCTACATCGTGGGGGACGGGCGTATCGACTTCGACATCAACGGCACCGATGCCTCGATCATCCCGGACGAGCTACGAGAACTGCCCGCCCTACGGGACTTCACCGACACCGAGGTGCTCGCGGCGCTCGGCCGGCGGTTCACCCAGCACGAGTACGCACCCGGCGAGCTGATCGCCGAGGCCGGTACGCCGGACGACCGGCTGGTACTGATCGTGCACGGCCGGGTGGACCGTATCGGCGCGGGCAAGTACGACGCGGAGACCACCGTCAAAGCGCTGGCCGGCGGTGACCGCCTGGGCGACGGTCCGCTCACCACCACCGGGGGGACGTGGCGGTTCAGCTATCGCGCGGTGACCCGGGTGACCGTGCTGTCACTGTCCCGGCAGACCGCCCAGGAGATTGTCGACCGGTCCCCCGGGCTGCGCGAGCATCTGGCGTCGGTCGAGCGGAGCGCCGCCGCACGCCCGGCGAACGAGGCCGGCGAGTCGGCGGTCGCGGTCGCCTCCGGCCACCACGGCGAACCGTCACTGCCCGGCACCTTCGTCGACTACGACGCGAGGCCGCGGGAGTACGAACTCGGCGTCGCGCAGACCGTCCTGCGCACCCACAGCCGGGTCGGCGACCTCTACAACGACCCGATGAACCAGGTCGAGGAGCAGCTGAAGCTCACGATCCAGGCGCTGCGCGAGCGCCAGGAACACGAGATGATCAACAACCCCGGATTCGGGCTGCTGCACAACGCCGACCTCCGGCAGCGCGTCCACGCCCGCAGCGGCCCGCCCACCCCCGACGACCTCGACGAGCTGCTCGCGACGGTCTGGAAGGACCCGGGCTTTCTGCTCGCCCATCCGCAGACGATCGCCGCGATCGGCCGGGAGTGCAGTGTGCGCGGACTGTATCCGACCGCGGTGGATTTCATGGGGCATTCGCTGCCGTCCTGGCGCGGAGTGCCGATCTTCCCGTGCAACAAGATTCCGGTGACGAAGCAGCGGACCAGCTCGATTCTGCTGCTCCGCACCGGCGAGGAGAACCAGGGAGTGGTCGGTCTGCACCAGACCGGAATTTCCGATGAATACGAGCCGAGCCTCTCGGTGCGCTATATGGGGGTCGATGACCGGGCGATCGTCAAATACCTCGTCAGTACCTACTTTTCGGCGGCCATTCTCGTGCCCGACGCACTGGGAATTCTCGAGGACGTACAGATCGGGCACTGACCCGGCCCCACGGCAGTACGTATTCGCACGCACCACGCACCGCACGCACGGCACCGCACGGCACCGCACCGCACCGCACCGACAGAACAGGTGAGCCTCCCACATGACCACATCGGTGGACCCGACGTCCGTCCCGCACCCCGGGATCGCGCAGAACCGTTCCAGCCTGGACACCTCGGCCGCCCGCAAACTGGCGACCACGACCAAGAGCGTGCCGCAGATGCAGGGGATCTCCTCCCGCTGGCTGCTGCGCGTCCTGCCCTGGACCCAGGTCTCCGGCGGTACGTACCGCGTCAACCGCCGGCTCACCCACACCCTCGGCGACGGCCGGATCGAGTTCGTCTCGACCGGTTCCGAAGTCCGGGTCATCCCTGAGCAGTTGCGGGAGCTGGCGCCGCTGCGCGGCTACGACGACACCGCGGCGCTGGAAGCCCTGGCCGGCCGCTTCGTCCAGCGGGAGTTCGCCCCCGGCGACGTACTGGCCCGGGCGGGCGGGCCCACGGACCGGGTCGTCCTGATCGCGCACGGCAAGCTGGACCGTACCGGCACCGGCAGGTACGGAGAAGAAACGTCCCTGGGGACGCTGGCCGACGGTGACGCCATCGGCGCGGCGGCCCTGCTGTCGTCCGACGCGGAGTGGGAGCACTCCGTACGGGCCGTGACCCGGGTGACGGCGCTGACCCTCTACCGCAGCGACTTCGAAGCGGTGCTCGGCGACTCCGCCTCCCTGCGGGCGCATATCGAGGAATTCCGTACGGCGGCGGCGCAAGTACCGGCGCAGAACAAGTACGGCGAGGCGGCCATCGAGCTGGCCGCGGGTCATGTCGGCGAACCGATTCTGCCGGGCACCTTCGCCGACTACGACCTGACGCCGCGGGAGTACGAACTCAGCGTCGCGCAGACCGTACTCAAGGTGCACTCGCGGGTCGCGGACCTCTACAACGGCCCGATGAACCAGCTGGACCAGCAGCTCCGGCTGACCGTGGAGGCGCTGCGCGAGCGCCAGGAACACGAGATGATCAACAACCCCGAATTCGGGCTGCTGCACAACGCCGACCTCAAGCAGCGCATCCGCACCCGAAGCGGCCCGCCCACCCCCGACGACCTCGACGAGCTGATCTCCCGGCGCCGCAAGACGCAGTTCCTGCTGGCGCATCCGCGCACCATCGCGGCGATCGGACGGGAGTGGAACGCCCGGGGCGTCTACCCGAGCACCGTGGAGTTCGAGGGCTCCACGGTACGGGCCTGGCGGGGCATTCCCCTGCTGCCGTGCAACAAGATCCCGGTCACCGCGGACCAGACCAGCTCGATCCTCGCGCTGCGGGTCGGCGAGGAGAACCAGGGCGTCATCGGACTGCACCAGACCGGCATTCCGGACGAGTACCGGCCGGGGCTCTCGGCACGCTTCATGGGCATCAATGACCAGGCCGTCATCCAGTACCTGGTCAGCGCCTACTACTCGGCGGCCGTGCTGGTGCCGGACGCACTGGGCATCCTGGAGGACGTGGAGGTCGGCCGCTGACATTCCGGGCCGTACGCCCGGCTGCCAGGTCCGTGATGCGCCGTCATGGCGGCGGGCACGGCGGCCGGGTGGCGTCCTGATGGCTTGACGACTCATCAGAACGGCCCTTAAGGGGGATTAAAATACCATAGTTCGGGGAAGCGAAACCGGGTAAACCCGGTATGTCCCCCGCGAGGAGACCGATGGCTCCTTCCCACCCCCACCCGGCCCGTCGGCGTCTGATCACCGGCGCCGCCGTGCTGGCCGCCTCCGCCGCGCTCACCCCCCTCACGGCCACCGCCGCTGCCGCTCCGCAGCGGCGGCCACGCGGCGGCGGCGCCTATCCCCACGCCCAGTGGATCCCGGCGAGCCCGTCCAACTACACCGTCGCCCACCGCCCGAAGCAGCACCCGATCGAGAAGGTCGTGGTGCATGTGACACAGGAGACCTACCGGGACACCCTCAGGCTGTTCCGGAACCCCTCGCACCGGGCGAGCGCCCACTACGTCGTACGGTCCGCCGACGGCCACATCGCCCAGTGCGTCCGGGAACGGGATATCGCCTGGCACGCCGGCAACTGGGGCTACAACACCCACAGCATCGGCATCGAGCACGAGGGCTGGATCGATGACCCGACGTGGTTCACCACGTCGCTCTACCGGCGTTCCGCCCGGCTCACCGCCGCCATCTGCGACCGCTACGGAATCCCCAAGGACCGCGAGCACATCATCGGCCACATCGAGGTCCCCGGCAGCACCCACACCGACCCGGGCGAATTCTGGGACTGGGGGCGCTATCTGCACCTGGTCCGCGAGAGCTCCTGGCAGTTCGAAATGGACGCCGAGCTCGACGCGTTCGACACGCCGCCCGCGAGCAGCACGCGAGAGCGGGCAGGCCGCCGGAGGTAGGGGGCCGCACCGGCGGCCTTGGCGGGAGCGGCGCCCGGTGACACCACCGCCGTTCCGCGGATGTACAGCTGCCCGGCACCTCCCCTCCACAGTGACGCGGGACAGTGACGTGGCAGGACGGTGACGTGAACGGAGCGCGTGCGGCGCGGATGAACTTCCCGGGTAAATAGGGCAGTTGATGTGACGTCAGGGGGGCTTGTGAAGCGGCGAGGCGGTCGGGTTCGTGCGGCGCTGATGGTATGGGTGGCCTGGCTGGTGCTGGCCGGCGCCGGGACGGCCGGCGGGGCGCCGGCTGCCGCGGCCTCCGTCCTGCACCGCTCGGGCGCCGTGACGGTGGCGCCCGGTGTGACGTACGGCGCATTCCTGATGACGGTGCCGCGCGGTGTCGTGCACGGGCATCTGCTGACGGTCGACCTCACCGAGCCACGGGTCTCGGTGGACCTGCTGTATCCGGGCGCGGTCGGCGCGCGCTCACCGGTGTCCGTCCTGGCGGCGGCGAGCGGTGCGGTGGCGGCCGTGAACGGCGACTTCTTCAACATCGACGAGCGCCAGCACCCGGGCGTGGAGGCGACCGGCGCACCGGTGGGCCCGGCGGTGGCCTCGGGGCGGCAGCTGAAGGGCGCAGTGCCCGACGGGCAGCGGTTCGGACCGGTCATGCCGCCCGGCGCGACCACCGAGGACGTCCTCGGCGTCGGTGCGGACCACCGGGCCCGGCTGGACCGGCTGACGCTGCGCGGCGTGGTGCTGGCCCCGGAGGGCATGCTGCCGCTGAGCGGGGTGAACCAGTACGCGCTGCCCGTGGACGGCATCGGCGCGTACACCGCGCGGTGGGGCCCGGCGTCCCGGATGCGCGCCACCTGCGGTACGGACTCCGACCGGGCGGCGCCGTGCAGCCCGGACACCGCGGAGGTGACGGTCCGGTACGGCCGGGTGGTGGCGGTCGGCGGCTTGCCGGGCGCCGGCGGGGTGGCTCGGGGGAGCGTGGTGCTGGTGGGCCGGGAGGAGGGCGCCCGGCGGCTGCGCGCGCTGCACGTCGGCGAGCCGGTGCGGGTGGGCTACCGGCTGGTCGGCCGAGGACCGGCCCCGCTGCGGTTCGCGGTCGGCGGCTTCCCGATCGTGCGGGACGCCGAGCCGGTGGCCGGACTGGACACCGTCACGGTGGCCGTGCGGACGTCCGCGGGGATCGGGGACGGCGGCCGGGTGCTGTACCTGCTGGCGCTGGACGGGGCGCTCGGTCAGGGCCGGACCGGCCTGACGGTGCGGGAGCTCGCGGAGCTGATGGACGAGCTGGGTGCGCGGGACGCGGTGAATCTGGACGGTGGCGGGTCCTCGACGCTGGTGACCGACGACGGGGACGGCGGCGGGATCACGGTACGCAACCATCCGTCGGGCGGGGCGGAGCGGCCGGTGCCCAATGCCGTCGGCGTCTTCTCCCCCGGGAGACCACTGGAGGGTTCACGGCTCTGACGCCAGGGGTCACGGACGGACGCTGCTCACCATCTTGGCGGCGCCGGCCAAGCCCTGGTGGATGTCGGGGGCGAGGCTGCTGCTCGCCAGGTAGAAGCCGAGCAGCGCGCACACCAGGGCGTGCGAGACCTTGAGTTTTCCGCTGCGCAGGAAGATCGCCGTAAGGATCACCAGCAGCAGCACGACCGAGATGGAAACAGCCACGGGACGCACTCCTCCTCAACCGCCGCCCGAACGGACGGCAATGCGTGGCCATTTTGGCGTATGTCGATGTATAGCCAGTTCGATGCTTTATGCTCCATTTGGGGGTTTACTGCGCGTCACCGACCACGGCGGCACCTCCAATAGTGACGTGGATCACATCACTCCCCGCAACGGAGCATGCGGATCGTCCGTCTTAGCGACCGACATCACCGCCCTCCTCCACGCCACACGGAAAGCCCTCATGCCCCAGACCCTCGTCCCCCGCCGTCGGCCTCCCCGGCCGGCGTGTGCCGCCCTCGCCCTGATCCCGGTGATCGGGGTCGGGGCGCTCACCGCGTGCGGCGGCGGCGCGTCGGCGGCGTCCGCGACCGGCCAGGTGAAGGTGGCGCTGGGCGCGGCGGACGGGACCCGGACGGTCCAGGCCGGTGACAACCTCAAGGTGACCGCCGAGGGCGGGGTGCTGACGGGGGTGACGGTCACCGATCCCCAGGGCCGGCAGCTGCCGGGCGGACTCGGCGACGGCGGCGCCGTCTGGACGTCCAGCGCGAAGGCCGCGCCGGACACCAAGTACTCCGTCGTCGCCCGAACGAAGGACCCGCGCGGCGGCCTCGGCGCGATCAAGGAGTCGGTGATCACGGGGAAGGCACAGAAGCTGAACAAACTGGTCATCGACCCCGGGTCGCAGGGCGCGGTGATCGCCCCCGACCGGCCGATCACGATCACCTTCGACTTCCCGGTGACCGACCGCGCCACGGTGGAGCGGAACCTGACCCTCACCGCCGACGGCCGGGTGGCCGGCTCGTGGACCTGGGTCAGGGACGACAGCGGCAAGGACCGGGTGGACTGGCGGCCCGCGAAGCCGTCGAAACCGGGCACGAGGCTCACGCTGCGGGCGGATCTCAACGGGGTGGACTCCGGCGGCGGCCGCTATTTCGCGAAGGATTACCACCTCAATTTCCTCATCGGCCGGAGTTGCCCCGACTCGGCCGCGGCGCGGGATTGTGGCAAGGTCCACGAGGGCGACCGGACCCAGGTCACCGCGTCATCTCTACGATCTTCCTCCCTACAAGGGAACGGCGATCGGACCACCGGGATCGGAGACTGGATTGTCAGCCGGTCCCTCCCCCGGCAAAACAGCGCCCTCACGTCGAGCAGCTGACCCCTTTCAGACCCTAGTGTGACGGAATGAGCACCGTGCAGGACCAGGATCAACTCACGGGGTGGCGGCGCTTCCAGCGCCGCGTCCCCAATGGCTTCGCCATCATCTTCAGCACGCTGGGGCTCTACTGCGCCCTGACGGCGCTGATCGGGCCCCTCCGGCGCGCACTCCACCCGGTGACGTACTGGCTGGACACGCTCACCATCCCGGTGGCGACCAACTTCGCCTATGCGGCGTTCTGCTTTCTCCTCGCCGCGGCGCTGACCGCCCGCAAACGCGTGGCGCTGTGGTTCCTCGCGGCCTACATGGGGCTGGTCATCCTCGCGGACGCGCTGTTCGTGGCCGACGGGTACCGGGAGTACACCTTCTCGCTGGTGCTGAGCGCCGGTCTGCTGGTGCTGCTGCTGGTCTCGCACCGCGAGTTCTACGCGATCACCCGGCGCGGCGCGTTCCTGCGGGCCATCGGTGTCCTGGCCGGCGGGCTGGCCGCGGCGGTGCTGATCGGCTGGGGTCTGGTCGCGCTGGTGCCGGGCACGCTCAAGGCCGGCGGTGGCGACCGGCTGCTGTGGGCCGCCAACAGCGTCTGCGGCGGACTGGTCAGCAACCACGAGTTCGAGGGGCATCCGCCCCACTGGATCGGCACCGTCCTGGGTCTGCTGGGCCTGCTGGCCCTGCTGAACGCCGCGGCCGCGCTGTTCCGCTCGCAGCGCATGGAAGCCGCGCTGCACGGCGACGAGGAGGCCCGGATCCGGGCCCTGCTGGACCGTTACGGCAGCCAGGACTCGCTCGGCTACTTCGCCACCCGCCGGGACAAGGCCGTGGTCTTCTCCCCCAGCGGCAAGGCCGCCGTCACCTACCGGGTCGAGGCCGGTGTCTGCCTGGCCAGCGGTGACCCGGTCGGTGACCGTGAGGCGTGGACGCAGGCGATCGAGGCCTGGCTGGAGGTCGCCGGACGGTACGGCTGGCAGCCGGCCGTGATGGGCGCCAGCGAGAGCGGCGCCAAGGCGTTCGCCCGCTGCGGGCTGGGTGCGCTGCAGCTCGGCGACGAAGCGATCCTGCACGTGAAGGACTTCGACCTGGACGGCCGGGAGATGCGGGTCACCCGCCAGGCCGTCAACCGCGTCGAGCGGGCCGGCGCGACCTTCCGCGTACGGCGCCACTCCGAGCTGACCGACGAGGAGATGCAGGAGGTCATCCACCGGGCGGACGCCTGGCGGGACACCGAGACCGAGCGCGGCTTCTCGATGGCGCTGGACCGGCTGGGCGACCCGGAGGACGGGGAGTGCCTGCTGGCCGAGGCGTTCGACGGCGACGGCAACATGATCGCGCTGCTCTCCTTCGTCCCCTGGGGCAAGGACGGCATCTCGCTCGATGTGATGCGCCGCGACCGCAGCGCGCCCAACGGCGTCATGGAGTTCATGGTGGCCCGGCTGTGCGCCCAGGCCGGGTCGCTCGGGGTACGGCGGATCTCGCTGAACTTCGCGGTGTTCCGCTCCGCCTTCGAGGAGGGCGCCCGGATCGGCGCCGGCCCGGTGCTGAAGGTCTGGCGCCGGCTGCTGCTCTTCTTCTCCAAGTGGTGGCAGCTGGAGGCGCTCTACCGCTCCAACGCCAAGTACGCCCCGGAGTGGTACCCGCGGTTCCTGTGCTACGCGGACGCCGGCGCACTGGCCCGGATCGCCCTGGGCTCCGGTATCGCCGAGGGCTTCGTGGCCGTACCGAGCCTGGGCAAGCTGTGGGGCAAGGGCCACCGGAAGCGGAAGGTGCTGGCCCCGGCGAGCACGGCCGGTCTGCCGTCGCTGGACGAGCTCGGCCTGGTGCAGGCGGCACCGGCCACCGAGGAGGAGCTCCGCGAGCAGGAGCTGGCGGCGCTGCCCGAGCAGGTACAGGTGCGCCACCGCAAGCTGGAGCGGCTGCGCGAGGAGGGCACCGACCCGTACCCGGTGGGCGTGGAGCGTACGCACACTCTGGGCGAGGTCCGCGAGGACTACCCGGACCTGGAGCCGGGGACGCGTACCGGCAAGAGCGTCAGCATCGCCGGCCGGGTGCTGCTCACCCGGGACCATGGCGGGGTGCTCTTCGCGGTGCTCCGGGACTGGTCGGGCGATCTGCAGATCGCCCTGACCCGGGACGACAGCGGCCCCGAGACGCTGGCCCGCTTCGCGGCGGACGTCGACCTCGGTGACCACGTCGAGGCCGAGGGCGAGATCGGCACCAGTGACCGCGGTGAGCTGACCGTGTTCGTCACGCAGTGGCGGCTGACGGCCAAGTGCCTGCGTCCGCTGCCGGACAAGCGGCGCGGCCTGTCCGACCCGGAGGCCAAGGTCCGCCAGCGCTATGTGGACCTGGTCGTCTCGACGGACGCCCGGGACAACCTGCGGGCCCGCAGCACGGCCGTACAGGCGCTGCGCCAGGGGCTGATCGACCGCGGCTACCTCGAGGTCGAGACCCCGATGCTGCAGCAGATCCACGGTGGCGCCAACGCCCGCCCGTTCCACACCCACATCAACGCCTACGACCTCGACCTGTACCTGCGCATCGCACCGGAGCTGTACCTCAAGCGGCTGTGCGTGGGCGGTATGGAGAAGGTCTTCGAGATGGGGCGGACCTTCCGCAACGAGGGCATCTCCTACAAGCACAACCCCGAGTTCACGATGCTGGAGGCGTACCAGGCGTTCGCCGACTACGACGTGATGCTCGACCTGACCCGGGAGCTGATCCAGGGTGCGGCGATCGCCGCGTTCGGCAGCGCCACCGCCCGTAAGGCGGACGCGAAGGGCCGGCTGGTCGAGCACGACATCTCGGGGATCTGGCCGGTCAAGACCGTCTACGGGGCGATCTCCGAGGCGCTCGGCGAGGAGGTCGACGCGGACACCGGCCCGGACGCCCTGCGCCGGCTGTGCCACGCGTCGTCGGTGCCGGTCCGGCCGGACATGGGCCGCGGCGACATCGTGCTGGAGATGTACGAGCGGCTGGTCGAGGAGAAGACCACGCTGCCCACCTTCTACAAGGACTTCCCCACCGACGTCTCGCCGCTGACCCGGCAGCACCGCAAGGACCCGCGGCTCGCCGAGCGCTGGGACCTGGTCGCGTTCGGTACCGAACTGGGCACCGCCTACTCGGAGCTGACCGACCCGGTCGAGCAGCGCCGCCGGCTCACCGCGCAGTCGCTGCTGGCGGCCGGCGGTGACCCGGAGGCGATGGAGCTGGACGAGGACTTCCTCCAGGCCCTGGAGTACGCGATGCCGCCGACCGGTGGTCTGGGCATCGGCGTGGACCGGCTGGTGATGTTCCTGACGGGCCTGTCGATCCGCGAGACGCTGCCGTTCCCCTTGGTGCGACGGCGCTGACGGAGCGCATACCGAGCGGCCCCGTACCCACCCTCAGGTGGGTGCGGGGCCGTCGTCGTGCCGGCTGTCACCGCAGCGCGTCCGGGTTGGCGCAGTGCACCAGCGGCTCCCCGCGAAGGTAGCGGCCGACCTCGTCGGCGACGAGGGCCGCCGCCTTGTGCGCGACCTGGCGGCTGCCGCCCGCGATGTGCGGGGTCAGTACGGCGCCGGGCGCGCTCAGCAGACGGGAAGCGGCCGGGAGGGGCTCCTCGGGGAAGACGTCCAGCCCGGCGCCCGCGAGCTGTCCCGACTCCAGCGCGTCGCACAGGGCGTCGTAGTCCAGCAGCGCACCCCGGGCGCAGTTGACCAGGACGGATCCACGGGGCATGGCGGCGATCTGCGCCCGGCCGATCATGCCCGTGGTCTCCTCGGTCACGCGGGCGTGCAGGGAGACGATGCGGGAGCGGGTCAACAGCTCGTCCAGCGGGACGGGTCGGGCGATACCCGCCAGCGACTCCGGGGCCACGTACGGGTCGTGGACGAGTACCTCGGCGCCCATCGCGGCCAGCACCCTGGCGACCCGGCTGCCGATGGCACCGAAGCCGATCAGGCCGACGGTGGCACCGTCGATCTCGATACCGCAGTGGTCGTAGTCGTAGTAGTCGCCGCGCCAGGTGCCGCGGCGGAGGTCGGCGTGGGTGTCGCCGACACCACGGGCCGCGGCGAGCAGCAGGGTGAGAGTGTGCTCGGCGGTGGCGGTGGCGTTCCGGCCGGGGGCGTAGCAGACCGGGACACCGTGCCGGGTGGCGGCTTCGAGGTTGGCGTTGACCGGCCCGCCACGGCTGGTGCAGAAGAGCTTCAGGCCGGGGGATGCGGCGAGGACGCGCTCGGTGAGCGGGCCGTGCTCGGTGACACAGATCTCGACGCCCCGCAGTGCCTCGATCATCTGGTCCTCGCTGCCGGAGGCCTCGCTGACCTCGGCGACCGGGCCGAAGGGGGTGTGCGGCCAGTCGAACCGGATTTCGCGGACGTCCAGCGGGGTGTCCCCGGCGGCCGCGCGCACGGCCTCGGTGAACAGGCCGGGGCGGATGAAGTGGTTGCCGGCGGCGAGGACGGTGGTGGTCATGGTGGGACTTTCTCCAGAGGGGGTGGTGCGGTCAGTGACGGGCGGGGGCGGGCGGGGCGACGGCCGGGGCGTTGAAGGTGAGCAGCGCGGTCCGGCCGTGCTCGACGCGGATCTCGGTGAGCGCGCCGTTGTGCAGCTGGGGGAAGACCCGGCGGTAGTCGGCGAGCGGGATGCCCAGCAGATGGCAGAGCAGGACCCGGACGAGGGTGGAGTGCGCGACCACCAGGACCCGGCCGTGCGGCTGTTCGCGGGCGATGCCGGTGAGGCAGTCGGCGGCGCGTTCGGCGGCGTGCCGGGGGTGTTCACCGCCGGGCAGGTGGCCGTCCACCGGGTCGGCGAGGAAGGCGGCCAGCCGCTCGGGGAAGCATGCGCGCATCTCGTCCCTTGTCAGGCCCTCGCCCTGGCCGAAGTCGACCTCGTAGAGCCGCTCGTCGACGCGCGGGATCAGGCCGCAGGCCGCGGCGGCGGGCGCGGCGGTGAGCCGGGCCCGGGAGAGCGGAGAGCTCCAGACGGCGGTGAGACCGGCGGTGGCGGCCCAGGTGGCGAGGGCGGCGGCCTGGGCGCGGCCGTGGTCGGTGAGCGGCACGTCCGTACGGCCGGCGTAGCGGTTCTCCGCGTGCCAGATGGTCTCGCCATGGCGCACCAGGATGAAGTCGGTCACTGTGCTGCCCTCCTGCGGGCGTGGTCGGCCACTGCCCGGCCGAGCCAGCCGCGGCGGGTGAGTTCGTCGATGAAGCGGAGGTGGACGGGGGTCCAGCGGGCGGTGCGGTCCGGCCGGGGCGTCAGCTCCCGCTCGGTCCGGACCATGGCGGCGGCCGCCTCCGCCAGGCCGGTCCCCGAGGAGGTGGCGGCCAGAACCGCCATCCCGATGGCGCCCTCGGCCTGGGCGGGCAGCCGTACGGGGCGTCCGAGGACGTCGGCGCGCAGCTGGCACCAGTAGGCGTTGCGGGCGCCGCCGCCGGTGAGGGTGAGCGGGCCGTCGACAGGGGCGCCCAGGTGATCGAGGTAGTCGAAGCAGAGCCGTTCGAGGCAGGCGACGCCGAGCAGGCAGGCGTGGAACTCGGCGGCGGGAGTGGGGACTTGGCCCAGCAGGAAGGGCTCGGCGTCAGGGGAACGGAACGGGAAGCGTTCGCCGCCGCCGGCGACCAGCGGATAGGCGACCGCGTCCGGGTCCAGGGCAGCAGCCCGCGCGGTGAGCGCGTCCAGGTCCGCACCGGGGAAGCGCCGGGCGAGGACGCCGGCGCCGCTGCTGGACGCACCGCCCGGAAGCCAGGTGTCGCCCGGGCCGCGGTGGCAGTAGACGACGCCCGCCGGATCGCGGACCAGGTACGGGCTGCTGCCCTTGAGGACGAGGGTGGTGCCCAGCACCGAGTTCCAGGCGCCCGGTGCGAGCGCCCCGGCGCCGATCTGCGCGGCACAGCCGTCGGTCATCCCGGCGACGATGGCGGTCCCTTCGGGGATGCCGGTGGCCGTGGCGGCCTCGGCGCATACCGTGCCGAGCACGCTGCCCGGACGCACCACATCGGGCAACACCCCCTCGGTAACGCCGAGTTGGGCCATCACCCGCTCGGGCCAGCGCTCCTCGACGAGGTGGTAGCCGGTCTTGAGCGCGTGGCTGGCGTCGGCGGCGACCTGACGGCCCGCCAGGCGCCAGGTGATCAGGTCGGTCTGGTGCAGCAGCCGGGCCCCGGCCGGGAGACCCGGGGCCGCGGCGAGCACCGAGACGAGCTTGGGCAGCGCCCAGGACGGCTGCATACTGCGGTAGCCCAGCTCCTGCCAGACCGCGGCCCCGGCCGCGTTGACGGTGGCGGCCTGCTCGGCGGCGCGCCCGTCGTCGTACATGAGCCCCGGGGTGAGCGGGGTGCCGTGGGCGTCGGCGAGCAGGATCGTCCCGGAGGTGCCGTCGACGGCCAGTCCGCGGACCCGCCGGGGGTCGACGTGCGCGAGGGCGTCCCGGCAGGCGGCGGCGAGCGCGCGCCACCACTCCTCGGGGTCCTGTTCGTGCCGGTCGCCGTCGCGCCTGCTGGTCAGCGGGCGGGCGGCGGTACCGAGGACCTGTCCGGTGCCGTCGACGGCGACACAGCGTGCGCTCTGGGTGCCGAGATCCAGGCCGAGCCAGACGCCGTCGAGGGTGGGAGCGGGGGTGCCGCCGGGGCGGTGCGGGTCAGGCAAGGGTGCCTCCAGGGGTCGGGACAACGGAATCGGCGGACGGGCCGGGGGCCGCGCCAGGACGCCAGCCCGCCTCGCGGGCGAGCCCGCGCCAGCGGAGGAAGTCCTCGTAACGCGCGGCATAGAACGCCGCACGCTCCGGATCGGGCTCCCAACTGCGTCGCATCCGGACGTACTTGGCGGCGGCGCGGTGCATGCTGGTCTCGGCACCGGTGCGGACCAGGCCGGTGAGGAAAGCCCCCTTGGCACCCAGTTCGGTGTCGCCGGAGCGGGCGGTGGGCACGCCCGTCGCGTCCGCGATCAGCGCGCACCAGGCGTCGCTGTTGGCGCCGCCGCCGCACAACCGCAGTTCGCTGATGTCCGTACGGGCGGCGGCCAGCGAGTCCCGCAGGACCAGCGAGAGCCCGTCGAAGACCGCGCGGGCCAGGTCGGCGGGCGTGTGTTCCAGGGACAGGCCCCAGAAGGAGCCACGGGCGGCCGGGTCGAGGAAGGGGGCGCGCTCGCCCGCCGGGGAGAGGTACGGCAGGAACATCAGGCCCCGGGCGCCCGGTTCCGACTCGAAGGCCAGCCGCGCCAGTTCCGGCGGGCCCGGCAGGTGCAGCAGCCGCGCCGCCCAGCCGAGCACCTCGGCGCCGTTGAGGGTGGGGAAGGCCCGCAGCACCCGCTCCCGCCCCCGGTAGGCGATGTTGATGCCGGCCGGCTCACCGGTGGTGTCGATCTCCGTACGGACGACCTCGGTGCAGAGCGTGGTGCCGAGGATGCCGCAGGCCTGGCCCGGGTTGACCACACCCACACCGCGGGCGGTGGCGGCGATGTCGTAGGGCGCCATCACCACCGGGAGCCCGGCGGGCAGCCCGAGCTCCGCCGCGGCGGTGCCGGTGATCTCGGCGATCCGCTGCTCCTCACCCAGAACGGTGGGCAGCAGCCGCCGGTACGCGGTGAGGCCGAACAGCTCGACGATGTACGGGTCGTAGTCGCCGGTGGTGTGGTCGAGGAACGGGGCGGAGGCGTCCGATTCGTCGCTGGCGCGGACGCCGGTGAGGCGCAGGAAGAGCCAGCCGGCGGCGGTGAGCGAGGTGGCGGAGCGGGCCAGCCGGTCCGGATCATGCGCGGCGAGCCAGCTGAACAGGGCGTTGGGCATCCCGGCGCAGGTCAGCGAGCCGTTGCGGCGGAAGGCCGCCTCCAGAACGCCGTCCCGCCGCCAGGCGGTGAGCTGGTCCCCGGCGCGGCCGTCTGACCACAGGATGGCGGGTCCGGTGGGGCGGCCGCGCTCGTCGACGAGCCAGGCGCCGTCGCCCTGAGCGGTGAAGGACACCAGCCGGACGGGATCGGCCAGCCCGTCCAGTACGGTGCGGACGGTGCGGACGACGGCGCCCCAGACGGCGTCCATGTCCTGTTCGGCCCAGCCCGGCTGCGGGCGCAGCACCTCGGTGGCCCGCCGGGCGACGGCGGTCTCTGCGCCCTGGTCGTCGAAGACGACGGACTTGATCACCGTGGTGCCGATGTCGATGGTGAGTGTGGACAATTCACCCTTCCTCTGCGCTTGGCTGGCTTCCCACGTTGTTGGCTTTCCCGCCGTGTCGCCTGGCGGCGGGCCGTAACCGCTGCGCGGGGCTGTACGTCACGGGTGCGCCCCTCCGAACTTCGTTCTGCGGTCCGCCCCCTCCCGTGGGTGGGTGGAAAAGGACCGGTGGGGGTGTATGTAAGCGATCGTCTGCGCGCAGTGGACCACTCGCGTACACCCCCACTCACCGTTTTCCTTCCCCATCACGGGAGGGGCCGCTCCGCAGGACGAAGTCCGGAGGAGCGGACCCGCACCCGACAAAACCACGCCCGCCGCAGGCGCAACGGCGAAACCGGAAGGCACGGCGCCGCAGACGACAACGTGGGAAGCAAGCCAAGCGCAGCGTTTTGCCTAGCGTCAACGAGCCGCCCAAACTTCGCATCGCGCCCGTGACCAGCCGTGTTGTGTCGTACCAGGCCGCCCGCCCAGGGCCACGTGCGGTGTTAGATCCGTGCGAACATAACGCGGCGCACCGAGGGGAGAGGAAGGCACGATGGACCGGGTCGAGGCCCAGGAGGAACGGCGGCGCCGGATACGGGAGACGGTCATCGCGCGCGGCTTTGTCCGCACCGCGGACCTCGCCGCGGAGTTCGGCATCAGCCTGATGACCGCGCACCGCGACCTGGACGCCCTCCAGGCGCAGGGCTGGCTGCGCAAGGTGCGCGGTGGTGCGACCGGTCTGCCGTCGGCGCAGTTCCACGGGAGTGTCGCGGAGCGGATGGCCACCATGGCGCAGACCAAGCAGCAGCTGGCACGGGCCGCCGCGACTCAGCTGGTTCCCGGCCAGTCGGTGCTGCTCGACGACAGCACGACCTGTCTGCTGCTGGCGCACCAGGCTGCCGAGCACACCCCGCTGACCGTGCTGACCAACTCCCTGCCGGCCATCACCACGCTCGCCAAGGAACCCGGTATCTCTCTGATCACCTTGGGCGGCGCGTACTTCCCCGCCTATGACGCCTTCATGGGCCCGCACACCGCCGAAGCGGTGCGGGCTTTCCGTGCCGATGTGCTCTTCCTGTCCACCACGGCCGTCACCAACGGCCGCTGCTACCACACCTCGCCGGAGACCGTGCAGGTCAAGCGCGCGATGATGGAGAGCGCCGGGCGCCGCGTCCTGCTGGTCGACCACACCAAGTTCGCCAAGGGCGGCCTCTACGCCCTTGCCCCGCTCACCGACTTCGACCTGCTGATCGTCGACGACGGACTGCCTGCGGAGCAGATCCGCCGCATCCGGGCAGCCGGCACGGAGGTGATGGTGGTGCCGGCCAGGGCCTAGCCAGGGGCTGTGCCGGAAGTCTCCGCGGCGCTCTCCAGCTCGGACCAGGTGACCGTGCGGTCGCACCAGCGTTCCAGGAGCGTGCGGTCGTGGCCGACGGCGAGCAGGCCGGCACCGGTGCGGCGGCGGTAGTCCTCGACGACGGCCACCAGGGCCGCGGTCGTCGAGGCGTCGAGCATCGCGGTCATCTCGTCGCAGACCAGCCAGCGGGGCCGGAGCACCAGCGCCCGGGCGAGGCAGGCGCGCTGGAGCTGTCCGTCGCTGACCTCGTGCGGGCGCCGGGCGAGCAGGTCGTCGCCCAGACCGACGAGGGGGGCCAGCTCCTTCATACGGTCCGGGATGTCGTTGCGGCGCCCGGTGGCCCGCAGCGGTTCGGCGATCAGGGCGGCGAGGGTGAGCCGGGGGTCGGCGGAGAGCCGGGGTTGCTGGAAGACCACTCCGACGGCGGTGCGCTGGGAGCGCGGGGCACGGTGGCGCCACCCGGCGGCGGGCTCACCGTCCAGGACGACGGTGCCGGCTTCGGGGCGGTGGAGCAGCGCGGCGACGCGTGCGAGCGTGGACTTGCCGCAGCCGCTGGGTCCGAGCAGGCCGACGGCCTCGCCCCGGTCGATGGCCAGCGAGACGCCGCGTACGACGGGGTCGCGGCGGCGGTATCCGGCGGTGATGTCCCGGAGTTCAAGCATCGGCGGTCTCCCGTGCGTGGTGGCAGGCGACCCCGTCGTCCAGTGCGGGCACCGTCGCGCAGTCCGCGGTGGCCCGGTGGCAGCGGGGGGCGAAGGCGCAGCCGGACGGGAGGTCGCCCAGCTCCGGCGGCATACCGGGGATGGGGGTGAAGGCGCGGTCGGGAAGGGCGTCGAGCAGTCCGCGCGCGTAGGGGTGGCGGGGGCCGGGGGCGCCGAAGAAGCGTGCCGCGTCGGCGAGTTCGACGATCCGGCCCGCGTACATGACGGCGACCCGGTCGGCGATGCGCTCGGCGGCGGCCAGATCGTGAGTGATCATCAGCAGGGCGCGGCCCTGGTCGACGTGGCGGCGCAGCTCGTCGACGGTGCGGTCGACCAGGGCGCGGTCGAGGCCGGTGGTGGGTTCGTCGGCGAGCAGCAGCGGGGCGTCCCCGACGAGGGCGAGGGCGGTGGCGGCGCGCTGGGCGAGGCCGCCGGAGAGCTGGTGCGGATGGCGGTCGAGGTGGTCCAGGGGGAAGGCGGCGCGCTCGGCCGCCGCCTCCGCCGCCGCGCGCAGGCCGGGCTTGGCGGTGTCCGTCAGCTCCCGGACGGTCTCCTCCAGCTGGGAGCGGACCGTGCGGACGGGGGTGAGGTGCGCGGACGGACTCTGCGGTACGAGTCCGACGCGGCGGCCCCGGATGGTGCGGGACAGCTCGCGCTCGGAGGCGCGCAGCAGATCCGTCCCGCCGAGCAGCGCCGAGCCCGCCGTCTCAGCATTGGCGGGCAGCAGTCCGAGCAGCGCGGAGGCCAGCACGGACTTACCACAGCCGCTCTCCCCCACCAGGGCCAGGCACTCCCCCGGCGCGAGGTCGAAGCGGGCTCCGGTGACGGCGGCGACATGGCGGCCGGTGCGCATCCGGAACCGCACGGAGAGATCGCGTACGGACAGCACGGGCGGTACGGCAGTCACAGCATCAGCTCCGATCGGCGGCGCGGGTTGATGCGCTCCCGCCAGGCGCCGGCCAGGCCCGCGATGGCAAGGGTGGGGACGATGATGAACAGGCCGGGGAAGAGGGTGGGCCACCAGTCGCCGGCGAGCAGTGAACTCCGCGCGCTGTTGACCATGTTGCCCAGGCTCGCCTGGTGGGCGGGGAGCCCGAGCCCCAGGAAGGAGAGCGCGGACTCGTGCCAGATGGCGTGCGGGACCATCAGGACGGCAGCCAGCCCGGCCTGCGGCAGGACGCCGGGCAGGAGGTGGCGTACGGCGACCCGCCACCGCGAGGCGCCGCCGGAGACGGCCGCGTCGATGTACGGGCGGGAGCGCAGGGAGAGGACCTCGGCGCGGACGATGCGCGCGGTGGACAGCCAGTGGGTGGCGGCCACCGACAGGATGACCGGCCAGACGCCGGGCCGGAACATCGCGACGACGAAGATGCCGAGCAGCAGGTGCGGCACGGACGAGAACAGGTCGACGACGCGCATCACGAGGCGGTCGGCCCAGCCGCCGAACGCGCCCGCGAGCGCGCCCACCGCCGTCCCGATCACCGTGGCGGCGAGCGCCGCGACCACGCCGACGAGCAGCGAGATCCGCAGCCCGTGGACACAGCGCAGCAGAAGGTCGCGGCCGACCTCGTCGGTGCCGAAGAGGTGCTCCCAGGAGGGTGGTTGAAGCTTGGCGACGAGGTCGACGGCCTGTTCGTCGAGCGGGACGAGCGGCGGGACGAGCAGCACGGCGAGGACGACGGCGGCGATCAGGGCCGCCGAGGCCCGGAGGCGGAGCGTGCGGGTGCCGCGCCGGCCGCCGCGCCGGTCCCGGCGGGCGAACCAGTCGTGGGGCGTGGTGGTGTCAGCCATCGAAGGCCACCCTCGGGTCGGCCAGTCCGTACAGCAGGTCGGACAGGAGGTTTCCGGCGAGCACGGCGGCGGTGGCGAGCACGGTCAGCGAGGCGAGCAGCGGGAAGTCGACACCGGTCGCCGCCTGGACGGTGGCCGAGGCAACCCCGGGCCAGCTGAAGACGGTCTCCACCAGCAGCGCGCCGGTGATCAGCTCCGGCACCCGCGAACCGATCAGGGTCAGCACGGGCAGCAGCCCGGAACGCAGCGCGTGCCGCAGGAGGATCGTGCGCTCGCGCAGCCCGCGGGCCCGGGCGCCGCGCACCGGGTCCTCCTCCAGCGCGTCGCCGACGCCCTGCCGTACGTACAGCACGAACCACGGGAGCTGGGAGACGGCGAGCACCAGCGCGGGCAGCAGGGCATGGCTCGCGATCTGCCCGGCGGTGGCGGTCTCGGCGCCGGTGTCGGTGAGGCCACCGGCCGGGAGTACGTCGAGCTTGAGGGCGAACAGCCAGATGGCGAGCAGGCCGAGCCAGAACGGCGGTGCGGCCTCCAGCGCGTACGACACGGAGGTGACGGCGCGGTCGAAGAGCCCGCCGCGGCGGCGCGCCGCGAGCACACCGAGCGCCGTGCCGAGGACGACCGCGACGGCGAAGGCGAGCCCGCACAGCAGCGCGGACCAGCCGATCCGCTCGCCGATGACCTGGGCGACGGGCTGGCGCAGCGAGGTGGACTGGCCGAGGTCGCCGGTGAGGGCGCCGGTCAGCCAGTGCCACCAGCGCGCCACCAGCGGCTGGTCGACACCGAGGTTGGCGCGGAGCTGGTCGAGGGTCTCCTGGGAGGCGGTGAGCCCCGCCCCGCCCGCGTACGCCGTGACCGGGTCGAAGGGCGAGGCGGCGGCGATCGCGAAGACGCCGAAGGTGACGGCGAGGAGGACGGGGACGGCGAGCAGCGCCCGCCGTCCCGCCATCCGTGCCATCGGCCCCCAGGGGAGAGCGGTCCGGGCGGTCACTTCTTGGGCTGCCAGTCCTCTACGTTCCACCAGGGGCCCGCGCCGAGGCCGTGGTCGTGCGGCTCGACCTGGGTGGTCAGGTCCTTCCACTCGTCCTTGACCACGTAGAGGTGATCGACGTGGGTGAGGAAGACATAGGCCGGGTTCTCGGCCAGCTGGTGCTGGATCTTGTCGTAGGCGGCCTTGCGCCGGGCGGGGTCGTCGGTGCGGCGGGCCGCTTCGAGCTGCTCGTCGACGGTCTTGTCGGCGTAGCGGGACATGTTGTTGAAGCCGTCGCCCGCCAGGGAGGAGTGCAGCAGGAGGTACTGGTCGAAGTCGGGGTCGGCGGGGCTGCCGCCGCCGCCCAGCACCGCGTCGTTCTTCATGTTCGGCTCGATGGCCTCCCAGGTGCCGGACTGCACCTTGACCTCGATGCCGGCCTTCTTGGCGTCGGAGGCGAAGGCGAGGGCGTGCTTCTGGCGGAGTGTGTCGCCGGAGAGGTACCAGAGGGCGAAGGAGGCGCGCCGGCCGTCCTTCTCGCGGATGCCGTCCTGGCCCGGCTTCCAGCCCGCTTCGTCCAGGATCTGCTGGGCCTTCGTCAGGTCGTGCGGGCGCTCGGTGCCCTTGGCGAACCACGGGCTGTCGGTGGGCACGGGGCCGTAGGCGGGCTTGCCCGCGCCTTCGAGGATGCCCTTGACCATGGCTTCGCGGTCCACGGCGAGGTCCAGGGCACGGCGGACGGCCCGGTCGCCGGTGACGGGGTGGGCGCTGGGCAGCGTGACGTTGCGGTAGTCGAAGGTCTTGGCCGTGACCGTCCGCAGCCCCTTGCCGTCCTTGCCGGACTCGCCGGCCTTGAAGGTGGCCGCCAGGTTGGGCGGCAGGATGGCACCGTCGAGCTCGCCCGTGCGCAGGCGGGTGGCGCGGACGTCGTCGTCCTTGATGATCGCCATGGTGAACTTCTTCACCTTCGGTGCGCCGCCCCAGTACGTGGGGTTGGCCTTGAAGGTGAGCTTCTCGCCCTTGGACCAGCCGGTGAGGATGTAGGGGCCGGTACCGACCGGCTTGGTGGAGAAGTCGCCGCTGTTGACGTCCTGCTTCTCGGCGATGTGCCGGGGGACGATGGGCAGGACGGTGCGCTCGGCGAACGGCGCGTAGGGGTACTTGAGGTGGAAGACGACGGTGCGGGCGTCCTTCTTCTCGACCTTGTCGATGGCGTCCAGCTCGGCCTTGGAGGCGTTGTTGGTCTTCTCGTCGAGGATGGTCTCGTAGGTGAAGACCACGTCGTCGGCGGTGAAGGGCTTGCCGTCGGAGAACCGTACGCCCTCGCGGAGGGTGTAGGTGTAGGTCGTGCCGTCGTCGGACACCTTGGGCAGCCCGGCGGCGAGGGCGGGCTTGAGCTTCATTCCCGCGTCGTGGGCGAGCAGCCCATCGAAGATCTTGGAGTTGCCGTCCTTGCCGAAGCCGAGGAGGGGGCTGAGGGTCTCGGGCTCGTTGGCGATCCCGACGACGGCGGTGCCGGGGTCACCCGCGCCCGTGCCGCTCCGGCCGCCGTCGTTCGGCGTCGAACAGGCCGCCGCCAGCAGCGCCATGGCGCCCGCCAGCGCCGCGGCGGTCACTCCCCGTATGGACCGGGCCGTCATGCCCACACCCCTAATGAAGATCGACTGTTATTGCGACGTACTCGCAATTAAGCGGACCCCATTAAACATGACGTAAAAGCACGGGCGAAAAGCGGTGGCGGGGGGTATGGCGCTTCAGGCGCCGCGGAGATCCATCGGAAGCGCCCTGGGCCCTGTCCTCACTAGCCGCCCGTCTTGAGCCTCAGATCCCATCGGTCCAGCGCCTCCCCGACCGGCTGGAAGATGGTGACGGTGTCCCCGCCGCCGTCGCAGTGCGCGGCGCCGCCGCCGGAGTGCAATCCGACGGCCAGTGGGGCGTCCGGCCGGGTCACGTACGAGCCGCCCGAGTCACCGGCGGCGGAGCAGGCGTTGGTGTACGAGAGCCCCTCGATGACCGTGGTGCCGTAGTCCACGGTCTGGTCGACCCGGGTGATCTCACCGCAGTGCCAGCCGCTGGACTGCCCGGAGCGGCAGATGGACATACCGGCCAGGCCCTCCTGAATGCCGGTCACCGCGACCCGCGCCCCGCCCTGACCCGCCACATCCGGACTGACGGTCCACCCCGGCTGGTCGACCTCCACCAGCCCGAAGTCCCCCTCGCGTCCGTTGACGCTGCCGTCGCCGCCCGGGTTGGAGGTCCCCATCCGGCTGCCGTCGCCGCCGTACGCGGCCTGGTCGGGGGTGAGGGTGCAGTGACCGGCCGTCAGAAAGCCCTGGAAGTCGTGCGGGCCGGTCACCGAGAAGCCGACGGAGCAGATGCCCTCGTGGGCCGGCATCCAGCGGTCACCGCCGACGACCGTGCCCTCCTGCTGGCGCGGCGACCGGTCGGTCCGCTCGACGGTGACCGGGACCCTCGCCCGCGCGCCGAGGGCACGTACGGTGTCCTCGAAGGCGGCGGTCCGCGCGGTGCTCCTGGTCCGGTCGACACGGATCACCACCCCGTTGGCGCGTTCGTCCACCCCCCAGCCGATGACGCCGGGCACGCCCTGGCCGACCCGGTCGTCGATCTGCCGGACCAGCGCGGTGAGCACGGCGTGGCTGTGCCGTACGGTCCTGGGCACCGCGCCGGCGGTCCGCACCAGCTGGGCGTCGACGGCACGGGTGACCGCGACGATCAGCTTGCCGCTCAGCTTGTCGAACCACATCCCGGCCGGCGGCGTGGTCAGCATCCGGCGCACGGCGGCGGCCGCCCGGTGCGCGTCGGCCTCCTGCGCGAGCCGGATGCGTACCTGATCCGCGGAGAGTCCGAGGTCCCGGCTCATCGTGTCGAGCATGCCGCGCGGCGACGGCAGGGGCGTCGGGCCGGGCAACGGCACGGCGCGCGCCGGGCCGACCGGGCCGGCCACCGCCAGGACGGCGGCGGCGATCGCGCCCCAGAGGGCTGCCTTGCGCATGCGGCGTTCCATCGGGGATCTCCTTCGCGGTATCGAGAGCACGTCGGATCCGATGTGGTGAGCGTGCTCGACACCGTGCGGCGCGGCATGGGGAAGATCCCCGGCATCCTGGCGGCGGGACCGGCGGCCCAGGCTCCCAAATCCCCGCCGCCCCTGGCCCGGTGGCGTTCCGGCGGCTCCCCGCGGCGCCGCGGCACGTGACCTGCTCGGGCGCCCGCCATCCGGGAGGCACGGCACCTGAATGCCCGTCATACGGGCCGGGTGGTGCGTACGGGCGGGACGGGTGGTGCGCAGGGCGGGACGGGCGGTGCGTACGACAGGCCGGGGAGGGGGCCGCGTACGACGGGCCGGTGGGCGCTCAGCCGTGGTGAGCGCTCACCGGCCCGTGGCGGCTCGGCGGACGGTTCGCCCGGAAGGCCTCCGTGGCCTGGTCCTGGTGGCTCCAGGAGCCCCGGTCGCCTCAGAAGCGCCGGTCGGCTCAGAAACCCCCGTCGCCGCCGAAGCCACCGCCGTCGAAGCCACCGCCGCCGCCATCGCCGAAGCCACCGAAGCCGCCGCCGAAGTCATCGGGGTTGAAGTCGGCCCCGGAGACGTCACCGCCGTCGGCGCCGGCCGGGCCGCCGACGTCCGCACCGTAGGCGTGCGGCGCCATCATCATGTTGCCGAGCATCGTGCCCACCAGGAGACCGGGCAGCAGACCGCCGCCGAAGTAGCCGCCGGCCCAGGGGGCATAGGCCGGGCCCGCGTCCCAGTAGGGGCGGTCGCCGCTCTCGGTGCGGACGGTGCGGGCCAGCGGTTCCCGGCCGTCGTCCAGCCGGCTCTTGTCCGCGGCGCAGACCGGTACGGTGCGCTCCGCGCCGCCCGGCGGGGCCCAGGTGGCGTCGACGACGGACGGGCCGTGCCGCGGGTCGAAGAAGCAGGGCAGCCGGCGCTCGGGCAGCGGGCGTCCCTCGCGCCGCGCGGCGAGCGTGGCCAGGGCGAACCGGCCCTCCTCCAAGGCTTGGGTCACCGCCTGCACATCGCCGGGGTGCTGAGCCGCCGCCATCGCCGTCTTGGCATTCTCGTACGCGTCCAGCGCATGGCTGTAGTCCGCGCGCATCGCGTCGTCGGCACCGGGCTCGCCGGGGCTGAAGTCCAGCCGGTCCAGCTCCTCGCCGAAGGCGGTGATGTCCTCGTCGACGACGACCCGCAGGTCCTCCAGCGCGGCCCGCTCCTCCTCGGCCCGCCGCCGGCGGTTGCGGCGGGCGATCGCGTACGCGCCACCGCCGCCCACGGCCACCAGGACGCCCAGGCCGATCGCCGTACCGGTGTCGAAGCCGCTGTCGCCGCTGCCGCCCCAGGAGTCGGGGGCGTGGCCGCGCGCCGACTGGTCCGCACTGTCGACGAAGCTGTTGAGCCGCTCGGCCACGGTCGGGTACTGGGAGTGCTTGACCGCACTGACCAGGTTCTGCACCGAGTTGCGCGACATCACCCGCGGGTCGGCGCCGGCGTTGAAGCCGTCGCCGAGCTCGACGGCGTAGAGACCGCTGATGCCGACCTTGGTCCGCAGGTCCTTCAGCAGGGAGCTGGGCCGGTACTCGGCGGCCTTCGGCAGTACGGCGACGAAGACCGGCTTGTTCGCGTCCTTGATCTTCTTGGCCAGCGCGTCCGCCTCGGAGGCGGAGAGCATCCCCGCGGCGCGCGGATCGACGTAGACGGGGCCCTTCTTCAGGGCGGCCGCGGCCTCGTCGAGCCCGCCCGCGGCACGGGCTCCGGGCGCCATGGCCATGGCCACCGCCAGCAGGGCGGCCACCACGAGCAGAACCGGTCCGATCAGGGCACGACGGGTTGCGGAGTTCATGGGTTCGACGCTACCCGAACGGAACTTTTCCGACATAGCCCGGTCGTTGATCGACATGGTCCGGCTCCGGGATTCTCCCTCGTCCCGGAGGTCCTGTCGCGCCGGAAATGACCATCCAGGTGGTCGCTCAGCGCGTCGTTTTCGCCGGTCGACGGGCCGGGGATGCTCCGGCTCGTCCCTCCCCCGAGGAAACGAGGAGACGATGTCCAGGGCAGCCTCGGTGGCCACGAATCTGGCCGTCACCGCCACCATCACCACCATCGGCTGCATGGCGGTGATCACTCTGACCCCCGACCGCACCGAGGCCGGGAACGGGCCGCCGGCGGGCGGCGCGGACAGCAGCCGCACCGTCACGGCCGGGCACCCGGGCTCGGCCGCCCGCGCCGCCACCTCCGCCCTCGGCGCGACCGCCGCGCCCTCCGACGCCGTCCCGTTCACCCCGCCCGTGACCGGCCGGATCGAGGTGACCGCGCCCCGCGCCGGGATCGGCCTCCGGTCGAACAGCAGCTTCGCCGTGGCGTGGAAGAACAGCACCGGCGAGGAGGTGAACGTCTGGCTGCGCGCGGACCTGGGGCAGGGCTTCTCTCAGCGGATGGGGCTGGCCGCGACCCGGGCCGGCGCCGGAGCGACCGGCGAGGCGATCGCGACCCTGCCCCCGGTGCCGCCCGGCCGGCACTACTTCCTCGAGGTGGCGACCACCGGCAACGCCGCCGTCCGCGGCTTCAGCAGGCCCTTCACGGTCACCGGCTGATCGCCCCGGACCGGTTCCGGGCCGAAGGCTCCCGTACGACGAGGGCGCCGCCACGGACACGACGAGGATGCCGCTACGGAGCGGCGAGATCCACCAGCCCCGCCAGTGCCTCCCGGTGCCGCCCCGGCGACCCCAGCGCGAGCTCGTCGCTCTTGGCCCGCTTGAGGAACAGATGCGCCGGGTGCTCCCAGGTCATCCCGATCCCGCCGTGCAGCTGGACGCACTCCTCGGCGGCACGCACCGCCACCGGCGCGCAGTACGCCTGGGCGACCGCCACCGCCACCGGGGCGTCCCTGCCGGTGGCCAGGGCGTCCGCGGCGTTGCGGGCGGCGGCCCGGGCCGAGGAGACCTCCAGCCACAGCCGGGCCATCCGGTGCTTGAGCGCCTGGAAGGAGCCCACGGGACGGCCGAACTGGGTGCGCTGGGCGGTGTACCGCACGGCTTCGGCCAGGCACCACTCGGCGACGCCGAGCTGTTCCGAGGCGAGCAGCCCCGCCCCGGTGAGCAGCGCCCGCTCCACGGCCGTACGGGCACGGTCGCCGGAGGCCAGCAGCCGCCCGCGGGCGCCGTCGAAGGTGAGGTGGCTCAGGGGGCGGGTGAGGTCGAGCGGGGTGACGGACTCGGCCCGCACCCCGGCCGCCCGGGCCTCGACCGCGTAGAGCGCCGGGCCGTCGGGCCCCTGGGCGGGCACGAGCAGCAGCCCGGCGGCCGCGGCGTCGGCGACCGAGGTCACCCGGCCGGTCAGCGTGCCGCCCGGTTCGGCTCGTACGGCCGGGTCCGGCAGCCGGCCCGGCGCGGTGGTGAACGGGACCGCGAGCACACCGACGGTGCCGCCTGCGGCGAGCGCGGCGAGCGGTGCGGCGACCTCCTCCCGTCCGTGGTCGCAGCCGAGCAGTGCGGTCACCGCGATGACCGCACTGGTCAGATAGGGGACGGGCGTCACCGAGCGGCCCAGTTCCTCCAGCACGACGGCGGCCTCGCGAGCGCCCGCGCCGGCTCCGCCGAACTTCTCGGGGACCAGCAGCCCCGCGGTGCCGATCCCGGTGGCGAGCGCCTGCCACAGCCCGGTGTCGTAGGGCGGGTCCGCCTCCAGTCCGGCGAGCACGGTGGCCGGATCGCCGCGGTCGGCGAGCAGCGACCGTACGGCGGCGCGCAGCGCGTCCTCGTCCTGCGAGTAGAGGAGATCGGGGCCGGGGTCGAGGCCCTGGCGCGCGGCAGTCCGCGGGTCGGTCATCGGGGGAGGTCCTTCCACGCGACGTCCTTGTCGGTGCGCGGCTCGGGCGGCAGCCCCAGCACCCGCTCGGCGACGATGTTCAGCAGCACTTCCGAGGTGCCTCCTTCGATGGAGTTCCCCTTGGCCCGCAGGTAGCGGTAGCCGGCCTCGCGTCCGGTGAAGTCCACGCCTTCGGGGCGGCGCATCGTCCAGTCGTCGTAGGCCAGTCCGTCCTCGGCGAGGAACTCCACCTCCCAGCCGCTGATCTCCTGGGCGAGCCGCGCGAAGGCCAGTTTGAGCCCGCTGCCTTCCGGGCCGGGCCGGCCCTGGGAGAGCTGCTGGCGCAGCCGTTCGCCGGTCAGCCGGGCGGCCTCGGCCTCCACCCACAGCGTCAGCAGCCGCTGGTGCAGGTCGTGGGTGCGCAGTGCGGGGCGGGCGCGCCAGTCGGCGGCGGCCACGCCGATCATCCCGCCTTCGCGGGGTGTGCGGGCGCCGCCGCCGATGGCGACCCGCTCGTTCATCAGGGTCGCCTGTGCCACCTTCCAGCCCTCGCCGACCGCGCCGAGGCGGTGGGCGTCGGGAATCCGGACGCCGGTGAGGAAGACCTCGTTGAACTCGGCCTCACCGGTGATCTGCCGCAGTGGCCGCACCTCGACGCCGGGGTCGGTCATATCGCAGAGGAAGTACGTGATTCCGCGGTGCTTGGGCACGTCGGGGTCGGTGCGGGCGATCAGGATCGCCCAGCGGGCCAGGTGCGCGCTCGATGTCCAGACCTTCTGTCCGTCGACGATCCAGTCCCCTCCCTCGCCGCGTACGGCACGGGTGGCCAGCCCCGCCAGGTCGGAGCCGGCGCCGGGCTCGCTGAACAGCTGGCACCACACCTCCTCGCCGGTCCACAGCGGGCGCAGGAAGCGCCGGCGCTGCTCGTCGGTGCCGAAGCGCAGGATGGTGGGTGCGGCCATGCCCAGGCCGATGCCGATCCGTTCCGGGGCGTTGTCGGGGGCATCGGCCGCCGCCAACTCCGCGTCCACCACCGGCTGCAGAGCCCGTGGCGCGTCCAGTCCGCCGAGGCCCTCGGGGAAGTGCACCCAGGCGAGCCCGGCATCGAAGCGGGCGCGCAGGAACTCCAGCCGGTCGGTGGTGACGGGAGGGTGGGCGGCGAGCAGCTCGGCGGTGCGGCGGCGCAGGTCGTGGGCGTCGGTCATCGGGCTCCCTCCGTTCCGGGAACCACCACGAGGCGGCCGACGGAGGCCCCGTCGGCGACCCGCTGCACGGCGTCGGCGGCGCCGTCCAGCGGCACCCGCCCGCCGATGAGCGGCTTGATCACGCCCTGTGCGGCGAGCTTGCCGAGCTCTTCGTGGCAGGCGTCGACCGAGGCCGGGTCCTTGGCGTTGTAGAGGCCCCAATGCAAGCCCAGGACCGCGTAGTTCTTCACCAGAGCGTGGTTGAGGGCGGGGGTGGGAACGGTGCCGCCGGCGAAGCCGACGACGATGATCCGGCCCTCGAAGGCGATGCACTTGGTGGACTTGGTGTACGCGTCGCCGCCCACGGGGTCGTAGACCACATCCGCTCCCCGCCCGCCGGTGGCCTCCTTCACGCCCGCGACGATGTCGTCGGTGCGCCGGTCGAGGACCACATCACAGCCCAGTTCAGCGGCGATCCGGACCTTGTCCGCGCCGCCGGCCACCCCGATGACCCGCGCTCCGGCGGCCTTGCCGAGCTGTACGGCGGCGCTGCCGACGCCGCCCGCCGCGGCGTGCACCAGCAGCGTCTCACCGGCCTGGAGGCGGGCCCGGCGGTGCAGTCCGAACCACCCGGTCTGGTAGCCGATGTGCAGCGCGGCGGCCTCGGCGTCGTCCAGGGCCTCGGGCGCCGGGCGTACCGTCGCCGCGTCGACGACCACACGTTCGGCGAAGCCTCCGTGGGGCAGCGGCGGCTGGGCCAGTACCCGCGCGCCGACCGCACCGGCCGCCCCCTCCCCCGCCGAGAGCACCTCACCACAGATCTCCACGCCCGGGGTGAACGGCAGCGGTGGCCGCACCTGGTAGTGGCCCCGGCACAGCAGCGCGTCCGGGAAGTTGACGTTGGCGGCCCGCACCCGCAGCAGCAGTTGCCCCGGCCCCGGCTGTGGGTCCGGCACCTCCTCCAGGCGCATCACCTCGCGCGGCTCGCCGTTCGTATGTACGCGCCATGCCTTCACCTGGTGCCTCCGCAGCCTTGGGTACACGGGGTGGCGCGAAGGGCACACGGCTCCCTCGCCAGCGGCATACTAAGCGGTCGGTATCCCCGACGGAACAGCCTCCGGCGAGTCCCGGTCATCTCACCCCGGGAGCGCTCACCGACGCGCCGTCACCCGTCCCCGCCCCTCCCCGCCTCGCTCCGCCTCTCCCGGCCCCTCTCCGGACCGGCCGGGCGCGCCGACCGCGATCCGGCCGGATGCGATCCCCTGGGCGACAGAGAGGCGGTCATACGCGAGGTCGGCGCAGGTCGCGGTGTCCATCCGCAGACGGACGTCCGGATGCTCGGCGGGACCGTCCGCGTAGCCGAGGCCATCCGCGCGGCCGGAGCCGTCCGCGTAACCGGAGCCGTCACCGCCGAGAACGACATGGAACTCCCCCTCGTCCAGGGCGATATCGACCACTTCGACACCGTCGTCCGCGAAGTGCCGGGCGAGCCGGGTGAGGAGCGGGACCGCGAACCAGTGGGCCCGCACCGCGTCCGTCGGACGTTTCTCGTCGAGGGCGGACGCGCCCCAGTCGGCGAGGGCGGTGAGCGCGGGCAGCAAGGCGCGGCCGCGGTCGGTGAGTTCGTAGACGGAGGCGGCTCCGGGCGGGGCGAGCCGGCGGCGGGTCACCAGGCCGTCCCGCTCCATGTCCTTGAGCCGGGAGGCGAGCATGTCCGTGCTGACGCCCGGCAGATCGGCGTGGAGGTCGGTGTATCGCCGGGAGCCGCCGAGCAGTTCCCGGACGATGAGCAGCGTCCAGCGGTCTCCGATGGCGTCCAGAGCCCGTGCGACGGCGCAGTACTGGTCATAGCTTCGGCGCGGCATGACACCAGCATAGCCAGAAGTTGGACTTTCCAAGTCCACGCTTGGTAAAACCAAGTACGGTGTTTGCGAGTGCTTGCCGCGCCGAGCGGTGAGCGAGGGGACCGGGAGGCCGCCGCATGCAGTTCAAGCAGTCCAGCAAACTGTCCGACGTCTGCTACGAGATCCGCGGACCGGTGATCGAGCACGCCGACGCGCTGGAGGAGGCCGGGCACAGTGTGCTGCGGCTGAACACCGGCAATCCGGCGCTGTTCGGCTTCGAGTGTCCCGAGGAGATCCTCCAGGACATGATGCGCAACCTCTCCCGCGCACACGGCTATACGGAGTCCCGCGGCATCCTCTCGGCCCGCCGCGCGGTGGCCCAGCACTACCAGCAGGTGGGGCTGCCGGACGTCGGTGTCGACGACGTGTACCTGGGCAACGGTGTCTCCGAACTCGTCTCGATGGCGCTCCAGGCGCTGCTGGACGACGGCGACGAGGTCCTCATCCCGGCCCCCGACTTCCCCCTCTGGACAGCCGTCACCACCCTCGCCGGCGGCAAGGCCGTGCACTACCTGTGCGACGAGTCCGCCGACTGGCTGCCGGACCTCGACGACCTCGCCTCGAAGATCACCGACCGGACCAGGGCGCTGGTCATCATCAACCCCAACAACCCCACCGGCGCGGTCTATCCGCGCGAGCTGCTGGAGGGCATGCTCGATCTGGCCCGGCGCCACCAGCTGATGGTCTTCGCCGACGAGGTCTACGACCGGATCCTCTACGACGACGCCGTCCACCACCACGCCGCGGTGCTCGCCCCCGACCTGGTGTGCCTGACCTTCAGCGGACTGTCCAAGGCCTACCGGGTCGCCGGATTCCGCTCCGGCTGGCTGGTGGTGTCCGGCCCCAAGCAGCACGCCGCCGACTACCTGGAGGGCCTGGGCACCCTCGCCTCGATGCGGCTGTGCCCCAACGCACCCGCCCAGTACGCCATCCAGGCGGCGCTCGGCGGCCGGCAGTCCATCCAGGAACTGGTGCTGCCCGGCGGCCGCCTGCGCGAGCAGCGCGACCGGGCCTGGGAGCGGCTCAACGAGATCCCCGGCGTCTCCTGCGTCAAGCCCAAGGGCGCGCTGTACGCCTTCCCCCGCCTGGACCCGGCCGTACACAAGATCCACGACGACGAGAAGTTCGTACTGGACCTCCTCCTGCGGGAAAAGATTCAGGTCGTCCAGGGCACCGGTTTCCACTGGCCCCGCCCGGACCACTTCCGCATCCTCACCCTGCCGTACGCCGACGATCTCGACGCCGCGATCAGCCGGATCGGCCGTTTCCTGGCGGGCTACCGGCAGTGACGCCGGCCGCTCGCGGGGCCCGCCGCGGCGGGGCGCGTTCCCGTCACCCGACCGGCCGTACTGCGACGTCCTCTTGAGCGCGGCGCCCCGCACCCTATTAGGTGGAGGGCGGCAATCCTGCCGCCGTCCCCACCAGGGAGAGGGGTTCCATGCCCGTACGGCCCGCGGTATCGGAAGCGGAACTCGAAGCGCATCTGCACGGAATATGCTTCAAGACGGGTCCGCCACGCCTCATCGGCGTCGAGCTCGAATGGCTCGTCCACGACACCCGGCACCCCCGATGTCCGGTGGAACCGGACCGGCTGCACGAGGCAGCCACCGCACTGCGCGCCCTCCCTCTCAGCTCCCCTCTCACCTTCGAACCCGGCGGCCAGCTGGAGCTCAGCTCGCTGCCCGCCACCTCCCTCACCGAGTGCGTCGAGGCCATGTCGGCCGATCTGGCGCTGGTCCGCCCCGCCCTGCGGACCAGGGGGCTGGGACTGGCCGGCCACGGCCACAACCCGTGGCACCCCCCGCGACGGGTACTCCATGACCCGCGTTACAACGCCATGGAGGCGTACTTCGACCGCTGGGGCCCGGCCGGCCGCCACATGATGTGCGGCACGGCGTCCGTGCAGGTCTGCGTGGACGCCGGGTACGAGGAACCGGGGCCGCTCGGGCTGGGCAGGCGCTGGCTGCTGGCGCATCTGCTCGGCGCGGTGCTGACCGCGGCGTTCGCCAATTCGCCCACCAGCGAGGGCTGTCCCACGGGCTACCGCAGCACCCGGCAGGCCGTCTGGTCCCAGATGGACCCGGACCGTACGCTCGCGCCGCCGCAAGGGCCCGATCCGCGCGGCGCATGGGCCCGCTACGCCCTGGACGCTCCCGTGATGTGTCTCCGTACCGAGAACGGAAGCTGGGACGCGCCGGAGGGGCTCACCTTCCGCGAATGGATCCGTACCGGCGCGCCACGGCCGCCCACCGAGGAGGACCTCGACTACCACGTCACCACGCTCTTCCCGCCGGTCCGGCCCCGCGGCCACCTGGAACTGCGCATGATCGACGCGCAGCCGGGCGACACGGGGTGGGTCGTACCGCTCGCCGTCACGGCCGCCCTGTTCGACGACCCGGAGGCCACCGAGCGCGCCTACCGCCTCGTCAAGCCCCTGGCCGAAACGGCGGGTCCGCGGCCGGCGCCGCGCAACCCGCTGTGGCGGCGGGCGGCCCGCCGGGCGCTGACCGATCCGGAGCTGCACACCGCGGCGGTCGGCTGCTTCGCCGCCGCACAGGAGGCCCTGCCCCGGCTCGGCGCCTCCCCCGGAGTACGCGCGGCGGTCGCGGAGTTCACCGAGCGCTATGTGGCGCGCGGCCGCTGCCCGGCGGACGACTACCTCGACGCCCCGCGCACCGCGGAGGACGCACTCGTTCTGGAGAACGTTCTGGAGAAGGAGAGCCCGTGACCACCGATCCCGAACTCCTCCGGGAGCGGGCGGCCTCGGCGCTGCTCGCCGCCCGTGCCCGCACCCACCTGCTGACCCACTGCGTCGATCACCCCGATCTCGTCGCCCAGCATTCCCCGTTGATGTCCCCCCTGGTGTGGGACCTGGCGCACATCGGCAACCAGGAGGAGCAGTGGCTGCTGCGCACCGTCGGCGGCCGTGACCCGCTGCGGCCGGACATCGACTCCGTCTACGACGCCTTCGAGCATCCGCGTGCCGAGCGCCCCGCGCTGCCGCTGCTGAAGCCCGACGAGGCGCACGCCTACCTCACCGAGGTCCGCGGCCGGGTACTGGACGTCCTGGAGCACACCCCGCTCCATGGCGGCCCGCTGCTGGACGCCGGCTTCGCCTTCGGCATGATCGCCCAGCATGAGCAGCAGCACGACGAGACCATGCTGATCACGCACCAGCTCCGTCGCGGGTCTCCCGTGCTCGGCGAGGCGGAGCCGTTGCCGGCCGACGCGGACGCCCTGCCCGCCGAAGTCCTGGTCCCCGGCGGCCCGTTCACCATGGGGACGTCCACCGAGCCCTGGGCGCTGGACAACGAGCGGCCCGCACACCGCCGGCCGGTGCCCTCGTTCCTGATCGACACCACACCGGTCAGCAACGGCGCCTACCTGCGGTTCATCGAGGCCGGCGGCTACCGGGACCCGCGCTGGTGGGCCCCGCAGGGCTGGGCGCAGGTCCAGGAGCACACCCTGAGCGCCCCGCTGTTCTGGAAGCGGGACGGCGGCCAGTGGCTGCGCCGCAGATTCGGGGTGACCGAACCGGTCCCGCCGGACGAGCCGGTGCTGCACGTCAGCTGGTACGAGGCGGACGCCTATGCCCGCTGGGCCGGGCGACGGCTGCCGACCGAGGCCGAGTGGGAGAAGGCCGCCCGGTACGACCCGTCGACCGGCCGGTCGATGCGCTACCCCTGGGGCGACCAGGACCCCGCACCCGAGCACGCCAACCTCGGCCAGCGGCATCTGCGGCCCGCCCCGGTCGGCAGCTACCGCGCCGGCGCGTCCCCGCTCGGCGTACGGCAGTTGATCGGCGACGTGTGGGAGTGGACGGCGAGCGACTTCCTGCCGTACCCGGGCTTCGCCGCCTTCCCCTACCGCGAGTACTCGGAGGTGTTCTTCGGCGACGGGTACAAGGTGCTGCGCGGCGGGTCGTTCGCCGTCGACCCGGTCGCCTGCCGGGGCACCTTCCGCAACTGGGACCTGCCGGTCCGGCGGCAGATCTTCGCCGGATTCCGGACCGCCCGCGACGCCGGTCCGGAGGTGGACGGATGAACCCCGCCACCCGGGAGGTCATGGCCTGATGTGCCGCCACCTCGCCTACACAGGACCGGAGATCCCCTTCGGCCGGATCGTGCTCACCCCGCCGCACAGCCTGTACCGGCAGTCCTGGGCGCCGCGCCGCCAGCGGCACGGAACGGTCAACGCGGACGGATTCGGTATCGGCTGGTACGCGCCCGGCGACCCGGTTCCCGCCCGGTACCGGCGCGCCGGGCCGATCTGGGCCGATGAACAACTGCCCGACCTGGGACGGGTGGTACGCACCGGTGCGCTGCTGGCCGCCGTACGCGACGCCACCATGACCGGCCCGGACGCCGAGGCAGCCGCCGCCCCGTTCACCACCGGCCGCTACCTCTTCAGCCACAACGGCGCGGTGACCGGCTGGCCCGGCTCCCTCGCGCCACTGGCCGCCGAACTGCCGCCGGAAGAGCTGCTGAGCCTCCAGGCCCGCTGCGACGCCGCATTCCTGTGGGCCCTGGTCCACCACCGGCTCGCGCGCGGCGACGAGCCCGGGGAGGCGCTGGCCGACACCGTACGGGCCGTCGCCGCGGCCGCGCCCGGCTCCCGGCTCAATCTGCTGCTCACCGACGGCACCACCATCGCCGCCACCAACTGGGGCGACACGCTGTTCCACCTGGCCGTTCCCGGCGGCGGCCGGGTGGTGGCCGCCGAACCCTACGACGATTCGCCCCACTGGACCGAGGTCCCGGACCGCACCCTGCTGCGCGCCACCCGTACCGAGGTCCACCTCACCCCGCTCAAGGAGCCCGCTACGTGACCCCCCTCAGCATCACCCGCACCCTCCCCGCCGACGCCACCGCGGCCGCGCTGCGTGCCGATGTCGTCCAGGGGCTGTCCCGCACGCCCAAACAGCTGCCGCCCAAGTGGTTCTACGACGCCCGCGGCAGCGAGCTGTTCGACGAGATCACCCGGCTTCCCGGCTACTACCCGACCCGCGCCGAGCGGGAGATCCTGGTCGCCCACGCCGGTCATATCGCCGCGGCCACCGGCGCCCGCACCCTGATCGAGCTGGGCTCCGGATCGTCCGACAAAACCCGCCACCTCATCGGCGCGCTCACCGGACTGCACAGCTATGTCCCCATAGATGTCAGCGAATCCGCACTGGCCGCGGCCGGCGAGGCGCTGCTCGCCGAGCACCCCGGGCTGACCGTGCACGCACTGGTCGCCGACTTCGAGCAGGGCATCGAGCTCCCCGGCACGCCCGCCCCACGCCTCCTGGCGTTCCTCGGCGGCACCATCGGCAATCTCCTCCCCACCGAGCGCGCCGCCTTCCTCCACTCCGTCCACGCCCTGCTGTCCCCGGGCGACGCCCTGCTCCTCGGCACCGACCTGGTCAAGGACGAGGCCACTCTGGTCGCCGCGTACGACGATCCACGGGGTGTGACGGCCGCGTTCAACAAGAACGTACTGGAGGTCATCAACCGCGAACTGGACGGCGATTTCGACCCCGCGGACTTCGACCATGTCGCCCTGTGGAACGCCGAACACGAGTGGATCGAGATGCGGCTACGGGCCCGCCGGGACCTGACCGTGAAGATCCCGGGCGCGGACCTGGCCGTGACCTTCGAGGCCGGCGAGGAGCTGCGCACCGAGATCTCGGCCAAGTTCCGCAAGGACCGCGTCAGCGCGGAACTCGCCCACGCCGGCCTGGAGTTGACCAACTGGTGGACGGACAGCGGGGGCCGCTACGCCCTGTCGCTGTCCACCGCCCGCGCCTGATCCCTCACGTCCGCCCCTCCGGACCCCTTCCACCCCTCCACGGGAGGGGGCGCACCGCAGGACGGAGTCCGGAGGGGCGCACCCGTGACGTAAAGCCCCGCGCAGCGGCAACAGCCCGCCGCAGGCGCCACGGCGAGAAACGCCAAGAACAAACGGGGCGCCACAACGGGCGCAACGACGAAACGGAGGTACGACGCCGCAGCCAACAACGTGGGAAGCCGGCCAAGCGCAGCGAAACGCACCGCACCGCGGACGACAACATGCGCGGCACCGCAAGGTCGGGCAAGATCAGATCCGTGGAGACGGGCGAACGCGAAACCGCGACGGCGCACCCCCGCCGCGGCCGGGCCGGCATCCCGCTGCGGGTGACCGTCGCGCTCGGGGCACTGACCGCCGTCCTCGGCAGCACCGCGCTCGCGCTGAGCCTGCCGTTCCGCGATCCGTACCTGGCCACCGGGGACCGCGCCACCGGCTCGTACCGCGCGACCCGGGCCGACGGCGACCAGGCGGCCGCTGCGGTGCTCGCGGGCCCGTACGAGGAGCGGCCCGGGCCGCCCGTGGCAGCCCGGCGCGACGGCGGAGGGGCGGTCCCGACGCCGACAGTCCGGCCGGCGGTCCCGCCGGTCGTCCCGCCGCCGGTGTCCCGGCCACTGGCGGCGGCCCCGGCCGCCCCCGCGCCGGCCATCGGCCCGCTCTTCGCCCCCGACGGCGACGGCGATCCGGTACACCACTGCACCGCGAGCGTGGTGCACTCCCCCGCCGGAGACCTCGTCGTCACCGCCGCGCACTGCGTCCATGACGGCGGCTTCCGCACCCGGCTCGTCTTCGCTCCCGGCCTGCACGACGGGATCGCACCGTACGGCCTGTGGGTGCCCACCCGGGTCCATGTCGACCCCCGCTGGATCAGCGACCGGGACCCGGACCGCGATGTGGCGTTCCTGCGCGTCCGCAGGTACGGGCGGGCCGGCGGCCGGATCGAGGACCTCACCGGCGCCGAACGGATCCGGTTCGACGCCCCGGCCGGGCGCCCGGCGCTGCTGACCGGCTACCCCGCCGACCGGGACACACCGGTCAGCTGCCGGCACACGGCGGACGCCGAGAGCTCGACCCAGCTGCGCTTCCCCTGCCCGGGGTTCCCCAACGGCACCAGCGGCGGGCCGTGGCTCACCGACCTCGATCCGGCCACCGGAACCGGAACGCTGATCGGGGTGATCGGCGGTCTCGACGAGGGCGGTGACGACCTCACCTCGTACAGCAGCCGGTTCGGCCGGGCCGTGGCCGCGCTCTACCGGCGCGCGGCCACGGGATCCATCCCCACGCAGGGCATCAGGCCCCGCGCGGCACCACGGTCCTGAGGACGGACGGCAGCGGATACCAGTCGGCGGTGGCGAAACTGGCGTGTGCGGAGGCGAGTTTGCCGACCCTGGCCAGCGCCTCGGCCTCGGTGGGCCGGGTGCCGTCGATCACCGGGGGAACCTTGTGCGCGTCGGTCATGACGAGGAGGTAGTGCCGGGCGTCGTACCAGGCGGTGTCGATGGATCCGTTCAGGTAGGTCGCGGCGTCACCGTCGAACACCACGAACCACGGGCGCAGCGCCGGATCCGCATAGCGGTTCCGCGGGTCGCCGGGCGCCGCGCCGTGCACCGCGGGGAAGGCCGTCGACCGGTCCAGCCGCCCCTGCCCCGCGAGATCCTTCAGATACGTCGCATACTCGACATCCGTCCACAGCTTGTCGAGCGGATTGCTCTCCTCCACCGTGCCGGGTATCAGCTCGAAGAGGAACTTCCCGGCCAGGTCGGCGCGAGAGGGCCAGCCCCCGGACCGCACCGCCTCGTCAGGCGTGGTGTGCCCCGCGGTGAGATCGCCCGGCCCGTACACCGCGTCGCCCAGTTTCTGCCGCACCAGAGCGTCGAACTCGGCCGGGCCACGCCCGCCCTTGGCGTTGAATCCGTCCTTCAGCTCGACCTTGACCAGGATGGGGCGGTGGCCGGGGTGCGCGTCGTGCCAGGCCTTCATATCGGCGAGGCAGCCGCCGAAGTCCTGGTCGCGGCCCTTGGTGCGCAGCTCCGAAGCGTTCGCGGCACCCTCGCAGTTGTTCTTGTTCCCCAGCGGGTTGCCGTGCGAGACCCGCCAGGACCTGCCCAGCCCGTTTGTCCAGAGGTCGAGTTCGAGCAGCGCGGCGCCGGAGTCCAGCGCATCCGCGAAGTACGGGTACTTCTCCTTGTCGTAGGCGTTGTGGACGCCCACGGATGTGCTGGTTCCATAGGTCAGGGCGGCCGGTTCGGCGCTCGCCGGCCCGCTCATCGCCATCATCGCCGCCGCCGCGGCGGCGACCGTCCCCACGCACCGCTTACCGTTCGTGTTCCCCGTCATGTTCCCCGCTTTCCCGTGGTCCTCGGTTTTCGGCTGTCCGGTCATGCGAACCGCACATTCACTCGACTGGTCGGTCGTGCAGTCGAATGGGGAGTAGCGTACGGAAGTTGACCACGTTCAGGACCACGGGGTCGGTGGAAGCTGGACACCCACCGCAGGACACCACCGACCAGGGAAAGGCGCGATATGGCCGGTACCGACAACAACGCCAACGCCAACGGCGGCAGCACGACCGACGCCGGGAAGGGAGCCGGCCCCGGAGGTGACACTCACGGCCGTACCGGACTGCCGCTCGCGGCAACCCTGCTCACCGGGACGGTGGCGCTCTATATCGCCCTCGTCGCCTTCGGCAATATCACCGACTTCGACACCAATCAGCAGTTCGTCCGGCATGTCCTTGCCATGGACACCACGTTCCGGGACCCGGACCTGATGTGGCGGGCCATCACCTCACGGCCGCTGCAGGATGCCGTGTACGTGGCGATCATCGCCTGGGAGACCGCCGCCGCGCTGGTGCTGATCCTCGCCACCGTGCTCTGGGCCCTCGGACTGCGGCGCGGCGGCCTCGCCCGCGCCCGCCGGGTCAGCACCCTCGGCCTGCTGATGATCCTGGTGCTGTTCGGCGCGGGTTTCCTCGCCATCGGGGGTGAGTGGTTCTCGATGTGGCAGTCCAAGAACTGGAACGGGGTGGAAGCGGCGGCCCGCAACATCATGGTTGCCGGGATCGCCCTGCTCGTCGTCCACCTCCCGGGCCGGGGCGGGCGGACCGGGGAGAACGGGCGGAGCGCGCCGGGCGGAGAGTAGGACAGGGCGGCCGTTCCGCACCCCGGCCCGGCCGCGCGCCTCCCCTCACCACTCGATCCGGTACCCCGTCAGCCAGTTGTTGTCGGCCTCCGGGCCGCCGCGCCCGGCGCCGTCCGGGCGGGCGGGGCGGCCGTCGGCCGTACCCGAGGCGATGCGCCGCGCCAGGCCGGCGCTGGCCGCGACGACCTTCTCCACCCGCTCCCGGCGCAGCTGCTCGTACGCGACGAAGGCGCGCCGCGGCTCCGGATGGTCGCGCAGGCACTTGGCGAGGACGATGCCGTCCTCGATGGCCATGGAGGCGCCCTGGGCGGCGTTGGGCGCGGCGGCGTGTGCGGCGTCGCCGAGGACGACCATGGTGTCGGTGTGCCAGGTCGGAGTGGAGGCGAGGTCGTAGGCGTTGGAGGCGACGATGCGGTGGTCGTCGGTGGCGCGGACGATGGCGGCGGCCGGGGTGCCGTCGTCCGCGAGGAGTCCGGCGAGCCGTTCGCGCCAGACCCGGGGTGCCGCGGCGGACGGGTGGGCGCGGTCCAGTTCCGTACCGGGGATGTTGGCGAACCACCAGATCTCGCCGTCGGGGGCACGGGTGCAGCCGACGAAGGCCCGCTTGCCGTGGATCATGGTGTACGTATCCGATGGCAGCGCGACATCGGCGTCACGGGTGTAGCCGCAGACGGTGTTCTGGCCGGTGTAGCGCGGCTTCGGCGCGGCCGGGTCGATGAGGGTGCGGGTGACGGAGTGCAGGCCGTCCGCGCCGATGAGGAGGTCGCCCTCGGCGCGGCTGCCGTCGGCGAAGGTGGCGACCACCCGCTCGCCGTCGGCCGTGCGCACGGTCTCGGCACCGGTCAGCCGCTTCCCGTGCCGTACGGCGATCCCGCGGCGCGCGGCCTCGGTGTGCAGTACCTGGTAGAGCGTGGCCCGGCGCAGGGTGCGCGGGCCGAGGCCGGTGCCCTGTTCCGTGCCCGCGATGGGCCGCTCCCCCAGGCGCGCGCCGTCGCTGCCGATGAGCGCCACCCGCTGTGCCGGGAAGGAGTGCTCGACGACCGGTGCCTGCGCGTCGATCACCCGGAGCGCTTCGAGTCCGTTGGCGAAGACGACGAGGAAGGCGCCGACGTCGTCCGCGCCGGTCGGGTAGGCCTCGAATATCTCGGATGCGATACCGGCCTTCCGCAGCGCCATCGCGGTCACCGCGCCCGCGATACCGCCGCTGATGATCAGTGCCTTGGTCATGCCGCTGTTCCCCCCCTGGTCGGGCCGCCGGCCGGACGCGGCCGGTGAGCGGTGCGGCCCGGTTGACCGCACCACCCCACCTTGACCCGGCCGGGCCGGAAGATCCAGTCGGCCACCGGACGGAGCCATACCCCGCCCGGTGGCCGACGGCAGCAGGCCCCGGGAACTGTGTCCTAGCCCGCCGCGTACACATCCTCGACATAGCGGCCGGAGGCGGTCAGTTCGCGCAGCCAGGCCTCGGACTCCTGGGGGGAGGCGCCGGTGTGCGCGGCGTGCACTTCGCGGAAGGCGGCCCGTACGCCGGGTGCCATCCGGCTGCCGTCACCGCAGACGTACACCCGCGCCCCGGCCTGGAGCAGCGCCCACACCTCGGCGGCCTCGGCGGCGATGCGGTGCTGGACGAAACGGTGGCCGTGCTGCGGGCGCGCGCTGAAGACGGGGCGTACGGAGACCGCGCCGGCGGCTTCGGCGGCGGCGAGCTCCGCGGCGTGCAGGAAGTCCGCGGCCGGGTCGTCGCAGCCGAAGTACAGCAGGGCGGGTGTGGTCCGGCCCGCGGCGACGCGGTCGGCGACGGCGCCGCGGAAGGGCGCGAGGCCGGTGCCGGCGGCGACCAGGATGACGGGGGTGTCCTCGTCCGGGTCGAGCCGGAAGGCCTCCCGGCAGGGCTGGACGCGGGCCAGGACCGTGTCGCCGGGCCGCAGGGTGTGCAGATAGGGCGAACCGGTGCCACCGGGCAGCAGCGAGACCATCAGATCGGCGTGCCGGCCGTCGGCGGCGGGTGAGGACGACACGGAGTACGGCCGGGTGCGCAGCGGCGGCAGCAGCTCCAGTACCACGGACCAGGGCAGTGCCCCGCGCAGTGCCGGATGGTCCTCGATCAGCTCGATCAGGGTGCGCGGGTCGTCCTCGTCCAGGTTCTCCAGGGCGTGGCGCTCGGGCGGACAGGGGTTGTGCGGAGCGAGCAGGGCGGCGGCCTGGCCGGGCGCGGGACGGGCGCCCAACTCCAGGTGGTGGGTGAGGAGTTGGCGCACGGTCAGTGGCCGGTCGACGGGGAGGGTGTCGCGGCCGGGGCGGCGGCCGGGGTGGAGAGCGAGGACCGTGTCGAGGTCGGCGCCCAGCGCGCGGGCCGCCCGCTCCACGGTGGCCTGGGCGTTGACCGGGAGGACGGCGAGGTGGTCGGCGGTGCGGTAGGAGACACCGTCCGGCAGCGCGAGCCGCAGGAAGCGCTTGGGCCGCGGCCAGTCCGGGGCCGTCAGGTCGTAGGCCTCGGTGACGGTCATCGGGGTGAGGCCGTGCCGGGCGGCGAGCGCGTCCAGCGGGCCGCCGGTGACCTCGGTGACGGTGTAGCCGGTGTCCTCGGCGGCGGGTGTGCCGGCGCCGGCGCTGGCCGGATCGCCGTACCGGCTGAGCAGCTGGGTGCGGAGCGCTGCGGTGAACTCCTTGACGGTGCCGTTCAGATCGCCCGAGGCGTCGGCCTCGGCGCGGGGCAGCAGCCGGTGGCCGCCGAGCGCGCCGAGCCGGTCGTCGATGAGGGCCGGTATGTGCTGGTAGGTGGCGGCCCAGTTGCGGTCGCCGACGCCGAGCACCGCGAAGGGGAGGTCCGCGGCGGCGCCGTCCGGTGCGGTCGTCAGCCAGCGGACGAATGCGGCCGCGTCGTCGGTGGGCTGCCCGTTGTAGGAGGCGGCGACGATGACGACGGGCCGGTCGGCGGGGAGCTGTCCGGCGCAGGCGTCCAGGGGCGCCACGTCGGTGGCGAAGCCCAGGCCGGCGGCGTCGTCGGCGAGCCGCTCGGCGAACTCGCGGCAGGTGCCGTAGTTGCTGCCGTGCAGAAGCAGCAGGCCCGTGCCCTGGGGGACCCGGGTGGGAAGTCCGGCATCGGCGGCGGTGTCGTCCGCGGAGCCCTCGGCGCCGCCGGGCAGGACGCCGAGCGCGGCGCGCACCGCGGCCCGGTCGGCGGGGGTCCGGGGGGCCAGGGTGAGCGTGAACCCCTCGGGCTTGAGGGTCAGGGTCTCCTTGATGCGCAGCCGGTAGTCGCGGTGGTCGATCAGGCGGTAGCGGTGGGCGAGCAGGGCGAGCAGCATGGTCGCCTCGTGCAGCGCGAACTGCCGCCCGATGCAGGCGCGTTCACCGGTGCCGAACGGCTTGTAGGCATGCGGTGAGCGGGCCGCCTCGGCCTCCGGGCCGAAGCGGGACGGGTCGAAGAGTTCGGGGTTGTCGCCCCAGGCGGGATCGCGGTGCAACATCGGGGTGAGCACGGTGACCAGCTCACCGGCCTTGACCGGGTAGCGGCCGCCGATCACGGTGTCCTCGCGGGCCTGGCGGCTGAAGGCGGCGGCGGTGGGCCACAGCCGCAGCGCCTCGTTGAGGACCTGCCGGGTGAACGGCAGCCGGCCGATGTCCTCGAAGGCCGGGTCGGGGTCGTCCTGGTCCCCCCACAGCTCATCGGCCTCGCGCTGGACCATACGCAGCGCGAGCGGGTCCTTGACCAGGTGGTGGAGGGCGAAGGAGAGCGCGCCTGACGTCGTCTCGTGACCGGCGATGAGGAAGGTGATGACCTGGTTGCGGATGTTGGCGAGGTCCAGGGAGGGTCCGCCCGGCCCGCCGCCGTTCCCCTGCTCACCGGCGGCGAGCATCAGGCCCAGCAGATCGTCGTCCCGGGTCTCACCACTCGCCGTTCGGGCGGCGATGACCTCGTCGACGACGGAGGCGAGGTAGTCCGCGTCGGCGCGGAACGCCGCGTCCGCCGCCGAGTGGTCGGCGTCCGGGTCGCGGGCGAACTTCTTCATGCTCCACTCCAGGCAGCGCACCATGGCCTCGACGAACGGGTGCGCGTCATCGCCCCGGGAGAACGACCCGAAGTCGAAGCCGAAGCCGGCGAGCCCGATGGTGTCGAGCGTCATACGGGTCATGTCCTCGGCGACCTGGACCGGTGTGCCGTCGGCCGCCTTCCGGTCCCATGCGGCCATGACCCGGCGGGCCACCTGGAGCATCGGGGGGTGGTACGTACGCATCGAGCCGAGCGCGAAGGCGGGCATCAGGACCTCGTGCGCCCTGGCCCAGTTCGGCTCGTCGTTGTACGCGGTGAACAGACCGTCGCCGGCGAACTCCCGGACGTTCTCCAGTACGGCCGAGACGCCCTTGGTGAAGCGGGTCTCGTCGGCGACCTCGGTCACCAGGTCGAGCGAGGTCAGGAAGAGCGTCTCGCGGTCGCCGAGCTTGCGCTTGAAGACCGGGCCGTGGATCCGGGCGAGGTCCATGGCCTGCTGGACGGGTGTGTCGGTGAGTCCGGCCGTGAGGTCGGCGACCGGGATGCTGTCGTCGGCGGCGCGTACGCCGCTGTGGAGCGCGAGAGTGTCGGTCATGTCTCCAGCGTGCGGGGCCCGGCGAACGGCTCACGTCCGGGCAACTGCATGATTGTGCAGTGTTTTTTCGCTGCGTGCTCTTGCGCGCGGACCGGAGGAAGGGCAGGGGAAGAGCAATGGACGACTGCACCGCCGACGGCACATCAGGGACGGACACCCCTCACACCCCCCACATCCCTCACACCCCGGACACACCCCACACCCCCAACCCGCCGGGCACGACGGGACATTCCGCCCCGGTCGGACATACCGACCTGACCCCGTCGCACACCGGTGACCAGTGGCACAACTACTTCCTGATCCTTCTGGACCGCATCCCCACCCCGATCGCGGTGTGCCGGAGCGACGGTGAGGTGCTGATCGCCAATCCGGCGATGGCCGCGCAGTGGGGTGCGGCTCCCGGGCAGCTGCGCGGCCGCAACCTGCTGGACCTGTTCAAGCCCAGGGCGAAGGAACAGCTGCTGCGGATCGAGGAGGCACTGCGGCTGGGCCGCCGGTCCCGCTACCCGGTCGAGGTGCACTGGCGAGCCGGGTCCGACGGGGCCGTGCGGGAGGGAGAACTGACGGTGGACCCGGTCGGCGATCCCTCCGAACAGCCGCCCTTGCTGCTGGCGGTGCTGCGGGTGCGCGAGACCGCACCTTCCCCGGCGCCGCCGCCCGGCACGGCGAGCCCGGTGGAGGCCCGGATCCTGGCGCTCGCCGCCGGGGGCGCCACCACGGCGGCGATCGGTACGGCGCTGGGCCTGACGGTCGACGGGGTGAACTACCACCTCACCCGGCTGGCTCGCCGCTGGCGTGTCCAGGGCCGTACCTCGCTGGTCGCCAAGGCGTATGTGCTGGGTGTGCTGTCGCCGGAGAGCTGGCCGCCGGCCCCCGCCTGATCCCCGGCCGGGTGTACACGCGCCGTGGCGCGGCGGAGCGACCCGGGAGCCCCGTCAGCACGCGTGTACGGATAGCCTTCCGGTGTGGAGGAGAACGCAGCCGCGCGGTTCGAGCGCGGAACGGACGGTCCGAAGGTCATCGTCGTCGGCGTCGACGGCTCCGACTCGTCGTGGCGCGCCGCGGCGTACGCGTCCGGACTGGCCCGGCGCCAGGGGTCGAAGCTGGTGCTGGTCTACGTCCAGCCGGTGCTGCCGGCCGGGGCCGCGATGGGTGCCCCGGTGCTGGATACGACGAACGAGGTCGCCGAGGAGCTGATGGCCGGGATCCGCGAGGCGACCGAGCGCGTGCGGGGGACGTACGACGTGCGCTGGGAGTTCCACACCCTGCGCGGCGACCCGTACAACGGCATGGTGCAGATGGCCGACGACCTCAAGGCCGACGCGGTGGTGGTGGGCGCTTCGGAGTCGGCCGGGCACCGCATCATGGGCTCGGTCGCGGTCCGCCTGGTCAAGGCCGGCCGCTGGCCGGTGACCGTCGTCCCGTAGGCAGGGCGCGGGACCCGGGGAGAACGCGGGGCCGTTGGGGGGTGCTCCGCTGGTGAGGCGCGTAGGTCTGAGGCATGGTCGGAGGTGGACGGGCGGAGAGCCGCCCCGGCCGAGGGAGAGCACCGTGACCGACCACACGTACCGCGTGACCGAGATCGTCGGTACGTCCCGGCAGAGCGTGGAAGCCGCGATCAGCAATGGCGTCCGGCGTGCCTCGCAAACGCTGCGCAACCTGGATTGGGTCGAGGTGACCGAGGTGCGCGGAAATCTCGTCAACGGCGAAATCGACCACTACCAGGTCGGACTGAAGGTCGGCTTCCGCCTGGAGGACGCCGACTGACGGATCGGGAGTCCTCGGGTGACGCATCGGGAACCCGCGGGGAGTTCCGTTCGCCCCCCCCGGATGCCCGCCCGCCGGTGCAAGTCGACGGAGTATTCCCGTGCAGGCCCATGGAGTATTTCCGTACGGGTCCATGGAGTATTTCCGTGCATGTCGGTGTGTGTCTCCCGGCGAGTCCGGCCCCGCTTAGGGAGTCGCCTTCCTCCAGCGCCCGCGAGGGGCCATGATGATCCGCCGTTGGACCACGACGGAGTGAGCCTACGGAGGGCTGACACATGGGGTTGCGCGCGGGACAGGGCGCATTGCGCCGTAAACCGATCGAACACATCGAGGAGGCGGAGGGCTCCGCGAGCCAGCAGCTCACCCGGGCACTCGGCCTGTGGCAGCTGACCGCCATCGGTGTCGGCGGCATCATCGGCGCCGGAATCTTCACACTCGCCGGCACCGTCGCCAATGGCAAGGCCGGGCCCGCGGTCCTGGTCTCCTTTCTCATCGCGGGTGTCGCCAGCGCCGCGGCGGCATTTTCGTACGCGGAATTCGCCGGGCTGATCCCGAAGGCCGGCTCGGCGTACACCTATGGCTATGCGGTGCTCGGTGAGCTGGCCGGCTGGTTCATCGGCTGGGATCTACTGCTCGAATACACCGCGATCGTCGCGGTGGTCGCCATCGGCATCTCCGGCTATTTCGGTTTCCTGCTGGGTGAGGTGGGGCTCGATCTTCCTGCCTGGATGCTGGGCGCGCCCGGAACCGGCCCGGGACACCGTGTGGACCTGTTCGCGGCGCTCCTCTGCCTGCTGATCGCCTATCTGCTGACCCTCGGCATCAAGAATGCCGCGCGCTTCGAAACCGTTGTGGTCATCCTGAAGGTCCTGGTGGTCGCGGTGGTCATCGCCGTCGGCTTCTTCCAGATCAAGTCCGAGAACTACCAGCCCTTCTTCCCCTTCGGGGTGAGCGGGGCGTTCACCGGCGCGGCCACCGTGTTCTTCGCCGTCTTCGGCTATGACGCGATGAGTACCGCGGCCGAGGAATCCAAGGACGCCCAGCGCCATATGCCGAAAGCGATCATCTACTCCCTGGTGATCTCGATGGTGCTGTACGTACTGGCCTGCCTGGTGCTGACGGGTATGCAGAACTACAAGTCCATCGACCCGGAGAGCGGTTTCTCGTCGGCGTTCAAAGCGGCGGGTATGACCGGGCTCGCGGACGTCATCGCGGTCGGCGCGATCATCGGCATCCTCACGGTCATGTTCACCTTTATGCTCGGAGTGACCCGGGTCTGGTTCTCGATGAGCCGCGACGGTCTGCTGCCGAAGTGGTTCGCCAAGACCAGCCCCACCCGCCATGTGCCGGTCCGGGTGACCTGGATCGTCGGTTTCGCCTCCGCGGCCATCGCGGGTTTTCTGCCGATCGGTGAGGCGGCCGAGCTGACGAACATCGGCATTCTGCTGGCGTTCGTGGTGGTCTGTATCGCGGTGATCGTCCTCCGCTACAAGCGCCCCGACCTGCCGCGCACCTTCCGCACACCGGGAATGCCGGTGGTGCCCGCGCTCGGCGTGTGCTTCTCCGTATGGCTGATCACCTTCCTGGAGTGGCAGACCTGGTTGCGTTTCGCGGTCTGGTTCGTGGTCGGCCTGGTCGTCTACTTCGCGTACTCCTACCGGCACTCGAACCTGGCGCGGGAGGAGAGCGAGAGCGAGCGATCCGAGTGAGCGGAGCCCGGCGATGAGGCGGATGCCGGGGTGAGCAGGACCGGGACCGGCGGGCAGATGCCCCGCCGGTCCCTTTCCGTCCTGGCCGGACGAACGACCCCGGACCGGCCGGAAGCCGACCGGTCAGAAGCAGGCCGGTCGAAGCGGACCGGTCGAAGCGGACCGGTCAGAACTCGAACGGCCCGGGTTTCTGCGCCGACGTGGCTTCGCAGGTGGCCGTGGTCCCCAGCGCCTTGACCGTCAGGGACGTGGCCTCCAGGCGGTCGCCCGCGGCGACCGTGCCCTTGAGCGGCCCGGTGGAGACCGCGCTCCCGGCCGGGATCTCCGGGTTGGCCTTGCCGGTGAACTCCGTGGTACCCGAGCCGTTCTTGAGCTTCAGCGTCGACTCGACCGAGTTCGCGCCGATCTTTATCGGCGAGGTGATCGCCGACGTGGACACCTCGATCGTGGCGGCCGTGCCGTCCTGGGTCGCGGTGAGCGTCGCCTCGCCCGATCCGTACGAACCGCAGTCGAACGAGAGGGTGGCGGTGCCGGGCGTCACCGCGGCCGCGGCCGGTGCCATCGCCAGTGTGCCCGCGACGGCGACCGCGACGCCGAGCGCCGTACCGATGCCACGCTTGCCCGGTCTGATGTGCCTCATGGGGGATACCGCCTTCGTGTGGGGGTGGCAGGTCCGTGACACCGGCCGTCGAGGGGTGCATGAGGGAACGACAGGCAGCCACGCGGGGCCCGCGGTCGGACCCCGTACCGACTGCGCCTGGACCACGAGGATCTGACGCCTGGTCAGCAACCTGAATCGCGCATCCATTGAGGCACGCACCCCGGAAGAGGGCAAGGCGGATCCCCATGATTTTTGACGTGGCCACGCCATGGCGCATCGAACCCGGGGCATCACCCCGCCCTCGCGCGCGCCCCCTTGACGTGCACCTGTCCACCCTCAAGAATGGGCGCGCTTCGACAACGTTGTCGACTCCCCTCTCCGGAGGTCCGGATCCATGCCGAATCCTCGTCGCATCCGGCTGCGCAGCGTGGGCGTGGTGCTGGCGGCCGCGCTCACCGGGAGCGCACTCGCGGTCCCCGCCGCGCAGGCCGAGTCGTCCGGCTCCCCGTCCGGCGGCCCGCCTGGCGGCCCCCTCACTGGCCTGGTCAACCCGTTCATCGGCAGCCGCAACGACGGCAACACCTACCCGGGTGCCGCCGTACCGTTCGGCATGGTGCAGCTCTCCCCCGACACCGGGCACAACACCGGCTACGACTACGACGACGACCACATCCGGGGCTTCAGCTCGGTGCACCTCTCCGGCGTCGGCTGCGAGCTCGGCGGCGATCTGCCGGTGCTGCCGACCACGGGCGGCATCACCGAGACCGACTACGCGAAGTACGCGGCCGCCTTCCGTCATGACGACGAGTCGGCCCGGCCCGGCTACTACCGCGTCCGGCTGGCGTCCTACGGAGGCATCACCGCCGAGCTGACCGCCACCGCCCGCACCGGCCGGCAGCGCTACACCTTCCCGGCCACCGACCAGGCCAATGTGCTGCTCAACACGGGCCAGTCGCTGCACAAGACGGTCTCCACCCGGGTGGAGGTGCTGGACTCACGCACCATCCGCACCTCCCTCACCGGCCGCGGTTTCTGCAAGGACACCCGGCCGTACACGGTCCACACCCTCACCCGCTTCAACCGGCCGTTCACGTCCTACGGGACCTGGGACGGGGACGAGGTGACGCCCGGTTCGAAGGAGTCGACGGCACGCGGACGGCACGGCGCCTACGCCCGCTTCGACACCCGCAAGGACCGTACGGTCGAGGCGACCACCGCCCTCAGCTACGTCGACGCGGCGGGCGCCGCCCGCAACCTGCGCGCCGAGGGCGGCGGCTCCTTCGACCGCGTACGGGCGGCCGCGGACGCCGCCTGGGAGCGGCGGCTGGCTCAGGTAAAGGTCCACGGTGGCGCCCCGGCTCTGCGCCGCACCTTCTACTCCTCCCTCTACCGGTCGTTCCTCGCCCCGAACATCGGCAGCGATGCCGACGGGCGCTACACCGGATGGGACCGGAAGATCCACCGCACCGCGGATTCCGGGGGATCCGCGTATTACCAGAACTGGTCCCTGTGGGACACCTATCGCACCCAGGCTCAGCTGCTCGCCCTGCTGGCGCCCCGGGAGTCGCGCGATATGGCGCTGTCGGTGCTGCGGATCGGCAAGGAGGGCGGCTGGCTGCCCAAGTGGGGCTACGGCACGGTCGAGACGAACGTGATGACCGGCGATCCGGTGACCCCGTTCCTCACCAACGCCTACCAGCAGGGGCTGCTGGCCGGACACGAGGAGGAGGCGTACGCGGCGCTGAAGAAGAACGCCGACGGGGTGCCGCCGGCGGATTCACCGGCCGTCGGGCGGGATGCCAACACCCGTTATCTGAAGGACGGTTTCGTCCCGTACCTCAAGGGCCGTCCGCACCACAAGCCCGGCGACTCGGACTTCGACTACGGTGCCTCGGCGACCCTGGAGTACGCCCTGTCGGATGCGATGCTGGCGCAGATGGCCCGCGATCTGGGGCACCGGGCGGACGCCGACCGGTACGCGGCCCGCGCGCGTAACTACCGCAACATCTTTGACGGTTCGACCAGCTTCTTCCGGGCCCGGGACGAGCACGGCGCGTTCACCGGACCGGCCGACCCGGCCAAGAGCGAGGGCTTCCATGAGGGCACGTCCTGGCAGTACCAGTGGCTGGTGCCGCAGGACCTGCCGGGGATGCTGAAGCTGATCGGCGGCCGGGACCGGGCCGATGAGCGGCTCGACGCGTTCTTCGCCTACCGGGAACTGCTGCGGGATCCGGAGAAGACCGCCCGCGAGGTGTGGGTCAACGGCCCGTACGACTACTACAACTCCGACAAGTACAACCCGCAGAACGAGCCGGACCTGATCGCGCCGTACACCTACCTCTCCACCGGCCGCCCCTGGAAGACGACGGACGTGGTGCACGCGGCGCTGACGCTGTTCACCGACACACCGGCGGGTATGACCGGGAACGACGACCTGGGGACGATGTCGGCGTGGATGGTGCTGTCGTCCATCGGGGTGTTCCCGGTGCAGCCGGGCACCGACACCTGGGGGCTGAGCACGCCGGTCTTCGACCGGGTGGAGCTGACGCTGGACCGGCGCTTCTACCCGGCCGGGCGGTTCACCCTCACCGCGCCCGGCACGTCGTCCGCGAACCGCTATGTGCGGTCGGTGCGGCTGGACGGTACCGAGCGGGACCGGACGTACCTCACCACCGACGAGCTGCGCTCCGGGCACGAACTCGCGTTCACACTGGGCACCGAGCCGTCGGACTGGGGCACCGGGGAAGGCACCGCGCCGCCGCCGGTGGGCACGGCGTCCGGGGCCGGTAGGCGGTGGTAGCGGGCTCGGTAGCGGTAGTAGCGGGCTCGGCAGTGGTGTACGTGGCGGCTCCGCGTCCGCCCGTGGGCCGACGACGCTGGTGGGGCGGCCGTCCCACGGGCGGGCGGTGGACGGAGGGGGCGCGGAAGGAACGGTCCTGCGGGCGCCCGTTCAGCGCTGCAGCGCCTGCCAGAACTCGTCGAAGGACATCTTGCCGTCGCTGTCGGCGTCCTTGGCGTTGATGACCGCCTCGGCGACCGGGCCGGTGACGTACGGGTCGCCCATCTCGGCCATCGCCCGCTTGAACTCGTCCGGCGTGACCTGGCCGTCGCCGTCCGCGTCGAACCGGCCGAACGCCGCCCTGGCCTTCTCGATGTCTGCCATGCGAGGTGCCCCCTCTGTGGTGCCGCGCAGTACGCGCGGTGTGTTGCCTGGTGATCTGCCCCGCGTACATTAGCGGACCGTCAAGGAAGGGGCGGTGGCACCCTCCTCACGAGCCCGGTCAGTCTGCGGCCATCGCGGTGGCCACCCGGGCGCGCGCCTCCTCCCAGGGCAGCGGGTCGGCGATGACGCCTCGCAGCGCCCGGAGCAGGCGGGGCGGGAGACCGGTCGCCAGTACGCCGACGGCGCGCCCGTCGCGGCCGTAGAGGGCGACGGCGCGGCGTGCCTCCCGGTCCAGCACGGTGGTCTCGACCCGGTCGGCGCCGGCGGTCGGACCGTACGCCTGGATCTTGATGCCGTACTGGTCGGACCAGAAGTACGGCACGGGCGCGAAGGGGCGGCGGGCCGACGGCTCGCCGGCCTCGAAGACGCCGTCCGCGGCCAGTTCGCCGAGCAGGTTGCGGGCGGCGGCCATGCCCTGCTCGGTGGCGTTCATCCGGTGTTCGAAGCGCAGCGGCCGGCCGTGGACCGGATGGTCCCAGCGGGCCACATCGCCCGCGGCGTAGATGCCGGGGGCGGCGGCGCAGTACGCGTCGCAGCGCAGCCCGTCCGTGGTGTCCAGCGCGGGCTCGCCGGCCAGCCAGCCGACGGCGGGCGTGGAGCCGATGGCGAGCAGCACCGTGTCGGCGGGCAGCACGGTGCCTCCCCCTCCCCCGGCGGCTGCTCCCCCGGTAACTGCTCCCCCGCCGGCTATGCCCTTATCGGCGGGGGCACCCCCACTCCCATGGGCCAGTCGTACGCCGGTGACGGCCGACCCGTCGGTCTCGAAGCCGTCCACCGTTCCCCTGCGCAGGGTGACACCTCGCGCCCGGTGCTCCTCGGCCAGCAGTTCACCGATCTCGGTACCGACGACGGCGGCCATCGGTTCCGGACCGCTGCCGACGAGGGTCACGTCATGTCCCAACTCCCGTGCCACCGCGGCCGCCTCGCAGCCCAGGACACCACTGCCGACGATCACCAGCCGGCGGCCGCCGTCGCCCAGCCGGCCGCGCAGCGCGAGCGCGTCGTCGAGGGTGCGCAGGGTGTGCACACCGGCGACGCCGTCGGCGCCGGGCAGCGTGCGGGCCGTGACACCGGTCGCGATGATCACCCCGGCGCAGTCGAGCTTCTCCACGGCCGTGGACCGCTCCCGGCCTTGCTCGTCCGGGGAGGTCCCCATGTCACCGTCGAGGGTGAGCGTGCGGGTGGCCGCGTCGAGGCCGGTGGCGCGGGTGCCGAGCCGCAGATCGAGGTCGAGCGCGGCGAGTTGCTCCTGGGTACGCAGCCGCAGCCGTTCCGGCTCCCAGGTGCCGTGCAGCAGCTGCTTGGACAGCGGCGGCCGGTCGTACGGCGGATGGGGCTCGTCACCGATGAGGGTGAGCGGGCCGGTCCAGCCGAAGCGGCGCAGCGCCTCGGCCGCGGCGAGGCCGGCCGCCGAGGCGCCGACGACGGCGATCGGCCGGGGCGTCATGCGTGCACCTCGATCACGGCGGCCGGGCAGATGGCGGCGGCCTCGCGCACCGCGTCGTGCTGCTCCGCGGGCGGTTCGGCGTCGAGGAGGACGACGACGCCGTCCTCGTCGCGCTGGTCGAAGACCTCGGGGGCGATCAGCACGCACTGGCCCGCGGCGCAGCACTTGTCGGCGTCAAGGGTGATCTTCATAGCGGAACTCCGTGGGGGTCGGGGTGAGAGGTGGACGGTGCGGCCGGCCGGGCCCGTACGGCCCGTACGGCCCATATGGCTGGTACGGCGGGGGTGGACGGTGCGGCCGGTCACCAGGTGACGGGCAGGGCGTGACAGCCGTAGATCGCCATATCGCTACGGAACGGGATCTCCTCGATCGGCACCGCGGGCCGAAGCGTCGGGAAGCGGCGCAGCAGCGTCCCGATGACGACCTGGAGTTCGACGCGGGCCAGCGCCTGCCCGAGGCACTGGTGGATGCCGTAGCCGAAAGCGAGGTGGTGCTGGGCGTTGGGCCGGCGGACGTCGAGCCGGTCGGCGTCGGCGAAGACGCTCTCGTCACGGTTCCCGGACGCCACGGCCACCACGACGCCCTCCCCGGCGCGGATGAGGTGCCCGCCGATCTCGATGTCGGCGGTGGCGACCCGGCGCGGCCCGTTGCGGATGATGCTGTGGAAGCGGAGCAACTCCTCGACGGCGCCGCGGATCAGGCCGGGATCCTGGCGCAGCCGTTCGGCGGCCGCGGTGTCGCGCATCAGGGTCAGGGCGCTCAGGCCGATCATGTTGGCGGTGGTCTCGTGCCCGGCGACCAGCAACAGGGAGGCGAAGGCGGCCACCTGGTCGTGGGTGATCTCACCGGTCCGCTGCTGTTCGACGATCAGCCGGCCGAGGATGTCGTCGCCCGGATCGGCCTCCTTGGCGGTGACCAGCCGGTCGAGGTAGTCGCGCAGTTCGATCCGGGCCGCCTCGCGCTCGTCGTCGGCGATGGTACGGGAGAGCAGCTTGCCCGTGAGCCGCTGGAAAATCTCGTGGTCGTCGTACGGAACACCCAGCAGCACGCTGATGACCAGCGAAGGAACGGGCAGCGCCAGCGCCTCGACGAGGTCCACCCCACCCTGCTCGCGCCCCTCGGTGCGCTCCATCGCGTCGCAGAGTTCGTCGGTGATGCGCTGGATCTCCGGGCGCAGCGCCTCGACCCGCTTGACCATGAACTCCCGGGTGACCATCCGGCGCAGTCGGGTGTGCTCGGGCGGGTCCCTGCGGATGAAGCCACGGTTCTGGGTGCTGGGGCCGCCGGTCATGCCGCTGAGCGGGTAGCCGTGGACGGTGGTGTCGGAGCTGAAGCGGGTGTCGCCGAGGACCGCCCGGATGTCGGCGTAGCGGGTGATCAGCCAGGCCCAACTGCCGTTCGGCAGCGCGACCTTGGAGATCGGACGCTCGGCGCGCAGGACGCCGAACTCGGCGGGAGGGTCGAAGGGGCAGCCGCTCGGCGGGTCTACGGGAAGCGGCACGGGGGCGGTGGAAAGTGTCATCTCGCTCATCTCATTCGACGGGCGGCATGCGCATGCCGACAACACTGCACGCGCAGGTCGGCAACGGCGCGCGCCCTGAGTCGGACGTTCACCTAACACCCGTAAACTTACATGCGTAATACACGGGTAAACGCGCCGGGGGGTGGCGACGTGGAGCCGGGGGGGCGACGTGGAAAAGGCCAGTGACCCGAGACCGGAAATCCGGATCCGGCAAGAGGAGGGAGCGACCGGCCGCGCCCGGCGCGTAGGCGGCTCAGCGCTCCAGAAGCAACTGCAGGATCTCGTCGACGAACCGGTCGAGCCGCCGCGCATCCTTACGGCTCGGCATGACCTGCCAGAGCATGACCCGGCCGTGCACCGACGACCAGAGCACATACGGCGCCTCGGACCGGGAACCACGTACCCGCCAGCCGGCGCCCTCGCACGCCGTCAGCGCCCGCTGCCAGCTGCGCACCAGCAGCCCGGCCGGATGCCCGGCGAGCCGCTCGGGACCGACCGGCGTCTGCCGGGTCTCGTAGAGGAGGCGGTAGGTGGCGGGGTGGGCGACGGCGTAGCGGCAGTACGCGCGCAGCTGGGCACGCAGCTGCGCAACCGGGTCGTCGGGGTCCGCCGTGGCGGACGCCTCGGTCATCGCCGCCGCCAGCCGCTCGTAGCTGACTTCCAGGGTCGCCCAGACCAGCTCGGTCTTGTCCGAGAAGTGGCGGTAGATGCTCGGTGCGGCGACGCCGGCCGCCCGGGCCACCGCCCGCAGCGACAGCGCGTCCTCGCTGCCGACCTCCTCCAAGAGCCGCTCGGTGGCCCGCAACAGCTCCTCCCGCAGACGCTCGCCCTGTCCGCGCGGATTCCGGGCCCGGACGGCCGCACTCTCGCTCACTGCCTCCGGATCCTTCCCTGGGACTGGCCATACCTGGTCGTGCCGTACCGCTCCAGGGTTTCACACCAGCTGGGCACGGCGGCCGCCGGAACCCCGGCCGACCCCGACCGGTCACCCCGAAACCCGGTGGGATACCGGAGAGACCGGCCCTAAGCTGCCCGGATGGCGCACCCGACATACCCGATGTACCGCGACGACCGCTTCCCCATCCGTTTCCCTGCCCTTCTTCCCGTCGTCGAGCAGATGGGACGTACCGCCTCCGGGCGGTCCTGGCTGGCACGGCTGCCGGGAATGGTGCGGGAGATCGAGGAGCGCTGGCAGCTGCGGCTCGGTGCCCCGTTCCACGGGGGCAGTTGCTCGTGGGTGGCCCCGGCCGAGCTGCCCGACGGCACAGCGGCCGTCCTCAAGGTGACCTGGCCGCACCGCGAGGCCGAGGGTGAGGGGCCGGCGCTGCGCGCATGGGACGGCAACGGGGCCGTTCGGCTGCTGCGCCAGGACCGCGATCTGGGCGCGCTGCTGATCGAACGGTGCCGGCCGGGCACCCAGCTCGGGGACGCCCCGCTGCCGCCCACCGAGCGGCTCACCCTCGCCGCGCACCTGCTGCGGGAGCTGTGGACGGCCGCGCCGACCCTGCCGGACGGACCGGATGGACCGAACGGACCGGACGGACCGGACGGACCGAACGGACCGGACGGACCGGACGGACCGGACGGACTGAACGGACCGGATGAACAGCCCGTACCGAACAGGGAGCTGGAGCGGGTCGACGCGGTGTGCGCCGAATGGGCGGACCTCGTGGCCGAGCGCATGCGGCGGCTACGGCCCGGCTACGACCCGGGGCTGGTGGCGCTCGGCGCCGACCTGCTGCGCACGCTGCCGGCGACGGCCACCCGAGAGGTCGTGGTGCACGGCGACTTCAACCCGGGCAACGTCCTCGCGGCCGAGCGCCGTCCGTGGCTGGCCATCGACCCCAAGCCGATGGCCGGCGACCCGGCGTACGACCCCTGGCCGCTGCTGATGCAGATCGACGACCCGTTCACGCACCCGGATCCCCGGCGGGTGCTTCAGGAGCGGTACGCACTGGTCGCCGAGATCCTCGACGAGGACCCGGCCCGCCTGTTCGCCTGGTCGGTGGCACGCGGCGTGGAGAGCGCCCTGTGGAGCGCCGATCACGACGATGTGGCCGGCGGCGCAGAAGAGTTGACGGAGATCCAGCTACTCGCCCAGCTGGCCGGCCTCTGAGCCCGAGGCCGGCCCTGTCCAGGCACCCCAGCCTCCCGGTCCCGGCACGGGAATATCCTCCGCTCCCGGCCCGTTGTGGCCCCGCAGGGGGCCCTTGCAACCCCTAGGGGATCTGTTCCCCTCACCCTTACGGGACCTGTTCGAATTCCCCTAGGGTCGGGCATATGGACGGAGATCACCGCACGGACCGTGCACCGATGCGCCCGTTGCACATAACGGTATGGGACGAGGCGGAGCCCGGCGCACAGCGGGCGTTGCTGGTGCACGGCACGATGAGCTGGGGCACCAAGTGCTACGCGGGGCAGCGGCCGCTGGCCGAGCGGTTCCGGCTCGAACTCGTCGACCGGCGGGGCTTCGGCGACAGCCCCGGCGTCGAGCGCAGCGATTACGAGACCGACGCCGAGGATGTCGTCCAACTCCTCGGCCACGGGGCGCACCTGGTCGGCCATTCCTATGGTGCGGCCGCCGTGATGCTGGCGGCGTCGGCCCGCCCGGAAGCGGTGCGGTCGCTCACCCTGATCGAGCCGGCGCCGCTGCGCACCGCGGCCGCTCATCCGGCCGTAGCGGCGGCGCTGGAGCGGATCCGGGCGGCGTTCGCGACGTTCGAGTCGGTGAGCCAGGAGGAGATGAGCCCGGAGGAGTACCTGCGGCAGTCCACCGAGCCGTACGGAATGCCGATGCCGGAGCCGACCCCTCGGATGCTGCGGGCGGTACGCTCGTCCATGCGCGAACGTGCGGTATGGGACGCGGAGTTGCCCCTCGGGCCGCTTGCCGCCGCCACCATGCCCAAGGTGGTCGTCAACGGTACCTGGGAGGAGGCGCACCCCGCCTACCGGGAGTTCACCGGCCTGGCACTGGCGGCCTGCGGCGCGTACGTGGCCGAGGCGATCGGCGCCCGTCACGTCCGCGTGCACGGCACCGACCACAACCCGCATCAGGACCGACCGGCGGAGGTGAACGCCGTCCTCGACCGGCTGTGGCAGAGCTGCTGAGACGGACGGACGCGACAAGGCAGCAGGTCCCAGGATCGCTCCGGCCGCCGCTCAGGCGACCTCGATGCCGTACTCCTGTACCAGCGCTTCCAGGCCGCCGGGGTAGCCCTTGCCGCCGATGACGAAGTCCCAGTCACCGCCGGGCCGTTGACGGAACGAGCCGAGTACCAGGGCGGTCTCGCCGCGTCGGCCGTCCGAGACCTCCAGGTGTCCCTGCTCGGTCCCGGTGGCGTCCAGTAGCCGGATGCGGGCGTCGGTGAAGTCGGAGAGGTCGGCGTCGGGGTTGGCCTGGGGGTCGACGGCGGCGACCAGGACCAGCCGGTCGGCGTCTGGTGGCAGCCCCTCGAACCGTACCTGGACCGCGGCCCGGTCAGGGGCGAAGCCGGGCAGCATCCGTACCGATCCGTCCGGGGTGTGCGGGTTGTTGTAGAAGACGAAATGGTCGTCGCTGAGCACGGTGGTGCCCTTGCACACCAGGGCGCAGACGTCGAGGGCGACGTCGCCGGACCAGTTCATGCCGAGGACGTTGTGGTCCGGCGTCTCGTCGGCGGTCCGGGAGGAGCCGGACCGGCTGCCGTCGCCGCCCAGGCGGCCGCGCAGTCCGTACCGGCCGAGCAGGTCGACGAGTTCGGGGCCGGCGATCAGGCTGAGTGGTTTGCCGTTGGCGAAGGTGTGTGAGCCGGGGCCGAAGCGGGAGGTGGTCACCAGCACGCCCTTGTTGGCGCCTTCGGCCTGGACGGTGCCGTAGAGGTCGCGGACAGCGGTGGGCGGGACGGTGTCGCGGTAGCGCTTGACCTGCACGACGATCTTGCCGCCACGGATCGGGTCGGGGTCGAGGGCATCCACGTCGACACCGCCGTCACCGGACCGCTGGGTGGTCACGGCCTGCATGCCCATGGCTCGGAACAGCTCGGCGACCAGGTTCTCGAAGGCGAGGGGGTCCATCTCGTACAGGTCCGGTTCGCCGTCGGTGCCGTGGGTGACGACCGCGGTGCCGCCGCCGACATCGCCGGGGAGCCGTCCGGGGCGCACCGCGGTCCGCTGGTCGGGGCGCGCGGCGAGCCGGCCGCGCAGGGCGTCGGTGAGGCACTCCACCGCGCTGACCTGTTCGAGGTGGAGGGCGTCGAAGGCGCTGCGGGGGGCCATGACGGTGGCGAGGCAGATCTGGGCGGGCCGCCCGGTGGCCGGGTCGACATCGGCCACGAAACCGTTGAGCGCCACCGAGTCCAGGGTGCCGTGGCCGTCGGCGGCGAAGAGGTCGCGCAGCACCAGCAGCATGCTCTGGGCCAGTACGTCGCGGTAGAGGGCGCGGCGCTGGGCATCCGGCCGGGCGGTCTCCTTCTCCTGGTCGGCGGTGGGCATGTACCGGACGGACCTGGTCTCGGGAACGATGTCGTAGCCGGGCAGCTCCCAGCCCAGGACGAGCTGACGGGCCATCGGGTCGTAGGCGGCGGCGACCTGGCGGGGGAAGCCCTCCGGCCAGGCGGTGGAGGAGTACAGCGCGGCGGAGAAGTACTCGACGGCCGCTTCCGCGTCGCCGCCGCGCAGCGCGGAGAGCAACTCCTGGATGCCGGCGTTGTGCCGCCGGATCTCGGCCAGTGCGCCCGCGGCCCACTGGTCGTACTGCTGCCGGTACGCCGCCAGTTGGGCCTGCCGCCGGCTCTCGGCGGCCTGGGCGGCGTACCAGTCCTGCTCATAGCGGGCGCGGGCCTCCTCCTGGGCACGGTCGCGCCGCGCGGCCCCGACATGCCAGCCACCGGTCGGCACCTGGTAGCGGGCCGGGTCGGGCATCGGTACGGGGGTGGCCAGGGCTCCGGGGGCGAACTCCTCGACGCGCTCGGGGCGCAGCAGCGCGGCGGCGGTGAAGGCGGGGGCGCGGCACCCGTCGACGAGCAGACCCGTCAAGGCGGCGACGCGGGCGTCGAGTTCCTCGGTACGGCGGCGGGCGTCGGCCTCGCGCTGCCGCCGGTAGGCTGCCTGCCGTTCGCGGTGCATCCGCGCCATGGCGCGCTCGGCGTCCCGTGCCTGCCGTTCCTGGTCGCGCTGGTGCTGGAGCTGCGCGCGGCGCTGGGCTTCCTGCCGGCGCTGCTGCTGGCGCTGCGCCTCGGCCCAGACGGCCATTAATCCATGGGAACGGCGGCTCATGTCGGTCTGTTTCCTCCCCCCGGGGCGACCGCCCCGGCACCCTGTGGAAGCGGTTTCACCTGCGCTGTTCACCAGACTTTAGCGGGGGTGGCGGACCGGGCCGGAGGGGGACGGGGAGTTTCGGCCCTGTACGGCGGCCGTCCTCCCGGCGGGGGGCCAGGGTTCCGGACGCAAACCGGTGGAGACCACCGGTGGATTCCATCAGTGGAGCTCAGATCATGCTGTCGCGCCCCGCCCAGTACGGGTCCCGCAGGATCCGTTTGAAGAGCTTGCCCGACTCGTCGCGCGGCAGCCGCTCCTCGAAGACCACGGCCCGTGGCACCTTGTACCGGGCGAGCCGCTCGGCGACATGGGCGCGTACCGCCGCGGCGCCGAGCCGCACCCCGGGCTCGGTCTCCAGGTGCGCGGCGAGGACCTCACCGAACTCCTCGTCGGGGATGCCGAACACCGCCGCATCCCGCACCCCTTCGAGGGTGAGCAGGCAGCCCTCGATCTCCGCGGGGTAGATGTTGACACCGCCGGAGATGACCATGTCGTTGCGGCGGGCGCTGAGGTAGAGGTAGCCGTCCGCGTCGATATGGCCGACGTCGCCGATGGTGACGTATCCGGGCAGGCCCGGCGCCTCCATGGCGGCGCGCTTGTCCGGGTCACCGAGGTAGCTGAACCGCGGCCAGCCGTCGGCGGGTCTGACGTAGATGTCGCCGGTGGCGCCGGCCGGCAGCCGCTGTCCGTCGGGGCCGAGGACAGCGACCCCGGCGGTGGCCGCGGCCCGTCCGACGGTGCCCGGGCGGTCCCGCCACTCCGCGCTGTCGCACCAGGTCACGGCGCCGGTCTCGGTGCTGCCGTAGTACTCCCGCAGCACCGGTCCCAGCCAGTCGATCATGGCGTGTTTGATGTGCTGCGGACAGGGCGCCGCGGCGTGCACGACGGAGGTGAGCGACGAGAGGTCGTAGCGCTCCCGTACGTCCTTGGGCAGCCGCAGCAGCCGTACGAACATGGTGGGCACCACCTGCACCTGCTCGATGCGGTGCCGTTCGACCAGCCGCAGGAGCTCCTCGGCGTCGAAGCGCGGCATCAGGGTGATGTCGAGGCCGGCCGCGAGGGCGAGGGCGGCGTGCCGGCTGGGAGCCGAGTGGTAGAGCGGCGCCGGGATGAGCGTCCGGCCGCCGGGCTCGACGGCGAAGTACTCCAGGAATGTCCGCACCGCCTCTGCCAGGTCCTGCGCGGGGACCGGCTCACGCAGGACTCCCTTGGGGCGGCCGGTGGTTCCGGAGCTGTAGATGACCATGGGCGGGCGTTCCTCGACGGGGCGGTCCAGTGGTGCGTGGCCCGCCAGCCAGTCGTCGAGCAGGGGGTACGCGCCGGTGGGCGGCGGCGCCGGGAAGCCGCACGCGGCCGCGACGCCCGCGGGCACCGCGGCCTCGACGATCCGCGCCCCCTCGGGGAGTGCGGCGCTGACCCGGTCGAGCATGTCGGTGTGGGCGAAGACCACCTTGCTGCCGCTGTCGGTGAGCACATGGCGGAGCTCGTCGTGCTGGAAGTGCCAGTTGACGGGGACGGCGGAGGCACCGAGCAGGGCGGCGCCGGTGGTGATCTCGAGATGGGCCGGTTCGTTGCGCAGCACGACGGCGATCCGGTCACCGGGGTCGACGCCCGCCGCGCGCAGTGCGCCGGCTATGCGTGCGGCGCGTTCGAGGAAGGCCGGATACCCGCGTTCCCGGCCCGCGCAGCGGATGGCCGGAGCGTCGGCGGCGGGTGGGACGACGGCTGCCATGATGCCTCCAGGGGTGCGGCCGGGCCGCTCAATTGAACCGGCAACCCAGGGTCGTTTTCCAGGGTGCGTCGGAGCGCGGGGCGCGGTGCCGGCGCTACGCCGGCCGACCGGTCGCGGGGGCGGTTGCCGGTGCCCGCTCCTATGCTCGGAGGCCATGAGGGAGAACGAGATCCTGCGGACCCATGGCGAGGCGCTCGCGCTCTTCGGCGGCCGGGTGCATGCGGTCCGGGACGACCAGTGGGGCGGCCCGACACCGTGCTCGGAGTGGTCGGTGCGCGATCTGGTCAACCATCTCACCGCCGAGCAGCTGTGGGTGCCGCGCCTGGTGCGGGACGGCGCGAGCCTCGCGGACGTGGGTGCGGTCTACGACGGTGATGTGCTCGGGGACGACCCAGTCGCGGCCTGGGACCGGGCGGCGGTGGCCGCCGTGGCGGCGTTCTCGGAGCGCGGCGCGCTCGGCCGTACGGTCCAGCTGTCGTACGGCCCCGCTCCGGCCGACGCGTACTGCACCCAGATGATGGCCGACGCCGTGGTGCACTCCTGGGATCTGTCCCGGGCGATCGGTGCCGAGGAGCGGGTGCCCGGGCATCTGGCGACGGCGGCGCTGCGCGAGGTGGAGCCGTACGCTCCGGTGCTCGGCGCTTCCGGGCTGTTCGCTCCGGCGGTGGAGCCGCCGCCGGATGCCGACGATCTCACCCGGCTGCTGTGCCTGCTCGGGCGCCGGCCCTGACCCCGGGTCATCCCCTGGGCCCGGGGCAGCGCCCGAGCGGCCGGCCGATCGGTCTCAGTCGATCTCAGCCGATCTCAGTCGATGCCGCGGATGATGTACGGCTCGGCGGGATCGTCATCGCACCCGGCGAGGCGCACGGGCGCGCAGCGGTCCCAGACGTCGAGGTTGCGGACTTCCTTGATGCGACCTGGTCGCTCGCCCTGCTTCAGGCGGGGCTGCTTGTGTTGAGCCTTGTGCAAAGCCACCACGCACTCCTTCATCGAGGTATTGGTCCGACGCGGTGGCGCCTTTTTCACGAACCGGGAGGTCGGCCAAGGTTTGCGGCGTTCCCGCGACGGGCCAATGGTGTTGGCGTCTCCCAGAAAGGTCGTCCGTCGTTCCTCAGAGTAACGACGGCGCACGCACGGCGCTCGACGTTTTCCGGTGAGATCGGCGGTTCACCGGAAGGCGGGAATTCCACCCCCCGTAAGTGACGGGAAAACGCGGGGGATTTGTGACGCACATCACTCACCCGAATGGCCCTGTGGTTGCTGCAATTGCCCCGATACGTACGCTGGAGAGTGACCCCGCGGAGGGAGTGTGCCCGCCCGCGCGGCCGCAGTGCTACCCATGGGTGAGTGGCATGGTTCTCGGATTCCGGTTACTGGCTCGGGCGGCTGGTCTTCCAGCGGATGCTGGCCGTTCTCTACCTGGTCGCGTTCCTGACGGCGGTGCGGCAGTTCCGGGCACTCATCGGCGCGCGCGGCATGCTGCCGGTGCCCGCCTTCGTGGCGCTGGCGCCCTTCCGCGCGTCACCGTCGGTCTTCCACTGGCACTACTCGGACCGCTTCTTCGCACTCTGGTCGTGGTCCGGGGCGGTACTGGCGGCGGCCCTGGTGGCGGGGGCCGCGGACGCGGTGCCGCTGTGGGCGTCGATGCTGCTCTGGGCGGTCCTGTGGGCACAGTATCTGTCCATCGTGAACGTGGGACAGACCTGGTACAGCTTCGGCTGGGAATCGCTGCTGCTGGAGGCCGGTTCGCTCGCGGTGTTCCTCGGCAACGCCGATACCGCTCCCCCGGTGACGGTCATGTGGCTGCTGCGCTGGCTGCTGTTCCGGGTGGAGTTCGGGGCCGGACTGATCAAGATGCGCGGTGACCGCTGCTGGCGCAATCTGACCTGCCTCCACTACCACCACGAGACGCAGCCGATGCCGGGCCCGCTGAGCTGGTTCTTCCACCATCTGCCCAAGCCGCTGCACAAGGTCGAGGTGGCCGCCAACCACGTGGCCCAACTCGGCCTTCCCGTCCTGCTGTTCACCCCCCAGCCGATCGCCGGGTGGGCCGCGGCCGGCATGGTCGTCACCCAGCTGTGGCTGGTGCTGTCCGGCAACTTCGCCTGGCTGAACTGGCTGACCATCGCCCTCGCCATGGCGACGGCCGCACCGCTGTGGGGCCGGCTCTCCGGTGAACTGCCCGCGCCGCCGCTGTGGTTCGAGGCCCTGGTGCTGGCGGCCACCGCGGGCGTCGCCCTGCTCAGCTACCGCCCGGCGCGCAATCTGCTGAGCCGGCAGCAGATGATGAACACGTCCTACGAGTCGCTGCATCTGGTCAATTCGTACGGCGCCTTCGGCACGATCACCCGGGTGCGCCGGGAGATCGTGGTGGAGGGCACCGCGGACGCGGTCACCGGGCCCGACACGACCTGGATCGCCTACGAGTTCCACGGCAAGCCCGGCGAGGTGCGGCGGCTGCCCCGGCAGTTCGCGCCATGGCACCTGCGGCTCGACTGGCTGATGTGGTTCGCGGCGCTGTCGCCGGCCTACGCGCGGTCGTGGTTCGTACCGTTCGTGGCGCGCCTGCTGGAGAACGACCGGGACACCCTCCGGCTACTGCGCACCAATCCGTTCCCCGATCTGCCACCGGCCCGGATCAGGGCCCGGGTCTTCCGCTACCGCTTCACGACCTGGCGGGAACTGCGGGAGACCGGAGCGTGGTGGCACCGTACCGAGGAGCGGGAGTTCCTGCCGCCGGTCGGGCGGTCAGCTCTGCACGGAATGCGATGACGCTCTCGCGCGCATGGCGCAGCCCTATGCGCGCGAATTCCCTTTCCAGCTCGGCGAGTTCGGCGAGCGTCACGCTCCGGTCGCAGCCGAGGCGGGAGAGCGACTTGGCCAGCCCCAGCCGGGAGAGCGCCGCCCCGCGGGCCTCTTCCATCTCGCGGAACTCCCCCAGCGAGAGGGTGTAGGTGTCGCGCGCCTCCGCATAGCGTCCGGCGCGGTAGAGGACGTTGGCGCGCATCTTGTGGTTGTAGGCGAGCGCGGAGGCCAGGTCCATGGCGCGGCAGACGGTCTCCGCCTCGGACAGCAGAGCCAGCGCCCGCTCCGTCTCGCCCCGCATGGAGAGGACGTCCGCCACCCCGCGCAGGGACCAGGCGCGCCCGCGGGCGTCCTCGCCCCGCTCGGCGATCCGGGCGGACTCCTCGAACAGCTCCAGGGCCTTGTCGAAGTCACCGGTATTGCGGTGTATCTGGGCGATACCAGACATCGCCCAGACCGTGTGCCGGGTCTCACCGTGCGCCCGGGCCTGGGCGAGCAACTGCTCGTGGAGGTCGGCGACCGCCGCATAGTCGCCCTGTATGCGGCCGGTCTCGGCGAGTCCGGCGAGGGAGTAGCCATGGGCGAGGCGGTCGCCGCTCTCGGTGGCCAGGCCTACGGCGTGGGTGAGCAGCCGGCGGGCCAGTGGCAGGCTGCCGCACTGCCGGGCCAGGGTGCCCCCACTCCACAGCGCCCAGGCCATCGCGCCCCGGTCACCGGCGGTACGGGCGCTGCGGTAGGCGGCCCGCCAGGCGGCGCCCGCTTCTGCGACCCGGCCGAGCCGCCGGTGGGCCTCGGCGACCGCGAGCCCGGCCCGGGCCCGGTCCAGTGCCGTGTCCGCCTCTGCGTACGCGCGGTTCGCCGTGGCCAGCACCTCCTCGTAAGAGGAGTTCACGTCCAGTGCCGCACCCAGCTCGCCCTGGTACTCCGGGGCGAATGCTTTGCCGTACATAAATCTGTGGCCTCTCGGTCATCTCCACGCCTTGGCCACGAAACTACGGGGGGTGACGGGGGTGGCGAATCAGTCCGTGTATGTGTTGTCGCGTACGACTGGAGTGCTACGGACGAGGCCATGGTCATCTTGAGGTTGTACGGGTTCGTCAGGGTCATCCGGGGGTCCGGACCGGCGCCGGCCGACCCCGCCGACCGGCACTGCTCGGTACGCGATCCGTACCGTGCCTTGCCGGGCCGAGCGGGGCGGGCCACGCTGCTGGCATGACAGCTGGACGCACGGGACCGCCGTCCGGGCCGGGGCCCGGCCGCCGACGTGTCCTGCGGGCCGTCGCCGCCGGGCTCGCCGGTACGGCCGGGATGGGGCTGTCGGCCGCCGCGGACACCGCGCCCGCACGGGCCGGTCACACCGCCTTCCCGCGCCCGCACCGCAACCGGCCGCTCTTCCTGGGCACGTACACCTCGAAGGAGGGCGGCGGGACCGGTATCGGACTCGGTACGTACGACACCGGGACCGGGCGGATCACCGCCAGGGGGGTCGTGCCCGGGGTGGCCGACCCCTCCTACCTCGCCCTCGCGCCCTCCGGACGCACCCTGTACACCGTCGACGAGCAGGCGCCCGGAGCGGTGACCGCCCTCGCGCTGCTGCCAGGTGCGCCGCCCGTGGTGCTGAACTCCCGCTCCACCGGCGGGGCCGGGCCCTGCCATCTGTCCGTGCACCCTGGCGGGCGCTGGCTGCTCAGCGCCAACTACCTCTCCGGCAGCGTGGCCGTGCACCCCGTCGACCGGACGACCGGCGCCCTGGGCGAACGCACCGACCTGGTCACCCACAGCAGCCCGCCGCCCGGCCCCGGCCAGGACGGGCCGCACGCCCACCAGATCCTCACCGGACCGGACGGCCGCCATGTACTGGCCGTCGACCTCGGCAACGACACGGTCTACACCTACCGGCTGGACACCTCCGCCGGGCGGCTCACCCAGGTGTCGTATGCGACGCTACGGTCCGGCGCCGGCCCCCGGCAGCTGACCTTCCATCCCTCGGGCCGCTTCGCGTACCTGGCCAACGAGGTCGACAACACCGTCGTGGTCTGCGGCTACGACCCGGCGAGCGGACGGCTGACGCCGGGCCGACCGCAGTCCACCGGGACCGGCCCGGGGACCAGCCATCCGGCGCAGCTCCTGGTCACCCGTAACGGCCGCTTCGCGTTCCTGGCCAACCGCGGCCACAACAGCCTCACCCGCTACGCCGCGGAGGCGGGCGGGGCGCGGCTCCGGCTGCTGGACACCGTGCCGGTGGGCGGGGACTTCCCCCGGCAGATCGCCTTCTCGCCCGATGAGCGCTGGCTGTTCGCGGCGAACCAGAAGTCCGGGTCGGTGACGGTGTTCTCGGTGGACGGCCGGACCGGGACGCTCCGGAGCGCGGGTGATCCCTTCCCGGCGCCGATGCCGGTATGTGCACTGCCGCTCTGACCGGCGCGGCCGCCGAAGTACCGCCCCGCCTCGGCCGCCGGAACACCGCCCCGGCCGTGAGGGAAGTCAGCCTGCGACGTACTGCCGCAGCAGGCCGCTCAGCTCCTTTTCGAACTCGGCGTATCGGGACCGGAGTTGAGCGCCCGGCCAGTCCTGAGGCAGCAGGGCGTCCGGCAGCAACGGGTCGGAGAGGAGGTGGCGCAGGGCGGCGGCCGCGATCGTGAAGCGGTCGGCGAGGGCGTCGGCGCCGGCCAGCGCGGACGTCAGGGCGCGGGCCCGTGCCGCCCAGCCGTCCAGGTCCCAGAGCCGGGCGGCGAGTCCGGCCGGGTCACCGTCCGGGTTACCGGTGAGCCAGGTGCACTGGTCGGTGGCGACGGGCGGGCGCGGCCGGTCGAGGTTGGCCGGCCGCAGCCAGCTGCCCTCGCGGAGTTCGGCCAGCCGCAGTGCCGCCATGGCCTGGCGCAGGGCGGTGCGTTCGGCGGCCGGCCGGCCTTCCGGGGTGGTGACGAGGGCGATCTCCCAGTCCCCGTGCCAGCGCCGGGTCCGGGGTGAGCGGCTGTCGTCCTGGCGGGACTGACGGGCCAGCAGGCGGGCGGTGAGCTCGTAGGAGCCGTCGGCCTGCCGCAGGTCGCCCGCGGCCACCATGCGGGAGAGCGCGACGCGGACGGTTCCTTCGGCGATGCCGAAGAGTTCACCGACCCGTACCAGGGCGCGGGCGGGCAGCCGGGGCGGGTGGTGGCCGAGGAGGGTGCTCAGCACGATGGAGCGCGCGGTGAGCGGCCGCAGCGCGAGGGTCGCGGTGGCGCTGGAGTCGCCGCGCGGGGCGGTGGCGTTCGTCTGTACCGGCATCTGTAGCGGAAATTCTAGCGGCGTCGACGCGCTGTCGGCATTACGTTCTTTCCACGGCTGTGGGGATTCTGTAACGTCGGGGTATGACCGTCACTCATGAAGTCGTGAATCAGGCACCGCCGTTGACCGGTTTCAGTACGGCGGACGAGCCGGCCCTGCTGGAGGCGCTGCGCCGGGACGGCGCCGGGTGGGGTGTCCGCGAGGTGACCGAGCTGGGCGCGCTGGCCGGTTCGGCGGCGGTGCAGGAGCAGGCGCGCCGGGCGGAGGAGCGGCCGCCGCGGCTGCACACCCACGACCGGTTCGGGCACCGCGTCGACGAGGTGGAGTTCGACCCGGCCTGGCACGAGCTGATGACCGTCGCGGTGGCGCACGGTCTGCACGCCGCACCATGGACGGACGACCGGCCCGGGGCGCATCTGGTGCGCGCCGCCAAGTTCTACGTCTGGTCGCAGGCCGAGCCGGGGCACGGCTGCCCGGTCTCGATGACGTACGCCGCCGTTCCGGCGCTGCGTGCCGCACCGGACCTGGCCGCGCGGTACGAGCCGCTGCTGGCGTCCCGTACCTACGACTTCGGGCTGCGGGCGCCGCTGACCAAGGCGGGCCTGATCGCGGGCATGTCGATGACGGAGAAGCAGGGCGGAAGCGACGTACGGGCCAATACCACCCGCGCGGTGCCGACCGGGGACGGTACGTACCGGCTCACCGGCCACAAGTGGTTCACCTCGGCGCCGATGAGCGATCTGTTCCTGGCGCTGGCGCAGACCGCGGAGGGGCTGAGCTGCTTCCTGCTGCCGCGCGTGCTGCCGGACGGCACGCGCAACGGGATGCGGCTGATGCGGCTCAAGGACAAGCTGGGCAACCGCTCCAACGCGTCCTCCGAGATCGAGTACGACGAGGCGGTGGCCTGGCCGGTCGGCGAACCCGGCCGCGGGGTGCGGACCATCGTCGAGATGGTGAACATGACCCGGCTGGACTGTGTGCTGGGGTCGGCGGCCGGGATGCGGGCCGGGCTGCGGCAGGCGCTGCACCACACCGCGCACCGCCGGGCGTTCGGGCGCGAACTGGACCGGCAGCCGCTGATGCGGTCGGTGCTCGCGGACCTGGCGATCGAGTCGGAGGCGGCCACGCTGCTGGGGATGCGGCTGGCCGCGGCGGTGGACCGGTCGCAGGGCGGGGACGCCCAGGAGGCGGCGCTGCGCCGGCTGGCGCTGGCGGCCGGCAAGTACTGGGTGTGCAAACGGGGCAGCGGCCATGCGGCGGAGGCGCTGGAGTGCCTGGGCGGCAACGGCTACGTCGAGGATTCGGGCATGCCGCGGCTCTACCGGGAGGCGCCGTTGCTGTCCATCTGGGAGGGTTCGGGCAATGTCGCGGCCCTCGATGTGCTGCGGGCGCTGGGCAGGGAACCGGCCGTACTGGACGCGTTCTTCGCCGAGGTGGAGTCCGCGGCGGGCGCCGACCGGCGGCTGGACGCGGCGGTGGCCGGGGTCCGCAAGACGCTCGGCGCACTGGGCGGTCCGGAGCGGGCGCAGCTGATGGCGCGGTCGCTGGCGGAACGGATGGCGCTGGTGCTCCAGGGATCACTGCTGGTGCGGCACAGCCATCCGGCGCTCGCCGACGCGTTCTGCGCCTCGCGGCTCGACGGGGAGTGGGGTCAGGCGTACGGGACCCTGCCGGCCGGCGCCGGTCTCACGGCGATCCTGGAGCACGTCCGGCCCTGCCCGGACGGCGCGGCGGCCGGGCAGGCGGGCTGATGTCCGTACGGTCCGTGCGGATCGAACGTGCCGGTCCGGTGACGACGGTGGTGCTGTCCCGGCCCGCCGCCCGCAATGCCGTGGACGGCGCCACCGCACGCCAACTCGCCGATGCCTTCCGGGATTTCGACGCCGACGACGAGGCGCGGGTGGCGGTGCTGTGGGGCGAGGGCGGGACGTTCTGCTCCGGCGCCGACCTCAAGGCGGTGGGCACCGCACGCGGCAACCGCGTGGCCCCGGACGGCGACGGGCCGATGGGCCCGACCCGGATGCGGCTGGGCAAGCCGGTGATCGCGGCGGTCGCCGGCCATGCGGTGGCCGGCGGGCTGGAGCTGGCGCTGTGGTGCGACCTCCGGGTGGCCGAGGAGGACGCCGTCTTCGGGGTCTTCTGCCGCCGCTGGGGCGTACCGCTGATCGACGGCGGAACGGTGCGGCTGCCGCGGCTGATCGGCGCGAGCCGGGCGATGGACCTGGTGCTGACCGGCCGCCCGGTCCCGGCGACGGAGGCCCTGCACATCGGGCTGGCCAACCGGGTGGTCCCCACGGGCACGGCCCGCACGGAGGCGGAGCTGCTGGCCGCGGAGCTCGCCCGCCTCCCGCAGGCGTGCCTGCGCAGCGACCGGGCCTCCCTGCTGGACCAGGAAGGCAGGGACGAGGAGACCGCGATGGGCGTCGAACTCCGCCACGGGCAGGGTGTACTGGCCGAGGCGCCGGCGGGTGCGGCGCGGTTCGCCGCCGGGGCGGGGCGGCACGGGGAGCCGGAGCGGACATAGGGACGGTGCCGGACATCCCGTCGTTCGCCCGAAGGGCGGGAGTTTGACGGCAGAACCCAGGGACTGGGCCGGAAATCCCGCCCGCCGCCTCTGCTTGCCGGACGTCCACTCCCGCTTCATTTCCTCGTCATCATCGCCCCCGACGGCCGTGAGAGAAAGCCAGACATGTGCGATGACGAACTGATCCCGCCGCAGGCGGACATGACCGAGGGACAGTGGCTCCATTGGCGCACGGACTCCTCGCCGACCGACGACGCCGCGCACCGGGCCGGCTCGGAGGCCACGGCCGGGGCGCCGGGGCGCACCACGGGACGCGTGCCGCGGTGGGTGAACCGGCGGACGCTGCTGGGCGGCGCGATGGCCGGGGCGGCGCTGGCCGTGCTGCCGGCCCAGCGGGAGTCGTCCGCGCAGGCCGCCCCTCGCGCCGGTGGCCCGGGTGCCTTCCCCTTCCCCGAACACCCCAACAGCAGGGGTGAGTTCGCCGTCCTGGTCACCGGTGACGCGGGGACGGGGGACGAGGCGCAGTACGCGGTGGCGGCCGCGGCGCACGATGTCTGCCGGGCCGAACAGGTGGGGCTCGCGGTGGGCCTCGGGGACAACATCTACGAGAACGGGCCGGAGTCCGACCACGACTCGGAGTTCCAGGACAAGTTCGAGAAGCCCAACAGCGGCATCGACGTACCGTGGCTGATGGTGCTGGGCAACCACGACTGCTCGGGGCTGATACCCGGCAGCGGCGGCGACCCGTCGCGCGGGGACCGCGAGGTCGCCTATGCCAGGACCTCCAAGCGCTGGTACATGCCGAGCCGTTACTACAGCGTGCCGCTGCCGGCCGCCGATCCGCTGGTGGAGTTCTTCGCGGTCGACACCATCCCGTGGTCGTCGTACGTCGCCCAGCTCGACCCGTACTACCGATGGGACGGCCCGTACATGCGCGAGCAGCGGAGCTGGCTGGACGGCGCGCTGCGCGCCTCGCGGGCCCGCTGGAAGGTGGTGCTGAGCCACCACCCGTACCTGAACAACGGCAAGCACGGCAGCGCCGGTGCGTACGACGGGTTCGAGATCGGGCACTACACCAGCGGTGTCCATCTCCGGGAGATGTACGAGCAGGTGGTGTGCGGCCGGGCCGATCTGATCCTCTCCGGTCATGACCACACCCTGCAGATCCTGGAGCCGACGGCTCGTACCGGCGGAACCCGGCAGGTGGTGTGCGGGGCGTCCGCCAAGACGGAGGACGGGAAGGCGCACTTCCAGCACCCGGCGGCGTGGCAGAACTTCGCCGACCACGGCTTCATGGTGCTGAAGGTGTCCGCCGCGCGGCTGACCCTCGACGCGTACACCGTGGAGGTGGCGACGCGGCGGGCCACCCTGGCGCACCGGACGCGGCACGCCCTCCCGGTGGCAGCGCCCGCCGTCACCCACATGCCGTAACCCGAAGCATCGGACATGCGGGGTACGCAGCCCCCGCCTAGGGTGTTCGCATGGTGGGCGCATCTGTCGCGCGCTCCCGGGACACGAGGTGGGACCGCTCATGACCGCCCCGCCGGCCGGACCTCCCGACGAAGGGTACGACCCCCGAGCCGACCGGAACTGGCGCCGGGTCGAGGAGGACGCGCCCGGGGTGTCCCGGCACGAACCCGTCGGGCTGCGCCGGCGGCTCGCGCTCAACCGGATGGGCACCTTCGACTGGGATCTGGACCAGGGGTGCATGGATCTGGACCCCGGCGCGATGGACGTCTTCGATCTGCTCCCGGGGGAATTCGACGGCGCGCCGATGTCCCTGATCGTGCGGGTTCCGCCGGAGGAGGGACTGCGGCTGGACGAGGCGCTCTCCCAGGCCCTGCAGGACGGCCACGCGTCGTACGGCGCGTACTTCCGGATCCGCTGCCGCGACGGATCCCGGCGCTGGACGCACTGCCAGGGGCGGATCCTGCACGACCCGGACGGGGTGCCGTACCGGGTCATCGGCATCGTCCGGGAGGCGACCGGCGAGCTGGCGGACTCCGCGCTGCTGCGTTCGCTCCAACAGGAGAGCCAGCGGCAGACGGTGATGGTCCAGCAGACCACGGCCGCGCTGGCGCGGGCGCTGTCGATGGCGGATGTCACGCGGGTGCTGACCGGCGCCCGCAGCACCCGGCGGTTCGGCGCGGAAGGGCTGATCCTCGGCCTGGTGGAGAACGACAGGTTCCGGATCATCGCCGCCACCGGCCTGAGGGGCGGGCCTCCCCCGGAGCTGAACACGGCGCGGCTGGACGACACCCTTCCGCTGTCCGACGCGGCCCGCTCACAGCAGCCCGTCTTCCTCAGTACCCGCGGCGAACTGATCGCCCGCTACCCCCGGCTGCGCCCGTACACCGACGCCATTCCTCCGGGCAGTTCGGCCTTCCTGCCGCTGATCGCCCAGGACACCGTGATCGGGGGCCTGGGGCTGTTCAACGCCGAGCCGGCGGTGCAGTCGTCGGAGGCCAGGAACCTGGCGCTGGCGCTGGCCGGTGTGGTGGCCCAGTCGGTGCAGCGGGCCACCCTCTTCGACCAGGAGCGGGAGTTCGCGACTGGGCTTCAGGCGACGATGCTGCCGCGCCGGCTGCCGCCCCTCGCGGGCGGTGCGGTCACCGTCCGCTACCACCCGGCGAGCGTCGGGCGGGACATCGGCGGCGACTGGTACGACGTCATCGCGCTGCCCCGGGGACTGACCGGACTGGTGGTCGGCGACGTGCAGGGCCACGACACCCACGCCGCGGCGGTGATGGGCCAGCTGCGGATCGCGCTGCGGGCGTACGCCAGTGAAGGGCACACACCGGAGACCGTGCTGGTACGGGCCTCCCGCTTCCTGGCCGAACTCGACACCGAACGGTTCGCGACCTGCACCTATGTCCAGGCCGACCTGGAGTCCGGGGCGCTGCATGTGGCACGGGCCGGTCACCTGGGGCCGCTGATCAGCACCGCCGCCCGGCATATCGACTGGCCCGAGGTCCGCGGCGGGCTGCCACTCGGCCTGGCCACCGCCTTCGGGCACGACCATTTCCCGGAGACCCAGCTGTTCCTGGAGCCGGGGTCGACGCTGCTGCTGTGCACCGACGGCCTGGTCGAACAGCCCGGCGAGGACATCTCCGCGGGCATCGACGCGCTGTCCGCGGCGGTCCGCACCGGCCCCTCGGACCTGGAGGCGCTCGCCGACCGGCTCTCCGACCACCTGTGGGCCGAGCCCGGCTCCGAGGACGACATGGCCCTCCTGCTGCTGCACCGGCTGCCCGCTCCCGGCGCCGCCGCCACGCCACGGCTGCGGCTGCACGTCCATCAGGCCGACCCCTCGGGTGCCTCGGAGGTCCGCTCGGCCGTGCGCCGCACGCTGGACCAGTGGCGGGCGGGCGGCATCATGCACGACGTCGAGGTCGTCGCGTCCGAGCTGATCGCCAACGCGCTGACGCACACCGAGAGCGGCGCCCTGGTCTCCGTGGAGCTGCTGCCCGGCGCCCCGCGCCGGATCCGGCTGGAGGTCGAGGACCGCTCCAGCCAGTGGCCGCGACGGCGCAGCCCCGGGGAGACCGCGACCTCCGGCCGGGGCCTGATGCTGGTCGAGGCCCTCGCGGACCGGTGGGGTGCGGAGCCGCGCGGGGCGGGCAAGGCGCTGTGGTGCGAGTTCGTGGTGCCGTAGTGCCCCGGCAGCCCGGTCCGCGGCTGACTCGCCGACCGGACCGGCCCAGGGCGCTTCCGACGCCCGCGGTGTCAGTCCTCCGGGCCGTACCACACCGTCGTCATATTGCAGAATTCCCGGATGCCGTGCCCGGAGAGCTCCCGTCCGTAGCCGGAGCGCTTGGCGCCGCCGAAGGGGAGGCCCGGGTGGGAGGCGGTCATGCCGTTGAAGAAGACCCCGCCGGCCTGCAGGTCCCGCGCCAGCAGCTCCTGTTCGGCCGGGTCGCGGGTCCAGGCGTTGGAACTGAGGCCGAACGGGGTGTCGTTGGCGAGCCGTACCGCCTCCTCCAGGCCGGCGGCGCGGTAGAGGGTGGCGACCGGGCCGAAGGCCTCCTCGTGGTGGATGCGCATACCGGGCGTGATACCGGAGAGGACCGTCGGCTCGTAGAACCAGCCGGCGCGGTGGTCCGGCGGGCGCCGGGCACCGCACAGTGCGGCCGCGCCCTGATGGACCGCGTCGTCGACGAGCTCCTCCAGGTCCCAGCGGCCCTGCTCGGTGGAGAGCGGACCGACCTCGGTGCGCTCATCCATCGGGTCGCCGACCGTCAGCGCGGCCATGCGCGCGGTGAACCGCTCGGCGAAGGCGTCATAGACGTCGTCGTGCACGATGAACCGCTTGGCGGCGATGCAGGACTGGCCGTTGTTCTGGACGCGCGCGGTGACGCCGACCCGGGCCGCCTTGTCCAGGTCGGCGGAGGGCAGCACCAGGAACGGATCGCTGCCGCCGAGCTCCAGGACGGTCTTCTTCACCTCGTCACCGGCGATGGACGCCACCGAGCGTCCGGCCGGCTCACTGCCGGTCAGCGTCGCCGCGGCGACCCGCGGATCGCGCAGGATCTCCTCGACGGCGCCCGAGCCGATCAGCAGGGTCTCGAAGCAGCCGTCGGGGTACCCCGCGCGGCGGAACAGTTCCTCCAGGTACAGCGCGGTCTGCGGCACGTTCGAGGCGTGCTTGAGGAGCCCGGTGTTGCCCGCCATCAGGGCCGGCGCGGCGAACCGTACGACCTGCCAGAGCGGGAAGTTCCACGGCATCACCGCCAGCACGGTGCCGAGCGGACGGTAGCGGACCACGGCACGCATCGCACCGGAGTCCTGCACGTCGGCCGGGTCGGGGAGCTCATCGGCGAGCAGCTCCTCCGCATGATGCGCGTACCAGCGCATGGTCTTGGCGCACTTCGCGGCCTCCGCGCGGGCCTGGACCAGCGGTTTTCCCATCTCGGTGGTCATCGTGCGGGCGACGCCGTCCTGGTCCTCGTCGAGCAGCTCGGCGGCCCTGAGCAGCAGCTCCGCGCGGCGTGCGAACGAGGTGGTGCGGTGCTCCTGGAACGCCTCCTCCGCCCTGACCAGGCGGTCCTCGATCTCGCCGGCGTTGAGCGGCTCGAAGGTCTTCAGGGTCTCGCCGGTGGCCGGGTTGACCGTGGCGATGGCCATGATCAGCACCTCCTACGTGAGCGGTGAGGGCGGCGGTGACGGGTCCGGGACCGGGTCCGGCCCGGGCGGACGGGGGATCGGCTCCGGCTCCGGCGGTATCGGCTCCGGCTCCGGAGGCGGCACCGGCGGCCCGGGAAGCGGCTCCGGAACGGGGCTCGGGGCCGGCTGCGGCTCAGGTTCTCGCGCGTGCACGGGGGCCTCCTCGGGGGTGGGTGGCATGTCCAGTTTGCCTCTCCGCTGCGCTTGGCCGCCTTCCCACGTTGTCGTCTGCGGCGCCGTACCTCCGCTTCGCCGTTGCGCCCGTCGCGGCGCCCCGCTCGTTTTTGGCTGTCCCGCCGTGTCGCCTGGCGGCGGGCCGTTACCGCTGCGCGGGGCTGTACGTCACGGGTGCGAATAGCTGCGCTTGGCTGGCTTCCCACGTTTTTGCCTTTCCCGCCGTTTCGCCTGCGGCGGGCCGTTACCGCTGCGCGGGGCTGTACGTCACGGGTGCGCCCCTCCGGACTGGCGTCCTGCGGTGCGCCCCCTCCCGTGGGTGGGGGGAGTTTCCCGGTGGGGGTGACCGTAACCCCGTACGCGCGCGCAGTGGACCACTCGGGTGCACCCCCACCGGCCTGTTTTCCTCCCACCCGCGGGAGGGGCCGCTCCGCAGGACGGCAGTCCGGAGGAGCGGACCCGCACCCGAACAACCCACGCCCGCCGCAGGCGCAACGGCGAAACGGAAGGCACGGCGGGAAAGCCGAACACGTGGGAAGCCGGCCAAGCGCAGCGGAACGTGGGAAGCAAGCCCAGCGCAGCGTCACGGCTCGGGGTGGCGCGCGTCGTAGCGGGCGAAGGCGCGGCGGCCGAGGCCGAGTGCGGCGACCACGAGGACGCAGGCGAGGCCGCCGCCGATGATGGCGGTGGCCGGGGAGGTCAGATCGGCCGCCGAGCCGGCGAGGAAGTCGCCCAGGCGCGGGCCGCCCGCCACCACGACGATGAAGACGCCCTGGAGGCGGCCGCGCATCGCGTCCGGCGTCGCGGCCTGCAGGATGGTGCTGCGGAACACCATCGAGACGGTGTCCGCGCAGCCGGCCACCGCCAGGAAGAACAGTCCGAACCACAGATGCCGGGAGAGCCCGAAGCAGGCGACGGCCGCGCCCCAGGAGGCCACCGCGAGCAGAATCGCCAGGCCGTGCCGGCGGATCCCGCCGAGCCAGCCGGAGAACAGTCCGCCGAGGACGGCGCCGACGGCGGGCGCGGCGGCCAGCAGGCCGACCGTCTTGGCGTCCCCGGCGAACCAGAGCACCGCGACCGCGGGGAAGAGTGCACGCGGCTGGGCGAGCACCATCGCCGCCAGGTCGGTGAAGAACGTCATCCGCACATTGGGGCGCGTGGCGAGGAAGCGCAGGCCGTCGAGGACGGAGGCCCGGCGTTGCGGCCCCTCGCCCTGGTCGGGGCGCATCGCCGGGAGCCGCCACATCGCGTACAGCGATCCGCCGAAGGCCACCACGTCGATGAGGTAGGCCGCCTGATAGCCCCACAGGCCGACGATGACACCGCCCAGCATCGGACCGCCCATCAGACCGAGGTTGGTGGTCAGGGAGTTGAGGGCGTTGGCGGCCGGGAGCTGCTCGGTGGGCAGCAGCCGGGGGATCATCGACGAGCGGGCCGGGGAGTTCATCGCGAAGCAGACGGCCTGCAGGGCGACGACGGTGTAGAGCAGCCAGACCCGGTGGTATCCGGCGAGCGCCGCGCCGGCCAGCACGAGGGACATCGCGGTCGCGCCCGCGGCGCTGTACAGACCCAGTCTGCGGCGGTCGACGGTGTCGGCGATCGCGCCGCCGTAGAGCCCGAAGACGACCAGGGGGACGAGGGAGCACAGGCCGACCAGTCCGACGGCGAAGGTGGACCGGGTGAGGGCGTAGACCTGGAGGGAGACAGCGAGCGCTGTCATCTGCTGGCCCATCCAGGAGACGGTGTTGCCGCACCACAGGCGGCGGTAGTCCGGGGAGGTGCGCAGCGGGGTCAGATCGGCGAATATCCGGGAGCGCGTGGGTATTTCGCGCTTTTCCGGGTGCGCCGGGGAGGGTTCGCCGGAGGAGTTGCCGGAGGACGCGTCAGAGGTCGTTGTACGGGGCACGCGTCGCAGTAAAACATGTTACGGAAGCCCGTACACCCGCCGTGCGTTCTCCGCGGCGATCATCACCCCGACCCGCCGGGCGTCCTCCTCCGACCACGCCCCGGCCGCCGTCCACTCGCCGAGGACGCCCGCCAGCGCGGTCCGGAAGAGCGCACTGCCGACGACGTACAGCTCGGGGAGGCCGTAGGCGTCGGTGGAGAAGAGCAGTTTGCCGAAGGGGGCGAGCTCCAGGAATTCGGCGAGGACGGCGGTGGCGCGCGGGCCGGTGTGAGTGAGCGTCAGCCCGATGTCGGCGTACACGTGCGGGAAGACGGCCGCCAGGTAGGCGGCCTGGCGGTGGTACGGGTAGCAGTGCAGCAGCACCAGGTCGGTACCGGTGCCGGCGAGGGCCCGGATCAGGTCGGTGAGCAGCGCCGGGTCGGCGTGGTCGAGCCGGAGGTCGGGGTCTCCGAAGCCGGTGTGGAACTGAAGGGGGCGGCCGGTGGCGACGGCCAGCCCGATCAGGTGGCGCAGCAGGACCGGGTCGGTGAGGCGGGGCGCGCCGGCCGCCGACCAGGCGCGGGCGGCGGCGTGTACCGCGTCGGTGCCCGGGGGTTCGGGGGTCAGCGCGAGGCCATGGCGGTAGGCGACGACGGTCTTGAAGGCCACGGCGGTGCGCGCGGCGTCGTGGACGGCGTGGGCGAGCGCGCCGGGGAGGTCGTCCGGGTTCCGTACCGTGGCCGCGGTGTGTTCGGCGAGGGTTTCCAGGCGGACGATCTCGTGGCCGGTGCCGCCGCCCGCGGCGGCCGTCTCCGCCGGCCCGGTCAGCTCGCCGGGCAGTCCGGTGTCCAGGAGGTAGGTGCCGATGCCGGTGGCGCGCAGCAGGCGGCGCCGGGTCTCGTCGGGGCCCAGCTCGTGCCGGCGGGCCAGGTAGCGGTCGGGCGGGCAGTGCGCGGGCAGGCCGAGCAGCGGCGGACACCAGCGGCGCACGGCGAAGCCGGTCTGGGTGTCGAAGAAGGTGGTGCCGGCCGCGGGCGGCCGGTCCGATTCGGTGAGGTACCGGGCGAACGTCCCGGGGCCGGGGTCGCGCCGGAGCACGCCGTGGCAATGGTGGTCCACCAGCGGCGGCAGTCCGTCGGTCAGGCCGGGGCCGCTCCCCGGGAGGGCCGTGGGCATCACCAGCGCCAGCGGGTGGCGGCGGCGATCTCCTCGGGCCCGCGGTCCGCGAAGTGCGCCTCCTCGGCGCGCCGGACCGCGAGCACCGCGCCGTGCAGCACCTCGCCCATCGCCTCGCGCAGCGGCGCCGACTTCTCCAGCCGGTCGGCGGCCTCGGTGAGGGTCGCGGGCAGCCGTACGATGCCGCGCCGGGCGCGTTCGCGGACGCCGAGGTGGGCCGGGTCGCCGCTCTGCGGCGCCGGCAGTTGAGCGGCGGTCTCGATACCGCGCAGTCCGGCGGCGAGCACCGCGCCGACGGCGAGGTAGGGGTTGGCGGCGGCGTCGAAGGGCTTGATCTCGGCGTGGCCGCCGTCCGGGTCGTCGGGAGCGCCGGTGATCAGCCGGAGCGCCGCCTCACGGTTCTCCACGCCCCAGCACTGGTAGACGCCGGCCCACTGGGAGGGCTGGAGCCGCAGATAACTGGCGGGTGACGGGCAGCCGACGGCGAGCAGGGCGGGGAGGGTGTTCAGGACGCCGCCGAGGAAGGCCGCCGCGTCCGGCGCCAGGCCCCATGCGGCGTCGGGTGCGCGGTGCAGACTGCGGCCGTCGCGGTACAGGCCGAGGTGGAGGTGGCAGCCGGTGCCGACCTGTCCGGCGACGAAGGACGGGGCGAAGGAGGCGCGCAGCCCGTGCCGGGCGGAGACCGCGCGGACGGTCTCGCGGACCAGGACGACGTCGTCGGCGGCGCGTACCGGGTCGCCCGGCGCGGTGCTGACCTCGAACTGGCCCGGTGTGTACTCGGGGTGGAGCTGGAGGACGTCGATGTCCTGGAGGGCCAGTGCCTCGGTGACATCGCGGAGGTAGTCGGAGAGTTCCACGATCCGGGTCATGCCGTACGCGGGGCCGGCGCAGGGGTGGTCGAGCTCCTCGTCCGCCTCGGGGGCGGCCGGGCGGCGTCCCTCGGGGACGCGGGTGACCACCCACTCGGTTTCGAAGCCCATCCGCACCTCCAGACCGGCCGCGGTGGCCCGCTCGGCCATCCGCCGGGCGAACAGCCGCTGGCAGGCGGGGTGCGGCGCGCCGAGCTGGTCGTAACGGTCGGCCGGCGCCCAGGCCCAGCCGGGCTGGCCGGCGAGGGTGGTGAGGCGGCCGAGGTCGGGGAAGAGCCGCAGGTCCCCGTCGGGCCCGCCGAGGTGGTCGGATGCGGTGATGGTGTCGTCGGAGGTGAAGACGTCGAAGACCGGCGACATTCCGACGCCGCGCGTCACGGCGTCCGCCAGCCGCTCGGCCGGGATGGCCTTGGCGCGGGTGATGCCCGCGTTGTCCACCCAGGTCAACGCCACGTTCCGGACGCCTTCCGCCGCCAGTCGCGCCGCCGTCCGGCGGGCCTCCTCGACCTGTTCCGCAGCCCGCGTCGCCATGGAGCCGTCCTCACCCTCACCCGTGCCGATCCCTCGGCGCCCGTTCCCCCGCTGGTGACCGGGTGGCTCCATGATCCCCAGCTCACGCCGGGACGTACCGCCACCCGGTCAGGGGCAGTTGAACTCGCACCATACGCACTTTCCGCCGCCGCGCGGCTCCACACCCCAGACGTCCGTCAGCCGGTCGACGAGGAGCAGGCCCCGGCCGGAGACGCCGGACTCGCCCGGTTCACGGCGCCGGGGCAGGCTGCTGGAGCGGTCCTCGACCTCCAGCCGCAGCCGCCGCTCGACGCTGTGCGGCATCCGGAGGTGGACCACGGCCCCGCCGTCGGTGTGCACCAGCGCGTTGGTGATCAGCTCGTCGGCGACCAGCTCGATCTCCTCGGCTCGCTCGGGCGCGCCCCAGGCGCGTACCGCGTCCCGGATCATATGCCGGGCGGCGGAGAGGCCTTCCGGATCGGCCGGTGCGACGTGCCGGCGGAACCGTCCCACGGTGTCGTGCTCCGGGGCGCCCAGCCGCCGCAACAGCAGCAGCGCCATATCGTCCTCGCCGGTGCGGTCGCCCGCGGACTCGCAGAGCCGCTCGGCGAGTTGCTGGACGTCCTGCGGTCCGTCGCGGACCTCGCGGGCCAGGTGCCGCATCCCCTCGTCGAGGTCGGTCCCGGGCCGTTCGACGAGCCCGTCGGTGCACAGCAGCAAGGTGTCTCCGGGGGCGAGCTGGACGGTGGTGACGGGGTAGTCGAGCCGTCGGAACGCGGAGGAGATGCCCAGCGGCAGCCCGCCGGCCACCGGCAGCCGGCGGCAGATGCCCTCGGCGTGCCGCAGCAGCGGGTCGAGATGGCCGGCCCGGACGATACGGGCCGCGCCGGTGCTCAGATCGGCGTCGACGTAGATGCAGGTGGCGAAGCGGTCGGTCTCCAGCTCGTTGAGGAAGGCGGAGGCCCGGCCCATGACCGTGGCGGGGGCGTGCCCTTCGGCGGCGTAGGCGCGCAGCACGATCCGCAGCTGGCCCATCAGCGCCGCGGCCTGGGTGTCATGACCCTGGACGTCGCCGACGACGGCGGCGACGCGGCCGTCGGGCAGCGGGATCACGTCGTACCAGTCACCGCCGATGTCCCGGCCCCTCCGGGCGGAGCGGTAGCGGACCGCGATCTGCGCGCCGGGAACGCCGGGGATCCGGCGCGGCAGCATCGCCTGCTGGAGGCCGGCGGCGATCTCGTGCTCCTGGTCGTAGAGCATGGCGCGGGCCAGGCTCTGCGCGATACTGCTGCCGAGCGCCACCAGGACGCTGCGCTCCTGGTCACGGAAGTCGTTCTCCCGCTCGAAGAACAGGCCGATCACACCGAGCAGGTGTCCCTGGGCGATCAGCGGCAGATAGGCGGCGGAGTGGACGTTCAGCGGCTCGATGGCGTGCCACAGCCGGGGGTAGCCGTACCGGAACTCCGCGCGGTTGCGGACGTAACGCGGGGTGTGGCTCCGTGCCACCTCGCTCATCGGGAACGCGTCATCGACCCGGGTGTAGGCGAGATCGGGGACGAAACTGCCCGCCCGGCCCTCGGAGACCAGCCGGATCCGCCCCGCCTCGACCAGCCCGAGGATGACGTTCTCCGCGCCCAGCCGGCTCAGCCCCTGCTCGTCGGCGAGCACCGCGATCACCTCGCCGACCGTTCTGGCGTGCGCCAGGGCGGCGGTGGTCCGCTCGACGACGCTGGTGTGCCGGCGCCGCTCCTCATCGACCGCGAGCCGCTCCGCGGCGTGGAGGTATTCGTGGGTGGCGTCGCGGACCACACCGATGACACGGCGGGGCCGTCCGGTGCCGTCGCGGCGGATGCTGCCCTGGGCGTGGGTCCAGCGCAGCTCTCCGTCCCTCAGCCGTACGCGGAAGTAGGCGCCGTACGAGTCGCTGCCGTCCTTGAGCGCCCGGGCCACCAGGGCGTCCAGCCGGGCCGCCTCATGGGCCGGGACGCGCCGGTTCAGGGTCGCCGGACGGTCGTCGTACTCCGACCGGCGCAGATCGAAGACCGCCAGGGCGGGCGGGTCCAGGTGCATCAGCCCGCTGTCGAGGTCCCAGTCGAAGCCGCCCATGTTGTTGAGGGCAAGCGTCAGATCCGGGTGGGCGGGCCAGTCGTCCGGCACCGACACGGTGGGCTGGGTCGCGCGGGGGCGGTCAGCCATGTGGTCACTCTACGCGTTGCGGGCGGCGAGCACTCAGCCCTGCCTCACCAGGCTGTTTCCCTTCTCTTAAGGCGGGGGTCGTGCCGAAGGACACCGGACTTATTGACGAGGACATGTCGTGTCGCCACAGTCTTCTCCCGACGGCTCCCCCACGCCACAGGAGACGCATATGCAGCCTCTGGTCAGGAACCCCCGCTTGGCGCTGCCCGTCGCCGCGGGCGCGGCCCTCGCGCTCATCGGGGGCGTCGCGCTGTGGTCGACCGCGAACCGCGCGGACGCCACACCCGGCCACGCGGACGCCGCACCCGGCCGCGCGGCGGGCGCACCCGCCGCCGGGTTCACGGTCGCCGCCGCCGGCGACATCGCCGAGAAGTGCACGGCGAGCGACAGCGGCTGCGAACACCCCAGGACCGCCGCGCTGGTGCGGCAGATCAACCCCGCGTTCGTGATCACTATGGGGGACAACCAGTACGACAAGGCCCGGCTCAAGGACTTCCAGCGCTACTACGACAAGTCCTGGGGCGCCTTCAAGGACAGGACACATCCGAGCGCCGGCAACCACGAGACCTACGACCCGGACGGCGAACTCGCCGGATACAAGGCCTATTTCGGGTCCCTCGCCTATCCGGAGGGCAAGAGCTACTACAGCTACGACCAGGGCAACTGGCACTTCATCGCACTGGACTCCAACAGCCTGAACTCCGCCCAGCTCGACTGGCTCAAGACCGACCTCGCCGACAACTCCAAGAAGTGCGTGGCCGCTTACTGGCACCACCCGCTCTTCTCCTCCGGCGAGCACGGCAACGACCCGGTCAGCCGCCCGGCCTGGAAGCTGCTTCACGACGCCGGAGCAGAGCTGGTCCTCAACGGCCACGACCACCACTACGAACGGTTCGCGCCCCAGGACCCGGACGGCAAAGCGGAGAAGAACGGGATCGTCGAGCTCCTCGGCGGAATGGGCGGGGCCAACCCGTACAAGATCGAAGAGGTCCAGCCGAACAGTGAGAAGCGGATCACCGACACCTTCGGGGTGGTGAAGCTGAACTTCACCGACACCGGCTTCTCCTGGGAGCTGATGGGCACGGACGGGAAGACGAAGGACCGCAGCCCGGACTACCCGTGCCACTGACAGCTGTCGTGCCACTGACACCTGCCGGCACCGAGGCGCGCGGGCGGTACGGCTGATGTATCTCGCGACCACGGACGCGGCCACGACGGCGAGGAAGGCGACGAAGAGGAAGGAGGGGAAGAGGAAGGCGGGGAAGGCGGCGCGTGGCCGCGTCGGCGGGCCGGTCCTGGCCCTCGGCGCGGTCAGCCTGGTCACCGATGTCTCCTCGGAGATGGTCACCGCCGTGCTGCCGCTCTACTTCGTCCTCCAACTGGGGCTGTCCCCCCTTCAGTTCGGGTTTCTCGACGGGCTCTACAACGGCGTGACCGCCCTGGTGCGGCTGGTGGGCGGGCAGGCGGCCGACCGCGGCGGGCGGCACAAGCTCGTGGCCGGGGCCGGCTACACGCTCTCCGCGCTGTCCCGCCTCGGGCTGCTGTTCGCGGGCGGCGGCACCCTCGGTATCGGCGCCTCGCTCGCCGCCGACCGGATCGGCAAGGGCGTACGCACCGCCCCTCGCGATGCGCTGATCTCGCTCAGCGCTCCACCGGACGCACTCGGCCGGGCTTTCGGCGTCCACCGCGCCATGGACACCACCGGCGCCCTGCTGGGGCCGCTCGCCGCGTTCGCTCTGCTGTGGGCCACCGCCGACGCCTATGACGCGGTGTTCGTGGTGAGCTTCTGTGTGGGGGTGGCGGGGGTGTTGTTGCTGGTCGCCTTCGTACCGGGGGCGGCCGGGCTGCCCGCGCCGTCGCGGGCGGGACGTGGCGGACCCGGTACGGGATATGGCGGACCTGAGAGACCGGGTGGGGAGACCAGGGAGACCACCCCGCGGTCCCGCGCGCGGCTCCTCACCCCGCTCCGCGACCCCGCCTTCCGGCGGATCTTCGTGGCCGCGGCGCTGCTCGGTGCGGCGACCATCGGCGACTCGTTCCTCTACCTGCTGGTGCAGCGCCGGCTGGACTTCGCGGTCAGCTGGTTCCCGCTGCTGCCACTGGGCGCGGCCGCGGTGTACCTGCTGCTCGCGGTGCCGGCCGGGCGGCTCGGTGACCGTATCGGCCGCCGGGTGCCGTTCCTGTGCGGACATGCGGCACTGCTCGGCGGCTATCTCCTGCTGCTGGCGACCAGCGCCGGACCGGTGTTACTGGTGGGTGTACTGGTGTTGCTGGGGGTGTTCTACGCGGCCACGGACGGGGTGTTGATGGCCCTCGCCGGTCCGGTGCTCCCGGCCGCGCGGCGGGCGAGCGGGATGGCGCTGCTACAGACCGGGCAGGCGGTGTGCCGGCTGCTGGCGGCCGCCGGATTCGGTGCCGCCTGGACGCTGTGGGGTGCCCGCCCCGCGCTGCTCCTCGCCGCCCTCGCCCTGGCCGCGGCGCTGACGGCGGCCGCCGTCCTGCTCCCCGGACCGGAGCGTGCGTCCCGATCGGCCGACCCGGCCTGCCCGCCCAAGCCGGCCTGCCCGCCCAAGCCGGACGGGTCGGACGGGTCGGATGGGCCGGACGCGCCGAGCCTGCCGTCGAACGGCCCGCGTCCCCCGGAGTGACCAACTCCAGGCCCCCCCTGACCCCGCCAGCCCCCGGAAAGGCAACCGCCCCGCCCATGACCATGCCCCCGTCCCCCTCCCGCCGGTTCGTCCCGCGCTCCCTCCGCGCCCGGATCCTCGCCGTGGCGGCCGCGGTCGCGCTGCTGGCCGCCATCGCCGTCGTCTACACGGTCGGCGCCGCCCGGCGCGCCGAACCCACCGACGCGGCCTCGGTCTTCGGCCTCGACCACGGCCTGCTGTACTTCCGCAGCTCCGGCGCGGGAGCCGGCCGGGTAGCCCGGCTCCCCGCACCGGCCGCGCGGGCGGTCGCCGCCGGTCCGGCCCCGGTCCGTCAGCCCGACCGCCGCACCACCGGTGGCCCGGCCTGCGAGCGTTTCCACGCGGCGGCCGGTACGGGGCTGTGCCTCCAGCGCCGGCCAGGCATCCCGCCCAGGTCGTACGCCGTGGTCCTGGACCGGCGGCTGCGCGAGAAGCAGCGGATCGCGCTCACCGGCATCCCCAACCGCGCCCGGGTGTCGGCAACCGGCCGCATGCTGTCCTGGACGATGTTCGCCACCGGCGATTCCTACGCCGGCACCGCCTTCTCGACCCGCACCTCGATCCTGGACACCCGTACCGGCTACCTCGTCAAGAACATGGAGGAGATCCCGCTCACCCTCGACGGCCGCCGCTACCACTCCCCCGATGTCAACTACTGGGGCGTCTCCTTCGCGCGCGACGACAACCGCTTCTACGCCACCGTGTCGACCAAGGGGAAGACCTACCTCGTCGAGGGCGATATGCGCAGGTGGGCGGCGCGGGCGAGCCGCGAGAACGTGGAGTGCCCCTCGCTCTCGCCGGACAACACCCGCCTCGCCTTCAAGAAACGGGTCCGCCCGGGCGCCACCGACCCCTGGCGGCTGTACGTCCTGGATCTGCGCACGCGCCACGCACACCCGCTCGCCGAGACCCGCAGTGTCGACGACCAGGCCGCCTGGCTGGACGACCACACCCTCGCCTACGCGCTGCCGGGCCGCGACGGCCGGGCCTCCGACATCTGGACCGTCCCGGCGGACGGTTCGGGCACACCGGCCCTCCGCGTGCCGGACGCGTCCTCACCCGTGCGCGTCCCTTAGGGCCCTAGGCGCACAATCGAAGGGTGAATGATGCGGTGAACGATGCGCGGCACGCCCAGGAACAGCACGCCCAGGAGGGGTCCGGCGGCGGGGTACCTGCTTCCAGCGCCGGCCGTGACGTCCGGCGGCGGGACCGTGATGAGCAGGGGCGGGCACGGAATGCCCGTCCGCGGGACGGGCTCGGCCGACCGCTGCCGTATGGTGCGCCCGGCGTGGAGCGGCAGCCCGAGGGGGTGCCCCGTGCGCCGGCGGCGGCGCTGGCCGAGGCGCAGCGGCTGCTCGACGCGGGGATGCCGTTCCATGCGCATGAGGTGCTGGAGGACGCCTGGAAGGCGGCGCCGGAGGCGGAGCGCGAACTGTGGCGGGGACTCGCACAGCTCGCGGTGGGGCTCACCCATGCGGCCCGGGGCAACCCGGCAGGCGGTGCGGCGCTGCTGGACCGCGGTGCGGCGGCCATCGCCCCGTACGGGGACACCGCCCCCTACGGCGTCGACATCCCGGGCCTCCTGGGCTGGGCCAGGGAACTGACCTGCCGTCTGACCGGTCCGGGGAAGGGGCCGGAAACGGGACAGGAAACGGGGCCGGTGGCCGTATCGGCGGCGGAGAGCGCGCCCCGCCTGCGCCGAGCCGACGAGGCGGCCGGAGGACGCCCCGCCGACGGCGTGTGACAGCCGGTGGGCGGCCGGTGCCGTGCGTGCCGCGCGGCATGCCCGGCCGCCCGGCCGGTCCCCCGGCTGCGCCTCACTCGCCGCGCCCGCGAACCCGTCGGCCCATGGCGAGCAGGCCGGTCAGGCCGACGGCCGCGGCCCCGGCGAGGCCCGCGCCGAGGACGAGGGCAGGGCGCCACCGGGATCCGGGGTGGACGCCGACGGCATTGGCCTGGGCGGCCGCCGGGAGGAGGGGGCGGCCGTCGGAGGTGCCCTGCACGGCGTGCAGGGTGCCCACCGGTTCGGCGGTGCCGGCCGAGCGGAAGCCCCAGTCCAGCAGTGAACCAGCCTCCTTGTAGACGCCGTTGGCCACCTTCGACTGCGGGTTCAGCACGGTGACCAGGAGCGTACGGCCGTTCCGGCGGGCGGCGGCGATAAGGGTGTTGCCGGCTTTGCTGGTGTATCCGTTCTTCACACCGATGATGCCCGGGTAGCGGGACACTCCGTGCGAGCCCGCCAGCATGCGGTTGGAGTTCTCGATCGGGGTGCCGCCAACGCTGGGGAACCGGGCGCGAGGGGTGCCGCAGTAGCGGGCGAAGTCGTCGTTGGCGAGCCCGGCGCGGGCGAAGAGGGTCAGGTCGTACGCGGAGGACACCTGGCCGGGCACGTCATAGCCGTCGGGGGACTTCACGGTGGTGTCGTGCGCGCCGAGTCTGCGGGCGTTCTGCTCCATCTCCTGGGCGGTCTTCCGCCAGCCGCCGTTCATGGCGGCGAGGACGTGCACCGCGTCGTTGCCGGAGCGCAGGAAGACCCCGCGCCACAGGTCGTCAACGGTGTAGCGGCGGCCCGCCTTGACGCCGACGACGCTGCTGCCGGACCCGAGGCCGGCCAGGTCCGCGGTGCTGACCCGGCGCACCGTGCCGGAGGTGAACTTGGGCAGGACGGTGACCGCGAACAGTGTCTTGATCGTGCTGGCGGGGGCGAGTTTGCGGTGCGGGGCCTTGGCGGCCAGCACGTTGCCGGTGTCCGCGTCGGCGACCAGCCAGGACAGGGCGGACAGACCGGTGGGCGGTTTCGGTATGCCGGGGACGGAGGCGGCCTGCGCCCCGGGAGCGGTCTCGACGGGCTGACGGGCCGTCGGGCGGACGGCAGCGGCGGCCGGTATGGACGTCAACGACATTCCCGCGACGGCGGCCAGGGCCATCGCGGCTGCCTTCTTGGACACTCGTGCGTCACTTGCCATGCCGTCACGCTACGTAGGGAAGGGGTCGCGCGCAGCGTTTCTGGGCCGGATGGAGCACAGCGGTTTCGCCCGCTCGGGCTGCCGCGGCCGGTGGATCGCATCCGCAACAGGTGCAAACGGCGGGCACGCAGAAGGACCCGCCCGGTGCGACGGGGGATGCACACCGGGCGGGTCACAGGAACCTTTCTACCGCATCGGGGAACGGTCACGCTCCAAAAACTTGTGCGTGTGCGGATTACCAGGCGACGGGGAGCGAAATCAGGCCACGTGAGCGGAGCGTCCGGCGGTACCGCAGCGCGTCTCGCGGCACGTCCAGCCGGAGGTCCGGGAAGCGGTCGAGGAGCGCCTCGAGCGCGGTGACGGTCTCCATGCGAGCGAGTGCGGCACCGAGGCAGTAGTGGATGCCGTGGCCCAGCGCGAGGTGCCCGGAGAGGTCCCGGCCAGGGGCCGGCGTGTCGGGGTCGGGGAATCGGGCGGGGTCACGGTTCGCGGACGCGATCGACAGGAGCACGTTGTCCCCCGCCGGGATGCGTACGCCGCCGATCTCGATGTCCTCGGTGGGGAAGCGCCGGATTGCCAGGGGAGCCGGTCCGTCGTAGCGGAGAAACTCCTCGACGGCGGTCGGCAGTTCGGCCGGATTCCGTCGCAACTGGTCGAGCAGTTCCGGGTGGTCGAGCAGAGCGTGTACGGCGTTACCGATGAGGTGGGTGGTGTTCTCGTAGCCGGCGAGGAGGATGAGGAAGGCGAGGGAGGTCAGTTCGTCCTCGGAGAGCCGGTCGCCGTGCCCGTCTCCCTTGCCGTCGGTGTCGTCGCGCACCGCGATCAGGTCGGACAGGAGGTCGTCGCCCGGTTCGGCCCGCTTGGCGGCGATCAGGCCCGTGTAGAACTCCAGCATCGCCCCGACCGCCCGCTTCGCCAGTTCCGGACGGGCCGGATCCGGGGTGATCAGGGCGTTGGACCAGGCCAGGAAGTCGGGGCGGTCGTGCTGCGGGATGCCGAGCAGATCGCAGATCACGGTGATCGGCAACGGTCCCGCATAGTCCGCGATCAGGTCGGCGGGGGCGCCGCGCCGCTCCATGGCGTCCAGCAGGCCGTCGGCCACCCGCCGTACGGGCGTGCGCAGGGCCTCGACCCGGCCGGGGGTGAAGGCCTTGACGACCAGTCGGCGGATCCGGGTGTGGTCGGGCGGGTCCATGTTGAGGAGGTTGGCGTCGAGCGCGGGTGGCAGTGCGAGGCCGCGGTAGCCGCCGGGGGTCGCGTGGCGTTTGTCCAGGGAGAGCCGGGGGTCGGCGAGGGCGCGTCGGACGTCGTCGTAGCGGGTGACCAGCCATGCGGGGTTCCCGTCGGTACCGGTGATCCGGTGGACCGGGCCTGCTTCGCGCAGCGCGGCATAGGCGGCGTACGGGTCGTCGAGGAGGGGCGTCGTGTCGATGGGGGTGGCGGGGCCGGTCCCGGCGGTGTTCTGCATGATCTCGACTGTAGGGCGCTGGTGAACACGTCGTGTCCGCCGTACGTCGTCCCGCACATGTGCGGTGGTCGGCGTTCCGCACATGTGCGGTGGCCGGCGTCGTACGGCGGCACAAGTCGTACGGCGGCACAAGCGGAGGTGGCACCGGTCCCTGCGGACCGGTGCCACCTCTGTGGTGCCGGGCGGCCCGGACCCCCGTGCCGGGCCACCCCGTCTCTGGTGTTCCTCAGTTGCGTGCCATCGCGCTCCGCTGGCGCAGTTCGGTGAGGACGGTCTCGATCAGCGGCGAACGGTAAACGTCCGCGACGAGCGCCAAGTGCTCGTACTCGGCGGTGAGTTCCGCCTGATCCGAGCCATCGGCCACCACCACGCTGTCGGCGCCGTGGGCCGGGACATGGCCGACCGCGCGGTTCTCCAGCCCCCGGCGGAGCGCGGCGGCCTCGGCGACGGCTGCCAGCTGCCGGTCGTCGAGGGCAACCGCGCGGGCCCGCTCCCGGGCGATGTCGACGGCGTCCGACTCGACATGGCGGCGGATGCCGCGCTGTACGTCCCGTATCTCGGCCATCTGCCGGTTGGCCCGCCACTCCAGGTCGGCGAACGGCCAGCGCAGCGGCCACGCCGAGCGCTCCATGGTGATCTCCGGGGTCTGTGCGGTGACGGTCCGCCAGAGCGGGGAGAGCCGTCGCAGTCGGCGCCAGGCGGCGACCCGGGGGCCGGCGGCCGGCAACGCGAAGCCGGCGAGGACCAGGATCGCGGCGACCGAGGCGCTCAGCGGCGCCACTCCGTTGGAGAGCCAGGGCGCGGGGTGGCCCGTCCAGGAGAGGACGAAGCCGATGACCTTGCAGGCGCAGTAGAGCAGGCCGAGCCAGCAGCCCGCGGCCAGTACCCGTAGGCCGCGGGCCAGATGGGTGCCGCCGAGCCGAGCCGCGTAGCGGGGGCAGAGCGTGCCCAGGGCCGCGAGGCTCGATCCGAAGATGGCCAGATACAGCACCAGGAAGAGCATCACTCCGGGCGAGTCGGTATAGGCGGTGCTGAAGTCCCTGGGGTGCTCGACGGCGTCGGGGCGGCCGACCGCGAAGCCGGTGATGGCCACCGCCCACAGCACGGCCACCGTGCCGACGGCGGCGCGGGCCCGCTTCCGGGCGCGGGCCCGGCCGGCGCTGCCCTCGCCGGCCGTCCAGCGCAGCAGCAGGACGAGCGCGCCGGCGGCGAACACCACGACGGAGGAGTAGAGGAAGACCATGGCGAGGTTGGCCACGCCCACCAGCCGGTCGAAGGCCCGGTAGAGGCTGGGCGCGGAGAAGAGGAAGACCGTCGCGACCCCGCCGGTCATCACACAGGCGAGCCCCAGGTCCGTATTGCCGCGGTCGCGGAACCAGGCGAGGGACTTGTACCCGACGATGCCCCAGGCGGCGACTCCGAAGGAGAGGTAGACGAGGTCAAACACGCGGCCTCCCGTAGCCCGCCGCGCCCGCGCCGACGTCCTCGGCGCCCGCACCGCCGGCCGGGGCGTCCTGCACCCGCCGGATGTGCTGGAGCGCGGGTCCGAGGGCCGCCGCCAGCTCCGCGGCCTGGCCCTCCAGGGGGAGTTCACGCTCGGCCGCCGTGGGCACCACGCGTGCCATCAGCAGCGTGCCGAGCACCTCGGTCTCCCGTTCGGCGAGGCTGTCGTAGCCGTGGTGCCGGGCGAACTCCATGGTCAGGCCCATCCGTCGGAGCGCGGTGGCGGCGTCGACCGAGGGTGTCCACCTCTTCAGGACGTCCTCGGTGACGGCCGGGTCCTGCCCGTGGCCCAGCAGCAGATGGCTCAGCTCGTGCAGCACGATGTGCGCCTGGTGCCAGGGGGAGGTCCTGAGCTCGTAGAAGATCCAGTAGCCGTCGTCCGTGACGGCCGTCATGCCCGAGACGACCCCGCCCAGGCTCATCGGCACCAGACGCACGGGCCGGCCGACACGGGTGGCGACGATGTCACACAGCCCGCGCAGATCGGTCGTGGCGGGCAGCGCCAGTTCCTTGATGAGCCGCTTGCACCGTCTGCGTATCCGCCCCACTCGCATGCTCGTCCCGTCCTCGTCTCCGGCCGGCCGCCAGGTGGCGAAGGGCCGGCCCCGCTCAAGGGTCCCGACCGGCGCGCTCACCTCGTCTCACCTCCCCGTTCCGGCGGGTCGGCCGGCAGGTTCATCTGCTGCCGGAACTGGGAGATGATCGTCGTCAGGCTGTCCTGCACCTCCGGGGGCAGACCGACGGAGCGCAGTGCGATCGCCCGCACCCGCTGGTCCCGCATCGCGGCGAGGAAGCGGACCTCCTCCTCCACCCGTGCGGCCTGCGGCTGGGAGAGGTCCCCCAGCAGATAGCCGACCGGCACGGCGAAGAACTTGGCCAGCGCGCGCAGCAGTTCCGGACCCGGGTTCGCCCGCTTGCCGTTGCGCAGCATCGACAGGTACTGCTCGGTGACCTTGACCCCGCCGTACTCCTCGGCCCCGCCACTGATCTCCTCCGCCACGAAGGCGTTGGTGTACGGCGCACCGGGCGGGTGCATGTTCGCGAAGAGGTGGTTGAGCCGCTCCGCGAGCACGCTGCCCTCGGCCCTGGCCCGGTCGTCGCCTCCCACGCCCATCCCCGTCCCCCGTTCCTCGAACCGACGATCTCCGGAATCCCACGGCATCCGCCGACGAACCCGACCAACCCAACGAACAGTTAAGGCCGCTCTCGCCGCGTCCCCCATACTTGCACGCAACGAACGGGACGCACCAGTCCACTTACGGACAGTGAACTCCGGCGGCCTTAACCACCAGTTGAGTAACGGTCAGGCCCTGGGCCTATCCGCGGTGGTCGCGCAGGGCGGTGGCGGCGACGTCGCTCGCTTCGCCGAGGACGAAGGCGGTGACGCCGTCGGACCGCCACTGGGCCCGGCGTTCGGGGGCCCGGGCCATCGCGCAGAACGGCACGCCGTGGCCGGCGCAGGCGGTGTGCACACGGTGCACGGCGTCCCGCACCCGGGGGTGGCGCAGCTCCCAGGGCACGCCGTAGGACTGCGACAGGTCCCCGGGGCCGGGGAGGACGAGGTCGATACCGCCGCCCGACAGGATGTCGTCGATGGCGTCCACGCCCTCGGCGTCCTCGATGAGCGGGATGAGCATGACCTCGGCGTTGGCCCGGGCCACGTACTCCGGCATATCGATCAGTCCGAAGCCGGGGACCCGCCCGCCGTTGAGGGAGCGCATGCCCTTGGGGGCGTAGTAGGCGGCCCGGACCGCCCGGTCCACGTCGGCCCGGGTCCGTACGTGCGGGACGACGATGCCCATGGCCCCGGCGTCCAGCGCGCGCAGGATCGCGCCGGGGTCGTCCTCGGGCACCCGCACGAACGGGGTGAGGCCGGTGGCCTCGGCCGCGCGGATCAGGTTCTCCAGCTGCTGCGGATCGACGAGGGTGTGCTCGGTGTCGAGGACGACGAAGTCGTACCCGGCGCAGCCGACCATCTCGACCAGGGCGGGGGCGGGGACGGAACAGTAGAGGCCGTGGACCTCCTCGCCCGCGGCGAGTTTCCGCTTGACCGCGTTGGGGCGCAGCATGTCAGCTCGCCTCCGTCCGTGCGGCGGAGCCGGTGTCGCCGTCGAGGAAGTGGAACGTCGGACGCGGGTGCATGAGGAAGTCGTGGTGGGAGATGTTCCAGGCGTAGGCGCCGGCCACGCCGAACGCCACCCGGTCGCCCGCCCGCAGGCCCGGTGCGAGGACGCCGCGGGACAGCAGGTCCTTCGGCGTGCAGAGCTGGCCGGTGAAGGTGACCCGCTCCTGGCGCGCGGCCGAGCGCGGCCAGGGGTGGGGCCAGGGCTCGGCCACCGGCAGAACCGTGCAGGGCTGGTCATGGCCCTTGGTGGCGGGGGTGCGCAGGTGGTGGGTGCCGCCGCGGACGACCGCGAACTCCTCGCCGTGGCTCTGCTTCACGTCCAGTACCTCGGTGGCGTACCAGCCGCAGTACGCGGTCAGGGCACGGCCGGGTTCGATACGGAGCAGCAGGCCGGGGTGGGCGTCGGTGAGGCGGGCCAGGCCCGCGCCGTACGCCGCCCAGTCGAAGCGGGTGTCCGGACCGGCGTAGTCGACGGCCATGCCGCCGCCGACGTTGACCTCGGCGAGGGGGTGGCCGTGGCGGTCGGCCAGGGCGAGCGACCAGGTCACGATCGACGCGGCGGCGTCGAGGAGCTGGGGCGCGTCGAGGCCGGAGGCCAGGTGGGCGTGGACACCGCGCCACTCCAGCTGCGGACAGGAGCCGTCGGTGAGGAGGCGGACGGCCTCGTCGGCCTCGGCGGGGTCGAGGCCGAAGGGGCTCGGGCGGCCGCCCATGGCCAGGGAGCTGCCTTCGAGGGAGTCGGCGGCCAGGGGGAGGTTGAAGCGGAGCAGGACCGGAATGCGGGTGTCCGGGGCGGTGCGGGCGGCGAGGTCCGCCAGCATGCGGAGTTCGTACACGCTCTCCACGTGGAAGCGTTCCGTGCCCGCTTCCAGGGCCGCCGTGATCTCCGCGGGGGTCTTGCCCGGGCCGCCGAAGGCCAGCGGGCGGCCGGGCACGGTCTCGCGGACGTGGGCGAGTTCGCCGCCCGAGGAGACCTCGTAGCCGTCCACGTAGGGGCTGAGCGCGGCCAGGATCTCCGGTTCCGGGTTGGCCTTGGCGGCGTAGTACAGCTCGACGCGCTCGGGCAGCGCCGCCCGTACCCGGGCCGCGTGGTCGCGCAGGGCCGCCAGGTCGTAGAGGTAGGCGGGCAGTTGGCCGCCGGGCAGGGCGAGGGCACGCTCGCGGACGGCGGCGGTGGGGGCGGTCATCGGGCGGTGCTCCAGGGGTCGTCGGTGCGGGCGGCGCCGGTCAGTACGTGCTCGGCGAGCGGAAACGGGGAGGCGAGGCGGACATAACCGGCGTCCCGGTCGGCCTTGCGCTGCCAGCGGGTGAGCAGGTTGGCCTTGGCGGGCAGCGGTACGCCCGCCAGCAGGGCGCTGAGCAGGGGCGGGCAGCCGTGGGCGTCGGCGTAGGCCTGGATGGTGGCGCGGACCCGCGCCCAGAGCGCGGCCTCGGTGTGCGGGTGCAGGTCGGCGAGCGCGGCGAGCAGTTCGGCGACGTGGTTGACCAGCAGGCAGTAGACGACCCGGTCCCAGCCACGCTGCGCGTCGTACGTCATCGGGCCGGCGACCTCGGGCGGCAGGGCGGCGAGGGTGTCGGCGTGGTGGTCGGGGACGAGCTTGGTGCCCTCCAGGTCGCGGAAGAGGACCTGGGCGGGCATCCCGTCGCCGTCGACACACACCAGGACGTTCTGCAGGTGCGGTTCGAGGACCATGCCGTGCTCGAAGTACGCGGCCAGGACCGGCGGGATCAGCAGGTCGAGGTAGGCGGCCCACCAGTCCAGGGCGGTCTGCGGACCGGCCCCGTCCAGGAGGCGGGAGATGTGGGCGGGGCTGGTCGGGTACTCGTCGGCGACCGCGGCTGCGAGCAGCGGGGTCGTACCGGGCAGCAGGCGCCGGCTCAGGCCCTCGCGGACGATCATGCCGAAGCCTTCGAGCAGGGTGCGGTCCGGGCTGCCGTCGGGTCCGGGCAGAGCGAGGCTGCGGTAGGCGGGTTCGCGGAGCATGGCGCTGCCGGGATAGCGGGTCTCCAGGTCGGCGAGGACCGGCTCCAGCAGCCGGGTCAGCGCGACCGCGCCGGACAGCTCGTAACTGGCGTTCTTGCGCAGGCAGTTGGTGATCCGGACGTTCAGGCTGAACTTCAGGAAGGTGTCGCCGTCGTACAGGGTGCGGACGGAGGCGGTGGCCGCGAAGGGCCGTTCGCTCACGCCCAGATCGACGAGGTCGCCGCGGTCGAACGCCGCCCGCAACGCGGGGTTGTCGTGGAGCAGTTCGTACTGCCAGGGGTGGGCGGGCAGCAGCCGGTAGCCGTCGGGCACAGCGGGGTGCAGGGCGTCCACCGGGGCGGTCGCGTCGGCCGCCGCGGACTCCTCGGCGATCAGGTGCTCGCGTACGGCGAACAGGCGCAGCGGGAAGGACGCCGCCGTCTCGGGTGCGTACGCCGCCCAGGACGCCAGGTCGCCGGTGCGGGCCTTGGGGGTGGGGTGGAACCGGTGGCCGAGGAGCAGGGACTGTTCGGAGGTGAGGTAGGCGGCGAGGGGGTCTTCTGGGCCGTCGCCGGTACGGGCCGGGGTGTGTGCGGCGAGGGTGGCCGTCAGGGCCTGGTGGCTGGAGCGGATCTGGTCCCGGAACTCCTCGTTGTCCACGCCGGTGCGCAGGGACAGCTCGGACTCCGCGTATTCGGCGAGGCGGCGCCAGTCGGTCTCGGCCCAGCCGCCGTCCGCATGCTGCTCGGTGACCGGTCCGGTGAACCGGTGGGCGCCGAGCAGCGAGGTGCGGCGCAGGGCGACCCGGAGGAGCACGCCGCGGCGCGGCAGCCGCAGGAGCAGGTGGCCGTCGGCGACGGCTGTCTGGTGCTCGGGGCCGGACAGTTCGCGCAGCAGGCAGTTGAGGAGGGTGTGCGCCACGGCCTCGTCGGCGGTGGGCAGGCCGTCCGGGGTGGTGGTGGCGGTGGGCGAGGGCGTCTGGAGGGGGGCGGTGCCGGCGGGCAGCGACATCAACGGCTCCAAAGGGGCTGGGAAGTGCGACGGATCAGGGTGGGGAGGACGGCCGCGAGCATCGTGGCGAGGGCGACGGCGGTGCCGGTGAACAGGGGCGCGGCGGGCCCGAAGAGGCTGTTGCCGGCCGCGGCGGCCAGGCCCGCGGCGACCGCGCCGGCCTTGGAGACGAACTCCAGCGAGCCGAACATCCCGCCGGGCGGGCGCCCCTTGGCGCAGTCGGCGGCGAGCACGGAGCGGCAGACCAGGCCGAGGGTGAGGCCGGCGCCGAGCAGCAGGCGTACGGCGACGAAGGCGGCGAGCGAGTCGGCCAGGACGTGTGCGGCCAGCCCGAGTGCGATACAGCCGAAGCCGAGGGTGATGCCGAGCCGGGGGCGGCGGTGGAACGAGGCGTGCACGGCCATGGCGAACAGCAGATAGCACAGGTGCGGGAGGGCGAAGAGCACTCCGGAGAGGAGCGGTGAGATGCCCGGTATGCGCTCCTCGGTCAGGGAGATCAGATACGGGAAGGAGATGACGGTCGAGAAGACGAAGGCAAACTCGAAGGCGTAGAGGGCGCGCAGGGGCCCGGGCGCGGGTCCGGTCCCGTTCGGCCGGCCCTCGGCGGTCCCGGCCTTCCCCTCTGTGGGGCGCTTCTCCTGCCGGCGCGGTTCCGGGATCGCGGCCAGCATCAGGGCCGCGGCGAGCGGCAGCACGGCGAGCAGGGCGTACTGGCGGTGCGGCGACAGCCAGGGCGAGAGCGCGCCGACGACGACCGGTGCGACGACGAGGGCGGCGCGGGCGCTGCCCTGCATCAGGGTGAGCGCCTTGGACAGCGCGGGGCCCTCCAGCGCGGCGCCGAGGTAGCCGTTGGACGCGGCGAACGTGCCGCCGAGCACACCCTGGAGGACCAGCGCCGCGGTGAAGACGGCCAGGGAGTCGGCCCATCCCGCGAGCAGGAACGAGAGAGCCAGGCCCAGCTGGGCGCGGAGCAGCAGCCGTTTGCGGCCGTACCGGTCGGCGAGGCGGCCCCACAGCGGGGCGCCGAGCCCGCCGAAGACGGTGGGGACGACATAGAGCAGGCCCGCCCAGTGCGCGGTGTCGTCACCGAGCTCCGGCAGGATCGCGGAGAGGTAGGGCGGCAGGCCGAGGGCGGCGAAGGACGCCACGAAGTAGCAGCCGGCGACGGCGTGGACGTGCCGGCGGCCGAGGGGGGCGCTGGCGGCCGGGGCCGGGGCGGCCGCCACGACGGAATCCGTGGCGGAATCCGTGGCAGCCTGGGCGCGGTCCCGTGACGCGGTGACGGTCATCGTGAACCACCCGCCCACAGCAGGTAGTTGGGGCCGTGTGTGTAGTGCTTGTTGATGTCGGCGGCGCCGGAGCGTTCCTTGCTGAGCAGGGAGCCGGCGGTGACCATCGCCTTGACCGGCAGGCGGGGCGCGTCCAGGACCCGCGCGCGCAGCGTGGCCCCGGGGCCGCCGGGCGCGCCGCCGAGCCGCTCGACGGCCTCGGCGAGGCGGTCGCGGACCAGCCCGAGGAGCCGCTCCAGCGGGGCACGGCCGTGGCGGGCGAGCCCGAAGGCGTACGCGCCCGCGCACAGGTGCACGGTGATGGTGGTGAACAGGTCGGCCACCGGCTCGTCGCCGTCGACGAGGATCCGGGGGTCGGCGAAGGCGCCGGGGTCGAACGCGTCGGTGCCGAGGGTGTCGCGCAGCCGGGCGGCGTTGATCCGTGGCCCGTCGTTGTCCTTGAACAGCAGCCGCAGCCGGGTGGCGCCGCGGTCCTGGTCGAGGACGAGGGAGATGTTCTGCTGGTGGGACTCCAGGCCGATGCCGTAGCCGAAAAGGGTGGTCTGCCAGTCGAACAGGAGGGTGAGGCAGGCGTCCAGCAGGGTGAGCGGGTCGCCGCCGTAGAACCGGTCGGCGAGGTGGTCGACGACCAGGCGGCCGCCGGGTGCCTCGCTCAGCAGCGCGGCCAGGGGAATGACGACGGCGTCGTCGAGTCCGGCCGGGTAGCGGCGGCACAGGGTGGCGAGGAGTTCGTGGCTGGCGTGGGCGTAGGTGGACTCGTCGGCGTGCAGGATCCTGCCCTGGAAGCGCGGTTCGCGGGCGGTCACGGCCTCCAGCAGCCGCTGTCCGAGGGCGCCGTTGACGAGGGTGTGGGGCTTGATGGTGCGCCGGTTGCGCAGCCCCAGGGTGGCGGTGGCCAGCGGCAGTTTGAGGTGGAGGGCGGGGTCGGCGGTGAGGGCGACCGTGCGCATCGACAGGGTCGGTATCGCCTCCAGGTACGGCTGCTCGGCGAGGTGCGCCCCGTCCTCCAGGCCGGCCTCGCGCAGGGCCTCGCGCAGCGGGGCGCCGACGGTGAGGGGGTGGACGGGGAGGGTGAGGTGGGTCCGATCCAGCGCCGGCAGGCCGAGGTCCGCCGGGGTGGGCCAGTGGCCGGGCAGACCGGTGGCGCCCTCGGCGAGGGTGAGGGCGTGCCGTGGCAGGGCGAGCCAGCGCAGCGCGAAGCGCGGGTGGAACTCCGGTGCCCAGGCGCGCAGTTGGTCCTCGCCGAGGCCGGAGCGGCCGCGTGCCGTGGGGTAGACGGGGTGGTCGTGGTGGGCGGCGAGGGTGTCGTGGGCGAGGCCGCCGGCCAGGCCGGTCCAGTGGGCGGGGTCGGCGCCGTACCGGGCGGTGAGCCGGGCCATGACCTCGTCGCGTACCTCGGTGTGCAGCCGCATCGTGGCGAGCGTCTGGCGGCACTCCTCGGCGAAGGCGTCGAAGCCGTCGCGGTCGACGGGGTCGGCGAGCGCGCGCAGCGCGGCCAGGATCTCGTCGACGGTGGCCAGTTCGGCGCCGTCGGACTCGCGGAGCAGCAGCGGCCGGCGGGCGGCCGTCTCGCACTGGAAGCCGTCCTCGGCGACCGGCAGCAGCAGCGCGTCGTCGCTGCCGGCCGCCAGCCGCAGCCATCGGCCGTCCGGTCGCTCGACGGGCGTGCTGCGGCTGCGCAGGCCGACGACGTCCTCCCGCAGCAGCGCGCTCAGCACGCGCAGCAGCAGGTCCGCCTCGTCGGTGTCGGTGAGCGGGGTGTCAGTGGGAGTGGTTGTGGTGGGAGTGGTGGTGGTGCCGGTGGTCACGGAGTGATCTCCCAACGCTGCGCGGCGAGCAGCTGATCCGCGGCCCGGTCCACCGCCTGCTGGTCGGTGCCGGTGGCCCGGAGCACGCCGACGTAGTCGCGGTTGGTGTGGTACAGCTCGTGCCGCTCCCCCAGCGCGCGCAGCGGGCGGTAGGTGAGCCGGACGCCGTCGACGGTCCGTTCGGTGGCTTCGGGGGCCGCGGTGAGCGTGCCGGCGGCGGGGGCGCAGAGGTGGTCGATGCGGGCCGCGCCGTCGGTACGGGCGCCCAGGTCGGCGGGGAGCGGCTCGCCGAGGTGGGTGCGGAGGATGTGCTCGAAGAGCGGGATGCCGAGCAGCTGGGCGAGCATCAGGTCGCACTGGTCGCCGATGACGCGGTAGTTGACCTCGATGATCCGGGCGCGGCCCTGGTGCACCACGAACTCGGTGTGGCAGGCGCCGAATCCGACGCCGAGCGCGTCGAGCTGGGCGAGGACCTGGGCGACGACCGGCTCGGGGTGCGCGGGGACGAAGGTGTGCCGCTGCTCGATGAAGTGCGGGGGCGCGGAGAGCGTGGTGTGGAAGCCGCCGAGGACGTGGCGTATTCGGCCGTCGCCGAGGGTCTCCAGGGTGTACAGCTCACCGGCGAGGTACTCCTCGACGACCAGGGCCGCGCCCGGCCGCCGGGACTGGATCTCCTTGGCGTGCCGTACCAGTTCGTCCGGCCCGTCGGCGAGGACCACGTCCTCGCTGGCGACGCCCTCGCGCGGCTTGACCACGCACGGGTACGGCACGTCGAGGCCGGTCAGCACCGTCGGGTCCTGGTCCGCGGGGAGCTCCGCCGACCAGACGGTGTCGGCGCCGGCGGCGGCGAGGTGGCGGCGCAGCTGCGCCTTGTCCTTGGCGCGCAGCGTGGCGCGCCAGTCCTTGGCGGGGAGCCCGAAGTAGTCGGCGGCCAGGGCGGCCTGGGTCTGCAGGTGGTCGCTGTTGGTGAAGACCGCGGCGGCCGGGTGGTGGGTGGCGATCCGGGTGATGACGGCGCGGAAGTCGCGGACGTCGCACGGGAGGATCTCGAGGTGCGGGTGGCGGCGCCGGTGGGGTTCGGGCTGGTCGGTCAGGACGGTGACATCGAGGCCGAGCCGGGCGGCGGCGGGCAGGAAGCCTTCGGAGACGGAGTCGGTGGGGTTGAGGGCAAGCAGGTAGAGCCGCATCAGCGGCGCCCCTTCCGGAACGTGCGGGGCCGGCGGCGGACCGGCGGTGAGCGGTGGCGCGGGCGCGGGGAACGGGCGGGCGGTGGCGGGACGGTGGCCCGCCCGTTCCCGGCGGGAGTTACTCGGGAGCTACTTCCCGGGAGCTACTTCCCGGGAGTTGCTTGTCGGGAGTTACTTCTTGGGCAGTTCGACGCCGGCGGCCTTGGCCACGTCGGCGAGCATCTTCTCGGCGGCCTGGACGCCGATGCCGGACATCCAGGTCTCGTCCGGGACCTCGAAGACCTTGTTGTCCTTGACCGCCTTGAGGTCCTTCCAGACCGGGTTGGAGGTCACGGTCTTCTGCTGGGTCTTCTGCGGGTCGTCGGCGAGCGTGACGAAGACCAGGTCGGCGTCGGCCCGGTCGATCTGCTCCGCGCTGACGTCCTTCATCGTCACCTTGGGGTCGGTGGAGGACTGGGACTCCGGGCGCTTGAGGCCGATGTCGTCCAGGACGACGCCGCTGTAGGAGGAGCGCTGGTACAGGCGGGTCGGTCCGGCGACGAAGCGGACGACCGACGCGGTGGGCATCTTGCCGTACTTCTTCTCGATCGCCTGGCCGAGGGCCTTGGCCCGGCCCTCGTAGCTCTTGAGGGCCGCGTCGGCCTCCTTCTCCATGCCGAGCGCCTTGGCGTGGACCTTGAGGTTGTCCTTCCAGGGACCGCCGGTGGTCTCGGTGAAGACGGTCGGGACGCCCAGGCCCTTGAGCTTGTCGTAGATCTTCTCGTGCCGGACCTTGGAGGAGAGGATCAGGTCGGGCTTGAGGGAGGCGATCTTCTCGAGGCTGGGCTCCAGCAACGGGCCGACGTCCTTGACGCCCTCGACCTTGTTCTGGAGGTAGTTGGGGAAACCGCCGGCGGTCTTCATGTGCGGGGAGACGGCACCGACCGGCTTGATGCCGAGCATGGTGACGTCGTCCAGCTCTCCGGTGTCGAGGACGACGACGCGCTTCGGCTTCGCGGGGATCTTGACGTCGCCCATCGCGGTCTTGACGGTGCGCGGGAAGCCGGCGGCGGAGGCCCCGGCCTGGTCGCCACCATCGGCCTTGTCGTCGTTGCCGCAGGCGGACAGAGCGCCGACGCCGAGGACCACGGTCAGCAGCGCGCCGCCGACCCGGCGGGATCCGCGCAGGGGAGATCTGGTGGACATGAGGTTTCCTTGCTGTGAGCGGGGAGGGAGGGGGTGACGGCTTGTGGGGGTTCGGGGGGGTCAGCGGGCCGCGGTGGCGGTGGCGGTGTGTCTGGCGGCTCTGCCTTTGGGGACGACCAGTGGTGTGCCGGTCTCCGGGTCGGGGATGACCCGGCAGTCCACGTCGAACACGGACTTGACCAGGTCCGCGTCGAGCACCTCGGCCGGGGCGCCGGCCGCGGCCAGCCGCCCCGCTTTGAGGACCACCAGGTGGTCGGCGTAGCGGGCGGCCTGTCCGAGGTCGTGCAGCACCATCACCACGGTGCGGCCCGCTTCGGCGTGCAGGTCGGCGACCAGGTCGAGCACATCGAGCTGATGCCGCAGGTCCAGGAAGGTGGTGGGCTCGTCGAGCAGCAGCAGGTCGGTGTCCTGGGCGAGGGCCAGGGCGATCCAGGCGCGCTGGCGCTGGCCGCCGGAGAGCTGGTCGACGGGCTGGTCGCGCAGTCCGGTGGTGCCGGTGCGCTCCAGCGCCGCGTCCACGGCGGCCTGGTCTGCGGCGGACCAGGGGCTGAGCAGCCGCTGGTGCGGGTAGCGGCCGAGCCGTACGAGTGCCTCGACGGTGATGGCCTCGGGGGTGACCGGCTGTTGCGGCAGCAGGCCCATCCGGCGCGCGAGGGAGCGTGCGGACATGCGGTGGATGTCCGAGCCGTCCAGGGTGACGGTGCCGCCCGCCGGGGTGAGCAGCCGGGTCAGCCCGCGCAGCAGCGTGGACTTGCCGCAGGCGTTGGGGCCGACGATGGCGGTGACGGCGCCGCCGGGGAGAACCAGGTCGAGCCCGCCGACCACGGTCCGGTCGCCGTAGCGCAGGTCGAGGCCGTGCGCGGCCAGTTGGTCGGGCCGCGGCGTGGCGTCCGGCCGGTGGGCGTTCCGCTCCTCGGCGGTCGGCACCTGGGCGTTCGGCTCCTGGGGTGCCGACTGCTGGACGGTCATACGGAACTCCTCTTCACGGGCGTGCTCTGACGGAACATCAGCACCAGCAGCCAGGGCGCACCGAGGGTGGCGGTGACCACACCGACCGGCAGCCCCTCGACGGGCAGCAGATGCTGGACCACGAGGTCGGACGCGAGCAGCAGCACGGCGCCCGTGAGGCCGGTGAGCGCCAGCGTTCCGGCGGTCGGCGGGCCGGCCAGGAAGCGCACCACGTGCGGCACGGCGAGGGCGATGAAGGAGACCGGGCCGGTGAGCGCCGCGGCCAGCGAGGCCAGCGCCACGGCGGCGACGAGGAGTTGCAGGCGTGCGGCGGAGACGCCCAGTCCGAGCGCGCCGGCCGAGTCGTCGCCCAGGTCCAGGACGGCCAGCCGGCGGTTCAGGAGGAACACGGCGGCCAGCGCCACGGCGAGTGCGGCGGCCGCGCCCCACACCTCGGTCCAGGTGCGGCCGTAGAGCGAGCCGGTCGTCCACTGCCGCGCCGAGCCCGCGAGTTCGGCGGGGAAGCGGACGACCATGAGGTTCACCGCGGCGGCCAGGCCCGCCTGGACGGCGAGGCCCACCAGGACCAGTCGCGTGACGGCGAGCCCGGAGCGCCAGGCGAACGCGCCCAGCAGCACCGCGGCCACCAGACCGCCGCCCAGCGCGCCCACCGGGATCAGCGACTGCGAGGCGCCGGTGGCGAGGAGCACCACCGAGCCGAACGAGGCGCCCCCGGTGATGCCCATGACGTCCGGGGAGGCCATCGGGTTGCGGAACAGCCGCTGGAGCACCGCGCCGGCCGCGGCCAGTCCGGCCCCGGCGAGCAGCGCCGCCACCAGCCGCGGCGCCCGGAACTCCTGGACGATGTACACATCGCCGGTGTCCCCGAGGCCGATCAGGCCACGCAGCGCGACGGACGGCGACAGCGCCATCTCACCCGTCGTCAGGAAGACGGTGGCGAGGACACCGAGGACGAGGACGGCGCCGCAGCTGAGCAGCGCGGTACGCCGGCGCTGCCGGGCCCGTACGTCACGGGGCTCGGGGGAAGCGGTCAGCAGGGGGGCGGTGGTGGTCATCGGGCCGCCTTCCGGGCGAGCAGCGCCAGCAGCGGCGCGCCGAGGAGGCCGGTGACGATGCCGACCTCCAGCTCGGACGGCCGGATCACCATCCGCCCCAGTACGTCGGCGGCGAGCAGCAGCAGCGGGCCCGCGATCAGGCAGCCGGGCACCAGCAGCCGGTGGTCGCCGCCCAGCAGCGGGCGGACCAGGTGCGGCGCGGCGAGCCCGATGAACGCGATGGGTCCGGCCACGGCGACCGCGGATCCGGCGAGCAGCACCATCGCGAGGGTGCCGGTCAGCCGGATCCGCGTCACCGGGACGCCGAGGGCCTGGGCCGTCTCGTCGCCGAGTGCCAGGGCGTTGAGCGCGGGGGCGAGGGCCAGGGCGAGTACCGCGCCGATCACGAGGGTCGGCAGCATCGGGTACAGCGTCTCCAGCTGGCGCTCGGCGAGCGAGCCCGCCAGCCAGAAGCGGGCCTCGTCCAGCGTGCGCTGACTGGTCAGCATCACGGCCGACGTCCAGGACAGCAGGACGAGCTGGAGGACGAAGCCGCCGAGGGCGAGCCGTACCGGGTCGAGGTCGCCGGCCCGCCGGCCCAGGGCCTGCGCGAGCAGGGCGGCCCCCGCGGCTCCGGCGAAGGCGAACCACACGTACTCGACGGGCCGGGTGAGGTGGAGCGCGTAGATGGCGGTGACCACGGCGAAGCCGGCGCCCGCGTTGAGGCCGAGCGTGCTCGGTGAGGCGAGCGGGTTGCGGGTGATGCCCTGGGCGACCGCACCGGCGAGGCCGAGCGCGGCGCCCACGACCAGCCCGATGACGGTACGCGGCAGGCGCAGCCCGGTGACCACGAGGGCGTCGCGTCCGTGGGCGCCGCCGAACAGGGCGTCGGTCACGGTGGACAGCGGTACCGAGCGCGCACCCAGGGCGAGGCTCAGTACGGCGCACACCGCGAGCGCGGCAACTCCCAGGAGGAGCACCGGTATGCGGCGGGCTGACAAGGGGGGCACACCGGGTGGTGCGGCCTGATCACTCGTGGACACGATGCGTGAGTTTAGGTTAGGCATACCTAAACTTGTCAACTGCTGGTGCGCCTGTGGCGACGTGCGCGTCCGCTGATCACCCTACGTGGACGGGCACCGCTCCCCCACACCGGTCCGGCCGCGGCCGGACCTGCCGCAGCCGGCCGGGCGGCGAGGCGCCGACGGCACCCCGGCCGTCGCGGCACCGCCCGCCATCAGTGCGTGGGAACTCTGAGCTCACCGCCCCGGTAGAACCCTTCCCGCTCCTCGACGACGTACGGTGCCATCGCCGTGCGCCGCCGCTGCTCCTCGCCGGAGGCCCGCCAGGCGTCGCATGCCGCCCTGGAGTCCCAGACCGAGACGCCGGTGATCTCATGCCCGTCCTCGGACCAGTACGCGAAGGCGCGGAGCAGACCGCGCGGATACGGGTGCGGGCGCCAGGCCCGCTCGAACTCCGCCAGCGTGCCCGGCTTGATACGGCGCGTCGTGACCCAGACGAAGTGCTCCTCCATCGCAGCCTCCTTCGGAACACCGCTTCCGTCCCGCGGCGGATCCGGAGGTGCTCCGGAGGTGCTCTCCCGACACCACCGCGCGGACCACCGCTCGAACCACCGTAGGTCCGCCGCCCGGCTTCCGCCTTCCCAGCGGACCCGGCCCGGCCTCCCGGCGTCCCGGCCGCCCGCACGCCCGGGACGCGGCCCCCGCCCGGATCTACACTGGGGATGTGCCGCCGAGCCGGGACGGGCGGATCCGGACGGCCGGACGGCGTGACGGTGGGACGGCGATGCGGATGACGCGGCAGTACCTCGTCGGAGAGTTGTCCCGGCTCCTCGCCGAGTTGCGGATCGCGGCCGAGGACGACCCGCCCTCGGCCCGTGCCATGGCCGCCCTGCGCCGGACGGCGGAGTTGCTGCCGCCCGCGGCCCTCGGCCCCGTGGTGAGACGCGCGGTGGCCGTCGGCGACGAGGTGTGCCGGCGCTCGCTGGAGCGCGGGGACGCGGCGACGTTCCGCAGCCAGGCGGCGGCCCTTCACCACGTGCACGAGTTCGGCGTCTGCTCCGGGCTGATCGAGGACTGACGACCGGGGCGTCGCCGGCCATCAGGCCGGGAGGCTCAAGCGTATGCGTACCGCAGGACCACGCCCCGAAGGCTCAGGCGCCCCCGAACGCTCCGACGTCCCCGAAGAGCAGATCGCCGTTCACTGGCGGGAGGAGGAGTACTACCGGCCGCCCCCCGCCTTCATCGGCCAGGCGAACGCCCCCGACCCGGACATCCTGCGCCGGTTCACCGAGGAGCACTTCCCCCACTGCTTCCGCGCGTACGCGGACCTGCTGGACTGGGACACCTACTGGCACACCACCCTGGACACCGGCGACCCCCCGTTCTGGAAGTGGTTCGTCGGCGGCCGTCTCAACGCCTGCCACAACTGCGTCGACCGGCACCTGGCGACCAGCCGGAACAAGGCCGCGTTCCTCTGGGTGCCCGAGCCGGAGGACGAACCGACCCGCGCGATCACGTACCAGGAGCTGGCCGTACAGGTCAATGAATTCGCCGCACTGCTCAGGGACTTCTGCGGTCTCAAGGCCGGTGACCGGGTCACCTTCCACCTGCCGATGGTGCCCGAGCTGCCGGTGTGCATGCTCGCCTGCGCCCGGCTCGGCGTCGTCCACTCCGAGGTCTTCGGCGGCTTCAGCGGCGCGGCGTGCGGCGACCGGCTGGCGGACTCCGGCAGCCGGGTGCTGATCACCATGGACGGATACCACCGCGCCGGGAAGCTGGCCGACCACAAGGCGAAGGCCGACGACGCCCTCCGTACGGCGGAGCAGCTCGGCCGGCGGGTGGACAAGGTCCTGGTGTGGCGCCGCTACCCGGACCGCTACCTGTCGGACTCGCCGATGGCCCAGGGCCGGGACTTCTTCGTCGACGAACTGCTGCCCGGCTACCGCGGCCGACGGGTCGAGCCGGTGCCGATGCCCGCCGAGGCACCGCTGTTCCTGATGTACAGCAGCGGCACCACCGGCCGCCCCAAGGGCGCGCAGCACGGTACCGGCGGCTACCTCGCCTATGTGGCCGGGACCGCGAAGTACTACCTGGACATCCACCCCGAGGACACCTACTGGTGCGCCGCCGACATCGGCTGGATCACCGGCCACTCCTACATCGTCTACGGGCCCCTGGCCCTCGGCACCACCAGCGTGCTGTACGAAGGCGCGCCGACGCACCCGGACGCCGGCCGCCCCTGGCGGATCGCCGAGCGCCTCGGCGTGAACATCTTCCACACCGCCCCCACCACCATCCGCCTGCTGCGCAAACTCGGCCCGGACGAACCGGCACGGTACGACTACCACTTCAAGCACCTGACCACGGTGGGCGAGCCGATCGAGCCCGAGGTGTGGCGCTGGTACCACGACGTGGTCGGCAAGGGCGAGGCGGTCGTCGACGACACCTGGTGGATGACGGAGACCGGCGGCTTCCTCGGCGCCACCCTCCCCGCGCTCCAGCCGATGAAGCCGGGCAGCTGCGGCCCCGGCGTGCTGGGCGTCTACCCGGTCATCTACGACGACGCGGGGAACACCGTCGAACCGGGCAGTGGACGCGCCGGCAATGTCTGTATCCGCAACCCGTGGCCCGGCATCATGCAGACCATCTGGGGGCAGCCGGAACGCTATGTCGACCTGTACTACGGCCGGTACTGCCGCGACCCGCGGTCCACGGACTGGCGGGACTGGCCGTTCCTGTGCGGCGACGGGGCGGTGCAGGCGGCCGACGGCTACCTCCGCATCCTCGGCCGTATCGACGACGTGATCAACGTGGCCGGCCACCGCCTGGGCACCAAGGAGCTGGAGTCGGCGTGTCTGACGGTGGAGGAGGTGGCCGAGGCCGCGGCGGTACCGGTCGTCGACGAACTGCGCGGCCGGGTGGTGGAGATGTATGTCGCGCTCAATCCGGGCCTGGACCCCGGCTGGGAGCTGGAGGACAAGGTGACCCGGGCCGTCGAGGAGCGGATCGGCCCGATCGCCCGCCCGAAGAAGGTCTGGATCGTCCCCGATATGCCCAAGACCCGCTCCGGCAAGATCATGCGCCGGGTGATCGCGGGCATCTCGAACTTCACCGACGTCGGCGACATCAGCACCCTGGCCAACCCCGAAGTCGTCGACCGCATCCGGCACCAGGTCCAGGCCGCGAAGCTGGAGCGCGGCGAGGTCCCGCGCGAACTGACCGAGCAGGAGCGGGAAGAGCTCACGTCCTTCGGTCAGGCCGAATGAGGTGTCCTGCGCCGCCACGCCACGCAGGACAGGTCGCGCGTCGCCACGCATGCCGAGGGCCCTGTTCCATCTCCGTGGAACAGGGCCCTCACCTGGGCCGAAGCCCTACTGCACCGTCGGGACGACAGGATTTGAACCTGCGACCCCTTGACCCCCAGTCAAGTGCGCTACCAAGCTGCGCCACGTCCCGGTGCCCGTTGCCGCCGGGGTTCCCCGGCTGACCGCGCACAAGAACAATACCGCATGTCAGAGGGTGGGTGCCGCCATCTCCACGGCGCTGTGACGCGCGGGGCCGTGCGGGGCCGCGCGGGGCGGGCACAGCGCCGCGCGGGGGTCCGTTCAGATGTGTGCGTCGAGCCAGGCCAGCAGATCGCCGTGGACCTCGTCGCGGTGGGACTCGTTGAGGATTTCGTGGCGGGCGCCGGGGTACGCCTTCCAGGTCAGGTCACGGGTGCCCAGGTAGCGGAAGTCCTCGAGGAGTTCATGGACCAGGGTCATCCGCTGGTTGCAGGGATCCAGGTCGCCGACGGCGATGTGGACAGGCAGTCCGCGCGGGATGCGGACCAGGTTGGCCGGGTCGTTGATCTTGCGGACGGCACGCACCCAGTCGAGCGACAGGCCGGCGCAGAACGGGAAGCCGCAGTCCTCGTCGGCGACGTAGGCGTCCACCTCGGCCGTGTCACGGGAGAGCCATTCATAGCCGGTGCGGTGGGGAAAGGCGTCGTTGAAGGAGGCGAAGAGGCGCGGGACGAAGGAGGAGAGCGCGGTGCGGCCGTGTGCGGCGATCTCGTCCTCCAGTTCCGTGACGGCCCCGTCGATGTCCAGGCCGGGCACGGTGCGCCCGGCGCCGGTGAGGATCAGTCCGGCGAGGTCGGCGCCGTACTCCTGGGCGTAGTCGCGGGCCAGCATCGAGCCCATGCTATGGCCGAGCAGGATCAGCGGGGTGCCGGGGTGGGCGGCGGCCGCGTGATCGCCGATGCCCTTGAGGTCGCTGACGATCGCCCGCCAGGCGTCCGGACCGGCCACGCCACGGCCACCGGTGGAGGCCGCGGTGGCGCCATGGCCCCGGTGGTCGGAGGCGAGGACGCCATAGCCATGGCCCGCCAGAAAGCGGGCGAAGCGGTCGTAGCGTCGGCCGTGTTCCGCGGCGCCGTGCGCGATCTGGACGAGGGCGCGCGGATGCCCGCCCTCCGGGAGCCAGGTATACGTGGCGATCCGGGCGCCGTCCGCTGCCTGATGGAACTCCTGCCGCATGGCCTGCATCGCGTCGTCTCCTGACTGCCGGGCGGTGGCTGACGAGTCGTCGGCGCCCACTCTTCCGCTCCGGGCGGCAGTGCGCCACGGGACGCGCGTGGCCGCTGTCGACTGTTGACCCGCGGGCCGGGCGGCGTGACACGATCAAGCGGTCCGTTGCCGTCGCTTCCTGTCGCCCGCGCGGCAACACCGCTACAGAGGAGGATCGTTGGACGCCACCGACCACCACTCCGAGCACCCCGCCGGGCCCCTCGAAGCCCCCGAGCCCGCCGGCCGCACCTTACGTTCCGCACGCTCCGCACCGCTCTCCCGCCGTAGATTCCTGCAGGGCACCGCGTCGGCGGCCGCCACGGCGGGGCTCGCCGGTGTCGTGTCCGGGGCCGGCGCGCCCGAGGCGCTGGCGCGGGGCGGCCGGGCCCCCGGTGCCACGGTGACCCTCACCGCCGCCACCGATGGCGCGGCCTCCCTGGCTCCCGCCGGCGACCGGCTGGTCGCGGAGGTCCAGAACGTCCTGTGGTCGCTGCCACGGTCCGGCGGCGAGGCGGTGGCCCTGACCCCGCCCGACCTGGAGCCCACCCGGCCGGTCCACTCCCCCGACGGCCGCCGGATCGCGCTCTGCGCCTACCGGGGCGGAAACTTCCACCTGTGGACGGTCGCCACCGACGGCTCCGGCCTGACGCAGCTGACCGACGGCCCGTGGGACGACCGCGGTCCCGCCTGGTCCCCCGACGGGACCCGGATCGCCTTCTCCTCCGAGCGCGGCGGCGACGCGGCGGCCGGCCGCAGCCCGTACCGGCTCTGGGTACTGGAGGTGGGGAGCCGGCGGCTGACCCGGGTGACCGGGGTGCCCGGCCAGGACGGCCCCCATCAGGACGGCGCCTGGGAGGACTTCGACCCGTGCTGGTCGCCGGACGGGTCCCGGATCGTGTTCGTCCGCGGCCGGGTGTCGGGCACGGACCTGGTCTCCCGTACGGTCGCATCGGTGCCGGCCGACGGAAGCGGCGCGGTGCGCACCGAGCACACCGAGACCGAGGCCGCCGAGGTGATGACGCCGGTGTTGTCCCCCGCCGGACGGCTGGCCTACCTGCGGACCACGGACAAGCCGGGACCGACCTGCACGCTGGTGGTGGACGGTGCGCCGGCCGGGGTGGACGGCGATGTGGCGCCGGTGCCGCCGCGCTGGGTCTCGCGGGACGAGCTGCTGCTGACGGTCGACGGCCAGTTCCGGATCGTCCGGGCGGACACCCCGCGGCACACCGAGACGATTCCGTTCCGCGCGCGGCTGCCGCTGGACCGCCCCGAATACCGCGTCAAGGACTACGGCTTCGAGGAGGCCGGGGTCCGGCCCGTACGCGGAGTGCATCTGCCCGCGCTCTCCCCCGACGGCCGCCGGATCGTCTTCGCGGCCCTCAACTCCCTGTGGGTGGCGCCCACATCGGGCGGCGGCGGCGCGTGCAGCATCGTCCGGGCCGACGCCACCCGCTATGTCCTGGCGCCCAGCTGGTCCCGGGACGGCCGGGCGCTGCTCTACGCCGACGACCGGGACGGGCTGTTCGCGGTGCGCCGCCGGGAGCTCGCCACCGGCGAGGAGACCGTGCTGGCCACCGGGGGCCGGGTGCAGCCGGCGCTGTCGCCCGACGGCGGACAGCTGGCCGCACTCGATATGTCAGGAAATCTCGTGGTACGGACGCTGTCCGACGGCACGGAGCGGGTGCTGGCCGCACCGATGGGCGCCGGCGGCCTCCCCGGCCGCCCCAGCTGGTCGCCGGACGGCCGCTATCTGGCGTACTGCGACCGCAACCGCCTCAACCGCCGCTTCCGCGAGGGCTACAACGTCATCCGGGTCGTGGACACCGGGACCGGCGAGAGCCGGCTGTTCACGGTCGCCGAGCATGTCTCGATCGCCGACCGCTATGACTCGGGGCCGGTGTGGTCGCCCGACGGGCGCTGGATGGCACTGATCGCCGAGTCCGCGCTGTGGGTGCTGCCGGTGCGGCCCGACGGCACGCCGGACGGTGCGCCGCGGCAGCTCACCGACGAGGCCGCCGACCATCCGTCGTGGTCCGGCGACTCCGGCACGCTCCTCTACCTCTCCGCGGGCCGGCTGCGGCTGGTCGGGGTGTCCGGCGGCCCGGCCCGGACCGTTCCGCTGTCCCTCACCCACCGGCCGCCGCGCGCCCGGGACACCGTCGTGCACGCCGGCCGGTTCTGGGACGGCACCGGCGACGAGGTGCGGGAGGACGTCGATGTGGTGGTACGGGACGGGCGGATCACCGCCGTGGAACCGCACCGCCGGAGCCGGTCCGGCACGGCCCGCCGGGTGGACGCCTCCGCCCGGACCGTGCTGCCCGGCCTGTGGGACGCGCACACCCATCCGTGGCAGACGACGTACGGTGGCCGGCAGACCGCCTTGCAACTGGCGTACGGGATCACCACGGCGGTGTCCTGCGGCGGCTTCTCCTACGAACAGGCCCGCATCCGGGAGGCCGTGACCGCCGGCCTGCTCACCGGGCCACGGCTGCTGACGTGCGGGGAACTCCTGGACGGCGGGCGGGTGGCGTACAGCATGGGGCGGGCCCACCGCACCCGCGCGGGGCTGCGCCGTTCGCTGGCCCGTGGCGAGGCGCTGGACTGGGACTTCGTGAAGACGTACGTGCGGGCACCGGGCTGGGTGATGGCGGAGGCCGCACGCTTCGCACATGACCGGCTCGGGGCGCGGGCCGGAAGCCATCTGCTCACCCCGGGCGTCCAGCTGGGCCAGGACCTGACGACGCATCTGCAGGCGACCCAGCGACTGGAGTTCGGGCACGCGGTGTCCAGGACGGGCCATTCCTACCAGGACGTCGAGGAGATCTACACCGGCACCGGCTTCCACCTGATCGCGACCCCGTTCTCGTCGGCGCCGCTGATCGGTGACGATCCGGCGCTGGCCGACGACGTACGGGTGACCCGGCTGATGCCTCCCTGGGACACCTCGGTCGTACGGGAGGGAGCCCGGCACCGGCCCACACCGGCCCAGCTCTCCGACCTCGCCATCGAAGTCGGCCTCTACCGGCGGGTGCTGGCCGGCGGCGGGCTGGTCGCGCTGGGGACCGACCAGCCGTTGCAGCCGGTGGGGCTGAGCCTGCACCTGTGCCTGCGGGCGCTGCACCAGGGCGGTCTGAGCGTGAGCCAGACGCTGCGTACCGCGACCGCGCTGCCCGCCCGGGTGTTCGGCGCGGAGCGGGATCTGGGGACGCTGGAGGTCGGCAAGATCGGCGATATGACGCTGGTGGACGGCGATCCGTTCAGCGACTTCAATGCGCTGGTGCGGACCTCCGCGGTGCTGCGTGGCGGCCGGCTCGTCGAGCAGCGGGAACTGGTCGACTCCTTCCCGGCGCCGGCCGGCCACGCACTGCGGGCGGCCGGGACCGACTGGCTGGAGGTGGGCCGGCAGCTGCGCCGCGACTCCTGCTGCGACACCGCGCACTGACCGTGGTGGCGCGGTTCCGCGGCCCGGGAACCGCGCCATCGCATGCACCGGACGAGGGTGGTGCGGCGCCGTTCCGCACCTCAACCCCTCGCATGAATCGCGCAGTTGATGTTTCACCTGTTCCGCAGTAGGTATGCCAACGGGTATTGCACGCGGTAAGCGACAGATCACGTTCGGGTACGGCCGCTGCCGACGGCACCACCAGTGCCGTCCCGAGGCGGGGTGCGACCAGCGCGGAGAAGATCGCGGAGGAGGGCTCGTCTTGTATCGCCATGTCACCGACCAGCGGCATGAAGCACTCCGATCGCGGGTGCGGGACTTTGCCGAAAGGGAGGTCCGTCCCCGGATCGCGGAGATGGAGGCGAGCCGTACCGTCTGCCATGACCTTTCGCGCCGGATCGCCCACCAGGGGTGGATCGGCGCGACGATCCACCGGGCGTACGGCGGGATGGGCGCCGGGCATCTCGCCAAGACCCTCGTCATCGAGGAGCTCTCGCGGGTGTCCGGCGCCATGGGCGCCATGGTGCAGGCGTCCCAGCTGGGCGTCGCGAAGATCGTCCACTTCGGCGACGAGGAGCAGAAGAAGACCTGGCTGCCGGCGATCGCCTCCGGAGACTGCCTGCCGACCATCGCGGTCACCGAACCGGGATCCGGCGGCCATGTGCTGGGCATGGAATCCACCGCGGTGCGCGACGGCGACGACTACGTCCTCAACGGCCGCAAGATCTACGTCGGCAACAGCCACGTCGGGGATCTGCACGGCGTGATCGTCCGCACCGGCGAGGGCTCCCACGGGCTGTCCGCGTTCCTCGTGGAGTCCGGCACGCCCGGTCTCCAGGTCGGCCCGCAGCAGCCGGCGATGGGGCTCCACGGCTTCAGCTTCGGCGAGCTGGTCTTCGACAACTGCCGGGTTCCGGCGGCGAATCTGCTGGGCCGGGAGGGCGACGGGCTGTCGGTCGCGTACTCCTCCAGCGTGCTGTACGGGCGGCCGAACCTGGCCGCCGTGTCGCTGGGCATCCATCAGGCGGTGCTGGACGAGACCACACGGTTCTGCGCCGAACGGCAGCGCTACGACAAGCCGCTGGCCGACCTCGGCAACATCAAGCTCAAACTGGGCCGCATCCAGTCGCGGCTGATGCTCGCCCGGCTGTCCGCCTACCACGCGGTGCACCTGCTGGACCAGGGGCTGCCCTGCGATGCGGAGCTGATGAACGCCAAATTGGTGAACGTGGAGTCGGCGCTGGAGTCGGCGCGCGACGCGATGGACATCCATGCCGCGTGCGGGCTGTTCACCGACAGACCGATCGAGCGCTTCCTCCGGGACGCGCACCATATCTTCGCACCGGCCGGCACCTCGGACATCCAGCTGCTGCGGCTGGGCGAAGTGGCCTTGGGCCAGGGGAAGGGCGAGTGGTCCAGCGAACTCGCCGAGCAGCTGCGGCTGGAGCCGTCGGAGTGGCCGGACAGCCCGGAGAGCCCGGACAGTTCAGACAGCCCGGACAGTTCGGAGTGTCCGGAGAGCCGGGCGACGGTGCCGAGCCAGCGCACTGCCCCGCCCCGCCAGCGCTCCTGGTTCGCCCGCCTGAAGTGAGCGGTGGGGCCCGGGGTCCCGGGCCCGCGTCGTACCGGCAGAGCCGTGGCCCCGGGCCGACCGCCCGGGGCCACCAGCTGGGCGGGGCCGACCCGCCGGTCAGGACGACTCGCGCTGCTCATCCTCCATGCGGTGGATCTGCTCGACGAGTTCGGCGGCCAGCGACTTGATGGTCGCCAGCCCCTTCCGTCCCCAGGGCCGTGGTTCGAGGTCCACGACACAGACGGTGCCCAGCGCCATGCCCGTACGGTCGATCAGCGGCGCGCCGAGGTAGGAGCGGATGCCGATCTCATCCACGACGGGGTTGCCCGCGAACCGCGGATAGTCGCAGACGTCCTCCAGGACCAGCGCCTTGCGGCGGACGATGACATGCGGGCAGTAGCCGTGGTCGCGGGCCATCACCCGGCCGGGCCGGGCGCTGGCGGGCGCCGGCCCCAGCTCGACGGCCTGGTTCTGACCCGGTGTGTAGAGCCCGGCGAAGTACTGCCGGTGCTCGTCGATGAAGTTGACCATCGCGTACGGCGCCTCGGTGGTCCGGGCCAGCTTGCGGGCGAACTCGTCGAAGGCGGGCAGCGGGGAGTCGCCGATGCCCAGCGCACGCAGCCGGGCCACGCGCGCCGGGGCCTCGTCGTCCTGCGGAGTGAGCAGCAGATGGCGCGTCGGGTCGTAGGGGACGTACGGGACGCGGGAAGCGGGGTAGTTCATGGCAGCTCCGGGGACGTGGCGAGGACGGGGGTGAGCAGGTGCTGGACGAGTGACACCAGGACGTGGGTGGCCGAGCTGCACTGGCGGGCGTCGCAGAGCACGACGGGTGTGTCCGGTGAGAGGTCTATCGCGGAGCGGACCTCGTCCGGTTCGTAGTGGTAGGAGCCGTCGAACTCATTGACCGCGACGATGAACTGGATACCACGCCGCTCGAAGAAGTCGACCGCGGCGAAACACTGGTCCAGTCGCCGGGTGTCGGCGAGGATCACCGCGCCCAGCGCGCCGTGCGACAGCTCGTCCCACATGAACCAGAAGCGGTGCTGCCCCGGCGTCCCGAAGAGATAGAGGATATGGGCGGGGCCGAGCGTGATCCGGCCGAAATCCATGGCAACGGTCGTGGTGTCCTTGTTCTCGACGCCCGCCAGATCGTCGGTACCGACGCTGACCTGGGTCAGCAGCTCTTCCGTGCTGAGCGGTTCGATCTCGCTCACCGCCCCGACGAAGGTCGTCTTGCCGACCCCGAAGCCACCCGCTACGAGGATCTTCAGCGCGGTCGGGAAGAGGTCGGCCGCGGAGTCCCCCCGGCGGGGGTCACAGTCGTTTGCGAAGTCCATTCAGCACCGCCTCCAGCAGGGCTCGGTCGGTACGGGACGCGGGCCCTGCCGAAACGGCCTCGGGGGCCCGCGCGGTGAGCGCCCCGCAGTCGACGAGGTCGGCGAGGAGCACCTTCGTGACCACGGCGGGCAGGCGTATGTGGGCGGCGATCTCGGCGACCGAGACCGGCCCGCCGCACAGTCCGAGCACCTGGGCGTAGTCGGGTCCCTGGCAGGCGGCGGGGCGGCGGCCGGTGGCCATCACCATGGTCAGCAGGTCGAAGTGCGCCGTCGGACGGGTCCGGCCGTTGCTGACGGTGTAGGGGCGGACCAGTCGGCCCGCCTCGTCGTCGTACCACGGATCACCACCCCGCCGCCGTCCGCGACGCACGGTCATGGTCAACGCCCGCCCGCGGACGACTGCTGGCGCGCGGGCGTGGAGAGATACGGCCGGACGCTCTTGACCAGCATGGACATCTCGTAGCCCAGCACCGCCACATCGGCTTCGCGCCCGGCGAGCACGGCCAGGCAGGCGCCGGATCCGGCGGCGGAGACGAACAGGAAGGTGGACTCCAGCTCGACGACGACCTGGAGGACGTCGGCGCCCTCGCCGAAGCGCACTCCGGCGCTGCGGGCGAGGGAGTAGAGACCGGAGGACAGGGCCGCCATGTGGTCGGCGCTGTCCGGGTCGAAGCCGTGGGCGGCCTTGACCAGGCCGTCCGAGGACAGCAGCAGCGCGCTGCGGGCGTGCGGGACACGCTGGACGAGTCCGGTCAGCAGCCAGGACAGGTCGCTGTGCTGACTGCTCTGCAGCTGCGGGTGTGCCTGCGCGCGCACATCACTCACCATGATTGCGGTCGTCTCCTCGGGGGCGGCCCATCGGGGCGTCGTGGTCACGGTCGTATGACAGGTCGTCACCGGCCGGGCAGCGGTCGCCGCCGCCCTGGGCCGGGAGGGTGCCGGTGTCGTCGGTCCGTCCGGCGTAGGTGTCGTCGGCAAGGCTGAAACCGCGCCGGAAGGCGGCCATCAGGCCGGGGTCGTGCTCGGGTTCGGGGCCCGTACGGCGGGCGGCGGACGGCAGGATCGGGTCGCCGCGCAGCTCGGGGGCGAGGTGGGTCTGCTTGCGGCGCCTGGGCAGCCGTGGGCGGGCGCCGTGGTCCGCGGAGGCGGGCGGCGCGGGCGGCAGGAGGAGCGTGCCGGGGTCGGCGGGGAGGCCGTCCGCGGTGCCGTCGTCGGAGGCCGAGGACTCACTCGCGTGTGCGTCGGCGCGGGTGGCGTCGGGAGTGCGGCCGCCCGGTGCGTGCGCCGGCCGACGGTGGGAGACGTCGTGGGCCGGGGCACTGTCAGGGGCCGGGCCGGGGGCGGGGACGGCCGCGCTCAGGGGGGACGGGTCGCCGAGGTCACGGCGGTCGCGGTCGTGGGTGGTGTACCGGTCGATCGCGCGGGGCGCGTCGGGTTCCTGGCCGTCGTCGTACCCGCGGTCGTACCTTCCCTCCTCCCCGTCGTACCTCCCGTGCTCGCGCGCCGGGTCGGTGTCCGGGAATCCGGTGCCCGGTGCGTCCGCCCGGTCCGTCTCACCGGCCTCCGCGCCGTCGGCCGGCTCCGCGCCGAGCAGCACCTTCGGGATGATCAGTACGGCCTGCACCCCGCCGTAGATATTGCTCTGCAGCCGGACGACGATGCCGTGCCGCCGGGCGAGCGAGGAGACCACGAAGAGTCCGATCCGGCCGTCGCTCAGCAGCTCGGCGACGTCGATGTGGTCCGGGTCGGCCAGCAACTCGTTCATCCGGGTCTGCTCGTCCGTGGACATGCCGAGGCCGCGGTCCTCGACCTCGACGGCGAGGCCGGCGGTGACGAGTTGGGTGCGCAGCATGACCGGGGTCTGCGGGGCGCTGTAGATCGTGGCGTTCTCGACGAGTTCGGCGAGCAGGTGGATGACGTCGGCGACGGCGTGCCCGCCCAGGGTGCCCTCGATCGGGGGCACCAGCTTGATCCGCGGGTACTGCTCGACCTCGGCGATGGAGGAGCGCAGCACTTCGGTCATGGAGACCGGGCGGCTCCACTGCCGGCGCGAGACCGCGCCGCCGAGAACGGCGAGGTTCTCGGCGTGCCGGCGGATGCGAGTGGCCAGGTGGTCGACGTGGAACAGACCCTTGAGCAGGTCCGGGTCCTCCACCTGGTTCTCCATCTCGTCGAGGAGTTCGATCTCACGGTGCACCAGGGACTGCAGCCGGCGGGCGAGGTTCACGAACACCTCGACCTTCTGCTCGTTCCCGCTGGCGTCACTGCGGGCGATGGCGACCGCTTCGGCGACGGCGGACTCGGCGGCCCGTCCGGCCGCGGCGACTTCGTGGGCGAGCAGTTCGAGGGTGTCGCCGGTGGGCGGCGGGCCGGGTTCGGGATCACGGCGCTGGAGCCATTCGCCCTGGCGTACCCGGTCGACCAGATCGGACAGGTCGGACCGGCTGCGGGCGCAGACCTGGCGCAGCCGGGCGTAGCGGGTGACCATGGCGCGGGCCTCGGCGTTGGCGGCGGCGCTCGCGGTGAGCACGATGACGCAGACCACGGCGAGTCCGCCGGAGAGCACCGCCCACTCACGGCCGGTGATCCGGGCGCCGCCGGCCTGGACGACGAATGCGGCGACGGCTGTGCAGACGACCGCGGTCAGCAGACAGGGGATCGCGGTGAGCCGCACCAGCCTGCCGCGTATCGCCGAGTCGGCTGCCGATTCGGGGAAGGAGGCCCGGCCGTGCCGTCCGCCCTCCCGTTCCCGTCGCCGGACGGGGGCGGGGACGAGGGCGGCTACGGGGACGGATACAGGCGCCGCCTCCGGGGAACCCTGTGTCTCTGGGGACCTTTGAGCCTCCTGGGATGTCGGGGTCCCCTGGGGGAATGCGGTCGGCATCTGCGCCCTCCGGATCGGCCGTTGGCAGTTCACGGAGCACGCACGCTAGTTGTTGCGGGGGTGTGGTTCGGACCTACTTCGAGGTTTCGCTACCCTTCGCCACCTCCCTGCGTGTGCGCACCACGCACACCAGTACGACAAAATCCGAACTCTCGTTCACGAAAAGCGATATGGCGCCCCCTCACGGACTTCGGGCACCTCACAGGGGCGCTCGCGAACCAGTGCGCACAGCCGGCCACCGAAGTGCGACTACTCTTCGTACACATCCTATCAACCGTGAGTAACGGTAGCCACCCTTTCAGCCCCTTGCAAGACCGGCCAGGCCGGCCAGCCCTGGACCGGCGGTACCGCGATCTCCCGCCACCACGGGTGGACGGCCGGCGGATCGGCAGGCTCGAAGGGCTCACCGGGCCGGGGGTGGACGGAGGCCACACCGGCCTTCAGGGAGGCGGACGCGGTCCAGTCCGCGGGCTCGGCCCACGGGTGCGGGGCGAGGTTGAAGGTGCCCCAATGGATGGGCAGCAGCACGCCGCCGGGTGCTCCCCGCTGGAGGTCGAGGTGGGACTGGACCCCCTGGGCCGGGGTCATGTGCACATCCGGCCAGAAGTCCGAGTACGCACCGATCTGGATCATCGTCGCGTCGAACGGGCCGTGCGCCGCGCCGATCTCGGCGAATCCGGGGAAGTAGCCGGTGTCACCGCTGTGGTAGAGGCGGTGGTCGGGTCCGGCGACCACCCAGGAGGCCCACAGGGTGTGCTGCGGACCGCGCAGTCCCCTGCCGCAGAAGTGCTGCGCAGGGGTGGCGGTGAGGGTCAGCCCGCCGAGCCGGGTGGACTCGTGCCAGTCGAGTTCGGTGATCTGCTCCGCGGGTACGCCCCAGAACTCCAGGTCGGCGCCGATCCCCAGCGGGACGACGAAGGCCGCACCGGTGCGGATCAGGCCCTGGACCGTCGGCATGTCGAGATGGTCGTAGTGGTCGTGCGAGATCACCACCGCGTCGACCCGGCCGAGCTCGTCCAGCCCGACGGGCACCGGGTGCATCCGCTTGGGTCCGGCCCAGGTGAACGGCGAACAGCGCTCACCCCAGACGGGGTCGAAGAGCACCCGCCGCCCGTCGATCTCGGCCAGCACGCTCGCATGGCCCATCCAGGTGAGCCGCAGCCCGGAGGCGGGCGGGCGGCCCCAGTCCTCCGCGGTCGGACGGTGCACCGGAATCCGGCCGACCGGCGCCCGGCGCAACCGTCCCTCGCGGCTGAGCTGGGTACGGGCCATCGGCAGCGCGGAGCCGCGCAGCAGCTGCCGCGTCGGCACCGGATTGCGGAACTGCCCGTCCACGAACTGCGGCGATCGGCGCATCCTGGCCAGTCGTTCCCCCGTGGGCTCGGCGCCGAAGCTCGCGGGGCGCAGCGCGGACAGGCCGGTACGGCGGGATGGGGAAGCGGTCACAGCACCTCCATGGTCGGGGCGGTCGCACAGTGAACGGGCCGCGGGAGCGGTGGGTTCCGGCGCGCCGGCCGGGCGGCGCCGTGCGGTCTCTCCGCACCACAACACCCGGACGTCACCACCATCACCCGCGGACGACAACCACGCGACCGGCCGGAGCATTCCGGGCTGACGGTGCGCCATGCCGGAGGGGTGCCCTGCCGGACCGGCACGGCGAACGCCACCGCACCGCACCGCGAACGCCACCGCACCGCACCACGAGCGCCACCGCCCCCGGCTGCGAGTACCCCCTTACACCGTCTCGACGGTCAGCGGCGGAGTGGGATGGGCGGGGCGGCGGGGCAGGAAGAGCGTGCGCAGCAGGATGCGTGGGGCGAGGAGCCGAGCGGACGGGGCGGTGAGGCAGAAGACGTCGCGGAAGGCCGCGCCGACGACCGGGTCGATGGCGGCGCGGACGAGGAACCGTTCGAGGTAGCGCGTGCTGAGCCGCTCGCCGAGGCTCGCCCTGCCGTCCTCGGGGCGGACGTACGGCCGGTCCGCGCCGACCGCGGTGACCCAGGCGGGCTTCGCGGCACGGGCCACCGCACGCTGCGCCTCGGCGGCGATCCCGGGACGCAGTCCGCCTCCGGCCGCGAGCGTCCGGCGTACCGCCAGCGCGCTGATCGCGGCGACCGACATCCCCTGGCCGTACACGGGGTTGAAGGTGCAGGCGGCGTCCCCCAGGACGAGGAACCCCTCGGGCAGGGCACCGGGGCGCTCGTAGTGCCGGCGGCGGTTGCAGGTGTCACGGAAGCCGTGCACCGGTGAGAGCGGCTCGGCCTGCGCCAGCAGCTCATGGATGTACGGGTCGCCGACAGTGGCGCTGAAGGCGGTGAACCCCGCCTCGTCCGTGGGCGGATGGTCTCCGCGCACCCCGGACATGGTCAGCAGCCAGTTGCCGTCCTCGACCGGTACGTAGACCGCGCCGCGCGGGCTGTCCGCCCAGCCCGGGATGTTGATGCCGACGTCGGGGGCGGTGGCCGGGTCCTTGGGGCGGTACATCCGGGTGGCGTAGGCGAGCCCCGCGTCCACGGTCTCCTCCCCTGGTGCGCTGCGGCCCAGTTCGGCGTACCACTGGGGAGCGCGGGAGCCACGGCCCGAGGCGTCCACCACCAGGTCCGCCGACAGCTCCTGTACGGCCCGCCCACCCGGGGCGCCGCCCCGCGACCGGACCCGTACCCCGGTCACCCGGTCGGCGTCTCCGGTCAGGCCGATGGCCTCGGTGGCCTCCAGGACGTCGACCCGGGTGGGCGAGCCCGCGGCCGCTGCCAGCGCGCGCTCGCGTACCACCGCGTCCAGGACCGGGCGGGTGATGCTGAGGGTGGTGTGGCGCGGCTCGTGGAAGCGGCGCTGCCATCCGGTGGCCATACGGGTGAGCAGATCGCGCGGCAGGCACAGGCTGCGCGCGCCCGCGTCGGTGAGCGCGGTGAGCGTGCCGGGCAGCAGTTCGTCCAGCGCGCGCTGGCCTCCGGTGAGGAGGACATGCAGATGGCGGGCCTGCGGGACGCCCTTGCGGAAGGCCCGGCCCTGCGGATACCGGTCGCGCTCGACGACCGTGATCGCGTCGACGTGGCCCACCAGGGCGGTGACGGCCAGCATCCCGGCGAGTCCGCCGCCGAGCACTATCGCGGTGCGCCCGCCATTGGAGTGCTCTGCCATCCCTACCTCGCTTCCCCCGTGGGGCCCCTCCGGCCACCGGACGGACCGCTCACGTGCTCCGTGACCGCTTCCGGAGCTCACCCTCCAGCGCCGCCGATACCGTGTCAACGGCCCCTTCCGCCAAGGGAGTCGGTGCGCGCGGCGCGTTCCGCGCGGTCGGCAGGCCCGCCGGCCCGTGCCCGCTCGGCCGGGCGCTGCCACCCCGGTCCCTGACATCCCGGTGTGATGCGCACCTGGGTCTAGACTCCCGGCAGCGGACGTCCGTCGTCCGCCCACGCTCTCACCAGCAGGGGACTCTTCTCACCAGCCAGGATTCAAGGACGCTTGTGACATTCCAGCAGGTTTCCGAGCCGTATGCCGCACCGGGCGCGCAGGCCGCTTATGACGTACTGGTCGTCGGCGGGACGGGTGTGGACATCACCGTGCCGGTCGGCGCGCTGCCCGTACCGCTCGCCGATTCCCTCCCGGTCCAGCCCATCCGCGAAGGCGCCGGGCACACCGGAACCGGTGTCGCCCTGGGCTGCGCCGCACTCGGGCTGGCCACCGGCCTCGTGGACTTTATCGGCGACGACCACCCAGGCAGCCTGGTCCGCGAGCGACTGGCCGGCACCGGCGTCGACTTCCGCCCGCTGACCTCACCGCACGGCACCCGACGGGCGGTCAATCTCGTCGCGGCCGACGGCCGGCGGATGTCCTTCCACGACGCCCGCGACCCGCACGACCTACGGATGCCGCCCGAGCACTACCTCCCTCTCCTCGGCCGGGCCCGGCACGTACACCTGTCGATCACGCACTTCGCCCGCTTCCTCTACGACGACATCGAAGCGCTCGGTATTCCCGTCTCCACCGACCTGCACGACTGGGACGGCCTGACGGAGCATCACCGCGACTTCGCGCTCCGCTCGCATCTGGTGTTCCTGAGCACCGCCGGGGCGGGCGAACGGATCGGCTCGGTCATGCGGGACATCCTCCGCAACGGCCGTGCGGAGGCGGTGGTGGCCACCGCCGGTGCGGGCGGCGCCTACCTCCTCACTCCCGACGACCGCACCCCGCGGCTGGTACCCGCCGCGGCGCCGCCCGGCCCCGTCGTGGACACCAACGGCGCGGGCGACGCCTTCACCAGCGGCTTCCTCTACGGCCGGCTGGCCGGCCGGCCCTTCGAGGACTGCGCGCGCCTGGCCGCGGTCGCGGGGGCGCACGCCTGCACCGCTGCGGGCACCCACACCTCCCTCGTCGGGCCGGACGACCTCCGGGGGGTACTCACCGATCCCCCGGCCGCTCCCCCGGCTGCCGATCCGTCCGCCGATCACCCGGCCGGTGCCCCCGCCGACCCGCCGGCGGAGGATGCCGCGCCGGATGCGGATGCCGCTCCGGACCAGGATCAGCCCTTGCGGCCCACTCCGGCGTAGAAAATGGTGTGGTTGAGCTCCTGAGGGCCGGGCACCGGGCCGTCCGGGCGCCACAGCGGTACGCGGACGACGCCCGGGTCCAGCAGGGTGAACGGGCCGAAGAGCGGCTCGATGCCGGCCTTGGTACGAAGGTTGAGGGGCGCGGTGGCGCTCTTGTAGACGTCCACCACGCCGGCCCGCGCCGTCTGGTCGACGCGGCCGCCCTCGTATGCCTCGTACGGCTCGTCGGTCGCATGGGACAGGACGAGATGGCTGCCCGCGGGGAGTGCGTCGGCGAGGGTGGCGACGAGGGCGGCCGGGTCCTCGTCGTCGCTGATGAAGTGGAGTACGGCGACCAGCAGCAGCGCCACCGGCTGCGAGAAGTCGATCAGGTCGCGGACGGTGGGGTGATCCAGGATCGCCCCGGGGTCGCGAAGATCCGCGAGCGCGAACCCGGTGCGGTCGGTGTCGAGGAGGCGGGCGCCGGCGTGGGTGGCGACGATCGGGTCGTTGTCGACGTAGACCACGCGGGTGTCGGGGGCGGTCTCGCGCGCCACCTCATGGGTGTTGGGGGAGGTCGGGATGCCGGTGCCGACGTCGAGGATCTGGCGGATGCCGCCGGCGGTCAGTTCCCGCACCGCCCGCCGCAGGAAGGCCCGGTTGGCGCGGGCGCTGAGCCGTACCTGGGGGTGGACCTCGATCACCCGCTCCGCGGCCGCCCGGTCGACCTCGTAGTTGTCCCGGCCGCCGAGGTAGTAGTCGTACATCCGGGCCGGATGCGGCCGGCTGGTGTCGATCTGCTCGGCGGAGAAGCCGGAGTGCTCGGGGCCCGGGGCGTAGGGACCGAACCCGGGGGCCGGCCGGTCCGGTGCTGGTGCGGAGAAGTCCTGGCCGGTCATGCCGTGCTCCGCTCGGCGCACCGGCCGGGGACCGCGGCGAGCAGGAAGTCGGCGTGGCCGGCCTTCGCGCCCTCGATGAAGCTCGCCATTTCGCGATGGGTGTAGATCAGCGCCGGGCCGTCGGGGTCGGTCGACTGGCGGAGCGCGATCCGGCCGTCCCGCAGCCGCATGGCCTCGACGCACTCACCACCGTTTCCGCCGCTCCACGGTTTGTGCCAGCCCTCACTTCCCAGCTCCTTGGCGGGCATGCCGTTGTAGATGCGTATGCGATCCATGGGGGGTTCAGATCTCCTTGCGAAAGCCACCCAGAACGGCCTCGGTGGCGTGTGCCGGCGCGGCCTGCGCACACATCCGGTCCAGGGCCTCCAGGTACTGCGAGACGTCGTTGCGCTGGTCGAAGTACACGGCTCCGACGAGGCTCTCCGCGTAGGCGATGTCGGGGAGTTCCGGCATCGGAAAGCGGAAGATGTGGAAAGGTCCGTACATGGCGGGGTGCGGACCCGCGGCGAAGGGCATGATCTGCAGCCGGACGTTCGGCAGCGCGGTGGCCTCCATGAGCCGGGTGATCTGGTCGCGCATCACCTTGGGCCCGCCGATCGGGCGCCGTAGGACGGTCTCGTCCATGACCACCCACAGCATCGGCGGGTCGTCTCGGGTCAGCAGGGACTGCCGCTCCATGCGCAGCGCGACGATCCGGTCGATGTCGGCCGCCGAGGCGTGCGGCATACCGGCCCGGAGCACGGCGGTGGCGTAGTCCTCGGTCTGCAGCAGCCCCGGGACGTAGTGCGGCTGATAGGCCCGGATGAGGGCGGCCTCGCCCTCCAGGCTGACGAAGGCGCTGAACCACTCGGGGAGGACGTCCCGGAAGCGGTGCCACCATCCCGGCTTGTTGGCCTCACGGGCGAGGGAGAGGAAGCCCTCGACCTCCTCCTCGTCCGTGACCCCGTAGGTGGCCAGCAGCTTCTCGACATAGGGGAGTTTGAGGCCGACCTCGGCCTTCTCCATCCGCCGTATCGTGGCATGGGTCACATCGAGTGCCGCCGCGGCCTGCTCGAAGGAGAGCCCCGCCCTCGCGCGCAGCTCCAGCAGCCGCTTGCCGAGCACCATCCTCAGGACGGTCGGTGCTCCCGCCGACCGTGGATCCGCCACGTCCGATCGCCTCCAACTGACTTCAGTGATCAGCAGTGTGTCATGCCGTCACCAAAAACGAACAGACTGCTCTTACGATTCTGCAAATTACAGAGTGATCCTTGCCATCGGTGACCAACATCGCACATAGTTGCGCCGTGGCTTCCTCCAACAACGCTTCTTCGTTAAAGCGCTGTGGCGGCATCGTCGCCCAGTACTCACAGGACGCGTTCCACTTGCCGGCGCGGCGCACGTCCGTCTCCGAGGCGCGCAGACGCGTCAGCGCGCTGCTGTCCGAGTGGGGCGCGGATCAACAGGTCCGCGACGATGTGGAGTTGGTGGTCTCCGAGCTCTTCACCAATGCGGTACGGCACACCGACAGCGACAAGGTCAGCTGTGAACTCACCCTCGCCGGAGCACATATCCGCATAGAGGTCATGGATCAGGGCGGGCCGGGCGTCGCCACCCTCCATGTCCAGCCCAGCAGTCCGGACACGGAGTGCGGACGGGGACTGTTCCTCGTCGGCGCGCTGTCCGCCGGCTGGGGTTCGCGGCCCGCCGACGGCGGTCAGGGCCGGGTCGTCTGGGCGGATCTGCCGTACACCGGTGGCGCGGCGCACTGAGGCCCCGGTTCCGCCGTCGACGGAACCGGGGCCTCAGTCATGCCGGGTGCCCGCTTCGCCCCGTGGGCCGCGGCAGGGCCCGTGGGCGGTGCTGCGATGTTACAGCGGCAGCAGATCGGGCCGCTTGGGCTCGACGTGGTCACCGGAGGACTCGCCGCGCAACCGACGCCCGATCCACGGTACGAGGTGCTCCCGGGCCCAGTGGATGTGGTCCCGCCGCGTCTCGGCGGCCGACCGCTCCGCCTCCGGGGGCCACGGCTGGTCCGGATCGGCCGGTACCCGCAGCCCGAGCACCTGAGCCGCGCGCAGCGCCACCCGGGTGTGCCCGTCGGCCGACAGATGCAGCCGGTCCTCGCTCCAGGCCCGCCGGTCCTGCACCGACTTCAGCGACCACAGGTCCAGGACCGGGCAGTCGTGCCGGTCCGCGATGGCCCGGACATGGGCCGTGTACGTCGCGATCTTGCCGCGCAGGTGCTTGAGCACGGGGATGTCGCGGGTGTCGAATCCCGTGCAGAGCAGCACCGTGCCGACCGTCCGGCGGAGATCGGCCACCGCGGCCTCGTAGCGCTCGGCGACCGCGTCCGGGTCGGAGCCCGGCCGCAGGATGTCATTGCCGCCGGCGCAGAACGTCACCAGCTCAGGTGCGAGCTCCTTGGCCCGCGGCACCTGTTCCTCGACGATCTGGTCCAGAAGCCGTCCCCTGACGGCGAGGTTGGCGTAGCGGAACTCGCCCTCCGACCGCTGGTCCGAGAGCAGGACCGCGAGCCGGTCCGCCCAACCGATGTACACCCCGTCAGGGCCGGGATCCCCGACCCCCTCCGTAAAGCTGTCCCCGACGGCTGCGTACGACCCGATGGCCCCCGGAGCGCCACTCCAGGTGCCGTTGCTGATGTTCTTCGAATCGTCTGCCACGTCAGGACATACTTCCCCTTGAGAAGTGACCTACGCCACCGTAACCAGGGGTTGACGGGGGGTGATTAATGCCACCAGGTCAAATTCTTCCCAAGCCGGAATAAAGCCCGATCGCGGCATCGCCCCCCCCGGGCGCCGCGCCACGCTTCCACGCGCCTCCGCCACGACCCGAATGTCCCTTGCAGCCATGTCGTATCGTCGGAACGTGCCCCGCCCCGCCGACGAGCAGCGTCGGCGGCCGACCTCGCCGATATCAAGGAGCGCCCGTGACGCAGACGCCGCAGGTCCCGCAGGACCATCCCGAACTCGCGGAGGTCCGCAACTTCCGCGATGTGGGCGGACTGCCGACCGTGGACGGGCGTCGTGTACGGGACGGTCTGCTGTTCCGCAGCGGGCACCTCGCCCATGCCACGGAGGAGGACGCGGCGTTCCTGGCCGGCCTGGGGCTGCACACCATCTTCGACTTCCGTAACGACGCGGACATCAGGCTGGAAGGCCCCGACATCACGCTCCCCGGTGTGCGCCATGTGAACATTCCGCTCACCGACCCGGCCGACGGCGCGGAGTTCTGGGCGATGGTGCGCGACGGCGAACTGGACGAGCTGCGCCTCGCGCTCGGCGACGGCAAGGCCGCGGGCCGGATGACCGACACCTACCGCCACATCATCACCACCCGCACCGAGGACCACAGCCGGGTGCTCCATGAACTCGCCGAGGACAGCGTCCCGGCACTGATGCACTGCGCGGCCGGCAAGGACCGGGCGGGCCTCTCCGTCGCCGTGACCCTCCTGGCACTCGGCGTGGAACGGGACGCCATCGAGGTGGACTACCTCAAGTCCAACGACCCGCACCACCGCTACAAGCTCCGCCGCTCCGACAGCTCCGCGGTCGGGATGTCGCCGGAGGTCATGGAGCTGCTGGCTCCCCTGTTCGGGGCGCATGCCGACTACCTCGCGGCGGCCTACGACGCCATCGAGCGGACCTGGGGCTCGACGGAGAGCTACCTCGCCGACGGGCTGAAGCTGGCCCCCGCCACCCGCGAGCGCCTCCGCGACCGCTTCCTGGTCTGACCTCTCCGGCTCCTGGGCCTGTGCCGGAGCCATGCCCGGCACAGGCCCTAACGCACGCTCAGCGCTTGCTTGGCCAGGGTCCGCCCGAAGTGCCACATCAGGCCACCGCCGTTGTGGGCGTCGTCCATGACGGCCGTGAACGCCGTCATGAAACGGTCCACTTCCCGCTCGCCGATGATCAGCGGCGGGATCAGCTTGATGACCTCCAGGTGATCTCCGGAGACCTGGGTGAGGATGCGGTGCCGCTGGAGCAGCGGGACCACGACCATCTGGGCGAAGAGTCCCTTACGGGCCGCCTGGAGCATCGTCCAGCGGCCGCGCAGGCGCAGGGACGCGGGGCGGCCGAATTCGATGCCGATCATCAGGCCGCGGCCCCGGACGTCGTGCAGCAGCTCGTACCGGTCGACCAGCCCGGCGAGCCGGGAGCGCAGCAGCTCGCCGGTGTGCCGGGCGTTGGCGACGATCTCCTCGTCCGCCATCACCGCAAGCACGGCGAGGCCGGCCGCCATCGCCTGGGCGTTGGCGCCGAAACTGGCGGAGTGGACCAGGACCCGGTCCATCGACGAGTAGACCTTCTTGAAGATCCAGTCCTTGCCGAGGGTGGCGCCGACCGGGACGTAGCCGCCGGAGAGCGCCTTGGCGACACAGACCAGGTCCGGTTCGACGCCGTCCTCGTGCTGGTAGGCGAAGAAGTCTCCGGTGCGGCCGAGGCCGGTCTGCACCTCGTCGGCGATCAGCAGCGCCTTGTGCCGGTGCAGTACCTCCTGTGCGGCGCGCAGGAATCCGGGCGGGGTGGGGTGGACGCCCTTCCCCTGGATGGGCTCGACGACGAACGCCGCGACGTCGCCGCGCCGCACTTCGCGTTCCAGTGCCTCGAGGTCGCCCATCTCGACCGCGGTGTCGGGCAGCAGCGGGGCGAAGCCGTCCCGGAAGCCGTCCTCGCCGTTGACGGAGAGCGAGCCGGTGGTCAGACCGTGGAAGGCGTGGGTGCAGTAGAGGACGCGCGGCCGGCCGGTGGCGTAGCGGGCGAACTTCAGGGCGGTCTCGACGGCTTCGGTGCCGCTGTTGCCGAAGAAGACCCGGTCGAGATGGGGGGCGTGGCCCAGCAGCCGCTCGGCGAGCAGTCCGGGCAGTGGCGGGCAGTCGAAGCGGGTGAGGTCGGGCAGCTGGGCGTCCAGGACGTCGTGCAGCGCCTGCCGGACGACGGGATGGTGCCGGCCGAGGCCCATCACCCCGAACCCGGCGAGCATGTCCAGGTAGTCGTGGCCCTCACGGTCCCAGAAGTAGGCGCCCTCGGCCCGCTCGTAGACCTTGTCGAAGCCGATGGTGTGCAGCATCCGCGGGAGCTGGTGGTTGAGGTACCGGCTGTGCAGGTCGTACCGCTCGGCGCCGCGTTCGGCAAGCAGCTCGGTCAGATCGAATCCGCTCATGGGGCGCTCCCCTCGCCGGTCGGCGCGGCCTCCTTGCGGGCCAGTGCGGCGCTGATCCGGCCGGCGATCCCGTCGGGGGTGAGGCCGAGGTCGGCCAGCAGCTCACCGCGCCTGGCGTGCGGCAGAAACCGCTCGGGGATCCCGAAGGTGCGCAGCGGAACGTCCACTTCCGCGTCCCGCAGCGCCTGTCCGACCGCCCAGCCGACGCCTCCGGTACGGCTGTTGTCCTCGACCACGGCCACCATGACGTGCTGTGCGGCGAGCCGGGTGATGGCCTCGTCGACGGGTTTGACCCAGCGCGGATCGATGACGGTGGCGTCGACGCCGCGCGCGGCGAGCAGTTCGGCGGCCCGCAGACAGACCGGGGCCATCACGCCGACCGCGATCAGCAGGACGTCCGGGTGCGTCGCCTGGTACAGGACATCGACGCCGCCGATCCGGTCCAGGGCCGGGATCGGATCGTCCACCGGCTCCTTGGGGAAGCGGAGCACGGTCGGGGCGTCGGCCACGTCGGCGGCTTCCCGCAGCTGGGCGCGGAGCTGGTCGGCGTCGCGCGGGGCGGCGATCCGCAGGCCGGGGACGATCTGGAGCAGCGACAGGTCCCACACGCCGTTGTGCGAGGCGCCGTCGGTGCCGGTGACACCGGCCCGGTCCAGGACGAAGGTGACACCGCACCGGTGCAGCGCCACGTCCATCAGGACCTGGTCGAAGGCGCGGTTGAGGAAGGTGGCGTAGACGGCGACGACCGGGTGCAGGCCACCGGTGGCCAGGCCCGCCGCCGAGACGGCCGCGTGCTGCTCGGCGATGCCGACGTCGTACACCCGGTCCGGGAAGGCCTGGGCGAACCTCTCCAGGCCGACCGGCCGCAGCATCGCGCCAGTGATCGCCACGATGTCGTCGCGTTCCCGGCCCAGCTTGACGAGCTCGTCGCCGAAGACGGAGGTCCACGACGGCGCACCGGGCGGGGCGACGGGTGCGCAGGTCAGCGGGTCCATCACGCCGACGCTGTGGAAGTGGTCCGCCTCGTCCTCCAGAGCGGGCGGACAGCCGCGGCCCTTCTCGGTGAGGCAGTGCACCAGCACCGGTCCGTGGAAGCCCGCCGCGCGGCGCAGCGCCGATTCGACCGCCGCGACGTCATGGCCGTCGATCGGCCCGAGGTACTTCAGACCCAGGTCCTCGAACATGCCCTGGGGTGCGATGACATCCTTGAAGCCCTTCTTGGCGCCGTGCAGCGAGTCGTAGAGCGGCTGACCGACGACCGGGGTGCGCTGGAGCACGTCCCTTCCCCAGGCGAGGAACTTCTCGTAGCCGTCGGTGACGCGGAGAGCGGTGAGGTGGTGGGCCAGGCCGCCGATGGTCGGCGCGTACGAGCGCGCGTTGTCGTTGACGACGATGATCAGCGGGCGGTCCTTGGCGGCGGCGATGTTGTTGAGGGCCTCCCAGGCCATCCCGCCGGTCAGCGCACCGTCGCCGATGACGGCGACCACCCGGTCGTCCCTGCCGAGCAGCTGATGGGCCTTGGCGAGGCCGTCGGCCCAGCCCAGCACGGTCGAGGCATGGCTGTTCTCGATGACGTCGTGCGCGGACTCGGCCCGTGCGGGGTAGCCGGACAGTCCGCCCTTGGCCCGCAGCTTCGAGAAGTCCTGCCGCCCGGTCAGGAGTTTGTGGACGTAGGACTGGTGGCCGGTGTCCCACAGGATCCGGTCGGCGGGCGAGTCGAAGACCCGGTGCAGGGCGAGGGTCAGCTCGACCACGCCGAGGTTGGGGCCCAGGTGACCGCCGGTGCGGGCGACGGCCCGGATGAGGAAGTCCCGGATCTCCTCGGCGAGTTCGGGCAGGCGGGCCGAGGGGAGCGCCTTGAGGTCGCGCGGTTCCCGGATGTGTGCCAGCAGCGTCGTGTTCATCGGGTCAACCGCGGTTCGCCGCGATGGTCTCCTTGGCCGCCCGGAGGGATTCCTTGAGGGAACCCATGGTGGCGAGGACGGCGGTGGGCTCGTAGCCGCAGTGCGCCATGCAGTTGGCGCAGCGCGGGTCCTTGCCGCGGCCGTACTTGTCCCAGTCGGTCTCCTCGATGAGCTCGCGGTACGTCGGCACATAGCCGTCGCTCATCAGGTAGCAGGGGCGTTGCCAGCCGAACAGCGAGTAGTTGGGGATCGCCCAGGCCGTGCAGGGGAAGTCCGCCTTGCCTTCGAGGAAGTCCAGGAAGAGCGGGCTGTGGTTGAGCCGCCAGCGGCGCCGGTTGCCGCCGGCGAAGGCCTTCCTGAACAGCTCCCGGGTCTGCTCGACGCCCAGGAAGTGCTCCTGGTCGGGGGCCTTCTCGTAGGCGTAGGCGGGCGACAGCATCATTTCGTCGACCTTCAGGTCGTCGTTGAGGAAATTGAGCACCTCGATGACGGTCTGCGGAGTGTCGGTGTTGAAGAAGGTGGAGTTGGTGGTGACCCGGAAGCCGCGCCGCTGGGCTTCTTTGATGGCCGCCACCGCCTCGTCGAATACGCCTTCCTTCGCAACGGATTCATCGTGCCGCTCCCGCATCCCGTCGATGTGCACCGCGAACGCGAAATACGGCGAGGGTCTGAATTCGTCCATCTTCTTGCGCAGCAACATGGCGTTGGTGCACAGGAACACATATTTCCGCCGGGCCACCAGCTGCCGTACGATCTCGTCGACCTGCGGGTGCATCAGCGGCTCACCGCCGGCGATGGACACCATCGGCGCGCCGGACTCCAGCACCGCCCCGACCGCCTGCGCCACCGGCATCCGCTGTTTCAGCACACCCGCGGGGTGCTGGATCTTCCCGCAGCCCTCGCACTTCAGATTGCAGGCGAAGAGCGGTTCCAGCTCGACGATGAGCGGGAATTTCTCGCGTCTGCGGATCATCTTCTGTTCAAAGAGATAGGTACCGACCCGGATGGACTGACGGAGCGGCATGGCCATCTGGCTCACCTCCTGGGGAGCAGCAAAGAACGGTGCCATTCATAGAAAACGGGGAGCATGGAGCGCAGCACTGTGAAGGCTGATATTCCACCGCGTACGGTGCCGATGCGTACCAGCTCATGTTCTGGAGCGTCCACGACCACCCGGACGGCCGCAACCGGACGGCCGCCGGTGCGCCGGGCCGCCCCCAGCGTGGCCGCGGACTCCATGTCCGCCGCGATCGCGCCGGAGGCATGCAGCCGCTCCCGCTCGGCGCCGCGTACGACGTGGTCGGCGCCGCGCAGCAGACCGCTGTGCACGGTCCGGCCGCGCCGCCGGAGAGCCTCGAACAGCGGCGCGTTGTCGCGGCAGGGCACGTCCGGTACGCCCGGCCGGTGATCGCGGGTGGCCTCGGCGACGACCACGTCCCCCGGGCGCATGCCGGGGGCCAGGCCGGCGCAGAAGCCGCTGGCGATGACGGGGGACCATTCGGTGGCCGAGCCCCGGCTCAGCGCCGCGGTGAGGGCGCGTTCGGCCGCCTGCGGGCCCATGCCCGTACGGAGCACCACCAGCTCCGGACAGCCGGCCTCCGCCGCTCCCCCGTGGTCACCGCCGCGCAGTGCGAACCGTTCGATGCCGAGCGCACAGGCGACCAGCAGCGGCGGGGCCGCGTCCGGCGGGGGCCGTCTCGGCATCAGGCCCCCACCGGCGCACCGGCCGGTCCCCCATGGAGGTAGCGGCCCAGGGCCGTCAGGGGGAAGACCTGGCGGTAGAGGTGGTAGTTGATACAGAAGTCCCAGGGGAAGCCGGTGCCGGTGAACTGAGGCTCGTCCCAGGAGCCGTCCTCGCGCTGGGTGCCGGTCAGCCAGCGCACCCCGCGCCGTACCGCCTCGCTCTCCCGCTCACCGGCCGCGAGCAGCGCCATCAGCGCCCAGGCGGTCTGCGAAGCGGTGGACGTGCCGCGTCCGGCCCACCGCTCCTTGTCCTGGTACGAGCGCTGGTCCTCGCCCCATCCGCCGTCGTCGTTCTGCACCCGCTCCAGCCAGCACACGGCCCGGCGGACAGCCGGGTGCGAGCCGGGGACACCGGCCGCGGCGAGTGCGGGGAGCACCGAGCCGGTGCCGTAGACGTAGTTGGTTCCCCAGCGGCCGAACCAGGAACCGTCGGACTCCTGTTCGGCCAGCAGCCAGGCGATGCCCCGGCGGGTCCGGGGATCGTGGGTACGGCCGACATCGGCGAGCATCTCCACGACATGCGCGGTGACATCCGCCGAGGGCGGGTCGATGACCTCGCCGAAGTCGCAGAACGGCAGCCGGTCGGGCAGCGGGCTGGTGTTGTCGACGTCGAAGGCGCCCCAGGCACCGTTCCGGGACTGCATCCCGGCGGTCCAGCGCGCCGCGCGGTCCACCGCGGCCTGGACCCGCCGCGGGTCGGGGTGGGCGACCCGGCGCAGCGCGAGCACCACCTCGGCGGTGTCGTCGATGTCCGGGTAGTTGTCGTTGTGGAACTCGAACGCCCAGCCGCCGGAGGGGAGTCGGGGGCGCCGTACGCTCCAGTCGCCGGGCCGGTCGATCTGCTCGGCGAGCATCCAGTCGGCGGCCTTCACCAGCTGCGGGTGGTCCGCGGGCAGTCCGGCGTCGGCGAGCGCGATGGTGGCCAGGCAGGTGTCCCAGACCGGGGACTGGCAGGCCTCGATCATCCTGGCACCGTCCTCACGCCATACCGCGAACCGGTCCAGCGATTCCAGGCCGGTCCGCAGCACGGGGTGGTCGAGGTCGTAACCGAGGAGGTGCAGGGCGATCACGGAGTACACGGCGGGGGGCTGGATGCCGCCCCAGCAGCCGTCGTTCTCCTGCCGTTCGATGATCCAGCGGGCGGCGGAGCGCATCGCGGCGCCGCGCAGCCTGCGCGGGGCGACCTTGCGGTAGAGGTGCAGCGCCTGGTCGAGGCGCTGGAAGACGCCGTCCCAGGTGGTGACGGGGGCGAGTGGGCGCGACGGGTTCGGGTGCCGGGGGTCGGTGTGCAGCTCGTCGAGGGCGAACGGCGCCGGGCGGACGGGGCGTTGGGCCGAGACGACGGTCAACGGCACGATGGTCTGCCGGGCCCAGCACCCGAAGTCGTAGATGTTGAGCGGGAACCACTTGGGGAAGTAGAGGAGTTCCGGCGGCAGTTCGGGCAGGTCCTCCCATTTCCACCAGCCGAAGAGGGCCAGCCAGATGCGGGTGAACACCCGGGAGGCGGCGATGCCGCCCTGTTCGCGGATCCAGGCCGAGGACTTGGCCATATGCGGGGCGTCGGGTCCGTCCCCGGCGAGACGGAGGGCGACATAGCCCTCGACGGTGGTGGAGAGTTCGCCGGGCCCGTCGTGGAAGGTGGCCCAGGTGCCGTCCGTACGCTGCCGGCTCCGGATGTAGCGGGCGGCGGCCTCGGTGAGCTCGGGGTCCTGGATTCCCAGGAACTGGCGGAGCATCAGGTCTTCGGCGTCCATCGTGACGTTGGTCTCGAGGTCGCCCTTCCACCATCCGGCCGGGTCCTGCACGGAGAGCAGATATTCGGTGGCGCGTGCGGCCGCGCGGCGGGCGGCGTCCGCCGTGTCGCGCGGTGCGGCGGTCCGCGTGGGTGCGGAGGATTCAGCTGTCTCGGTGGCATCGCTGGCCGAGGGTTCCCGGGGCGGCAGCTTCCCGGTGCTTCCGTCGGTCGTCGCTGTCATGGCTTCCCCTTCTGCGGTGAACGGATCAGTGCTCAGCTCAGGGATTCCGTCGGCCGGTGCCCTCCCCCACTGCCCTCAAGGCGTGGGTGGTACCCCCGGGCACCGACCGGCGACTGCGATCTCTTCTTATGCGGTGTCGATGGTGATCATCTCTCTCGTACGACGACGAAGTCCGCGAGGGCGACGAGCTGTGCGCGGACCTGCTCCGGCATCTCGATCTCGTCCAGCGCGGCGATGGCGGTGGCGTGCTGCCGGCGGGCCTCCTGGGAGGTCCACTCCCGGCCGCCGGCCTCTTCGATCAACGCCGCGCGGGAGGCGAATTCCTCCTCCGTGAAGTCGGCGATCTCGGTCTCGCTCTTCTTGGCGTCGGCGGCCAGGATTCCGGCCAGCCGCTCGGAGGCGGGGCCCCCGGCGGCCAGCGCGGCGACGACCGGCAGCGACTTCTTGCGCTGGCGCAGATCGCTCCAGGTCTGCTTGCCGGTGGCCTCCGGGTCGCCCCAGATGCCGAGCAGGTCGTCGACCGCCTGGAAGGCGAGGCCGAGGTGGTAGCCGTACTTCTCGAGGGTGTCGGCGGTACGGTCGTCGGCGCCGCCGAGCACCGCGCCGATGGAGACCGCGCAGGCCAGCAGCGCGCCGGTCTTGTTGCCCTCCATCTCCAGGCACTCCTCGACGGTGACCCGCTCGCGGTGCTCGTAGGAGATGTCCTGCGCCTGGCCGTCGATCAGCTTGCGGGTGGCCAGGGTGAGCCGGCGGGTGGCGCGGCCGGCGTCGACGGTGCCGAGCTCCAGCAGTATCTCGTTGGCGAGGGCGAACAGCGCATCGCCGACGAGGATGGCCTGGGCGGGGCCGTGCACCTTCCACACCGTGTCGCGGTGCCGGCGCTGCTCGTCTCCGTCCATCAGGTCGTCATGCAGCAGCGAGAAGTTGTGCACCAGCTCGACGGCGACCGCGCCGGGGATGCCCGCCTCGGGGGCCGCGCCGGCGACCTCGGCCGACAGCAGGGCGAGAGCGGGCCGGACCGCCTTGCCGCCGTCGCCCGCGGTGGGATTGCCGTCGGCGTCGATCCAGCCGAAGTGGTAGGCGGCGACGGTGTCCATCGGAGCGGCGAGCCGGTCGACGGCGGCACGCAGCACGGGCGTGGCGAGTGTCCGCCCACGCTCCAGCAGCGCGGTGACGCTCGTGGTGTCGATAGCTGGGGAAGCCGGATTCACGGTTTCTCCTCTGTTTCCGGTGCTCGTGCTCGTGGGTGCGCTGGTACGCGTCGTCATGCCGCCTCCTGAGGCAACCGGCCTGGGGGAAAGCCGAGTTGGGTGAGTGCCTCGCGAGCGGCGGCGGTGCCGCTGCGGACAGCGCTTTCCATCGTCGCGGGCCACCCGGTGGCGGTCCACGCGCCGGCCAGGAAGAGGCCGGGGGCTCGGGTGCGGGCGGCGGGGCGGAGCCTGCCGACGCCCGGGGCGGGCGCGAAAGTGGCGGTGCGCTCGCGGGTGACGAAGAAGTCGAGGATCCTGGCGCCCCGGGCGGCGGGCAGCAGCCGCTCCAGCTCGGGCAGGTAGCGGGCCCGGAGCTTGGCGACCGGCTCGTCGATCTCTTCCTGCGCGGCGGACTGCGAGACCGCCAGGTACTGGCAGCCGCTCCCGCCGGGCGGCCCGAACTCCTTGGCAAGGCCGGGCAGTCCGGAGGCATGCGTGCGGTCGAAGACCCACTGCACCGGGGAGCCGACCGCGGCGAAGAAGGGGCGGCGCAGCACCGTGCGGTCGTAGAGAACATGGAGGTTGAGGATCGGCGCGGTGCCGATGTCCAGCAGCCGGTCCTTCGCGGGCAGCGCCCCGTCGGGCAGCAGGCCGTGCGTCTCGCGCTGCGGTACGGCGAGGACGACGGTGTCCGCGGTGAGCCGCTCACCGCCGTGCGGGCCGTTCGCCACCGACACCTGCCAGCCGTCGCCGGTACGGTCGACGGCGGTGGCGCGGGTGCGCAGGGCGATCCGCACTCCGGCCTTCTCCAGCGCCGTCCGGGCGAGGGTGTCGTGGACGTCGCCGAGCGGGACCCGGGACCAGCCGATGTCGGCCGCGCCCGGGGCCGACAGCAGCCCGGTCTTGAAGACCTTGGCGGCCAGGCCCAGCGAGGCGTCGGCGGCCCGGGCGTTGAGGGTGGCGACACCGACCAGGTCCCACAGCGCCTCGACGGCGCGGGCCGACTGTCCGTGGCGGCGCAGCCAGCTGCCGAAGTCGATGCCGTCCAGCTCCGGGTCGGCCGGGTCGAGGCCCTTGAGCGCGAGCGTGGCGCGCACCACGCCGGCCCGCTCGGCCGGTGACAGGTGCGGGTAGCGGGCGAGGCCGGCGGCGAGGTGCAGCGGGACGGGCAGTGCGGTGCGGCGCAGCCGTCCGAGCCGCATCCGCCCCGCGGAGCCCGTCCGGGACCGGGAACCGTCCCCCGGGTCCAGGACCGGTACGTCCATCCGGTCCTGCAACGGCACCAGGTGGGCGCCGCCGATCCGCTCCAGCAGCGCCTGGTAGGCGGTGCAGCAGCGCAGGTAGACGTGCTGGCCGTTGTCGACGCTCAGCTCGCCGCCGGCGAAGTCGCGACGGAAGGAGAAGACCAGTCCGCCGAGGCGGGGCCGGCCCTCGAGAAGGGTGACCCGCAGCCCGGCGTCGGCCAGCGCGAGCGCCGCGGTCGTGCCCGCCAGGCCGCCGCCCACGACCACCGCCGTGGTGGCATCCGATGTCATGTGATCTCCCCCTGTACCGCCTTCATGGACGCAGCCGTCCAGGGGAGGGTTGCCCGCCGCGCCGACGTGGGGTCACCGCTGCCGTGGGTGGCCCGGCGCATCATCCGCGCCTCCTGACGGCCTGCCGGCGGCCGATCGCCCGGGCGTCGAGGCCGGACAGCCCGCGCACCGCCACGAAGGCCTTCTCCCGGCCGGGCAGCGAGACCCGGCCGCGCAGTACCGCCTCGGGGTCGGCGGCGATCCGGCTGAGCAGGCGGTGGTAGATGCCGGCCATCGCGGCAACGCAGGCACCGCTGCGCCGGTCGAGCATCGGCAGCAGCTGGAAGCCCTCGGCGAAGAGCGCGCGGGCACGTTTCACCTCGTGGTGCACCAGACCGGCGAAGTCCGCGCCGGGCGGCGGGACGCGCCGGTCGAAGCCTGCCGAGCAGCCGAACTTGGCGAGGTCCTCGGCGGGGAGGTAGGTGCGGCCGTTGCGGGCGTCCTCGCGAACGTCCCTGAGGATATTGGTGAGTTGGAGGGCGAGGCCGAGGGTGTCGGCGTACTCGGGGGCGCGGTCGGCGTCCGGTGCGCCCGGGACGGTGCCGAACACCCCCAGCGAGAGCCGGCCGATGGCTCCGGCGACACAGCGGCAGTAGACCTTGAGGTCGTCCCAGGTCTCATAGGTCTCGCCGCGTACGTCCGCGAGGACGCCGTCGATGAGCTCGTCCAGCGCGTCCAGCGGGATGGGGAAGCGTCCGGCCGCGTCGGTGAGTGCGACGGCCACCGGGTCGGTGTCGTCCTCGTCGATCCGGCCGTCCTTGATACGGGTCAGCAGCGTCCGCGTGTCCTCCAGGCGCTGTTGTTTGGCGGCGGGGTCCAGAGTGCCGTCGCCGATGTCGTCGACCCGGCGGGAGAAGGCGTAGAGCGCCGACATGGCCTGTCGCTTGTCGGTCGGCAGCAGCCGGATGCCGTAGGCGAAGTTCCGTGCCTGCTGCCCGGTGACGGCCTCGCAGTAGCGGTACGCAGCGAGCACCGGCGCGGACGCGTGTGCGGTGGCCTCCACGGTCCGGCTCACCCCTCTCTTCGCAGTGTCGCCGCCACCTCGCGCAGCAGGCTGATCTTGGTCGGCTTGGGCGGTCCAGGGAGGACGTCGTATCCGGCGGCCGTGACCGCCTGGAGTGCGGCGCGTCCACCGGCCACGAAGCCGGCCAGCAGCAGCTTGAGTCTGCCGTGGACGCTACCCACCAGCGGAGTGCCTTCATTCAGCAGCTCACGGGCGCGTTCCGCCTCGTACGCGATCAACGCACGCACCGATGCGCCCCCGCTCGGCGCGGCCAGATCGGCTTCGCTGACACCGAAGCGCTTCATGTCCTCGGCGGGGAGGTAGATGCGGTCGCGCGCGAGGTCCTCGGCCACGTCCTGGAGGTGTTCGATGATCTGCAGGGCGGTGCAGACGGCGTCGGAGCGGCGGATCCGCTCGGGGCTCGACGCACCGGTGATGCCGAGGACGAGCCGGCCGACGGGGTTGGCGGACAGCTCGCAGTACGCGAGCAGGTCGTCGTAGGTGCCGTAGCGGCTCACCCGCTGGTCCTGGCGGTTGGCCTCGATCAGGCCGAGGAAGGGCTCGGGGGTCAGCCCGCGGCGGCGGACGGTCGGGCCGAGCCGCCGCAGCAGCGGATGCCGGGGCCCGGGGGCGCGGTCGCTGAAGACGCGCGCCAGGTCCGCCTCCAGGGCGTCCAGCAGGGCGAGCCGGGCCGCCCCGCTCTCGGCTTCTTCTCCGGCCTGTGCGCGGTCGAGCCCCAGGAGGACGGCATCGGCGCCACCGGGCGCGAGGTCGCCGTCACCGATGTCGTCGACCAGCCGGGCGAAGCCGTAGACGGCCATCAGGTCTGCCCGCCAGGCGCGGGGCAGGAAGAACGGCGCGACCGGGAAGTTCTCGTGTGCGGCCTGATCGAGCACGGTGCGCGTCTGGTCCCGTCCGTCGCCTGCCGCCGCCCTGCGGAGGAAGGCGCCCCGCGCCCGTTCGTTCTCTCGGCTCACCGGGGACTGCCCGGCGCATTTCGGTGCCGGAGCGAACCAGTAGCCATTGCCGTCACGTCTCCCGTTCTACACCGCCAAGCTAAAAGATCCTATTTCGGACACGCCGCAGCCGACGACGCACCCTGATCGAGCCCTCGCCACCCCTTTGGGGGAGAGTGCCCGCCTTGTACCACTTGTACTGTTCGGCACCCGTACAGCTTACGCCGTACAGCTCACCGGCGTCCGCCGGGATACCGAAGCCCAGGGCAACGATCCGGTCATCATCCGCTCCGGCCGAACTGCTCCCGGACCCGCCGGAGTTGACCGTCCCGCCACCATGGAGGGCCGGTCCCCGCACCGGCGAGGGCCCCCGCGAGCCGCACCCGCGGAGGCCCTCCCGACGGGCGGGACTACTTGCCCGTGAACTTCTCGTACTCCTTGATGACCTCATCGGTCGGGCCGTCCATCCGCAGCTCGCCGCGCTCCAGCCACAGGACGCGGTCGCAGGTGTCGCGGATGGAGTTGTTGTTGTGGCTGACCAGGAAG
>NZ_JBIAWT010000012.1:0-214021 GCF_042895955.1 Streptomyces sp. NPDC001339 | reverse complement strand
CGGTTACATTCCGAACCCGGAAGCTAAGCCTTTCAGCGCCGATGGTACTGCAGGGGGGACCCTGTGGGAGAGTAGGACGCCGCCGAACAATTTTTGGAAAAAGCCTCGTTCCCCGAGTTTCGACTCGGGGAACGAGGCTTTTTTGCGTTCCGGGGCAGGCGGGCATTGTGATTCTAGGTCAGCTGACCTAGTCTCACTGATGTGGACGATGACATCCAACTTGATGTGACGGGCCCGGTACTTGTCGTGGGCGGCTATGGGACCGTCGGCGGGGATCTGGCCCGGCTGGCGGCTTCCTCGTGGCCCTTGCTGCTCACCGGGCGTACGCCGGAGCGGGGCAAGGCGCTGACCGACGAGGTCGGTGCGGAGGTGCGGCGCTGGGACCTGAGCGACCCGGAGCCTTTTTCGGCCCGGGTGCGGGCTGTGATCAGCACCGTCAACGACCCTGATGACCGGGTGTTGTTGGCGGCGATCCGGGGTGGTGTGCCGTACGTGGACATCACGCGATGGACGGCGCGGTTGCAGCGGGCCACGGCGGTGGCTGCGGTGGAGCCCCCGAAGGCGCCGGTGCTGCTGTCGTCCAGCTGGATGGGCGGGGTGAGCGCGCTGGTCGCCGCGGGGCTGTCGGCCGATATCGGTGGGGCGGCCGCGGTGGAGATCGCGATCCGGTACGACCTCAAGGACCGGTCGGGTACCGACTCGGTGGAGTTCATGGACCGGCTGGGGCTCGACTACGAGGTGGCCGAGGACGGTGAGCGGCGGATGGTGATGCCGCTCAGCGGGGCCGGTTACGTGACGATCGGCGGGTACCGGACCAAGGTGGCGCGGATCGACACTCCGGAGCAGTTCACCTTGCCGCTGGTGCTCGGGGTCGATACGGCCGTCACGCGGATCGGGTTCAGCGCCAACTCATCGACGTCCGCTCTGCTGGCGCTCAAGCGGACAGGGTTCTTCCGGTGGGGCCGCGGGGATCGCTTCGCGTCGGTCCGGCGGTCGATGCTGTACTCGCCGGGGGAGGGTGGCAGCGCGCTGCTGCGGATCGATGTCCGGGGGCGGGACGGTGAGCGGCGTACGGCGACCCTGACCGACCCGGCCGGGCAGGCGCATCTGACCGCGCTGGGCGGGCTGTTGGGGCTGCGTCGGGTGCTGGGGGAGGACGGTGCCGCCGCGCCGGGCGGGGTCGTGTTCCCCGAGATGACGCCGGTGCCGCGGGATGTCGTCGGTGTGCTGGAGCAGGCGGGTGTGGAGGTCGAGCTGTCGTGACGGAGAGGGAGAAGGGGACGGAGAAGGGGATGGAGACGGAGAGGGGGAAGGGGTCGGGGGCCGGCAAGGTGTCGTCGCTGACACGGCAGGGGAGCATTCGGCGGACGAGTCTGCTCGATGCGGCCGAGGCCGTGCTGGTGGCCAAGGGAGCGGATGCGCCGCTGCGGGCGATCGCCGCCGAGGCCGGGGTGCGGGTCGGGCACCTCCAGCACTACTTTCCGAGCCGGGCCGATCTGATCAAGGCGGTGCTGGAGCGGGCGCTGGACCGGTCGCTTGAGCGGCTGGCGGAGACGACGGGGCTGCGGATGGTGCGTGACGATCCCTCGGCCATCGGGACCCGGGTCGGGGCTGGGGCCGGGGCGGCGGAGCCGGACGCGGTGGTGGCGGTGCTCCTTGCCGAGCAGGACGATCCCCGGCTCACCCGGCTCTACGTCGAGGTGTGGGCGCTGGCGGCGCGGGATGACGATGTGGCCGTCGTGGTCCGGGAGTTCTACCAGAAGTACGTTGCCCACGTGGAGGCGTTCGTGCGGCAGGGGCGGCCTGACTGGCCGGGTGACCTGTGCCGGGCCAGGGCCGAGACGTTCGTGGCGCTGCTCGAAGGGGCGGCGTTGCTGCGGTCGGGGATCGTGGGCAGCCGGTCGGCCGCGATGGATGCGCAACTGGGGTTGTTCGCCGTGCAGTTGCTCCGGGATTCAGGGGGGCAAGGGGAGCAAGGGGAGTAAGGGGAGCCAGAGGGGCGAGGCTGATGTGCCAGGGCCCATCCCGTTGCGCCTGGGTCAGACGGGCAGTGAGCGGTGCGGCCAGCGGGCTCGGGCCTGTTCCTGGGAGCGCATGGTGGCCAGCGTCAACAGGCCGCGGGTGCGGCCGGTTTCGAGGAGGTCGGGGAGCGCGGGCAGCGGGGCGAGCGCCGCGATGTCGTCCAGGACGAGGGTGAGTGGTGGGTCGAGCCGGCCGGCGGATGACCGTTCGGCCATGCGGCGGCCGTGCTCGACCACGCTGGAGAGGAGTGCGGTGAGCAGGGGCATCGCACCCGGGTCGGTACGCGGATCCTCGATGGGATCACCTACCACATAGAGCGTTCCCCCCTCATCGATAAATGATTCGAGGAGGAGCGAATCCGTGCGAAGCGGAGTGCACGCATCCCGGATGTGAAGGGAGGCGAGGGCGGTCAGCGCACGGCCGGCCAACTCCTTGGCCAGCTCACTGCGTTCGGCGTACGCGGTCAGTACGGACTCCAGCTCGCCGGCCTGCCCGGCCGATGCCTTGGCGCTGGTGCGCAGAATGCGTACCGGCTCCTGGGCTCCGCCCGTGGTGTGCGCCCAGCGGTGCAGCTGGCGGAACGGCCGGCCGTCCACCGCGGCGGCGTGCAGCCAGCAGCGCAGCAGCGTCTGTGCGGCGTCCGCGACCGCCGAGTCGAGCACGCCGGACGGCCGTACCGGGGCCAGCAGGGCGGCGGCGCGGGCGGCGGCGGTGGACACGTCCTCGCATCCGGAGGTCGGCGACCAGCGGAGCCGGGCCGGGGTGTCGAGGCGGTGCGTCGGGTCGTAGGTCAGCAGGGGGCCGAGTTTGGCCCGGGAGTCCTTGGTCTCGGCCCAGAGGGCGGGGTCCGTGGTGGCGACGACCAGGGGGCCCGGGGCGGCGGCCGCGATGGCGGTGGCCGCGGCACGGGCGGCGGTGGGGTCGGTGGGGTCGGTGGTGGCGAACTGGACGCGGGGGAGGGGGAGCTCGGTGAGCGGGCGGGGGCCGGCCGGGGAGGTGGTGCGCTGCTCGGGGACCGGGCCGGTGGGTGTGGCGGGTTCGGAGGCGGCAGGCGGTTGTTCGGCGAGTGCCGGTACGGGCGTCGCGGGGGCTGCGGGCGCTGCGGCGGCTGCGGGGACCATGGGTTCCGCGGCGGCCGCGTCCCGTGCCTGCTCCCCGGGTTCCCCGAGAGCCCCGGTCTGCCCGAGAACCCCGGTCTGCCCGAGAGTCCCGGCCTGGCCGATGGCCCCGGCTTTCCCGAGGTGCCCGGGTTCGCCGAAGTCCCCGGAGCCGCCATGCCCACCGGCCCGGTCCCCGGCCCCCCGGGGCCTTGCCCGTCGCGCCGACCGTCGCGCCGCCCGTACGGCGCGGTAGCGGGTGATCGTCCCCAGCGCGAAGAGGGCCAGGACCAGCAGCACCATCACCTCGCCGATGAGGATGCCCCAGAACAGGCCGTAACCGGGGAGCTGGCTCCTGGGGGTGCCGGGCCAGGCCGCGGCCATGTCGTGCGGTGCGGAGACCAGATGCCGTAGCGCCATCGGCGTACCCGGGTAGTCGACCCCGTCGGGCCAGGCGCCGTGCGCGAACAGTCCGGCCAGCCCGGTCGCCGTCCACACGAGCAGGGTCAGGCCCAGCAGGAAGGCGAGCAGCCCGACCAGGAGGGAGTCCGGGATGCCGCGCTCCCGGCCGCCGTACGGCCGGTCGTGGTGGCCGTGGCCCGCGCGCCGCCGGTCATGGCCGCGGCTCTCGCGCCGCTCGTCGTCGTATCCGCGTCTCACGCCACCGTCTCGCTCGACTCGTCCCGCCATCTGCGCTCCATCGCAATGGCCTCGGCGCGCGCCTCGGCCTCCGCGTCCGCCGCCGCCTCCAGGGCGTGCGCCTCGTCCGTCGGCACCGGAGCCGACTCGGTCATCGCCCGGTCGGTGTAGACCAGCGGGCGTTCGGCCTCGGTGACCAGGTGTTTGACGACCTGGACGTTGCCGTTGACGTCCCAGACCGCGATACCGGGGGTGAGGGTCGGGATGATCTCGACCGCCCAGCGCGGCAGGCCCAGGACCTGCCCGGTGGCCCGTGCCTCGTCCGCCTTCTGGGCGTAGATGGTCCGGGTGGAGGCCATCTTGAGGATCGCCGCGGCTTCCCGTGCCGCCGCGCCGTCGACCACGTCGGAGAGGTGGTGGACGACCGCGACGAACGACAGGCCCAGTCGCCGGCCGAACTTCAGCAGCCGCTGGAAGAGCTGCGCCACGAACGGCGAGTTGATGATGTGCCAGGCCTCTTCCACCAGGAAGATGCGTTTCTTCCGGTCGGGCCGGATCCAGGTGTGCTCCAGCCACACGCCCACGATCGCCATCAGGATCGGCATCGCGATGGAGTTCCGGTCGATATGGGAGAGGTCGAAGACGATCAGGGGCGCGTCGAGGTCGATGCCCGCGGAGGTCGGGCCGTCGAACATGCCGCGCAGGTCACCGTCGACCAGCCGGTCGAGGACCAGCGCCACGTCCAGGCCCCAGGCCCGTACGTCGTCTATGTCGACGTTCATCGCCTCGGCCGACTCCGCCTCCGGGTGCCGCAGCTGCTCGACGATGTCGGTCAGGACGGGCTGGCGGTCGGTGATCGTGTCGTTGACGTACGCGTGGGCGACCTTGAGGGCGAAGCCGGAGCGCTCGTCCAGGCCGTGGCCCATGGCGACCTCGATGATCGTCCGCAGCAGGGCCAGCTGCCCGGTGGTGGTGATCGACGGGTCGAGGGGGTTGAGGCGGATGCCGCCGTTGAGGGCGGCGGTCGGGTCCAGGCGGATGGGAGTTATCCCCAGCTGACGGGAGATCAGGTTCCATTCGCCGACGCCGTCCTCGCCCTGGGCGTCCAGGACGACGACCTGCCGGTCGCGGAAGCGCAGCTGGCGCAGGACGTAGGTCTTCTCCAGCGCGGACTTGCCGTTGCCGGACTCGCCGAGGACGAGCCAGTGGGGGGCGGGGAGCTGCTGGCCGTACAACTGGAACGGGTCGTAGATATAGCCCTTGCCGCTGTAGACCTCACGCCCGATGATCACGCCGGAGTCGCCGAGGCCGGGGGCGGCGGTGGGCAGGTAGACGGCCTGGGCCTGGCCGGTGGAGGTGCGCACGGGCAGACGGGTCGTCTCCACCTTCCCGAAGAGGAACCCGGTGAACGCCTCGGTGAGCGTTCCCAGCGGATCGAGCGTGGCCATGACGTGCGCGCCTCCCAGCGGCTTAGCGGCGGATCCCGGTCGCGAACGGCAGGGTGTTGACGAACGCCCGGTGGTGCTCCCGGTCGCACCACTCCAGCTTCAGATAGGACTTGCCGGCCGAGGCGCGGATGGTGCGCTTGTCGCGGGCGAGCGCCTCGGGCGAGCGGGAGGAGACCGTGAGGTAGCCGACGAGGTTGACGCCCGCCGCGCCGGACGCCAGGTCCTCACCGCGCTGGTCCACCCGCCCGTGGTGCGCCACGTCCCGCGGGTCGACCACCCGGTTCATCTTCGCCGCCCGGCTGGCCTCGGCGTCGTCGTTGGTCTTCTCCGTCAGCATCCGTTCGATGGCGATCTCGGTGGGTTCGAGGTCCATGCAGACCGCGACCGTACGGATCACATCCGGGGTGTGCACCAGGAGGGGCGCGAGGAAGTTGACGCCCACCGGGGTCAGCGGCCACTCCTTGATCCAGGCCGTGGCGTGGCACCACGGCGCGCGGGTCGTCGACTCCCGGGTCTTGGCCTGGAGGTAGGTCGGCTCCGTCGCGTCCAGCTCGGCCGGCCAGGCGTTGCGCTTGCTCATCGCCTGGAGGTGGTCGATGGGGTGGTCCGGGTCGTACATGGAGTGCACCAGCGAGGCCAGCCGGGCCTGTCCGAGGGGCTGTCGTACCCGGATGTCGGCCTCGGCGAGCCGGGCGCAGATATCGGTCAGCTCACGGGCCATCACCACGGCCAGCCCGGCGTCCCGGTCGAGCTTCTTGCGCAGCAGCCCGCCCTGGTGCATCCGCGCGGCCCGCGCCATGGTGTGCGCCTCGGCGGCCAGCTCGCGGGTGTAGTGCATACAGGCGACGAGGTACGCCCGGTGCTGTTCGCTGCTCGTCGAGACCATCGACTGCAGCTGGTCGTAGGAGTCCCGCAGCCAGGGGGGTGCGTGGGCGTCACCGCGCTGGGCGACGTCCTTGGCGTGCGCGTCCGGGTCGGCCGGCAGCGTACGGGCCAGCATCTGCAGCCGGGTCACGAAGCCGTCGCCGTTGGCGACGTGCTTGAGCAGCGTCCCGAACCGGTCGACCAGGGCTTCCTGGTCCTCGCTGTCCCGCAGCCCGACGCCCGGGCCCTCGATCTCGATGGCCGCGGTCACCGTCCGGCGGTCGGCGTGCAGCAGCACCGCGATCTCGTCCGGCCCGAACGGGGCCGACAGCCAGGTGATCCGCCCGATGCCGGGCGGCGGTCCGATCTCCACCTCCCGCCCGTCCAGCCGGATGCCCGCCTCCGCGGTGCCCGAGCGGTAGACCGCGCCCTGCCGGACCGTACGGCGGAAGCTGCGCCGGATCTCGAACCACCGGTAGAACGTACGGCCCTTGTACGGCACGTAGACGGCGGCCAGCCCCACCATCGGGAAGCCGGTCAGGGTCACGATCCGCAGCGACAGCACGGGCACCAGCAGCCCGCACATCATGCCGAGGAACGCGCCCGCGATGATCAGCGCGATCTCACCGGTCTCGCGGTTCTTGCCGACGATGGCGTTGGGCCGGGCGCGGCCGATCAGGTACGTGCGCCGTGGCGCGATCGGGTGGGACATCGAGTGGGACTGGGTGCTCAACGCCCGTCACCTCCTGCTGTCTTGCCGGTGCGGGCGCCGCCGGAGCCGGGGTTCGTACGGGGGGCGGGGGCGGCGGGGGAAGGGGTGCCCGAGGTGCGGGAGCTGTGGGCCGCGACTCCGCCGGACACCGCGTCGGACGGCCGGGACGGGCCGCCCTGTCCGCTCTGCGCCTGGGCTCCGCCGTCCCCGCCGGACCGGCGGGAGCTGTGCGTCTTGATGCCCTGCGACACCAGCGCGGCGGGGGAGCTGAGCACCGCCGCCGCGGCGTTCTCGGCGCCCCGGCTCATCCGGTTGTTCCGGGAGGCCGCGATCTCGTCGCCGAAGCCGGGGACGAAGCGGTAGATCACCGCGCTGGCGAAGATGGCCAGCAGGATGATCGCGAGGCCGGAGACCACGGCGGAGACGGCGTTCGGGCCGGTGTTGCCGGACAGCGCACCGGCGATGCCCAGCACGATGACGATGACCGGCTTCACCATGATCACCGCGATCATGACGCCCGCCCAGCGGCGCACATGCCCCCACATGTTCTTGTCCACCAGCCCGGCGTACACCACCGTCCCGAGCAGCGCCCCGACGTACAGCAGCGCGGCCCGGATCACCAGCTCCAGCCACAGCACACCGGCGGCCAGTACGGAGACCAGGGACACCACGATCAGCATGATCGGCCCGCCGCCGATGTCGGTGCCCTTGGTGAGTGCCTTCGCGAACCCGCCGAAGAACGTGTCGGTCTGCGCGCCCGTCCCCTTCGCGATGATCTCGGTGACGCCGTCCGTCGCCGAGACGACGGTGTACAGGATCAGCGGGGTGAACGCGGACGCCAGCACCGTCAGCCACAGGAACCCGACGGCCTCGCTGATCGCCTCCGTGAGCCGCACCCCGCGCACCGCCCGCTTGGCCACGGCCAGCAGCCAGAGGACGAGCGTGAGGACGGTGGAGGCGGCGAAGACGACGGCGTACTGCCGGAGGAACGCCGCATTGGTGAAGTCCACCTGCGAGGTCGCGTTCACCGCGTCGGACAGCTTGTCGACGATCCATGCGGCGGCCTTGGCGCAGCCTTTGGCGAGGGAGGACAGGGGGTCCAGGGGGTTGTTGTCGAGGGGGCTGGTGGGGGCCTTGGGGGCGGAGCCGGTCTCGCCCGACTGGCAGTACTGCCTGGCGGGACCACGGATGAGGTCGCAGGGGTCGTTGCTTGGCTTGGGGGACGGAGCAGCGGCGGCCCTCGAGGCCAGGAGTACGGCAGCTGTCTGAACGCCCGTCACCAATGCAGTGAGCGAGAGGGTACGGCGGCGACTGCTAGCGGGCATAAGTGAACCCCCCGAACCCTTGCACGGCCTTGGTCATGTCCTCGGCAGACGCGGCTTGCTGGTCGCGCCCGACCGGGGCAGGCCCCTCTTTCTGGGTGAAGTCGGTGACCTTCCAGTCCCCGTCGATCCACTTCAAATCGAAGGTGTTCGTGTACCAGCTCTCCGCGACGGGGTTCTTGGACTCCGTGCCCGCGAGGCCGAAGAGGGCGGAGTACCAGACCGAGACCTTGGCGGTACCGTCCTTGAACGCTTCGGTCTTTGTGCCAACTGGGTTCGCGCGGGAGACGAAGGTCATGCCCTTGGGCGGAGTGCCGTCCGGCTTGAGTCCGATCCGGCCGAGGAAGGCCGGGTCGGAGTACACCTTGTCGAGGTCGTTCTTGCGGACTGCCGCGACCGATGGCGCATACACGGCACTGACGATCTTCTGCCGGGCCGCGGCCTGGTACATGCCGTCGCTGGTGAGCGCCACCGCGTAGTTCGCCGCCGCCGACTCCGCCCCCTGCTTCGTCTGCGCGAACCCCGCGGCGATGCCCAGGCTCCTGCCGCTGACCGGCTTGGTGCCGGTGGGCGCCGTCGGCCGGGCGGCAGCGGCGTCGGCGTCCTCGGGGGCGCCGGCGGCGGGGGACTCGTTGTTGCCGCTTCCGCCGCGGTTGGCGAACGCGATCGCCGCGAGGAGCAGGACGATCACCCCGACGATCGTGACGAGGTTACGGCTGGACAGCCCGGACCGCGGCCGCCGTGCCGAGCCGTAGAGGTCGCCCTCGCTCTCGGGAAGTCTGGTCCGGGTCTGGCCCGTCCCGGGACCACGGTGGCCGTCGCCGCCGTAGCCGCCGTCCTCACCGGTACTCATCGCGCCTGTGCCCCCTCTGCCGCTCTGCCGCCGTCGCCGTCGGTGTCGTTGTTGTGCCGCGTTGTGCCGCCCTCATATGACCGTAGCCGCGTGGGCGGCGGCTCGGGTGCGGTGGTACGAGTACATCTCACCGTGACGGGTCCTCAGGTGCGGTGTGGCGAAGGCGAATGGGGGACTCTGGGTGGTTTGTGATCATTGCCCGCTCCGCATCCGCTGTCGCCCTCTTGCGCCGCCCGGCGCCTGCCTGCCCCCTTCGGAACCACCTGTCCCCGCACAGCGGGCCGCCCAATCGGTCCGCTGGTGACGGCGGTGCCGCGGGCATGGCGAGGACCCCGTCGGGCTGGGGTGAGGGGGCGTCAGCATGGGGCCTCGGCAGGGGAGGTGCGGCCGGCGGACGGCCGGGTGGGAGCGAGTGGGGGCACGGGACGGCGGAGAGAGGCGGGGGACGGGTGGGCGGGGCGCATGGGGGACGGCGCGGGGACGGACGCATGCCCGGGTGCGCGGGCGGTGCAGCGGCAGGGTGTGTCGCGCAGGCGGGCCACGATGGTTGGCTGGTGGCGGTCACCGGGGGCAGGGGCTGCCACCTGGGCCGCGCGCCGCACCGCGCCGCCCGGACCGCCGTCCCGCTGCCTGGACCGCCATGCCGTGGACGATCTGGACGACCTCGACGATCTAGGCGATCTAGACCGCCATGCCGTAGACGATGGTGAACAGCGTCCCCAGGGAGCCGATGATGAAGACTCCGGTCAGGCCGGCCACGATCAGGCCTTTGCCCTGTTCGGCGCTGAAGGTGTCGCGCAGTGCGGTGGCGCCGATGCGCTGTTTGGCGGCGCCCCAGATGGCGATGCCCAGGCAGAGCAGGATCGCTACCGCCATGACCACTTCGACCATCACACGGGCTTCGTTGCCCAGGCTGCCGAACGGGCCCCAGTCCGGGGCGATTCCGCCGATGATGGTGGTGATGTCGCCCTTTTCGGCCGCAAGGAACATCTGTGACATGTGCGCCATGTGTGAACTCACCGCCCCTAATGGGTAGTTGACCATGTTGACTGTGGATTGATTATGAGGTGGATATGAGGTGGGTATGTCGTCGATCCCCGTAGGACGCGGCACGGGTTCCGGCCTCTATCTTGTCCGACGGAGACGCCGGAGGCATCGTCAGAAGCCGACTCGGAGCCTTTCTTTGACGTCTTCGATGCCTTCTCCGGTGCCCTCTTCGGTGTCTTCTTCGATGTCTGGGGCCGGGGATTCGGCCGGGGATTCGGCAGGGGGTCCGGCCGCGGAAGCGGGTGCACCTGTGGGCGCACGCCGTCCATTGAACCGACTACTCTCACCGTGTGTATCACGGGTGATAACCGTGAGCAATGATCATCGGGGTGGCGGCGAGGGATCGGGCGCGAGACCGGGCGACGAACCGGGCGAGGGACCAGGCGAGGGCATCGGCCGAGCGGCCGGAAAGAGGCAGTGAACCGGGCCTGAATGGGGGAGGGTTGTGAGGTGCGGAAATTCTGGGTGGCCGGCGGGCTCGGGGCGGGGCTGCTGTTCGGCCTGGTCGGGCTGCTGCTGATCGGTACGTTCGTGGCGGCGGCCGGGCTCGCCGGGGCCGGCGGGCGGGCGGTCGGGCTGGCGAAGGGCGCGGTGCCGGCCGCGTACCAGTCGCTGGTGCAGAAGTGGGGGACGCTCTGCCCGGCGATAAACCCCGCGCTGCTGGCGGCCCAGCTCTATCAGGAGAGCGGCTGGAACCCGAAGGCGCAGAGCCCGGCGGCCGCGCAGGGGATGGCGCAGTTCATCCCGGGCACCTGGCAGACCCACGGCATCGACGGGAACGGCGACGGCAGGCGGGACGTATGGGATCCGGCGGACGCGATCGCGTCGGCGGCCTCGTACGACTGCGAGCTGGCCGGCTATGTGAAGAAGGCGTCGGGCGACGCCACGCACAACATGCTCGCCGCGTACAACGCCGGGGCGTACCGCGTCATCCAGTACGACGGCGTGCCGCCCTACCAGGAGACCCAGAACTATGTGAAGACGATCACGACCCTGGCGAAGAGCTTCGAGGCGCCGACCGCCCCGGTGGCGCCGTCCCGGCAGGCCGCGGGCGCCATCTACTACGCACAGGACAAGCTCGGCACGCCGTACCTGTGGGGCGGGAACGGGACGGCCGAGGAGGGCGGGCGGTTCGACTGCTCCGGGCTCACCAAGGCCGCGTACCACTCGGTGGGCATCGAACTGCCGCGGGTGGCCAACGACCAGTGGAACGCCGGACCGCACCCCAAGCGGAGCGAGCTGCTCCCCGGGGACCTGGTGTTCTTCGCGCACGATCTGGGCGATCCGCGGTCGATCCACCATGTGGGGATGTACGTCGGCGGCGGATACATGATCAACGCGCCCTACACCGGTGCGGTGATCCGCTTCGACAAGATCGATACGCCGGACTACATCGGTGCGACCCGGGTCACATCGGATGGCGCAAAAGCGCTCCCGACCGCGGACGCTGCGTGAAAATAGGCGCGCAGACAGGCTCTGAACTGCGGCGATGGGCCAGGATGAGTCAAGCTTCGATAACGTCCTGGTGATCATCCGGTGGAGAGTGGAACGCCCGGGTGGCCGATCACGTTTCCTATGCGTGGTGACGTAGCAGCGCTCGCAGCAGCACACGCACGACGACCACGGGGGCCGACAGCAGACGAAGGCGCTCGCGCGCGCGAAAGATAAGGGGCCGCGGCAGATGGCTGGACTCGCACTCGAGGGGCCGAACCCCGACGTCGACGTGCTCGACGGCGTCAACGGCCTCGCGAAGGACGCCCCCGCCTGGGTCAATACGGCCATGGAGTACATCGGCGAGTACGGCATCATCGCCGGCCTCGCGGTGCTGTGTCTGATCGCCTGGTGGTTCGCGCGCCGCCGGCCGGACGCGCCGTCCGCGGTCGCCGGTCTGGTCTGGGCGCCGCTGGCCGCCGGTGTCGCGCTGCTGGCCAACATCCCGATCCGGGCGTTCGTCGAGCGGCCGCGGCCGTTCAAGGACCACGCCGGGCTGGAAGTGCTGATCCCCGGCAAGAGCGACTTCTCGTTCGTCAGCGATCATGCGACGCTGACGATGGCGGTCGGCGTCGGACTGTTCATCGCCCACCGGAAGTACGGCCTGATCGGGATCGCCCTGGCGCTCGCCGAGGGCTTCTGCCGCGTCTACATGGGCGTGCACTACCCGACCGATGTGATCGGCGGGTTCGCGCTGGGCACCGCCGTCGCGCTGCTGCTCGCGCCGCTCGCCCAGGCGCTGCTGGTCCCGCTGACGACCGCGATCGGCCGGTCGAAGGCGGGGTGGCTGGCGTGGCTGGTACGGGCGCGGGGTGTCGTGGTGGACGGTGACGGTGCCGTGGACGGTGAGGGTGCCGGCGGCCGTGGCGGGCGGGATGCCGGGGACGGGTCGGTGATGGCCACGGGGACGGCGGTGCCGCACGGGCACAAAGGACGGGACAAGGACCTGGCGGCCTGAGGGCCGGACGACACAAGACCGGACGACGCAAGAGACGACACAAGAACTGAAGGAAGACTGACCGGACGGCCCGGGCCCTGTGGGGTCCGGGCCGTCCGCCGTGCCGGCCGTCGCCGCGTCCCGCCCGGCCTCAGAGCGCCTGCGGGAAGGTGCTGAACAGCCGCTGCGGGTCGTAGGCCTTCTTGACCTGGGCGAGGCGGTCGGCGGCGGCGCCGTAGTAGGCGGACTTCCAGTCCGTCAGGCCGGGGTCGGTGTAGTTCTGGTACGCGGCGCCCGACGCGTACCGGCGCATCGCGTCATGGAACGCATTCAGCCATGCCGTGCGGGAGCCCGGCGAGCCCTTCTCCGGCCAGGACGCCAGGTACTGGGCGAGGAACCGCGATCCGCGGTGCACAAAGGCGGTGTCGGTACGGCCGACCCGGTTGACCGCACCGCCCAGCGCCGTCAGCGCCACATTGCCGGCGACGCCCTGGCGGCCACCGCGCTCGATCTGCTGGAGCATGGCCTGGATGCCGGCCGTCGGCAGTGAGCGGTCGTAGAAGTGCGAGCGGGCCGCGTACGTCTCCCGGCCCAGCTTCCCGGCGCCGTTCTGCCCGGGCAGCGAACCCGGCGTATGGCACTGCGCGGACGACTTGGACGAGCAGCCCGCATAGGACTCCATCGCGTCCAGGTAGCCGATCGGCGTGACACGGACGCTCTTGGCGGGGCCGGGGCCGCCCGGCTGGTCGGCGAGCTTGTCGAGGGCGTTCTGGAGGTCGTCCTTCGTGCCCAGGGAGAAGGCGGCCACGGAGACGCCGGGGGTGCCCCCGGGACGGGCGTCGAGGTGACAGGCGGACCAGATCTCGTCGGCCTGCACCGGCCCCCACTTCTGCCAGGAGTCCACCACCTTCGCCGCCTTGGCCCACGGCCAGGTCAGGTACGCCATCACCGCGCGCGGCGCCGGATGCGTACGGAAGCGGAGCTCGGTGACCACACCGAAGTTGCCGTTGCCGGCCCCGCGCAGCGCCCAGAACAGGTCGGAGTGGTGCTTGGCCTCGCAGTCGACCGTCTTGCCGTCGGCCGTGACGACGGTGGCGCCGACCAGGCTGTCGCAGGTCAGGCCGTAGGCGCGGGAGACCACGCCGTGGCCGCCGCCGAGGGTGAGGCCGGATATGCCGACGGTGGGGCAGGAGCCCCCGGGTATCGTCACGCCGTGCGCCGCCAGCCCCTGGTACACGTCGATGAGCTTGGCGCCGGCCCCTATGCGGGTGATCCCGCCCGACGGCGCGCCGACCTTGGCGAGGGCGGAGACGTCGATGATGAGCCGCCCGTTGCCGCTGGACCAGCCCGCGTAGGAGTGGCCGCCGCTGCGGATGGCGACCGGGGTTTCGTAGCGCCGGGCGAAGGCGAGGCATTCGGCGATGTCCGACGGGTGCTTCACATACGCGACGGCCGACGGCTTCAGTGTGTCGTAGCGGGTGTTGTAGAGGCGGCGGGCGGCCGCGTACGCGGCGTCCGAGGCCCGTATCAACTGCCCGTCCAGGCTCTTGCCGAGCGCGGTCCAGCCGGCCTCGGTGGCGCGGCCCGCAGCGTGGGACGCCGTGGTGGCCTGTGCGGTTCCGCCGCCCGCGGCCCCGGCGGCGGAGGACGCCCCGGCCGCCCGGCCGGTCGTGGTGCCGCAGCCGGTGGCCACGGCGACCGAGGTCGCCGCCAGTCCGGTGCCGGCCTGCAGGAGTGTGCGCCGCTTCACTGGGATGAGTCCCCTCGATGTCGTGCCGGTCGATGTCGTGCGGGAACCACGACACCGGGGCGGCGCGCCGCGTACACCCCCGCGGACCGCTCTGCCCGGCAAGCGCCGCGCTGTCCGGAACTGTCCGATTCTGCTCTTGCCATTCCGTGCCGACGCGGTGCCGTGGCTTCTCTCACTACCCAGATGGCGTACGGGCGTTGGGGGTTCCCGGAACGGACTTCCCGATTCCTACTCGCTGATTCCTACTCGCCGATTCCTAGCGCCCGTCCGATGGGCCGGGGCCGGACTCTGCTTCGGACTCTTCCAGGTGGCGATGTGCGTCGGTGCGCGCCTGGGAGCGGGCGCGGCGGGCCGGGCCCCGCCAGCCGCAGTCGCAGTGCGCCGTGCAGAAGGAACCGCGCTCGGTGGTGGAGACCGTATGAGGGGTCCTGTCAGGGGTCCTGCCAGGGGTCCTGTCAGGGGGTGTGTGCGGAGGTGTGTGAGGGGGCTGGTCGGGCACGCGTCCACGCTACGTGTCCCGGATGGCGTTGCGTGACGAGGCTTCGTAACGGTCGTTGAACGGATCGGTCGACGGAACGTCAGGTGCGGTGAACGTCAGATGCGGTGTGGGCGGAACGTTCGACCCTCCCGAGCGGACCGGTCGCCCAGGCCGGTTCCGAAGACAGCGGCCGAGGGGGCTCGTACGCGATGGTGGTGCAGGGCAGACGGGGCGGCGCGGCGGCCGTGGCCGTGGCGTGCGGGACGGGTCTGGCGATGGGACTGCTGGCGACGGGCTGTTCCCCGGACGGTGCCGCGGCCGACGAGCAGGAGCCGTCCGTCCGGCCCGCCGACGCGGCCGCCACGCGCGTCCGCGACAGCGCCGACGCCCTGATGCGGGCCCGCTCCGCCGTGGTCCGTACCGCCCTGGAGACGGTGAGCGGCGGCACCCGCCTCGCCATCCGGGGCACCGGCGGCTATGACTTCACCACCAGCAGCGGGCAGTTGCGGGTGGTGCTGCCCGATCCGGCGGGCGGGCCCGGCGGGGGCCGTCAGCCGATCACCGAGATCCTCGCGCCCGGCGCGCTGTTCATGAAGAACCGCGGGGCGGGGGTGCCCGCCGACAAGTGGGTGCGGGTGGAGACGGTCTCGCTGGCCGACGGCAACCTGGTCACCGGCGGTGCCACCGACCCGTTGGCCGCCGCGGAACTGCTGCGCGGCGCGCGGGAGGTGACGTACCTGGGCGAGGAGCGGCTGGACGGTGGTGTGGTGGTCCGGCACTACCGCGGTACGGCGGACATCGGGGCGGCGGCCCGGGTGGCGTCGCCGCGCACCGGTCGGGTGCTGGCCGTCGCGGAGAAAGGGTTCACCACCGCCCTGGTGCCGTTCGACGCGTACCTCGACGCGGCGGGGCGGCTGCGCAAGGTGCGCCTCCGCTTCCACTTCGCCAACGGCGCGCCCCAAGGAGCGTCGGTGACCTCCACGACGGCGTTGTCCGGTTTCGGCACACGGGTGGCGGTGCGGCTGCCGGACCGGCGGGACATCTATACGGGGAAGATCGCGTCCGCCGCCCCGCAGGCGTCCGCCGCCTCGCGGGAATCTGCCGCCCCGCAGGCATCGGCGGCCGCGCAGGAATCCTCCGCCGCGCAGGGATCCGCGGTCTCGCCGGGACCCGCTGCCCCGTAGTGGGGGTTCCGCCCCGTAGGGAGGCGCCACCCGGAAATGGTCCTTCCGTGCCATGCGCGCGGCGCGCGCCCGTCCTTACGCTGGCGTTGACCACCAGGGCGTGCGAAGGCGCTCGAAGGAGGAGGTGTGGTACGTGGCCGGCCAGCGCCATACGACGGTTCAGGACCACATAGCCCTCGTCGAGATCGACCTGACCGCTGAATTGATGATCGCGGCCGCGGCGGCCGGCGAGGACCGGCTCAGCCCGGCTCGTATCGACGAGGTGCTGGCCGTGGCCGGTGCCGGGGGCGGCGGTGAGCGGAGGGCCGGGGACGAGGACGAGAGCGGGGACGGGGGCCGCGATGGGGAGCCCGGTGAGCCGGAGTCCGAGCCCGAGTCCGCATAGCGGCCGGCGCGGCCGCCGGACGCCAAGTGCGCGGCACCCGAGGACGTCACGTGCGCGGCACCCGCGGACGTCAAGTGCCCAGCACCCGAGGACGTCAGGTGCGCAGCATCCGCTCGATCGCCTTCGTCGCCTCCTGGACCTTGGCGTCGATGGCCTCGGGACCCTTGATCGCGGCGTCGGCGACGCAGTGCCGCAGATGCTCGTCCAGGAGCTGGAGACCGAAGGACTGCAGGCCCTTCGTACTCGCCGAGACCTGGGTGAGTATGTCGATGCAGTAGACGTCCTCTTCGAGCATCCGCTGCAGTCCGCGGATCTGGCCCTCGATCCGGCGCAGTCGCTTGAGGTGTGCGTCCTTCTGCTGTGCGTAGCCGTGGACGCCGGTGGCCGGGGGAGTCTCTGCGGTATCGGTCACGGTTTGGGCTTCGCCTCGGGGGTCGGTTTTCGGTTGCGGGGCGTGGCTGGCCGCGGCGGCTGCGGTGTTGCCGGTGGTGTCGGCGTCCATGGTCGTCATGGCCGTCTCCCCTGGAATCTAGGCGATCCATATACCCCTAGCGGGTATATGTTATCGAATTTCGGGGCACTGGCGGTACCCCGTGCAGAGCATGGTCCCCCATCGGCGACACTGAGGGAATGCCGGTTAGCAGTGGCCGGATGATGCGCCTAGCATCAACTCGACCGAATCCGATGCACCCCGAGGATTTCACGTGCGCTTTCGTCTGACCCCCAGGGAGACGAGCTTCTACGACATGTTCGCCGCCTCTGCGGACAACATCGTCACCGGCTCCAAGCTCCTGATGGAAATGCTCGGGGCGGACGCCTCCGCGCGGTCCGAGATCGCCGAGCGCATGCGCGCGGCCGAGCACGCGGGAGACGACGCCACCCACGCGATCTTCCACCAGCTGAACTCCTCGTTCATCACGCCGTTCGACCGCGAGGACATCTACAACCTCGCCTCGTCGCTCGACGACATCATGGACTTCATGGAGGAGGCCGTCGACCTGGTCGTCCTCTACAAGATCGAGGAGCTCCCCAAGGGCGTCGAGCAGCAGATCGAGGTGCTGGCGCGGGCGGCCGAGCTGACCGCCGAGGCGATGCCGAATCTGCGCACGATGGCGAACCTCACCGAGTACTGGATCGAGGTCAACCGACTGGAGAACCAGGCCGACCAGATCCACCGCAAGCTGCTCGCGCACCTCTTCAACGGCAAGTACGACGCCATCGAGGTCCTCAAGCTCAAGCAGATCGTGGACATCCTGGAAGAGGCGGCGGACGCTTTCGAGCACGTCGCCAACACCGTCGAGACCATCGCGGTCAAGGAGTCCTGAGCCCCGGCCATGGACACCTTCGCACTCGTCGTGACCATTGCGGTCGCGCTCGGTTTCACCTATACCAACGGCTTTCACGACTCCGCGAACGCGATCGCGACCTCGGTCTCGACGCGCGCGCTGACCCCGCGGGCCGCCCTGGCGATGGCCGCCGTGATGAACCTCGCCGGTGCCTTCCTCGGCAGCGGCGTCGCCAAGACGGTCAGTGAGGGGCTGATCGCCACTCCCCATGGCAGCAAGGGGATGGGCATCCTCTTCGCGGCGCTGGTCGGCGCGGTCGTCTGGAACCTGGTCACCTGGTACTTCGGGTTGCCCTCGTCGTCCTCGCACGCCCTGTTCGGCGGTATGGTCGGCGCCGCGCTCGCCGGCGGGACGACGGTGATCTGGTCCGGGGTGATCGAGAAGATCGTCCTGCCGATGTTCATCTCCCCCATCATCGGCCTGGTGCTCGGCTACCTGGTCATGGTCGTCATCCTGTGGATGTTCCGCCGGGCCAATCCGCACAAGGCCAAGCGGGGCTTCCGTATAGCGCAGACCGTCTCCGCGGCCGGTATGGCGCTCGGCCACGGTCTGCAGGACGCCCAGAAGACCATGGGTGTGGTGGTCATGGCGCTGGTCATCGCCGATGTCGAGGAGCAGAGCGCGGCCATCCCGGTCTGGGTCAAGCTGGCCTGTGCGCTCACCCTCTCCCTCGGTACGTACGCCGGCGGCTGGCGGATCATGCGCACCCTCGGCCGGCGGATCATCGAGCTGGACCCGCCGCAGGGCTTCGCCGCGGAGACCACGGCCGCCTCGGTCATGTACACCGCGTCGTTCATGTTCCACGCGCCGATCTCCACGACCCATGTCATCACTTCCGGGATCATGGGCGTCGGCTCCACCAAGGGCCCGCGCGCGGTGCGCTGGGGCGTCGCCAAGAACATCGTGACGGGGTGGTTCATCACGATGCCGGCGGCGGCGCTGGTCGCGGCGCTCGTGTACTGGCTCGTCCTGCTGGCCTTCGGCTGACGGCCGTCCCGCACAGACGGCACGGAAACGGGCCCGCCCTCCTTCCCGGAGGGCGGGCCCTTCGCCTTGCGGTGGCACCGCCATGCAGCACCGCAGGACGCCTGTGTCCGGCCGCCACTGATCCGGCGTCCGGCCGCCGCCGGTCCCCGCGTCCGGCAGCCGACGCCGGTCAGCCGAAGCGGCCGGAGATGTAGTCCTCGGTGGCCTGGACCGAGGGGTTGGAGAAGATCCGCTCGGTCTCGTCGATCTCGATCAGCTTGCCGGGCTGTCCGACGGCCGCGAGGTTGAAGAACGCCGTACGGTCCGAGACCCGGGCGGCCTGCTGCATGTTGTGCGTCACGATGACGATCGTGAAGCGCTCCTTCAGCTCGCCGATCAGGTCCTCGATGGCGAGGGTGGAGATCGGGTCGAGCGCCGAGCAGGGCTCGTCCATCAGCAGCACCTGCGGCTCGACCGCGATGGCGCGGGCTATGCACAGCCGCTGCTGCTGGCCGCCGGAGAGGCCCGAGCCGGGCTTGTTCAGGCGGTCCTTGACCTCGTTCCAGAGGTTGGCGCCCTTGAGGGACTTCTCGACGATGTCCTTGAGGTCGCTCTTCTTGTACGAGCCGTTCAGCCGCAGTCCGGCCGCCACATTGTCGAAGATCGACATCGTGGGGAACGGGTTGGGGCGCTGGAAGACCATGCCGACGGTGCGGCGGACGGCCACCGGGTCGACGCCGGAGCCGTAGAGGTCCTCGTCGTCCAGCCGCACCTTGCCCTCGACGCGGCCGCCGGGCGTGACCTCGTGCATCCGGTTCAGGGTGCGCAGGAAGGTCGACTTGCCGCAGCCGGACGGGCCGATGAACGCCGTCACGGAGCGCGGCTCGACCGTCATCGAGATGTCGTCGATGGCCTTGTGGCCGCCGTAGTACGCGGAGAGGCCGCTGACGTCGATGCGCTTGGCCATGGGAATCACTGCTTCTTTCTGTCGCCGGCCGGTCAGCGGCTGGTCTTGGGGGACTTCCAGCGGGCGATGCCGCGGGCCACCAGGTTCAGGATCATGACGAAGGCGATGAGGACCAGTGCCGCGGCCCAGGCGCGGTCGTAGGAGGCCTCGGAACCCTGCTGCCACTGCTGGAACACATACAGCGGAAGTGACTGCTGGGCGTCTTCGAAGGGGTTGTTGTTGATCGTCTTGGCGCCCCACACCAGGAGCAGCACGGGCGCGGTCTCACCGGTGATACGGGCGATGGCGAGCACCACGCCGGTGGTGATCCCGCCGATCGACGTCGGCAGGACGACCTTGAGGATGGTGCGCCACTTGGGGACGCCGAGGGCGAGTGAGGCCTCGCGCAGTTCGTTCGGGACGAGCTTGAGCATCTCCTCCGTGGAGCGGACCACCACCGGCATCATCAGGATCGCCAGGGCCATCGCACCGGCGAAGCCGGACGGGCCGAAGCCGAGGATCAGGATCCATACGGAGAGGATGAACAGGCCGGCAACGATCGAGGGGATACCGGTCATCACGTCGACGAAGAAGGTGACGGCCTTGGCGAGCCGGCCGCGCCCGTATTCGACGAGGTAGATCGCGGTGAGCAGACCGACCGGCGCCGCGATCAGGGTGGCCAGGCCGACCTGCTCCAGGGTGCCGATGAGCGCGTGGTAGATACCGCCGCCGGGCATCGCGTCCGGGAGGGTGCCCATCGAGTGGGAGAGGAAGTAGCCGTCGAGGACCTTGCTGCCGCGGGCGATGGTCTCCCAGAGGAGGGAGGCGAGCGGGACGACGGCGAGCAGGAAGGTGACCCAGACCAGGCTGGTGGCCAGCCGGTCCTTGGCCTGCCGGGTCCCCTCTACGGCCGTGCTCAGCGCGAACGTGCCGAGGAGGAAGAGCAGCGCGGCGATCAGGCCCCACTGGATCCTGCTGTCCAGGCCGGCCGCCAGCCCGATGCCGCAGCCGGTGCCGGTCGCGACCAGCGCGAGGGCCGGTGCCGCCCAGCGGGGCAGCCGGGCCTGCTTGAGGGAGACCGCGGTGCGGCTCTCGGAGCGCAGCCGGGATTCTGTGGTGACGGTCACGCGGCGGCTCCCGAGTACTCCTTGCGGCGGGCGATGATCAGGCGGGCCGCGCCGTTGACGAGCAGCGTGATCACGAAGAGGACGAGCCCGGAGGCGATCAGGGCGTCCTGGCCGAACTGGTCAGCCTCGCTGAACTTGCTGGCGATGTTCTGGGCGAAGGTGCCGCCGCCCGGATCCAGCAGGCTGGCGTTGATCAGGAAGCTGGGCGAGAGGACCGTCGCCACGGCCATCGTCTCGCCGAGCGCGCGGCCCAGGCCCAGCATGGACGCGCTGATGACGCCGGAGCGGCCGAAGGGGAGCACCGCCATGCGGATGACTTCCCAGCGGGTGGCGCCGAGCGCGAGCGCGGCCTCCTCGTGGGTCTTGGGGACCTGGAGGAAGACTTCGCGGCTGACGCTGGTCACGATCGGCAGGATCATGATCGCGAGCAGGACGCCGACGGTGAACAGTGAGCGGGCGGCGCCCTGGGAGTAGCTGAAGACGCCGGTCCAGCCCAGGTAGTCGTTGAGCCAGCTGTACAGGCCGGACAGGTGCGGGACGAGGAAGAGCGCGCCCCAGAGGCCGTAGATGATGCTGGGCACGGCGGCGAGCAGGTCGATGACGTAGCCGAGCGGCGAGGCCAGCTTGCGCGGTGCGTAGTGCGAGATGAACAGCGCGATGCCGACCGCGACCGGGACCGCGAGGGCCATCGCGATCACCGAGCTGACGAGGGTGCCGAACGCGAGCACCGCGATGCCGAACTTCGGCTCCGTACCGCCGGCGTTCCATTCGAGCGTGGTGAGGAAGTCGGCCTTGTCGCCGGAGATGGCGATCACGGACCGGTAGGTGAGGAAGACCGCGATGGCGGCCATGATCACGAGAAGGGCGATGCCCGAGCCCCGGGAGAGCCCGAGGAAGATCCGGTCACCGGGGTGGACGGCCTTGCCGGACACGGACGGACGGTCGGCGTCGTCCGCCGGCGCGGGCGGGTTGTCGGATATCGGGGAGGCGTGGGTCATGAATTCTCCGGTCTGCGGAGCCGGTGAGGGCTCCTGGTGCGGCGGTGCACCGGACGGGCGGCGGCCGGGGAAGGGGCCCGGCCGCCGCCCGGGGTTCGTCAGGAGAGCGAGGCGACGGCCGAGCGGACCTTCGCGGCGATCTCGGTGGGCAGCGGGGCGTAACCCAGTTCCTTGAGGGCGTTCTGGCCGTCCTTGCTGGAGACGTAGGTCAGGAAGGACTTGGTGGCGGGCAGGGTCTCGGCCTTGTTGCCCTTGTCGCAGACGATCTCGTACGTCACCAGGGTGATCGGGTACGCGCCCTCGGCCTTGGTGGCGTAGTTGAGCTTCAGGGCCAGGTCGTTGCCCTTGCCGACCTGCTGGGCCTCGGCGATGGCCTTGGACGCGTTCTCGACGGTGGCCTCGACCGGATCCTTGGCGCCGGTGTTCAGCTTGACCGTGGGGATCTTGTTGGAGGTCGCGTAGGACAGCTCGAAGTAGGAGATCGCGCCGTTGGTCTGCTTGACCTGCGAGGAGACACCGGCGGAGCCGGACGCGGCCTGGCCGTTGGCGCCCTCCCACTTCTTCGACGGCTCGTACTTCCAGTCGGCGGGGGCGGCGCCCTTGAGGTACTTGGTGAAGTTGTCCGTCGTACCCGAGTCGTCGGAGCGGTGGAAGGCCTGGATCTTGAGGTCCGGGAGCTTGGCGTCCGGGTTCAGCTTCTTGATCGCCTCGTCGTCCCACTTGGTGATCTTCGAGTCGAAGATCTTCGCGAGGGTCGGGGCGTCCAGGACGAGGTTGTCCACACCGGGGACGTTGTAGCCGACCGCGATCGGGCCGCCGACCATCGGCAGGTCGACGGCCTGGCCGCCCTTGCAGACCTGCTTCGACTTGGAGACCTCGTCGGGCTTGAGGGCCGAGTCGGAGCCCGCGAACGCGGTCTGGCCCTGCAGGAAGGTGGTGATACCCGCGCCCGAGCCGGTCGGCTGGTAGTTGATCTCGGTGTCCTTGCAGGCGCCGGCGTAGGCCTGCACCCAGGCGTCCATGGCGTTCTTCTGCGCGGACGAGCCGGACGCGAGCAGTTTGCCCTTGCCCTCGCACTTGATGTCCGACGCCTTGGCGGAGCTGCCGCCACCGCCGCCGGTGGTGTCGTCGGAGCCGCACGCCGTCAGGGCCAGGGCACCGGTGACGGCCAGAGCGCCAAGCGAGAGGGCGCGAACCCGGTTCTTGCGCTGAAGCTTCACTGTCGGGAATTCCTTCCTGGGGCGCGCCGCGTGGTCGGCGTGCTGAGGGGTGATGGGTGGTGATGCGGTCGTGTTGCGGTGCTTGTTACGGGTGGTGACCGCTGTGGGGGCGCGGTGCCAGCTAGCCGCGTCGCGCTCGCTCCGTGGGCAGGGCGCGCACTCGGTACGGCCGAAATTAGGCAGATCAGGTGAAGCAGCCGATGGAGGAGAGTGAACGCGAGGTGAACCTCGTCCGTCAGATGAGTACGGGATGAGAGCGGGGTGAGAACTGTTCGCCCGCTCGTACTAAAGAGCCCGTCGCTCTGTCGAATGACTGATCGGTATGGCAGCATCCGCGCGGGGATACGACGCGAATACGACGCGAATCGGTGCGGAACGACCGGAGGTGGCTGGTGGGGAGCCAGGGGGCACGGCAGGGCGTTCGGGGTGTACGAGACGGGGGAGACGTGCGAGATGTGCAAGACGGGGGAGACGTAGAAGACGCAGGAGATGCGGCGGGTGCGGACCGTGTATGCGGCGTACATCCCACACGCGGCTCATATCCCACACACGGCTCATATCGCACGGACAGTGCACCTCGCGTCCGCGGCGGCCGGGCGGCCCGGCTGTTGACCTGCATCGCCGTCGTCCTGTGTGCGACGGGTCTGCTCGGCGCCACGGCCGGTACGGCCTACGCCGACGGCCCCACGGCCGCGCCCGGCACCGGGACCGATACCGAAACCGACACCGGAACCGACACCAGGCCCCCGGCCCCGGACTCCGACGCGCGGCGTCTCGACGACGTCCGCAAGAAGATCGACGCCCTCTACCGCAAGGCCGAGCAGGCCACCGACGCCTACAACGCCGCCGAGGAACAGGTCGAGCGCCAGCAGAAGGAGATCGTCAAGCTGGCCCGCGGCATCGACAGCACCCAGCGCAGGCTGGCCGCCCTCAAGCAGCAGGCGGGGGTGCTGGCCAGCGCCCAGTACCGCGGCGGCGGGCTGCCGGTCGAAGCGAAACTGGTGCTCGACGCCGATCCCGAGGCCTTCCTCGACAATGCCACGCTGGCCCGGAAGGGGCAGCTCGCCGCTAAGCGCGTGGTCAATCAACTCGTGAATCTCAAGGGCGACTTGGAGAGCTATTCGCACTCCGCCACCGAACGCTGGGAGCAGCTGGAGGCACATCGCAAGAAGCAGGAAAACGCCCGGCGGGACATCGAGAAAAAGATCGACGAGGCAAAGCGGCTGGAATCCCGGCTGGCTGCCAAGGAAATGTCCCGGCTGCGGAAGCTGGAGGATGAAGAGGCATTCCGGCAGCAGCAGAAGTGGCTCGACTCGGGTGCCCTGAAAGACATCAGCGACAGCGCGTCGGCGCTGGGCAAGAAGGCGATTTCGTTCGCCACCGCACAGATCGGCAAGGATTATGTCTGGGGCGCGGAGGGGCCGGACACCTTCGACTGCTCCGGGCTGACCCTGCGGGCCTGGCAGCACGGCGGCCGGACGATTCCGCGGACCTCGCAGGAACAGTGGCGGCGGCTGCCGCACATCGCCCTACGGGATATGCGGCCGGGCGACCTGATCATTTATTTCTCCGATGCCAGCCATGTCGGGATGTATCTCGGCGACGGCGCGATGGTGCACGCGCCGCGGCCCGGCCGGCAGGTGACGATCGCCGGCGCCGGCTCGATGCCGATCCTCGGCGTCGTACGCCCCGATGGTGACCTGTCCGACAAAGACGGACCTGATGGTGACCGCTGACACAATGACGCAGATCACTCCGGCGATAAATGACCGGATTGTTTGCTATCCGTGGGTTGTCGTGGTGTAGCGGAATGCACTCAAGCGGGGTGATGTTCGTCATTCCCCATTTTGCCCGCCCCAGGTCAAATGGCTTATTGAGTGCGGCATATGACGGTGGCCGAATGCCGTCGGCCATTCCCTCCCTCTCCGTACGGGCGCTATCGTCGCCTGTCAGTGCCTGGAACACGCCCGCTCAATTGACCCACCGGCCACCGGCCACGACCTACTGGCCGCCGGCCACCGGCCGCAGGCCATCCGCCTACCGGCCGACTGGTCCACTGATCCAAGACTGACCCAAGACCCACCTGAGCGATGTGACCCGGCACGGTGGTGCGCCGATCAGCGCCTCATCACGCCCCTCGGGGGGAGGGAAGGAAGCAGACCGATGCCCGTACCCGTACCGCAGCAGCGGTCGGCCGAGTCGCCGCGGCTGGCAGGACCGGCGTACGACGCCTGCGCGGACACCGCGCCAGTCGTCGGTACGCCGGGCACGGTCGCCGGTACGCCGGACACGGCCGAGGGCATCCCGGGCACGGTTGCCGACAGCCCCGGGATGGCGGCCGACGCCCCGGGCAAGGCGGCCGACGCTCCGGGCAAGGCGCCCGGCATGCCGGGCCTGGAGGCCGGCACGCCCGGTACGGGGCCCGGCACACCCGGTACAGAGCCCGGCGAGCAGCGACTTTCGGACGACCCCGCGCCGCCGGTCCCGCAGGGCCTGACGCTGCTCCTCATCGGCGAGGACCCCAACAGTCACGTTCCCGACATGTGGGACTGGGCGGGCCGTAAGGCGCGCGTACGCACCGCCCGCAACCTCACCGAGGCCGAGCGGCTGCTCACCGACGATGTGCACTGCATCCTGCTCGACCTGCCCCCGGCCGAGCGCGCCGCCGACCGTACGGACCGTGCTGACCGTACGGAACGTGCTGACCGCGCCGACTGGGCCGCCTGGGCCGAACGGGTCGCCCGGACGGACAAACCGGAGCGGGACCCGGGCAGCCCGGGTCGCTCAGGCAGCCCGGGTGCCCCGGGCCAGGCCGATGCCTCCGCCGACGAGCTGGGGATTCTCCGCGACGTCCTGCGGATGGCCCCCTCGCACGCCGTCCTCGTCCTCACCCGCGAGACCGATGCCGAGCGCGCCGCCGACGCCGTCCGCGTCGGTGCCCAGGACTACCTCTTCCACGACGAGCTGGACGGGGCGGTGCTCAGCCGCGCCGTCCGCTACGCCGTCGAACGCAAACGCGCCGACCTCGCACAGCGCCAGCTGACCGAGTCCCGGATGCGGGCCCAGGAGAACGCCCGCCTGGAACGCGGCCTGCTGCCCACTCCGCTGCTCGACGGCTCCGACCTGCGGTTCGCCGCCCGCTACCGGCCGGGCCGCAGCCGTGCACTGCTCGGCGGCGACTTCTACGACACCGTCCGTACCCCCGACGGCACCGTCCACGCGATGATCGGCGACGTCTGCGGCCACGGTCCGGACGAGGCCGCTCTCGGCGTCGAGCTGCGGATCGCCTGGCGCGCGCTGACCTTCGCCGGGCTGTCCGGCGACGAACTGCTCGCCACCCTCCAGAAGGTGCTGGAGCACGAGCGCGGGGACGACGAGATCTTCGCGACGCTCTGCACCGTCGACATCTCCGCCGACGGCCACCACGCCGGCCTCTTCCTGGCCGGCCACCCGGCCCCCCTGCTGGCCCGCGCCGGCGAGCGCCCCCAGCTGCTGCCGTACGAATTCGGCGGCCCGGCGCTCGGCCTGCTGCCCCAGGCCCGCTGGCCGCGCCGGCAGGTCGAGCTGGGCAGCGCCTGGAGCCTGATGATGTACACCGACGGCCTGATCGAGGGCCGCATCGGCCAGGGCAACCAGCGCCTCGGCCAGGAGGGGATGGCCGAACTGGTAAGCCGCCAGATGGAGTTCGGCCTCAGCGGCGAGGCCCTGCTGGAAGCGTCGGTCCAGGAGGTTCAAGACCTCAACGGCGGCGAACTCACCGACGACGTCGCCGTCCTGCTCCTGGACCGCCCCACCCAGAACCCCACCCCACACAACAGCCCCTGACCGGAGCACCGAGAACAACCCCTGACCGGAGCACCGAGAACAGCCCCTGGCCGGAGCACCGAGAACAGCCCCTGACGGGAGCACCGAGAACAACCCCTGACCGGAGCACCGAGCAACCCACCCGCCGCACCGATTCCGCGCCACGGCGCACTACGACGCACCACGGCCGCCGCTCCCGGAATACTGCGCACCCGCTCCCGGAATACCGCGCACCGCACCAACGTTGTGGCCCCGCAGGGGGCCCTCGCATCCCCTAGGGGATCTGTTCGACCGTCCCCTAGGGGCCGCCCGGCTCAGCGCCCGCCGTTGTACGGCCCGTACGGTCCGTCCGAGCTGGAGCCGCCGCGCCACCGGCCGCTGCCGCCGGAGATCTCCCGCAGTGCCGGCCGCACATCGACGGTGTAGACGATCACCGCGATGATGCCGATGATCGGCAGGAACGACATGACCGGCAGGATGAACAGCAGGGCCGTGGCAATGGCGAGGAACACCAGCCACATGCCCTTGGTCTGCTTGTTGGCGGCGCGGTAGGCGTCCTCACGGCGCACCGCCGCATCGATCAGCATCACGGCGGCATAGACCCCCAGGCCGAGCTGCACCCAGCTCAGAATGCTCTGGAACCCGTAAATCAGCACGCCATCCACCGCCCGTTCGCCGTTCGTCTCGTCTTCTCGTCTTCGCCAGTTGTCTCGTACTCGTCAGCTCGTCGTCGTCCGTGCGGCCCCACCGTACCCGGACAACGGGACCGTACCCGGACAACGGGCCGGGCACGTCCAGTGTGCCCGGCCCGGCCGGTGAACCGGCGCTCTCGGCTGATGCGGCGCCGTCAGTGAAGAGTGATCCGAGTCACTTCGTGGAGGGCGGGGTGCTCTTCTTCGCCGGGGCCGGCTTGCGCTGCGCGACCGGCTTCTTCCCCGCGGCCGCCTTGGCCTGGCTCTGACTCTGGGCCGAGCTCTGGGCCTGGGGGGCCTGCTCCTGGCTCCGACCCTGGGTCGACGGCGTTGCCTTGGACTCCGCCTTGGCCCCGTTGGCGACCTCGGTCGCGGCGCTGCCCTCGGCGGCGGCCGGCTTCGACCCCGGCTCGACCGCGACCGTGCCCTCCTCGCCGCGGTCGGCGGCGTCGCTGCGCCAGGTCTCCACTGCGTTCCGTCCGCGCTCGGCCAGTCCTTCATAGCCCTCGCGGACCTGTACGGCGCCCTCGGCGACCCGGCCCACGCCCTGCAGCGTCAGCTCCTGCGCGCGGTCACGGAACTTCTTGAAGTCGCCGTCGAGCGAGTCCCGCAGCTCCGCCAGCTTCTCCTTGGCCTCCTTGGCCTGCTTGGCGACCAGTGCCTGGATGTCCTTGGGATCGGTGCTGCGTACCGACTCGAAGCGCTTGGGCGCCTCGGCCTGGACCTTCTTGACGAGCTGCGGCACCTCGGCGAGCTTCTCGGTGGCCAGGTCGAAGCCGCCGACCAGCGCGTACAGCGGGGTCGTGTCGGTCAGGGCCTTGCGGAGGTCATCGGTGGTGATGGCCATGGCGTTCTTCCTCCTGGAAACGGTTTGGTTGCTCAGGTGGCGTGCGGGCCGCCGTCGGCCTCTGTCTCACGGGAGTCCGTGCCGCGTGCCTCGCGGGAATCCGGGCCGCTCCCGTCTCCCCGCTCGTCCTCACGCCCGCTCGCAGTGCCGTCCTTGCCGCCGCCGACGAGCCCGTTCTCCTTGCGGAACGACTCGTAGATCTGCAGCAGGACCTGCTTCTGCCTCTCGTTCAGCGCCGGGTCGGTGAGTATCGCGGTCTGTACCTCGACTCCGTCCAGCCCCCGCCGCTCGTCCAGAATTCCGGCCTGGACGTACAGCGTCTCGGCGGATATCCGCAGCGCCTTGGCGAGCTGCTGCAGGATCTCCGCGCTCGGCTTGCGCAGCCCGCGCTCGATCTGGCTGAGGTACGGATTGGACACCCCGGCGGCATCCGCCAGCTGCCGCAGACTCAGCCGCGCCGTGCGCCGCTGCTCCCGCAGGAACTCGCCGAGATTGCCGACGTTGAGTGATGCCATGTGTCGATACTGCCCCTTCGTGCTAACTATTGCAAGCAACCGCTAGCAAAAGTGGTTCCGCTGTGAGGCTGCGGCGCTGTGGGGCTGCGGCGCTGCGGTCGTGCGAGTGGCTCGTCACGCCGACTGTCATGTCGGCGAGGTATTTGAGGTATTTGTCGTGATGGCGCACGGCAGGTGAATGGGGTTGCGGCGGGGTCGGTGAGCTCTGTGGGGTACCTCCATGGACGGCGCCATGGAGCAGGAGCAGGAGCAACGGGCGAGGGCGGGAAGAGACCTTGCGATCGCCGGTCGACAACCGGCTCCCTGGCACGGACCGGCGGTGCTCGTGGCCCTGATGCTGGCCGCCTTCACCTTCAACACTGCGGAGAACCTGCCGATCGGCCTCCTGGAGCTCATCTCTGAAAGCCTTCGGGTGTCGGTGCCGGCGGTCGGTCTCCTGGTTACCGGTTACGGCGTGACGGTGGCCGTTGCGTCGGTACCGCTGGCCCACGTCATGCGGGCTGTGCCCCGGCGGCATGTGCTCACGGGACTTCTGGCCGCGCTCGTCGTGTCCAGTCTGATGGCAGCGCTGGCTACCTCCTACTGGCTGCTCCTTGTGGCGCGGCTGCTGACCGCGCTCGGCCAGGCGCTGTTCTGGGCTGTGATGGGGCCGGTCGCGGTGGGCCTGTTCGCGCCAGAGGTCCGTGGGCGTGTGGTCGGGGCACTGTCCGTCGCCGGTTCGCTCGCCCTGGTGCTCGGTGTTCCCGCCGGGACCTGGCTGGGTCGGCAGAGTGGCTGGCCGGTTCCGGTCGCTCTGCCGGCGGTTCCGGGGCTCATCTCTCTGGTGACGATCGCTGTTCTGCTGCCGACCTCGCGTCCGGAAAAAGAGCCCACCGCCTACGGAACCAGTCCCCACGCCCGCCGGTTCTGGACGGTGCTGGCGGGCGGCACCCTGTCCGCCACCGGGGCATTCGCGGGATACACCTACATCGTGAAGTTCCTGGGCGACGTGAGCGGGTTCTCATCGAGCGCGGTCAGCGCCCTGCTCGTGGCTTTCGGCGTGGCGTGTCTGGCCGGGGCGAGCATCACCGGCGCGATACTGGACCGCTTTCCGCAGTCCGCTCTGACCACGGCCGTAGCCACACAGGCGGTGGGCATGCTCGGTCTGTACGCGGCCGGCACCCGTCCGGTAGGGGCGGTGGTGTTCCTGGTGCTGATGGGCGGTGCACTCGGGCCGGTGTTCATGACCACCCAGAACGCGATGCTGCACTGCGCACCGGGCCGCACGGATATCGCCCTCGCGGCGAACTCCGGTGCCTACAACGCCGGTATCGCGGCGGGCGCCGCACTTGGGGCACTGATCCTGCCGCTGACCGGCGTGCGGGGCACCTTCCTCGCCGGTGGGCTGCTGACGTTCGGGGCCTGCGCAGTGCTACGGGGCGGGCGGGCGTCCGCCCCGCCGTGACAACGGAAGTGCGTCCACGACGGCGGAAGTACGTCCACATCAGCTCAAGCGGTCGTCTGATCCACGGGTCGCTGCCTCGTGCGCCGCGAGCCGCTCCACCAGCCCGATCCCCCGCGCCAGCAACTCCCGTTCCTCCCCCGTCAATTCCGCCTCGATCGCCCGCGCAAGCCAATCGGCCCTGCGCCCCCGCTCCTCCTCCAGCAGCGCCTGCCCCGCAGAGGAGAGCTCGACCAGGCTCTTGCGGCCGTCGGTCGGATGCGCCCGACGAGTGATCAGCCCCTGCTCCATGAGCAGTCCGACGGCTCGGGCCATGGACTGCGGACGCACCCGCTGATCGGCCGCCAGTTCGCTGGTCGTCATCGCGCCGCTGCGGTCCAGCGCACCGAGGACGGCCACCTGGCCGAGCGGCATCTGGTCCTCGAGCTTCACGCGCCGGGTGAGCTTTCCCATCGCGGTGCGCAGTTCGGCCGCGACGGCGGCGGATTCCGGAATGGGCATACCGAATTTTAACGCAGCGTAACTGCGCAGCGATGCTGAACAGTGCAACTGTTCAGCAGCACTGAACAGCATAGCTGCGCAGCATTGCTGTAGAGTTTTGCTGTGCCGGGTCCAGCGCCACTGTCGCCGCAGCCACAGCCCGGCACGTAGCAGCCGGAGCCCGGCACGCATACGACAACGGGTCTTACGGATGACCAGAGCAACCACCCTTGAAAGGCAGGACTCCCGTGACCGCCATCACCTCCGTCACCGGCCGCCGCGTTCTCGACAGCAGGGGCAACCCCACCGTCGAAGTGGACGTGGAACTGGCGGACGGATCCATCGGTCGGGCCGCAGTCCCCTCCGGCGCTTCGACGGGCGCCCGCGAAGCCGTCGAACTCCGCGACGGTGACCCGGCTCGCTGGCACGGCAAGGGCGTCGACCGCGCGGTACGCCACGTCAACACGGAGCTCGCCGCCGCCGTCACCGGTCGCGAGGCCGAGGACCAGGCCGGCCTCGACGCCGCCCTCGTCGCCACGGACGGCACCCCCGCCAAGTCCAGGCTCGGCGCCAACGCGATCCTCGGGGTCTCCCTGGCCACTGCCAAGGCCTCGGCGGCCGCCCGCCGCCTGCCGCTCTACCGCTACCTCGGCGGCTCCGACGCCCGGCTGCTGCCCGTACCGATGATGAACATCGTCAACGGGGGCGCGCACGCCGACAACCCCCTGGACTTCCAGGAGTTCATGATCGCCCCGATCGGCGCGGAGACCTTCGCCGAGGCCGTGCGGATGGGGTCCGAGATCTTCCATACCCTGCGCCGCGACCTGCTCGCCGCCGGACACTCCACGGGCGTCGGCGACGAGGGCGGCTTCGCGCCCGCCCTGCGCACCGCCGAAGAGGCCCTCGACTTCGTCGTGGCCGCCGTCGAGCGCACGGGTTACCGGCCGGGCACGGACATCGGCCTGGTCATGGACCCCGCGTCGTCCGAGTTCTTCCGCGACGGCGTCTACGACTACACCGGCGAGGGCGTACGGCGCACACCGGCCGAACACGCCGACTACCTGGTCAAGTTGATCGACGCCTACCCCATCGTGTCGATCGAGGACCCGATGGCCGAGAACGACCTGGCGGGGTGGCAGGACCTGACGGCACGGGTCGGTGCGCGCTGCCAGCTCACCGGCGACGACGTGTTCTGCACGAACGAGACCCTCCTGCGCGAGGGCATCCGCTCCGGCGTCGCCAACTCGGTCCTGGTGAAGGTCAATCAGATCGGCACCCTGACGGAGTCCCTGGCCACCGTCAACGCCGCCCACCGGGCGGGCTACACCGTCGTCATGTCGCACCGCTCGGGAGAGACGGAGGACACGACGATCGCGGACCTGGCGGTGGCCACGGGCTGCGGTCAGATCAAGACCGGCTCGCTGTCCCGCTCCGACCGCACCGCCAAGTACAACCAACTCATCCGCATCGAGGAGGGGTTGGGCAGCAGCGCCCGGTATGCAGGCGCGGAAGCGCTGCGCCGCTGACCGTTGCTGGCCGCTGCAAGCCGCCGCTACAGTAGCCGCCGCAAACCGCCGCAAACCGCTGCTCACCACGTACGAGCTCGTCAGCCGTCGCGGAATCTGGCGGGCCAGGGTGAGGACCAGGACCAGGGCCAGGGCCAGGACCAGGGTCAGGGGCAGGGCGAGGGGCAGGGGGAGCGCGGACTCGAACTCGCCCCGGCTACCCCCGCCCCGGCGGTCAGTCGCGCACGTGCAGCCCGAACCCCGTGCGGCCCGCGGGCTCCAGTCCCTCCTTCAGGTGCAGTGAGGGGAGCTCGTAATCGCCGAAGTTCTGCCGCCGGAACGCGATCGGCTCGGTCGATTCCAGGGTGAGCAGGCGCTGCTCCCAGGCCTTGGTGGCGTCCCGGTAGTCCTCGCCGGTCATCTGGTCGGTGCCGTACAGCACGAACGGCGGCAGCACCTCGATGCCCGGGTAGTAGAGGATGCCGTGGTGGATCGGGAACAGCAGATCGTCGATGGGGCCGTTGATCGCGCGAGCGGCGTAATGCGACTCCGGGCCGCCGGCCGTCACCGACAGCAGAGCCTTCCTGCCCGCGAGGGTGCCTTCGCCGTAGCGCTCGCCGTACTTGGTGTCGCTGTGCTCGCCGACGCCGTACGCGAATCGGTAGGTGAATACCCGGTCCACCCAGCCCTTGAGGATCGCGGGCATCGAGTACCACCACAGCGGGAACTGGAAGATGAGCGTGTCGGCCCACAGCAGCTTCTGCTGCTCGGCGAGGACGTCCGGGGTGAGCGTCCCGGCGTCGAAGGCCCGGCCCGAGTCCCGAGCGACCTTCAGCGGAGTTGAGGCGTCGGGGCCGTAGTCCGCGGCGTCCACGGCCGTCTTCCAGTTCATCGCGTACAGATCGCTCACCCGCACCTCGTGCCCGGCGTTCTCCAATGTGGACACCGCGAGGTCCTTCAGCGAGCCGTTGAGCGACTTCGGCTCCGGGTGGGCGTAGACGATCAGCGTCTTCACGGGAACACTCCTTGACTCCTTCGGAACGGATCGGATGTCTTCGATCCTGGGCGCCGCGATGCCCGGCGTTCAGGGACGCTTCTTCCGTCGGACGCCTCTTCCGTTGGACGTCTCTTCCGTCGGACACCTCTTCCATCGGACGGGACTTCCGTTGGACGGCTCTTCCGCTGGACGGGGCTTCCGTCGGACAGGACTTCCTGGTAACGGCAGGGCCACCTTCACGGTCAACACCGAGGCCATACTGGGGACATGGACGATCTCGCGGGCTTCCTGCGGACCCGGCGTTCCCGGGTCGATCCGGCGGCCGTCGGCATCCCCGTCGACAGCCGCCGACGCGTCGAAGGGCTGCGCCGCGAAGAGGTCGCGCACCTCTCCGGAGTCAGCGTCGACTACTACGTACGCCTGGAGCAGGGCCGCGCGACCCAGCCCTCCGAGCAGGTCCTCGACGCGCTCGCCCGCGTGCTGGGCCTCGACGAGACCGAACGCGGGCACCTCCACCGGCTCGCCCGGCAGCGCCGCCGCCGCACGAAGGCGCCGGGCGGGCGGGTCCGGCCGGAGCTGCTGCGCGTCCTCGGCCTGGTCGCCGACGCACCCGCGCTGATCATGGACCACCGCATGGACGTGCTCGCCGGGAACCGCCTTGCCGGTCTCCTCTACGGCCGGCCGATGCCGGGCCTGAACACCGCCCGGCACATCTTCCTCGAGGAGGCCGAGCGCGGCCTGTACGCGGACTGGGAGAAATGCACCCTCGACGTGGTCGGGCACCTGCGTCTGGCCGCCGGCAAATACCCCGAGGACCCGCGCCTGGCCTCGCTCATCGGCGAGCTGGCGATGGGCAGCGAACGCTTCCGCCGTCTCTGGGCCCGCGCGGACGTGTGCGCCCGTACACATGGATGCAAGGCGTACCGGCACCCGCTGGTCGGACTGTTGGAACTGCACCAGGAGAACTTCGCACTCCCGGATGGGTCGGGCATGGAGCTGCTGGTGCTGTCCGCAGCTCCCGGAAGCCCCGCCGAGGACGGGCTACGCCTGCTCGCGGGCCTGGGCGCGGACAGCGGCGATACGCATGCCCCGGCGAACGCTCAGGTCTGCGAGTAACTCGACGATGCCCACCTGCCACCTGCCACCTACCACTCACCACCGGGGAGGTCAGGGTGCTGGGACAACCAGGCGTGTGTCTCGGCGTGCGGGTCGACCCGCAGCAGGTCGGCGTACGCCTGCTGCCGCACCGTCAGTGCGACGAGCAGGGTCAGGGCCAACACCGTCATAGGGCGGCGGCGTACCCGTAGGTTCAGCCAGCGGCCTCCGAGGCGTCCAACGACCTCGCGGACCACTACGGTCAGGGCGCCGGCGACCAGCACCACGCTGAGGGGGTTGTAGCGCCAGGCCTCGCCGAAGTGCCCGAGCATTGCCGCGTGTACCCCACGGGTGCCGCCGCACAGCGGTCCCATCACGCCCGCGCGATGCGGCGGCCCGTGGAGGTCGATCGGAGGTAGCCCGAAGAGGGCCATTGCCGCGCCCGCCATGAGTCCGGCCGCGGCCAGCGGGCCGGCCCAGCGGTGCCGGTCATGGTCCTCCCAGACTGCTCGGCATGGCAGCCACCGCTGCCACCGCTGCCTGGTCTGTGGCCTGTCCTGTCCTCTGTCTTGTCGTCTGCCCTGTTGTCCGTGTTGCCACCCGTCCTCGCTCGGCACGCCGTCTCACCACCGTCTTCGTTCTGCTGTGGCCTCGGGAGATTTCTCCGGGAGTGGTCTACGTCTGCGGGAGTGGTCTGCGTCTGAGGGGGGGCGGGGGACGTCCGTGGAGGGAGATGTCCGTTCGGTCAGTGTCGGCTCTGCCGGCGCCGACCGCATTTGCCCGGCGGCGTGGCGGCGGCCGATCGGGCGACCGGCAGGGCGTTGCTGTGACGAGGCAAGAGGAGGGCGGGGAGCCGTCAGCGTTCCGCGCTGCGTTCGGCGCTGTGTTCAGCGCTGCGGGACGCGCCGTCGCCTTGTCGCCGCCGGGTCCCGATGACGACCGTGGCGTACAACTCGTCGCAGGTGGCCACCCGGGGATGCAGACCGTTGAGGGCGAAGGCCTCGACTGCCCGCGGGGCCTGCCGTTCGCTCGTCTCGACGAGCAGATGTCCACCCGGCGCCAGCCACTGCGGCGCGGCGGCGGTCACCCGGCGCAGCACGTCGAGCCCGTCCGCGCCGCCGTCGAGCGCCACCAGCGGCTCGTACTCGCGGGCTTCCGCGGGTAGCAGTCCGACCTCTTCGGTCGGTACGTAGGGAACGTTGGCCACCAGGATGTCGATACGGCCGCGGAGCCCGGTGGGCAGCGCGGCGAAGAGGTCGCCTTCGTAGACCTGGCCTCCCACGGAGGTGACGTTACGGCGGGCGCAGCGCACCGCGGCGGGGTCGATGTCGGCCGCGTACAGCTCGACTCGCTCCGGCCCGGTGGTGAGCGCGGTGGCCAGCGCGGCGCCCACCGCGCCGGAGCCGCAGCACAGGTCGACTGCGATCAGGGGACGGCAGGGGAGAGGGCAGGAGCGGGGGCAGGGGAGGCGGCGGTCCCTGGCCCGGAGGCTGAGCGCGATGGCCTCGCCCAGCAGGAATTCGGTGCGGCGACGGGGCACGAAGACGCCGGGATCGACGGCGATGCGCAGTCCGTGGAACTCGGCCCAGCCGAGGACGTGTTCCAGAGGCAGGCCGGCGACCCGTCGCTCCACCATGGCGGCGAGCTCGTCCGGCGTATCCGCGGTGGAGAGGAGCAGGTCGGCCTCGTCCTCGGCGAAGACGCAGCCGGCGGCGCGCAGCGTGGTGACGATGGCGGAGTGGGACGGCGGCGGCGAGACCTGCTGAGACGCGGGAGCCGAACAGCGCGACGAGACCCGCTCCGCGAGGGGCGGGACCAGGTCCGAGGGGAATGGGGGCGCGGGGAACTGAGGTGACGACATGTGAGCCTTTCGGGGCGCTGAGCGCGCTTCCCGGGTCACCTGTGCCGGACGGTCACTTGGACCGGGTGGACCGCACGGCGTGAGACGGGAGCGCCTGCCGGGACTGGCGGGGGATCGGTCTCACCTCCTCGAACGGGCCACTGCTGTGACGATCACAGTACCTGACGCAGCGAAAGCTTCGGATGCGGTGCGGTGCGGTGCGGTGCGGGGCTGGGCTGGGCTGGGCGGTGCGGGGCGTGGGGCGGCGTGGGGCGAACCGCGCCTCATCCGCAGCGGACGGCTGGAAAGTACTTGTCAGATTGGAAAGTACTTGTCATGCTGATTGTGCGACGCCGGGAGATGGGGCGGCGCGGGAGGACGAACCGACGCATTGGTCAACGCATTAGTCAGGGGGGGACTGAAATGCCGAATTACGCATGCGCATCAGATTCCGGGGGCGCATCTGACGCGGCGGCCGCACTGGCCCGCGCGCAGGAGCTGAGCTCCAAGGTCCGGGACAGCTCCCGGTGGTATGTCTGGTACCAGGTGATCTACGGCTGTGCATCCGGGCTCCTGGTCCTCGCCATCGGGCTGCTGGACCATCCGTATGGGGTGGCGATCGGCATAACGTGCTGGTGCCTCGTCATCGGGGGACTGTCGGTGTACGCGGCCCGGCAGCGCGTATCCCGGCGCGGGTTCGGCCGTTGGCACGGCGGCTTGATCGGCACCTGGGCGCTGCTCTACAACGCGGTGCTGATTCCTGGCTGCATCTGGTTTCCGGGCGTTGCGGCGTGGTGGGTGCCCGGTGCCCTGGTGGTTGCCCTTCCCGGGCTGATAGGCGCTTACCTGGAGGCCCGGCGGTGACGGACCCGCAGCGGGGAAACCATCCACGCCATGAACTCGACGAGGTGATCCACGCCCCGGTCCGCTTCTCCATCGTGGCGACGCTGGCGGCTGCCGACAAGGCGGAGTTCGCCTTCGTCCGCGATACCGTCGAGGTGAGCGACTCGGTCTTGTCACGGCAGGTCGCCACCTTGGAGAAGGCCGGCTACGTCGCCGTCACCAAGGGCTACGTCGGCAAGCGCCCGCGCACCTGGCTCGCTCTCACGGAGGATGGCCGCACCGCCTTCACCGCGCACTGCCAGGCCCTGCGGGCCATTGCGGGAGACACCGGCTGACGGAACGCGGGAGAACCGGCTGACGGGACTCTGCCTCGGCATCGTACGACCACCACCGCCGAAGCCTTGTTGACTTCGAGGTTGACTTCGAGCGCACTCCAACTCATAACGTCCCGGCCGGGATTCCGGTAAGTCCCCAGGCCAGGAGGTAGCAGCAGCATGACCACATCGAAGACAGCGACGACGAACCCAGCCACGCCGAGCACGTCGGCCGCGCCGAGCACGCCAGTCACGGCGAGCACGCCAACCACCTCGAGCATGCCGGGTACTCCGAGCATGCCGGGCGCGTTGAGCGTCCCTTCGCGCAAACTCGGCGAGCTGACCGTTTCCGCGCAGGGAATGGGTTGCATGGGGATGAGCCACGGCTACGGGGAGTCTGACGATGCGCAGTCGATCGCGACCATCAACCGCGCGCTCGACCTCGGCATCAGCCTGCTGGACACTTCCGACTTCTACGGGGCGGGCCACAATGAGGAACTGATAGGCAGGGCCATCGCCGGCCGGCGGGACGAGGTGGTGCTGGCGACCAAGTTCGGGTTCGTCAACCGGCTCGGTGAGCCGACCGTGATCCGTGGCGACGCCGCCTACGTACGGCAGGCCTGCGACGCCTCACTGCGCCGACTCGGGGTCGACCACATCGACCTCTACTACCAGCACCGCGTCGATCCTGACGTACCGATAGAGGAGACCGTCGGTGCGATGGCCGATCTGGTCGCGGCCGGCAAGGTGCGGCACCTCGGACTGTCCGAGGCGAGTGTGGCGACGCTGCGTCGGGCGCATGCGGTGCATCCGATCGCCGCGCTACAGAGCGAGTGGTCGTTGTGGACGCGCGATCTGGAGCAGGAGACCGTGCCGGTATGCCGTGAACTCGGCATCGGCCTGGTGCCGTTCTCCCCGCTCGGGCGGGGCTTCCTGACCGGTCGCTACACCTCGCTGAAGGCGTTGCCGGAGTCCGATATGCGCCGCACCCAGCCGCGCTTCGCCGAGGGCAATCTGGAGCAGAACCTGGCCATCGTCGAGAAGCTGCACGACCTCGCCGCGGAGAGGGGCGTCAGTGCGGGTCAGCTCGCTCTGGCCTGGGTGCAGCACCGCGGAGAGGACGTCGTGCCGATCCCCGGCACCCGTCGGCGGGAGTACCTGGAGGAGAACCTCGCCGCCGTCGCGATCGAACTCACCGCTGACGAACTCGCCGCCATCGACGCAGCAGCCCCGGCGGCACTGATAGCCGGGACCCGCTACGACAAGGTGAGCATGACCTTCGTCAACGGGTGAGCCCGCCCGGGGGAGCGGCCCACGAGGGGCAATGGGAGGCAATGGGGGGCGACGGGGGGGCGATGAGGGCTAATGAAGGGCATTGAAGGGCAATGGGCGTCGATGAGCGCATCCGTGCTGCGCTTCCTAGACTTTGTGCAGTGGGCGTCCTCGTACGGAGGGACGGTGCGGCATGGACTGGAAGCTCGAACTGGTGCCGATTCCGGTGTCTGATGTGGAGCGGGCGAAGCGCTTCTACAGCGAGCAGGTGGGCTTCGCTGTCGATCACGACGTATGCATCGGTGGTGCGGCGCGCATTGTGCAGCTGACGCCTCCCGGGTCGGACTGTTCGATCGTCATCGGGGCGGGTGCCGGAGTCTCCGAGGTGCCGCCGGGATCCGTGCAGGGGCTGCAGCTGGTGGTGTCCGATGTCGCGGCCGCCCGCGCGCAGTTGATCGAACGGGGCGTCCCGGCCGGCCCCGTTCAGCATGTGGAGAACGGGGCGATGGCCGAGGGTCCCGGCGGGGCGTGGAACTCGTTCGTCTACTTCAGCGATCCGGACGGGAATGGCTGGGCGATTCAGGAACGGCCGGGTGAGGACTGAAGGTTGAGGGCTGGTGGTTGAGGGCTGGAGGACTGGAGGCCGAGCGCTGTAGGGCTGGAGGTTGAGCGCTGGAGGGCTGGAGGTTGAGGGTGGGAAGGGGGTGGGAGCGTGCCGCCGCCGGTCTCCCGGCAGCGGCGTTCACAGGCCCTGGGAGGCCAGCCATTCCGGGTCGGGGGCGATGGTCTGGAGGACCTCGATGAGGGTGCCCTCGGGGGCCCAGACGTTGAAGCGGCGCTGCCCCCAGGGCTCGTCGCGCACTGGTACGGCGATCGGTACGCCCTTGGCGCGCAGTGCGGCTTCCTCGGCTTCAGCGTCCTCCACGAGGAAGCCGAGGAGCGCCCCGCCGGTCTGCTGGGTGCGGAAGTCCTCGGGCATGGCTTCGTGGCCGCGCAGGGTGAAGTCCAGGTGGTGATCGGGGTGTTGGGGGTGCTGGAGGCTGGCGTACCAGTCCAGCTCCACCACCCGCTGGAAGCCGAAATTGTCGGCGTAGAAGCGGGCGCTGGCGGCGACGTCGTCGGTGAGCAGGGCGGTGCCGAGTTTGGTGAAGTGCATGGTGGTCGTGGTGGTCCTTCTCGTTCGGGAGCGGGCGGCTGGGTCGCGACAACAACTCCAGGTGTAGTGCTTCATTTGTAGTACTCTTGGTGTAGTGGTTGCAAGTCTTTTTTGTGGAGCATGCGGAATCGGGGGCGTGGACAGGGATGCGGACGGCGGAGGAGCTGAGGGATGGCGCGTAATCCTGAGCGGCGGGCGGCGCTGGTGGACGCCGCGATCGAGGTGCTGGCGCGGGACGGCGCGCGCGGGCTGACCTTCCGGGCCGTCGATACGGCCGCGGGTGTGCCCAACGGCACCGCGTCCAACTACTTCGCCAACCGGGACGACCTGCTGGCCCAGGTCACCGGGCAGATTCACCAGCGGATCGCGCCCGACCCGGCTGAGGTCGCCGAGGTGCTGGCGGCGCCCCGGGACCGGGCGCTGGTCGTCGAGCTGATGCACTGGATCAACCGCCGGGTGGCCGAGAACCGTACCGGCTATCTGGCGATGCTGGAGCTGCGCCTGGAGGCCACCCGGCGGCCCGAACTGCGGGCGGAGCTGACCCGGACCATCCGGGCGGTACTCGACGAGGATGTCCGCTTCCATCTGGACAGCGGGCTGCCGGGGGACCGTACGGCGGTGATGCTGATGTATCTCGCGATGACCGGGCTGATGCTGGAGCAGCTCACCCTGCCCGGAGTGGTGCCGGATGAGGAGGCCGACGGCCTGATCACGGCGCTCGTCGACCGCGCGACCGGCCTGAAAGGGGATGTGGGGTAGGGGTTGGGGGGGGGAGGGTGCGGGTCCCGCTATTCGCCGTACGGGCGGGCGGCGCGGGCCTCGCGGAGGGTCACGGCCCACCAGCTCAGCTGCGCGAGAAGGGTGTCGGCGGCCTGGGCGGCCGGGGCCGGGTCGTGCAGGTGGCCGGCGTCGTCGAAGAGCGTGCCGGCGAGCGCGAAGGACACCGTTTCGCGGACCGTCGTGGCGTGCAACTCGGCGAAGACCAGCCGCAGTTGCTCGACGGCGCGGAGGCCGCCGGAGATCCCGCCGTACGAGACGAAGCCGACCGGCTTGGCCTGCCACGGGGAGTGCAGCAGGTCGATGGCGTGCTTGAGCGGGGCCGGGAAGGAGTGGTTGTACTCCGGGGTGATCACGACGAAGGCGTCCGCCTCGTCGACGCGCTTGGCGTAGGACGCGTACTCCTCGCTGCCGTGGCGGAGTTCGTACGGGCGGACCGTGTCCAGGTCGATGACGTCGAGGGCGATCTCGGGGTGGCGTTCGGCCTGCCGGGTGAACCAGTTCGCGATGACGGGCGCGAACCGGCCCTCCCGGGTGCTGCCGACAATCACTGCGAGGCGGTAGGGGTGCTGGGACATGCGTGGCCCTTCGTGGCACGGCGGATGAGGCGGCGGCGGCCGTGTGGTGTTGCCGCCGCCGGGCTCGACGCTAGGACCTCAAGAAAGGTTGAGGTCAAGTGTGGTGGGGGCACCTGCACCTGCACCTGCCATGCCGCCGGTCATTCCCTCCCCGCCAGGCCATTCCCCCCGCCGGTCGCTCCCTCCCCGCCGATCAAACCCTCAGCCGTTCCCGCCATTTCCGCCATTCCCGTCACTCCACGCCGAACAGCTTCAGCAGTTCGGTCTTCTGGAACATCTGGGCCGTCTCGATCGCGGAGGGGGTGCCCGCTGCCGGGTCCGCACCATGCGCGACGAGCACCTTGACGACCTCGTCCTCGCCCTTGAAGACCGCGCCGGCCAGTGGCGTCTGGCCACGGTCGTTGGGCCGGTCGGCGTCGGCGCCCCGCTTCAACAGCGCCTCCACGGTGGTGGGGTGGCCGTGGTAGGCCGCCAGCATCACCAGCGAGTCGCCCTTGTCGTTCGTCAGGCTGGCGGGCACGCCCGCGTCCACGTACGCGGCGAGGGTGTCGGTGTCACCGTGCCGTGCCAGGTCGAAGACCTTCGCGGCGAGCTGCAGTACCTCGGGGTCGTGCGCGTGCTCGATCGCCTCGGGCCCCTGCGGCTCGGGATTCGCGTCGCTCATGGTCGCCGGCCTCCTGCTGTGGTGGGTGGTGCGTATGTGCCCTGTCAGCGCCACTTTATGCAGGCCATGGCCGTTGCGGCAGCGGTGGCGGGGCCGGTGGCGGGCTGATGCCGGAGTGGGTGGCAGAGCCGGTGGCCGGACTGATGGTGAGGCCGGCCACCGGGCCGACGGCCGAGCCGATGGCCGGACTGATGGCCGGGCCGATGGCCGGACTGATGGCGGGGCTGTCGGTGAGGCTGTCGGTGAGGCCGGCAGCGGGGCCGGTCAGAACGCGGCCCGGATCTCCCCGACGCGTACGCCGCCACCCAGCAGCGGTACGTCCTCCAGCCGCGCCAGCACGTCGGACTCGACGCCCATCGTGCGCAGGACGCGGGCCAGAACCGGCCCGAGGGCACGGGACGCCCCGTCATCGATCTTGAAGGCCAGGGCGCGGCCGTCCGGCAGGGCCACCGCCTGGACCGCCTCGGCGCCCATCTTCGACAGCACCCCGGGCAGCGCCCGCATCAGCCAGGTGTCGGGACGGCGGGTGCCGGCGACGTACTCCGGGTGGGCGCGCATCGCGTCCGCGACACGCCGCTCCGGAGTGCCCGGCTCCGCCAGGACGAACTGCCGGAAGGCGCGGGCCAGACCGGTCAGCGAGAGCGCGAGCAGCGGCGCGCCGCAGCCATCGGTGCCCACGTGCACGACGTCCTCGCCGCTCGCGTCGCGTACGCCCTCGGCCACCAGCTGCTGCAGCGGATGGTCCGGATCGAGGTACGAGGCCAGCGGCCAGCCGTTGAGCGCGGAGGCGGCCAGCATCGCGGTGTGCTTGCCCGAGCAGTTCATGGCGAGGCGGTCGCGGACCCGGCCCGAGGCCAGGTACGCCTCCGCCTCCACCGGGTCCAGCGGCAGGTCCGGCGGTGCCTGCAGATGGTCCGGGGTCAGCCCGTGCTCGTCGAGCATGGTCCGTACGAGGTCCAGGTGGAAGGCTTCACCGGAGTGGCTCGCGGCGGCCAGCGCCAGCCGCTCACCGGACAGGTCCAGGCCCGCACGCAGCACCGCGGCGGCCTGCATCGGCTTGTTCGAGGAGCGGGGGAAGACCGGGGCGGTCACCTCGCCCCACGCCGTCTCCACACTGCCGTCCGCCGCCAGCACCACCAGCGAGCCGCGGTGCCGGCCCTCGACGAAGCCGGAGCGCACGACCTCGGCGAGGACGGGCGATGTGGGTATCGGCGAGGCTGTCGCGGTGGATACAGCGGTGGATACAGCGGTGGATACAGCGGTGGATATCGCGGGGGGTATCGCGGCGGATATCGGGGCGGGTGAGGACGAGTGCGAGGACGAGGTCATCGGCGGCCTTCCGGGGGTGGTGTCGGGTGCCGCTGTCCGGGGCCGGATCCGGGCCCTGGGGCCGGCGCGTCCGGGTGCCGGACGGCTCCACCAGTCCGCCAGGACGCTGTGCCCGGAGGCTTGTGGCCAGGTCAGGACAGCAGGTCGTCTACCTGCGCTTCACCTTCACGGTACCTGCGGGTGATCTCCGCGCTGCAATCATCAGTGGTGCGCTGGAGTGACTGACGGCGTTGCGACACCTCCCGTTCGTGGCGGATCAGCCGGCCCATCGCGTCGTGGAGCTCCTCGTCGGTGCGCGCGGTGAGGTCGGACAGCTCCACCTCACCGAGCATCTCCTCGGCCAGCCTGCGGTACTCCTCGCTGTGGGGTGTGCCGAGCGTCACATGACGCGCCGAGGAGCGGTGCCGGGACGGCAGATCCGCCAGGATCTCCGGCAGCCGGTCGAGCAGAGGGGAGTGCTGGGCGCTCCGGCGGGCGATCTCGGCCCGCAGAATGTCGATCCGGCCCTGAAGCAAACGCCGTAGATAGCTCAGATCGGCCTCCTCCTGCTGTGCGTCGCGCCGCAGTACGCGCAGCGCGGGCAGCCCCAGACCGGAGAGATCGGGGGCGGCGGCCGGGCGGCAGCGGTCGCGCTGCTGCGGAGGGCGGGGGTGCTGCGCCTGACCTGCCTGGGGCATGGGGTCGTCCTTGGTGCCGGCCGGCTCGCGGTGAGCCGGTGCCGTGGTCGTGGTCGTGGTGGTGGCCGCGGAGGCGGTGGCCGTAGTCGTCACCGGAGCAGTGGCCGGAGCCGTTGCCGTAGCAGTGGCCGGAGCCGTTGCCGTAGCTGGGGCGGTAGCCGTGGCACTGGTGGTGCTCGTCGTGGACGCGGTCGGCGGCGCCGGTGTGGGGGAGGGGGAGGCGGATGCCGTCGCCGGCTCCGGCCCCGTCCGTCCGTCGGGCGCCGTGCGGGCCTCCGGTGTGGCGCGGACACCGGACGCCGTGCGGGCATCCGGTGTCGTACGAGCGGTTGGTACGGGACCGGGTGTCTGTCCGGCGCCGACAGTGGTCATGGATGGTTCCGTCCCCTCGTCCGGTACCGCGTCCAGGGCATGTTGTCCCTGAAACGCACCGCGTGCACGCATCGTGCCACTCTGTGCGGTCCTTCCGCAGGGCCATGGCACCCGAACGGCCCCGGGAGGGTACGGCTGTCCGAAGCGGTCCGGCCGCCCGGCATCATGGCGGGTATGCGAGCTGTGGTGCAGAGAGTCGACGGCGCACGCGTCGAGGTGGCGGGAGAAACGGTCGGGGAGATCACCGGGGAGGGCCTGTGCGTGCTGGTGGGGGTCACCCACGACGACACCCCGCAGAAGGCGGCGCAGCTCGCCCGCAAGCTGTGGTCGGTGCGGATTCTGCAGGGTGAGAAGTCCTGCTCGGACATCGGAGCGCCGCTGTTGGTGATCAGCCAGTTCACTCTCTACGGTGACGCCCGCAAGGGCCGCCGTCCCACGTGGAACGGCGCGGCCCCCGGGCCGGTCGCCGAACCGCTGGTCGACGAGGTCGTCGCACAGCTGCGGGAGCTGGGCGCCCAGGTGGAGACCGGCCGCTTCGGCGCGCAGATGAAGGTGTCGCTGACGAACGACGGGCCGTTCACGGTACTCGTCGAGGTCTGACGGACGACGGGCCGTTCACGGTACTCGTCGAGGTCTGACGGACGACGGGCCGTTCACCGTACCCATCGAGGTCTGACGGACGTACGCGCCGAGGTCTGATGCACGCGCCCGCCGAGGCCTGGCCCGTACGCCGCAGCCCAGCAGCGTCCGTACGGGCCCCTCGGCGGCATCCGTACGGCAACTACGGTTCGACCACGACCTCCTGTGCCGCCGCCGTGCCTCCCGCCAGCAGCGCGGCGTCCACCGGCACGTTCCGCTTGACCAGCGCCAGTGCGATCGGGCCGAGCTCGTAGTGGCGGGCCGAGGTGGTGACGAAGCCGAGCTGGCGGCCCTCCTCGCCGTCTGCGGCCAGGCGTACGGGGGCGCCGTGCGGCGGCAGATGTACGTCGCTGCCGTCCAGGTGCAGGAAGACCAGCCGGCGCGGCGGCCTGCCCAGGTTGTGGACCCGGGCGACGGTCTCCTGGCCGCGGTAGCAGCCCTTCTGGAGGTGTACCGCGGTGCCGATCCAGCCCACCTCGTGCGGGATGGTGCGGTGGTCGGTCTCCAGCCCCAGGCGGGGACGGTGCGCCTCGACCCGCAGCGCCTCCATCGCCAGCACGCCGATCGCCGGGCCGTGCGCCGCGGCGAACGGCTCCAGCCCGGTGCGCGGCAGGAACAGATCGCGGCCGTGGGCGGTCTCGCGTACGACGGTGTCGGCGGGCGACTCGGTGATCGAACCGGCCGGCAGGTGGACCACCGCGATCTCGTCGGTGCGGTCGGCGACCTCGACCTGGTAGAAGAACTTCATGCTCTCCAGGTAGGCGATCAGCGCCTCCTGGTTGCCCGGTTCGGTGTGCATCCAGGTCGTCGTGCCGTCGTCGACGAGGTAGACCGCGTGCTCGATGTGCCCGTGCGCGGAGAGGATCAGCGCCTCGGTGGCCTGGCCGGGCGGGAGATCGCTGACGTGCTGGGTGAGCAGCAGATGCAGCCAGCTCAGCCGTTCGGGCCCGGAGACGGTGACCACACCGCGGTGCGAGAGGTCCACGAAGCCGGAGCCGTCGGCGAGCGCGCGCTGTTCCCGGAACAGGTCGCCGTAGTGCGCGGCGACGCCTTCGTCGGGGGCCTCGGCGGGGACGGCGCCGGGCAGCGACAGCAGAGGGCTGGCGGGTGAATGTCGCAGCATGAGGCCAGCCTACGACCCGGACGCCAGAGGCTCAGCCGTCGGTCCGGGGGCCTGGCACCGGCTCGGGGAGCCCTGGCGCCGACTCGGGGTCCCTGGCACCGAATCGGGCGGTCAGCCGTCGGCCCGGCCGGCCCTGGCGTCGGCTGTGGCTTCAGCTCTGGCATCGACTGCGGCATCGGCATCGGCTTTGGCTTCGGCTTTGGCATCGGCGGCCTTGGTGCGGCAGGCCGCACAGCGCCCGAAGATCGCGAAGTGCTTCATATCCGTGTCGAAGCCGAACTGTTCGCGCAGCGCGGCCGTGAACGGCTCGGCCACCGACAGATCCGCCTCGATGACGTCCGTGCAGTCCCGGCACACCAGATGGAGGTGGTGGTGGCGGTCGGCGAGGTGGTACGTCGGCGCCCCGTGCCCGAGGTGCGCATGGCTGACCAGGCCGAGCTCCTCGAGGAGTTCGAGGGTGCGGTAGACGGTGGAGATGTTCACCCCGCCCGCGGTCTTGCGGACTTCGGTGAGGATGCCGTCCGGGGTCGCGTGCTCCAGCCTGTCCACGGCCTCCAGCACGAGCTGGCGCTGCGGGGTCAGACGGTATCCGCGCTTGCGGAGGTCGCTCTGCCAGTCGGTGGTCACCACACCCCCAGTGTAGGAGGGCGACTGTCCGCGGAAGGGCGATCGGCGCCGCCGCATCAGCTCTTCCGTGGCCCTTCCGCGGCCCCTTCGCGGCTCTTCTGTCCCTCTTCCGTAGCTCTTCCCTGTCCCCTCGCAGTCCATGGCGAGGGGACAGGATGCTGCTCACGGCGAAGGGACGACGAGGGGACGAGATGCCGCGCCGCCCCGGGCGGTCAGCCCTGGTACGGCGTGCCGTCCGGGTTGAAGAAGGAGACCCCGTCCGGCATGTCGTCGGGCAGGCTCTCCGCCCACTCCTGGAGGTTGGCGACCTTCTTCAGATGCGCCGACATGTACGGGCGCAGCGGCACGTCCGGCGTGGCCTTCTCGCCGACCCACATCAGGTCGCCCTTGACGTAGCCGTAGAGCCGCTTGCCACCGCTGTACGGGCCGGAGGCGGCGGTGCGCGCCACGGCGTCGGTGGCCAGGTCGATCTGCGGCTTCTGGTCGGCCAGCTCGCCGTACCAGACCTCCGCGACGCCGTGGTCGCGGATCATCACGACCTCGACCTTGCGGTCCTTGTCGATACGCCAGTAGCCGGTCTCGCTCTCCAGCGGGCGGACCTTCTTGCCGTCCTCGTCGAGCACCCAGGTGCGCGAGACGTACTCGATGAAGTCACGGCCGTCGTGGCTGAAGGAGACCTCCTGGCCGAAGTTGCACTTCTCGGCGTCGGGGCCCTGTTCGGCAGTGTCTCCGACGCGGGCGTAGACACCCGCGCCCTGCCAGTCGCCGAGGAGGAAGGCGAGCGGTACCAGGGACGGGTTCAGGTCGGACGGAATCTCGATCATGAGTACTCAGACGATCTATAGAGGGGGGAGGGGGTGCTCAGGAGTTCAGCGCTGGCCCTGGTACAGCTTCTTCCAGGTCAGACCGGCGAACGCGAGCACGCCGATACCGACCAGAACCAGCAGGGAGGTGAAGAATGCCTCAAGCACGAGCGCGCTCCTTGGGCGGAGTGAGGATGTATGGATGTATCGGACCGCCAGCGAGTCTAGTCGGCACCGCTGACAACGGCGCTGTGAGGTCCACCGCCCCATCCGGCCGCCGCCTACTCTTACCTCATGGCGAAGAAGCTCGTGATCAAGGTGACGGCGGGTGCCGATGCGCCCGAGCGGTGCTCACAGGCGTTCACGGTGGCGGCGGTGGCGGCGGCCAGCGGCGTCGAGGTGTCACTGTGGCTGACCGGGGAATCGGTGTGGTTCGCGCTGCCGGGGCGGGCGGCCGAGTTCGAGCTCCCGCACGCCGCGCCGCTGCCGGATCTGATCGACGGGATCCGCTCGGGCGGTGGGGCGATCACGGTCTGTACCCAGTGTGCGGCCCGGCGCGGCATCGAGGAGAAGGACCTGATCGAGGGGGCGGGCATCGCCGGCGCCCAGCTCTTCGTCAGCGAGATCATGCCGGACGACGTCCAGGCGCTGGTGTACTGAGGCATTCCCGTGTGCTGAGGTACTCCCGGAAGCCCGGCAGGGCCTAGTGCGGGTGCTTGGTGTCGCCCCGGTCGTCCAGCTCGCCCCACCAGCGGTCGGACTCGGGGTCGCCCGACTCGTCCCACCAGCGCTCACCGGGTTCCCGCCGGTTGCCGACGAACGCCGCGATCGGCGGGATGACCATGGCGACGACGCACATGGCCACCGCGGCCGGCACCGACCACAGCCGTACCACGCCCCAGGCGAGCACGAACAGCACCAGGCACGCGCCCATCAGCAGGAAGTACCGGCGATGACGGCGCTCTGCGGGCGAGCGGCGGTGCGCGTACACAACTCCACGGTAAGTCCGCGGCGGGCCGGAGAGAAGCGTGCCGGAAAGAAGCGTGCCGGGCGGACAGCGGCAGCAGGAGGGCCGCACCCCCGCACAAGGTGTCCAAACCTCTGGGGTGCGGCCCTCCGGCCGTACGGAAGGTACGTACTGCCCGTCGGCCACCGGCCACCGGTATCGGTCGCCGGTCGCCGGTCGTCGGTCACCGGTATCGGTCACTGGTACCGATACCGGCGACCGGTCCGCCGTCAGACGGCGATGGCGACCTCCGCCAGGCCGCCCTGCTGGGCGACGATGGTGCGGTCCGCGGCGGTGGCGCCCGGGACGAGGGCGCGCACCGTCCAGGTGCCCTCGGCCGCGTAGAAGCGGAACTGTCCGGTCGCGGAGGTGGGGACCTCGGCGGTGAACTCGCCGGTGCTGTCCAGGAGTCGGACGTATCCGGCGACGGGCTCGCCGTCGCGGGTCACGCTGCCCTGGATCGTGGTCTCACCGGACTTGACGGTCGAAGCGTCGGGGCCGCCGGCCTTTGCTCCACACATGTGTACTCCTAGGGGGAAGGGACCAGAGGAAAGGGAGGTCGGGGTGGCCTACTTGTTGGCGCCGAGCTCGATCGGCACGCCGACGAGCGAGCCGTACTCGGTCCAGGAGCCGTCGTAGTTCTTGACGTTGGTCTGGCCGAGCAGCTCATGCAGGACGAACCAGGTCAGCGCGGAGCGCTCACCGATCCGGCAGTAGGCGATGGTGTCCTTCGAGAGGTCGACGGACTCCGTCTCGTAGAGCGCCCTCAGTTCGTCGTCCGACTTGAAGGTGCCGTCGTCGTTGGCGTTCTTCGACCACGGGATGTTGCGGGCGCTGGGCACATGGCCGGGGCGCTGCGACTGCTCCTGCGGGAGGTGCGCGGGGGCGAGCAGCTTGCCGCTGAACTCGTCGGGGGAGCGCACATCGACGAGGTTGAGGTTGCCGATCGCGGCGACGACGTCGTCACGGAAGGCGCGGATGGCGGTGTCCTGGGCCTTGGCCTTGTACTCGGTGGCCGGGCGGTGCGGGACCTTGGAGCCGTCGACCAGCTCGCGCGAGTCCAGCTCCCACTTCTTGCGGCCGCCGTCGAGCAGCTTCACGCCGGTGTGGCCGTAGAGCTTGAAGTACCAGTAGGCGTAGGAGGCGAACCAGTTGTTGTTGCCGCCGTAGAGGATGACGGTGTCGTCGTTGGCGATGCCCTTCTCCGAGAGAAGCTTCTCGAACCCCGCCTGGTCGATGAAGTCGCGGCGCACCGGGTCCTGGAGGTCCTTCTTCCAGTCGATGCGGACCGCGTTCTTGATGTGGTTCTTGTCGTAGGCCGAGGTGTCCTCGTCGACCTCGACGATGACCACCTTCGGGTCGTTGATGTGGGCCTCGACCCAGTCGGCGTCTACGAGGACGTCGCTGCGGCTCATGGTTCTTCTCCTCCGGGGCAGTGGCGGATGGATAGTGGCGCCCCCCGCTCGTTGAGAGCTTGGGGGAAGGTGCGGAGTGGTGTGCGGGTATGCCGATGCCGACTGTGCGCCGGTGGGTTCCGGGCGCCGTCACTTTCGTACGGTGCCCAAGTGGCGCGGTGCGGACACATGGATCCGGCCCGAGGGGCCGACGAGCCGGCTGGGGACGAGGCACCCCTGTTCCTCCCTGTTCCTCGAAGAGCTCGCTGCTCTTCAGGGCTCTTCAGAGGGTTTGGGGGAGGGTGCGGAAGCCCGTCGGACGGCGCGACTCAGACAGGGCGACGCGGACAGGGCGTCTCAGACAGGGCGACAGAGCATGGCGGCGACGCGGCACAGGTCGACTGCCCGCCGCTTGGTGAGTACCGCCAGTCCCCGAGGGTGGGGACGGCTCAATGCGCTCTGCATGGCCCCGATCGTAGGGACGCGGAGCCGGGCATGTCACCGGCGTGTCATATGGCGAGACATGATTGTCCGCATGACGGTACGCGTGGCCTTGTGAGGCGAGTCCGGGCGGGTCCGGGCGGGGTGCCGGGAGGGGGACGCCGGTGGGGGGTCTGGTCTGCGGACCAGGGCGTCTCAGAGATTGGATGGCCGTTCGGCCGCGGGCTGATGGCGGGCTGATGGCGGGCCGGTGGGGCGGCCCGCCACGCGCGCCCGGTCAGCTGGTCCGGCCAAGTGGCCGGTGGCCAGGTCAGCCGGTGAGCTTGACGTCCTTGCCGGAGGCGGAGATCGAGATGCCGTCCGCCTGCGTCGTGACCTTGTCCAGCTTCAGGTTGCCGGGCAGCTGGTCCAGCTTCCAGTCGTGGTCGGTCTCGGCGCGCACCTTGGCCTGGCATCCCGGGAGGGCCCGGCACACCACCGGAAGCTCGTCGGCGCGCAGCCGGACGGTGTTCCCGTTCTCGACGGTGATCGAACCGGTCACCGTCAGCGAGTCGAGGAACGGAACGTTCGGCGTGATCTTGACCTGGCTGCGGCCGTCCTTCTCCCCGGCGTAGGAGACCTTGACGTTGCGGCCCGACGCCTTGGTCAGGTCGGCGTAGGTGATCCGGGCCGTGGCGGTCGCCGAGGCGGCGCCCTCGATGGATCCGTAGTCGCTGGTCAGTTTGACGTCCTGGAACTGCGCGGACATCTGGTCGATGCGCAGCGTGTGCCCCTCGGCCCGGGCCTCGACGCTGCCGAGCTTGGCCTCCACCTCGTCGAGGCTGCGGCCGGCGACCTGGGTCAGGAAGGGGAAGCCCTTGATGGAGACCTCCGGGGTCCGGTCCAGCCCCCGGCTGGCGCGGAGCTTCTCCGCGGCCTTGTCCTCGGCCAGGTTCACCGCCAGCCGGTCGGCGGCCACGAACAAGCCGCCGAATATGACGACGAGGACCAGCAGCACACGCAGTGCTCGCATCGAATCACTACCCCCACACCCGGGCCGGGATCACCGGCCGATTCGTCCGCGCAGGTCCCCTTCCTGTGCCTGCGACCCGACCGACCCTAGACGACAGGGGAAGGGGAACGGGAGCGGCGGCCGTCCCGGGGCGCGAGGAGCGCCCTGCGACGACCGCCGGTTTCGTACGCATACGGCCGGACTCATATGCGTACGACTGCGTATGAGTCCGGCCATGCATGGAGAAGGGGGATATAGGGGGATGTGAGGTGACAGGTCCTAGCCCAGTCCTAGCTTTAGTCCTAGCCCAGTCCTAGCCCAGCGCCCTCCCCAGGACGTACACCGCGGGTGCGGCCAGGGCCAGTGGCAGGGCGACACCGGCCGTCATATGGACGAACCGCGACGGGTAGTCGTAGCTGGCCACCCGCAGGCCGATCAGCGCGCAGCCGCCGGCCGCCAGGCCCAGCAGCGCCCCGGACGCCCCCAGGCCGGTCAGCTGCCCCGCCCCGATGCCCGCGCCCGCGGCGGCCACCAGTGAGACGCCGAGCGAGACGGGGGAGGGCAGCGGCAGCGCCCGGGCGAGGGTGGCCACCGCGACCGCGGCGGCGCCGACCACCACCGCGTGCGCGCCGGCCGCGAGCAGCCCGGCGGCGAGCACCGCCAGCGCGGTCGAGGTCATGCCCGCGGTCAGCGCGTACATCCGCTCATCGGCGCTGCCGCGGTTGCGCAGCTGCAGGATCAGGACCAGCAGGCACCACACCCCGAGCGTGCCGATACCCACCAGGGGCGCGCTCGCCCGGTCGGTGGCCAGCAGCGCGGCATCGGTGGTCAGGCCGGCCAGGAACGCCAGCGCGATGCCCTGGCGGGCCGGCCACATGCCGTTCAGCCGGAACCAGCCGGCCGCCGTGACCGCCTGCAGCAACACGACGGGCAGGGCGAGTACCGCCTGGGCCAGCGGTGCGGTCAGCGCGAGCAGGACGGCGAGCCCGGCGGTCAGCGCGGCCGGCTGGATGCCGGGCGGGATGATCGGCGAGCGGCCTTCGAGGCGGGCACGCTGGTTGGGCGCCAGCGGCGCGCTGGGGATCGCCCGGCGGGCGGCGGCCGCTGCGTCGGTCGTGGCGGCCGTAGTGGCTGTAGCGGCCGTGGCGGCGGCGACGGCAGCCGGTGCGGGCCTGGCCTGCGGGGGGTGCTGGCGGGCGTACGGCTCCTCGGCCCGCGGCGCACTCTGGTGCTGGGCCGCCGGCGCGCTCTGGTGTGCGCCGGGCGGCTGGGCCGGGTGGTGCGGGGCCGGTGTCTGGCCGTAGTGCGGTGGCCGCGGCGCCGCGGGCGGTGGCGGTGACTGCGGCTGCGCCTGGTGCCCGTGCCCGTGTCCGTTTCCGTGGCCGTGCCCGTCGTACCCGTACTGGGGGCGCGCGTACGGGGGGTTGTTCTGCGGCGGCGACGCGGGCGGTGGCGCCGCGGGCGCCGGCGACGGCTGCTGCGCATAGGGGTCCGTATAAGCCCCGTACGCCTGCTGCCCGTACGGGGCGCCGGGGGTGCCGTACGCGGGCCGCGCGTCGTAGGGCGGCTGCCCGGACTGCCCGGACTGCCCGGACTGCGGTGCCTGGTAGGCCTGTTGGGCGTACGGGTCCGACTGTTGGGCGTACGGCTCCTGCGAGGAATACGGCTCCTGCGACGGGTACCGATCCTGCGACGGGTACCGATCCTGTGACGGATACGGATCCGTTGACGGGCGCGGATAAGGATCCTGTGACGCGTACGGATCCTGTGACGCGTACGGATCCGATGACGGATAGGGGCGGTGGCCCTGCGGCTGCTGATCGCTCATCGTCTGCTGCTCACCCTCTGCTCACCCTCCCGCGAACGGCGGCAGGACCTCGACCGTGCCGCCCTCGGCCAGCGGCACCGCCGCGTGGTCGCGGGTGCCGACCGGATCGCCGTCCACCAGGAAGGAGGAGCGCTGCAGGACGCGCGCGAACTCGGGGTTCGCCGCGTGCGCCGCGCGTGCCGCGTCGAGCGCCTCGGCGAGCGTCGCCGCCGCGTAGGGCTCCTCCGCCGTGCCGGCGGCGGCCTTGGCCGCGGCCCAGTAGCGCACGGTGCCAGTTCTTGTCACGGCGCCCTCTTCGTCGTGTTCGTCGTGTGGTTCGTCTTCGTCGTGTGGTTCGTCGTTACCGCCTCCATGATGGCTTACGCGGCGGCCGGTCCGGGCGCGGGCGAGCAAGGGGGGCGGTACCGCCGGTACCGCTGGTTCCGCCCCGCGCGCGGCGCGCTTCAGCCTTTGGACGTAGGGCGCGGGTCCGATTTCACTGCGGTATGGGGCTGATTCTTCTGGGAATTCGGTTGCTGAAGGCAAGCGTTCGATTAGTCTCCTTGTGTGTTGGTCCGACTAGCGCGGGCACATTTGCGGCCCCACAGGCGCTCGATATCCCTGATCGTCCTCCTCCAGCTGATCCAGACCCTGGCAACCCTCTACCTGCCCAGCCTCAACGCCGACGTCATCGACAACGGTGTCATCAAGGGCGACACGGGCTACATCCTCCGTATCGGCGGTTTCATGACCGCCGTCACCCTGCTGCAGATCGCCTGCGCCATCGGAGCCGTCTACTTCGGTGCCCGTACGGCCATGGCGCTCGGCCGGGACATCCGCGCCGCGGTCTTCGACCGGGTGCAGTCGTTCTCCGCGCGGGAGGTCGGCGCCTTCGGCGCGCCGTCCCTGATCACCCGCACCACCAATGACGTCCAACAGGTCCAGATGCTGGTCCTGATGACGTTCACGATGATGGTCTCGGCACCGATCATGATGATCGGCGGCGTCATCATGGCGCTCAACCAGGACGTGCCGCTGTCGGGCCTGCTCCTGGTCATCGTCCCGGTCCTCGGGATCCTCGTCTCACTGTTCATGCGCCGGATGCGTCCGCTCTTCCGCGGGGTGCAGGAGCGCATCGACACCGTCAACCGCATCCTGCGCGAGCAGATCGCCGGTATCCGCGTGATCCGTGCCTTCGTCCGCGACCGGCACGAGCGGGAGCGGTTCGCCGTGGCCAGCACCGAGCTCTACGACGTCTCGGTACGCGCCGGCCGGCTGATGTCGATGATGTTCCCGCTGGTCATGCTGGTCGTGAACGTCTCCAGTGTGGCCGTGGTCTGGTTCGGCGGGCTGCGCATCGACGGCGGCGAGATGCGGATCGGCGCGCTGACGGCGTTCCTCAGCTACCTGATGTACATCCTGATGTCGATCATGATGGCGACGTTCATGGTGATGATGCTGCCGCGCGCCGAGGTCTGCGCCGAACGCATCCAGGAGGTCCTGACCACGGACTCCAGCGTCACCCCGGCCGCCCACCCCGTCACCGAGCTCCGCCGCCACGGCGAACTGGAGCTCCGTCACGTCGAGTTCCGCTTCCCGGGCGCCGAGCAGCCGGTCCTCAAGGACATCTCGCTGATCGCCCGCCCCGGTGAGACCACCGCCGTCATCGGCTCCACCGGCAGCGGCAAGTCCACCCTCCTCGGGCTGGTCCCGCGCCTCTTCGACGCGACCGGCGGCGCGGTCCTGGTGGACGGCGAGGACGTCCGCACCCTCGACGAGGAGACGCTGGCCAAGGCCATCGGCCTGGTCCCGCAGAAGCCGTACCTCTTCTCCGGCACGGTCGCCAGCAACCTCCGCTACGGCAACCCGGACGCCACCGACGACGAGCTGTGGCACGCCCTGGAGACGGCGCAGGCAAGGGACTTCGTCGAGCGGATGGACGGCGGCCTGGACGCCCCCATCGCCCAGGGCGGCTCCAATGTCTCCGGCGGCCAGCGCCAGCGCCTGGCCATCGCGCGGGCCCTGGTCCGCCGCCCGGAGATCTACCTCTTCGACGACTCCTTCTCCGCCCTGGACTACGCCACCGACGCCGCCCTGCGCGCCGCCCTCGCCCGCGAGACGGACCGGGCCACGGTCGTGATCGTCGCCCAGCGCGTCTCCACCATCCGCGGCGCCGACCGGATCGTCGTCCTGGACGAGGGCCGGGTCGTCGGCACCGGCACCCACACCGAGCTGATGGCCGGCAACGAGACCTACCGGGAGATCGTGCTCTCCCAGCTCACTGAGCAGGAGGCGGCGTGACACCCCCGGACAAGGCGGCGGCCACCAAGGACCAGGCACCCGCCACGCGGCACCGCACGGCGGCCCCGGAACAGGCCGCCGACAAGAACCCCGACAAGAACCCCGACAAGGCCCCGGCGCGGGGCCCGGCCCCGGCGGCCGGCGCGGCCCGTTTCATGGGCGGCCAACCCACCGAGAAATCCCTCGACTTCAAGGGCTCCGGCATCCGCCTGCTCGCCCATATGCGCCCCGAGCGCGGCATCATCTCCGTCGCCCTGCTCCTCGGCGTCCTCAGCGTGGCCCTGACCGTCATCGGCCCCAGGGTCCTCGGCCATGCCACCGACCTGATCATGTCCGGCATCGTCGGCCGCCAGCTGCCCGACGGACTGACCAAGGCCGAGGCCGCGGCCCGGCTGCGCGCCCAGGGCCAGGGCGGTCTGGCCGACATGCTCGGCACGATGCCGGTCGTGCCCGGGCACGGCATCGACTTCGGCGCGGTCGGCGTGGTCCTCCTCTGGGTCACCGCCATCTACGTCGGCGCCGCCGTCTTCGGCTTCGTCCAGGCCCGGATCGCCACCACGGTCGTCCAGCGCACGGTCTTCCGCCTCCGCGAAGAGGTCGAGGAGAAGCTGGCCCGGCTCCCCCTCAGCTACTTCGACACCCAGCAGCGCGGCGAGGTCCTCTCCCGCGCCACCAACGACATCGACAACGTCGGACAGGCCCTCCAGCAGACCCTCAGCCAGATCATCACCTCGCTGCTGACCATCCTCGGCGTGCTCGGCATGATGTTCTGGATCTCCTGGCTGCTGGCCCTGGTCGCCCTGGTCACGGTCCCGGTCTCGATCATCGTCGCCACCAAGGTCGGCAAGCGCGCCCAGCCGCAGTTCGTCCAGCAGTGGAAGACCACCGGCAAGCTCAACGCCCACGTCGAGGAGATGTACAGCGGCCACAGCCTGGTGAAGGTCTTCGGCCGTCAGAAGGAGTCCGCCGCCCTCTTCCGCGAGCAGAACGAGGCGCTCTACCAGGCGGGCTTCAAGGCCCAGTTCATCTCCGGCATCATCCAGCCCGCGATGATGTTCATCGGCAACCTCAACTACGTCCTGGTGGCGGTGGTCGGCGGCCTCCGCGTCGCCTCGGGCGCCCTCTCCATCGGCGACGTCCAGGCCTTCATCCAGTACAGCCGCCAGTTCAGCCAGCCGCTGACCCAGGTCGCCTCGATGGCCAACCTCGTCCAGTCCGGTGTCGCCTCCGCCGAGCGGGTCTTCGAACTCCTCGACGCCAAGGAGCAGTCACCCGACCCCGAGCAGCCGGCCCGCCCCGGAACCCCGGTCCGCGGCCATGTCTCCTTCGAGGACGTCTCCTTCTCCTACACCGACGACAAACCCCTCATCGAGCACCTCTCCCTCGCCGTCCGCCCCGGCCAGACCGTCGCCATCGTCGGCCCGACCGGCGCCGGCAAGACCACCCTGGTCAACCTCCTGATGCGGTTCTACGAGGTCCGCGGCGGCCGGATCACCCTGGACGGTACCGATATCGCCGCCATGTCCCGCGAGGAACTCCGCTCGCACATCGGCATGGTCCTCCAGGACACCTGGCTCTTCGGCGGCACGATCGCCGAGAACATCGCCTACGGTGCCCCCGCCGGCACCTCCATGGACCAGATCGTCGCGGCCGCCCGGGCCACCCACGTCGACCGCTTCGTCCGCACCCTCCCCGACGGCTACGACACCGTCATCGACGAGGAGGGCAACAACGTCTCCGTCGGCGAGAAGCAGCTGATCACCATCGCCCGCGCGTTCCTCGCCGAACCGGCCATCCTCGTCCTGGACGAGGCCACCAGCTCGGTCGACACCCGCACGGAGGTCCTCATCCAGCACGCGATGGCCCAACTCCGCACCGGCCGCACCAGTTTCGTCATCGCCCACCGCCTCTCCACGATCCGCGACGCGGACACCATCCTCGTCATGGAGAGCGGCGCGATCGTGGAACAGGGCTCCCACGACGAGCTGTTGGCGGCCGACGGCGCGTACGCCCGGCTGTACGCCGCGCAGTTCGCGGAGGCGGTGGCGGAGCCGGAGTGACGTTCCGCTGCGCTTGGCTGGCTTCCCACGTTGTCGTCTGCGGCGCCGTACCTTCCGTTGCGCCTGCGGCGGGCCGTTCCGCTGCGCTTGGCTGACCTCCCACGTTTTTGGCTGTCCCGCCGTTGCGCCTGGCGGCGGGCTGTTGCCGCTGCGCGGGGCTGTACGTCACGGGTGCGCCCCTCCGGACTGCCGTCCTGCGGTGCGCCCCCTCCCGTGGGTGGGTGGAAAGAGACCGGTGGGGGTGTACGTGATCCCTTGCGTGCCCGCAGTGGACCACTCGCGTACACCCCCACTCACCGTTTTCTTCCCACTTCCGGGAGGGGCCGCTCCGCAGGACGAAGTCCGGAGGAGCGGACCCGCGCCCGACCCACCCACGCCCGCCGCAGGCGCAACGGCGAAACGGAAGGCACGGCGGGAAAGCCAAAAACGTGGGAAGCAAGCCAAGCGCAGCGGATGCGGTATCCTGTCTCGCTAAGAAGGATCCGGGCAGCGTTGCCCCCGGGTCCTTTCGTGCTTTCAGCCACCACGGGGCGTGGCGGAAGGCTATGTGCCCCCGTCACAGGGACCGAGGAGGAACCAGACGTCATGGGCGAGCGAAGCAGGCAGGACGACCACGCGCGGCACAGTCGGCAAAACAGTCGGCACAAGCGTGCGCAGCACACGGCAGGTGGTCGGAGGTGAGTTCGCTCCTGCTCCTGACCAATGCCCTTCAGCCGTCGACGGAGGTGCTCCCGGCGCTCGGCCTGCTGCTGCACAGCGTGCGGGTGGCCCCCGCCGAGGGGCCGGCTCTGATCGACACCCCGGGTGCCGACGTCATACTGATCGACGGCCGCCGTGATCTTCCGCATGTGCGGTCCCTGTGCCAGCTGCTGCGGTCCACCGGGCCCGGTTGTCCGCTGATCCTGGTCGTCACCGAGGGCGGGCTGGCGGCGGTCACCGCCGACTGGGGCGTCGACGACGTCATGCTGGACACCGCCGGCCCCGCCGAGGTCGAGGCGCGGCTGCGGCTGGCCATGGGCCGCCAGCAGATCTCCGCCGATGACGGTCCGATGGAGATCCGGAACGGGGATCTCTCCGTGGACGAGGCGACCTACAGCGCCAAGCTCAAGGGGCGGGTCCTGGACCTGACCTTCAAGGAGTTCGAGCTGCTGAAGTACCTGGCGCAGCACCCGGGCCGGGTCTTCACCCGCGCCCAGCTCCTCCAGGAGGTGTGGGGCTACGACTACTTCGGCGGTACGCGGACCGTCGACGTCCACGTACGGCGGCTGCGCGCCAAGCTCGGGCCCGAGCACGAGTCGCTGATCGGTACGGTCCGTAACGTCGGCTACCGCTTTGTGACGCCGGAGAAGGTGGAGCGCGCCGCCGAGGCCAAGGCCAAGGCCGAGAAGGCGGCCGCGGAGGCGAAGCCGACGTCCCCTGAGGGCGGGAGGCCGGAGCGGGGACGCGGTGCGGAGAGCGGCACCGGCTCCGGGCAGGCGGCCGACTCCGGGACGGCGATCGGCTCCGGAAACCCCGTGGCCGGGGCCACGGAATCCGCTGCCGTACGGCCTGCCTCCCGGTAGGACCACCCGCGTAGACTGCCGCGCGTGGCCAAGGTGACGCGGGATGATGTGGCAAGACTGGCGGGGACGTCGACCGCGGTCGTCAGTTACGTCATCAACAACGGACCCCGGCCGGTCGCCCCGGCCACGCGCGAGCGGGTACTCGCCGCGATCAAGGAGCTGGGCTACCGGCCGGACCGGGTCGCGCAGGCCATGGCGTCCCGCCGTACCGACCTCATAGGTCTGATCGTGCCGGACACCCGGCAGCCGTTCTTCGCGGAGATGGCGCACGCCGTGGAGCAGGCCGCCGCCGAGCGCGGAAAGATGGTCCTGGTCGGCAACGCCAACTACGAGGACGAGCTCGAGGCGCACTATCTCCGGGCGTTCCTCGGGATGCGGGTGGCCGGGCTGATCCTGATCAGCCAGGGGCCCAGTGAGCACGCCGCCGCCGAGATCGACGCGTGGGACGCGCGCGTGGTGCTGCTGCACCGCCGGCCGGACGCGATCGACGATGTCGCGGTGATGACGGACGACGTCTGGGGTGCGCAGCTGGCGACCCGGCATCTGCTGGAGCACGGCCATCCGTACGTCGCGTTCCTCGGCGGTACGGAGGAGACCCCGAAGTCCGGCGACCCGGTCACCGACCATGTCGAGGGCTGGCGGCGGGCCATGCTGGAGTCGGGGAAGCCGACGGAGGGCCGCTACTACGAGGCCGCGTACAACCGCTATGACGCCTACGAGGCCGCGCTGAAGCTGCTGTCCGGGCCGGAGCGGCCGCCGGCCATCATGTGCGCCACCGACGACCAGGCGATCGGTGTCCTGCGGGCCGCCCGTGAGCTGCGGATCGATGTGCCGGGCGAGCTGGCGGTGGCCGGGTTCGACGACGTGAAGGAAGCCGCGCTGACCGATCCGCCGCTGACGACGGTCGCCTCGGACCGTGAGGCGATGGCGCGGGCCGCGGTGGACCTGGTGCTGGACGACGGGCTGCGGGTGGTCGGGTCCCGGCGCGAGCGGCTGCGGCAGTTCCCGTCCCGGCTGGTCGTACGGCGGTCGTGCGGCTGCGGCGGCTGACGGCATCTGAGGGCGTCTGAGGGCATCCGGCAGCGGCTGACGGCGCGGAGCAGCCTGACCTCCGGTCCGCGGGCGGCCGCCGCTCTACTGCGGCTGGAGCAGTGTTTATACCGGGCATACCCACTTCTGTCGGGTTCCTCAGGGCGTTCTCAGGCAGCTCTCATGCACCGGGCGCAGAGTGGTCACATGACCGAGAGCTACCGCCGCGGCGGCGATGACATGCCACAGAACCGGCCGTACGCATACGGCACCGAGCACACCGCACCCACCGAACAGGACCGCCAGGGCCAGCCCCTGGGCCAGCCCCAGGGCCAGGCCCACCAGGCCCAGGGGTTTCCGCCTCCGCCGCCGTACGCACCGGGGACGGACGGCGCGAACGGGACGGCGACCTGGGCTCACGGGACGCCCGGGATGGCCGGGACGCCCGGCGTGGCCGGCGAGGGCGACGCGGACGGCGGCGGCACGGCCCGGCGGCGGGCCCGGCGCCCGGTCGCGCTGATCGCGGCGGTGGCCCTCGCCTCCGGTCTCATCGGCGGCGGCAGTGCGGCACTGATCGCCGGGGCGACCCAGCACGCCACGCAGAACAGCGCCTCCACCCCGCTGGTCAACGCGGGCCAGAAGAGCGGCGGCGGGGTCGCGGGGGTGGCCAAGGCGGTCAGCCCGGCGATCGTGGAGATCAAGGCGCGGACCGGTGACGGCCAGTCCACCGGCTCCGGAGTCGTCATCACCAGCGACGGCGAGATCATCACCAACAACCACGTGGTCGCGGGCGCGAGCACGGTGACCGTCAGCTTCAGCGACGGCAGCCGCAAGACGGCCAAGGTCGTCGGCACGGACCCCGGCAAGGACCTGGCGCTGATCAAGGTCCAGGGCGCCAAGAACCTGACCGCGGCCCGGCTCGGTGACTCCGACAAGCTCACGGTCGGCGACCAGGTCGTCGCGATCGGCTCGCCCGAGGGGCTCACCGGCTCGGTGACCAGCGGAATCGTCTCCGCCCTGAACCGGGAGGTCACCGTCCCCAAGGAGGACGGGCAGCAGCAGCGGCGGCAGTGGAACCCGGGCGACGGGGGCGGCTGGCCGTTCGAGTTCGGCGGGAACGAGTACAACGGGGACACCGGCTCGTCGAAGACCTCGTACAAGGCCATCCAGACCGACGCCTCGCTCAACCCGGGCAACTCGGGTGGCGCCCTGATCAACATGCAGGGCGAGATCATCGGCATCAACTCCGCGATCTACTCGCCGACTTCGGCGTCGAGCAGCACCGCGGGCAGCGTCGGCCTCGGCTTCGCCATACCGGTCAACACCGTCAAGGCCGACCTCGACTCGCTGCGTGGCGGCGGCGACGGCGGCAGCGGCTCCAGCGGAGTCTGACGCCCTCCCCGCGCCACCGGCCGGGGCTGACGCCCTCCCTGCGCCCTACCCGCCCTGCCCGCCACCCATGCCCTGCCCGCCGCGCTCCCGTGCAAGGCTGTGAGGAGGAACCAGCCGTTCTTCCGTATCCATCCCCTCCGAGGTAACCACGCAGATGAGCCCCGCCGAGCACGGTGATCAGCCCGCCCGCATCCTGATCGTCGACGACGAGCCCGCCGTCCGCGAGGCGCTCCAGCGCTCGCTCGCCTTCGAGGGGTACCGCACCGAGCAGGCGGTCGACGGCCTGGACGCGGTCGAGAAGGTCGCGTCCTACGACCCCGAGCTGATCGTGCTGGACGTCCTGATGCCCCGGATGGACGGGCTGACCGCCGCCCGCCGACTGCGATCGAACGGGGTGACCGTACCGATCCTGATGCTGACCGCCCGTGACACCGTCGGTGACCGTGTCACGGGCCTGGACGCCGGCGCCGACGACTACCTCGTCAAGCCCTTCGAGCTGGACGAGCTGCTCGCCCGGATCCGCGCGCTGCTGCGCCGCAGCTCGTACGCGGCGGCGGCCGAGGCGCAGCCGGAGGACGGCGAGACGCTGTCCTTCGCCGATCTGCGGATGGACCTGACGACCCGCGAGGTGACCCGGGGCGGCCGGCGGGTCGAGCTGACCCGCACCGAATTCACGCTGCTGGAGATGTTCCTCGCGCATCCGCGCCAGGTCCTCACCCGGGAGCAGATCCTGAAGGCCGTCTGGGGCTTCGACTTCGAGCCCACCTCCAACTCCCTCGACGTGTACGTGATGTACCTGCGCCGCAAGACGGAAGCGGGCGGCGAGCCGCGGCTGGTGCACACCGTGCGCGGGGTCGGCTACGTCCTGCGGGCGGACGGCGGGCCGGAATGAGCGACCGCGCCGGGACGACGGCACGGAACGGCGGGCGCCCGTGGGGCCCCCTGGAGCGCCTCCGGCGACTGCCGCTGCGCTCGCGGCTGGCGCTGCTCACCACGGTGGCGGTGGCCTTCGCGGTGGCCCTCTCGGCCGCCGCCTGCTGGCTGATCACCCGGGACCGGCTGACCGGGCAGCTCGACGAACAGCTCCGCAACGTCGAGGTGCAGCCCAGCTCCGTCCAGGCGCTCAGCGCCTACTGCAACAACGCCCTGGACGCGGTGAACTTCCAGCCCACGCCGTACACCATCCAGCTGGTGTCGGCGGGCGGCTACGTCTGCACCGCACCGTACAAGTCGCCGATCCCCGCCCAGCGGGCGGACACCGCGGTGGCCGCGGGCCGGACGAACGCCGCGGTACACACCACCAGGGCCCGGGACGGGGCCGAGATGCGGGTGTGGACCGAGCCGTACGGCGGTGCGCTGACCGACGCCAACGGCAACCGGCTGGCGATCTCCGTCGCGGTGCCCATGAAGCAGGTCACCGACCCGCTCAACCAGCTCGCGGTGGTGCTGCTGATCGTCGCCGGGGTCGGGGTGCTGGGCGCGGCCACCGCCGGGCTCTGGGTGGCCCGCGCGGGTCTGAGACCCGTCGACCGGCTGACCGACGCCGTCGAGCACGTCGCCCGCACCGAGGACCTGACCATCCGCATCCCGGCGGAGGGCGACGACGAGATCGCCCGCCTCTCCCGCTCCTTCAACGCCATGACCGCGGCCCTGGCCGCCTCCCGGGACCTCCAGCAACAGCTGATCGCGGACGCCGGACACGAGCTGCGCACCCCGCTCACCTCCCTCCGTACCAACATCGACCTGCTCGTACGGAGCGAACGGTCCGGCCGGGCGATCCCCACCGCGGACAAGGAGGCGCTGCTGACGTCGGTGAAGGCGCAGATGGGCGAGCTGGCCGCGCTGATCGGCGATCTGCAGGAGCTGTCCCGGCCGTCGGCCCCCGGGCAGTCCGCCGTGGACGTCGTCGCGCTGCACGACATCGTCGGCACGGCGCTGGAGCGGGCCCGGCTGCGCGGCCCGTCGCTGACCCTGACCGCGTCCACCGACCCCTGGTACGTACGGGCCGAACCGGCCGCGCTGGAGCGGGCGGTGGTCAACCTGCTCGACAACGCGGTGAAGTTCAGCCCGCCCGGCGGCACCATCGAGGTCCGGCTGTCCGGCGGCGAGCTCACCGTCCGCGACCACGGACCGGGCATCCCGCAGGACGAACTGCCGCATGTCTTCGAGCGGTTCTGGCGCTCACCGTCCGCGCGCAGCCTGCCCGGCAGCGGCCTGGGCCTGTCGATCGTGGCCCGCACGGCCGAGCAGGCGGGCGGCACGGTGCGGCTGCGCTCCGCGGACTCCGGCGGCACGGAGGCGATCCTGACCCTGCCGGGCGCGCCGACGCCCCCGCCGGCGATGCCGAACGGCTAGCGCCGTTGCGGTACCAGGGCGCTCCTGCCGCTACTTCTTCTACTTCTTCGCGGTATCCCCGACCGGCAGGTTCGATCCCGAGATCTCGGCCCGGATGCCGTCCGGCACGACCGAGATATGGCGCAGCCGGACATCGCCGGGCGACTTGGGCAGCTGGAAGGAGAGCGACAGCTGGTCGGCGATCTGCGGTTTGGTCAGCCCGATCAGCTCACCGAGGATCTTCGGGTCGACACCGACCTTCTGGAGCAGCCACGGGTGGTCCATGACCACGTCGACGAGGTTGACCTTCATCAGCTCGCGGACAAGGCGCGGCGAGCCGGTCAGCTGGTGCAGCTTGTCCTCACTGCGCAGCGCGTCGTCGATGTACTCCTTCGGAATACCGATCCGCTCCGCGATCGCCGGGATGCTCAGCATGTCCTTGACCCGGGCGGCCTGCCGGCTCAGCTCGGCGGCGGCCTTCTGGGTCAGCCGCAGCCCCTCGTCCGGGCCGGTTCCGGGGCGGTAGACGGCGACATCGCCGATGTCCAGGCGCATCCGGCTGATGTCGGTGGAGATACCGCGGTCACCGGCCCGCTGGATCCGGGCCTCGGCATGCACCCGCAATTCGTGTCCGGCGATGGGGAGTTGCCCCTCCGCCCGGACCGTATTGGGTCCCACCTCGCTGAATTTCACCTGTGAGGCACCCAGTTCGCGGTTCATGTCCTCGAAGGCGAGCAGCACGCTGCCGTGCATGCTGCCGATCGTGGCGCCTTTGATGGAGGCGGGCAGATCGCCGTCGATACGGATGTCGTTCGCCGTGGCCTCGATCTTCGCCAGCGACACCCGGTCGGCGGCCAGGTCGGGGATGGTCACCCGTACCTGGTCGATCCGCTTGCCCGCCACCTGGGTGAGGAACGGAAATCCCGCGATGTCGACTTCCGGAGTGGCGTTCAGATGCAGCGCTTCCTTCAGCTTCTCCGCCGTCTTGTGCTGTGCGTAGAGCACCGCGAACCGGTCTCCCAGTGCCAGGAACGCACTGCAGACCACCACCGCCACCAGCAGCTTGAGGGCGACAGGAACGGCGGCGAACCGGCTGACACCGCGCTTCCTCCGCCGGTGGTTGGGCCGCTCCCAGGCCTTCTCCTCGTCCTCGTCGTCCGAGCGCAGCCCGAGGCCCAGCGGGTCGTCGCTGCCGTCGCGCTCGTTGAGGTAGGCGCGACGCCGAGTGGCGCCCGGGACGCCGAAATCGCCGTACCCCGGCCCCGATCCGGGCCCTGATCCCGGCCCGGGGTCAGGTTCGGGGTCGGCGAGAGCCGCCAGATCGTCGTACGGATTGACCGGGGTGAGCTTTCTGGTGTCGCCGTTCATGGCGCCGGTGCCGTTGTCGGCGCTGGTGTCGCCGTACATGGCGTCAGCGGAGGAACCGTGCCGGGGCCCTGCTGCCGGGGAAGGGGACGGGGGCGAGGCGAGGGGCGGATCGGCGGGCACGCGCGACGAGGACGAAGAGAGCCGTGTGGGAGTACCCATCCGCTCATCTCACCATGGGGGGATCCCTCGAACGCAAGTCTCACTGGCGATATGTCGGCTACATGTCAATTGTTCGGGCCACCCTGACGAAAAATTTCCGCCAGGGTGGCCCGCGCCACAGCTCGCCTCACCGCCCCTTCCACGCCTGCTTGGTGAGGGTGATGTGGTTACTTGCCGATGGTGATGCGGTTACTTGGTGATGGTGATGCGGTCCGCCTTCGGCGGGGCGAGCGGGCTGTCCGCCGAGGCGTGGGCCTTCAGGTAGCCGAGGAGGGCGTCCAGGTCGGCGGGACCGACGCGCTTGTTCTTGGCGTCCTTGAAGACGGGGAAGCCGTCGCCGCCCCCGGCCAGGAACTGGTTCATGACGACGCGGTAGGTCTTGGCCGGGTCCAGGGCGGCACCGTCGAGCTTGACGGAGTCCTTGACGACGCGGTCGGCGCCCGTCTTCGTCATATCCAGGGTGTAGGTGAGGCCCTTGGAGACCTGGAGGATCCTGGGGGAGGCCTCGTTGGCGCCGCTGACCTGCTGCTGGAGGGCGGTCAGCAGCTGGGCGCCGGTGACGTCGACGACGTTCAGCAGGTTGGTGAAGGGCTGGACGGTGAATGCCTCGCCGTAGGTGACGACACCGTCGCCTTCCGAGCCGGAGGCCTTGTACACGAGGTCGGAGCGGATGCCGCCGGGGTTCATCAGGGCGAGCTGGGCGCCGCCCTTGTCGGCCGCCTTGGTGGCCTCCAGCTGGGCATCGGCGATGACATCGCCGAGCGGGGACTCGGGGGCGTTGGCGCCGCGGCCGGGGATGTCGGCGGAGATATGCCCCACGGGGCGGTTGGCGACCGGGGCGGCCAGCTTCGTCCAGCGGCCGATCAGGGAGGTCATGTCCGCGGCCTTGGGTACATCACGCCGTACCGCGTGGTTCGCGGACTTCACGCTGGTGCGCACGATGTCCTTGGTCCTGCGGTCGTACGTCAGCGTGGTGTCGGTGTAGACCTTGCCGAACGACGACGCCGAGGTGACCATGCGCGGCCTGCCCGCCGGGTCCGGGATCGTGCAGACGTACGCCTCGTGCGTGTGGCCGGTCACGAACGCGTCGACCTTGGGGGTGACGCCCTTGGCGATCGCGGTGATCGGGCCCGAGATGCCGTCGCCGGGGCCGGGGCTGTCGCAGTGGTAGTTGTACGCCTTCGAGGCCGGCTCGCCCCCCTCATGGATCAGGGTGACGATCGACTTCACCCCCTGCTTGTCCAGCTCCTCCGCGTACTTGTTGATCGTCTCGATCTCGTCGTGGAACTTCAGGCCCTTGACGCCGTCGGCCGTGACGACGTCCGGGGTTCCCTCCAGGGTCAGACCGATGAAGCCGATCTTGACACCGTTCTTCTTCCATACCGTGTACGGCTTGAGGATCGGCTTGTCCGTCTTCTCGTCCGTCACGTTCGCGGCGAGGTAGGGGAAGTCCGCGCCCGGGAACTTCTTCCCCTTCTCATAACAGCCGTCCTTGGGGTGACAGCCGCCGTCCTGCATCCGCTGGAGCTCGGCGCGGCCCTCGTCGAACTCGTGGTTGCCGACGCTGGTGACGTCCAGCTTCAGCTTGTTCAGGGCCTCGATGGTGGGCTCGTCGTGGAAGAGCCCGGACAGCAGGGGCGAGCCGCCGACCAGGTCGCCGGCCGCCGCGGTGACGGAGTACGGGTGCCCCTTGCGGGCCGTCCGCAGGGACTGGGCCAGGTACTCGATGCCGCCGGCCGGGACGGTCTTCTTCGTACCGTCCGGCTGGAGCTCCTCGACGGTGCCGGAGGAGCCCTGCGGCGGTTCGAGGTTCCCGTGGAAGTCGTTGAAGGAGAGAAGCTGCACGTCGACGGTGCGGCCGGTACGGCTGTCGCTGCCGCCGTCGCCCCCGTGGCCCCTGTGGCTCCCATGGCCGGTGTCCGCGCCGGCCGGCAGGGCGGCGGCGGTGAGAGCGGCGACCGCCAGTGCGGTGGCCCCCAGCGTCAATCTGCTTGCGGTGCGGCGCCGTTGCGGTGTCGCTGCCATGTGTGCTTCCCCTCCTGAACGGTCATGAGCGGACGGAAGCTTATGGTCAACGCGCGTAGCGCAACAGGGGTTGCCGGGTTACGAGCTGGTTGCCGTCGGGCGGCGGCGCGGAGGGTGCCTGTCCCGGGGGGTGCCTGTCCTGGAGGGTGCCCGTCCCGGGGGTGCTCGTCCTGGAGGGTGCTCGTCCTGGAGGGTGCCTGTCCCGGGGGACGCGGGCGGCGCGGGTGGTGTCCTTCGGGCCGCCGGGTGGTACCCGTCAGGAACCTCGGTACGGACGTAGGCTTTCGGCATGACTGACGCTGCACAGGAGATGGGCCGGACCGGCCGCAGGATCGAGGTGGCCGACGAGCTCGCGCCGGAGGAGGTCGCGGCTGTCCTGGAGCTGATCGAACGGGCCGCCCGGACGGACGGGCAGCCGGCCGTGTCCGAACAGGGGCGGCTCCAGCTGCGGGGTGATGGCGGTAAGCGGGAGGGCGTACGGCATGTGCTGGTGTACTCGCCCGGGGACGAGGGCGAGGACCTCGTCGGGTACGGGCAGCTGGAGGACACCGACCCGGTGGAGGCCCCGGCCGCCGAGCTGGTGGTGCACCCCGGATTCCGCGGCCGCGGGCACGGCCGGGCGCTCGGCGCCGAGCTGCTGGACCAGTCCGGGCGCCGGCTGCGGGTCTGGGCCCACGGCGGGCATCCGGCGGCCCGGCACCTCGCCCAGACGCTGGGGCTGACGATGTTCCGGGAACTGCGGCAGATGCGGCGCTCGCTGTCGGACCTGGAGCTGGCCGAGCCGGTGCTGCCGGAGGGGGTGTCGGTACGGACCTTCCAGCCGGGGGCCGATGACGCGGCCTGGCTGGAGGTGAACGCGGAGGCCTTCGCCCACCACCCGGAACAGGGCTCGCTCACCCAGCGTGACCTGGACGACCGCAAGGCCGAGCCGTGGTTCGACCCGAAGGGCTTCTTCCTCGCGGAGAAGGAGGGCCGGCTGGTCGGCTTCCACTGGACCAAGGTGCACGCGAAGGAAGGCCTGGGCGAGGTCTATGTGCTCGGCGTGCGCCCCGGAGCCCAGGGCGGCGGCCTGGGCAAGGCGCTGACCTCGATCGGACTGCGTCATCTGGCGGGACGGGGCCTGCCGACGGCGATGCTGTACGTGGACGCGGACAACAAGGCGGCGGTGAGCGTCTACGAGCGACTGGGATTCATGACGCACGAGACGGATCTGATGTACCGCTCGGAGACATGACCGGAGACGTGAGGGGACCTTACGACGGCGTGAGGGGACCTACGACGGTGTGAGGGGACACTACGACGGCAACGAGGGGTGGGCCACAACGAGGGGTGGGCCATGGGAATACCTACCCACCCTCCGCCGGTTGTGGCCCCGCAGGGGGCCCTCGCTACCCCTAGGGGATCTGTTCGACTGCCCCCTAGGGGTCCCGTGCGAGGATCAGTGACCAGGAATCAGGCGCTCGGCGCTAACCGGGCACGTCCATGCGCTGCGTGCCGATGACCGACAGCAGCCGCAGCGCCTCTTCGGACGGTGAGCCGGGGGCGGCGGTGTAGATCAGGACCCGCTGGTCCCGGTCGGCGATGTCCAGGACGTCGCAGTCGACGGTGATCGGGCCCACGAGGGGGTGCTCGAAGGTCTTGCAGAGGGTGGGGCCGCCGGTCACGTCGTGGCCGGCCCAGAGCCGGGCGAACTCGTCGCTGCCGGCCAGGAGTTCCTCGACCAGTGCGGTCACTTCGGGGTCGTCGGGGTAGCGGGCCGCGGCGGCGCGCAGGTGCTGGGCCGCGGTCCGGGCGAACTCGGCCGCGTCCGAGTCGCTGTACAGCCGCCCGCCGCCGCCGGCGCGACCGTTCCCGTTCCCGTTCCCGTGCCCGTTCCCGTTCCCGTTCCCGTGCCCGTTCCCGTGCCCGTTCCCGTGCCCGTACGGTCCGAGGAAGGCGCGGCGGATGAGGTTCCGGTCGCGGCGCGGCAGGACGGAGAAGTCCTCCATCAGGGCGGCGGCCAGGTCGTTCCAGGCGATGACCTCGTACGTCGCCGACAGCACGATCGCCGCGGCCCCCGGCAGCCGGCGCAGCAGGTCCGCGATGCTCTGCCGTACCTCCCGCGAGGGCCCGGACGCGGGGCCGGGCGGGCTGCCGGCGAGGTGGTGGAGGTGGTCGCGCTCGGCGTCCGACAGGCGCAGGGCGCGGGCGAGTTGGGCCAGCACGTCGCGGGACGGGTGCGGGGCGCGGGCCTGCTCCAGTCGCGTGTAGTACTCGGCCGAGACGAACGCCAGCTGCGCCACCTCCTCGCGACGGAGTCCCGGGGTACGGCGGCGCGGCCCGGCGGGCAGCCCCACGTCGGCTGGGTTGATGCGCTCGCGCCTGCTGCGCAGGAAGCCGGCCAGTTCTCGTCGGTCCACCTCCCCAGTGTGCCCTGCGAGTGCGCGGGCGCCGGGCGCTCAGCCGGGTACTGACGGTGCCTGGATGCGCGGGGCGGCCGGACCCAGGCTCGTCGGCATGAACAACACACCGTTCACATCCACGCTCACATCCACCACCGAGACCTCGGGACTGCTCGCCGGCAAGGTCGCCTTCATCACGGGGGCCGGTCGCGGCATCGGCGCCGCGTCGGCGCGGCTGTTCGCCCGGGAGGGCGCCCGGGTGCTCCTCGCGGCCCGTACGGAGGCCCAGCTCAAGGCTGTGACCGAGGAGATCCGGGCGGGCGGCGGCACCGCCGACCACGTCCTGTGCGACCTGGCCGATCCGGTGAGCGTCCGGGCCGCCGTCGACCGGTCCGTGGAGCTGTACGGCCGGCTCGACATCGCCTTCAACAACGGCGCGACGGCCCAGCCGCCCGGCCCGATGGACCAGTTGTCGGAGGCCGACTTCGACCGCGTCTGCGCCGTCAACTTCAAGGGCCCCTGGCTGGCCATGACCGCCGAGATCGCCGCCATCCGCGCCACCGCGAAGCGCGGCGCCATCGTCAACACCTCCAGCGTCGGCAGCCTGATGGGCAACCCGGAGCTGCCCGCATACGGCGCGGCGAAGCGGGCGGTCAACAGCCTCACCGCGTCGGCCGCCACCACCTACGGCCCGGAGGGCATCCGCGTCAACGCCATCGCGCCCGGCACCACGCTGACCGAGATGCTCCACGAGTGGGACGAGGAATCCCCCGGCATCATCGACCAGCTCAACTCCCGGACCCCGCTGGGCCGGGCGGCCGATCCGGACGAGATCGCCCAGGCCGCCGCCTGGCTTCTCAGCGACCGCGCCTCGTACGTCACGGGCACGGTCCTCCGGGTCGACGGCGGTATGTGCGCCTGAGCCGGACGGGGAGGTCCGGGCCGGGGCGCGGGCGAGGTGGCTACGCGTGTGAGGACGGCTGCGCGTGCGATGACGACGGCTGCGCGTGCGATGGCGACGGCTGCGCGTGCGATGGCGACGGCTATGGGTAACGATCGTCGAGACGGGTAACGCTGCATGTGTACCGCATGTGTGCCGCGGGCGTCCCCCGAGGCGCCCTCCGGGAGGGCCCCGGTAGCCTCCCGGGATCCGGTGGGTTCCCGACCCGGCTGCCCGGCCCCCGCCCTGGTGCCCCGATTGCCTGCTCGCTGCCTGTCCGCCACATCCGCGTTACCGGCGATTCAATATCGGTTGCGAGCATCGCTGAATGCAGCCCGCTGTGCCGAACGTCCCGAGCCCGAGACTCAGTGTCGCGCCACCGCTTCCTGTCGATCTTCCTGTTGCTGCCGGTCTTCCTGTCGATCTTCCCGCTGACGCGCCTGGAACGCCCGGGAAGCGGAAGAATAGGGTCATGAAGCAGCAGCCCAGCGCTCAGGCACCGGTCCAGCCCGAGACGCAGGCGCCGAAGCCGCCGTCGGTCCTGGCCCCCGCGGCCCAGCCTTCGGTGGGCTCGATCGCCGCGCACCGCCCCCACGCGGTCCGTGGGACCGTACCGGGCCTGGAGCCCGACCTGGACGCCGACCCGGACGCGTACGTGGACCGGGGCATGGTGGGTGCGGACGGCGAGGAGCTGCCCGGCGGCCGCTTCCTGGACCGTGAACGCAGCTGGCTGGCGTTCAACGAGCGGGTGCTCGAACTGGCCGAGGACCCGGCCACCCCGCTCCTGGAGCGGGTGAACTTCCTCGCGATCTTCGCCAGCAACCTCGACGAGTTCTTCATGGTCCGGGTCGCCGGACTCAAACGGCGGATCGCGACCGGTGTGGCCACCCGCTCCGCGTCCGGGCTCCAGCCCCGCGAGGTCCTGGAGCTGATCTGGACGCGCTCGCGCGAGCTCATGGCCCGGCACGCCGCCTGCTTCCAGCAGGACCTCGCCCCCGAGCTCGCCGGCCAGGGCATTCATCTGATCCGCTGGCCGGAGCTGACCGAGAAGGAGCAGGCCCGGCTGTTCACCCTCTTCCGCCAGCAGATCTTCCCGGTGCTCACCCCACTGGCGGTCGACCCCGCGCACCCGTTCCCGTACATCTCCGGTCTCTCGCTGAACCTGGCCGTCGTCGTACGCAACCCGGTCAGCGGCCATGACCACTTCGCGCGGGTCAAGGTCCCGCCGCTGCTCTCCCGCTTCCTGGAGGCCTCCCCGCAGCGTTACGTCCCCATCGAGGACGTCATCGCCGCCCATCTGGAGGAGCTGTTCCCGGGCATGGAGGTGCGGGCGCACCACATGTTCCGGGTCACCCGCAACGAAGACCTCGAAGTGGAGGAGGACGACGCGGAGAATCTGCTCCAGGCCCTGGAGAAGGAGCTGATGCGGCGGCGCTTCGGGCCGCCGGTCCGGCTGGAGGTCGAGGAGTCCATCGACCCCGCTGTGCTCGACCTCCTGGTCCAGGAGCTGAAGATCTCCGACGCCGAGGTCTACCCGCTGCCCGGCCCGCTCGACCTCACCGGCCTCTTCGGGGTCGGGGCCCTGGACCGGCCCGAGCTGAAGTTCCCCAAGTTCGTCGCCGGTACGCACCGTGACCTCGCCGAGGTGGAGTCCGCCTCCGCTCCCGACATCTTCGCCGCCCTGCGCGCCCGCGACGTCCTCCTCCACCATCCGTACGACAGCTTCTCCACCTCCGTCCAGGCGTTTGTGGAGCAGGCCGCGACCGACCCCGACGTCCTCGCCATCAAGCAGACCCTCTACCGCACCTCCGGCGACTCCCCGATCGTCGACGCCCTGATAGACGCCGCCGAGGCCGGTAAGCAGGTCCTCGTCCTGGTCGAGCTCAAGGCCCGCTTCGACGAGCAGGCCAACATCAAATGGGCGCGGAAGCTGGAGGAGGCCGGCTGCCATGTCGTCTACGGCCTGGTCGGCCTCAAGACGCACTGCAAGCTCTGCCTCGTCGTGCGCCAGGAAGGCGACATGCTGCGCCGCTACTCCCATGTGGGCACCGGCAACTACCACCCCAAGACGGCCCGGCTCTACGAGGACCTCGGCCTGCTGACCGCCGACCCGCAGGTCGGCGCCGACCTCTCGGACCTCTTCAACCGGCTGAGCGGGTACTCCCGCCGTGAGACCTACCGGCGTCTCCTGGTCGCCCCAAAGTCCCTGCGCGACGGCCTGATCCAGCGCATCACGCGAGAGATCGCGCACCAGCGGGCCGGCCGCTCCGCCTACGTCCGTATCAAGGTCAACTCGATGGTCGACGAGGCCGTGATCGACGCGCTCTACCATGCCTCGCAGGCCGGCGTTCCGGTCGACATCTGGGTGCGCGGCATCTGCGCGCTGCGCCCCGGGGTCACCGGCCTCAGCGAGAACATCCGGGTCCGCAGCATCCTCGGCCGCTTCCTGGAACACTCCCGGATCTTCGCCTTCGGCAACGGGGGCGAGCCCGAGGTGTGGCTGGGCAGTGCCGACATGATGCACCGCAACCTCGACCGGCGGATCGAAGCGCTGGTCCGGGTCACCGACCCGGCGCACCGCGCCTCCCTCAACCGCCTACTGGAGACCGGGGCCTCGGACACCACGTCCTCCTGGCACTTGGGCCCGGACGGCGACTGGACCCGGCACGCCGTGGACGCGGACGGCGCGCCGCTGCGCAACGTACAGGAAATGCTCATCGACGCCCGGAGGCGCCGACGTGGCTCAGCGACCTGACCAGCCGACCGGGGGGCCGACCGGTCTCATCGACGGCCCGTGCGACGGCTCATACGACGGCCCGTGCGACGGCACATACGACGGGGCGGGGACCCTCGGTGGCGACCCTGACCCGCTCACCGACGCCTCCCCGGCCGACTTCGCCGGCGTCGCCGGTCATGCCGGTCTGCCCGGTCGTGCCGGGCTTGCGGGTCATGACGGGCTTGCGGGTCATGACGGTCCTGCTGGTCTTCCCGGCCTCGGCTCCCGCACCGCGGAGGAGGTGTTCGCCGGCTATCTCCACCACCATTCCGCGGAGTTCCTTCGCAGCCTGCGGTCGCACCGCGAGAGCGGTCAGGACGTGGTGGGTGCGGGGGAGGCCGCCCTCCGGATGCGCCGCGCCGCCCGCCGGATCAGCGCCACACTGCACACCTTCCGGCCGCTGACCGACGAGGCCTGGGCCGGTCAACTCGTGGCCGAATTGGGTTGGTTGTCCGGTACGCTCGCCCGCGAACAGGCCTGTGTGGCCCGCCGCGAGCGACTGATGACGGCGCTCCAGCGGCTGACGGGGGCGGGACGGGGAGAACGCCCCGAACACTCCGAAGGCCCTGGCTCCGGTTCCGGTTCGGGCCCTGGTTCCGGTTCCGGTTCCGGCCCTGGTTCCGGCTTCGGCCCCGGGCCCGCTCCCTCTCCCGTTCCCGACTCCGCCCCCGACCCTGATGCCGCGCTGTCCGCCGGTGCCGCCCGGGCCGGGGCGCTGCTGGACCGTCAGCTCACCCTCGCCCGCACCCGTGCCCACTCCGCCGCCCTGCAGGCGCTGGGCTCGTCCCGCTTCCACGCCGTCGCCGACTCCGTCGCCGTCCTCGCCTCCGAGGCCCCACCGACCCGTACGACCGCGGACCTGCCTGCCGCCAAGGCGCTGCCGTCGCTCGCCGAGCAGGCCCACCGGCGGCTCGCGGAGGCGGTCGCCGCCCTGCCGCTGTCCCGTGCGGGGCACCCGTACAACGCCGAGGCGCTCACCGCCGACCACCGCCAGGACGCACCCTGGCACCAGGTCCGGCTCCTCGTACGGCTGACCCGCTACGCCCAGGAGCTGATCGCACCGGACCACGCCGACCCCCACCTGGCCGAGGCAGCCCGGGTACTGGACCGCCACCGGGACGCCGCGGAGGCCGCCGCCGCGGCCGCCGCCGCGGCCCGCACTCCCAGAATCGCCCCGGCCACCGCATACGCCCTCGGCATCCTGCACGCCGACCAGCGCCATCAGGTGGAAGCGGCCCGCTTCACCTTCGGCCGCCTCTGGCTCCCCCGAAGGGGATGAGCAGGCGTGACGTCCCCTCAGAAGTCAGTGGTGCGCGCCGCGGGCTGCGTCCTCTGGCGGCACGCGCCATCCGGTAACGACCTGGATGCGGGAACCGGCAACCTGGAGACAAACCTGGAGATAGGCCTCGTCCACCGTCCCAAATACGACGACTGGTCACACCCGAAAGGCAAGCTGAAGCGTGGCGAGGACGCGCTGGCCGGTGCGGTGCGCGAGGTGACGGAGGAGACCGGCATGGACTGCCGTCCCGGCGCCCCGCTGCCGACCTCGTACTACCTCGCCGGCGGCCGCCCCAAGCGGGTCCGCTACTGGGCCGCCGAAGCCGTCACCGGCTCGTTCACGCCGAGCGCCGAGGTCGACCGCCTGATCTGGCTCCCACCCGCCGAAGCCCGCGCCCGCCTGACCTACGAACGAGACCGCCCCTTGGTTGACGCGCTCCTGGCGACGCTGCACCTGGCCTGAGCGCCGGGTCTAGTGCCAGGTCTGCTGTCCCGGGGCGGTGTGGGCTGTGGTCCGTACAGTGATCGTGTGAGTGAGGGCAAGAGCAGGGGCAGTAGCAGCGGCAAGGGCAAGGGCAAGGGCAAGGGCAAGGGTAAGGGCGAGAGCAAGAGCAAGAGCGGGCGCGAGGGGCGGTGCGCGGCCGCCGCCGAGGAGCTGGTCGGGACCGTGCTCGGGACCGTCGTCTACGCGGCGGACGGCGAGCCCTCCGAGGATGCCATCGAGGCGGGCGCCTCGATGCTGGCCGCGGCCCCGGTGGGCTGGGAGGCGGTGAGCCAGGCCGTGCTGGCCGCCGCCGAGGCGCGGGTACGGCGGTGCTGGGAGGGCGGCTGGCAGCCCGCCGATCTGGAGCGGATGGTACGGCGTACGGCGGAGCGGGCGGCTCCGCTGGCCGTGGACGCGATTGCCGCCGAGGCCCGGCGCGGTGCCGGTGCCGCTGACCGGCGCGATCCGCGGTGGGCGGCCCAACTGCGAGAACTGCGCGCCGAGGTGTGGTGGGAGACGGACGGCGGCTATCTGGACGGGTTGGCGCGCCGCCGCCGCACCTCGCGCTTCGAGACGGCGTACGACGTACTGGAGGCGCTGCGTACGATCGCCCGGTTGCCGCGCATCACACCGCTGCCCAGCTGGGGCGCGGCCGCGTCGGCGAGCGGAAGCCCAGCGGGGGGAGGCGATCCGCGGGCGCTCGGCCGCATCCGCGGGTTGCTGGCGAAGGCCGAGGCGACGCAGTTCCCGGAGGAGGCCGAGGCGCTGTCGGCCAAGGCGCAGGAGCTGATGGCCCGGTACAGCATCGACGAGGCCTTGCTGGACACGGGCTCAGGCGGGACGGGCGGGACCAGTGGGTCTGGTGGTTCCGGTGGTTTCGGTGGGGCGGGCGGTGCGGCGGCGGGAGGCCGGGCGCCGTCGGCCGTCCGTATCGGCATCGAGGGGCCGTACGAGCAGGCCAAGGCGCTCCTCCTGGACGCGGTGGCCACTGCCAACCGCTGCCAGGCGGTGTGGGCGGCCGAGCTCGGCTTCTCCACCGTCGTCGGCTTCCCGCCGGACCTGGAGGCCGTCGAACTCCTCTACACCTCGCTGCTGCTCCAGGCCACCTTCGCCATGAACCGCGCGGGCGACGACCACCATGCGCGCGGCCGTTCGCGCCGTACCCGGGACTTCCGGCAGTCCTTCCTCGTCGCGTACGCGGACCGGATCCGCGGCCGGCTGTCGGCCGCCACCGGAGAGGCCACGGCACAGGCCGCGAGCCGGGCACCGGATCTTCTGCCGGTGCTGGCCGCCCGCGAAGCGGCCGTGCGGGATACGGCAGGCGAACTGTTCCCTGAGACGGCCCCGGTCCGGCTGCGCGGAGTGCGTGACGCCGAGGGCTGGCACCAGGGCACGGAGGCCGCGGACCGGGCACAACTCGGCACCACGCACACGCCGGACCCGCGCACGCCCTGAGCCCCCTCTGCCCGCCCCGATCCCACCCCTCCGATCCCACCCCTCTGAACCCCCTCCGAACCCCCTCTGAACTCATCCTCCAGCAGGCACACTTCGGGCTCGCGTACGCCTGACAAATGTCATGGGATTCGATGACACGGGTGGGCCTCCGGGGGCGGCAGCGGTCGCGAGAATCGAGACAACCGAGATCGCACAGGCGGTCGATCGATTGACTGACCGACCGACCGCAGTAGCACGTCGTGATGGGAGACCCCATGACCCTGCCACCCCTGCCGCCCCTGCACCGCCCCGCCCGCCGTCGCGCCCGGGCCGCCGCTACCGCCACGGCCGTTCTGCTCTCGCTGGCAGCAGCGGCGGTGCCGGCCCAGGCCGCCACCGCACCCACGGCCGCGCCCGGCGCCCCCGGCACGGGAACGACGGCCGCCGCCCCGCTCCACCTCGACCACAAGGCCCTGGACGCGAGACTGGCGGCCCTGCACAAGGCGGGCATGTACGGCGCCTACGCGGCCGTCCGGGACGGCGGGGACGCATGGCGAGGTGCGGCCGGTGTCGCCGACATCGCCACCAACCGCCCGGTCCGGCCCGATATGCGGCAGCGCATAGGCAGCATTACCAAGGCCTTCACCTCCGTCGCCGTACTGCAGCAGGTCGCCGCGGGCCGGATCGAGTTGGACGCTCCCGTCGCCCGCTACCTTCCCGACCTCGTCCCCGGCGAACGCGGCCGGCAGATCACCGTCCGGATGCTGCTCAACCACACCAGCGGCATCGCCGACTACATTCCCGGCGCCTTCCCCTCCCTCCTCAAGTTGAGCACCAAGAGCCTGGACGACAACCGCTACCGCCACTTCGACCCCGAGGAACTGGTCCGCCTCGGCCTGCAGGCACCGGCGACGGGCAAGCCCGGCGAGAAGTGGTCGTACGCCAACACCAACTACGTCATCGCGGGACTGCTGCTGCGGAAGGTCACCGGCGAGAATCCGGAGGAGTACATCACCCGCAACGTCATCCGCAAGGCCGGCCTGAAGAACACCTACTTCCCGACCTCCGCACGGATATCCGGGCCGCACTCCAAGATGTACGAGTCCATGTACGGACTGATCAGCCCGGCCCGCGACTACAGCACCTACGACGTGTCCTGGGCGGGCACCGCCGGGGCACTGGTCGCGACGATGGAGGACGTGAACGACTTCTACCGGGCGCTGCTGACCGGCAAGTTGCTCGCTCCGGCCCAACTCCGCGAGATGCAGACCACCGTCGAGGCCAAGGACGCCGAGGGCAATCTGCTGATGCACTACGGCCTCGGCATCTCCGCGACGGACACGGCGTGCGGGCGCTTCTGGGGACACACCGGCTCAGTGTGGGGCGCCGAGACGCTGACGTTCTCCACGCCCGACGGGAAGCGCCAGATGACACTCGGTTTCAACCGGGCCAAGTACCAGCAGCTCGACGAGAACAACCACATCAAGCCGGGCCCGATCGACACCGCGTCCGGGGCTTTCGCCCAGAAGGCGATGTGCGGCACCGACGCGCCCACCACGCCGGGAAAGCCCGCACCATCGGCCGCACCCCAGGCCCCCACACAGCTCCCCGCCCCGCCCACCCGCTCGTATAGCGCTCCCCGCCCCTGACATCGCCGAACCCTGCCCCCGGCTCTCGCCGAACCACGCGCGGGACAGCGGCATCGCCCCGGGCTGCCACGTACCGGATTTCCTCGTGCTGCTGCCGAGGCGGTGGCGCTGATCGATGGCCGGCCCGCTGTCAGTGGATGGGGTTACCGTGCATGGATACACGAGCCCAGCGTGAGTAAAGGGAGAACATGACCACACTGGCGAACCGGCCGAACACCGTGCTCCTTGTCGTCGACGTGCAGAAGGGAGTCGTCGAAGGGGCCCACCAGCGCGACGTGGTCGTCGCGAACATAGCCGGCCTCGTCGAGCGGGCGCGGCGGGAAGAGGTCCCGGTCGTCTGGGTCCAGCACTCCGACGAGGAGCTCACGAAGGGGAGCGACGGCTGGCGGATCGTCCCGGAGCTCGCTCCAGAGGACACCGAGCCGCTCGTCGAGAAGAGCTACGGCGATTCCTTCGAGGACACCACTCTGGAGAGCGTGCTGTCGGGGCTCGACGCGGGGCGCCTCGTCGTCGTCGGCGCGGAGACAGACGCGTGCATCCGCTCGACGCTTCACGGCGCGTTCGCCAGGGGATACGACGCGACCCTGGTCAGCGACGCCCACACGACGAGCGACAAGACGGCATGGGGCGCGCCGCCGCCGGACCAGGTCATCGCGCACACGAACCTGTACTGGACCTACCAGACAGCGCCGGGGCGGACGGCTGGGACGGTCGAGACCAAGGACGTCGTCTTCGGCCGCGCATCCTGACGACTTGAGTCGCACCCTGTGTGGGCCAACCGCGACGCTCCCGGGCCAACTCGGCCGCTCAGTCACAACGGATAACTCCCGTCCATGTTCAGGATGTTGACCACCTGGCGGGAGGCCATGTGGACGACCCGGACGATCATGACGATCAGGACGAGGGCGGCGCCGAGCGGCGCGCCCACGGCGTAGCCGAGCGCGGCCGTGATGCCGCCGATCACGGCGTGCGGCAGCCTCGTGCGGGGCAGCAGCGGAAGGCCATGGCGGTACCGAAGGGCCCGTAGGCGGCCCGGCCGGCAGCGGGGCCGCCCGGGCGTCGGCCGTCGCATACTGGACGGATGCTGTACGCGGAAATCGAGATCGGCTCGTTCCTCAAGGCGCGCCGCGCTGCCCTCGAGCCCGCTGACCTCGGGCTGCCCGGCGGCGTCAACCGCCGGAGGGTGCGTGGGCTGCGGCGTGAGGAGGTGGCCCAGCTCGCCGGTATCAGCGTCGACTACTACACGCGCATCGAGCAGGGCCGTGCGCACACCATCTCCGACTCTGTGCTCGACGCCCTCGCGCGGGCGCTGCGGCTGTCCGGCGGCGAGGCGACGTACTTGCGCAATATCGCTGTTCCCCGGCGTCGGAGTGGGGCGGGATGCGCGAGTGGTGAGCGATGTGCAAGTGGTGAGGGGTGCGCAAGTGGTGAGGGGTGTGCAGCGGGGTGCTGTGGTCCCGGGGCCGTGGTGCGGCGGAGGGTACGGCCCGGGATCCGGCAGTTGCTGGATGCCATGGACCACACCGTTCCGGCCATGATCGTCGGCCGTGGTCTGGACATCCTGGCGTGGAACGCGCTCGGTGGCCGGCTCGCCTTCGACCTGGAGGCCCTCGCCCCGGACCGCCGGAACACCGCGCTGCTGGTCTTCCTCGACCCGGTCGCGCGCGAGCTGCACCCGGACTGGGAGGCGAAGGCCGTGGAGGTGGTCGGCAACCTCCGCGCCGACAGCGGGCGGTACCCGGACGACCCGCGGGTCTGCGCGGTGGTCAACGAGCTGCTGGCGCGCAGTGCGGACTTCCGGCGGATCTGGGAGACCCAGTCGGTACACGAGTGCCTGCGCGGCACCAAGCGGATTCAGCATCCGGAGGTCGGCGCGCTGGACGTCACGTTCGAGAGCTTCCGGCTGAGTGCGGACGAGGACCAGTGCCTGGTGACGTACACGGCCCCGCGCGGGTCGGAGACGGAACGGCGGCTACGGAAGCTGCGGAAGCTGGGGGAGAGGGAAGAGCTGGAGGAGATGGAGCAGCTGGGGGAGCTGGGGGAGATGGGGGAGCGGCTGGGCGGCGGGCGGTCGCTCATGCCCGCGGGGCCAGTGCCTCCCAGCGCACCGTGACCTCGCCCTGGCGGCGCCGTCGCGGGTCGCCGGCCAGGGGCCAGTCCGTCGCCAGGGCCTGTACGGCGGCGCGCCACCGCTGGCGTGCGCCGAGTGCCCCGAGCGGGGCGGCCGCCGCCCAGGCGCGGTCGAAGTCCCGGAGGAAGGCGTGTACCGGCTCGCCCGGCACATTGCGGTGGATCAACGCCTTGGGGAGGCGTTCCGCCAGGTCGGAGGGGGTCCGCAGGGAGCTGAGCCGGGTGGCGAAGGTGACGGTGCGGGGGCCCTCGGGGCCCAGCGCGATCCATACGTGCCGCCGCCCGATCTCGTCGCAGGTGCCCTCCACCAGCAGGCCGCCGGGCGCCAGCCGGGCACAGAGGCGCCGCCAGACCGCGGCCACCTCGTCCTCGTCGTACTGCCGCAGGACATTCGCCGCCCGGATCAGGAGCGGAGCCCGGCCTCGCTCGCCGGGCAGCGGTACCTCGAATCCGCCGTGCAGGAAGTCCAGCCCCGGTTTGCGGTACGGGAGGGCGGCCTCGACCCGGCCCGGATCGATCTCGACGCCGACGACATGCGCGTCCGGCCGGACCGTACGGAGCCGGTCCAGCAGCTCCACGGCCGTCCAGGGCGCGGCCCCGTAGCCGAGGTCCACCGCGACGGGGTCGGCGGCGCGGCGTAGCTCGGCGCCGTGTTCCGCGGCTATCCAGCGGTCCATACGGCGCAGCCGGTTGGGGTTGGTGGTCCCTCGGGTGGGATTGCCGACGGGCCGGGACGGCGGCGCGGCGGCGGGCAGGGGGCGGCGGGGCATGGCTTCGAGAGTATGGCTTCTCGGGCCGGGCTCCGTATCTTCCCTGGTCAGGTGCCATAGCCAGGGTGCCTGGCCGGGCTCCGTACCTTCCTGGACGGACGCTGTGTCTTCCCTGGTCAGCTGCCGCGCCGTCGCTGGTCAGGTGCCACGCCGTCACTGGCCCGGTGCCGTGTCGTCGCTGGTCGGGGCGCACCCGGGCGGCCGCGCACGGTCATGCTTTGGCAAAGTACGGAGACGGCGGGCCGGACGGGAAGGGAATGCCGAGGTGTGTTGTTGCAGGGGTTCGGAGGCGCGCTGCCGCCCGCCCCGCCTAGGAGGTAGCTCGACGTGAGCGGATACGTGTCCCGGCTCCGCAGCCGTCCCCCTGGCCAGTTCTCGGGCCAGGGGCGGCTGCGCCTGCCCGGCGGCCCGCGGCGCCCGCGCCGGGTGGCCATGCTCAGCGTGCACACCTCCCCGCTGCACCAGCCCGGCACGGGCGACGCCGGCGGCATGAACGTCTACATCGTCGAGCTCGCCAAGAAGCTCGCCTCGATCAACATCGAGGTGGAGATCTTCACCCGCGCCACGACCGGCGCCCTCCCGCCCGCCGTCGAGCTCGCTCCCGGCGTCCTCGTACGGCATGTGGACGCCGGGCCGTACGAGGGCCTGGCCAAGGAGGAGCTGCCCGCCCAGCTGTGCGCCTTCACCCACGGCGTGATGCGGACCTGGGCCGGACACCGCCCCGGCTACTACGACCTGGTCCACTCCCACTACTGGCTCTCCGGCCACGTCGGCTGGCTGGCCGCCGAGCGCTGGGGCGTTCCGCTGGTGCACGCCATGCACACCATGGCCAAGGTCAAGAACGCGGCTCTGGCGGCCGGTGACACCCCCGAGCCGGCCGCCCGGGTGATCGGCGAGACCCAGATCGTACGGGCCGCCGACCGCCTGATAGCCAACACCGCCGAGGAGGCCGACGAGCTCGTCCGGCATTACGAGGCCGACCCCGGCAAGGTCGCTGTCGTCCACCCCGGCGTCAACCTCGACCGCTTCCGGCCCGCGCCCGCGAAGGGGGATGCCGCCGGGGGTGTCGCTGGGAATGCCTCTGCGAACGCTGCCGGGGATGTCGCAGCGAGCCGGGCCGCCGCCCGCGCCCGCCTCGGCCTGCCGCAGGACGCGGTCATCCCGCTCTTCGCCGGCCGAATACAGCCGCTCAAGGCTCCGGACATCCTGCTGCGCGCGGTCGCCGACCTGCTGGCCGCGGACCCCGCACTGCGCTCCCGCCTGGTCGTGCCGGTCGTCGGCGGGCCCAGCGGCAGCGGCCTGGCCAAGCCCGAGGGCCTGCAGAAGCTGGCGGCCCGGCTCGGCATCGCCGATGTGGTGCAGTTCCGTCCACCGGTCGGACAGGAGCGGCTCGCCGACTGGTACCGCGCCGCATCCGTGCTGGTCATGCCCTCGCACAGCGAGTCCTTCGGACTGGTCGCCATCGAGGCGCAGGCCTGCGGCACACCGGTCGTCGCTGCCGCGGTCGGCGGCCTGCCGGTGGCGGTACGCGACGGCGTCAGCGGCTTCCTAGTCGCCGGCCATGACCCGGCCGACTACGCCCGAGCCCTGCGGCGCTTCGTCGCCGAACCGGCGCTGTCCACCCGTATGGGCGCCGACGCGGCCCGGCACGCCCAGTCCTTCGGCTGGGGTACGGCGGCGGTGGCGACCGGCGACGTGTACACCGCGGCGATGCAGGAACGGCGGCGTCACCTACGATCCCTGCATGGCTGACGAGGCGCGACGGACGATGCCTGACGAGGCGCGACAGGCGATGGCTGACGAGGCGGGACGCGCGGGCGACCCGCGGCGGGTGATCGAGACGGCTCTGACCGACGCCGGCCTCGTCTGGGAGTCCCCCTCCGACGGCAACTACGTCGTCACCCTCCCCGGCACCCGCAAGCTCTCCACCACCTGCTCGCTCATCGTCGGCAAGCACTCCCTCTCCATCAACGCCTTCGTCGTCCGTCGCCCCGACGAGAACCACGAGGCCGTCTACCGCTGGCTGCTGGAGCGCAACACCCGGCTCTACGGCGTGAGTTACGCCATCGACAGGCTCGGCGACATCTACCTGGCCGGCAAGCTCCCGCTCGCCGCCGTCACCCCCGACGAACTCGACCGCGTCCTCGGCACCGTTCTGGAGAACGCCGACGGCAGCTTCAACACCCTTCTGGAAATGGGCTTCGCCACCGCCATCCGCAAGGAGTACGCCTGGCGGGTCTCCCGCGGCGAGTCCACCCGCAACCTGGCGGCCTTCGCGCATCTGACCCGCGGGAGCGGCGAAAATCCGACGCGCGGGAGCGGCGACGAGGCGTAAGCCTGTTGCCGGAACGGCAACAATGCTTGCCTGCTCCGTCCGCCCGGGCGCATGGTCGGCGCCATCAGGCAGACCGTACGAGCACGGGAGCGAGTGTCATGGCAGCTCACGCGAGGACGACCCGTAACGCGACAGCGACACCGGCCGACGACGGCCACGTCCACCACAATGACGGCCACGTTCACCACGACGCCGACCACGTTCACCACGATCACGGCCACGTCCGCCACGGTGACGGCGAGGTCGAGGACTTCGACTGGGCCGCACTGGCCGATCTGCTGGAACTCGAGGGCGAGACGCACAGCCCCTACGTTCAGCAGGCCCTCGACGAGCTGAAACACCTGACTCCCCGCCGGATCCTGGACATCGGCAGCGGCCCGGGCGTCGCCGCCTGCCGGCTGGCGGCGGTGTTTCCGCAGGCCGAGGTCACCGCCGTGGACGGCACCCCGGCGCTGCTGACCCGCGCTGAGGAGCGGGCCGCACGTCTCGGCGTACGACTGCGGACGCGGGTGGCCGAGTTCCCGGCCGGGCTGGCCGGCCTGGGCCCGGCGGACCTGGTGTGGTCGGCACAGGCCGTCCACCACGTGGGCGACCAGCAGGACGCGCTGAACCGGCTGGCCGGGCTGCTCAACCCCGGCGGCGTCCTGGCCGTCGTCGAGGGCGGCCTGCCGTCCCGCTGGCTGCCGCGCGATCTCGGCTTCGGACGTCCCGGACTGCAGGAACGGCTCGATGCGGCGATGGCGGACCGCTTCACCCAGATGCGCGCCGAGCTGCCCGCCTCGGTTTCGGTGGTCGAGGACTGGCCCGGCATGCTGCGCGCCGCGGGCCTCACCGGCGTACGGAGTAAGACCTTCCTCGTCGACCACCCCGCTCCGCTGCCCGAGGGCCCGGAACAGCCGCTACGGCTCTGGGCGCGACTGTCCCTGGAACGCCGCCGCGAGATGCTCGACGAACTCCTGGACACGGAGGACCTGGCGGCCCTGGACCGGCTCCTCGACCCCGCCGACCCGGCCTGCGTCGACCGCCGCCCGGACCTGTTCCTCCTGACCGCGAAGACGGTGCACTTCGGTGACCGTGCACTTCGGTGACTGTGCACGTCGATGACTGTGCACTTCGATGGCCTTGTACTTCGGTGACGTGCGGTTCGGTGACGTGCGGTTCGGCGAGACCCGGTCCTTCGGGCCCGTGGCCCTTCGCCCGCCGCGTTACGCCACCGGATCGCTCGGCGCCGCCGGAGACGCCGATGCCGATGCGGCCGAGACCGGTGCCGAGGCCGGTGTTGAGGTCGGGTCCGGCGTGGAGGCGGCCCCCGCCTCGGGCTTCGCTTCGGACCTCGCTTCGGACCTCGCTTCGGACCTCGCTTCGGACCTTGCCTCGGACTTCGTCCCGGCCGGCAGGTTTCTGAGCAGCAGCCCGTAGCCGGCCGCCGCCAGCGTGCCCACGGCTGCGCAGCCTGCCCAGAGCACGTCCGAGCCGAAGTGGTCGATGACCGTGCCGCCGAGCAGCGGGGCCGTGAGGGAGGCGATGGACCAGGACAGCGCGTACATGCCCTGGTAGCGGCCGCGGCCGTGGACGGGGGAGAGGCGGACGACCAGGCCCATCTGGGTAGGGGAGTTGATGATCTCGCCGAGGGTCCAGATGGCGACGGTGAGGGCGTATACGGCGACCGAATCGGCCAGCGCGGTCAGCCCGAAGCCGTAACCGGTCAGCAGGGACGAGCCGATGAGGAGCATCGCAGGGCTGCGGTGCTCGATGAAGCGGGTGACGGGGATCTGCAGCAGGACGATGAGGATGCCGTTGATTGCGGCCACCGAGCCGAAGTCGGCGCTGGAGAAGCCGTTCTGACTCATCGACACCGGCATGGAGACGTAGGCCTGCTGGAAGAGCAGGGCGAGCAGCAGATTGAGGGCCACGACGGTCATGAAACGGCCGTCCCGCAGGACGGTCAGCATGGAGACGGGGGCAGAAGCGGGGGCGGGCGCGGAGCCGGACCCGGAGCCGGAGGTGTTCCGGTGGTCCGCGGTCGCCGGTGTGGCGGTGGGTCGGGACTCGGGGAGCTTGCAGAAGACGACCACGGCACAGGCCAGGACGAGCGTCGCCTCGCCCAGGAAGAGGACCAGATAGCCGTGTTCGGCGATGAGCCCGGCGGCGGTGGCGGAGATCGCGAAGCCGAGGTTGATCGCCCAGTAGTTGAGGGAGTAGGCGCGGACACGGTCTTCGGGGGCGACGATGTCGGCCATCATCGCCTGTACGGCGGGTCGGGAGGCGTTCGTCGCCATACCGACCACGCCCGCCACCACCGCGATCGCGACCGGGTCCGTCAGGAAGCCCAGCAGCGCCACGGACGCTGCCGTCGACAGCTGCGCGATGAGCATGGTGGGCCGTCGGCCGAGCCGGTCGGCCAGTACCCCGGCGCCGATGGACGAGATCACGCCGCCGAGCCCGTAGAGCGCGCCTACCAGGCCGGCGTAGGAGGCGGAGAAACCGCGCTCGACGGTCAGGTAGAGGGCCAGGAAGGTAGCGACGAACGCGCCGAGACGGTTGATCAGGGTGCTGGTCCACAGCCACCAGAACTGGCGGGGGAGGCCGGACACGCTCTCCGCCGCTGCGCGTCTGAGGCGGGCCAGCGCACGGGTTCGCGTGGGCGGCGTGGATGCGGACATGACACTTCCGTTTCCGTCGGTGGGCCGGCGAGGGCGTAAGAGGACGTGAGTGGTGAAGCAAGAGGACGTGAGTGGTGAGCAAGAGGGCGTAAGTGGTGAAGGCGTTGATCGCAACCTACTGGCGGGTCGGTCGTCGGCGCCATCCAATTGACCGGAAGCGTCAAACGTCACAGAGAAGCCCAGGTCACGGCCGTGCGCAAGCCCTTTCGCGGAATTCGATTACGCTCGACGCCATGGCCGACGCACCGTACAAGCTGATCCTCCTCCGCCACGGCGAGAGCGAGTGGAACGCGAAGAACCTGTTCACCGGCTGGGTGGACGTCAACCTCAACGAGAAGGGCGAGAAGGAGGCGGTCCGCGGCGGCGAGCTGCTGAAGGACGCCGGACTGCTGCCCGACGTGGTCCACACGTCCCTCCAGAAGCGCGCGATCCGCACCGCGCAGATCGCCCTGGAGGCCGCCGACCGGCACTGGATCCCGGTTCACCGCAGCTGGCGGCTGAACGAGCGCCACTACGGCGCGCTGCAGGGCAAGGACAAGGCGCAGACCCTGGCCGAGTTCGGCGAGGAGCAGTTCATGCTCTGGCGCCGCTCGTACGACACCCCGCCGCCCGCCCTCGAGGACGGCACCGAGTTCTCCCAGAGCGACGACCCGCGCTACGCCGGCATCCCCAGCGAGCTGCGCCCGCGCACCGAGTGCCTGAAGGACGTCGTCGCGCGCATGCTGCCGTACTGGTACGACGGCATCGTGCCGGACCTCCTCGCCGGCCGCACGGTCCTGGTCGCCGCCCACGGGAACAGCCTGCGCGCCCTGGTCAAGCACCTCGACGGCGTCTCCGACGCGGACATCGCCGGCCTGAACATCCCCACCGGCATCCCGCTCGCCTACGAGCTGGACGCCGACTTCCGCCCGGTCAACCCCGGTGGCCGCTACCTCGACCCGGAGGCCGCCAAGGCCGCCATCGAGGCAGTGAAGAATCAGGGCAAGAAGAAGTAATCCCCGCCGAGGGGCCCGCCACCAGTGCTTTCTCCCTGGTGGTGGGCCCTTCGCGGTGCTCGGCCTGCCTGTCTTCCTGAACCAGGCAGCCTGAACCAGGCAGTCCGGCAGTCTGAACCAGGCAGCCTGCTCCAGGCAGTTGATCGTGCTGGTAGCGTCGCAACCTTGTACGACTCACCTGGAGAAAGAGGAAACATGCGTTTCGCCCGGACGCTGGGGGCTGCTGCCTTCGCCGCGGCAGCCACCGTGCTCGCGACCTCGCCCGCATACGCGGCCACGTACACGGCGCACCCTCACTACATGAACAAGGGGAGCGCCGTGTTCGACAGCTCCACCAACACGCTCAAGGTGTGCGACAACGCCGCCGACGGCCTCAGCGTCATGGTGACGATCGAGGACGACGGCAACTTCTTCGGCTACAACATGACCAAGGGCAGCGGCGAGTGCCAGACGTACAAGCCCAAGCTCCACAACGGACAGCGGTTCACGCTCCAGGCGTTCAACGGCAAGAACGGTAAGGACGTTCCGGGCTCCCGCGGGGCTTTGGTCTACGGGATCGTGTAACCCTGGCCCCTGGCGACAGCGATCCGGCGGGCCGGATCACGGGCAGGCAGCGGCCCCGGTCGGCGGTGGGCCGGCCGGGGCCGTTGTGACGCTGTGCCGTGGGTGGCTGGTGTTTCCGGTGTTTCGCTAGCCGCAGCTGCCGCCGCACTGGCAGGGGCCGCCCGCCTGGCAGCCGCAGCTGCAGCCGGGGCCGCAGCCGCAGTTGCCGAGCAGGGGGAGCCGAGGGCGGTCGACGGCCACCGGGTCGTCGTCCCGGGCGGCGGCTGGGCCGGGGGAGTGCGAGTGCGCCGTAGGTGCCATGTCTTGCCTCCTAGGGGTCGCCGTGGTGCCCGTGGGGTCATGCCCGGCGGGTCACCGCAGCCCATTGCAAGCCCCGGTGACAAGGCGCGTCAACGGCGCGTGGAGGCACACGTCAACGGCGCACGGTGGCTCAGGGGGGCGGAGCTGCGCCGCGCTCGCCCCTGCCCTCGTCGTTACGCTCCCTACACTCCCTCGACCGCCGTCGGCGCGGTGATCTCGTCGGCGTGCTCGCCGGTCACCAGGTAGACGACCCGCTTGGCGACGGAGACCGCGTGGTCCGCGAAGCGCTCGTAGTAGCGCCCCAGGAGGGTCACGTCGACGGCCGTCTCGATGCCGTGCTTCCAGCGGTCGTCCATCAGGTGCTGGAAGAGGGCGCGGTGCAGCAGGTCCATCGCGTCGTCGTCCTGCTCCAGCTGGAGTGCGAGATCGACGTCCTTGGTGATGATGACCTCGGCGGCCTTGGCCATCAGGCGCTGCGCCAGCTGCCCCATCTCCAGGATCGTGGCGTGCAGGTCCCGTGGGACGGCCGTGTCCGGGAAGCGCAGCCGGGCCAGCTTGGCTACGTGCTGGGCCAGGTCGCCCGAGCGCTCCAGGTCGGCGCTCATCCGCAGCGAGGTGACGACTATCCGCAGGTCGGTGGCGACCGGCTGCTGCCGTGCCAGCAGGGCGATCGCCCGCGCCTCCAGGTCGCGCTGGAGATCGTCGACCTTCTCGTCGGCGGCGATGACGTGCTCGGCCAGTTTGAGGTCGGCGTCGAGGATCGCCGTGGTGGCGCGCCCGATCGCGGAGCCGACGAGCCGGGCCATCTCGACCAGGCCCTCGCCGATCGAATCCAGCTCCTCGTGGTACGCGTCCCGCATCTGTGACCTTCTCTCGCGTCTGTGGGTCTGTGGGTCTGTGGGTGTGTGGGGGGGGAGTGGTGTGGGGGTGTGGGGTGCGGCTGTGTGCTCTCTGGGGCGTGGGGCTCGGCGCGTGGCGCATGGTGCGTGGGGGAGGTGGGAGGGGGTGCCGGGAAGACCTTTGCCCACGCTCTCACGGTCAGTGGCCCGGCGGGAGAGGTCCACTCGGCCCGCGGGAGGATCCAGCAACCCGGCCGACGGATCCCTCCGGAGGGGTCCGGATCCTCAAGGGGAGAGGAACCGGGAGGGCGCCATGCGTCACCCGGCGTCACCCGCCCCCTCACCTTGCGGCCGGATCGCGTCCTCCGGTCCCACCCGGGGTGAACCGGTGCCGACGTGAAGGTGAACTCTGGGCGACACCGTCCCGGCCGTCACGCCGTCCGCACGGTTCACCTCGTCGTACGGGGGAGCGGCGGGGCCCCGCGCCGGATCCCCTACGGGCACCTGGCAGGTGGTCGCGCGCCGCCTCCCGGCCGCCGGAGTGAACCCGCGTGAACGCCACGGTGAACTCTGGGCGACGGCTGTTCGAGCAGCGGCTCTCGAGGCTGGGGGAGTGTCCGACCCGGCACATACTCTGGACTCATGAACGTGGATGCGGCCGTCGCCGCAGTGGCAGCGATCGCCGGGCTGTGCACCGGCGTCTTCGCCATGCTGGCGTTCCGCTGGAGCGAGCGCGACCAGGCCAAACCCACCCGTACCTCCCTGCACACCGACACCGAGCTGCCGCCCGGCGTGGACACCGTCCTCTCCGTGCTCCGGTCCTCCGCCGTGGTCCTCGACGAGGCCGACACCGTGGTCAAGGCCAGCTCGGCCGCGTACGCGCTGGGCCTGGTCCGCGGCGGCAAGCTCGCCGTCGAGCCGATGCTCCAGATGGCCCGCGACACCCGCCGGGACGGCGAGATACGCCAGGTCGAACTGGATCTGCCGCGCCGGGGCACCGGCCGCGGAGAGGCGCTGGCGGTCTCCGCCCGGGTCGCCCCGCTCGGCTCCCGGCTCGTCCTGCTGCTGGTCGAGGACCTCACGGAGGCCCGGCGCATAGAGGCGGTCCGCCGCGACTTCGTCGCCAACGTCAGCCATGAGCTCAAGACCCCCGTCGGCGCGCTCTCCCTGCTGTCCGAGGCCGTGATGGACGCCAGTGACGACCCCGAGGCCGTCACCCGTTTCGCCGGCCGGATGCAGAACGAGGCCACCCGCCTGACCAACCTCGTCCAGGAGCTCATCGACCTCTCCCGGGTCCAGAACGACGACCCGCTGGAGGACGCCGAGCCGGTCCCGGTCGACGTGCTGGTCGCCGAGGCGATCGACCGCTGCCGCCATCAGGCCGGCGCGAAGCAGATCACCATGGCCGCCGGAGGGACCGCCGACCTGAGCGTCTGGGGCAACCGCGGCCAGCTCGCCGCGGCCCTCGGCAACCTCGTCGAGAACGCCGTCAACTACTCCCCGGCGCGCACCCGCGTCGGGATCGCCGGACGCCGTGTCCCCGCGCCCGGGGGTGACCTGATCGAGATCGCGGTGACCGACCAGGGCATCGGGATATCCGAGAAGGACCGGGACCGTATCTTCGAGCGGTTCTACCGCGTGGACCCGGCGCGCTCCCGCGCCACCGGCGGGACCGGCCTCGGCCTCGCCATCGTCAAGCATGTGGCCGCCTCGCACGGCGGGGAGGTCACGGTGTGGAGTGCCGAGGGACAGGGCTCCACCTTCACCCTGCGTCTGCCGGAAGCCGGCGCCGGACGCGACCGCGGGCGGCCCGCCGCCGGCCTCTCCGCGGACGGCCTCGACGACGAGGACCGCCCGTACGAGGACCGGACCGACGAGGACCGCCCGTACGAGACCTTCAACGATCCGCTCCCTGCTCACCCAGCCCCGGAGGTCCTTCCGTGACCCGAGTGCTTGTCGTCGAGGACGAGGAATCGTTCAGCGATGCACTGTCGTACATGCTCCGCAAGGAGGGTTTCGAGGTCGCCGTCGCGGCAACGGGCCCCGACGGCCTGGACGAGTTCGAGCGCAACGGCGCCGACCTCGTCCTGCTGGACCTGATGCTGCCGGGTCTGCCCGGCACCGAGGTCTGCCGTCAGCTGCGCGGCCGCTCCAACGTCCCCGTCATCATGGTGACGGCCAAGGACAGTGAGATCGACAAGGTCGTCGGTCTTGAGATAGGAGCCGACGACTACGTCACCAAGCCCTTCTCGTCCCGTGAACTGGTCGCCCGCATCCGCGCCGTACTGCGCCGCCGCGGCGAGCCGGAGGAGGTCGCTCCGCAGGCCCTGGAGGCCGGCCCGGTGCGGATGGACGTGGACCGCCATGTCGTCACGGTCTCCGGCGGCAAGGTCGATCTGCCCCTGAAGGAGTTCGACCTCCTGGAGATGCTGCTGCGCAACGCCGGCCGGGTGCTGACCCGGATGCAGCTCATCGACCGGGTCTGGGGCGCCGACTACGTGGGCGACACCAAGACCCTGGACGTCCACGTCAAGCGGCTGCGCGCCAAGATCGAGCCCGATCCGGGGGCGCCGCGCTATCTGGTCACGGTCCGCGGCCTGGGGTACAAGTTCGAGCCGTAGGTCGGCGGTCAGTGGTTCAGCGATTCAGGGATTCAGCGATATGCGTCAGGGGCGCCGGTCCGACCCGGACCGGCGCCCCTGACGCATATGGGGTCAGTGCTCGCCGTGCTCGGCCTGCTCGCCCTGAGCCGTCCCCGCCGGGGTGGAGGACGGCGTGGCGGTGCCGGTGGGCTTGCCGGACGGCGTGCCCTTCTGGCTGGGCTCACCGGTGCCGCCCGGAGTGGCCGTACCGGTCGGCGGCTGCGGAACCTGCGACGGGCCGAAGTCCTTGAAGTAGGTCTTCGCCGGGACGACGAAGGCGCTCAGCTTCACCTTGCCCGTGGAGCTGAAGTCGAACGTCAGCGGCTGCGCGTTCCCGTCCTGGACGGCCTCCCGGCCGCTCGGCAGGACGGCCGAGGCGTTGCCCTTGCCGCCGATCACGACGGAGCCGCCGGCCGGCACGGTGATCGGGCCCGAGCCGCCGTCGGCGGGCGAGAGCTTCGCGGACTGGCTGGTGCCGTCGAGGGAGATCGAGGTCAGCTTCTGGTCCTTGCCGCCGTTGTTGAACAGCGTCGCGGACACCACCGCCGGGCCCTTCGCCTTCAGATCGGGCTGGGTGATGACGAGGGCGTTGAGGACCTTGATGTCGCCCGCGACGGCCCAGGCGTTGTCCGGCTTGATCTCCAGCGTCTGGGCGTCGTTCCCGGCCCCGCACGCGGACAGCGTGGCGAGGGAGAGCGAAAGGACGGTGGCGGCGAGGACGCCGCGTCGAAGGCTGCGGCTCACGGCGGCGGCATCTCCTTGACGAGCTACGGCGGCCGAACGTTCGTGCCCGGTCGCGGATGGACGGCTTGGGCGGCGCCGCGTACGCGTCATGCGACGGTCGCGTAAAGCCGCCCTAAGGGTGTGTCAGCGCCGCTAGGTTACCGAGCCGTCCCCGCGCCGCCGCACCCGACCCGCCCCCTGGGTGATCACGGGCCCGTCACCGTCACCGCTCCCGTCACCGTCGCCCGCGGACAACGGTCCGGGACGACGGCACAAGGCGACGGAGACCCCTCCCCGCTCCCTCCCCGAGATCTCTCCCTGAGATCCCTCGACAGGAACGCGACCGGAACGCGACCGGGACGAGGGAGGAACGCTGCCGGGAACGGCGGGATCGCTACCGCGATCGCGGCGGGAACACGGCCGGAACGGGGACGAATATTCGCCACGCGACCGTTCGAGTGGCGCCCCACCCGTTTCTCCCGTCACGAATCCCCGGCGAAAAACAGTATTCGCAGGGAATGTGAAGGCCTCGCGGAATTGATCACCCTCTTCGCCGGCCGGTAGGTGATCAATTCCGGATTCGGTCGCGAGGGGTGTGCGAGCATCCGAACGGAGTAGCGGAAGTCGCTCATGCGGATCCGTGCAAATCGGGACGTTCGGCCTGTCGATCATGGCCTTCCCGGAGTGTGGCGGGCGCGTTTCCGTTCACCCGTGAAGCCCCTCCGACCTGCGAATACCCCTGTCGCGGAACCCCCAGAAGCACGTCCCGACCGCTGTTGTCAAGCCCCGAGATATGCCCTGACCTGCGAAAACGCCATTCAGAACGGCCCGTTCCCGTGTTAGCATGGATAGCCACGGAAGGGGTACCTGTCACATGACGTTCAAGGTTGGCGACACCGTGGTCTATCCCCATCACGGGGCCGCGCTGATCGAGGCCATCGAAACTCGCCAGATCAAAGGCGTGGACAAGACCTACTTGGTGCTGAAGGTCGCCCAGGGCGACTTGACTGTTCGTGTGCCAGCGGACAATGCGGAGTTCGTCGGCGTACGCGACGTGGTTGGTCAGGATGGACTGGACCGGGTCTTCGAGGTGCTGCGCGCACCGTATGCCGAAGAGCCGACGAACTGGTCCCGTCGCTACAAGGCGAATCTCGAGAAGCTTGCTTCCGGCGACGTGATCAAGGTCGCCGAAGTGGTGCGCGACCTGTGGCGCCGCGAACGCGAACGCGGACTCTCCGCCGGTGAGAAGCGGATGCTCGCCAAGGCCCGCCAGATTCTGGTGAGCGAACTCGCCCTCGCGGAGAACACCAACGAGGACAAGGCCGAGGCCCTGCTCGACGAGGTCCTCGCGTCCTGACGAAGTCGCACAGTGACGACTCGCCGTGACGGCTGGCTCGTCTTGTTCGTCGTCTTGTTCGTTGTGACGATGTAGCGATACAGCGACGCAGTGACGTAGCAATGCCGCGGTGCCCGAGTGACGACCGTCTCCGGAACGGAGAGACGGCCTGTTGCCGGGCGCTGCGGCATATCTGGCACATCTGCGGGGACGTATCTGCCGGTAAGGGGATGTATCCGCCGGTAAGGCGGCGATCTGCGCCGGGATCGGCGAGGACCGCCGGCTCACTGTGGTGTGCCGGGCCCGGGCAGCTGACTCGACCGATGTCACGGAAGGGTCCGGTCAAGGCGTGACGCACCCGGCACGGCCCCGAGCTCTGCGAGCAAGGGGTACCCCCAGGCCATACCCACCCCGCCCGAGGAAACAAACCTGTCTGCGCCAATTCCGGGCTCGGCCCGGACTCCGGAGCCAACGATGTCAGAACCCTCCCGCCCGGTCCGCACCGCCGCGGTGATCCCCGCGGCCGGCCGCGGGGTCCGGCTCGGTCCCGGCACGCCCAAGGCGCTGCGCGCGCTGGGCGGCACCCCCATGCTGGTGCACGCCGTCCGCGCGATGGCCGCCTCCCGCGCCGTCTCGCTCATCGTCGTCGTCGCCCCGCCCGACGGCGCCGCCGACGTCGACCGCCTGCTGAACGAGTACCCGCTCGCCGACCGCACCGACCTGGTGGTCGTCCCCGGCGGGCAGACCCGCCAGGAGTCCGTACGGCTCGGCCTGGCGGCGCTGCCGCAGGACATCGACGTCGTCCTGGTGCATGACGCCGCGCGCCCGCTCGTCCCGGTGGACACCGTCGACGCGGTGATCGCGGCGGTACGCGCCGGTGCCCCCGCCGTCGTCCCCGCGCTGCCGCTCGCCGACACCGTCAAGCAGGTCGAGCCGCAGCCCCAGGGCACGCCGGAGCCGGTGGTCGGCACCCCGGAACGGGCCCTGCTGCGTGCCGTCCAGACCCCGCAGGGCTTCGACCCCGAGACCCTGCGCAAGGCGCACCACGCCGTCGTCGAGGGCGAGGGCGCCACCGACGACGCCGGGCTGGTCGAACGACTCGGCACGCCGGTCGTGGTCGTCCCCGGCCACGAGGAGGCATTCAAGGTGACCCGGCCGCTGGACCTGGTCCTGGCCGAGGCCGTACTCGCCCGAAGGAGGGCCACCGATGGCTATGTTTGAACCGTCCGCGACACCGCTGGTGGGCATCGGAACCGATGTCCACGCCTTTGAGCAGGGGCGGGAGCTGTGGTGCGCCGGTCTGCTCTGGGACGCCTCCGAGAGCGACGGTTACGGGCTCGCCGGGCACAGCGACGGCGATGTCGTGGCGCACGCCGCCTGCGACGCGCTCTTCTCCGCGGCCGGACTCGGCGACCTGGGCACGCACTTCGGCACCGACCGCCCGGAGTGGGCCGGCGCCTCCGGCGTGGCCCTCCTGGAGGAGGCCGCCGGCATCGTACGGGCCGCGGGCTTCGTGGTCGGCAATGTCTCGGTCCAGGTCGTCGGCGTACGGCCGAAGATCGGCAAGCGGCGCCAGGAAGCCCAGAAGGTGCTGTCGGACGCCGTCGGGGCACCGGTCTCGGTCTCCGGCACGACCTCGGACGGGCTGGGCCTGACGGGCCGGGCAGAGGGCCTGGCGGCGATCGCCACGGCGATCGTGTTCTCCGTGGCCTGAGTTCTCCGCGTTTCTCTGTGGTCCGAGGTGGCTTGAGGTGGCCTGAGCCGCAGGGCCAGGTGGCGCGGTGGGCGGGGGCCGGCCGGGTGGCCTGGGGTGGCCGGAAACGGCGCCCGGAGCTTGACATGGGGGGGGCGGATGCGGCGCCCGGCGACCCGGCCGCCGCATCCGGCACACCGGCCTCCCGTATGGTCCCCGTATACGGGACACCGGCCCCCCGTATGGCCCCCGTATCCGGAACGCCGGCCGCCGCATCCAGCACCTCGGACGCCTGTCACGGACCCGTTGTCACGGATCGGTGTCCGTGCGGCCCATGCGTCCCAGGGCACTGCCCGCTTCCGACTACCCTGGTTCCGTGACGATTCGCCTGTACGACACCAGCGCCCGGCAGATCCGCGACTTCACCCCGCTTGTGCCGGGCTGTGTCTCGATCTACCTGTGTGGCGCGACCGTGCAGGCCGCCCCGCACATCGGGCACATCCGGTCCGGCCTGAACTTCGACATCATGCGCCGCTGGTTCGCGTACCGCGGTTACGACGTGACGTTCGTCCGCAACGTCACGGACATCGACGACAAGATCATCGCGAAGTCGCAGGCGCAGGGTCGGCCGTGGTGGTCGATCGGGTACGAGAACGAGGTGGCCTTCAACACGGCGTACGACGCCCTGGGCTGCCTGCGTCCGACATACGAGCCGCGGGCCACCGGCCACATCCCCGAGATGATCGAGATGATGCGCGGCCTGATCGAGCGCGGCCACGCCTACGCCGCCGGCGGCAACGTCTACTTCGATGTGAAGTCCTTCCCCGGGTACCTGCAACTGTCCAACCAGGAGCTGGACAACCTCCAGCAGCCATCGGGTGAGGGCGAGACGGGCAAGCGGGATTCGCGCGACTTCGCGATGTGGAAGGCCGCCAAGGAGGGCGAGCCCAGCTGGGAGACCCCGTGGGGCCGCGGCCGGCCGGGCTGGCACCTGGAATGCTCGGCCATGGCCCACAAGTACCTGGGTTCGGCCTTCGACATCCACGGCGGCGGCGTCGACCTCGTCTTCCCGCACCACGAGAACGAGATCGCCCAGGCCAAGGCCTTCGGGGACGATTTCGCCGCGTACTGGTCGCACAACGCCTGGGTGACCATGAGCGGCGAGAAGATGTCCAAGTCGCTCGGCAACTCGGTCCTGGTCTCGGAGATGGTCAAGCGCTGGCGCCCGATCGTGCTGCGCTACTACCTGGGCACCCCGCACTACCGCTCGATGATCGAGTACAGCCAGGAGGCGCTGCGGGAGGCGGAGTCGGCCTTCGCGCGGATCGAGGGCTTCGTACAGCGTGCGGTGGAGCTGGCCGGCGGTGCGGTGGAGCCGGCCGCCGAGGTGCCGCCGGCCTTCGCCGAGGCGATGGACGATGACCTGGGCGTACCGCAGGCGCTGGCGATCGTGCACACCACCGTCCGCCAGGGCAACTCCGCCCTGAGCGCCGACGACAAGGAAGCCGCGGTGGCCCGGCTGGCCGAGCTGCGCGCCATGCTCGGGGTGCTGGGTCTGGACCCGCTCGACGAGCACTGGTCCGGGGGCGCGGGCCGGGGTGAGGACCTCCACGGGGTCGTCGACTCCCTCGTCCGCCTCGTCCTGGAACAGCGCCAGGCGGCCCGCTCCCGCAAGGACTACGCCACCGCCGACGCCATCCGCGACCAGCTCCAGCAGACCGGCCTGTCGATCGAGGACACCCCCTCCGGCCCCCGCTGGTCACTGTCCTGATCGCAGTGCTGTGAGCGGTCGACCGCAGTGCTGTGAGCGGTTGACCGCACTGCCGCGAGCCGTGTACCGGCCCGCTCGCGCTCCGTAGCCACACGCCCGGGATTCGCCCTTCCGGGTGGCGACGGGCCACACTCAATCCATACGTACGTCCCCACTCCACGTCGCGAGACGTCGAGAGCAGTGAAGAAACAGGTGACCCATGGCCGGCAACAGCCAGCGCAGGAACCGCCGCACGTCCAACAAGAAGGGCGCGCAGGTCGGCAGCGGCGGTAAGCGGCGCCGGGGCCTGGAGGGCAAGGGCCCGACCCCGCCCGCCTCCGCGCGCAAGGGACACGTCAAGAACCGCATCGCCAACGCCAAGGCCAAGCAGACGGCCAAGCGCCCGGCCCCGCGGCGCGGCGGCGCCAAGGGCACCGCGGAGCTGGTCGTCGGCCGCAACCCGGTCGTCGAGGCGCTGCGCGAGGGCGTGCCCGCCACCACGCTGTACGTGCAGCAGTTCATCGACAGCGACGAGCGGGTACGCGAGGCGCTGCAGCTCGCCACCGAGCGCGGGCTGAACCTCCTCGAGGCGCCGCGCGCCGAGCTGGACCGCATGACGAACGGCCTCAACCACCAGGGCCTGGTCGCGCAGATCCCGCCGTACGACTACGCGCACCCGGAGGACCTCTCCGCGGCCGCCTTCGACATCGGTGAGGACCCGCTGATCGTCGCGCTGGACGGCGTCACCGATCCGCGCAACCTGGGCGCCGTCGTCCGCTCCGTCTCCGCCTTCGGCGGCCACGGCGTGGTCGTACCGGAGCGCCGCGCCGCCGGTATGACGGCCGGCGCCTGGAAGACCTCGGCGGGCACCGCGGCCCGTACGCCGGTGGCCCGTGCCACCAACCTGACCCGGACGCTGGAGTCGTACCAGAAGGCCGGCCTGACGGTCGTCGGCCTGGCGGCGGACGGCGAGATGGAGCTCCAGGACCTGGAGGTCCTGGACGGCCCGGTCGTCATCGTCGTCGGCAGCGAGGGCAAGGGCCTGTCGCGGCTCGTCGGGGAGACCTGCGACGTGCGCGTACGGATTCCGATGCCGGGCGGTGCGGAGTCGCTGAACGCCGGTGTCGCGGCCGGTGTCGTCCTGTGGGAGGCGGCGCGGCGGCGCGGCTGAGCCCGTCGGTCGGCCCTGGGGCCGTACGGATACGTACGGGTACGGGCGTGATGACGTCGTACGGGTGCGACTGGGCGCGCCGCACCCGTACGCACCTCACGCACCTCACGTACCTCAGCACCTCGCGCACCTCACGCATCTCAGGGCATAACGTGACCCTCCGTCCGTCTTCCGGGCATCCCGTGATCGTCTTGACGGGCCTCGGACAGATCGGGACGGCCGAGGCAGTGTCTTATACGCGAGTCACTCGGTTAGATGAGCGTGGACACCAGAACACCCCGCACGCCTTCGGGGGGACGCTCGCCGGGCTTCGATGACGAGCCGGGCCTGAGCTCGGTCAAGGTGCCGTGCGATCCCGCGCAGGTCATCGTCAACCACGCCAGCTTCCGCGTACAGCTCGCCGCACCGGTGACCGGCGCGGCCATGGCCGACACCGCGCGGATCCCCGCCGTCCCGCGCCCGGCCTCCGGCGCCCGGCGCCGGGCACCTGTGGTGTGGAGCGGCCGCACCGCACCGGGCGGCCAGGCCGGCGCCACCACGCAACTCCTGCACGCGGTGCGCAACTCGGGCATCGGCCTCGACGGCGGTCAGGGCGAGGACGTCGGCACGACCCAGGTCCTGCCCCGGGTCCGCCTCGACGACCCCCCGCCCGCCCAGACCACGCCGTCCCAGACCGTGATCGGCCAGCGCGGCCCCGCCGACTCCGACACCACCCTGATGCCCGGCGTCCGCCGCACGGGCACCGCGTACGGCGATGACCACAGCAACCACAGCGACCACACCGACCGCTACCGCAGCGCCCTCGATCGGGACGACGACGGCTGCGACGACAACGGTTACGACGGCTTCGACGGTTACGACGACGACCGCTACGGTGACGACCGGTTCGGCGACGACCGCTTCGGGGTGCACGGCCGCTACGCCACCGGTGGCAGGCGGCGCAGCGTCGACACCGTGCGCCACGCGTACTATCCCGGCCGCCGGATGAACCTCGGCGTCGTGCTCCTCCCGCTGCGCGTCTTCCTCGGCCTGATCTCGGTCTACGCCGGCATGGGCAAGCTCTGCGACCCCGTCTACTTCGACGGCGGAGAGCGCGGCTCCATGGTGACGTGGCTGCTCTCGCTCCACCCCTGGGCGCTGGCCGTGCCGCTGCGGGACTTCGCCGTCGCGCACCCTGTGGGCGCGGGCCTGACCGTCGCCTTCCTCCAGGTCGTCGTCGGCGTACTGACCATCTGCGGACTGTGGCAGCGGGTCGCCGCGGCGATCGGTGCGCTGCTCTCCGCGGCGCTGCTGATGACCGTCAGCTGGCGTACGGTTCCCGCGTACGACGCCCCCGACATCATCTACCTCGCCGCCTGGAGCCCGCTGATCATCGCGGGCGCCCCCGTCTACTCGCTCGACGGCCGGCTGGCCGGCGAGGCGTGGCGGCGGCTCGGCCCCCGGGTCGAGGTCGGCGACCTGCGACGCAGGGTGCTGCGCCGTGGTGCCATGATGACCGCGATGGTGGCCGGGCTGACCCTGCTCATCGGCTCGCTCCTGGGCGGTGCCGTACGGTCCGCCACGGTCGCGACCGTGCCGCGGCCCGGCGAGCCCCCGGTCAACAACCTGCCCGGCTCGCCGCTGCCCCGCCCCGGCAAGAGCACCCCCCGCCCCGGTGAGCGGCGCATCGGCACCGGCGCCCCCCGCCCCGGCACGCCCTCCACGGGCGCGTCCCACCGGGCCCGTACGCCGGGCAGGGCGGCCACGCCCACGTCGGGCACCGGCCGTGTGACGGGCCGCACCGGCGGTCTCTCGCAGCAGCCCGGCGCCACCTCCAGCGCCCCCCAGCAGACCACCCCGACCCGCGCCCCCGCCCCGACCCGCGCCCCGTCCACATCGGGCGGCACGGGCGGCGGCACGTCCGGCACGGGCTCCTCCGGCAACAGCGGTTCCGGAGACTCCGGCCGCGGCAACACGCTGGGCGGGCTGCTGGGCTAGGGCCTGTCCTCCTCGGGATACCTCCGCATACGTCCGCCCACCCCCGAAGGGGTGGGCGGACGTGGTGTGTGGACGTGGTGCGGATGCCCAGATGCGGCGGATGCGCGTAGCAGCCTCTGGCGGCCCCTGCATGGGCTCTCAACCGCATGGGCTCTCAACGCCCCTGTGAGCCCAGCTCCTTGGCCGCCTCCGTGAGGTCCTTGGCCGTGTCGATCGCGCGCCAGTAGGCGCCCTGCGGGAGCGGGAAGCCGGCCAGGCGGCGTTCGCGCGCCAGGCGGGGAAAGGTGGTGCGTTCATGATCGCCGCGGGTGGGGAGCAGGTCCGTGAAGCGGGCGGAGAAGACATAGACGCCCGCATTGACCAGGTACGGCGAGGGCGGCGCCTCGATGAAGTCGAGGACGTGACCGAAGGCGTCGGTTTCCACGACGCCCCAGGGGATGCGGGGCCGGGCCAGCGCGAGGGTGGCCTCGGCGTCGCGTTCGTGATGGAAGGCGGCCATCTCACGAAGCGGGAAGCGGGTCCAGATGTCGCCGTTGGCGGCGTACCAGGGCTCGTCCGGACGGGGCAGCGCGCCGGCCGCGTACTTGAGGCCACCGCCACGGCCCAGCGGTTCGGTCTCGACAACCGTCGTGACGTGCAACGGCAGTTGGGCCTCGGAGAGCCAGTCCTGGAGCACTCCAGCGAGGTGGCCGCAGGAGACGACGACGTCCGTGACGCCTTCCTCGGCCAGCCAGTTCAGCTGGTGGCCGATGATCGGGGTCCCGGTCCCGGGAATCTCGACCATCGGCTTGGGGCGGTTGTCGGTGTACGGGCGGAGACGTGAGCCCTGGCCGCCGGCCAGGATCACGGCCTGTGTGGGGTACGGACGGGGGGCGTCGGTCATGGTTCGCAGCCTATGCGGTCCCCGCGATGCGAAGGTGCCGATAGGTGAAGGTGGCAGTGTGCGCCGGTGCCGATAGGTGAAGGTGCCTGTGTGCGCCAGTGTGCGACTGACGGGATGACTGTGCGGAGGACGACTGTGCGGAGGGCGATGCGCGAAGAGCGGTCAGCGGGCAGCGGCGGCGGCGACACCGGAGGCGTAGGAGGTGTCGCAGACCGGACGCGAGAAGGCCTGGGCGCGGTGCGCGGCGCCGCCGTACTTGGCAACCGCTGCCCGGCCGATCTGGCGGGCGAGGTAGGCGCAGCGCTTGGCCAGCGAGGGGTGCTCGGTGACCGCCTCCTGGAGGTGGGTGAGGGCGACGCCGGGGTTGCGTCGCTGGACGTCGATCAGGAGCTGCTTGCGGACGGCGTCCTCGCGGGCGCGCGGGCCGGCCTTCGTGGAAGCCGTTCCGGAAGACGCGGTCAGCACCTGTGAGTCGGTGGCCGTCGACGCCCAGGGGACGCGGGTGACCGCGAGGGTCCCCGAAAGTACGAGGACGACGGGGAGTACGAGAGCGAGAGTTCTGCCGATGCGGCGGGCTGCGGAGTTCACGGTCGAGATGGTAGCGACGAGTGATGATTTGGCGACATTTGGTCACCTTATCGAGGGACGCAATGGCTCGTCGGTGCGGTTGTGATGTTGACGCACTGATACGAAAAGGTCCGTTCTGCCCCATAAGTTCTGAGGCTCCTAGCGAGTCAACGGCGGCGATGAAGCGGTGGCGATGTAGCGGCGGCGATGAAGCGGTGGCGATGTAGCGGTGGCGATGTAGCGGTGGCGATGCGGAGTCAGTCCTACCCCGCATCGCCGCCGATCTCACACGCCGCCACCACTCAACCGAAAAGCCACCACTCAACCGAAGAGGGGCCGTTCAACCAAAGAAAGACCGCTCCCCCGAAGAGACGCCGCTCAGTCCGAGAGCCGGTCAGTCCGAGAGCCGCTCAATCCGAGAGTTGCTCAGTCCGAGAGTCGCTCCCCGGACGACGTCGAGAACACATGCGTCTCCCCCGGCCGCGGCACGACGTGCAGCCGACTGCCCTTCTCCGGTACCTGGCGGCCGTTGACCCGTACGACGAGGTCCTTCGTCTCGCCGCCCACCTCGGCGGTGCCGTACACATAGCCGTCGGCGCCGAGTTCCTCGACGACATTGACCGTCACGGCCAGGCCGGCCGGGGCGTCCGCAGCCTCCTTGGACAGCGACTGCGCGGCGGCGCCGTTCTGCTCGACGACATCGAAGTGCTCGGGGCGTACGCCCACCGTCACCGTGCGGTCACCCTTTTCGGCGGCCGCGGACAGCGCCTCCCGGTTGACCGGCACCACGCTGTTGCCGAACTTCACGCCTCCGTCGGCGATCGGCACCTCGACGAGGTTCATCGCGGGTGAGCCGATGAACCCGGCCACGAACAGGTTCGCCGGCCGGTCGTACATGTTCCGCGGTGAGTCGACCTGCTGGAGCAGACCGTCCTTGAGGACCGCGACCCGGTCGCCCATCGTCATCGCCTCGACCTGGTCGTGCGTGACGTACACCGTCGTGATGCCGAGCCGGCGCTGCAGACCGGCGATCTGCGTACGGGTCTGGACGCGCAGCTTCGCGTCCAGGTTGGACAGCGGCTCGTCCATCAGGAACACCTGCGGCTCACGGACGATCGCCCGGCCCATCGCGACCCGCTGCCGCTGACCACCGGAGAGCGCCTTCGGCTTGCGCCCCAGGTACTCCGTCAGGTCAAGGATCTTCGCGGCGTCCTCGACCTTCTTCCGGATCTCGGCCTTCGGTACGCCGGCGATCTTGAGCGCGAAGCCCATGTTGTCGGCAACCGTCATGTGCGGGTAGAGCGCGTAGTTCTGGAACACCATGGCGATGTCCCGGTCCTTGGGAGGGAGGTGCGTCACCTCGCGGTCCCCGATGCGGATGGCGCCCTGATCGACGTCCTCCAGCCCCGCGAGCATCCGCAGCGAGGTGGACTTGCCGCATCCGGAGGGGCCGACGAGGACAAGGAATTCGCCATCTTCGATGGCGATGTCCAGTTTGTCGACGGCGGGCTTGTCGGCACCCGGGTAGATACGGGTTGCCTGGTCGTAGGTGACCGTAGCCATGGTGAGAGTCCCTTCACCGGCAGGAACGTGCCGGACGATCCGAGTAAAAGGAGTGATGTGGTCCCATCTGCGGACCGCCCGTGACGCTACCCGGGCCCGGCCCCGGTGTCAGTAGCCCAGCCCCCACCAAAATCAGGATCCCGGCACCCTCCCCGGCTGGGTACACTCTTCCCGCACGCCTCCTTAGCTCAGCTGGTCAGAGCACCGCTCTTGTAAAGCGAAGGTCGTCGGTTCGAATCCGACAGGGGGCTCTGGGAAGGTCCAGGTCAGGTACCCGCTGACCTGGGCTTTTTTCTTACGCCCTGACCAGGCGGGGGCGGAACTCGATGATCTTCGCGCCGCCCTGCGTGATGGTGACGTCGGTTATGGGAACTGTCCGAATGCCTGGATCATGGCATGCGCGGCCCGGATCAGACCGGCGTTGCTCGTGACGGGAGTTCCGTCGGGTAGCTGGAGTACGTCTTCCAAGCCGATGCGGGTGTCCAGCCCGCGAGTGGCCGCTGTGTGCAGGATGGTCCAAGCCGCGGTCTCCTCACCGTGGAGGAGGATCGGCAGGTTCGTGCTGCTGAGTTCGTTCAGCAGGGAGGCAGCGGCGTCTGGGGCGGTCTGTGGGTTGGTGTCGGTGACTTCGGCCAGGACACGCAGCACGCGGTGCGCTTGTGGCCAAGCGAGGAAGTGTCGGGCGGCTTGTGTTCCGGAGTAGATACCGGCTTCGATTCCGATGCCCCGCTCCAGCAGTGTGCTCGCGACGGTCGTAGCGCCGTCTTCGTGCCAGTTCACCGAGGCGTGATCGGGCAGCACGGTCCAAGAGCGTACGAGTGCGGCTCGCTGCTGTGCATCCGGCATCGTCCACGCACCGGTGGTGACCCCGATGGGGACGGCTGGGACGGCCGCCCGCACGGCGGCGACCGCCGCGTCGACATGAGTGGGCTCGAGGGTGTCCTCGCCGTCGTGGTTCTTGGGGTGGAGATGGATGTCCTGAGCTCCGGCGTCGACGGCTTCGCGGGCGGCCTCTGCCAGCTCTTGCGGGGTCACGGGGAGGTGGGCAGACTCGGTTCGTTCTCTGGCGCCGTTCAGACAGACCTGCAGCATGGGGTGATCGTCTCAGGTGGGTCTGACAGTCGTGGCCAGGTCAGTCCGCAACCTTCATGCGGAGGCTGACGTCGGCGGCGTAGGTGGCCCAGTCGCCCGCGGAGAGACGTTGGGCCGGGTTGGGGCGGATGCCGGGCTGGTTCAGTCGCTGCGTCAGCTGTGTGGTGCTGATCGGCCGTCCGGGCTGGCCGCCGAGGAAGAGCCATGGGGAGGGGCCAGGGCGCCGATGGTCGCGTGCCCTTTGCGGTTCGCGGCGACGGTGCCGGCCAGCTGGGCGACGGGCTGCTGCATTCGGCGCAACACGGCGGCGAGATGGCCTGGGCTCCGGCCTTGCGCAAGGCGATGAGCAGGTCTCCGACGGCCCTGGGGGCAGGCGAGCGGCAGTCGTTGAGGACGCTGGGATGCTCGGCCAGATGCGAAGCGAGGCGGCGTGACTTCGCGCGGCCGCCCGCGACGCTGACGACCACGGCGCGGATCCGGTCGAGCTCCAGCTGGCGTTCGACGGCCCCGACCAGGTCCACGATCAGCCCGATCGGGTCGGAGATGGCCCGCTCGGGGCGCCCGGGCTCGGTCACGACCGCTCGAGACCGCGGATGCGGGCCCGCTTGGGCCGCAGGTCACCGACACCGGTCTCGGCGCCAACAGCCCACCTTCTCCGGGTAATTGATCCGGTGCCGGCTGCGGCGACGGGCTCGATGAGGTCGTCCATGGTGCAGTCGAGGATGTCGAGCAGGGCCATGAGGATCTTCAGGCTGAGCCCGCGGTCAGCCATGACTTTGCGCAGGTGCCATTGGTAGTCGAGCTTGGCGGCCACCAGCGGTCCTTGTCTGCGGAGGTCGGGGCGAGCGCGGGCGCAAGTGCCTTATGGGGCATGGTGTTCATGAAGTCGTCGCTGACATGTAATGGTGGAGTCGGGTATTGGAACCCTCGGAATGCCTCTGCCTGAAAGGGGCATGGGCCCCAGAGGGCGGGGTTGGATCGGGTGCCTCGCGGCCTACGATGCGGCCCATGACGATCACGTATGAGTGGCGCGGTGATTTCGACAATGCCGCGGTCAACGTGCTCCACGCGGAGGCGTTCGGTCACGTTCAGGGGAACATCGATTGGCAGACACGAGTGCAGCGTCACAGCCTCGGCTGGGCCTGTGCCCGAAATGACGGCAGGCTCATAGGGTTTGTCAACGTCGCCTGGGACGGTGGCGTCCATGCGTTCGTTCTCGACACGATGGTCGCCCAGGACGTGCGCAAGACCGGTGTCGGGACCGAACTCGTGACGGCCGCGGCGCAAGGCGCCCGTGCAGCGGACTGCGAATGGTTCCACGTTGACTTTGAGAAGCATCTGCGTCCTTTCTACTTCGACGCGTGCGGTTTCAGGCCGACGGACGCTGGGCTCCTCGCCCTGCGCTAGTTCACGCTTGCTCCGCAGTCGTCCGGCGGCTGATCTCGGTGCGTAGGCGGCTCAGTCTCCGGCGGCGGCTCGCTGCCACTTGACGGCGACGGTGATGTCGATGCCGAGGGTGCGAGCGAGGACTGCTGCGGGTAGCTCGGTGGCGAGCTGGAAGAGTGCGGTCGAGCGGGCTTGCGCGAGCCGGATGCCGAGTTTGCGGAGTCGTTCGCCCATGGCCCAGGCGCTGATCGGCCGGTCGGGCTGGCCTCCGGGGAACAGCCAGGGTGAGGCTGTTCGGGCGAGGACGGCATGGCTGCGGCGGACCGCGACGTGCTGGAGGGCGAGTTCAGCAACGGGTGCCGGAAGTTCGACCGGGACGGCGCCGAGGCGGATGCGGACGGCTCCGTCCGTCTCCTCGATGTGGTCGACGGTGAGACGGGAGATCGCGGCGGGCCACTGGGCATAGAGGAGGAACAGCAGGCCGGTGAGGCGGACTTGGGGCTTGAGGGTGTCGTCGTGCAGCAGGCGCCGGGCGCTGGCCCAGCGGGCGTCGTCGTCCATCGCCTGGGTGGGACCGTTCCATCTGACGGCCGGGAAGCTGAGATCGCGGGTGATCTTCTGGGTCAGGAGCCAGCGCACGAAGCGGCCTGTCTCCCGGCGGTGACGGACGTCCTCGCTGGTCATCCACCGTTCAAGGTCGGCCTGATGGCAGGTGGCAAGGGTGAGGTTCTCGTTCTCGAGCCAGTCCAGGAGGCAGACGGCCGCCCGCAGATGTTGCTGTGCGAACGCGAGTTGGTAGTGGGTGACCTCCTTGCCGCGGCTTCGTCGGCGAAGCCGGCGAAGGAGGTGCCAAGTTGCGTACCGGTACAGGATTTTTCGTCCCTCGGCCGTCATATGGGAGGCGACGAGGTTCTTCACGCGCCGTTCGAGACGGAAGTCGACGATGCGCCGCGGCAGTGCCTTGACCCAGTCGACGATCGCGTTCCAGACGCGTACGGTGCCGGTCTTGAAGTCGTCCCAAGCTTCTCAATCGCCGGGACGACGTAGGTACCGAAGGCTTCGACGGCCCCCTGCTGGATGGATCCAGGGAGTACAGCGCGTTTCCGTGGTCTTCGGCCTTGGTACCGAACAGCTCGGTCGCGATGGCGTTCCGCTCGATGGGGTCTTTAACGGCCCGCAGGGTGTCGAGGGTCTTGTCGAGGGCACCGGTCGCGCAGGCTGTGGCGACGACATACCGCGATATACCGTGTCGTCACGCGAGACGCTCCCCTCGGGCCGTGGGTGTGCATCGAGTGGAATGGCCGTACGTGGGATGTGGTCGGCGAACCTCGCCGCTACAACGGGTCATTCGCTACCCGGCACATTGCGTGCTCATCCGGAGCCACCCCATGACTCATGAGTGAGTCTTAAGAGCGGCGGAGAGCTTCTCCCTGATCTCTCTTGTTCCTACGACGATAGAGACGGGACTTTCAGTGTTCTGCGGTTGGATCACGTCAAGTGAACCCCGAGGCTTCGAGGTCTTGGAGATGTCTGGGGAGAAGAACTTCATGACCATTGCATCCTTTCCGCAGGAAAGGTTTGCCCAGGTGCCGTGTGAACCCTTAGCTGAAGAATTCAAGTATGGGCCGTAGGGGAGACGTGTGGTTTCGTGGGTGCCATCTTTTGGCCATGCTGTAAGCACATGGACTGAAAGGTTTTTGCGGTCGCCCTTACGGGTTGTCGCTAGACCACACTTCTGCCCTGTCGTGTAAATGATGATCCGGTCGAGCCCGTTGTGGACTTCTCCGATCACCCTCCGCTTTCCCGAGTGGGCCGAGTCATCCTGTTCGGTGAGCGGGTCGTCAGCCAGATCGAGTGCTGGAAGCTGAAGCAGACGTGAAGGCTCGGCGGAGGAGGGCGAGGGGAGAGCGGAAGGGGTAATTCCGCCCTCCCCTGATGTGCATGCGACGCAAGCAGGCAATAGGGCACAGCCGATGACTGCATATCCGGTCAGGCGCTTCATCGGCGAACCCCCATTGCGCTAGACGTCAGGTCAGCTTGTCCACTGGTTGAAGCGTACCCCGGTGGGCTTCATCAGATATCCGACCTTATCGCCCTGAGTGACGGTGTACGTGTCGAAAGTCGGGCTGGGTGTTTGTGTTTGACTTGCGGCAGTGAATTTCCCATGTCGGCGCGCCACGGACGCTGGACTCGGCGGATCCGGCGTCACCGGCGTCACCGGCGTGGGAAATTCGCGAACCTATGAAGGAGGCATCGCCCCACTCCGCGGGGACTCTGTGTCGGCGTCGACCACGAGTTTCGGCTGGCTCGAATTCGAGGCCTGAACGGCGAGGTGCACCTGTAGAGCGCCGGCCCACACGAGTGCCGAACCGAGGAGATGGAGCCCCACGGCCAACGCGGGCACGCTCGTCAGTGACTGCACCAGGCCGACAGCCCCTTGGGCCAGGACCACCGCGAGGAAGAACACCGTCTTTCGGCGGGCGTGTCCGGAGCCTTCCTTCCCGAGACTGGACAGGAGAATGCCGGCGATGCCGACGACCGTCACTGCCAATGCACCGTGAATGCTGGTAATGAGCGTCCAGTTGACAGGTATGCGATGTACGGCAGAGGAGTCGCCCGCATGCGGACCGGAACCCGTGGCGAGAGTGCCCACCACGACCAGCAGGGCGTTCACGGCGAGCAGTGCGACCGACGCGGTGCGGCAACGCGGTGGCAGCGGCGCCTTCTCCCTCCCGGCGGCCTCATGACTTCGGGCCCGGTCCCAGGTGACCACCGCGGTGGTGAGGAGCAGCATCGCGGCGAGAAAGTGTGCTGCGACGATGTACGGACTCAGCCGCATCCAGACGGTGACCCCACCGACCACCGCATTCAGGACGACGACCCAGAACTGCGCCCAGGATCCGCGGAGCACGGAGGGCATCGGGGCCTTCTGAAGACGAGCCGTGATGATGACCCAGCCCACGATCACGCAAAGGACGCCGGTGAGAAGCCTGTTGGTGAACTCGATCGTGCCGTGCAGTCCCATTTCTGCAGTGGGGGCCAGCGTGGTGCCCGTACACATGGGCCATTCGGGGCAGCCCAGGCCGGAGCCTGTGACGCGGACGATTCCACCAGTTACGACGATCGCGATGCTCGCCACCACCGATACCAGAGACGCCACTCGGACGCTCCTCGGTCCGAGTGAGTATCTGTCGGCCAGCCAAGAGAGAGGTGTCTGCATGATTGGCCTTCCTTGATTCAGATGTGATTCGGACGTACGCGCCTACGCGGAGAACTCGACGGCGACGTCGTACAGTCCTGGGCTTGACGTGATCGGTGTCTGCACGTCCTCGCGTGCGGCTCGGGTGCGCTCCTGGAATTCGGTGTCCGCGGTGGCGGCCTCCCACGCCTCCTGGCTTTCCCAGTGGGACACGTTGACGAGTTGGAACCGGGTCTGCGACGAACAGGCCCGGTGCAGCCGGGAGTCGAGGAAACCGGGCTTGGTCTTCATGAGCGCGGCGCGTTGTTCCCACTGGGTGACGAACGCATCGACTTGGTCGGCGGCTATGTCGAAGATGTTGATGAACGTGACGGATGATTCCGGTGCGTTCACCGGCCGGCTGTCCATGGTCATGGGGATCTCCGGGAATGGATGGTGCGGCCCGGTTCGCTGGGTGGCGCGGGCCGGGTAGCGGGCCGGGCAGCGGTGGGTCAGGGTCTGCCGCGTCGTCGTAGTGCGGCGAATTGAAGAATAGTGAACACCGATACGGGGATGGCCTGCAGGGTGGTCCAGGCCGTACCGATGGCGTTGGTGTCCCACCAGTTGAGGACGAGGGAGGCGACGCTCGCTGCCACCCACAGGGCCCCGATCGCGATGACGAGCCACACCCAGGCGGCGGGCGGATGAGTACGGCCGGCCAGCACAGCGACCCCCATGCCGATCGTCAGCATCAGACCGCCGGAGGTGAGCACCAGTTTCTCTCCGACGCCGAGCAGTTCGGCGAGGGGAGTGGGGGCGAGGAGGTAGGCCAGCCCGAACACGAGCATTCCGGCCGCGTCCAGAGCGAGGATGCGGCGCAGCGGACCGTGTGGCGACGTGTGCCTGTTCGTCGGGGCGACGGCGACGGCGGCGGAGAAGGAGGACGGTGTCATCAAGGTCTCCCAGCGGCCGACGTCACGGGGTGGTGTGCGGCGGGATGTTGTAGTTGAGGCGGAAGATGTTCCGGGGGTCGTATACGGCCTTGAGCTCGGTCAGCCGCCTGTGGTCGTCCGAGGTGTAGGCGGTGCGGGTCCGTTCCTGATCGGCGGCGTCACCATGGCCCATGAAGTTGAGGAACCGGCCGCTGGTCCAGGGTTCCAGGTCCTTGAACATGCGCACGAGGCAGGCGTGCGCGTCGATGGGGGAGATGTCCGTCAAGGGAATGAGGGCCGCCATCATGAAGTGTGCGTCGCGATGGCCGACGGCGTTCGGATGCGTGGGCCGGCGGGCCAGCGCACCGCCCAGGTGGCGTAGCTCCACGACGGTCGGCAGCGCCGCGCCGGGTCCGGCGTGCTTGAGGATCGTGCGGACCGTGTCGCCGTCCGGGTTTGCCAGGAAGGCGTTGTCGGCGGCCCACGGCATGGGGATCGGGGGGTCGTTGTGGATGTCGGCGCTCTGCTCGTAGGGCATGTCGCGCAGGGTTTCCAGCAGCCGGGGGCCGGCCTGGCGGAGTGGTTCGACCAGGCGCTCGCCGGCCTCGGGGGAGCCGGTGAAGGCGATCCGCACGTGACAGACGTGGCGTCCGCGCATCGGCTCGGGCATCTGCGGATCGTCCGGGAAGGGAATGAGCGCCATCGATGAGTTCATCTCATCGGGCACCGTGGCGACCCACTGCCCATATGCCTCCAGGATCCCGGGGGTCTGCTCCAGGTCGAAGAAGAGCCCGCCGCCGTACAGTCGGGCCACCGGGACCAGGCCGAACTCCATGCCGGTGACTATGCCGAAGTTGTCCCGCCCGCCCAGTAGCGCCCGGTACAACTCCGGTTCGGTGTCCGGGGTGACGTGCCGCAGCCGGCCGTCGGCGGTTACCACGTCCATGGCCCGTACCCGGTCGGCCGCCCAGCCGTGAGTGCGCCCGAGCAGCGCGAGCCCTCCGCCCAGGGTGTAGGAGACGACGCCCACATGCGGCGCGGAACCGTTCAAGGGTGCCAAGCCGTGCCGCGCCGCCTCGGGGACGACCTGCTCGAAGCGGGCGCCGGCGGCGACGTAAGCGCTGTGTGTCTCCGGGTCGACGCGGACGGCATCCATGCGCCGGGTGGTGACCAGCAGTCCGTCCTCGGCGGCAACGGAGAAGCCGTGCCCGGTGTTCTGTACGGCCACCGGCAGGCCGTGTGCCGCGGCGAAGGCGACTGCCTCGGCCACGTCCTCGGCGCGCGCGGCGCCGACGATCACCTCCGGACAGTGCCGCACGGCCAGGTTGTAGCCGGTCCGCTCCTCGTCGAAGCCTTCCTGACCGGGCAGCAGCACCGGCCCCTCGATGCGGGCGGCCAGATTCTCGATGTCGATACGCTCCATAGCCCTGTTCCTTCGTCGGTGCCGATGGGGAGCGATCTTGACGCGCATATATGACATCCGCCGTCATATTCTGCGCGGGTGAAATTCGACCGCCTGCTCTCGATAGTGCTGTTGCTCCAGCACCGCGACCTGGTCCCGGCCAAGGAACTCGCCGAGCGCCTGGAGGTGTCGCAGCGCACCATCTACCGCGACGTGGAGGCCCTCTCGGCGGCCGGCGTCCCGGTATACGCCGAGCGCGGCAAGGATGGCGGCATCGGGCTCCTGGCCGGCTTCCGCACCGATGTCACTGGCCTGACCACCGACGAGGCGCGTGCGCTGTTCGTGCTGGCGTCACAGAGCGCCCACTCCGCGCTCGGCCTCGACCACGCGCTCGGCTCCGCGCTGCGCAAGGTGATGGCCGCGTTGCCCGCCCCACACCGCCCGGCGGCCGAACTGACCAGCCGCCGCATCCTCGTCGAGCCCGACCGCTGGTATGCGGCACCCCGCCCCAACACCGACCTGGAGACCCTGTACGCCGCGGTCCTCAGCGACCGCCGACTGCGCATCCGCTACCGCCACAGCGGCCAGACCGCGCTCCGCACCTACACCATCGACCCGTACGGGCTGGTGGCCAAGGCCGGTACCTGGTACCTGATCGCCGACCACAAGGGCAATCCGCGGCTCTTCCGAACCGACCGGTTGTCGCAGGTCAGCGTTGTCGAGAAGGAAGCGCGCCGTCGTACCGGCGTGGAGCTGACCCAGGTCTGGCACGACCTGCGCCGCCAGGTGGAGGACCGCAGCGGCGGCGTGACGATCGCCGTCCGGGTGCGCCGGGCGCGGCTCGACATGGTGACCCGCATCGCCGGCAGCTTCTTCAGCGGTCAACCCGTCCCCGAAGCCGGCACCGACGAGTGGCTGCGGGTGGAGGTCGTCTACCCCGTTGTGCAGGCGGTCCGCCACCTCCTGCAGTTCGGTGCCGACGTCGAGGTCGTCGGCCCTCCCGAGGCCCGCACGGAGATGACCCGCGCCATCGCCGAGTTGGCCGGACTCTACGGCACCACCTGACCTCGGGCTTCGGGGTGTGCCCTGCGAGCCGATCACGGGAACCTGGGTCCGTTGGCGCCCCTCGTGACTGCGCCAGTCGAGTGGGGGGGCGGACCCTCCCTATCCTGGCCGTATGACTGAGACGCACACTTACGACGTGGCGATTGAATGGACCGGCAACCTCGGTTCAGGTACGGATGGTTACCGTTCCTTCAGTCGCTCCCATGAAGTCCTGGCGACGGGGAAGGCGCCCATCGCTGCCTCCTCCGATCCGGCCTTTCGCGGCGATGCGTCCCGCTGGAACCCCGAGGAACTGCTGGTGGCTTCGGTTGCTCAGTGTCACATGCTCTGGTATCTCCACCTCTGTGCTGTTGGCGGGGTGACCGTTGTCGACTACGAAGACCGTGCCCACGGGGTCATGACCATGGACGCAAGCGGGGGCGGAGGCCGGATAACCGAGGTCGTGCTTCGCCCTGAGGTGACCGTTGCCGAGGCGTCGATGGCGGACAAGGCTCGCGCACTGCATAGCGAAGTGCATGCGGTGTGCTTCATCGCTCGCTCGGTGAACTTCCCCATCCGGTATGAGCCGCTCATCTGTGTCCAGTAGGGGCCAGTAGGGTCCAGTAGGGGAGCCCAACCGAACTCGCCTGCATTTATGGGCCCGTTGGGAGTCGTTGAGCAGACGGTGAGGTCGGCGCGGGCGCGGGCCACCCGGGAGCGCACCGTGCCGATGGGGCCCGGTATCGCCGGACCGGACATCCCGGCAATGTCCTGTCAGTCCTGGTCGAAGTGGCTGGGCCTGCCGTCGCGCTCGATCAGGCGCCCCAGTTGAGCGGCCCTGGCCCGCGGCATGAGGGTCCAGGTGCCGTCGGTCCGGCGAAGCGCGGTCGAGTGCCAGGGTGTGGTCCAGGCGTCGGGCGCGTCGAGCAGGCGGATGCCGAACTTGAGGGCGCCGATGGGCTGGGGGTGGATGGACAGGCGTACGGAGCGGGGGTGGTGGTCGGCTATCAGGTCGCCCCAGGCGCGGCTGCGCTGGATGACGCCGTACGCACGTTGTCGGCATGCGCGCTGGAGGGCGGAGCGGGTGCCCGAGTGGTCGGCGGTGTCCTCGACGAGGAAGCGGGTGATGCCGCGGTAGAGGGCGAGGGTGTGGTCGTCGGTGCGGACCTCGGCGCGCAGGGCGTCCGACGTGGGGGCGTAGCGCTTGTGGAGGTGGGCGCGTTTGGTGTCGTGCGGGAGGTCTCCGAAGACGTCGCGCAGGTCGAATACGGAGAGGCGGGTCAGGCCCAATTGGGCTATGAGGGCGCGGAGTTCGTCGGCGTAGGCGTTGATGTGTTCGTCGGGGACGTGTATGAGGTCGCCGAAGGCGTGGCCGTCGGAGCAGATGACCATGCGGGCGCCGGGTGGGTAGATCCGCTCGATCTCGCCGCACAGGGTGTTGAGGAAGCTGAGGGAGAGGCGTTCTCCCTGGTCGGGGAGGTGGCCGAGGACTTTGGCGGGGTTGGGGGACTTGCAGGGGAAGCCGGGCAGGGTGAAGGAGACGGGGGCGTCGTCGCGTACGAAGTCGGCGATCTGGCGCAGTTGATGCGGAAACCTCGCGGCGGAGCCGGAGGCGGAGGCGGAGCCGGGGGCGGAGGTGGAGGCGGGGGCCTGGTCGGTTGTCCGGTGGTGCGGCAGGAGCAGGTTCAGGATCGCGGTGCTGATGTGCGTGGGGAGAGCGTCCGGCGAGGTGGTCGGCGGCATGTCGTTCCTCCAGGAAACGTTCGGGCATAGCGGCATAGCGGCATAGCGGCATAGCGGCATAGCGGCATGGCGCCGTGGCGGAGCGGCGGCCAGGCGCCGTCGGGCGGATGAGGTGGTGGATCGGCCGGGTCCAGGGGCGAGTGGTGCGGCCGAGCGGTGCGGCCACCTGCCCCGGTCAGCCGGCGGCTGGTGTCAGCGGCGTTGGTCGTAGCCGACGGGCAGGTGGTTGGTGCCGCGGCCGAGGACGGCCGGGATCCACTCGATGTCCTCGTCCCTGAGGGTGAGGTGGAGGCCGGGGAGCCGGGAGAGCAGCGTGCCGAGGGCGATCTGGAGTTCGGCCCGGGCGAGGGCGGCACCGGGGCAGAAGTGGATGCCGTGGCCGAAGGCGAGGTGGGGGTTGGGGCTGCGGTCGAGGTCGAGGGTGTCGGGGTCGGGGAAGCGGCGCGGGTCGCGGTTGGCAGCGCACAGCGAGACGATCACGGAGTCGCCGGACGGGACCTCGGTGCCGTGCAGGTTGCTGTCCCGGTCGAAGAAGCGCCAGGTGGTCAGCTCGAAGGCGCTGTCGTAACGGAGGAGTTCCTCGACCGCGCGGGGCAGCAGGCCGGGGTCGTCGCGCAGGCGGGCCAGCTGGTCGGGGTGGCGGAAGAGGGCGATCAGCGCGGTGGTGATCTGGTTGGTGACCGGTTCCTGGCCGGCGACCAGGAGCTGGAAAATCATGGAGTCCAGCTCCTCCTGGGACAGTTCGCGGTGGTCGCGGGCCACGACCAGGCGGCTGAGCAGGTCGTCTTCCCCGTGTTCGCGCTTGTGGGCGACGACGTCCGCGATGTAGCTCTGCAGGCCGTGCAGCCGGGCCTCGTACAGCGGTCGTCCGGGGTCGGTGGGGCCGACGGGCTGGACGACCTTGCCCCAGTCGCGGTCGAAGCGGGCGGCCAGGTCCTGCGGGAGGCCGATGACCTCGGCGAGGACCTGGAAGGGGAAGCGGGCGGCGAAGCCGGTGACCAGGTCGGCGGGGCCGGTTGCGGGGAGTGCGTCGATGAGGGCGTCGGCCAGTTCCTGGAAGCGGGGGCGCAGGTTCTCGATGCGGCGGGGGGTGAAGGCGTCGGTGACGAAGCGCCGCATGCGGGTGTGCCGGGGCGGGTCCTGGTGGAGGAGGTGGACCTGGAGCTGGGAGTGCTGGGGTTCGGGCATGATCGAGGCGCGGGCGCGCCAGCGGTCGTTGCCGCGGTCGTGGTTCTTGCCCAGGCGGTCGTCGTTGAGCGCGGCGTGGGCGGCCTCGTAGCCGGTGACGAGCCAGGCGTGTACGCCGCTGGGGAAGAGCACGCGGTGGACCGGGCCGGCCTCGCGCATCCGCTCGTAGAGGGGGTAGGGGTTGCTCTTGTAGGGGCAGCCGGTCAGCGGGACCGGGTCGGGCAGCGGCTCCGGCAGAGGCTCGGGCCGGGGCTCCGGCAGAGGCTCGGGCCGGGGCTGCGGCAGAGGCTCCGGCCGGGGCTTCGGTTCCACGGCCGGCAGGGGTTCCTGGAGGGTCATGCGAAGGCTCCTCAGAGGGCGAGTTCGGGCCGGTAGTGGTCCAGCCACAGGGCCAGGTCGACGACGCGTTCGAGGCGGAGGCGGTGGCCCCACGCCAGTTGGCCGGGCGGGGTGTCGAGACAGGGCTTGAGGCGGGCCGCGTCGGCCAGGGCGCGGACCTGATCGGTGGCCAGGGCATCGCGCGCCAGTTCCTGCAGGCCGCGGTTGTAGTCGGGGTGGTGCGTGGCCGGGTAGTGGTTCTTGGGCCGGTGCAGCACGGAGCCGGGCGCGAGTCGGGCGCCGGCGGCGCGCAGCAGGCTCTTCTCCCGGCCGTCGAAGCTCTTGTGCGCCCAGGGCGTGGCGAAGGCGTACTCGACGAGGCGGTGGTCGCAGTAGGGGACGCGGACCTCCAGCCCCTGGGCCATGCTCAACCGGTCCTTGCGGTGCAGGAGCTGGCGCAGCCAGCGGGTCAGGGACAGGTGCTGCATCTCGCGCTGCCGGTGCTCGACGGGGGTCTCGTCCTCCGGATGCGGTACGGCGGCCAGCGCGCTGCGGTACGTGTCCCGGCGGAACTCCCCGATGCGGAGATCGAGTTCCGGGTTGAGTGGCATCGCGGCTTCGTCGCCGGTGACGAGCAGCCACGGGAAGGTGTCCGCGGCCAGTGCCTTCGGCTGGTGGAACCAGGGGTAGCCGCCGAAGACCTCGTCCGCCGCCTCACCGGACAGGGCCACGGTGGAGTGCTTGCGGATCTCGCCGAACAGCAGGTACAGCGAGGTGTCCATGTCGCCGACCCCGATCGGCGAGTCCCGCGCCACGACGACCGCCTTCCGGTGCTCGGGGTCGAGCAGGGCGTGCGGGTCGAGGACGACCGTGCTGTGGTCGGTGCCGATGAAGGCACCGGCCTCGGTGGCGTACGGAGTGTCGTGGCCGGTGCGCAGCACGTCGCCGGTGAACTGCTCGGCCTGGTCGCGGTAGTCGACGGCGTAGGAGCGGATGCGGGCGTCCGGGCCTTCGCGCAGCCGGAGTTCGTCGGCGAGCAGCGCGGTCAGGACGGTGGAGTCGATGCCGCCGGACAGCAGGCTGCACAGCGGGACGTCGGACTCCAGCTGGCTGCGGGCGGCCCTGCCGACCAGCGCACGGATCCGCTCGACCGCGCTGTCCCGGTCGTCGTCGTGGACCCCGGCCTCCAGCTGCCAGTAGCGGCGTTCACGGATACCGTCCCGGTCCAGGACGAGCAGGCCGCCGGGCTCGACCTCCCGTACCCCCGACCACACGGTCGGTCCGGTGTTGAAGAGCAGGCTGTACGCCTCCCGCAGCCCGTCGGCGTCCACCCGGGGCCGTATCTCCGGGTGGGCGAACAGGGCCTTGGGCTCGGAGGCGAAGGCCAGGCCGCCGTCGACGGTGGCCCAGAACAGCGGTTTGACGCCGAGGCGGTCGCGTACCAGCAGCAGCCGCTGCGCACGCTCGTCCCATACGGCGAAGGCGAACATGCCCTCCAGGTGCTCGGCGAGGTCCTCGCCCCACTCGGAGTAAGCGTGCAGCACCACCTCGGTGTCACTGCGGGTGCGGAAGAGGTGTCCCCGGGTGCGGAGTTCGGCCCGCAGCTCGTGATGGTTGTACACCTCGCCGCTGTAACTCAGAACGATGTTCGGCCGGTCGGGGTGGTCGGGTCGGGCGGGCTGGTCGGGCCGGTCATGCCGATCGGGCCGGTCGGTCATCGGCTGTACGCCGCCGGCCAGGTCGATGACGGCCAGGCGGCGGTGGCCGATCGCGGCGCGCTCGCCGAGCCAGACGCCGCCCGCGTCCGGGCCGCGCGGGGTGAGGGCGGCGGTCATGGCCTCGATGGCCTGGACCCGGGTGCGGGCGTCGCCATGGAAGGACGCCCAGCCGGTGATTCCGCACATGGGGGTGACTCCTGGGGCAGTGGTGTCAGTGGTGGGCGGTGGGCGCCGCGTCGGTCGTCTTCTCGGGTACGGGTACGGGTGCGGGTGTGGGGCTGGAGGTGGGCTTTCTGCCGGGCAGGGCCAGCAGGAGTACGGCGAGACAGGCGGCGGTGGCGGCCGGCGCGAGCCCGGCCCGTACGCCCTCGCCGGGTCCGGTCAGCCCCCAGGCGGCGGTGGCCAGGGCGGGCCCGAGGGTGAAGCCGAGATTGCGGGCGAGCTGCATCGTGGACCCGACGGTCGCGGTCCGGTCCGGTGGGGCGGCGCCCATGACCAGGGCCTGGGTGGGGCCGCCGTTCAGGCCCATGCCGATACCGGCTACCGCCAGCCGCCAGGCCACGTCCGGCGGTGACCAGCCGTCGCCCAGCGGGAGCAGCAGGAGCAGACCGGTTGCGGTGACGGCGGCGCCGGTGGCCGCGACCGGCCGGGGGCCGTACCGGTCGGCGAGCCGTCCGCCGAGCTGTCCGGCCAGGCCCATGCCGAGGGGGAAGGCGAGGACGGTCAGCCCGGTCGTGGTGGCGCTGACCGCGTTGTCGCGTTGCAGATGCAGGGCGACCACGTAATGCATGGCGGCGAACCCGGCCGCGAGGGACAGCACCGCGCCGTGGGCCCGGAACAGGCCGGCGGCCCGTAGGACACCCACCACCGGCCGGCCGCCCGGACCGCGCAGCCACCACCAGAGCGCCGGGACCGCCGCGAGCGCGAGCCCGAGCACGAGCCACGACGGATGGTCCGAGGCCAGGGTCAACGTCAGCAGCACGAGCGCCACACCCGAGGCGACCAGCAGGGCGTCCACCACCGACCGTCGGTCGGGCCGGCGCAGCCCGCCGTCCCGCGGCATGACCCGCCAGGCCACGACGAGGGCGAGCACACAGAAGGGGATCTTGACCAGGAAGACCGCATGCCAGCCCAAGTGGTCCAGCAGCAGCCCGCCCACGGCCGGTCCGGTCACCGCGCCCAGCGGGCCCAGGGTGGCGGGCACGCTCATCGCCCGCCCGCGCAGCTCCGGACGTACGGAGCGGAGGGCGAGGACGGGCATCAGCACGAACAGCACCGCCCCACAGGCGCCCTGCATCAGGCGGGCAGCGATCAGCCAGGCCGCCCAGGGCGCGGCGGCGGCCAGGGCACTGCACAGGCCGAAGCCGCAGGTCGCGGTCAGCACGGCGGAGCGCAGCCCGACACCGTCGAGCCACCGGCCGACCGGCAACAGCAGTGCCACGACGGGAAGTTGGTAGCCCAGTACGGCCCACTGGGCGGTCGCGGTGGACACGTGCAGACCGTCGGCGATCTCCGCCAGGGCCACGTTGACGATGTTCATGTCGAGCATTGCCATGAACGCCAGCACGCCCGCCACGGCGACCAGCGGCCAGCGGTTCTCGCCGACGGGTATGTGACCGGGCTGTTCCGCAATCTGTCCCGCACCGGGCCCGTGGTGTGTCACCCTTCCGCCCCTCATCGTCATGAGCGGACTGCCGGACAGCAGCCCCGACTGAGGAGTCGCTGGGGATCCGGGGTGAGTTCCCGGCTCCACTCAGGAAAGTGACCAGCTGGCTGGTTTCCCGTGCTGATCAGCACGCTTACTGGCACGGCGGGTCGGGTTCCGGTAACGGATCCGGGGCCGGTGAGAGTCGCCGCCTGATCCGCCTGATCCGCCTGATCCGCCTGATCCGCCTGATCCGCCTGATCCGTTTGATCCGGCTGATCCGGCACCGCGGGCCGGGCAGGGTGCAATCTTCGCCCTGCCCGCTCGCCTTCACCCGCCGGCTCGTGCCTCCAACGTCGCAGCCGTCTCCGTCGCAGCCGTCTCCGCTGCGGCCGTCTCCGCGTCGACTGTCTCCGTGCCGGTCGTCTCCGTGCCGGCCGGCGCCCGGTGATCGAAAGCGATCAGTGGATCACCGGTGAGCGGGTGGTCGACCACGGCCGCCCGTACGCCGAACACCTCGGCCAGCAGGGCAGGGGTGAGGACGTCGCGCGGCGGTCCGGAGGCGATCACGGCTCCGGCGTGCAGGACGTGCAGCCGGTCGCATACGGCGGCGGCCGCGTTGAGGTCGTGCAGCGACACCAGCGTCGTACGGCGCTGGGTGCGCAGCAGGGCGAGCAGTTCGACCTGGTGACGGATGTCGAGGTGGTTGGTCGGTTCGTCCAGCACCAGAACGTCCGGGTTCTGGGCGAACGCGCGGGCCAGCAGGACGCGTTGGCGTTCACCGCCGGACAGGGTCGTGAACCGCCGCCCGGCCGTCGCCGCCATCCCGACGTCGGCGAGGGCCCGGGCGATGACGTCCCGGTCGGTGGCGTCATCGCCCGAGAAGGCCCGCTTGTACGGCGTGCGCCCCATCGCGACCACCTCCCGGACGGTCAGCTCGAAGTCACCGCCCCGTTCCTGCGGCAGCGCGGCGACGTGCCGCGCCGACCGGGCCGACGTCAGCTCGCGGAGGTCGGTGCCGGCCAGCAGCACCCGTCCGGCGGAGGGCTTCAGGTGCCGGTAGACGGTGCGCAGCAGCGTGGACTTGCCGCTGCCGTTCGGCCCGACCAGGCCGGTGATCTCGCCCTCGGCGGCCACCAGATGGGCCCCCGCCACGACCGTACGGCCGGAGTAGGCGACGTGCAGGTCTTCGATGTCGATTCTCAACTGCCGTTCCCCAGTCTCAACAGGCTCAACTGCCGTTCCCCAGACGCCGGTCCAGCAGATACAGGAGGGCCGGAGCCCCGATGAGCGAGGTGACCACCCCGACCGGCAGCTCCTGCCCGTCCATCGCCGTACGGCAGACGATGTCGACCACCACCAGCAGGAGCGCCCCGAACAGCGCCGAGAGCGGCAACAGGCGGCGGTGGTCGCCACCGACGACCAGACGGCAGGCGTGCGGCACCATCAGACCGACGAAGGCGATCGCCCCGGACACCGCCACCAGGACACCGGTCACCACACTGGTCACCGCGAACAGCTCCCGGCGCAGCCGGGTGACGTGGACGCCGAGCCCGGCCGCCGTCTCGTCGCCCATCAGCAGGGCGTTCAGCCCCCGGGCGCGCGCCTGGAGCCACAGCAGGGCGGCCGGAACCACGACCGCGGGTACGGCCAGCACCGGCCAACTCGCTCCGCTCAGGCTGCCCATGAGCCAGAACAGCACGCTGTGCGTCTGCTGCTCGTCCCCGGCCTGCAACACCAGGTAGCTGGTGAAGCCGGACAGGAACTGGCCGATCGCCACGCCGGTCAGCACCAGCCGCAGCGGCGCGAATCCCCCGCCCCGGCGGGCGATGGCCCACACGAGGGCGAAGGTGGCCAGGGCGCCGATGAAGGCCGCGCCGGACAGCCCCAGGCCCAGCGCGCCGCCCGCGCCGAGTCCGAGGACGATGGCGGCGACCGCACCGAGCGACGCGCCGTTGGAGATGCCCAGCATGTACGGGTCGGCCAGCGGGTTGCGCACCAGCGCCTGCACCGCCGTGCCGATGAGGCCGAGCCCGGCCCCCACGAGCGCGGCCAGCAAGGCGCGGGGGACCCGCAGTTGCCACACGATCAGGTCGTTCGTGCCCGGCCGCGGGGCCTCGCCGGAGAGCCGCCGCCCCACCACGCTCCACACCTCGCCGGGCGGGATGGACGTCGACCCCCAGGCCACCGCGGCCGTCAGCGCGACAAGGAGCGCCACGCCGAGGATCAGCGCCGGCGTTCCGGCGCGCAGACTCCGCGCGCCTCGGCTTGCACCGTCCCCGCTTGCGTCGTCCCGGCTCGTGTCCGTGGCGTCCCGGCTCGTGTCCGTGGCCTTGAGGCGGGACGCGGACGGCGTGGAGAACACGGCTAACCGACCTTGCCCGGGTAGAGGGTCTTGGCGATCTTCTCGACCGTCCCGGCGTTCTCGACACCGGCGATGGTGGTCTGCTCGGAGCCGATGCGTAGGAAGTGGCCTTCCTTGACCGCCTTCATGCCCTGGGTGGCCGGATTGGTCTCCAGCCACTTCTGCGCCTCGTCGAACGCCTTCTTGTTCGCCGCCTCGCTGCCCCGGTTGCGGATCCCGAGCTGGATCCAGTCCGGGTTCTTGGCGATCACGTCTTCCCATCCGGCCTGCTTGCGGTCACCGTTGCAGTCGGCGAAGACGTTACGGGCCCCGGCCAGGGTGATCACCGCATGGGCGACCTGGCGGTTGCAGATGACGGTCGGCTGCTTGGTGCCGGCCTCGTAGTCGAAGAAGAAGTACGTCGGCCGCTTGCTCTCCTCCACGTCACCGACCGCCTTCTGGACCGCGTCCACCTTCGCCTTCATCCCGGCGACGAGTTCCTTCGCCCTGGCACTCGTACCGGTGACCGCGCCGAGCGAGGTGATGTCGGCCTCGACCGCCGACAGGTCCGTCACCGGGCTCTTGCTCCGCGCCGCGCAGGCGGTGGACTTCAGGTAGATGTGCTTGATCCCGGCCGCCTTGAACTCCTCCTCGGTCGGCGCGTCGCCCATCCCTCCGCCGCCCATGCCCCCCATGGCCGCGAACGTGTCGATGTACAGGTCGGCGCCGGAGCCGAGGAGCTTCTCCTTCGGGATCACGCTGCGGCTGAGCGCCTCGACCTTCTGCGCCTGCGCGTCCAGCGCGCCGGGCAGCGTGCCCTTGCCCGGCGGGAAGCCGGTGCCGATCACCTTGTCCCCGGCGCCGAGGCGGAGCAGCAGCTCCAGGCTGGAGGCGTTGCTGGTGACGATCTTCTTCGGGGCATCGGAGAAGGTGGTCTCGGCGCCCATGCAGTCGGTGACGGACACCGGATAGGCACCGGTGGCGGAGTCCCCTGCCTTCCCCGTCTTCCCGGCGCCCTGGTCCGCCGCCCCCTTCCCCCCGCCGCCGCAGCCCGCGGCCAGCAGGCCGCCGAGTACCACGGCCGCCGCACCGCCCCACACGCGAGAACGCATCGAAATCCTCCCAAAACCACTCGGTCCGCGGGCGAACATCCGGCCACCCGCTCCAGTAGTCGGAGCAAACACCTGAGGAGTTCCCGCCCCCTTGCCGCTCGGCACCACCAAAGAGACATCGGCCGCATCGATCGGAGGATGTGGGCACGCCACCCGTGATCCAGGGTGCTGGCAGGATGGGGGAATGGTGACGAATCAGCCGTGGGCAGGGCTTCCCGGCGACCTGCTGGCGGCGCGGACATTGGTGTACGACCCGAGTGGCTTTGCCTGCTCACAGCCGCTGCCCGAACCGGAGAGCGCCGAGTACGCAGCTCACCGGTTCACGCTCGACGGGTTGTCGGTCAGGTTCCGTGTGGCCAAGACCACCCCGACGAAGGTCGGTCAGTTCGTCACCGTGTGGCAGCGGTCCGCAGAAGGCCCGATCCGGCCGTTCGACGCCGATGACGGGATTGATCTCGTGGTGATCAGCAGTCGCGACAGCGGCCACTTCGGACAGTTCGTGTTCCCGCGAGAGGTGCTGTGCGAGCGCGGCATCATGTCCCGTAACGGCTCCGGCGGGAAGCGGGGGTTCCGCGTCTATCCGCCGTGGGTGACCACGACCAGTCGTCAGGCACGCGGCACTCAGGCGTGGCAGGTGAACTACTTCCTGTCTATCGAGGGGCTTGAGGAGAACGGGCGGCCTGTCGACGTGGAGCGCGTCCAAGCCCTTTACCACCCGTAGGTGAGCCCTTTCGCGTCTGCCACCCATAGGTGCGGCCCCTTCCACGTGCCGCCCCTTCCATGTGCCGCCCCCTTCCACGTGCCGTGCATGCGGCGAGCAGGGCTCCCAACCCAGGTCGCTTATGGCGGACCGGTCTTGGGCGCCCTGCTCGCATTCTCGGAGGCACCGGTAGGCACCGGTAGGCACTGTCTCGGAGGCACCGGTAGGCACCATCCGGATTCGGAGTGACTCGCCCAGCTAGGAGAAGTTCGCGTCGATCACCTGGTAGAAGGCGTTACCGGTGTCCGCAACCTCCCATACGCCGAGAACCACGTGATAGCCCTCGCGCTGCGGCAGCGTGATCGTGTGCTGCACCGGCTCCTGCGGAGAGGGGTCCGGCAACTCCCAATATGGCGTATCCCCGTTCGGTTCCAGCTTCGCGAACGGTACGGCCTCGAATTGGGACCGTGACAGCGGCTGCTGCGGATCCCAGTCGTTCTTCGTGACGAAGTAGTTGTAGCGGCGCGTCTTGTGCTGCTGTGTGAAATTCCAGACGACCTTCAGTTCCCCACCCGATATGAGATCGACCTTCTTCCACTCCCGCACCTCATCCAGCTGAGGGGCACCGCCATGGGTGTAGCCGGCACTGGCGATCTTCCCGTCGGGCGGCGGCGTGTCGCTGGGAATGTCAGCAGGCTGCAGGGGATCGGTCAGGCCTCCCTGCGTCGCCGGGAAGAATTTGCCCGCCTCCAGTGCATTGGACGGATAGCCGTCGTTGAACAGGATCGCCGCCCGGGACGGCGGCTGGGTCACCCACCCATGTGACGGTGCGACGTCCTCATCAGGGCGCTTGGTCTTTGCTGTTGCCATTCTTCGTGTTCCTCCTCTGTGGTGGCAGATTCACCCGAGGCCGGGGTTTTCCTCTGCTTGCCGCGCCGCGCAGCGAGCCCCTGGGCGCCTTTCGTGTGCGAAAGGCCTCGAAGGGGCTCCTTGAGGGTGGGGTCTTCGTGCCGTCCGGATTCCGGCGGCACGACCGCTTCCCGCTGCTTGCGGCCGTCGGCCTTCAGGCTCACATGGGCACCGGCGGTCGGCACCGTATGTGGGTCGAATGGGTGAAGTGCGCACGGCTCACCCGCCCGACGGGGTTGCCGGTTCACAGGCGTCCCTCAGGTCCACAGGCGTCCCTCAGGTCTGCAGGACATTGCCCCAGTTGGCCAGTGCGGGGATGGGGGCGGGCATCGGGTGCGGGCGGAGGGGCGGTGAGGGCGTTGCGGGAGCTGCGGTGGGCAGAGGGCCGGGGGTGACGGGGAGGGGGTGGGAGGAGCTGAGGGCGGCGCTGAAGGCGGCGAGCATTTCCTCGAGTTGGGTGGCTGCGCGGACACGGGTGCGGGTGCGGGGCGGACGGGGTGACGGCCCGGTGGCGGGTGGAGGGGATGGAGTGGGGCGGTTGTGGGCAGACTTCCACAGGGGGGCGAAGTAGGCGGGCTCGCCGTCGAGGACCATGATGAGGCGTTCGACGATGTCCCAGTCGGGGACCGCGGTGCCGTCGAGCATGGCCGTGATCTCGTCCCGGTTGAGGATGCCGCTGGAGGCGACCGCCATGGACCACGTGCTGGGGGTGCCGGCGCGGCGATGCAGATAGCGCAGGGCGGAGTCGAGGGAGAGCTCGCCGCGTCGCTTGGTTCCGCGGCGGGTTTCGGCGTCCTCCCACACCTTGCGCAGCGCGCAGGGATCGGCGCCGCAGGCCCGGGCGATGCGGGCGGTGACGGACCAGTCGGGAAAGCGCTCTCCGCTGAGGATGCGGGAGAGGTGGCTGGCGGACAGGGAGGTGCGCTCGCCGAGGCTGCGCAGGCTGAGCCGGGAGGCGCGTTGCAGGTGGCTCAGGACCGGGGCTAAGCCGGTGGACGAGGGGACTTGGCCAGAGGCGGGGCCGGTAGGGCCGGTGGAGCCGGTGGAGCCGGTGGAGCCGGTATCCACCGCGTCAGGTGTGCCTGCTCGGTGAGTGTCGGCATCGTCGTCGTTTCCCGGGCCGCGCTTCCAGGAAGCCGCAGGCGAAGGCGGGACGGACTGGCGCGGGCGGGCTATCCGCTGAAGGTGGCGGCCGACGTCGTACTTGCCGTACTTGCGGCGGACGGAGTCCTTGTTGAGGCTCAGGACGTCGGCGATGCGCGCCCAGGACACGCCCCGGTGGCGGGCGCGTCCGACGGCGCCGGGCAGCATCCTCTCGACGTGCTGCTGGATCTCCACCAGTGTGGTGAGCGGTCCTGCCTCGCCGGGGACGTGTGGCTCCTCCAGCGCGCGGAAAAGCTGCTGGACTTCGGCTTCGAGGATCTGCGCACAGGCGTTGAGGTCGCGGTCCAGGGCGGCGGTGTCGAGTTGTTCCTCTTTCCGGCGCCTGCGGTAGGCGGCTTGGCGGCACGCGGTGCCGCAGTACTCGCCCGGGCGGCCGGTGCGCTGCGGTGTGAGCTGGGCCCCGCAGTTCTTGCAGCCTTCCTGCGGTGGGAAATACCCCTGCATCTGTCTCTGTGTTCCTTTGCGATCCCTGAGTTCCCGGGTGACGGAACGGGTTCCGTCACCCGGGAATCGTGACGAGTAACGGGGAAGTCTCTCCGTTTCGTCGGGAACGAAGAGACACCAGTGGCACGCCGGGCCGGCCGGCGAACCGCTCAGGCGCGGGCCGGAACCCGGCCCCGCCGCCAGGCGGTGAATGCCCACAGCACCGCCGTGACAAGGAGAACTGCTTGCGCCACGGGCTCCTGCGGCGGGTTGATCACGACGAACGGCGGAGCGGGGAGGGCCGCCGCCGGTCCCCAACTTCCCCAGTTGCGCGGTCCACTGCCGCTGTTGCCCGGCATACTCAGGTCATGGGCGCCACTGTTACTGTCACTCGCAGGTCGGCGCCCCAGGTGTTTGACCCGAAAACGAGCAGGGAACGAAGGCATAGAGCACTTCCTTGTTTCGTGCTTATCAGGAGCGCGAGCCTGACTCTTGGTGGATCCGGGCTCGCGCTCCGTGAGCCTAGGGCTCCGATTACCTCAGCGCTATTCGCGCAAATGCCCCCATCCGCAGCACAATTGGGGGTCATCCGGACAGTTTCGTAGACCTCGCGTGGGCAATTCGTATCGCTTTTACGGGGAAACGATATGTGGCGTCCGGATCTTGGTATGCCGAGTCATCGCCGTACCCCCGACGGGGTCATCACCGCAGGTAGACGGAAGAACCGACTCGTCATGTCAGTCCCGCGGTCCGTCCGCCGGTGGTGGTGTGCGCCTGCGGCGGTGAGTGCCCCGGCGGCCAACGGCAGGGATGCGGGACAGCGATTCGGGACAGCGTTGCGGGGCGGCGTTGCGGGACCCGTCGTCGCCGATAGCGGCTGAGTGAGCTGCGCAGGGCGCGGAAGGTGACGGACTGCGCCGGATAGCGGGTGGCCGTCGGGTGAAAGGTGGCGGCCGGTGACGGTCACGCTGGGGACATCATCGGGCAGCGTGATAAGAGCTTCTAGACGTCGATTCCCGCGGTGAGCGCTGGGTCGAAAACTGAGTGCTCCGAAGCGCGTGGGTTTCGGGGTAAAGGAAGGGGCGCAGCTGTGCGGAGAAGGATTGGCACCTTTGTGGCGTCCGTAGTGATGAGCGGGTTCTTCATCGGTGCAGCTGCCTCAACGGCCGTGGCCCATGTGCCCGATGAACCCCATTCCTACGCTGACTGCGTCGACACGGCCGTCACCTACCAGGGAGATTCTCCGCACAATGCGATGTGGCGCTGCGACCTGTTGGTGAAGAAGGTGGATCGGCAGTCGGTGGACCTGCCTCTGCCCGCCTTCCCATAGGCATAGGCCGCTTCATCTGGGCCACTTCTCCGGAGTGCTGCTGGTGATCACGTGGCAGACGGCGGGCTTGCCGGGGGCGGGGGACTTCCCCGAGGCGACGACGCGGACCCCGTCCAGCAGGATCCGGCAGGAGGTGATGCCGTCTCCGGTCGGGGTGACCTCGACGCGGGCCTCTTTGCCGGTGTTGACAATGACCTCGGTGCGCCAGGGCAGCTTGGTCGGGCCCAGCTGTTCGTCCTTGTAGTCCGGCTTGGAGCTGTCGGGATTGTGGCGGTAGGTCACGGCGGCGGCCTGCGGTTCACCGCGGGAGGACGTGGCCTCGTAGGTGAGGGACCAGGAGTTCCCGCCTCGCCACTTCTTGATCTCGGTCACGTTGTTCTTGGCCCAGATCAGCCCGCCGACGACGAGGGCCGCGATCGCCAGGAGGGCCATCACAAGAAGGGTCTCGCCTCGCATGCGGCGGGACGACTGGTGCGGGGGTGTCATGGTGACCTCGGCCGGTTTCTGTGCCTTTTGTGAGCCTTGTGCGCTTTTGTGCCACGCGGCGCTGCGGTGGTGGTGCTGTGGTGCTGTGGTGCTGCCTGTTCCCTGGGGTGATGCCTGCGCGTGGCTTCTGCGCTCTCCCGGCCACCGTACCCACGGCGCACAAGGCGAGCCGTCGACCCGCTGACCGATCTCCGTCTCCGCCTCCGGTCGCACTCTCCAGCCCCGAGGGCGACCTGATGATGACCAGGCGGAGATGACCGGCGGACATGACCGGCGGAGATGACTGGCGAAGGCGAAGACCAGCCACCATGCCGGTCAGCGGCGTTCCGTGCGGCACCGGAGGGGCGCCGGGCACCGGCATCGGGGGGCACTGGCACCGGAGGGGCGGCACCGGAGGGGATCGGCACCGGAGGGGATCGGCACCGGAGGGGATCGGCACTGGAGGAGTGACGTGGGGCGCAGTGGGCCGGTTCGGAGGGTCCGGAGTGGATCTTTCGGCGTAGGTTCACCGGCATGGTGAAGGTGAATCCGATGACTTCCGAGGACTACGAGCGGCGCATGGAGCGGGCGGGCCGGGCCGCCGCCGATGCCGGACTGGCCGGGCTGATCGTGACGCCGGGGCCCGATCTGCTGTGGCTGTGCGGCTATGCACCGCCCGCGGCCACCGAGCGGCTGACCGCCCTGGTGATCGAGCCGGGGCGGCGGTCGCGGCTGCTGGTGCCCGTATTGGAGCAGCCGGACGCGGAGTGCTCACCGGGGGCCGAGGCGGTGGAGGTTTCCGGGTGGAGCGATGGCTCGGATCCGTATGCGCAGGTCGCCAAGTGGATGGTGCCGCAGGGGCGTTACGGGGTGTCCGACTCGACCTGGGCGCTCCATCTGCTGGGGCTGCAGCGGTCGCTGCCGGGGAGCGGATACGCCGCGCTGACGGAGGTGCTGCCGATGCTGCGTGCCGTCAAGGACGCCCATGAGGTGGCGCTGCTGGCCGCGGCCGGGGCCGCCGCGGACGCCACGTACGAGGACATCCTGGGGGTGCGCTTCGCCGGACGCCGGGAGTCCGAGGTGGCGGCGGACCTGGCGCGGCTGCTCCTGGAGCACGGGCACAGCCAGGTGGACTTCACGGTCGTCGGCTCCGGCCCCAACGGCGCCAATCCGCACCACGAGGCGGGGGAGCGGATGATCCAGGTCGGGGACATGGTGGTGCTCGACTTCGGCGGCCTGAAGGACGGGTACGGGTCGGATACGACGCGGACCGTGCACGTCGGAGAGCCGGGGGCCGAGGAGCGCAAGGTGCACGCCATCGTGCGGGAAGCGCAGCAGGCGGCGTTCGAGGCGGTGCGGCCGGGCATCGCGTGCCAGGACATCGACCGGGTGGCCCGTCGGGTGATCAAGACGGCGGGGTACGGCGAGTACTTCATCCACCGGACCGGGCACGGCATCGGGGTGACCACGCACGAACCGCCCTACCTGGTGGAGGGCGAACATCTGCCGCTCGTACCGGGGATGTGCTTCTCGATCGAGCCGGGGATCTACCTGCCGGGGCGGTTCGGGGTGCGGATCGAGGACATCGTGGCGTGCACGGAGTCGGGCGGGCGGCGGCTGAACGGGACGGGGCGGGAGCTGGCGGTGGTGCGGTAGGCGGTCGCCGGTCCTCGCCGGTCCTCGTCGGTCCTCGCCGGTCCTCGTCGGTCCTCGTCGGTCCTCGTCGGTCCTCGCCGGGGCCTCGCCCGGGCTCCTCGCCGGGGCCCTTGCCGATCGGGGGTTTTCGCTGGTCAGGCCGGATTGTCAGTGGGGCACCGCATGATGGGTCACGAGATCGGAAGGCGGTGATCGCGTGGCAGGGCGCGGTAGCGGTAGCGGAGGTAAGGGAAGCCGGAAGGGGACGGTGCGGGCGGTGCGGCGGCCGGAGGTGCGGTTGCCGGCGCTGGTGGCGTACGGCGGAGGGGAACTGGAGGTCGAAGGGGATTACGACGGGCTGGAGTTCGCGGATGCGGACTGGGCGGGGCAGTCGGCGCGCGGGGCACAGTTCATGGACTGCGCGGTGCGGCGGTGCGGGCTGGACGAAACGCGGCTCGGCCGGGCGCGGTTCATCGACAGTGTGCTGAGCGGGGTGCGCGGGGTCGGGACGGATCTGTCCGGGGCGACCTTGCGCGATGTGGAGGTGTCGGAGGCCCGGCTCGGCGGCGTGCAGTTGCACGGTGCGGTGCTGGAGCGGGTCGTGGTGCGCGGCGGGAAGATCGACTTCCCGAATCTGCGGATGGCGAAGCTGCGGGACGTCGCGTTCGAGGGGTGCGTGCTGATCGAGGCGGACTTCGCGGGGGCGGAGCTGGAGCGGGTGACGTTCGACGACTGCACCCTGGCCCGGGTGGACTTCTCCCAGGCGCGGATGAAGGACGTCGATCTGCGGGGTGCGGCCGTGGTGGACATCGCGCGGGGGATCGACCGGCTGTCGGGTGCGGTGATCAGCGCGGCCCAACTGATGGATCTGGCACCGGCGTTCGCGGCGGAGATAGGGGTACGGGTGGAGTGACGGGCACGGGGCACGGGGCATGGAGCTCGGGGCCCGGCGCCGCGGGGGCCACGCACCGTGGGCGGGCCCGGCGGTGGGCCGCCGGGCCGGTCAGACGCGGGGGAAGCGGGCCTGGAGGTTCCAGATGGCGGGGTTGTCGGCGAGGCCGTCGTGCATATCGGTGAGGTCGGCGATCAGGTCGTGCAGGAAATCGCGGGCCTCGCGGCGCAGCGCGGCGTGGTTGAAGGTGAGCGGGGCTTCGTCGGCCGGCATCCAGTCGGCGTCGATGTCCACCCACCCGAAACGGCGCTCGAAGAGCATCCGGTCGGCGGATTCGGTGAAGTCCAGCTCGGCGTGGACGGGGCGGGCGGAGCGGCTGCCACGGGGGTCGGTGTCGAGCTGCTCGACGATGTCGCACAGTGCCCAGGCGAAGTCGAGGACGGGTACCCAGCCCCAGGCCGTGGACAGCTCGCGGTCCGCCTTCGTGTCGGCGATATAGACATCGCCGCAGAACAGGTCGTGCCGCAGGGTACGGACATCCGCGGTCCGGTAGTCCGTCTGCGGCGGGTCCGGAAAGCGAGAGGAGAGGGAATAACCGAGGTCGATCACACCTTGATGGTGTCACGCCGGTGCGTCGGGTCATCGCCCGCACCGGTCCGGCCCGGGGCCGTCGGTGGCCTTCGGGGGAAGGCGGTGACCAAGAGGGGCATGGCAATGCCCAAGGAGGGGGAAAGACACATGTCTGGTTCGATCATGTCCGGCTCTGCGATGCGCCGTTCGGGTGCCGTATTACTTTCCGTGACCGCGCTGGTGGCGCTGCCGGTACTGCCGGCTCTGTCCGGTGGGCAGCACGGGGCGGCGGCGTATGCGGCCCAAGGGGGCGACGACCGCGCCGGTGGAACGGGCGGCGGCCACGCTACGGGGTACGGCGAGCGGCACGGCGGTGACCAGTGGCGGGGCGGCTGGACGGCATCGCCGCAGGCACCGACCAAGGTCTACCCGGGCTGGTCCGAGACCGGCTTCGAGCGGCAGACGGTCCGCCAGGTCGTCCGAGTCAGTACCGGCGGCACGCAGGCCCGTATCGAGCTGTCCAACCGCTACGGACGTACGCCGTTGAAGGTGGCCGGTGCCACCATCGCCCGTGCCGGCCGCGGCGCCGAGGTGCAGGCCGGATCGGTGCGCGCGCTGACCTTCGGGGGCGGGCGGTCGGCGACCATACCGGCGGGCGGTGAGCTGCTCAGCGACGCCGTGGGTCTGAAGGTCCGCGCGCTGGAGTCGGTCACCGTCACGCTCTATCTGGACGCCCCGACCGGTCCGGCCACCTTCCACGGCACCGCCTCGGCCACGAGCTATCGCGCGGCCGGGGACCACCGTTCCGACGTTGGCGCGGCGGCCTTCACCGAGACCTCGAAGTCCTGGTACTACCTCTCCGGTGTGCAGGTCACCGGCGGCGGGTCCGCGCACCGCGACGGTGTGGTGGCCTTCGGCGACTCCATCACCGACGGCTACGGCTCCACGCCCGACGTCAACAACCGCTACCCGGACGAGCTGGCCGAGCGGTTCGCCGCGGCCGGCCGCCCGCGCAGTGTCGTCAATGAGGGGATCAGCGGCAACAAGCTGGTGAGCGATACGAGTTGGGCCGGTGAGAAGGGGGTTGTCCGCTTCGGTAAGGACGTCCTGAACGATCCGAATGTGGGCACGGTCGTCCTGCTGGAAGGCATCAACGACATCATCGTGAGCGAGAACCCCGACGGACCGGTCCCGCCGGGGCCGGATACCACGGTCGAGCAACTGATAGCCGGTCAGCGTGAGTTGATACGCCAGTCGCACGCCAAGGGCATCAAGGTCATAGGTGCCACGCTGACCCCGTTCAAGGGGTACGAGTATTACACCGAGGGCGGTGAGCACAAGCGGGATGCGCTCAACCAGTGGATACGCACCTCCGGTGAGTTCGACGGGGTGGTTGATCTGGACCGGGCGCTGTCCGACCCCGCCGACCGGGACCGGATGGCGGCCGCGTACGACGTGGGCGATCATCTGCACCCGAACGACGCCGGATACCACGCGATGGCCGGGGCGGTGGACCTCGACGCGCTGTGAGGGGTGACCCGCTGACAGCGCGGTCGGCTGTGGCGAGTGGCCGACGGTCGGTACGCCGGCCGCGGCACTCGTCACGGCAACGCCCCTTACCGTGAACGCCCCTGACCGTAACGGCCCTTGCCGCAAGGGCCGTTACGGCAGCGTCAGTACTCGCGGGCCGTCGTCCGTCACCGCCACCGTGTGCTCGAAGTGGGCGGCGCGGCTGCCGTCGGTCGTGCGCAGGGTCCAGCCGTCGCTGTCCGCGTAGTAGGCGTTCCCGCCGCCGGCCAGGAACATCGGCTCGATGGCGATGACGAGACCGTGGCGCAGTACGAGGCCCCGGTTCGGGCGGCCGTCGTTGGGGACCGCCGGGTCCTCGTGCATCGTGCGGCCGATGCCGTGTCCGCCGAAGTCCTCGGGGATGCCGTAGCCGGCGGCCCGTCCGACGCTGCCGATCGCGTGCGAGATGTCCCCGATCCGGGCGCCGACGACGGCCGCCGCTATGCCCGCCTCCAGCGCCCGCCGGGTGGTGTCCATCAGCCGCTGGTCCTCGGGGCGCGGAGCGCCGACCGTGAAGCTGAGGGCCGAGTCGCCCGCCCAGCCGTCCACGACGGCGCCGCAGTCGACGCTCACCAGGTCGCCGTCGCGCAGCCGGGTCCCGTCCGGGACGCCGTGCACGATCGCGTCGTTGACGGAAGCGCAGATGACGGCGGGGAACGGGGTGGGGGCGAAGGACGGGCGGTAGCCGAGGAACGGCGAGGTGGCGCCGGCCTCGCGCAGGACCGCACGGGCGACCTCGTCCAGGTCTCGTAGCCGCACTCCGGGGGCGGCGGCCGCGCGTACCGCGGCCAGCGCGTCGGCGACGACCCGGCCGGCCACCCGCATCGCGTCCATCGACGCGTCCGTCTTGATCTCCACCATGAGTGCTGTCCCCTCCCGAGCGCAGGCATGAACATGGCGTTGCCCATGGGTACGGGCATGGGCATGGGCACGCCTGCGGTATTTGTTTACCGGTATTTCTTTACCGGTATTAGTATCACGGGCATGGTGCGAACTCCATTGACCCCCTGGGAGCGGGAGCGCGGTGAGCGGCTCGGGACGCTGCTGCGGACCGCGCGCGGCGAGCGGAGCATGGTCGAGGTCGCTGCGGCGGCGGGGCTGTCCGCCGAGACGCTGCGGAAGATCGAGACGGGGCGGGCGCCGACGCCGGCGTTCTTCACGGTCGCCGCGCTGGCCGGCACGCTCGGACTCTCGCTCGACGAGGTGGCGGCGCTGGCCACACCGCCCGAGGCGGCCGTTCGGGACGCGGTCGCCTGACACCGGCTGCCCGGAACAAGCCGAGGGCCGGCCCCCGAACGGGAGCCGGCCCTCCAAGAACCGCGGCAGTGAATCGCGGCCGTGCCGCAGGCCGCAGACGCTGGCCTCAGGCGCTGACTGACCTCAGACGTTGACGCCGAAGTCCTGGGCGATGCCGCGGAGGCCCGAGGCGTAACCCTGGCCCACGGCGCGGAACTTCCACTCCGCACCGTTGCGGTACAGCTCACCGAAGACCATGGCGGTCTCGGTCGCCGCGTCCTCGCTGAGGTCGTAGCGGGCGACCTCGGTGCCGCCGGCCTGGTTGACGATACGGATGAACGCGTTCCGCACCTGGCCGAAGTTCTGGCCGCGGTTCTCGGCGTCGTAGATCGAAACCGGGAAGACGATCTTGTCGACGTCGGCCGGCAGGGCTGCCAGGTTGACGTTGATCTGCTCGTCGTCGCCGTCGCCCTGGCCGGTGACGTTGTCACCGGTGTGGACGATCGACTGGTCCGGCGTGGACTTGTTGTTGAAGAAGATGAAGTGCTGGTCCGAGTAGACCTTGCCGCTCGGGTTGACCGCGATCGCGCTCGCGTCGAGGTCGAAGTCCGTGCCGGTGGTGGTGCGGACGTCCCAGCCGAGGCCGACCGTGACGGCGGTCAGTCCCGGTGCCTCCTTGGTGAGCGAGACGTTGCCGCCCTTGGACAGGCTTACAGCCATGGGGATGTCCCTTTCGTTTCCACGCGTCGAGTCGGTGCCGGGCTCCGTACCGCACCGCCCCACCGTTCATGTGTGCATGCGGGTGCTGCGCACGGAGCTGCCGTCACCCTCCAGAACGCCGTGAACGGCCTGCGGGTTCCATGCTTCTTTACTTTCTTTACCGGCTTGACCGTTCTTTAGCGCCTCGGCCGTGCCCGGTCGGCATCGAAAAGAGGGTGACGGCGGTCCGGGGGCGCGAGATCATAGGGGCATGTCCGGGCCCTACGTCATCCGCGGTTCGGTTGTCCTTCCCGAGGCCGAGCTCGTATGGCGCTTCTCGCGGTCCTCGGGTCCGGGCGGCCAGCACGTCAACACCAGCGACAGCCAGGTCGAGCTGCGTCTCGACCTCGCCGGCACCGAGGTGCTGCCGCCGGTGTGGAAGGAGCGCGCCCTGGAGCGGCTGGCCGGCCGGCTGGTGGACGGTGTGCTGTCCGTACGCGCCTCGGACCACCGCTCCCAGTGGCGCAACCGTGAGACCGCGGCCGTACGGATGGCCGCGCTGCTGGCCGAGGCCACCGCACCGCCGCCCAAGCCACGCCGCAAGGCGCGGATCCCGCGGGGCATCAATGAGCGGCGGCTGCGCGAGAAGAAACAGCGCGGTGAGACCAAACGCGGCCGCTCGGGCCGCGACTGGACCTGAGCCGTCCGCGGTGACGGGCGACTGGATCTGAGCCGTCCGCGGTGACGAGCCTCCGGCAAACAGAGTCCGCCGCCGACGGGCCGCCCCATCGAAGGGCGCTCCCCCACACACACACGCCTGAACCGTACGCCCGGATCGACACCCGAACCGTACGCCCGGATCGCACACCCGAACCGTACGCCCGGATCGCACACCCGAACCGCTCACCCCAACTGCCGGTACTTCCCCCGGAAGTACATCAGCGGCCCGTCGTCCCCGTCGGCGACCGACGTCGCGAGGACGCGCCCGATGACGAGCGTGTGATCCCCGGCCACCACGCGCTGCTCCGTACGGCACTGGAGTGTCGCCAGGGCGCCCCCGATGAGCGGCGCGCCGGACGCTTCACCCCGTACATGAGGAATGTCCTCGAAGAGCAGTCGGTCGCTGATGCGGCCTTTCATCGCGAATCGCCCGGCAATCTGGCGCTGATGGCCCGAGAGCACCGATACGGCCCACAGTGGCTGCGCCGCCAGCAGGTCGTCCATCCGTGAGTCGTTGCGAACGCTCACCATCACCAGTGGCGGATCGAGGGACACGGAGAGGAACGCCGTGGCGGTCATGCCGACGTCCTCGCCGCGCGGCCCGGCGTCCGGATCGTGGGCCGTGATCAGCACCACACCGGCGGCGAGGCGGGACAGGGCGGCACGGAATTCGTCGTCACTCACCCCAACAGAATGCGGGATCGGGGCACCGCCCGGCACCGATGTCAGGGCTACGGCAGGCGTGGCAGGGGCGGCGGGGCCGGCGGCTGCCGCATCGGCAGGGGTTTTCGTGAACACGCCATGAACGCTAACTTCAGCCGATCCCCGCGCGCATCGGGCGCGGGGACGAACCGCGTCCTAGGTCTGACGACCGAGGTGCCGGGGTGGCAGTGAACGCCGGAATTTGCGTGAGGAAAGTGCGGGAAGGGTGAAGGTGCGGCTCAGTGGCGGGTGACGGGGAAGAGCGCCAACGCCCGCTCACGTACTGTGACTTGAGTCACAGCGGGCGCTAATTGTTGACCCTGTGTACCGAGTGAACAGCTCACTGTGATTCAGTGAGCGTGGAATCGGACGACGAAGAATCGTGGAGTTTGCTGTCGAGGTCTCAGGGAGAGCGAGCGATGGAGACCGAGTCGGAGCCATACGTCCGTCTTGCGACCCTGCGGCAGCTGCACCAAGTGGTCGCCGAGCTGAACACCGCACGCAGCCTTGCGGAGACCTTGCAGACCGTCGCCGACGGCGCCCTCAAGGGCCTCGGCTTCGAGCTCTGCGCGGTCAACCTCGTCCGCCCCGACGGCGATCTCGTCGTCGCCGCGGTCGCCGGCAGCGCGGGCGCCGAGGCCCTGATGGCCGGGCGGGTCGGCTCCCGGCTCTCCTGGGAGCGTCGGCTGTCCATGGGGGAGCGGTGGGGCGACCTGTGCTTCATCCCGTACACCGAGGGCTGGGTGCTGGATGACGACGACGTACCGCAGTGGCACACGGCCGGACCCGCCCCCCGCTTCCCCGACGAGTGGCATCCGATGGACCGCCTCTTCGCGCCCATGTACACCGCGGGCAGCAAGGGCGGCGAACTGCTCGGAGTGATCTCCGTCGACCGGCCGCGGAACGGCCGGCGGCCCGGCGCCTGGGGTCAGGAAGCCCTCCAGATGTACGCGTTCCAGTCCGCCATCGCGATCAGCAACGCCCGCCTGCGGGCCAATATGCAGCGCGCACTGGTCCGGCTGGAGCGCGAGCAGCAGGCCCTGCGCGCCAGCGAGGAAAGCTTCCGGCAGGCCTTCGAGTACGCGCCCAGCGGGATGGCCGTGGCCGAAATGGGCGGTGACCAGCACGGGCGGCTGCTACGCACCAACGACGCGCTCTGCCGGCTGCTCGGCCGCAGCGCCTCCGGACTGCGCCGCTACTCCTTCTCCGACCTCGTCCACCCCGAGGACATCGGCACGCTGCTGCGCACCTCCGCCGAGGGCGGCCGCGCCGAACTGCGGCTGGCCCGCCGGGACGGCACGTACGTGTGGGCCGCGCTGCGCAACTCCGTGGTCGCCGACACCGCCGACGGCCCCCGGTACCTGCTCACCCACGTCGAGGACATCGAGGAGCGCAAGCGTCACGAGATCCAGCTCGCGCACCGCGCCAGTCACGACTCCCTCACCGGCCTGCCCAACAGCGCCGAACTGCGGGCCCGGCTCGGCGCCCGGCTGTGCTCCCGTACGCCCGGCTCGATGGCCGACGCCTACGCCTCCTCCGGCCCGTTCCCCGGCGACCCGCACGGCTTCCGGCCGGGCGGCACGGAGCCGTTCGACGGGATCGACGGCTTCGAGGGCGCCCCGGCGCCGTTCGACCACCACGTCCACCTCGTCGCGCCCGCCGACGGTCCGGTCGACGACGGCGCCAAGGGGCTCGCGGTGCTCTTCTGCGACCTCGACGGCTTCAAGTCGATCAACGACCGCTACGGGCACAACACCGGCGACGCGGTACTGATCGAGGTCGCCCGCCGGCTGACCAGCGGCGTCCGGGACGGCGACACGGTCGCCCGGCTCGGCGGCGACGAGTTCGTGGTGCTCGCCGACGGCCTGGGCACGGCCGACGCCGAGGACCTCGCGGCCCGGCTGCGCAACGCGATCATCCCGCCGATCCGGGTCGAGGGCCGGGCCGTCCGGGTCGGCGCCAGCTTCGGCATCGGCTGGGCGAGCTGCGGGATGACGGCCGAGGAAGTGCTGGAGTCGGCCGACCAGCGGATGTACGTGGAGAAGCGCTCCCGCTCGAAGGCGGGCCGACGGGCCGGCTGAGCGCCCCCTGCGGTGCCCCCTGCGGTGCCCCCTGCCGAGCCCTCGGCGCCGTCCGCCTCGGCGCCGTTTCTGTAGCGATCCTGTGGCGGTTCCGGCTCGGCGTGGTATCCCCCAAACGGGGTAGGCTGCGCCGGTGCGGCGCGGTGCCGCCGGGAACACACGGGAACGCATCCGCACAGGCATCCCCACCGTCCCCTCGACCCCACCCACCTCGTCCATCTCGTACTGACGTTTCGTACAGACCGCTGGGAGTGACACGGAATGACGGCCGGCAACAACGGCGCGGGCACGCCGGAGAACGACGATCCGTTCGCCTACCTCTACCGCTCCGAGGGCGGCGAGGGCGGCGCGGCGGGCCCGTCGGGCGACGGCGTGGCGGCGGCCCGGCAGCCTGGCGTCCCCCGGGCCTCCTACAACCAGGTCCGCGCGGTCGGTGAGCGCCAGTACGGGCAGCGGCAGCAGCACGGCGGCGCTCAGCAGCGGGTCGCCCCGCAGCAGCCGTACGGGCAGCAGCCGTACGCGCAGCGCAACGCCCACTACGCCGCCCCCGAGACCCTTCCCGGCGGTGACGCCACCCGCCAGGTCGCGCCCCCCGGCCACACCGACCGGGCCCCGGCCCCGCGCCGCAACCACAAGGGCCTGCTGATCGGCGCCGTGGCCGTCGTCACCGTGGTCTGTATCGGCATCGGCGTCGCCATACTCACCAACAGCAACGACGACAAGAACGACTCGGCCGCCGACCCCGTCGCGTCGGCCGACGCCTCCACCGAGCCCAGCGAAAAGCCGTCCGGCTCGCCGACGCCGGCCCCGCTGCCCAAGGAGAACGCGGGCAGCCTGTCCCTGGGCGGCGGCGCGACCACCTCCAAGGACGTCAAGGGGGCCAGGACGCCCGGCGGTACGTACGTGGCGGGCATGAACGCCCCCGGCGCGTCCGCCACTTGGACCTTGGACGTTCCCAAGTCCGGTGCGTACACGGTGTTCGTGGGCTACGGCGTCCCCGGCAAGGACGCCAAGTCCACGCTGACGATCAACGACCAGGACACCCGCAAGATCAACATGAAGAACTTCGCCCACGCGGCGGAGGGCGACTGGGAGAAGGGCTGGACCCGCAGCTTCAGCTGGGTCCAGCTGAAGCAGGGCAAGAACACCGTGAAGGTCTCCTGCGAGCAGGGCGACCAGTGCGACTTCAACCTCGACCAGGTCTGGCTGAAGGCCGGCCACGTCAAGGGCTGACGGTCCCCGGGCGCGGCGGCGCAGGCCCCCGGGCTCGGCGGCGCAGATCCCCGGGCTCGGCGGCGCAGATCCCCGGGCTCGGCGACGCGGGCCCCCGGGTGACGCATCAGGTCACGGATGCGTGGCGACCTTGACCCGCGGCAGCAGCTCCTCGTACGTCGCCGGGTCGAACTCGCCGGCCGCCGGGGCCCGTACGGTGGCGGCGGAGAGGGCCACCGCGCGGGTCAGCCGGGCCGGCCAGGCGAGGTCCTCCACCAGCCCGGAGAGCAGGCCTGCGACGGCCGAGTCGCCGGCGCCGGTCGGGTTGCCGGCGAACCGGTCGGGCGGGGCGGCCTGCCAGACGCCGTCGGCGGTGACCGCGAGCATGCCCTCCGGGCCGAGCGAGGCGGCCACCGCGTGCGCGCCGCGGCGGCGGGCCTCGCGGGCGGCGCGCAGCGGTTCGGTGCTGCCGGTGAGTGCGGCCAGCTCGTCGGCATTGGGCTTGGCGAGGTCCGGGCGGGCGGCCAGGCCGCGGCGCAGCGGTTCGCCGCTGGTGTCGAGGAGGACAGGGACGCCGGCGGCGCGCGCGGCGCGGGTGAGGCGGGCGTAGACGTCCACCGGGACACCCGGCGGGAGGCTGCCGCACAGGGCCACCGCCCGTGCGCCGGCCAGCAGTTCGCCGTAGCTGCCGAGGAAGGTGTCCCATTCGGCGGGGGAGACGGTCGGGCCGGGCTCGTTGAGCTGGGTGGTGTCGCCGGTGGCCTCGTCGGCGACGGCGACGGTACGGCGGGTGGCGCCGCCGATCGGCACGAGCGCATCGGTGACCTCGGTGTCCGCGAGCAGCGCGCGCAGCGCCTCGCCGGTGCCGCCGCCCGCGAAGCCGGTGGCGACCGTACGGTGACCGAGCGCGGCCAGTACGCGGGCGACGTTCAGGCCCTTGCCGCCGGGGCGTTCGGACACCTGGGTGATCCGGTTCGTGCCGTGCGGGCGGAGCCGGGGGACGCGGTAGGTGATGTCCAGGGCGGCGTTCAGCGTGACCGTGAGGATCATGGTCGCCCCTCCGGGAAGTCATGGCCGGGCGGGTGGGCGTGGGTCGGGCAACCGCGCGCGGCACAGGCGTACGGACAAGTGCGCGAGCGATCATGCCATCGCCGGTGGCGGTTGGCCCAGACCCACCGCCCGCCTTACGCGGCCGTCGGGTGCACCAGCCACTCGCCCCGGCGCGCGACGCCCACCAGGCGGTACTCCGCGTCGAACACCACCAGGTCGGCGTCCTTGCCCGCCTCCAGGGAGCCGGTGCGGTCCGCGATGCCCAGGAGGCGGGCGGGGTTGGCCGAAAGTGCCCGTACGGCCTGATCGACGGTCAGCCCGTCGATGGTGACGGCGCGTCGGAAGGCGCGGTCCAGGGTGAGCGTGGAGCCCGCGATCGAACCGGCGGTGGGCCCTTCGCTGATCCGGGCGACACCGTCCTTGACCTCGACCCGCATCGGGCCGAGCGGGTACATCCCGTCGTTCATACCGGCCGCGCCCATCGCGTCCGTGATGAACGCGACCCGCCCGTCGCCCGCCTCACGGAACGCCAGTTGCAGGACCGCCGGGTGCAGATGGGTGCCGTCGTTGATGAGCTCGACGGTGATCCGCTCGTCCTCCAGGAGGGCGGCGACCGGGCCCGGCGCCCGGTGGCCGAGCCCCGGCATCGCGTTGAAGAGGTGGGTGGCGACGGTGGCGCCGGCGTCGATGGCCTGGCGGGTGGCGTCGTACGAGGAGTCGGTGTGGCCGATGGCGGCGATCACCCCGGCGTCGGCGAGCAGCCGTACGGAATCCAGGCCGCCGGGCAGCTCCGGCGCGACGGTCATCATCGCCGCGGTGCCGTGCGCGGCGTCGAGGAGCTTGCGGACGTCCGCCGGGTCCGGGTCGCGCAGCAGCTCCGGCTGATGGGCGCCGCAGCGGTGCGGGGAGATGAACGGACCCTCGAAGTGGATACCGGCCAGCTCGCCCTGCTGGACGAGCTCGGCGAGTACTCCGGCCTGCCGGGCGAGCTCGGAGAGTTCGCCGGTGACGGTGGAGGCGGCCATCGAGGTGGTGCCGTGCCTGCGGTGGGTCTCGATGACCGTCAGGCACTCGTCCGGGTCGGCGGACGAGAAGGAGCCGCCGCCTCCGCCGTGGACGTGGAGGTCGACGAAGCCGGGGACGATGAGGTGGCCGGAGAGGTCGATGACCCGCGTGGCGCCGGTCCCGTCGCCGTGCGCGGCGCGGTCCTCGTCCCGGCCGGCGCCGTGCCCGTCGCGCTCGCTCCGGTCGAGGCCGCGGCTGTGGACACCGACGATCCGGCTGCCCTCGATGGTGATCCGGCCGTCCTCGACGACGCCCGACGGCCGGGCGATCCGGGCGCCGGCCAGTACGGTGCGGCGGGGGGCCGAGGACGGCTGCGCGGACTGGTGCTGTGCCATCAGGCGGTTACCTCCGTGGAGAGAAGATCCCGGGCGAGGAGTCCCGCGCCCAGGCACCCGGCGGCGTCCCCCAGGGCCGCCGGAACGATCGAGGGGAGCCGCTGGAACGTCACGCGCCGGCGGACGGCTTCCCGGAGCGGTGTGAAGAGCGTGTCGCCCGCCTCGGCGAGCCCGCCGCCGATGATCAGCGTCTCCGGGTCGAGCAGGGTGAGCCCGGTGACCAGGCCGTCGGCGAGCGCGTCCACCGCGTTCTGCCACACCGCGCGGGCCCGCTCGTCGCCGGACGCCACGGCCTTGGCCGCGTCCGCGGCGCCGGCCTGCGGATCGCCGCAGACCGCGGCCCAGTCCCGGCCCACCGCGGCGGCCGAGGCCACCGTCTCCAGGCAGCCGCGCTGGCCGCAGCCGCAGGCGCGGCCCCCGGGGCGTACGACGATGTGGCCGATCTCGCCCGCGCTGCCGTGCGCCCCGGCCTCGATCCGGCCGCCGATGCCGATGGCGCCCGCGATGCCGGTGCCCAGCGGGACGAACAGGAAGCGCTCGGCGCCCCGGCCGGCGCCGATCCGGCCCTCGGCCAGGCCGCCGGTGCGGACGTCGTGGCCGAGGGCGACCGGCAGCCCGCCGAGCCGCTCGGACAGCAGCGCCCGCATCGGTACGTCCCGCCAGCCGAGGTTCGCGGCGTAGACGGCGGTGCCGGACGCCTCGTCGACGATGCCGGGGACGGCGACGCCGGCCGCCTCGGCGGGGGCGCCGAAGCGCTCGGCGCCGATGTCGCGGAGTTCGGCGGCGAAGCCGAGGACGGCCTCGATCACCGCGTCCGGGCCGCGCTCGCGGCCGGTGGGGCGCCGCGCCTCGTAGAGGAGGACCGGGGGCGCCGGGGGCGTCGTCTCGGGCGGCGCGGTGTCGTCCACCCCGACGAGGGCGGCTTTCATCCCGGTGCCGCCCACATCGAGGGCGATGACGTGTCTCACGGGAACAGTTTCGCGCGCACCGCCCCGAAAGGTCTAGTCCACTCACCGGTGGCCGGCGGCAGGACCGGGGCTGGGGGCGGGCGGCGGCCACGCGCGGGAGCCCGGTGACGGAACGCAATCTTCCGTGGTGTAGACCTTGTGGAGAACACGGGAAGAAACCCGCTGTTCATGCCGGGCGCGGGCGATCCCCGAGACGGCGTTGCCACACCCGGCAAGCACGGAATCCCGGAAACGGACAAGGGGTAAAAAGCGGTGCAGCGGCGGTACCTGAGCCTGGCGGCGGCGATCGCCACCACCATGACGCTGACTCTCACCGGTTGCGGCAGCGGCTCGGGCGACGGCGATGTCACCCTCAAGCTGGTCGCGGCGGAGTACGGAGACAGCCCGGCCAACAGCTCCCAGCGCTACTGGGACCAGCTCACCCGCGCCTTCGAGAAGAAGAACCCCGGTATCAAGATCGACGTCGAGGTCTACAGCTGGAAGGACGTCGACAAGAAGGTCGAGGAACTGGTCAAGAGCGGCCACGCCCCGGACCTCGCCCAGATCGGCGCGTACGCCGACTACGCCGCCAAGGACCAGCTCTACAGCGTCGACCAGCTCCTCTCCATCTCGACCCAGGGCGACTTCACCCCCGCCCTCGCGGAGACCGGCGAATACCGGCGCGTCCAGTTCGGCATGCCCTTCGGCGCCAGCACCCGCCGGCTCTTCTACAACAAGAAGCTGTTCGCCGAGGCCGGCGTCAAGGCCCCGCCGCAGACCTGGAGCGACATCGCCCGCGACGCCCAGCTCCTCAAGGACAAGGGCGTGCAGATGCCGTACGCGGTGCCGCTCGGCCCCGAGGAGACCCAGGCCGAGACGCTGATCTGGATGCTCAGCGGCGGCAGCTCGTACACCGACACCATCGGCAAGTACCGCATCGATTCCCCGGAGAACGTCAAGACCTTCGAGTGGCTGAAGAACGACCTCGTCGGCAAGGGCCTGACCGGCTCCGACCCGGCCAAGCTCAACCGTGAGGACGCCTTCCAGGGCTTCGCCGACGGCAAGGTCGGAATGCTCAACGGCCACCCCACCCTGATGAAGCAGGCCGAGGCCAAGGGCATCGACTACGGCACCGTCGAGCTGCCCGGCATCGACGGCAAGGCGAAGGCCACCATGGGCGTCGCCGACTGGATGATGGCCTTCAAGCAGAACGGCCACCGCACCGAGGCCGGCAAGTTCCTCGACTTCGTCTACAGCAAGAAGAACGTCGTGAAGTTCTCCGGCGACTACGGCCTGCTGCCGGTCACCACGTCCGCCCGCCAGACGATGCTCGCCGACACCAAGTACGCCAAGCTGCACGGCTTCCTCGAGCAGCTCGCCACCGCCGAGTTCTACCCGGCGAACAAGACCTCCTGGCCGCTGGTCTCCAAGACCATCAAGGCCAAGATGGGCACGGCGGTCGGCCCCAAGGGGAACCCGGCCGGGGTGCTCACGGAGATCCAGCATGTGGCGGACGAGGCGGACAGCGCTGCGCTGGGCTGACCTCCCACGTTTTCGGCTTTCCCGCCGTGCGTCTTCTCGCCGTTGCGCCTGCGGCGGGCGTGGGTGTGTCGGGCGCGGGTCCGCTCCTCCGGACTTCGTCCTGCGGAGCGGCCCCTCCCGGGAGTGGGAGAAAAAACGGTGAGTGGGGCTGTACGCGAGTGGTCCACTGCCAGCAGACGATCGCTTACGTACACCCCCACCGGTCTTCTTCCACCCACCCACGGGAGGGGGCGGACCGCAGAACGAAGTTCGGAGGGGCGCACCCGTGACGTACAGCCCCGCGCAGCGGCAACGGCCCGCCGCCAGGCGCCACGGCGGGAAAGTCAAGTACGTGGGAAGGCAGCCAAGCGCAGCGGACAGGCGCAGCGGTACGCTGGACGGCGTGCCAGACACGTCAGGACTTTCGCCTCGGGACGAGGCCCTGCTCGCCCTTGAACGCCGTTCCTGGCCGGCGCCCGGGCCCAAGGAGCGCGCCATACGTGAGCAGCTCGGTATCTCGCCGACCCGCTACTACCAGCTTCTGAACGCCCTGCTGGACGATCCCCGCGCCCTCGCCCACGATCCCGTCACCGTCAACCGCCTGCGGCGCGTACGGGACGACCGCCGCGCCCGCCGCTGAGGGGGCGGAAGACCCCCCGGCGCCCGCCGCGCGCCGGTAGGGTCGGTTCATGGGAAGCCCCCGGAATTCCGCGCCGCAGTCCCAGCCGACCCAGGAGTCCGGGTCCGGCTCCGTACCGACACCGGACACCGCCGCCGGACGCGACGGCCTCGCCGCGCTGCTGGCACACCCCGAACGAGCCGTCGTCGCCCTCGACTTCGACGGCACGCTCGCCGATATCGTCCCGGACCCGGAGAAGGCTCGCGCCCATGAGGGCGCCGTCGCCGCCCTCGGCCGCCTCGTGCCGCATCTGCGCGCGGCAGCGGTGATCACCGGGCGGCCGGCCGCCGTCGCGGTCCGCCTCGGCGGCTTCGACTCCGTACCCGGCCTGGACCACCTCACCGTCCTGGGCCACTACGGCGCCGAGCGCTGGGAGGCCGCCACCGGCACCCTGCACGCCCCGCCCCCGCACCCCGGCATCGCCGCCGTACAGGCCGAGCTCCCCGGCGTCCTGGACGCCTCCGGCGGCTGGCACGGCACCTGGGTCGAGACCGCCGTCGAACGCAAGGGCGGCCGCGCCATCGCCGTCCACACCCGCCGCGCCGACGATCCGCAGGGCGCCTTCGAGCGGCTGCGCGGTCCGCTGACGCAGCTCGCCGAACGCCACGGCCTGATCGTCGAACCGGGACGTTTCGTCCTGGAACTCCGCCCCCCGGGGGTGGATAAGGGCGTGGCCCTGGCCGACTGGGTCCGCGAAACGGGCGCGTCCACCGCCCTCTACGCCGGCGACGACCTGGGCGACCTGGCCGCCTTCGCGGCCGTCGAGAGGCTCCGCTCCGACGGTCTGGCCGGCGTCCTGGTCTGCAGCGGCAGCGACGAGGTCACCGAACTGGCCGACCGCGCCGACCTGGTGGTCGACGGCCCCGCAGGGGTCGTGGCCCTGCTCGGCATGCTGGCGGACCGGCTCACAGCCGGGTGAGCCGGTCCGCGGGACGGGCGGTCTCCGCGGGGCCGCCGGGCCGCGGGACGGCCGGTCTCAGCGGCCGGTTTCAGCCGGTCAGCGCCCGCAGCTGGGTCAGGAACCACTGGGCAGGTGGCAGTGCCGTGGCGGCCGCCGCCAGCCGCTCGGTGCGCTCGGCGCGTTCCGCGGCGTCCATCGACAGCGCCTCGTGCAGCGCCTCGGCCGTCCCGCTCACGTCGTACGGATTGACGGTGAGCGCGGCCGCCCCGAGCTCCTCGTGCGCCCCGGCCTCCCGCGACAGCACCAGCGCGCAGCCGTGGTCGGACACCACCGGAATCTCCTTCGCGACGAGGTTCATCCCGTCCCGGATCGGGTTGACCAGCGCCACGTCCGCCAGCCGGTAGGCGGCGAGCGAGCGTGCGAAGTCGTCCTTCACGTGCAGCACCACCGGGGTCCAACTCGCCGTTCCGTACTCGGCGTTGATGTCGTCGGCGAGGCGCCCGACCTCGGCCGTGTAGTCCCGGTAAACGGCCAGGTCCTGGCGTGACGGATACGCGAACGCCACATGCACCACCCGCTCGCGCCACGACGGCCGGCCGGCCAGCAGCTCCCGGTAGGCGAGCAGGCCCCGCACGATGTTCTTCGACAGCTCGGTGCGGTCCACCCGGACGATGGTCCGGCGGGCCGCGCCGTCGGGCCCGGTGCCGATCTGCTCGCGCAGCGCGGCCAGCCGGCCGTCGACATCGGCCTGGTGCGACCGCTCGCGCAGGAAGCCGGCGTCCGCCCCGAGCCCGTACACGCCGGTCCGGGTGCCCCCGGTGCCGCCGAGCACCTCCGCACAGCACGCGGTGAACGCGGTCGCCCAGCGGTGGGTGAGGAACCCCAGCTGATCGGCGCCCAGCATGCCCTTCAGCAGCTGCTCGGCGATGTCGTCCGGCAGCATCCGGAAGTACTCCGGCGGGGCCCACGGCGTGTGCGAGAAGTGCGCGATACGGACGTCGGGCCGCAGCGTGCGCAGCATCCCCGGCACCAACGCCAGGTGGTAGTCCTGCACCAGCACCGCGGCCCCTTCGGCGGCCTCGTCGGCCAGCGCCCGCGCGAAGGCGCGGTTGTACGCCTCGTACGACGCCCACTGGGCCCGGAACTCCGCCCCGAAGACCGGCTCCAACGGCGTCTGGTACAGCATGTGATGGACGAACCACAGCACCGAGTTCGCGATGCCGTTGTAGGCCTGGGCGTGCACCTCGGCCGGAATGTCCAGCATCCGGACGCGCTGACCGCCGGTGTCGCCCGGCTCCAGGGCGCCCCCCGACCGCCGTACCGCCTCCCGGTCCCCGTCACCCAGCGCGGCACACACCCACACCGCGGCGATATCGGGACCGATCGCCGACAATCCGGACACCAGGCCGCCGCCGCCCCGCTTGGCGGCCAGCGTGCCGTCCTCCCCCAGGGAGTACGAGACCGGTCCACGGTTGGACGCGACGAGAACCTCGGCACCTACGGGGACCGCGCTGCGCTCGGAGACCATGTCGCGACAGTAACCCGAGACGGATCCGCGCAAACGTACGGAGCGCGGGTCAGGCCGCGCGCCGCGCCGCGTACTCGGGGATTTCGGCCATCGGCGGGCGCTCCTCGGTGTCCACCTCGGTCGTGTACGGGGCGAAGCCCTGCTCGGAGCGGCGGAACTGGGTGAGCCGGGGGCGCACCAAGTGGCCTCGTGCCAGGCGGAGTTGGGCGGCCCGGTAGATGGCGGCGGCCATCCGGCCGAGGGCCTGGCCGCCCTGGTGACGGTGCTTGCGCACACCGACGTCCACCTGGGCGAGGCCGTCCAGGCCGACGGTGTGCAGGGCGTCGACAAGCAGACCGAGCTCGACGCCGTAGCCGACCGGGAAGGGCAGCCGCTCCAGAAGGGAGCGGCGGGCCGCGTACTCGCCCCCCAGGGGCTGGACGAAACCGGCCAGCTGCGGCCAGTGCAGGTTGAGGAGGGGGCGGGCGACCAGCTCGGTGACCCTCCCGCCCTGCTCGCCCCCGGGGTCACTGCTGTCCTGCACTGCGGCCGTGGCCCCGGCGGTCTCCAGGGGCCGGTCGTACATCGCCTTGACGAAGTGGACGTCCGGGTCCGTCAGCAGCGGGCCGACGATCCCGGAGACGAAGGTGGCGGAGAACTCGCGCAGGTCGGCGTCGACGAAGCAGATGATGTCGCCGGTGGTGGCCAGGAGCGAGCGCCAGAGGACCTCTCCCTTACCGGGCAGCGCGGGTATCCGCGGCAGGACGCTGTCGCGGTGCACGACCCGGGCGCCGGCCGCCGCGGCGACCTCGGCGGTGCGGTCGGCGGAGCCGGAGTCCAGCACCACCAGCTCGTCGACCAGAGGGACCGCCTCGGTCATCAGCCCGGCACGGATCGTGGCGACGATCGCGCCGACCGTGGCCTCCTCGTCGAGCGCGGGCAGGACGACGCTGACCGTCCGGCCCGACTGGCGCTTCGCCTCCAGCAGCTGCTCCAGCGGCCGGTCGGCGGCGGACCAGGAGCGGCTGCTCAGCCAGCGCTCCACCTCTTCCAGCACGTAAACACCTCTCGCATGTGATCGGTTGTGATCCATCTCGCGGATCGGACGACTGTCTCGACTGTCAGTGCCTTCGGTTACAGTCTTGAACAACGCGGATGACCCTCGCATGTCGGGGTCGCCGCGCCATAAACGCCTGGGACTCCGTCCCGGTGCCATACCGCTCATCCAGAGGGGCAGAGGGAAACGGCCCGTTGAAGCCCCGGCAACCCTCCAGTCGGTCTCCGCTGTCAGCAGCGAGGCTCCCGCCGACTAGGGAAGGTGCCAAATCCGTCTCGCGGCGAGATGCGCCGCGAGGAAGATGAGGAGAAAGGGCCTCGCCTCCATGGCAGTGCAGACCGTCGCAAGCTCCCCCAGCACCACCCCCGTCGACCTCGGCCCCGCATCCGGCCTCTCCTGCCGCGAATGCGGCCACCGCGTCCCGCTCGGCCCGGTCTTCGCCTGCGTGGAGTGTTTCGGGCCGTTGGAGATCGCCTACGACTACTCGGGGTACGACACGGAGGAACTCCGCAGGCGCATCGAGGCCGGCCCCGCCAACATCTGGCGCTACGCCCCGCTGCTCCCCGTCCCCGACGACGTCGCCGGCAAGCCGAACCTCAACCCTGGCTGGACCAAGCTCGTCAAGGCCGACAACCTCGCCCGCGAGCTGGGCGTGACCGGCGGCCTGTACGTCAAGGACGACTCCGGCAACCCCACGCACTCCTTCAAGGACCGCGTGGTCGCCCAGGCCCTGGAGGCCGCCCGCGCCTTCGGCTTCACCACCCTCTCCTGCTCCTCGACGGGCAACCTGGCGGGCGCGGTGGGCGCCGCGGCCGCTCGGGCGGGCTTCCGCTCCTGCGTCTTCATCCCGCACGACCTGGAGGCCGGCAAGGTCGTCATGGCCGCGGTCTACGGCGGCGACCTGGTCGGCATCGAGGGCAACTACGACGACGTCAACCGCTTCTGCTCGGAGCTCATCGGCGACCCGCTCGGGGAGGGCTGGGGCTTCGTCAACGTCAACCTGCGCCCGTACTACGGCGAGGGGTCCAAGACCCTGGCGTACGAGATCTGCGAGCAGCTCGGCTGGCGGCTCCCGGACCAGATCGTCGTCCCGATCGCGTCCGGCTCACAGCTGACGAAGATCGACAAGGGGCTGAAGGAGCTGATCGCCCTCGGCCTGGTCGAGGACCGGCCGTACAAGATCTTCGGCGCCCAGGCGGAGGGCTGCTCGCCGGTATCGGCGGCCTTCAAGGCCGGGCACGACGTCGTCCGGCCGCAGAAGCCGGACACCATCGCCAAGTCGCTGGCGATCGGCAACCCCGCCGACGGTCCGTATGTGCTCGACATCGCCCGCCGTACGGGCGGGGCGGTCGAGGACGTCGACGACGTGCAGATCGTGGACGCGATCAAGCTGCTGGCGCGGACCGAGGGGATCTTCGCGGAGACCGCGGGCGGGGTGACCGTCGGTGTGACCAGGAAGCTGATCGAGAACGGCGTCATCGACCCGTCCCTGACCACCGTTGTCCTCAATACGGGTGACGGTCTCAAGACGCTGGACGCCGTCGCGCCGACCTCCGGGCCCACGGCCACGATCCGTCCGAGCCTGGACGCGTTCCGCGCGGCCGGCCTGGCCGGCCAGGCCGGCTGAGGCAGTACCGGACTCCGGGACTCCCGAACTCGTACTCCATCTCCATCACCCTGTCCGGAGGGCAGAACCCATGAGCGTCAACGTCCGCATCCCCACCATCCTCCGCACCTACACCGGCGGCAGGGCCGAGGTCGCCGCCGAGGGTGGGACCCTCTCCGAGGTGATCGCCGACCTGGAGAAGAACCACCAGGGCATCGCGGCCCGTGTCCTGGATGACACGGGCAAGCTGCGCCGCTTCGTGAACGTCTATGTCAACGACGACGATGTCCGCTTCGAGCAGGGTCTGGAGACGCCGACCCCGGACGGCGCGGGCGTCTCGATCATCCCGGCGGTGGCCGGAGGCTGCTGAATCTCTGCTGAATCCCCGCTGGATCTCCGCTCGACCCGCGCGGAGAGGTATCTGAGAAGGACTTGAGAGGGACTTGAGAAGGGCGTGAGAGGGATCTGATTTCAGCCATCTCTGTCGCTTCTTGACCGGAATTGCTTCACTCATTGCCCCGTTCATTCAAGTGGACGGGGCAATTCCGTTTCGTGAAAGGGGATACCATTGCGGCGATCCCCGTTCCGGATACCCCCGCATACCCCCGCGCGCATGCCGAACGCATGTGAAATCGCGATGAGTTGTGTTCAAAGTGTGTGCGGCATTTGTCGCTTGCATGCGTTATATCCGGCCCGACTTGCCCCGGAGAAACGGGATTTCACGCCATATCGCCGATTCTTCGGCGCCAGAATTCTCGTCCGATTGACCTGTTGCGCTGGGCATCGGTGCAGATACATTCAGCGGCGGTCGACGCGTTCCGGCGCACACCCCACGGGCCTTCGCGGGGTGAGGTCTGACCCGGGTCCGCGGAGTGCGGTCCTGCGCAAGGGCCAGTAATAGGGGAGTTAGGCATGGCTCAGGGCACCGTCAAGTGGTTCAACGCGGAGAAGGGGTACGGCTTCATCGCGGTCGACGGTGGTGCGGATGTATTCGTGCACTACAGCGCGATCCAGATGGACGGCTATCGCACCCTTGAGGAGGGTCAGCGAGTCGAGTTCGAGATCTCGCAGGGCCAGAAGGGGCCGCAGGCGGACATGGTCAGGGTGAGTGCCTGAGACGCCGACCGACTGCTGCGTAGGGAAGGCCCGCACCCCTGAGGGGGGAGCGGGCCTTCTGCCTGCCCGTCAGTCGCCGCGCCGCACTGCCGTGCTCCCCGCGGGGACGCCCCTCCCGCCCTTCACCCCTGGAGGAGACTCCCTCCGAGCCGCTTGCACTCTCATGCCCCGAGTGCTAATCATTGGCGTTAGCACTCTCCGAGTGAGAGTGACAAAGAAGGACCGGGTCGGTGAGGCCCGCAGGCCGGTGGGGCAAGGAACCACCGCAGGTCTGCAGGTCGTCCGTCGCGGGCGCCAGCGCGGTCCGGAGCAATCCTTCCCCAAGCTCTCAACTGCGTTCGAGCAGGGGAGACCCCATTAGTCCGGGAGGACCACTTCACATGGCCAAGATCATCGCGTTCGACGAGGAGGCACGGCGCGGTCTCGAGCGCGGCATGAACCAGCTCGCCGACGCCGTCAAGGTCACCCTCGGCCCCAAGGGCCGCAACGTCGTCCTCGAGAAGAAGTGGGGCGCCCCCACGATCACCAACGATGGTGTGTCCATCGCCAAGGAGATCGAGCTCGAGGACCCGTACGAGAAGATCGGCGCCGAGCTGGTCAAGGAGGTCGCGAAGAAGACGGACGACGTCGCCGGTGACGGCACGACGACCGCGACCGTCCTGGCCCAGGCCCTGGTCCGCGAGGGCCTGCGCAACGTTGCCGCCGGCGCCAACCCGATGGCCCTGAAGCGCGGTATCGAGAAGGCCGTCGAGGCCGTCTCCGCCTCCCTGCTCGACCAGGCCAAGGAGGTCGAGACCAAGGAGCAGATCGCCTCCACCGCCTCCATCTCCGCCGCCGACACCCAGATCGGCGAGCTGATCGCCGAGGCCATGGACAAGGTCGGCAAGGAAGGCGTCATCACCGTCGAGGAGTCCCAGACCTTCGGTCTGGAGCTGGAGCTCACCGAGGGTATGCGCTTCGACAAGGGCTACATCTCGGCGTACTTCGCGACCGACATGGAGCGTATGGAGGCCTCCCTGGAGGACCCGTACATCCTCATCGCCAACTCCAAGATCGGCAACGTCAAGGACCTGCTGCCGCTCCTGGAGAAGGTCATGCAGTCCGGCAAGCCGCTGCTGATCATCGCCGAGGACGTCGAGGGCGAGGCCCTGTCGACCCTGGTCGTCAACAAGATCCGTGGCACCTTCAAGTCCGTCGCCGTCAAGGCCCCGGGCTTCGGTGACCGCCGCAAGGCCATGCTCGGCGACATCGCCATCCTCACCGGTGGCACCGTCATCTCCGAGGAGGTCGGCCTCAAGCTGGAGAACGCCGGTCTCGACCTGCTCGGCCGCGCCCGCAAGGTCGTCATCACCAAGGACGAGACCACCATCGTCGACGGTGCCGGTGACAGCGAGCAGGTCCAGGGCCGGGTCAACCAGATCCGCGCCGAGATCGAGAACAGCGACTCGGACTACGATCGCGAGAAGCTCCAGGAGCGTCTGGCGAAGCTGGCCGGCGGCGTGGCCGTCATCAAGGCCGGTGCCGCGACCGAGGTCGAGCTCAAGGAGCGCAAGCACCGCATCGAGGACGCCGTCCGCAACGCGAAGGCGGCCGTCGAGGAGGGCATCGTCGCCGGCGGTGGCGTGGCCCTGCTGCAGGCCTCCTCGGTCTTCGAGAAGCTGGAGCTGGAGGGCGACGAGGCCACCGGTGCCGCCGCCGTGAAGCTGGCCCTGGAGGCCCCGCTCAAGCAGATCTCCGTCAACGCCGGCCTCGAGGGCGGTGTCATCGTGGAGAAGGTGCGCAACCTGACCCCGGGTCACGGCCTGAACGCCGCGAACGGCGAGTACGTCGACATGATCGCCGAGGGCATCATCGACCCGGCGAAGGTGACCCGCTCTGCGCTGCAGAACGCCGCCTCCATCGCCGCGCTGTTCCTCACCACCGAGGCCGTCATCGCCGACAAGCCGGAGAAGGCCGCCGCGGCCGCTCCGGGCGGCATGCCGGGCGGTGACATGGACTTCTGATCGGCCACTGGCATCGGGTAGCAGCTCTCACCGCTGGTACCTGATACCGCGACTGGTTGATCAACCGTCCTCAGTTCGTTGGGGCGGCACCCTCCTCCCAGGGGGTGCCGCCCCAACGGCGTTTCGCGGCCCATTGCGACGACAGCCGACTACCTGCTGACTACCCTGTGCATCAAGCTGAATATATTCAGCTATGCCCAGCTATACCCAGCTATGTCCCGCCACGTCCATCCATATCCATCTGCATCCGCATCTGTATCTGCATTAATCCATTTTCGGCTATGTCGTGTGACGAGAGTGGGCGACACCTGATCATGCGTGTCAGAGAAACCGGAGTCCGGGGCGGAGCCGGAGTCGGAGACGGAAGCCCCGAGCTGTCGCTCGACCTCGTACGGGCGGGCGCTCGCCGCCGCCGGGAGGCAACGGCGGCCTTCCTGCTCGCGGCGTCCGCCGTCCTCTACAACGCCTGGGTCCTGGAATTCCCGCTCCCGACCGGCCTGGACCCGCGCCACTCCTACGTCAGCGAGCTGTACGCCGCCGACCAGCCGTTCCGCCCGCTCTTCGGCGGCATCGAGATCCTCTGCGCGGTACTGATGAGCGTGGGTGCGGTGCTGGCCTGCGGCAGCGCGACCGGTCCCTGGGGGCGGGCCGGGTGGCTGGCGGTCCTCGGCCTGGGCCTGTCCTCCCTCGCGGACGTCCTCCTCCCCATGTCCTGTGCGCCGTCTCTGGACCCGGGCTGCGAAGCCGTCCATCCCTGGCACACCGTCACCAGCGCCCTGGCCCACTTCTTCGTCTTCGCCTCGATGGGGCTGCTCAGTCTGGCGGGTGGCGCCGAACGGCCCCGCCTGCCGCTGGTCCGCCGCTGGGGGCCGCGCGTTCTGGGGCTGGCCCTCCCGGCCGCGGTCGGCACGGTGGGACCGCTGTTCGGCCGCCCCGGCTGGCACGGCATTCCGCAGCGGGCGCATCTGGTGCTGGTGGGGGTGTGGTTCGCCCTGCTGGCGGCCGAGCTGGCGAGGCCGGCCGCCGGGCGTCCCACCCGGTATCCCACGCGGGAGCCGGCCGGGCGCCGGTACCCCACTCGAGGGTCAACCGTTTGAGCGTCGCTCACTCCTTGGAGGGCGGGTACGGAGCCGGGGGTGCTGCGTTTTGTCCGAACCGCCCGAGGGCCGCCGACGGGACGCGTACGCTGCTGCGACGATGACCGAGTTTGTCGAAGAAGTCCGTTCCCGTGTCGTGCGGCTGCTGCGGATGGCCAACACCACCGACGACCGGCTGCGCAAGCAGATCGTCGCCTATGCCGACGCGACGCCGGAGCCGCCGATCATGGGGTCGCTGGGGATCGGCACGACTGGCTGCCCACGATGCCGGCGCACCATGTGGCAGCAGCGGGACAACGAGGGCCCGGTGTGGGTGTGCGCGTTCTGCGGCCACGTCGAGAGCGTGACCGTGATCTGCCCGCACTGCGGCGTGGCGATGGACCCACCACCCTCGGGCTGGGTCGACCGCTGGTCCTGCCCCGAATGCCCCCGGGTCGCCGCGACCGGCGAAAGCGCCGAAGAGATCGACGCCCGCGAACGGTGCCGCCGTCGGGCTCTGGGACTGCTGGACCAGGCCATCACTTCGCACACGCGCCCCGACGAGCGGACCTCGGGGCCAGGACCGTCGCCGGCGCCGTGGGCCGCGCCGGCGTCGGGGTTGGGGTCGGGGTTGGGGACGGGACCAGGGCTGGGGATGGGATCAGGGCCGACTTCGGGATCCGGCTCGGGATCCGGTTCGGGATCCGGCTCGGGATCCGGCTCGGGATCCGGGCTGTTCAGCGAGGAGCGAGGGGCTCCGCATCGGAGTTCAGCTCCGCCCGCATCCGCTTGCTGAGCCCGAAGACATACGTGGTGAGGAAGCCGGCCGTATAGCCGACGGCGAGGCCCAGGGCGTAGACGACGACCGTGGTGCCGAGGCTCTGACTGCCCCGGACCAGGGGGAACAGAGCCCAGCCGGAGGGGCCGATGGCCGTGGAGCCGACCGTGTCGCCGAGCTGGTTGAAGAGGCCGACGAAGCCGCCGCCGAACGCGCCGCCGATGCAGGCGGTGATGAACGGGCGGCCGAGGGGCAGCGAGATGCCGTAGATGAGGGGCTCGCCGACACCCAGGAAGCCCGCGGGGAGGGCGGACTTGATGGTCCTGCGGATCGAGCGGTTGCGGGGGAGGCGGAGGTAGACGGCGAGTGCCGCACCGACCTGTCCCGCGCCGGCCATGGCGAGGATCGGGAGGAGCACCGTGTACCCCTGCTGCTGGATGAGCGTGGTGTGGATCGGGATCAGCGCTTGGTGAAGGCCCAGCATGACGAGGGGCAGGAAGAGGCCGCCCAGAAGGAACCCGGCGAGCGCACCGCTGTGTGCCAGCAGCCGGTTGGCGAAGGTGCCGATGGCGGTGGAGACCTCACCCGCGGCGTACATCAGCCCGAAGATCGTGACCAGGCCGGTGAGAAGAACGGTGAGGGCCGGGGTGAGGAGGACATCGAGCGCCGGGGGGATCAGCCGACGGCAGCGCTTCTCCACCTGGACGGCGAGTAGTGCGGCGGCGAGCGCGCCGAGGACACCGCCCTGGCCGGGGGAGAGCTGCTGGCCGAAGGCGGTGATGTGGGCGACGCCGGGGAAGGCGACGACCGCGGCCACCGCGCCGCCGAGGACGGGAGTGCCGCCGAACTCTTTGGCGGTGTGATAGCCGACGAAGACCGCGATCAGCGACATGAAGCCGGAGGCGATGACGGTGAGCGCGGGGACGAGGGATGGCAGCCAGCCCAGGTTGGCCAGCAGGCCATTGACGCCGGCGATGATGCCGCAGCCGATCAGGGCCGGGATCAGTGGGACGAAGACGTTGGCGATCCGGCGGAGGAAGAGTCTGAGCGGGGTGGCGTTTCTGGCCTTGTGGCGAGCCTTGAGGGCGGTGCCCTGGGCGGCGAGCTGCTCGGCCGTGGTCGTTGTGGTCGCCGCGGCCGTGGGCGCCTTGGTGACGGGGGCGGAGGCGGTGGGGGCGACTGTGGCGGTCTCTTCGCCGGGTCTACCCGGTTCGTCCTGAGGGGCTGGTTCAGCTGGTTCGGTCCGGCCCTGGGGGGCTGGTGCGTTCCGTGGGGGTGTGTGGGGTGGGGTGTTGTTCGGGCTGTTGAGGTTGATTGCGTTGATTGGGTCGGGGCCGAGGGGTGTGGGGGCCTTGCGCGCTGCCTTCTTATTACGGCAACGATTACGGAGAGTAGTTTGTTCCTTGCGGGGTGGGGTGTGTTGGAGGGTTTTCTGGGTGGAATTCTGGGGGGTGGTGGCGGGCGTGGTGGTGATGGGGGCAGCGTGGGGCTGCTCCATCAAGTGTTTGAGTTCGGGGGTGACTCGGGCGACTGTGCCGGGGCCCAGGACGATCTGGTACGTGTCGTCCTCGACCACGCCCATGACGGCTGGCAGCTCTTTGAGCGCTTTGTCCTGGACCAGTGAGCGGTCATGGATGCCGAGGCGGAGCCGGGTCATGCAGTGGGCGATGGCGGTGATGTTGGCGGCGCCGCCGACGAGCGGGAGGATCGCGGCGGCGATGGCGTGGTTCGGGTCTTCGGGCGTGGGGTTCGGGTCTTCGGGGGTGGGCGGTTCTTCGGACATGGGCGGTGCCTTGCTGTCGGGATGAACCGGGGGAGGGGGAAGGTGGTCAACTGGGTGGAGGGGGAGGGGGAGGGGGTGGGGCGTGGCAGTGGGTCAATGGTTTGGGTCACCGGCTGTGGTTTTTTGTGGCTTTGAGGGCGGTGCGGAGGTGGCCGTTGGAGGAGTTGAGGAGGTGGGCGGCGGTGGGGGCGTCGACGTTGCCGAGGATGGTGAGGATGGCGTTCTTCACCTCGCCGTCGGTGAGGCGGAGTGCCGTCTCGATCTCCGGGTCCGTGGCGCCGGTGGCGAGTGCGACGATGCGGTGCGAGCGGGCCCGCAGCTTGTCGTTGGAGGCGCGGACGTCGACCATCAGATTCCCGTAGGTCTTGCCCAGCCGGATCATGGCGATCGTCGAGAGCATGTTGAGCACGAGCTTCTGTGCCGTGCCCGCCTTGAGGCGGGTGGAGCCGGTCAGCAGTTCGGGGCCGACCACGATCTCGATGCCGTGCTCGGCGGCCGCGGCCAGCGCCGAACCGGCGTTGCAGGACAGGCCGATGCTCAGCGCGCCGGCGGCCCGTGCGTACTCGACGGCGCCGATCGCGTACGGGGTGCGGCCGGAGGCCGAGATGCCGACGACGGTGTCGCGGTCGGTCAGGCCGATCGCGGTCAGGTCCTTGACCGCCAACTCCCGGCTGTCCTCCGCCCCTTCGACGGCGGTCACCAAAGCTTCCGGCCCGCCGGCGATCAGGCCGAGGACCTCTGACGGGTCGGTGTTGAAGGTCGGCGGGCACTCGCTGGCATCCAGGACGCCGAGGCGCCCCGCCGTGCCGGCCCCGGCGTAGACGAGACGGCCGCCGTGGGTCATTCGGGCAGCGGTGGCGTCGATGGCGGCGGCGATCTCCGGCAGTCGTGCGGCGACGGCGGCGGGGACGGTGGCGTCCTCGCCGTTCATCGTGCGGGCGATGTCGAGGGTGGAGCGGTGGTCGATGTCGGCGAGGTCGGGCCGGAAGGCCTCGGTGGTGAGGGTGTCCAGTTGGGCCCGTAGCCGGGCGGGGTCGGTGATGGCGGTCATGGCCGTACGCTCTTTTCCGTGTGCGGGGGCAGGGGAGGGCAGTACTCCCCTCGCCAGGGGGTGCCGACCTCGCCAGGGTTGGGTTGTCGAGCTGTTCAGGCGTGGGGGCGACGTGGGGGAAGGGGCGCGCCTGCGCACGGCGTGGGCTCAGGGGTGGTGGCGGTGGGCCAGGGCCTCGTAGGACGCGGACAGGGCCGGCGCCGCGGTGTCGTAGGTGCGCTGGGCGACACCTATGAACAGGCAGTCGACGACCAGCAGTTGACTGGTGCGGGATGACATCGCGGCGGGGCGGAGTTCGCTCTCGCGGGCCGTGGACGTGGTCAGTATGTAGTCGGCGTAGGCGGCGACCTCGGCGTCGGGGCGGCCGGTGATCGCGATGGTGGTGGCACCGTGGTCGAAGGCCACCCGCAGGGGCTCGATGACGTCGGTGGTGCGGCCGGAGTGGGTGATGGCGATGGCGACGTCACCCGTCTGCATCTGCACCGCGTTGGTGACGGCGAGGTGCGGATCTGCGTGGGAGTGGGCGATCAGGCCGATGCGGAGGAGCTTCTGGGCAAGGTCCTGACCGACCAGGTTGGAGGCGCCGATGCCGTACACATCGATACGGCGGGCCCCGGAGAGTGCGGTGACGGCGGCCTCGAGCTGGGTGACGTCCAGCCCGGCCGCGGTGTCGGCCAGGCACTGCTGCTCCTCCTGCGCCAGCTTCGTGACGACGTCGACGAGGGAGTCGTCGACCGCTATGTCCGCGGTCACGGCGGGCGCGCCACCGGCCTCCTGCTGCGCGGCGAGCGCGGCGAGCGCCAGGCGGAGGTCGCGGTAGCCCGGATAGCCGAGCAGCCGGGACGTTCGTACGACGGTGGCTTCACTGGTGCCCGTACGTTCCGCGAGGCCGGTGACGGTGAGCGCCGCGCAGCCGGCCGGGTCGCTCGCGACGGTCTCGGCGACCCGCTGCATGGAGCGGGTCATCGTCGGCGCGAGCGTACGGACCTTGGCGGCGAGCGCCGCGGGGACGGGCGGGGCCGGGGCCGGTCGGGTCTCGACGCCCATGTCCTTGAAAGTTTCCTTCACGCTGTTACTCACGCCTGAAAAGTAATTTCATCGATCGTTCCGCGTCAACACCCTCCGTGAGGGGTGTGGACAACGTGTCGCGGCCGCTGCCGGGCTGTGGACAACGCCGGGCGCCGAGCGGCGGTCGGGAGACAATGGGGGACATGGAGCTGGAACAGGCGTTGCACGCCGCGCGGGCGCTGGTGCTCGCTGATCTGATGGCGGACGAGGTGGCCGATGCCGACATCGTCTCGCTCGTGGAGGATGCGGTCGTTCACCGCCGGTGGTGGGTGGAGCAATGGCCTGAAGGCGCGGAATTCGTCGCGGGACTGATAGCGCAGGACGTCCAGGACGCCCTCCTGGAGCGGTACGGCCGCTGGCCGCTGTGCCCCGTGTGCACGGAGACGGGCGATCCCCATGCCCTGGATGTGGAGCCGGAGTTGGGGCCCGATCCGCACTGGGTCTGCCCCAAGACGGCGGTCGCGGTGGCCCGGGTCGGCCGGCTGCGCGCCCCGGTGGAAGGCTGAGGCGCGTGACGGTCCTCATCGACCCACCCATCTGGGCGGGGCACGGCCGTATGTGGTCGCACCTGGTCAGCGATCGGTCCTTCGACGAACTGCATGCCTTCGCGGCGCGGCTCGGCATCCCGCGACGGGCGTTCGAGCGCGATCACTATGACGTGCCCACCGAGCGCTACGACGAGGCGGTGCGTGCCGGGGCGGTGGAGGTCGGCAGCAAGGAACTGGTGCTGCGGCTGACGGCGGCGGGTCTGCGGAGGCCGAAGCACCGGCCGGCCCCAGGCCGTAGTGGGGTCAGCGCACCGCGGTAGTGGGGTCAGCGCACCGCGGCGGTGACAGTGGGCCGCAGTGGTGGTCCCTCGGCGCCCGCACCTCACGCCGCTGCTCGTCGTCAACGCGCACCGCGCCCTGGCGACCTCCACCGCCGGCGGCAACGGGACAACGGTCTGCGTCGTCGCGTCACGCCGGGCGCGGTGTGGTCGTCGAGGGCGGCTCCCGGCTCCTCGGCCGGTGGCTCAGTGCTGCTTCGTGGCCTCCCTCGCGGGTGCCGTTGCCGTTGCCGCTGAGGACGCGACGACTCGGGAGTGCTGCCTTGTGCGGTGCAGCCGGAAGGCGACGGCGGTGGTGACGACGGCCGCCGCGGCCAGTGCCGCGCCCGTCCAGGCCACGGACCGGTATCCCCAGTGGGCGCTGATGGCCAGGCCGCCGAGCCAGGGGCCGAGGGTGTTGCCGATGTTGAAGGCGGCGGTGGTGGTCGCACCGGCCAGCGTCGGCGCGGCGGTCGCCACGTTGAACATCCGGGCGTTGAGGGCCGGAGCGGTGGTGAACGCGGTCACCCCGAGCATCAGGGAGAGCGCGATGGCCGCGAACGGGCTCTGCGCGGTCAGCGCCAGGAGGGTCAGCACCGTGGTGGACGCGACGATACCGCCGAAGATCGTCCCGAAGAGGTGCGCATCGGCGATCCGGCCACCGATGAACGTACCGATCAGTGCGCCGACGCCGAAGAGCGCGAGCACGGTCGGCACCCAGCTCTCGGCGAGGCCGGCGACGTCGGTCAGCAGCGGCGAGAGGTACGAGAAGAGCGCGAAGACCGCGGCGCCGTTCAGGGCCGTGGCGGCCAGCGCCAGCCAGACCTGCGCGTCCTTGTAGATGGTGAGTTCGCGGCGGAGCTGCGGGCGGTCGTCACCGGTGGGCACGGCCGTACGCGGCACCAGCGCGATCACGCCGACCAGGCCGAGTGCGGCGAGTCCGGCCACCGCCCAGAAGGCGGCGCGCCAGCCGGCGTGCTGGCCCAGCAACGCGCCGGCCGGAACGCCGGCGATATTGGCGATGCTCAGGCCGCCGACCATGACGGCCATCGCACGGGCCCGCGCGGTTACCGGCACCAGCGAGACGGCGACCGCCGCGCCGACCGCCCAGAAGCCGGCGCAGGCCAGTGCGCTGATGACGCGCGAGGCGAACAGCACGCCGTAGGACGGCGCCAGCGCACCCGCCACCTGCCCGAGTCCGAAGACGGCGAGCAGTGCGATCAGCGTCGTACGGCGTGGGAGCCGCAGTGTGGCCGCGGCGAGCACCGGGGCGCCGACCACCATGCCGATCGCGAAGGCGGAGACCAGCAGACCGGCCTGCGGGATGGAGACCCCCAGGTCACGGGCGAGTGGCTGGAGGATCCCGGAGAGCATGAACTCGCTGGTGCCCAGGGCGAAGACCGACAGGCCGAGGATGTAGACGGCTATGGGCAGGCGGGCGCGAGTGGTGGGTGCGGTGGCTGGGTGGTCGGAGGGTGTGGTGGGTGCTGGTGCTGACATGACAGCTACTAACCGTGACGGCGCCCCGCGCATTCCCGGTCGGCGGGGTTGTCGAAGGTGATGTTGGCCATGCCGGGGCGGCGGGCGGCGGGCGGCGGCTGGTGGCGGCTGGGTCGACTGTCTGCTGACGGCGGGCTGTCAGTGGCTGTGCGTAAGGTGAGGGACACGGAGCGGGGTGGCGAAAGGTGCGGGGGGAGGTGGCGCGGGGTGCTGAGGGAGCTAGGGGAGCTGGGGGAGCTGGGTGTGAGGTGCTGGGTGCGGTGCGGCGGGCCTCAGCCGCCGAGCAGGTCCAGTTCCGTGGCGAGGTTGCGGCGGGCCAGGTGCTCCCAGCGGTCGAAACCCAGCGGGGTCCGGAACAGTCGCGGCAGGGAGAGGAGGTGACGGAGGGCGGTGGACCGGCCGGCGGCGAAGTCGGGGTCCGGTACGAAGGCGTACTCGGCGCGGACCGCGGCGGCGTAGGCGGCGTAGCCGTCCGGCGAACCGGCGAGCACCGCGAGATCGGCGTCGCACAGCACCTCGCCATCGGGGTCGTCGGGTGCCGGATCGTGGGTGACGGTGAGCCGTACCAGTCGGGCGACCTCGGCGGTGCGGGCCGCGTCGATGCCCAGCTCGGGCAGGGCGCGTTCGGCGAGGGCCGCGCTGCGCTCCTCGTTCTCGGAGCGGTCCGGCCGGTAGACCGCGTCGTGGAACCAGGCCGCCAGCTGGACCACGGCCAAGTCGTCGGCATGGCCCGCGAGTTCGTCGATGCGAGTGAGGACCGCGGTCAGGTGATCGACAGTGTGGTAGTGGCGCTGCGGTTCGCTCCACCGGGCGAGCAGGTTGTCCGCGTACGGGGTGGGGTCGGGGGCCGGTGCGCCTCCGGGGGGCGCGGTCTGCGTGCCGCCGCGGGCCTCGGTGATGGTCGCTGCCCAGCGTCGGCGCAGTTCCGGCGCCGGGTCGGTGGTGTCTGCCGCACGGGACACGGGGGTCATGCGAATCATTGTGCCTTGGGGGCGACCGGCCCGTTACGCTGGAGATTGGACTAGACCTGTCTATGGCTGGGCTGTCCGGACCTGTCCAGGCGTATCCAGACCTGTCTGCCGGATGCCGGATGCCGGAGTTGTCGGCGATCTTCACGAAGGATTGGGGTCATATGAGCAAGCGCGCGCTCCTGGAGGTGATCGCGCTCGGGCCCGAGGACGCGGTCGCCGCCCAGGCCGGCGGTGCCGACCGCCTGGAACTCGTCACCGATATGGCGGCCGACGGGCTCACGCCCTCCCGGGCCACCTTCGCGGCGATCCGGGCGGCCGTCGACCTCCCGCTCCGGGTGATGCTGCGGGCCGCCGACGGATTCGCGGCCGGTGATCTGGAGGCGCTGTGCGAGGAGGCGGCGGCGCTGCGCGCGGAGGGCGCCGAGGAGTTCGTGCTCGGATTCCTGACGCCGGACGGGCGGCCGGACCTCGCTGCGGTGACGGCGCTGGCCGACGTGATCGACGGCTGCCGGTGGACGTTCCACCGGGCCATCGACCGGGCTGCCGACCGCGATGCGCTGCGGAAGGAGCTGGCGGGGGCGGCCGGCGTCGCGGGTCTCGACACCTATCTGACGGCGGGTGGCGCGGAGGGCGTCGCGGCGGGGCTGCCGGTGCTGCTCGCCGAGCAGGCACGTACGGCTGAGGCCGAGCCCGGATACGCGCCGCAGATCTTGGTCGGCGGGGGACTCGGGCTCGGCCATCTGCCGGCGCTGTGCGCGGCCGGCCTGGACGCCTTCCATATCGGAGGCGCCGCCCGGCCGGCCGGCTGGGACGCGCCGGTGGATGCGGCGGCGGTACGGGAGTGGCGTGAGGCGCTGGATCGGGAGGTTGTCTGAGGCAGCAGGCAGCAGGCAGCAGGCAGCAGGCAGCAGGCAGCAGGCTGGACGGGCTAGGTGGGCTAGGTGGGTCGGGCGGGCTCGGTGTGGCTGCTTGGCGGTGCCGGCGGCGTTCGTCCGGTCTGCCGGGTGGTACGGGGGACGGGACCCCTGAAGGCCTTCAGGCTCCTTAGCCCAGGCAAACCTGGAACCAGATGGCCATGCAGTTGGAGGTGCCTTCGTCGGGGTCACCGTCTTTGTGCTCGTGGCCGCCGGGGGCGGCCGGGCCCGACTGGGTACTCGGGGCCTTGGCGGTGGCGCCAGGGGCGAGTGGGGTGGGTGTGGCGGATGCGGCCGTCACCGTCCCGGCCGAAAGGGCAATGGCCAAGGCGGCACTGACGGTCGCGATGCGTGCAACGGCCTTCTTCGGCCGGTTCATGTGTGTGTTCATGGGAAAACCATGCATGGCTTGGCGGCGCATCACGCCCTGAGCGCGACCGATCGGATGACGGGCCGTCGACAGCTCATCCGGCGAGAACCGCGGCGAGATCCGAGTTCCACGGCGAGATCCATGGCGACGCCCACCTATGAGATCCACGGCGACGCCCATGATGAGATCCACCGCGACGCTCCACTAGCCGGTCAGCTGCCCCGGAAGGCGCAGTGGTTCCGGAAGCGGGGCCGCGTGAACCACCGTCAGGCCCGACACCGGGCGGGTCAGGCAGACGTACAGGCGCCGCAGGCCGGTTCGTTCGTCCGGTTCGCCGTCGATGATGGCCGCGGGCTCGTCCAGGACCACGTAGTCGTACTCCAGGCCCTTGGCGAGCGTGGCCGGTACCAGTGTCAGCCGGGACTCGGCCGAGGTCTCCTCCCCAGGTGCCAGGCAGGACACACCGGCCGCCTCAAGGGCCGTGCGCAGCACCGGAATACGCGCCTCCGACGCGATCAGACCGATGGAGCCCTCTTTCTTCAGGGCGTCGTCGCAGGCCGCCAGGGCTGCTGCGGTCAGGTCGTCCGGCTCGACCCGGCGAATCTCGAAGTCACCCGCAGACTCGCGGATCGAGGTGGCCTCCGTCAGGCCGGGCGCGATGGCGGGCAGCAGCCGGGACGCGTACGCGATCACCTCGCGCGGTACGCGGAAGCCCTGGGTGAGCTCTTCGACGGCCGCACCCGGCTTGCCCAGGTGGGCCAGCGCTTCCTCCCATGTGCCGGTGGCCCAGGGAGTGGTCCCCTGGGCGATGTCGCCGAGGACGGTCGCCGAACCAGTGGTGCAGCGGCGGCCGACCGCGCGGTACTGCATGGGGGAGAGGTCCTGCGCCTCGTCCAAGACCACATGGCCGAGCGAGGGTGTGCGCTCGATCAGATCCATTGCCTCATCGATCAACACCGTGTCCGCGGCGGACCACTTGGCGCTCTTCACGCCGCGCGCCGCCCTCTTCCCCGAGCCGGGTTGCGTCCACAGGATCGCCTTCTGCTCCTCGGGTGTCAGGATTCCCTCGGCCTGTTCGGCGAGGAAGTCCGCGTCGCCCAGCAGCCGGAGCACCAGCTTCGCCGGATCGACCGGTGGCCAGGCCGACTTGACCACGGCCTTCACGGCGGCATTACGGGCCACCGCGTCCTGCACCCGGTCGTCCGGCGCCTCCCCGGCCTGCTCCATACGGACCAGTACGGCATGCGCGATCCGCTGGGGGAGCGCCTCGCGAGCCGCGCCGTAACGGATGTCGCGGTCGGTCAACTCGCGGACGATCTCTTCGAGTTCATATGCCGGTACGCGCCAGCGACGGGAGCCGCGGACGACCACACAGGGCTCCTCCGGTACCGAGATGTGCGACCGGACGGCCCGGCGCAGGACCTCCGCCATCCGCGCATCACCCTTGATCATGGCCGCGGCCGCCTCGTCGGTGGCGTGTACCGGCACATGCGCCACCAGGTCGTCGACCGTGGCCTGTTTGACCTCCAACTCGCCGAGGGCGGGGAGGACCTGCTCGATGTAGTGCAGGAAGGAACGGTTGGGGCCGATGACGAGGGTGCCGGAGCGGGCCAGTCGCTCACGGTGCGCATAGAGCAGATACGCGACCCGGTGGAGACCCACCGCGGTCTTCCCCGTACCGGGTGCCCCCTGGACACAGACCGTGCCGCCGATCCCGGCGCGTACGATCTCGTCCTGCTCCGGCTGGATCGTGGCGACGATGTCCCGCATCGGGCCGACGCGCGGGCGTTCGATCTCCGCCTGGAGCAGCCGGCTGGTGGGGGCCTCCGCGGCGGGACCTTCGGGGCCGGCGGGGCTGGCGGAACTGGCAGGACCGGCGGAACCGGAGGGACCGGCGAGACCGGCGGAACCGGGAGGCGTGACCGTTGTCGGGCCGGTGAGGTGTTCGTCCTCGTATGCGGTCAACTCGCCGCCGGTATAGCCGAATCGGCGACGCAGTCCGAGATCCATCGGGTCCTTCTTGGAGGCCCGGTAGAACGGCTGGGATACGGGGGCGCGCCAGTCGATGACCATCGGGTCGCCGTCGGCGTCGTGCACATGGCGCCGCCCGATGTAGAAGCTCTCGCCCGCGGCGCCCTCGGTGAGGTCGATACCCGGTGCGTGGAGGTAGTCGAGGCGGCCGAAGAAGAGGGGCGTGTGGGAGAGGTCGGCGAGCGCCTTGATACGGGCGTCGATCTCGCCCTGGAGGACCTCGGCATTGACCCAGTTCGCGGTCACATCCGCGATGTTGAGGTTCTCGGCGTCCTGGCGCATGGCGCGGAGGGCGGCACGTGAGGCGGCCAAATGAGCGCGTTCGGCGCGTAGCGCCGTCGATGAGGAGTGTTCCTCGGGGGACGGGTGGGGGCGTTCGGCGTGTAGCGTCGTCGGGGAGGGGTGTTGGGCAGGCGAGGGCACGGCGTTGCCTCCGGAGGCAGGTACTGCGGCGCGAGGCGCATAGCGAATTCTGCGGCGTGAAGCGAAGGGCCGACCGGTTTCCGACCGGGCGGCGGCACTCCTCGGCGGGAGGCAGGCAGACGCGCGATTGTAGTCAGCACCTTGTTGTGGCGCCAACGGAATTCCGGGGTCGCGACGCCTCCGGTACGGGGTCATCCCCGCCGTACCGGAGGGGATGACCCTGACATGCGTAGGGCGCTTGTAGGTCTCCCGTAGGGGGCGGGGTGGACCTGGAGGTGGAGAACCGGCGCCTTCGGGATGGGTCCAGGGGCCGATGTGCTGCAATCGAGTGAATCCCATCATGGAGTCATGAGCAGCGCAGCGATTCCACCAGCCTCCATGCCGTCCGCGGCATTCCGCCCGGCCCGGGGCGCCACGGCCCTCGGCCCCGACTCCGTCCGCGGTGCGGCGTCCGCCCAGGGACACCGCCACCTTCTGGGCGATGCCCTCCGTGCGGTCAAGGTCTTCGGCAAGGCCGCCTTCAGCGTCGCCGTCCTGGGCGAGTACGCCGACGACGTTCCGGGCGTCCGCCCGGCGGCCGTGCGTCGGGTCGGTCACATGACCCCTCACTGACCCCTCACTGGCCACCGATACACGCCGATACACGCCGGTGCACATCGATGCGCACCGGCTGCTGAATCGACCCGTGTGTAGCGGCACACGTGCCCATCGCGATACCTTCCGGTTCCGGTCAAAACACGGACAATCGCGATCGGAGTTCGACCCGCGGCGACTCATCACGCCTTCCGACGGCTTCATGTCGACACCTGGCGATCCGAAAACCGTTACGGATGGTCGGCCCCGATCCACTAGCGTCGCGGCAGAGCGCGCTCGGGGCTACGTCGACGAGGAGGAGTCAGCGAGTGTCTGCCGCCGATGGAACGCGGCCGTGGAGAGGGGCCTGGGCCCTGAGCATCGCGAGCCCGCGCCGTCTGGTGTTCGCACTGACGCTGTTCCTGGCGTCGTTCGCCGGGCTGTACGTGCTGTACCGGATCCACCCGCTGTCGATGTCCGACATAGCGGTCTACCAGGCCGAGGGCGAGGCCGCCGCGGCCCGCGGTGATCTCTACGGATTCACGGTCACCGAGTGGAATCTGCCGGCCACCTACCCGCCGTTCGCCGCGCTGCTCTTCATCCCGACGACGTGGCTCTCCCTCAGCACCCTCAAGGTCGCCTGCGTTCTGGTCAACGCAGCCCTGCTCGCCCTGCTGGTCCACCTCTCCTGCAAGGCCACCGGCCTGCGCCGGGCCGCGTACAGCGCACCCGCCCTTCTCGCCGCCACCGCACTCGGCCTCTGGCTGGAGCCGGTCTTCCAGACCTTCGCCTTGGGCCAGATCAACCTCGCCCTGACCTGCCTGGTCCTCTGGGACCTGTCCCGCCCGGACGGCGCGCGTGGCAAAGGCTTCGTCACCGGGATCGCGGCCGGTATCAAGCTCACCCCGGCGATCTTCGCCGTCTACCTCCTGATCACCGGCCGGGTGAAGGCCGCGTTCACCGCCCTGGCCGGGTTCCTGTTCTCGGCGGTCCTGGGCTGGCTGGTGCTGCCGGACGCCAGTGTCGAGTTCTGGACCCGGCGGATGTTCGAGACCAGCCGGGTCGGTCTGGTCTGGGCCGTCGACAACCAGTCCCTCCAGGGACTGATCAGCCGGGTACTGCACACCCCCGAACCGGGCCTGCTGTGGGCGGTGCCGACGCTGCTGACCGCGGTGGCCGGGCTCTGGGCCGCCCGGCGCATATATCTGCGGCGCGGACTGGACATCTGGGGCGTACTGGCTACGGCTGTCACCGCGCTGCTGGTGTCGCCGATCAGCTGGTCCCACCACTGGGTCTGGTGCGTGCCCCTGCTCATAGCGCTGGCCGCCCACACCCGGCGCAGCCCGTGGCGGCGGGCGTCGCTGGCCGCCCTCGCCGTCGCCTTCACCCTCCGCACGATGTGGATCGTGCCGCACGCCGGGGACCTTGACCTGCGATTGCCGTGGTGGCAGCAGCCGCTCGCCGCCCCGTACCCGCTGATCGGCCTCGTCCTGCTCGCGGTGCTGGCCGGCTGGACATCCCCGGCCGCGGGCACCACCCTCGCCGATGCGCCCGCCGACGCATCCGCCGACGCATCCGCCGACGCGCCCTCCGATGCGCCCGCCGACGTTCTGAGTGCCCCCGGTGACGCTCCGCGCGCCCCTGCCGGCCGTATGCCCACACCGAGGACGGAGGGCCAGGGCCAGAGCCAGGAGCTACCCACCCGGACCGGGTAGGACCTCCCACTCGGATCGACAGGGCCTACGCCCTCGGTCGGACCGATAAGGCCTACCACCCGGATCGACGTCGTCCCTGTCGTCCCCGTCATCCCCGGACCGACGTCAGCCCTGGACCGACGTCAGCCCTGGACTTTTTCCTCCGCCGTCCCCCGACGTCGTCCTCCGCCGTCCCCCGTTCTCACACATCCTCATCCGCCGCCAGCAGCTCGTCCGCGTCCACGATCCGGTACGCGTACCCCTGCTCGGCCAGGAAGCGCTGACGGTGGGCGGCGAAGTCCTGGTCGATGGTGTCCCTGGCGACCACCGAGTAGAACCGCGCCTCGTGCCCGTCCGCCTTGGGGCGGAGCACCCGCCCCAGCCGCTGCGCCTCCTCCTGCCGTGAACCGAAGGTCCCCGACACCTGGATCGCGACCGTGGCCTCGGGGAGGTCGATCGAGAAGTTCGCCACCTTGGAGACGACCAGCACCGAGATCTTGCCCTCCCGGAACGCGTCGAAGAGCTTCTCCCGCTGGGCGTTGGTGGTCTCGCCCTTGATCACCGGCGCGTTCAGATGCTCGCCCAGCTCGTCCAGCTGGTCGATGTACTGGCCGATGACCAGCGTCTGCTCGCCCTCGTGCCGACGGACCAGCGCCTCGGTCACATCCCGCTTGCTGTCGGTGGTCGCACAGAAGCGGTACTTCTCCTCGGTCTCCGCCGTCGCATACGCCAGCCGCTCCGACTCGGTCAGATTGACCCGGACCTCGACACAGTCGGCCGGGGCGATGTACCCCTGCGCCTCGATCTCCTTCCACGGTGCGTCGAACCGCTTGGGCCCGATGAGGGAGAAGACGTCCGACTCCCGGCCGTCCTCCCGCACCAGCGTCGCGGTCAGGCCCAGCCGCCGCCGTGCCTGCAGATCGGCGGTGAACTTGAAGACCGGCGCGGGCAGCAGGTGCACCTCGTCGTAGAGGATCAGGCCCCAGTCCCGGGAGTCGAACAGCTCCAGGTGCGGATAGACGCCCTTCCGCTTGGTCGTCAGCACCTGATACGTGGCGATGGTGACCGGCCGGATCTCCTTCTTGGTGCCGCTGTACTCGCCGACCTCGTCCTCGGTCAGCGAGGTCCGCCGCACCAGCTCGTGCTTCCACTGCCGGGCCGAGACCGTGTTCGTCACCAGGATCAGCGTGGTGGCCTTCGCCCGGGCCATCGCACCGGCGCCCACCAGCGTCTTTCCCGCGCCACAGGGCAGTACGACGACACCCGAGCCGCCGTGCCAGAAGCCCTCCACGGCCTGGTGCTGGTACGGCCGCAGCGCCCAGCCGTCCTCGTGCAGCTCGATCGGATGCGCCTCACCGTCCACGTAGCCGGCCAGGTCCTCGGCCGGCCAGCCCAGCTTCAGCAGCGTCTGCTTGATCTGTCCGCGCTCGGAGGGGTGCACGATCACGCTGTCCGGGTCGATCCGTGCCCCGACCAGCGGCTGCACCTTCTTCGACCGGAGGATCTCCTCAAGCACCGGCCGGTCGGTGGTGGTCAGCACCAGCCCGTGGGTGGGGTGCTTGACCAGCGTCAGCCGCCCGTACCGGGCCATCGTCTCCGCGACGTCGACGAGCAGCGCATGCGGTACCGGGTACCGCGAGTACTGCACCAGGGCGTCGACGACCTGCTCGGCGTCGTGCCCGGCGGCCCGGGCGTTCCACAGCCCCAGCGGCGTCACCCGGTACGTGTGGATGTGCTCCGGCGCCCGCTCCAGCTCGGCGAAGGGCGCGATGGCGCGCCGGCAGGCGTCCGCCATCTCATGGTCCACCTCCAGCAGCAGCGTCTTGTCGCTCTGGACGATCAAGCAGGACACACATACCTCCGTGGATGGGATCGCCAGGTGACAACGGAAACACCCGAAGCATCTATTCCGGTCCGCGTCGGTCGGGGCGGTCCGGGACGGTCTGGGGCCGTCCGGTTCGGTCCGGGCCGGTCCGGTCCGGGTCGGCTCTGTCCCGTCCCGACAGCGGAACGGGGTCCGCGGCGCGCATCCCCGGCGCGCAACGGCGACACAGCCAATGGTGGCATGGCCGACGGTGGGCTTGGCCCGGATCATGAAACCCGATACGCGAAGCCCAGCTCACGAGGCTCGGATCACGAGGACCGGATAGCGAGGCCCGGATAGCGAGGTCCGGATAACGAAGATCGGATAACGAGGCCCGGATCACGAAGATCGCGTGGAATGGCGGCGCGTGGAATGGCGGCGCGGGAAATTACCGCGCAGAATGCCGAAGCGCCCGCACCCTGGTGGGGTGGGGCGCCATTGTGGGCCGCTGCCTCAGGTGATGCCTACCCCGACTTGGGCGTTGGCCCTCGCCGGCTTGTATTTCTTGCTGCCGTTATAGACGGCTGTGTATCCATTGCCGATCGCCTGAATCCACATCTGGGGATCCCCGGCATACTGTCCGGACTGGACGGTCGCCTCACCATTGGCATCGGTTGTGCCGGAGCCGACTTCCCTGCCGTCAACCTCAAAAACGATCGTCTCGCCCTCGATGGGCGTGCCGTCCTTGTCCAGGAGCCTTGCCTTGCCCTGGCCGCCGGCCAGCGAAGCGATTTTGCCCTTCGTTCCCGACGCGGTGAGCTTGACGGCTTGCTTTTCGGGCGGCGGAGCCGACTGGCCGGACTGGCCGGATGAGCCTTGCTGCTGCTGCTTCTTCAGCTCCTCGTTCTCTTTTCTCAGCTGTTCATTCTCTTTCCTCAGCTTCCCCAGCGCTTCCATGATGGCGTCATCCGACACGGGACGTTCTCCTTGCTTCCTGTGCATCGCGCCTTGCGACGACGCCCTCAGCATGTCCACACATCCGTGCACCGGTCATATGCGCGTACGCCATGGGGATTACGCGAGAATCCGAGTCGGAACGCCGGACCGGCCCCGTTCAGACCGCGTCGTCCGCCAGCTCTGCCACTCCCGTGATCCGGTGCAGCGGATACGTACGGACCTCGTCGGCGGTGTGGTCGTAGGCGGTGACGAAGCCGCCCTCCACCCGTACGGGGGCGATCACGCGCTGGCTGGCCGCGCCGTCCGCGTTGACGTACCCGATCCAGACGGCCGAGTGGGTGAGCACCGCGGCCTGCATGGTGGCGAGGGTCTCCGCGGAGGTGGTGCGCGGGAAGGCGCCCGGGGCCCGGTCCTGGGCCCGGTCCTGGTCCTGGGCGGGGGACTGGGCGGGAGCCTGGGCCCGGACCGGCTTGCGCTCCGCGGTGGCGGCGAGGTCGCCGGCCCGGATGGCGCGGATCGCCGCTTCGAGCAGGGTGCGGTCGGGGGACGGCGGCCCTTCGGGTACCGGGACGGGCGCGCTGCGCGGAGGGGTGCGGTACGAGTCGGCGCGGGCGACCAGGACATCGCCGGCGGCGGACTCCGCGGCCGGGGCGTAGCCCATCTCCCGCAGCCCGTCCAGGAGTTGCTCCGGAGAGGACTGCGCGGCGAGCACGGTCGGGGCGAGCCGGCGCAGGCGGAGCGCGGCGGCGCGGCGGTCGGCGAGGATCTCGGAGAGCAACGCGTCGTCGTCGCAGCGGACGTAGGCGGTGGCCGCGCCGACCCGCAACTGGCCGTGTTTACGGGCCACATCGTCGATGAGGTAGGCGAGCGGCTGGGGGACCGGCGTACGGGAGTGGGTGTGGAGGAACTCCCGCAGCTCGGCGGCCGAGCGGCCGGCGTCCAGGGCGCGGCGTACGGAGGCCGGGGTGAAGCGGTAGACCGTGGCCCCGCCCTTGGACTCGACGTCGGCGAGTACGCCGAGCGCGTCGGCGAGGGGACGCCGCAGCGGGCCGGGGGCGACGGCAGTCAGGTCCGCCTGGAGGAGGACGTGGTCGAGCGGTTCGGGGAGCAGCGGGGCGAGCAGGGCCGCGGCGCGGGCGGCGGCCGTCGCGGCTTCGGCGGGGGTGGGGGTGGCTGTCTCCTCCGCCTCCTCCGTGCGGCTGGTCCCGGTGGGGGCGGGGAGGGCCGGCCCTTGCGTGCCGCCGGTCCGGGCGGGGGCAGGGGCCTCGTGCGCGGCGCCGATCAGGGCCCGGCCGTGGGCCGAGAGCGCACCCCGGCCCGTCACGCCGAGCAACTCGGCCTCGGTCAGCGCCCATTGGGCGAGCCGCGAGCGCAGGTCGAGGGTGGGAGCGGGGCTGCCCGGGACAGTGTCCCCGGCGGGCGCGGGACCGGCCGAGGTGCCGGTCCACGTGGGTGCAGGGCCGGCAGAGGCGCCGGTCCAGGTGGGCGCAGAGGCGGCAGAGGCGGCAGAGGCGGCGGTCCTGGCGGGCGCGGGACTGCCCGCGGCGGTGTTCCCCGCAGGTGCCGCGGCCGGTCGGCCCGCCGTCCCCGGCCCGGTCCCGGCCCCGGCCCCGCGCAGCGGACGTTCCCACCGCAGCCGGGACAGCACCGCCGCCGCTGGTACGGACATGCCCGGCGGCAGACCGGCGAGCAGCGTCAGGGCGCGTCGGCGGACCTCGGGTGCCGGGAGCGGTCCAGATGCGGGCCGAGCGCGGCCAGCGTGCGCCCCTTCGCGTCGGCGGTGCCGACCACACCTGGGGTACGGGTCGCCGGCAGCCAGCCGGCCACCAGTGCCGCCCAGCGCTCATGATCGGGCAGCTGGAGCCAGTCCTCGGCGGCCGGGGTGGCCGCGTACCGCTCGTCGGCCTCGCCGTCGGAGGCGATCAGCCCGGCCCCGTGGGCGAGTTCGAGCCAGAAGGCGGCGAGTTGCTCGGTGGTGTCCAGCGCCACGGCGGTCCGCTTCAGGTCGCGGACGCTCAGGCCTCCGGCGCGCAGTACCGGGGGCCCGCCCAGATCCCACTCCTTCAGCAGCTCCTCGACGGTCGCCAGCGCGGTGTACGCCTGGCCAGCGGCGGTACGGTCCACGAGCTGGGGATCGCGTTCCGTGACGGGCTCCAGCGCGGGCGGCACCGGCTCGGGGTGACGGTGTGCCCGCCCGCCCCGCAGAAAGAGCGCCGCCTCGCGGGGCAGGGCGACGTTGCGGCCGCCGGCCGGCAGCAGCAGCCCGCGGTCGAGCAGCCACTGCAGATGCGCCGCCGGGCGGTCGGTGACAGCGCCGTACGGCGGACCCCACAGGAGCTTGTCGAGGACGGCCACGGACTCGGCGGGCGCGCTGTCGAGCAGCCGCGCCATCCGCGGGCGGTCGGCGAAGAGCGAGGTCAGCGCGGCGACCGCGGAAACCGGGTCATGGGTGGTGGGCAGCCCGGCCGCCGTGATGATCTCCTGCAGCCGGCCCGGCGACATGCCGGCCGTGGCCTCGGCGACGGTCGGGCCCAGACCGGTCGGCGACGGGTGCGTGGCGCTGGGCGTCAGCAGCTCGCGGGCCGTACGTACCAGCCGCAGCCGGTCGTCCGGGCCCCACACCAGTGCCTGCGCACGCAGCTGCGCCACCGCCCGGGGCAGCTCGGCGATGAGCGTCTCGTCCGCGGCGGCGGCCTTCTGGTTCCCGGCGGCGGCCTTCTCGTTCCCGGCGACCACTGCCTCGTTCCTGGCGGCGGCCTCGTGCTCGGCGTCTCCGCGCATCAGCGCGGCCAGCGTCCCGTACGGGCATGGGTCGGGTGCCACTGCCAGCGCCTCGGCGGTCTGCAGTGCGAACAGGTCGAGCCGCTCCACCGCGCGCACCACCGACGCCCGGGTCCCGGCCCGGGTCGCCAGCTGTGTGACATCGCCGGGTACCGGATTGAGCAGGTCGGGCCGGGCCCGCAGCAGCCCGATGAGCCCGCTGTCGGTGCGGGTCCGAAGCTCCTCGGCGAGGGTGCGGGGGATACCGGTCATTCGTCCTACGTTAGCGGGGCGAGGGGGCCGGGGGCAGTGTGTGGCGGTGTGGGGCCGGGAGCGGTACTGGGGGCGGGGCGGTGGCTCCGTCTCCGAGACGGCCGCTGGATATCCCCGGATGTCCCCGGATGCCCCCTGGTGCGCCGGGCGGCTTCCGGTCCGGTGTCAGTGCGGGGCGGTACCGTCGAGGTGGTAACCAGCGGACGCCGCAGGCGATTTCGTCGTACGTGGATTCATCCGTGGATTCATCCGCGATTCATCTCGGGGGAATCGTCGCAGCGGCTCAAGGGGATCAGTGACTCAAAGGGATCAGTGACTCAAGGGGAGCAAGGGGGGCAGGGGATTTCGTGGGGATCGAGAGCGATCAGCTCGTCTTCGACTATCTGAGCCGGGTGGGCGACCTGGCCCAGCAGCAGGGTCTGCCCGCCGCTACGCGGATGCGGCTGGTGACCCGGCTCCGGGCCGAGATAGATGAGCGGAAGCCCGACTCGGTGTCCGGTGTGAAGCGGATGCTGGCGCGGCTGGGGGCGCCGGAGGCGGTGGTCGCGGAGGCCGGCGGCGCTGCGCTGCCCGAGGAGCCGTCGGGGGGTGGGGCCACCATACGGGCCGGGATCTCCTCGAGAGCCGGGCAGCCTTCGAAGGCCGGGCAGCCTTCGAGGGCCGGTGATCTGTCTTCCCGGCGGACCTCCCCCCGCGACAAGCTCGCCGGCCTGGCCTGGCGCAGTGGCCTGACCGTCGGCAAGGCGCTGTGGCACGGCAACAACGCGGCAGCGTCTCCTGCCTCCCCCGCCACCCCTGCCTCCTCTGCCTCCCCCGCCACCCCTGCTTCGTCCTCCGGCCTCCCCCCGCACCTCGCCGGCGCGGACGAGCTCGGCGACGGGGACGACGCTCCTGACTGGTGGCGGACGGGGCCGACACCGCTCGGCCCAGGCGAGACCGTGCCCGGATTCGTCGGCGGCATCGAGATCCCGGAGATATGGGAGCGGCCGGACGACGAGAACGAGGGTGAGGGGGAGGGTGCGGGCAAGGCCGAGGGCAAGGGCAAGAGCAAGGGCAAGGCCGAGGAGGATGCCGGGGCCGCTGCGGAGGATGACACCGGTGACATAGGTCTGGGTGAGGAAGAGGAAGAGCCCGGTTCCTGGGAGGACTCCGGCGGTCCGATGCCCCTCCGGGCATGGCTGAGCCCCGTCCCGACGCTGGCCGCGGTCCTGCTCGTGGCCGGTGCGGTTCTGGGGTCCTGGTGGGCGATGGCGGGTGGCTGGGCGCTCGCCTACGTATCGCGGCGGCTGACCCGGACCGAGGCCAAGTTCGCGGCGCTGGGGGTGCCCGGGATCTTCGCCGGCGGCCTGCTGGTCTGGCTGTGGGGCCGCGTCGACCGCCGCTGGGGCGAGCCGGTCGCCGAGGGCCGGCTGGGGCAGGAGTTGCTCGATGGCCTGCCGGTGGTGGCCCGGGTCGCGGCCCTCGCCTCCGCGCTGTTCCTGCTGTGGCGGATGCGGCGGGCGGCGCGGTAGCGCAGACGTATGCAGACGCATGGAGCAGACGTATGGATACGTACGGATGCGGTGCGCAGGCGTACGGGTGCTGTGGCTCCCGCGCACCGTGCGCACCGTACGGGCGGGCGTCGCCTGCACAATGGCAGGCATGGCTGCGTACCCCCTGACGGTCGGATTCGACCTCGACATGACGCTGATCGACTCCCGGCCGGGCATCAAGGCCGCCTACGAGGCGTTGTCCGCCAGGACCGGTACGTACATCGACGCTGCGGCCGCGGTGACCCGGCTGGGGCCGCCGCTGGAGGAGGAGATCCGCCGCTGGTTCCCCGAGGAGCGGGTGGCGGAGGTCAGCGACCTGTACCGCGAGCTGTATCCGGAGTACGCGATCACGCCGACCCTGGCCATGCGCGGCGCCCGCGAAGCCATCGCCGCGGTACAGGCGGCAGGTGCAGGTGCAGGTGCAGGCAGAGGCACAGGCACAGGTACAGGCGCAGGAGCGGCGGGGCGGGCGATCGTGGTGACGGCCAAGTACGAGCCGAACGCCAAGCTGCACCTGGCGCATCTGGGCATCGAGCCGGACGCGGTCATCGGCTCGCTGTGGGCGGAGGCGAAGGCCGAGGCGCTGCGCGAGTACGGTGCGCGGATCTACGTCGGCGACCACATCGGCGACGTACGGGGCGCGCACGCCGCGGGCGCGATGTCCGTGGCGGTGGCCACCGGGCCGTGCGACGAGAGCGAGCTGCTGGCGGCCGGCGCCGATGTGGTGCTCGGGGACCTCACGGACTTCCCGGCGTGGCTGAACCGTTACGTTGCGGAGGCCTTGGACGGTCCGGAGGCCTTGGACGGTCCGGAGGTTCCGGACCCGGAGGTTCCAGATGGTCCGGACGGTCCGGAGGCTCCGGGCGCACCGGACGCACCGGACGCCGCCTCGGTCTGACGCCGCTGCGCGAGGGCGGAACGGATCAGTCCGGCGGCGGCGACCAGGAAGCCGAGGCCCATCAGCATGCACAGCCAGTAGAAGGCGGACGGCAGCGGCGGGGTCCCCAGGAACAGCGGCGTCACCGTGGCGAGAGTGGCCAGTGCGCCAAGTAGGAACATGATCGCGCCGATTCGGACCAGCAGATCCCCGGCCCGGGGAGTTTCGTCAGACACCTGACCAGGGTAAGTCCGGGCCAGAGACGGCGAGGATCCACCCGGCGGCGTCTTGTCACCGGCCCCGGGACCATTAGCCTTGGTGGTGGCGGGTCCTGCGGCCCGCTGCATTGCTATCCAGACCCGTATTGCCATCCAGACCCGTTTCTTCCGCAGCCAGTGTCCGCGGTAGACCCAGCCCAGATTCCCACCAGTTCCCACCAGATTTTTCCAACGAGTACGAGGACGAGGACAGACGTGCCTACCGGCAAGGTCAAGTGGTTCAACAGCGAGAAGGGCTTCGGCTTTCTCTCCCGCGATGACGGCGGCGACGTCTTCGTGCACTCGTCGGTGCTGCCCGACGGCGTGGCCGCGCTCAAGCCTGGCCAGCGCGTCGAATTCGGCGTCGTCGCAGGGCAGCGCGGCGACCAGGCGCTGTCCGTGATGCTCCTCGACCCGACTCCCTCGGTCGCCGCGGCCCAGCGCCGTAAGCCCGATGAACTCGCCTCGATCGTCCAGGACCTCACCACGCTTCTGGAGAACGTCACCCAGCAACTGGAGCGCGGCCGCTACCCCGACAAGGCGCACGGCGCGAAGATCGCCGGCATGCTGCGCGCGGTCGCCGACCAGCTCGACGTCTGACCGGCTCGATGCCTGACTGGCCGACGATGGGCGAGTTCGACGCCTGACCGGTCGACGGTAGGCGGGCTCGGCGTCTGAACCGGTTCGGCCGGCCGGTCAGCGAAAACCGATCAGCGAGAACCGGTCAGTGAAAATCAGACAAACTTCAGCGCATCCCGGCCGAGGGGCGGCACCAGCCCCTCGGCCGCGGCACGGGTGAGCAGCCCGCGCACCGCGGCATAGCCGTTCTCCCCGAGGTCGGCGGTGAACTCGTTCACGTACAGCCCGATGTGCTGGTCGGCCACCTTCGGGTCCATCTCCTGCGCATGCTCCAGGACGTACGGACGGGAGGCTTCCGGGTCGTCCCAGGCCATCCGGACGGAGGTGCGGATGGCGGCCGCCAGCTCGCTCAGCGTCCGCTCGCCCAGCGACCGCTTGGCGATGATCGCGCCGAGCGGGATCGGCAGCCCGGTGGTCCGCTCCCAGTGCTCGCCCATGTCGGCCAGGCACACCAGGCCGTAGTCCTGGTACGTGAAGCGCGCCTCGTGAATGACCAGACCCGCGTCGACCCGGCCGTCCTGGACGGCGGGCATGATCTCGTGGAACGGCAGCACCACGATCTCGCCCACACCGCCCGGCACCTCGGCCGCCGCCCACAGCCGGAACAGCAGATATGCGGTGGACCGCTCGCTGGGCACCGCGACCCTGCGGCCGGCCAGATCCGCGGCCTTCCCCTGCTGCTTGGTCAGCACCAGCGGCCCGCAGCCGCGCCCCAGCGCCCCGCCGCAGGGCAGCAGCGCATACTCCTCCAGGACCCACGGCAGCACCGCGTACGACACCTTCAGGACGTCGAACTCACCGCGTTCCGCCATCCCGTTGGTCAGGTCGATATCGGCGAAGGTGACCGCGAGCTCCGGCGCGTCCGGGACGCGGCCGTGCGCCAGCGCGTCGAAGACGAACGTGTCGTTCGGGCACGGCGAGTACGCGATGTCCAGCGGCCGGGTCGAGGGCCGGGTCGAGGGCTGAGCCACGGGCTGGGGCTGGGGCTGGGTTTCAGGCCGGGTCACAGGGCCTCCTCAGGGGCGGGACGGTGCGGATCCGGGGGCGTACGGAGCGTGCGGTGGGCGCGGAAGGCGCGGAAGGTGCCGGTGAGCGCGGCGAGGGCGTCGCCGATGCGCCAGGCGGCGCGGTCGCGCGGGCCGACGGCGTTGGAGATCGTACGGACCTCCAGTACGGGCACACCGTGCGCGGCGGCCGCCTCGGCGACCCCGAAGCCCTCCATCGCCTCGGCCAGCACGTCCGGGTGACGTTCCGCCAGCTCGGCGGCGCGCTCCGCGCTGCCGGTGACCGTGGAGACCGTGAGGATGGTGCCGATGGCTGCGTCGGCCGCCGTGGCGGCGGCCCGGACCAGCGCCGGGTCGGGCCGGTGCGCCACCGTGCCGAAGCCCAGCTCGGTGACCGGAGCGAAGCCGTCCGGAGTCTCGGCGCCCAGGTCCGCCGCGACGATCGCCTCCGCGACCACCACGGAGCCCAGGGGGGCGCCGGAAGGGGATCTCCCCGGTGGAGCCGAGCTGAGACCGGGAGGGCCGGGAGGACCAGGAGGACCGGGGGAGAAGCCGCCGCCGATACCGGCCGAGACCACCAGGTCGTAGGGCTGTCCGGAGAGCGCGGCGGCGGTCAGCGCGGTGGCCGTGCCGGCGGCCGCGGCGGCCGGGCCGACACCGGCGGCCAGCACATCGAACGCATCGAAAGCATCGACCACATCGAATGCCGCCGCACCGTCGTCGCCCGCGCACCGCTCGTCGCCCGAGCACCGCAGCAGCTCGTAGCCGCCGGGCAGCGGAGCCGGCTCGCCACCGTCCAGCGCGGCAGCGACGGCATCCCGCTCGGCGGCCACCGCCGTGACCACGAGAATCCGCATCAGAACGCCCCCACAGCCGCCTGTCCGGCCGGTGGCCGAAGTCCGGCACCCGGCGCGCTCAGAACCTTCCGAACCGTCAGTTCCCTCAGACTCCTCGGGCCCTTCGGACTCCTCGGGTCCTTCAGGCCCCTCGGACCCCTCAGAACCTTCAGCCCTTCCGCTCCAGCGTGAAGTGCCACATCGTCTTGGGGCCCTGGCCCTTGCCGATCTCCGCGACCTGGAGTGTGACGTCCTTCTTGTACGACGGCTGGCCGGTGACCGGGTCCCGCTGCATGAAGAGGGCGTCCGCGTCGAAGCTGCGGTACGTCTGCTTGCTGGGCTCCTCCATGACGGGGCCCGCACCGATGGCGACCCAGCCGGACTTGGCGACGTCCGGGTCGACGCCGACACGCACCTTCTCACCCGGGTGGACGGTGATCGTCTTGCCACTGCCCTTCTTGGTGATGCAGGCGGCGATGGCCTTCCGCGACAGTTCCTGGCCTTCGCCGTCGCAGCCGGGCGTGGCCTCGGCCGTCACCGTCGTCGAACCGACGGACACGGTCGCGAGCGAGGTCGGCTTCTCGCAGGCGGAGAGGGTGACGAGACCCAGGGACACGGCACCGATGGCGGCAGCGGCGCGGCGGCCCTTACCCCAGGAGATCAACGCAGCGGTCATACGGGCAGGCTATCTGGCGTCCCGGCCCACGCCACGCGCGGGTACGGCGTGCCGCGCCGCCCGTCGCACACCGGGCCCGGCCGTCGCACCATCCTGGCCACTGGCCGTCACACCACCCTGGCCGCCGGCCCGCCGCCGTGCCGGGCCGCGCTCAGCAGCCCCCGTACGGCCAGCAGGGCGCCCAGCGCCACCAGCCCCGCGGCCACCGCCATCCCCAGCTCCCCGACCAGCGGCAGCACGATCCCGAGCGCACCGCCCACCACCCACGCCATCTGCAGCGCCGTCTCCGACCGGGCGAACGCGGAGGTCCGCACCGCCTCGGGCACATCGCGCTGGATGACCGCGTCCAGCGACAGCTTCGCCAGTGCCTGGCACAGCCCCGCGGTGGCCGCCGTCGCGGTCACCACGACCAGCGCCATCCCGTCGTAGAACACCGCGGCGAGCACCGTCACACCCAGCGCCAGCCCCAGCACCCCCGCGATGATCGGCTCCGGCCCCCGGGCCTTCAGCCACGCCCCGACCGCCGTCCCCAGCGCGTTGCCGGTGCCGGCCGCCACCGCCACCAGACCGAGCGAGACGGCCGGGCCCAGCCCGCCCAGCGGGTGCTCGCGCAGCAGGAACGCCAGGAAGAACGTCAGGAAACCGGAGAGCGCCCGCAGCGCGGCGTTCGCCTGCAGCCCGTGCAGGACGGACGGTCCCACCGACCGCAGTCCCGGCTTCGGCCCCCGGCCGCGCCGGGCCCTGGCCTCCTCCCCGACCCCGGCCCCCATCTCCTCCCTGACCTCCATCTCCTCCCCGACCCTCATCTCCTCCCCGACCCCCGTCTCAGTACGGGCCGCCTCAGTACGGGAGGCCGGACGGGAGGCCACCTCCCCCGTGGACGCCATCTCCCCACGGGACGCCGCCTCATACGACGCCAGCCGCGCCCGCCCCTCCCCCTTCGCCGAATCGACCTTGTGCGGCAGCGAGAACGACAGAAACGTCCCCACCACGAAGACCGCGAACGCCCCGTACAGCGGCCACTGCGGCCCGATCAGATGCAGTCCGGCCCCGGCCGGTGCCCCCACGCCGGTCGCCAGCAGCCCCGCGAGCGTCACCCGCGAATTGGCCTTCACCAGCGAGATCCTCGGTGGCAGCAGCCGCGGCACCACCGCGCTGCGCACCACGCCGTACGCCTTCGACGACACCAGCACTCCCAGCGCCGCCGGATACAGCTCCAGCCCCCCGGTGGCGACCGCGCCCGCCATCGTCAGCGCCAGCAGCGCCCGGGCCAGCATCGCGCCCGCCATCGCCGCCCGGCGGCCGTGCGGCAGCCGGTCCAGCAGTGGCCCGATCACCGGCGCGAGCAGCGCGAACGGCGCCATCGTCACGGCCAGATACAGCGTCACCCGGCCCCGTGCCTCATGCGTCGGCACCGAGAAGAACACCGTCGACGCCAGCGCGACCGTGATCATCACGTCACCCACGGCGTTCACCGCGTGCAGCTCGATCAGCTTGGCCAGTCCCGACTCACCCGCGCCCTGCGCATGCGTCGCGCGCCGCACCCCGCGGGCCGCGCGGGCCAACGGCCGGTGCAGCGCCCGGCCGACCGCCCGGCCCGCCCGGCGGACCCGGCCGTCCCCGAAACCGCCCCGCTTCGATACCCGGGACGCCCGTGATGCCCGCGATACCCGTGACGCCCGGGGAAGCTGCCGTGCCGACACCTGGTCATAGTGCCCCACCTTGTGCCCCAACTCGCCCAGGAGCGGGTGGTTTCTCCTGTCTGCCCTACGTCTGCCCTACGTCTGACCTACCTCTGACGTACGTCTGCTCTTGCTCCATCTCTGACCTACGTCTGCTCTCTCTGACCTACGTCTGCTCTCTCTGACCTACGTCCGCCCTACGGGATGCACCCCCTGTGCCCCACGGGATGCACCGGCTGTGCCCCACGGAATGCACCCCCTGTGTCCTACGGGATACACCGCCCGACCGCGGTTGCCGCTGCCATTTGCCACTCCCGCCGGGGAGCCGTACACCGTTGAAGGGGTAGCGTGTGTAACGCGCCACCGGCGGTCGGAACTGGCCGCGTGTCTCATCACCGTCCGCGATCCCGCAGAATGGTTCGTATGAGGTGCGCTCGGCCGAACCGATCGGGCGCGGACGTCGACGCGGTCCCACGGTCCGCTCCGCCCGCCCCCGTCCCGCCGGTCGTCCGGAACGACAAGGACCGCTCCGGCTGGCGCACTCGTGAGACGGCGTAGAAGAGAGAACGATTCTTGTGAGTGCTGCGATGCGAAGCCGGACCCCCGACCGCCTGTGCGCCGAGGCGGTCGAACTTGCCCGGGCCGCGGCGGTGGACGTCGCGCTCCCCGGCGTGGTCGGTGAGCACCTCGGGGCCGTCGCCGACGGCGACCGCGTCGTCACCCACCTCTTCGCCGCCGACGAACCCGGCTACCGCGGCTGGCGCTGGGCCGTGACGGTCGCCCGGGCCTCCCGCGCCAAGATCGTCACCCTCGACGAGGCGGTACTGCTGCCCGGCCCCGACGCGCTGCTGGCCCCGGAGTGGGTGCCCTGGAGCGAGCGGCTCCGCCCCGGCGACATGGGCCCCGGCGATCTGCTGCCCACCGAGGCCGACGACCTGCGCCTGGAGCCCGGCTTCTCCGGCGAGGACAGCCCCCCGCCGAACTCCGCCGTCGCGGAGGGCATGGCGGCGGACGTCGCGGACACGGAGGAGGCGGACGTCCTCCCCGGCTCACCCGCCGTCCAGCCCGCGCCCGCCCGGGGCGGCATTGTGGACGTCGCCGAGGAGCTCGGCATGCGGCGCGCGCGGGTGCTGTCCCGCTTCGGCCTGCACACCGCCGCCGACCGCTGGGAAGAGGCCTACGGCGCCAAGACGCCGATGGCCCAGGCGGCCCCGGCCACGTGCATGACCTGCGGCTTCCTCGCCCCCCTCACCGGCTCGCTGCGCCAGGCCTTCGGCGTCTGCGCCAATGAGTTCTCCCCGGCGGACGGCCGGGTCGTCTCCCTCGCGTACGGCTGCGGAGCGCACTCCGAGGCCGCCGTCATGCCGAAGCCGCCGCGGCCGGCACCGCCGGTGGTGGACGAGACGGTGGTCGAACCGCTGACCTTGCGCCCGGAACGGGACGGTGGCTCGGTGGAGGAGGCCGGCCCGGCGGAGGAACTGGGCCACAGCTGAGGCTGCTCCGCCGCCCTGCGGAGCCTCCCGTATTCCGCTTGCTCCCCTTGCTCCCCATTCCGCTTGCTCCCACCTTTTCAGCGCTTTTTCGGCGCCTCTTCGGCGCCTCTTCGGCACCCCTCGGGCCGAAGACGTAAATCAGCACCCCGCCCCGGCTCGGGCGCCGACGTAAAACAGCACCCCGCCCCGGCTCGGGCGCCGACGTAAAACAGCACCCCGCCCTGGCTCGGGCGACGACGTGGGGCGATACCGTCTGTGGCAGGAGACGGACGAGGGAGACGAGACACGTGACCGCAACGTCGTGGGTGCGAGGCGCAGCCGGAGACCCGTTCGGGACGGCTCGGCTGCGGCGCGGCGTGCTGGACGCCTGGGCCGCGTCGCCGGCCCGGTTCCGGGAGGACGCCAACGCGGAGGAGGACCTCGCACTCGGCGGCTACCGCGACCGCCTCGCCGTGGAGCTCGCGCAGAACGCGGCCGACGCGGCGGCCCGGGCCGGCGTCCCCGGACGGCTCCGGCTGACCCTGCACCCGGCCGACCCCGGCGCGCCCGCCGTCCTCGTCGCGTCCAACACCGGCGCCCCCCTGGACGCCACCGGCGTCGAGTCGCTGTCCACGCTCCGCGCCTCCGCCAAGCGGGAGCCGAGCATCGCGGCCGGTGCCGTGGGCCGGTTCGGCGTGGGCTTCGCCGCGGTGCTGTCCGTCAGCGACGAGCCGGCGCTGGTGGGGCGTACCGGAGGGGTGCGGTGGTCGCTCGCCGAGGCTCGCGGGATGACCGAGGAGGTGGCGGCGCACAGCCCCGGCCTCGGTGGCGAACTGCGCCGCCGCGACGGGCATGTGCCGCTGCTGCGGCTCCCGCTGCCCGCGGAGGGCACCGCCCCTGAGGGCTACGACACCGCCGTCGTCCTGCCGCTGCGGGACATCGCGGCCCAGGACCTCGCCGAGCGCCTGCTGGACGGCATCGACGCAGCGCTGCTGCTGACCCTGCCGGGGCTGGCCGAGGTGATCGTCGAAACCCCGGAGGGCGTACGGGAGCTGAGGCGCCGCCAGGACGGCCCGTACGTACTGATCGAGGACAGCGAGCGGGGCGCCACCCGGTGGCGGGTGGTGAGCGACGGCGGGCCGCTGGACCCGGCGCTGCTCGCGGACCGGCCCGTCGAGGAGCGGCTGCGGCCGTTCTGGACGGTGACCTGGGCGGTGCCGGTGGACGCCGAGGGCGCGCCGGCCAGGCCGGGCACCGCACCGGTCGTCCACGCCCCCACCCCGACCGATGAACCCCTGGCCCTGCCCGCCCTCCTCATTGCCTCCTTCCCGCTGGAGCCGACCCGCCGCCATGTCGCGTCGGGCCCCCTGGCGGACTTCCTGACCGGCCGGGCGGCCGCCACGTACGCGACGCTGCTGGCCGACTGGCGTCCGGTGTCGGTGGGCACCCTCGACCTGGTGCCGGGCCCGCTGGGCAAGGGCGGCCTGGACAGCGAGCTGCGCCGCCAGGTGCTGGAACTGCTGCCGCGGGTACGGTTCCTGCCGAGCGCGGGTGCGCCGAGGCCGGACGTGCCGGGCGCGGACGTGCTGGGCGCGGACGTGCCGAGGGCGGGGGAGACGGCATGGCCCGAGGCCTCGGGCGAGCGAACCCCTGCCGCGGACCGGGACTCGGAAACGGTATCGGGAACGGTAGGGGACGCGGCCGAGGGCGCCACGGGAACGGTACGGGACGCCGACGAGCGTGCCACGGAAACGGTATGGGACGCCGACGAGCGTGCCACCGGCCCCGGCTACGTCCTCCGCCCCCTCGACGCCGAGCTGCTGGAAGGCGCGGGCGCCGCGGCCGTCGCCGTGCTGGCCGAACTGTTCCCCAGCCTCCTGCCCGCCGGGCTCGAACGCCGCCCGGAACTCCGCTCGTTGGGTGTGTCCCGCGTACCGCTCGGCGAGATGATCGACCGCCTGGCGGGCGTCGAGCGCTCCCCCGACTGGTGGTGGCGGCTCTACGACGCGCTGGCCGGCACCGACCCCGACCGGCTCAGCGGGCTGCCGGTGCCCCTGGCGGGCACCGCCGCTCAGGGCCCCGGCGGCGAGCACGGCACCGTACGCACGACCATCGGCCCGCGCCAGGTCCTCCTCCCGCTGCCCGGCGGCGGCCCCGCCGCGGACGGGGAGACCGCGGCCCGGCACCGTACGCTCGCCCGGCTCGGGCTGAAGGTCGCCCACCCCGACGCGGTCCACCCGCTCCTGGAGAAGCTCGGCGCCACCCCCGCCGCTCCCCGGGCCGTCCTCACCACTCCCCAGGTCCGCGCGGCCGTCGCCAACTCCCTCGACGCCGACGAAGACGCCTACGACATCCTCGCGGAAGACTTCTCGGCCGGCCTCGGAGTGTCCCTGGGCACCCCCCTCGGCGCCGAAGAGCTTGCCGATACCGTCCTCGCCCTGGTCCGCGACGCCAACCTCTCCCCGGGCGACGAGCCCTGGCTCGGTGCCCTCGCCCTCCCCGACGAGGACGGCGAGCTGGCACCCGCGGGTGAGCTGGTGTACCCGGGAAGCGCCTTCGAACGCGTCATCCGCGCGGGCGAACTGGCAGCCTGCGACGCCGACTTGGCCGCACAATGGGGCGAACAGCCCCTCACCGCCGTCGGCGTGCTGGCCGACTTCGCCCTGGTGCGCGCCACCGACGTCGTCCTCGACCCGGACGAAATGGAGCCGCGGGACGGCGACTTCGCCGAACCGGACGACGTAGGCCTGCTGGACGCGGTCGATGTCTGGTGCGAGGACATCCTCGACGCCCTCCCCGACACCCCGGTCCCGCCGGTCGTCACCGAACTGGTCGCCGTCCGCGATCTCGACCTGGTCGACGACGACGCCTGGCCGCAGGTGCTGACCATGCTCTCCCGGCCGCCCCTGCGCGATGCGCTCACCGCGCCCGTACGCGTCCTCCTCCCCGACGGCACCACCGACTCCGTACGCCCCTACACCGCCTGGTGGCTGCGCGGCCACCCCGTCCTGGACGGCCGCCGCCCGGCCGGCCTCCGCTCGGCGGGCGGCGACCCCCTGCTGGCCGGACTCTACGAGTCCGCGGACGCCGGTGACGTCGACGCCCAGGTCCTGCGCGCCCTCGGAGTCCGTACCTCCGTCGCCGCCCTGCTCGACGAACCGGGCGGCGCCGCCGAACTCCTCGCCCGCCTGGCCGACCCGTCCCACCCCGTCACCGCCACCCAACTCCACACCCTCTACGGCCTGTTGACCGACCTCGACCCCGACCAGGTGACCCTCCCCGACGAACTCCGCGCCGTCCTCGGCCACGACGTCCAGGTGGTCGACGCGGCCGACGCCGTCATCGCCGACGCCCCCGACCTGATGCCTCTCGCCGGCCACCTCCCCCTCCTCCCGGTCCGCCCGGAACGCGCCGCCGACCTGGCCGAACTCCTCCAGGTCCGGCGCCTGAGCGAGGCGGTCACCGCCAAGGTCCGCTCCGAGGGTACCCGCCACGAGGTCCCGTCCCCCGTACGAACCCTCCTCGGCCCCACCACCCCCGACTCGTACGTGGAACACGAAGAACTCATCGTCACCGCCGGCCTGGAGCCGGATGCCACCACCGAACTCGACTGGCGCTGGACCCCGGACGGCACCCTCCACGCCGCCACCCTCGAGGGCGTGGCCGCCGGCCTCTCCTGGGCCACCGGCCAATGGCCCCGCCGCTTCGAGGTAGCAGCCCTCCTGGAGGACCCGGACCGAGGCGAGGAACTGTCCCGCGCCCGCTGGTTCGACTGATCTCAGGCACGAGGAAGCCCCGGCCCGCTCGCAGCAGGCCGGGGCTCTGACCCCAACCAAGAACCAGGTGACACCAGTTGGGGCTGATACGGAGTTACGCGCCGTGCCCTGCCCCGCCCTTGACGCTGGCCACGAACGCGGACCAGGACGACGCGGGGAAGGCCAGAGCGGGGCCGTTGGGGTTCTTGGAGTCACGGACGGGAACGACGCCGGGGACATTGGTGGCGACCTCGATGCAGTCGCCGCCGTTGTCGCTGTAGGAGGACTTGAACCAGCGGGTTGAGTCGGTTGTCACGGGGTGCCCTTTCGTACCTGCTCGATCATGGCCACGGATGCCGCTTGCGACAACGCTTCGGCCTGCAACTGATGGTATGCCGTCAGTACGGGCACCACGGAGGTACTCTCCCGGTCCAGGTTTCCTTGAGCCTGGGATTCGGCATAGCAAACCAGGGACCGGTCCGGCAGTGTCACGATGTTGACGGGCAGGTTAAGCGTGCGGCGCTCCCCTATGTCGTACGGTGCCACCTGCAACAGCGTGTTCGGCAGGTCGGCAAACTCGACCAGCCGCGCCAACTGTGCGTCCATGACGGCGGAGCCGCCGACCGGCCGACGGATACAACTTTCGTCCATGGTCACGAACACCATGGGTGGCCGAGGCCGCTCCAGCGCCGCCTGACGCTCTGTCAGAAGCGCTATACGTTCATCCGCCTGTTCGGGCGTGATGGCGCCCCGCCGCACGGCGCTGTCCGCCAGCACGCGCGCGTACTCCGGTGTCTGCAACAAACCGGGGATGATCCCGATGTTGTAGATCCGGATCTCTACCGCCCGGCTCTCGTACCCGACGTACTCCGGAAAGCCCTCCAGCATGCTGCCGTGTTTGATCTCGCGGTACTCACGCTCGAACGAGTCTGCTGTGCCCTCAAGGCCGAAGACGCGGTCCACGCTACGCGAGAACCGGAAAGTCGGAGGTTTCCGACCATTTTCGACGGCCGAAATATGCACGCTGGAATATCCCGCGCGTTCGGCAAGATCTTCTTGGGTCCAGTTGCGCGCTTCCCGCAGACTGCGTAAACGCGCTCCGTAGGCTGCCTGAGGGGAGGCGTCCGGGTTCAACTCGTTGCGATTCAAAGGGCGTTCACTGTCCTTCCGTCCGCAAGGGACAGGTTGAATGGCCCCTGACTGTAGGCCACGCTGAGGCATCCCGGTAGTGGAAGCGCTACGGAGAGGAGTGGTCGTGCCCGAGTACATGACACAGCGACGCCAGACCCCACCCGTGTACGTCGGAGTCCCCTGGCCCGATTCGAAGCCTGCCGCCGGCTGCGACATCTGCGGCGCACTGGCGAGGCAGCGGGAGGAAGCGCGACGGCGCGGAGACCACTCGAAAGCGTCGGACCTCAACATCGAGATGCGCGATCACCCGCACCGGGGGAGCGAGCGGGGGAGCAAGTGACGATGGGAACGACGGTGGTCGTCATAGCCCTGGTGGCTACCGGCCGCCTCACCTAGAACTCCCGGCCGGTCGCTGAATAGCAGGAGGGCCTCAGCGGCCGGTCCGGGGCCAGACCCCCGGCAGAGTCGGGCCGGGTGCGCTCCGTCTCTTCCCCCAAGTGCGGAGACGTGAGAGCGCGAAGCGGTCGCCCGGTGCGGGTGCGAGCAGGCCGGGCGACCGCCCCAAGTTCCCATCCCTGTCAGCCTGGCAGGGGCGGGTTGCAGTGCAAAACCAGGGGCGGGTTGTAGTGCAAAACGGCGTGGGGGCGCCCCCGCGTTCGGGTCAGTTGGCTGAGGCCGTATTCCCTGGGGACTCAACTGAGACCAGGACGAAGACCGGCCTCTCAGGGAGGAGAATCGGTGGACATTCGATTGATGATCACCTACTTCGCGCAAAGCGGCGGGCACGGCAAAGACGAGGGCGAAGGGGACGGGCTCCCCGGTCAGCCCTGGTCGCCGACCGAAGAACCCACCCCCGACGGGGATCAGCCTGATGGCGGCGGGACGCACCGCAAGTGACGCGCGCTTTTGAGCAGGAGAAGCGGCCCTCCCGTGAGGAGTTGGGCCGCATTCTCCTCGATGCGGGCTCCATGACATCGGACTGGATGCCGACCTATGAGGCCGTGCCCCGGTCGGCCTTTCTGCCTGACCTCATGTGGCCCCACGACATGGAATCAGGCCGGAACAGCGCAGTCGACAAAACGCTCGCCCCTGAGGCATGGCAGGAATACGCGGACTCGAATCAGCCGATCGTCACGCAATGGGACGACGGGGCGCACGACGGCCCTGAACCCGGCAAGTCCTTCAGCTCGTCCTCGTCCATGCCGAGCCTGGTCTTCTCCATGCTGGCCGACCTTGACGTAGAACCGGGTCAGCGCGTGTTGGAGATCGGCACCGGCACCGGATGGAACGCCGCGCTTCTCGCGCACCGCCTCGGAGCCGCGAACGTCGTCACCATAGAGGTGGACGGCACCGTCGCATCAGAAGCCCAGCAGTCATTGGACCGCTTCGCACTCCCGGTAGAAGTGGTGCACGGAGATGGCTTCCTCGGGTACGCGAAACGGGCCCCGTACGACCGCATCATCGCCACATGCGGTCTGCGAAAGGTCCCCTTCGCGTGGGTGGAGCAGTCCAGCCCCGGAGGGGTGATCCTTGTTCCCTGGGGGACCTGCTACGGGCCCAGCGAAGCCACCGCCCGCCTGATGGTCGCCGAAGACTGCCGGAGTGCGTCCGGCCCCTTCACCCGGCCAGTCGCGTTCATGCGCATGCGGTCGCAGCGCCGCCCCCGGCCGCGCCATGACGAGTACGTACCGGCGGAGGCGCTGACCGGCGTGGAGAAGTCGACCACTCAGACCTCCGAGCACGACTTCTCCGGCACCGGGGCCTTCGATGCCGCCGGATTCGCCATGGGCCTGCGCGTGCCCGACGTCGCCCACCTCGCTGACCGCAAGCGTGAGGGCAAGCGCGCCGTGTGGTTCTACGGACTCTCGGACAAGTCATGGGCGGTCGTCGTCTTCCGCGATGACTGTAAGGAAGCCAAGGTCTATCAGTCGGGTCCCCGACATCTCTGGGACGAAGTAGAAGCCGCACACAGATGGTGGGTGGAGCAAAAGCGCCCCGGCTTCCACCGCTTCGGGCTGACCGTGGATGCCGACGGCGAGCGGACGTGGCTGGACTCACCGGACAACCCCGTGCCGGCGCGGTAACCGGATGGGCCACACAGCGCGTAGCCGTGCCCTGTGGCCCCGTCCGTGCACTGCTGCCTGGCATATGGGCGGGCTTTCTCCTGGTCAGGCACTTGCCCCGATACGGCGGCCTACCCTGCACCGTGAGCAGTCAGCCTGAGTCAGGGCGGCTGCTGCTGCCATGGTCGGCCCCGGACGGCCGTGCTACCTGTCCGGCGACGGAACCGGATATGTATCCCGCTTCGCCGACCGCATGGAGGCGGAGCGGCTCAGCTCGGTCGCCGAACTCATCGAGGAAGCACACCGCATCCTCGGCGTCCGGACGTGGACACTCAGAGAAGTTCGCCAACTGGCCGTCGAGTTGGCCGAATCCCTCATCGGCGGACACCGGGTAGCGGAAAGCCGGGGCGCGCTTGCCCGCACGCGATCACGACGACTCCGACGCGGACGAGGGCCGTGACGATGGTTACAGCGGGGCCGCGGCTTTTGGGTAACGGCGGGCCCGTAGCCCCCTGCGTCGCCCGTAGAGGGCCCGTCACCTTGCCACCTCGTTCGCTACTCCTGACCAGCGGTAATAGCGAACTGCGACTGGAGTGCTAAAGCCGGATTCCCTGGAAAGCCTTAGCTTGTTCTTTATCTTCTGTCCGTTTCGTACGGAGGGGACGGTAGGTTCCAGACGGCGTCGAACCGGCTGATGATCTTTCGGAGTTCGCGGGCGCTTTGGGGCGATACGGCTGTCATCACGGCGTCGAGGAGAGCGCGGGCGTCGAGCGGGTTGCCACAGCAGTACCAGTGCACGTTGTCCCACTCGTAGTCGTGCCACAGGTCGCGCTCGGGCTTATGGACGTAGTCCTTCCACAGGCGGATGGCCGCGCTGACGTCTCCTGGCTGGAGATAGTTGCGAGTGTGCTCGAGGCGGATGATCTCGCTCATTGCTCGCGAGGACAGGCCGTCGATGACTGGCCTTGCACCTGGTGTCCGGTGGTCGCGGGGGATGCTGGTGCGGACGTGCCCTGGCCGCCTACGCGACATGGGCCTTTCGGTTCGTCGTCATGTCGTACATGGTGTCACGATCTCGAACGTGTCTCGAACGGGTTCGCTCGCATGGGATTCGTCGGACTTGCGGGCGACCTCCATATGATCACGTGCTCCGACCAAGATGCACGTGGTCACGACGAAGGCCGTGATGGTGAGTCTGCTGCCTGATGCTTCCCGGGCGGATGCGTTCGCGCTGGCGTCACGCTTCCGGGGCGAGTTCTACGAGTGTCTGACCGTGCGACTGCCGAAGCCTCCCCGCGTCTACGACCCCAAGGGCGGACGCCCGCCCGAGCACGGGTCGGAGTTCCGCTTCGCCAAGCCCGAGACCTGGCCCGAACCGGAGATGGAGTTGTGGCCCCCCTCCGCCTCGTAGAGCACGTTGCCCCGCCGGATGGGATCCGGCGGGGCAACATCCGCTCCTGGTCTCGGCATCGCACGACTGCTCCACAGGCCGCCGATGAGAGTTCACCGGCGGCCTTGGGCAGAGCTATTTCTCAGGGAGACCCTGAATCCCTACAAGCATGAACTCGCCGTATCCGAACTCCCGGTTGAGCTCCTCGAATGCAGCCCGGGAAGCAGCCGGTACGGGACTGTCGTAGGCCGAGTACGCATGCAACAGGAATCGGAAGGCAAGGGCAGGACTCACCTCCTTCGCGCAGCGTTTCACTGCCGCGATCACCACGTGAGAAGGCAAGGGTTCCAGTGAAAGCTCCGACCTCGGTGCCAGACGGTCGGCGAGTTCGTCGATCGCCGACTGCACTGGTTCGTCAGCCGCTTGCGGGGTCGGGCTTCCACTCGCCGACTCGTGAAGGAAGGGTTCCAACTCGCCGTCGATGTCCGTCAGCCAGGCGCGACCCCGTGCGGGCTCCTGTCCCTCCACCAGGAAGTTCGGGTAGTACCTCGCCGCTGACCTCCACAGGGCATGGATGTCCTCGTCCGAAAGCGGCGAGGTCAGCAGCAGGCGCACGTCCTGGCGGAGAAGCCGAAGCTCCTCCAGACCTTCCTCGGATCCTGATGAGAGCCTGGCCCAATGACGTACGACATCCCGGGGATTCGCGCCATCGTGGATCCAGTCCATATGAAACTGGCCCCCCAGCGCCGGCAACCCGAAGTCGAATTCCATGGAATATTCCTCACCTGTCAAGCGGGAAGGCGGTATACACATAGTAGCCGCCTGGAACCTTCTTTCCCGAAGGGTCCTTCTTGGCCTTCTTGATGACAACTTGAACCCTATTGCCAGCAGACCCCGAGGTGCCGTCTTTTCTGAGGTACGTCCCTAGTGAATCGCCGCCGAAGTTCTTGACGGGCAACTCCAGGTTCTGTCCTTCATTCAGTGTACGGAGTCGTTTGTTGATGTACGCCTTGTTCTGTTCCAGGACGGAGTCAACCGCCTTCTGCGCCGTTTCCGCGTCCACCCACTTCGTGTTGACGCCCTTCTTCTCGGCGAGCCTCCTCATCTCGGCGGGGGAGACGTTGACGTGCTCCTCCATCGTGTGCGCCTGACCGCGGAAGCGGCGGGACGCGGCCTCGAGATCTCCGCAGTTGTGGACGAGTGCGTCCGCAGCGCCCACACCCACGTAGTAGCTGTGGAGTCCGCCGACCGTGAGGTCGTGAGTCCGCTGACGCTCGTGATAGGTGACGGTATTGGTCACGGCGAGCTGCAGGCCCGCAGGAGTGCGCAGTCGGTCACCGACCCGCACATCTCCCGCGTCCACCCACTGCTGGCGATCCGCCAGCCAGAAGGGGTGGTTGGAGGTAGCCGTGACGGCGGCAGCCCCCTGGGGAGTCTTTACAGTGAGACGGGTGAATTCCTTGTCGTTCTCGGTGGTGAAGAAATTCACCACCGGTCGCGACTGGGTCAGTCCCTTCGCCGGGTCCGTGGCGAACACTCTGTCCCCGACCCGGATGTCCTCGATGGGTCGGCGAGTTCCGTCGGCAAGGAGAACGGGGGTGCCGGTCGGGAAGCTGTGTGTTCTGGGGCAGTCCAGGGACTTCCAGATCCTCGCGAGAGTGTCCTCGGTCTTCGCGATCAGCTTCTTTGCCTTGTCGGACTCCTCGAGGAACTTACCGATGCCGCCAACGATTCGCCCGATGGCCTTGGTGATCGCTGGGAGTTCCTTGATGACGGTGAGGGCTTTACCCCAGGGGAGGGCGCCGATCGCTGCCCAGAAGCAGCTTTCGATGTTGCCTTCGGTGAGGCACTGCTTGATGTCGCCGAGGATCAGGTCGACGAGGATCTCGCCGCCGTTTTCGAGCAGGAAGTCCTTGATCGACTTGTCGGCGGTCTGGAGAGCCTTCTCGATCTCCTCGGGCGACTCCCCGGCCTGTTCGAGCTCCTCCTTCTCGTCGTCGCTCAGCTCGGATCCGCCGCCCTTGCCATCCTGCTTGGCCGCCTCCGCTCGCCGCTTGCGTTCCTGTTCGCGCTCGTACTCCTCGGCCTTCTTTGCCGCCTCGTCTGCCTCCTTGGCGTACTTGTTGGCGTTCTTGGCCGCGGTCTCCGCGGACTTGGCGTGGCTTTCGGCGGAATCGGCGAGTTTGCCGGCGTCGGCGGCGTCCTTTTCGGCTTGGGCTGCGGCGCCTTGGGCGACGGTGGCCTCGTGTTCGGCGAGGTTGGCGGCGCTGTTGGCGGCGTTGGCGTGCTGTTCGGCTTCGGCGGCGGCGCCGCGTGCGCGCGCTGCTTCGGCCTCGGCCTGGTTGGCGGCATCGCGGGCTGCTGCCGCGTCCTTGTAGGCCTGGTTGGCGGCCTGGCGGGCGAGCTTGGCGTCCGCCTGGGCCTGGGCGTCGGCCTTGTTGGCGGAGGCCGCCGCGTCCCGGGCCTTGGCGCCGTCCTCGGCGGCTTCGGCGGCGGACTTCATGGCTGCGGCCGCTGAACGTGCGGCGTTGGCCGAGGACTTGGCTGCGTCGGCGGCGGCCTTGAAGGCCGGGGCGACCTGGGCGTTGGCGCGCTTGGCGGCTTCCTCGGCGGCCTGCGCGGCCTTGAGTGCCTCGGTGGCCTTGGCCTCGGCGGAGGCGACCTGTTCCTTGCCCGTCTCCAGGGCGGCCTTGGCGACCAGCGTGGCGAAGTTCGCGTCGAGGTCCGCTCCGGTGAAGGGGGCGGTCAGGTCGATGGCGGTGTTGGCCGGGTCGGCGATCCCGGCCGCGGTGGTGCGGGCGGCGCCGGAGGCCTGGACGGCGATGGTGGACTGCAACCGCGCCATCGCGGCTTCGCGGACTGCGCCGTCGGCTTCGTCCTTGGTGCGGTTGGCCGCCTGCAGCGCGTTGTTGGCGTGCTGGGCGGCCAGGCCTGCCAGGCGGGCGGACTCGTGTGCGGCGATACCGGCGCGGGCCTGCTGGGCGGTGGCTTCGGCGGCCTTGGCGTTGGCCCGCTGGGCCGCGGCGTGGGTGGCGGCGGCTTCGGCCTCGGCCTTGTTCGCCGCGGCGTTCGCCCTGGCGGCGGCTGCCTCGGCGTTGCTTGCCGCCTGGTTCGCCTTGGCGGCGTGTGCGGTGGCCTCAGCGGCTGCGGCGCGTGCCCGGGCGGCATGGCCTGCGGCCTCGGTGGCCGCGGAGCGGGCGCGTACGGCGGCACCGCTGGCACCGTCGGCGGCGCTGCGGGCCTGACCGGCCGCTGCACCGGCGGCGTTGGCGTCCGCCCGTGCACCCTCAGCCGCCGCACGTGCCTGACCGGCGGCAGTGGTGCCCTTGCCGGAGGCGGCCATCGCCTCGGTCGCCTTGGCCCGGGCTTCCTTGGCCTGGTGGTTCTGCTCGGCCTGGAACGCCTTGTTGCGCGCCTCGCGGGCGTTGCTCTCCTCGGTGCGCGCGCGTTCGTCGGCCTTGGCGGCGATGCCCTCCTTCTCGGCGGCACCGGCGCGGGCGGAGGCTGCCTGCGCGGCGGCGGCCTGGGCCTGGGCGCGCAGGGCCGAGGCGGTACGGGCTTCGGCCTCGGCGCGGGCACGGGCCGCAGCAGCCGCGTCACGTTCACGCTCGGCACGGGCACGCGCCTGGGCGGCCAGGTCACGCTCACGCTCGGCGATCGCACGCTGTTCGGCGGCGATCTTCGCCTGACGCTCGGCCTCCAGGCGGGCCTGACGGGTCTTCTTGGCGTGCTCCCACGCCTCCCGCTCCGCCTGCTCCGCATCCAGGCGCGCCTGCTTGGCACGGGCCGCGGCATCCGCAGCGACCTTCGCCTGCTTCTCCGCGGCCGCGGCCATCTGCGCTGCGGCCTTGGCCTGCTGCTCGGCGTTGGCACGCCACTGCTTGGCCTGCTGCTCGTGCGCCTCGGCTTCGTTCTTGCCGTTCAGCGCGGCGGCATCGGCGGCAGTGGCATCCACCGCATGCTGCGCGGTCTGCCCGGCGGCGACCGCCGCCTCCGCAGCCGCCGCCATACCGGAAGCCACCTCGGACCACTGCGCGCCGTGCGTCAGCCCGGTCTCCACCAGCACGTCGGCCTGCACCTTCGCCTGCGCGGCCGCGACCTTGGCCGCACGGGCCGCATCCCCGGCGTAACCCACCTGCCGGGCGACCTCGGCCTTGACGTCGCCGTAGTCGGACAGACGCTTGCCCGCCCGGTCCGCCGACAGCATCCGGTCAGCCTCACGCGCCGCCGAAGCAGCCGACGTCATCGCATTGGCCGCCTCCTTCAGCGCCTTGACCGCATCCCCGTGGTAGCCGATCAGCTTGGTACGGGCCTCAGCCGCACGAGCGGCCTTCTGGGCCAGATCCCGCAGCTTCTCCGCCGCCTCCTGCGCCTCCTTCTGCGCCTTCTCGTGCGCGGCCTGATTGTCGGCGTCCTTCTGCGCGGCCTCCTGGTAACCCTTCTCCAGGAACTCCTCGATCGCCTTATCCGACCCGGCGTCCAGAGCGGCCTGCGCGGCCTTCTTCACCTCCGGCCCACCGACACCGACCAGCATCTCCACACGCTTGCGGAGCTCCGCCGCACGCTCCTTGGCGGTCTGCTCGTCCTTCTTGTCCCGCGCCCGCGCAATCTCCGCACCAAAAGCGAGGAAATCGGCACGGTCACGCGCAGTGGCCTTCGGACCCAGGACACGTTCGACCTCAGCGTTGAAATACGGCCCACCCGTGCCGCGCAGCGCCTCGATCTTCTTGACGTTCTCAACGTCGGTGTTGTTCTTCTTGTCCTTGGCACGCTGGCGGGCCTCAGCCTCACCATGCTCCAAGAACTCCCGAATCGCATTCGGATCGCTGCTCTCCAGCGCCTTCTTCGCGGCCTCGCGGACCTCCTCCTCCTCGTCGAACTCGGCGAAGTCCTCGACCAGTTGCCGGTCACGCTCGGAGCTGATCCGCTCCAGCTCCGAACGCGGCGCAGCAGCCGGTGTGGCGGTGGTCGTCTTCGGCAGTGAGGCGGCCAGCCGGTCGAACGCCGACAACGCCTGTGCGTAGGAGCCCGTCTGGGCGGCGGCGGACGGCGGAGCGGCGGTGGTGACGGTGGCGGCTGCTTCGGTGGCCGTACCACCGAGCAACGCCATCACCACCGCAGCGGACACGGCCGTTCTCGCCGTGCCGGACACAGCGGCCCGCGAACGTCCGGCCCGAAGCCGGAATCTACCTATCAACGGGAAACCCCCCTGAATGGAATCGAATAGAAAAGACCCCTGCCTCCGCACAGGTGCAGGGCAGGGACGAATGAGAAGAAGAGCGAAGAGAAGAGGCGAGAGGGGGAGAAGGAAGGAACGGCAGGAGCAAGTGCCGTGTCCGGCCTGTCTGGTCAGCATCAGCATGCGAACCGGACAGACCGGACACGGACCGGTAGATCAGGTGGCGGGCAGGATCCGCCACTGCCCCGGCGTGGTCTGATTGCAGGTCCACTGGATGGCTCTCCCGCCATCCTCCACGCTGGAATTGCCGATGCCCACGCAGCGGTCCTCGGTGTGCGTGGGAGACAGCTGGAAGAGCTTCTTGGTGCTGTCGATGAGCTGGAACTGCCAGCGCTGGTGCTTACCGGAGTTGCAGGCCCACTGCCACACCTCGGCGCCTTTCGCGGTGTTCGACTTCCGCACCTCAAGGCACTTTCCGCCGGCCTTGGAGCGCAGCTCGAAGGAGGAGTTGGCGGTGGGGATCACACGCCACTTCTGTGCGTCGCTTCCGTCGCAGGCGTACTGCCGTGCCGTCAGGCTGCCGTCCGCATCGGGGTGACCGATGTCCAGGCATTTTCCGCTGTGCTCGTTCTGCAGCTGCACGACCGTTTCCACCCGGGGGGCGGCGGACTGTGCGGCGGCTCCCTCGGCGTGTGCGGTGGTCGCGCCGCCGGCCAGTGCGGCGAAGCCGGCGGTGGCAGCCAGCGCGGCTCGGATGATCCGTGCCATCGTGGAATCCGTTTCTTTGAGGTCTTTTCAGTGGGCGGTCAGGAGAGGCATGCCGTCAGGAACGTCATGCCTTGACCGGCAGGAGCCGCCAGTACCCGGGCGTCGTCTCGTTGCAGGTCCACTGCAGGACGTTCCCGCCGTCCGCCAGGCTGGAATTGCCGATGCCTATGCAGCGGTCCTGCGTGTGTGCGGGGCGCAGCTCGTAGAGCTCCTTGACGAAGTCGACGATGACCAGCTTCCAGCGCTGGTGCGGGCGGTCGACACACCACCCCTGCTGGACGTTCTGGCCGAGCCCGGTGCCACCGTCCTTGACTTCGAGGCACCTGCCGCTGTGCTGGGCCCGCACCTCGAACGTCCCCGAACCGGCGGGGATCAGTTCGAAGCGCTGGTTGTCCAGATCGTCGGCGCAGGTCGACTGCTCCGCGTTGGCACCGTTGCTCAGGCTGCCCTTGGCGATGGTGAGGCACTTTTCACTGTGCAAGTTCCACAGTTGCACCACCGATGGTTCGGTGGTGGCGGCACGGGGCGTGGCCTCATCGGCGTGCGCGGTGGTCGCGCCACCGGTCAGCGCGGCGAAACTGACAGCGGTGGCCAGTGCGGCTCGGGTGATCCGAGGCATGGAGGTGTTCCGTTCTTCTTGTCTTCTTGCTTCGTCAGGAGTGGCCTCGGCGGGCCGGGCGTCAGGGCGCGAGCGGATCGGCGATCTTCCAGGTGGCGTCCTGGGCGAAGTCCTTGGAGCGGTCGAAGGGGTTGCCGCTCTTGTCGTCCTTCTTCGCCGCGTAGAGCTCACCCATGAAGTGCCGCAGGTAGCGGCCCTTGTTGCTCGCCGACTCGAAGGACATTCCCGAACCGGCCAGAGCCTTACGGGGGCACCAGGCCGCGTTCATGGCGAACTCCCGGGAGCCGTCGAAGGCGGCCATCTTCACCCTGTAGCCCTGCAGGGTCAGGAAGTAGCCGTCCTTGACGGAGGACTTGAAGACGTAGCAGCCGGGCTTGTCGAGCGAGTTCAAGATGGTCCAGGTGGCGTCCTCGCGGACGGCCTGCTTGCTCTTGTCCTTGTTGACCGGGGCGAGGAAGGCGTTGCCCCCGTCGACGCTCGACTGGCGGATGTACCAGCCGGACAGCTTGGCGTCGCTGGGTGCCAGGGACTGCCGTGCCGCGCGGTAGAGGTTGTCCTTCCGGAGGAAGGCAGCGACCTCCGCGTCGCTTCCGGCCAGCGCCTTCTTCGCCGCCGCGACAAGGTGGGGATTCATCCCGGTCTTCTCCATGGCGGCCTGGATCGTCAATGCCCGCTGGCGGTCGTGCTGGCCCTTCTTCTTGTCGCGGTTCCTGGCGTCGCTCCTGAAGGCCTCCTCGGCGCCGGTGTAGAGGAACTCCTGCCAGTCCGCCGCGGCAGGGCTGGTCAGCGCCTTGTGGGTCGCGGCGAGCAGGTCCGTCCCCTCGAGCCTGGCCGGGGCGAGGCGAATCAGCTCCCGGATGAAGTTGTCGTCGCTCAGGCGCAGCATGGCCTCCGACGGAACGATGTCGAACAGCGCGGCGGTGTTCTTACGGGCGTCGAGGTCCCTGAGACGCTGCTTCTCCTTGTCGCTCTTCTCGCCGTCCTCCTTGAGCTTGTTCGTCACGTCGCGCTTGTGCGCCGCACGTGCACCGTTGACGATGAACTCCCGCCAGGCGGCAGGATCGTCCTTGGACAGGGCGCCCACAGCCGCGGCTTTGACCTCCGGCCCGGCCTCCGGATGCTCCATGACCTTGCGGATGAAGTTGTCGTCGCTGAGGCCGAGCAGATCCGGGTTGCTGGGGATGCCCAGGGTGAACAGGACCGTTGCCTTGTCCTGCCTTGCCTCGCGCTCGATGTCGGCGCGTTCCTTCTCCCGCTTGTCGTCGAGCAGCTTCGCCTGGTGGATGCCGGTGGTGATGAACCGGATGTGGTCCTCGGCCGAGGCGTCGAGAGCCATGGCCTCCTCGGCGGCCAGGCGCACGGCCTCCTGGCGCTCGTCCGCGTCCTTCACCTTCTGCCACAGGGCGACGATGAAGTCGCGGTCGCTGAGCAGGAGCACGTCCGGGTTGTTGATCACGTCGAGGCGGACCACCGCCGCCGCGTCGACCCGCTGCTTGTCACTGGTGCCGATACCGGCGGCCATGCTCACCTCGCCCGCGGGCGCCGCGACAGCGGTCGTCGCCGGCACGGCTATCCCGCTGACGGCGGCCAGGGCGGTGGCGGTCACGATGCCGCGGGTGAGGAAGGCCCGCGTACGCGCGGAGCTGGTGCTGCTGCTGTTGTGCATTGCTGTTCTCAGGAACCCCTCTAGCCCCCGTACGGGCTACCTACACGTGAACAAGGCGAATAGCCGCCAAGTCTTAATATTCGATGAATAAGAGTCAAACTGGACTAGATCGACTTGACCTACCGTTAAGTCGACTTTCGCTCAGTTCGTTAGATTTCGGTGTTGTGTTCGTAATGGGGATGTGATGCACGAGGCCTGCGGTCGGGGAGGGGTGGCGCCTGTCCCGGCAGGCGTCGGCGGGCGCCCGTCGTGAGGAATCCCTACGGTGCGAGGAAATCCCTACGGGCGGGCGGACGGGTGTGGTTCCCAACTACAGTGGCTGCGTGGGGTGTTGTGTCTCATGACGTGCGGTGGCCGGCCATGCGGAGGCAGTGGTGAGTGCGAACTTACGGGATGTGGTGTCCGACGTCGTCGCCCAGCAGGCGCCGGAGGAGCTGCCGCTGGTCGACGGCCTGGCCCGGCTCGACCACGGCGAAGCGGTGCGGCTGCTGAAGCGCCGTAACACCAGCGGGCCGCTCGGCTTCGGTCTTGCCGAGGTTGTTCCGGTGATCACGCCGGTGGTGTGGATTGCGGTGGAAGAGGTCTGCCGAGCCTCCGTCGGTTCGCTGCTGGGGCGGGTGAAGCCGCGGTCGGCGGCCCTGGTGCGTCGGATCCTGCGCCGGCCGGCGGCGCCGCCGGCCCAGGTGCCCGCGCTCACCGCCGATCAGCTGGATGCGGTGCATCGCAAGGTCCGTGAGGGGGCGGCTCGGGCCGGGTTGGAGGAGGCCGCGGCGGAGGCGCTAGCGGATCGCGTGGTGGCCCGCCTCGCTCTTGAGCGGGTGGGAACCGAGCCCGTACGAGGAACTGAGCCCGTACGAGGAACCGAGCCCGGACCAGGAACTGAGCCTGGACGAGAAACCGAGCCCGGACCAGGAACCCGTTCGGGATCAGGAACCGCGCCGGAGCCGGGTCCCAGGGGGATCTCCTGAGCGCCGGCGGCGCCCCACCCGTTACCGGTGGTGGCGGTGCCCCGCTCGCCCCGTCCGGCAGGATCGATCCCAGAGTCCTGCCGATGGGCACCACCCTGCGCTTCGCGCTCCTGGTGCTCGTGATGATGGTGGCGACCATGGGCATGATCAACGCCCTTTTCGGGCTGGCCCCTTGGGACGACAAGGCGATCCTCTGCAAGTTCGCGGCGGGCTTCGATCCGAACGCCCGGATGCTGGACTTGATGGGGCTCAACACCCCCCAAGGGCTGCGGGAACTCAAGGACTGCGCGCCCCCCAGCGCCGTGCTCACCCAACTGCCCGGTGTCGCCGGTGCCGTGCTGGTGCTGGTGTCGGCCGCCGCGCTCTACGTCTGGCTGCCCCGCTGGAAGACGAGGCGCGGGCGGGTGATCACCCTCGACGAGGCGTACCCCGGCGGGGAGTTGCGGGCCGAGCTCATGCGCCTGGTGGCCACGGCGCAGCTGCGTACCGTGCCGGCCTTCGTAGTGGACCCCGCCTCCTTCGACGCCGGCGCCGAGGTGTTCGGCCGGGCCGGGCGGCACACGGTCTGTCTGCACGCCGGGCTGCTGGCCACGTATCGCGGTGGCCCCGACGGACGGGCCGGCTTCCAGGCCGTCGTGCTCCACGAGCTGGCCCATCTCCGCAACCGGGACGTGGACCTCGCCTATGCCGTCACGGCGCTGTGGCGGGTCTTCGTGGCGCTGGTCATCGTGCCGTTCACGGTGCTGTACGGGGGCAGCTTCGCCGCCGCGCAGTTCTTCGGCGTCTTCTACGGGGGCGACGAAGTGTTCTGGCCCGCCGGGCGAGCCGGTGTGCTGCGGTCGCTGGCGAGCGCGCTGTTCATGGTGCTCCTCGTGGTGCTGGCCCGCGCCGACGCCCTGCGCCACCGTGAGCTGTACGCCGACGCGGACGCCGTGGCCCTGGGGGCGCAGCACCGGGTCTGGGACGCGGCCCGGGACCGCCACCCCGGTAGGGGCCCCGCGTTCCTTCAGAGGGCGCAGAGGCGGGTGTCGGCACTGTGGAGCAGCCATCCTTCCTGGACCGTGCGCAGACAGTCGCTGGCCGATCCGGCGGCACTGTTCTCCCTGGGCACCGAGCAGATGTTCCTGGTCGGCTGGGCCGTCCTCGTCTCCGCGCAGACCGTGTCCGGCCTGTGGGGCGCCACGGTGGCGATCTGGGCGACCGCCCTGCCCGCCGCGGTACTGGTCACCCTCGCCACATGGCGGTCGCTCGCCTATGCCGAGCACCACGGTCTGCGCGGGCCCGACGGGCTGCGTTCGGGCTTCGCGCTGGGGCTCGGCCTGGTCTGCGGTGAGCTGATGAACGGGGTCACCAACGGCGCCCGGTGGCTGCCCGAGTACCCCGGGATCCTGTTGGCGCTGCCGGCCTGCGCCGTCCTGTTCACGGTGTGGACCGTGGCCTGCGCACGGCTGCGGCTGCGGCTGCTGACGCTGGATGGCGCCGCCTCGCTGCGCACGGCGATCTGGCCGCCGCTGCTCGCCTCCTGCCTGCTGGGCGCGGCCGGCTTGATCTGGTGGCTGCGGTACGGCTCGCTGTACCTGGCCGGCGACTTCCTCGCCGCGGGCGGTCTGCGGCAGCAGATCATCCGGACGCTGCCCGGGCCGTGGAGTGAACACCAGGCGGAGCTCTCCTGGTTCACCGCCACCATGCCGCAGGCGTCGATGCTGGGCCAGAACCTGCTGTTCGCCGGCGCGACGACGGTGCTGTGGGTGTACCCCCTGGTCCTCTGGCTGCGGCGGCCCCGGGCGTACGGGCCGTCCGACGGAGGCTGGTGGACCCGGTTGTCCGGCGTGGTGGCAGGGCTCTGGTCGGCCCGGTCGGCCCGGTCGGCCCGGTCGGCCCGGTCGGCCCGGTCGGCCCGGTCGGCCCGGTCGGCCCGGTGGAACGGCCCGGCCGCAGGACTCCGGTGGGCCGTGACGGCCGGGCTCGTCGGCGGCATCGTCTGTGTGGCGGGGCTGGTCGCCGTCATGGCCCTGATGCACACCTGGCAGCCACCGCTCGGTACGCCCGTCGGCACCTTCTCGATCCTGTACCTGTGGTGGTCGGCCGTCGCGATCTGGGCGGGGGTGGCACTGACCGGCGCGGTGGTTGCGGTCACCGCCCGGCGCCGGTGGCTGCCGAGCGCCCTCGTCGCGGCGGCGGTGGCCCAATCCCTCGCGCTGGTGGTGCAGTTCGCGCTCGGTTCGGTGAACGGCTGTCTGGGCCCGCTGCGGACCCTGGGGCACAGCTGCCACTGGGTGCCCGACGGGAGCTGGCCGTTCACCCAGTCCCTGGCGGGCCTGGTGCTGCCCTCCGTGGCCGGCGCCGGACTGCTGGCCGTGACCGTCAGAGGTGCGGCGGCGGCACTCCGTCTACGGCGGCCCTCCCGTCTATGGCGGACCCCGACGCCGCAGTCATCAGTGGAGCAGCCCCCGACGTGGCAGCCCCCGACGTGGCAGCCCCAACCGGCCCCGGTCGCCCCCTCGGTGCCATCCCGCCTGCGGTCCTTCGCCGCGTTCGGTGGCCTGGCTGTACTGATCGTCATGGCGGCGTTCGGCCCGGTGGCGATCGTCGCCGGCGGGCAGCGCGCGGCAGCGCAGACACCGGTCGCCATGACACCACCGACGCCGCCCAAGCCATCTGAACGGATCCGGGCCTACCAACTGCTCGCGTGGTTCAAGCTGGGCGGGCAGCAGAGCATTCTGCGACTGAGTTCGGACTACGAAGCGTTCCGCAAACAACTCGACGAGATGGTGCAGGCAGCGAACGCCCGCCCCAACGAGGCGGTCCGCTTCGACTCGAAACGGCTCCGCAGGACCTGCGCCGCGCTCACCAAGGACGCGACCACCGCCGGCCGCCTGCCGATCCCGGACCGCGACCTGCAGGCCCCCTGGTCGTCCTGGCTCACCACCACCCTCAACGCGAGCCGCAACTGCGTGACTCTGGTGGACAGCGAACACAACAACCTGCGCGAGAACACTGCCATGATCGGAGGACTCTCCCAGGGCTACACCCAGTCGGCCAAGGCCCTCGTCCCGGTCGTCCGCGAGGTCCGGGCGGCCGCCCGCCTCTGGCCCAAGTGGGCACACGTCGACGAGCGCCGACAGCCCTGACTGGTGATGCGTCAGATCCTGGAGGCGGAGACGGAGGCGGAGGCGGCCCTCGTCAGGCTCAAGGTGAGGAAGGCGAGGGCAGCGGAGAGGGCCATGCCCGCGAACATGGGGAGGGCGGTGTGATCGCCGCCGAGGCCGACCAGGGGGGTGACGAGGGCGCTCAGGATGCTCTGGGCGGTGCCGAGGAGGGCGGAGCCGGTTCCGGCGGCGTGTGGGACGCGTTCCAGGGCGAGGGCCGTCGCGTTGATGGCGACCAGGCTGATGCCGATGAAGGCCAGGTAGAGGAGGCCGAGGATCAGTGGCAGGAACAGCAGGTCGGTCAGGGCGAGTGCGCACAAGGCGGCGGAGGGGGCCAGCATCGTCCACAGGCCGGTGTGCAGCAGGGACCGAGGGGTGAACCGGCCGATGAGCCGGGTGATGACCAGGCCGGATATGACGCTTACGGCGCCGACGGAGGCGAACGCGGCGGAGGTCTGGGCGACGCTGAGACCGAGCAGGTTCTGGAAGAGGAAGGACGCACCGCCCAGGTAGCAGAAGAGGACGGCCAGGGCCATGCCGAAGCAGAGTGTGTAGCCAAGGTAGGTGCGGTCGGACAGGACGCCCCGCACCGCCCGGATCGTTGCCCGGGCGCCTCCGGTCTGGCGTCGCTCGCGCGGCAGGCTTTCGGGCACCGCGAAGACCGCGCCCACCAGGGCGAGGAGTGAGGCCGCGGAGAGGACCCAGAAGACGGCACGCCAGTCGGCGGCCTCGATCACCACGCCGCCCGCGACCGGGGCGACGGCCGGGGCGACCGCGAGCAGGGACATCAGGACGCCGAGCAGCTTGGTCGCCTTCTCGCCCGTGGCGACGTCGGAGATGACGGCGCGGCCGATGACCACACCGGCGGCGCCGCTGAAGCCCTGGAGGAAGCGCAGGACGACCAGCCAGCCGAGCGAGGGGGTGAGCGCGCACGCTCCCGCGACCACGGCGCACACGGCCGAGCCGACCAGGATCGGTATGCGGCGTCCGTACCGGTCCGAGAGCGGCCCGAGGATCAGCTGTCCGAGCCCCATGCCGATGAGGAACGAGGTGAGCGTGAGCTGCACGCCGGAGGCGTCGGTGTGCAGGTCACCCGTCATCTGCGGGAAGGCCGGCAGGTACATGTCCGTGGCCAGGGGCATCACGAACGCGAGCAGCAGCAGGGCCGCGGTCATCACAAGCATGACGGTGACGGTAGGCAGGGCAGGCCGGTCATCGCGTCGGTCCCGAGACCCGAGCAGGGCCCTTCGCTGGTCGTACGGCGGGTGGCGCAGGGCGGTGGGACGTTGGTCCCGGTCCGGACGAGGCACCCCGCTGATGGTGGGACCTGTGGGCGGTCCGGCTCAGGCAGGGAACCGGCGGGAGATCCAGCGCCAGGTGATTTCCAGGAGGAGCGCGGCCACGGCGGCGATCGCCACCGCCGCCCAGGGCATCGTCGTACCGACCAGGCGCAGGTCGAAGAAGTCCTGCAGCCAGGGAGTGACGAGGACGACGAGGAAGCCGAGGGCCATCGTCAGGACCAGGGCGACGCGCCACCAGGTGTAGGGGCGGGCGATGATCGCCAGTACCCAGATCGCGGCGAGGAAGAGGGTCAGGGTCGCGGCGCTGGTCTCGGCGGAGAGGGCGTTCGGGCCGGTGTAGTGGTAGCGGGCGAGGAGGTACGTGGCGAACGCGGCGAGGCCGGTGATGAGGCCGGAGGGCAGGGCGTAGCGCATCACCCGGCGGACGAAGTGCGGGCGGGCGCGTTCCTTGTTCGGGGCGAGGGCGAGGAAGAACGCCGGGACGCCGATGGTGAGGGTGGAGAGCAGGGTGAGGTGGCGGGGGAGGTAGGGGTAGGGGATCTGCCAGCAGGCGACCAGGAGGGCGAGGAGGACGGAGTAGACGGTCTTGGTGAGGAAGAGGGTGGCCACGCGGGTGATGTTGCCGATGACGCGGCGGCCCTCGGCGACCACCGAAGGGAGGCTGGCGAAGCTGTTGTCGAGGAGGACGATCTGGGCGACGGCCCGGGTGGCCTCGGAGCCGGAGCCCATGGCGACGCCGATGTCGGCGTCCTTGAGGGCGAGGACGTCATTGACGCCGTCACCGGTCATCGCGACGGTGTGGCCGCGCGACTGGAGGGCGGCGACCATGTCCCGCTTCTGCTGGGGGGTGACGCGGCCGAAGACCGCGCCCTCGTCGAGGGTGCCGGCCATGGCGTCGCGGTCGGTGGGGAGGGCGCGCGCGTCGACGGGGGTGTCGGCGCCGGGCAGGCCCAGTTTGGCCGCCACCGCGCCGACCGATACCGCGTTGTCGCCGGAGATGACCTTGGCGTGGACGCCCTGGTCGGCGAAGTAGCGCAGGGTGTCGGAGGCGTCGGGGCGCAGGCGCTGTTCGAGGACGATCAGGGCGGTGGGGCGTACGTCCTGGGTGACCTCGGGGTCGTCCAACTCCCGTTCCGCGTGGGCCAGCAGGAGGACGCGCAGGCCCTGGGCGTTGAGGTCGTCGATCTCGGCGAGGTGGTGGTCGCCGGGCGGCAGCAGTACGTCGGGCGCGCCGAGCAGCCAGGTCGTGCGCGCGCCGTCGGGGTCGGTCAGGCAGGCGCCGCTGTATTTGCGGGCGGAGGAGAAGGGGAGCGACCGGGTGCACTGCCAGCCGTCGCCGGAGGGGGAGAGCGAGGGGGCGGGGGAGGGAGCGGAGGGCGAGACGGAGGGCGAGACAGAGTGCGAGGGGGAGGAGGACGAGAGGGGGCGCGAGGGGGAGGGGGACGAGAGGGGGCGCGAGGGGGAGGGGTAGGCGTCGATGATGGCCTGGAGGGAGGCGTTGGGGCGGGGGTCGGCGTCGCCGAGGGCGCCGAGGACCTGCTTGACGTACGCCGCGTCGCCCGCGTCGCCCGCGTCGCCTGCGCCACTTCGCTTTTCTCTGTCTCCCGCGCCACTCCGCTTCTCTCCGTCCCCCGCGCCACTCCGCGTCTCTCCATCCCCCGCGCCACTCCGCTTCGCTCCATCTCCGATCTGTCCGCTCTGTCCGAGGCCTTCGGCGGCGGAGCCCAGGAGCCATAGCGCGCTGACGTCCATACCGCCCTCGGTGAGCGTGCCGGTCTTGTCCAGGCAGACCACATCGACCCGGGCGAGGCCTTCGATGGCGGGCAGCTCCTGGACGAGGCACTGCCGGCGGCCGAGGCGGATGACGCCGATGGCGAAGGCGACGGAGGTGAGGAGCACCAGCCCCTCCGGGATCATCGGCACGATGCCGGCGACCATCCGGCGGATGGCTTCGTCGGCCGGCAGTCGGAGGGTCAGCAGATGGCTGGCGATCAGGCCGATCGCGGTCGGGACCATCATCCAGGTCACGTACTTGAGGATCTGGCTGATGCCGGTCCGCAGCTCGGAGTGGACCAGGGTGAAGCGGCTGGCCTCCTCGGCGAGCTGGGCCGCGTACGCCTCCCGGCCGACCTTGGTCGTGGTGAAGGCACCGCCGCCGGCGACGACGAAGCTGCCGGACATCACCGGCTCGCCGGGCTTCTTGACGACCGGGTCGGCCTCGCCGGTCAGCAGCGATTCGTCGATCTCCAGGCTGTCGCTCTCCAGCACCTCGCCATCGACGACGACCTTGTCGCCCGGTCCGAGTTCGATGAGATCGCCGAGGACGACTTCGGAGGTGGGGATCTCGGCGGCGATGCCGTCGCGCCGGACGGTGGGCCTGGCCTCGCCGATGACGGCGAGGTTGTCCAGGGTCTTCTTGGCGCGCAGTTCCTGGATGATGCCGATGCCGGTGTTGGCGACGATGACGAAGCCGAAGAGGCCGTCCTGGAGGGGCCCGATGACCAGGATGATCGCGAAGAGGAAGCCGATGATGGCGTTGAAACGGGTGAAGACGTTGGCGCGGACGATGTCGACGGTGGAGCGGGAGGAGCGCACCGGGACGTCGTTGACCTCGCCCCTGGCCACCCGCTCGGCCACCTGGGCAGAGCTCAGGCCAGGGTTGACCGGCAGCGGATGCTGAGGAGCGGCAGTGGGGGGCCGTGCCCGTTCCGTCATGCCCTCGACGTTACGGGTGGAATGCGCTGCTCACCCGTTGAGCGGGTGCGCGGGCCGTAGCGATCAGGCCGACCGCATCGGTCGATCAGGTCTGCCGTATCCGTTGATCTGGCCGACCGTATCGGTCGATCAGACCAGCCGCATCGGTCGATCAGACCGGCCGTATCGGTCGATCAGACCGGCCGTATCGGTCAGGGGCGGCCGCGGCGGTCAGGAGCTGTCGCGGGCCGCCGCTGCGCGCTTGATCGCGGCGTCGCGCTTGCGGACGTACCAGATGCCCAGCAGGCCCAGGCCGCCACCGGCCAGGCACGTCCACACCCACCAGATGTGGCCGTGATCGGCGAACCAGCCGTAGAAGGGGAGCTGGCCGAGGAAGAGGACGAACCAGATGATGGTGCCGCCGGTGATCGTGCCGACGACGGGGCCCTCCAGGGGGGCCGGGGCCTCACGCAGTTCGGACTTCTTCCACATGGTGCTCAGCTTACGGGGCGGGATACGGGGCGGGTCATGGGGCGGGGTACGGGGTGGGGGAGCGGCCTACGGGGACGGTGGTGAGTGGTCCCGTGGCCCATGAGCCCATGAGCCCATGTCCCCCAAGGGTCTACGCGCGGAGATAGCGATCACGGCATTGTTTATTCATACTGAACCTTTCTGGATGTGACCGGGTTGGTTCGTTTATTCATCCAATTTGGTTCCCTTTCCGTGCCTGCCCAGGCCCGTCCGACTGAGGTCCCGCATGTCCCCCTCGGCCACCAAGCCGGTCGACACCGTTGAGTACCCGGCCCCGAAGCCTCCCCGGAACGGCTTCGACCGTTTCTTCAAGATCTCCGAGCGGGGGTCGACGGTCGGTCGCGAGCTGCGCGGCGGCCTGGCGACGTTCTTCGCGATGGCGTACATCATCGTGCTGAACCCGATCATCCTCGGCTCCGGTGTCGACAAGTACGGTCACCATCTCGACAACGGCCAGCTGGTCACCGCCACCGCGCTGATGGCCGGTCTGACCACGATCCTCATGGGCGTCATGGGCAATGTCCCGATCGCCGTCGCCGCCGGGCTCGGCATCAACGCCGTGGTGTCCCTCCAGCTCGCCCCCAAGATGAGCTGGCCGGACGCGATGGGCATGGTCGTACTCGCCGGTCTGGTGCTGATGGTCCTGGTCGCCTCGGGCCTGCGGCAGCGGGTGATGGACGCGATCCCCAACGGGCTGCGGCGCGCCATCGCCATCGGTATCGGCATGTTCATCTCGCTGATCGGCCTGGTGGACGCGGGCTTCGTCAGCCGTAATCCGGATGCCGCGCACACCACCGTTCCGATGGGGCTGGGCGAGGGGGGCCAGCTCAAGGGCTGGCCGGTGCTGGTCTTCGCCGTCGGCCTGGCGCTGATGTTCGTGCTGATCGTGCGGAAGGCCAAGGGCGCGATCCTGATCGGCATGGTCAGCATGGCCGTGGTCGCGATCATCGTGAACGCCGTCACCGACACCCCGGACGCGGCCTGGGGCCTGGCGGTCCCCAATGTCCCCGAGAAGATCATCGGCGCCCCGGACTTCGGTCTGATCGGCCATATCAGCCTTTTCGGCGGGTTCAAGGAAGTCGGCGTGCTGACCGGCTGCCTCTTCGTCTTCACCGTGCTGCTCTCCGGCTTCTTCGACGCGATGGGCACGATCATCGGCGTCGGCGAGGAGGCCGGGCTGACGGACAAGAACGGCAATCTGCCGGGTATGGGCCGGATCCTGATGGCCGACGGTATCGCGGTCGCCGGTGGCGGCTTCGGCTCCGCCTCCGCCAACACCTGCTTCGTGGAGTCCACGGCGGGTGTCGGCGAGGGGGCCCGTACCGGCCTGGCGAACGTGATGACCGGCGGGCTCTTCCTGCTCGCGCTGATCTTCACCCCGCTGGCGACGGTCGTCCCCGCGCAGGCCGCCACGCCCGCGCTGCTGGTCGTCGGCTTCCTGATCATGGCCGCCAACGTCAAGGACATCGACTGGGGCGACTTCACCGTCGGTATCCCGGCGTTCCTGACGATCATCTCGATGCCGTTCACCTACAGCATCACCAACGGCATCGGCATCGGCGTGCTCGCCTTCATCCTGCTGCGCGCCGCCACCGGCCGCTTCAAGCAGGTGCCCTGGCTGCTGAACGTCGTCGGTCTCTGCTTCCTCGTCTACTTCCTGCTCCACCCGATCGAGCAGGCGCTCGGGGTGAAGTAGCCCGCTGCCTCGCCCTCCTGCCTCGCCGCCTCCTCTTCCATTACGGCAACGAATACGGAGAGTGATTAGTTTCCGGCAGGGGGTAGCGGTACAGGAGGTAGCGGTAGGTGAGGGCTCAGGTGGCCGGCCCCCACACACCGAGCCGCTCCGTCTCGTCGACCGACGACTGGAAGCGCTCGTCGAAATCCTCGCGAATGAGCGTCCGGACGACATAGTCCTGGACGCTCATTCCGCGTTTTGCGGCGTGCTGCCGGATGCGCTCCAGCAGCTCCCCGTCCACTCGCAGGCTGAGCACTTGCGACCCCATACGGACACGGTCCCCCTCCCCTGCGGTCAGGTGTGTCACGTTCGAGTGCGTCCTCACCCGTAAGCGTGACCCCGGGCGCATGCCCTCCGGGTGCGCGCCGCCCCGAGGCGCTTGGCGCGGCCGTCGGCTTCCCTCCTTTTTGGCCGTAGGCTTCCCTCCTTTTCGGCGCCGGCTTCCCACTTTTCTTAGAAAGGCTAATGAGCTATGCTAAAGACCATGTCGGAACTGTCCCGCCCCCAGCCCGACGGCCGGCAGGGCACCCCGGACGACGCGGCCGCGGTGAGCGCGCTGCGGTCCGCCGTGATGCGTCTGTCCCGCCGTCTCAAGCACCAGCGCGTGGACGAATCGCTGAGCCCCACCGAAATGTCGGTGCTCGGCACGTTGGCCCGCTGCGGCAGAGCCACCCCCGGTGAGCTGGCCCGCAAGGAGCATGTGCAGCCGCCGTCGATGACCCGCATCGTGGCCATGCTGGAGGCCAAGGGACTGGTCCGGCTCGAACCGCACCCGGACGACCGCCGTCAGAAGGTCGTCACCCAAACCGAACAGGCCGAGGCGATGCTCGAAGAGAGCCGCCGCAAACGCAACGCCTGGCTCGCCGAGCTGGTCTCCGGACTGGACGAGGACGAGTGGGCGAAGCTGCGGGCCGCCGCTCCAGTACTGGAGAAGCTCGCCCAGCTGTAAACCGCAAGCCCGAGGAGGCGAACCCACTTTGAGTACGGGACCCGGAGCAGACTCCGCCCCCGCACCGAACTCCCACCACGACACGGGCCGGGCCGCAGGCCCCACCACCGGTCCCGCCGCCCCACCGCGACGCGGGGGCATGTTCAGCTCCCTCCGCATACGTAACTACCGCCTCTTCGCGACCGGCCAGGTGGTCTCCAACACCGGCACCTGGATGCAGCGCATCGCCCAGGACTGGCTGGTGCTGAGCCTCACCGGCTCGTCCGCGGCGGTCGGCATCACCACCGCGCTGCAGTTCCTGCCGATGCTGTTGCTCGGCCTCTACGGCGGCGTCCTCACCGACCGCTTCCCCAAGCGCAGCCTGCTGCTGCTCACCCAGTCCGCCATGGGCCTCACCGGCCTGGCTCTCGCCGTGCTCACCCTCACCGGCCAGGTGCAGGTCTGGCACGTCTACCTGGTCGCCCTTGTCCTCGGCCTGGTCACCGTCGTCGACAACCCCGCCCGGCAGGCGTTCGTCTCCGAGATGGTCGGCCAGGACGAGCTGCGCAACGCGGTCAGCCTCAACTCCGCCAACTTCCAGTCCGCGCGGCTCATCGGGCCTGCCGTGGCCGGTGTCCTGATCACCGCCTTCGGCAGCGGCTGGGCCTTCCTCCTCAACGGCCTGTCCTTCACGGCGCCGGTCGCCGGCCTGCTGATGATGCGTACGGCCGAACTCCACAAGGCCGACCGGGTCCCGCGCAGCAAGGGCCAGCTCCGCGAGGGACTCCGTTACGTCGCCGGGCGCCCCGACCTCATCTGGTCCATCGTCCTGGTCGGCTTCATCGGCACCTTCGGCTTCAACTTCCCGATCTGGCTGACCGCGTTCGTCGACCAGGTCTTCCACGCGGGCGCCGGCACCTACGCCCTGTTCAACGGTCTGATGGCGGCCGGCTCCCTGATCGGCGCGCTGCTCGCGGCCCGCCGGGCCAGTTCCCGGCTGCGGCTGTTGGTCGGTGCGGCGCTGCTCTTCGGCCTGCTGGAGATCACCGCCGCCCTGGCCCCCTCCTTCTGGGTCTTCGCGGCGCTGCTCGTCCCCATCGGCCTGGTCGGTCTGACGATCAACGTCACCGCCAACGCGAGCGTCCAGATGGCCACCGACCCGGCGATGCGCGGCCGGGTGATGAGCCTGTTCATGATGGTCTTCATGGGCGGCACACCGCTGGGCGCACCCGTCGTCGGCTGGGTCACCGACGCGTTCGGCGCCCGCGTCGGCTTCCTCACCGGCGGCGTGATCTCCATGGCCGCCGCGGCCCTCGTCGGTCTGGTCCTGGCCCGGCTGGGCGGACTCCGCCTCAAGATCGATCTGCGTCGGGGGCATCAGCATGTGGCCTTCGTCCCGCGGATCCCGGAGGCGACCCGACCGGAGGAGAGGGAGCTGGCTCCGGTGGCTTAGCACCCGTGGCTCGGTACCTGCGGTTGCAGGCGGGGGGGGGGAGGAAACGATGACAGGGGAGAGAACCTGACGGCCGAGGGACCAATGGACGGCCGACGGGCGAATTGACGACCGGGGGAGGACGACGTACGTCTGGCCCATGAGACTCTTCGCCGCCGTCCTCCCCCCGGCCCCCGCGCTCCACGAGCTCGCCGTCGAGGTGGCGCTGTTGAAGCGGCTCCCGGCTGCCGACCGGCTGCGCTGGACCGGGCGGGACGGCTGGCACTTCACCCTCGCCTTCTACGGCGAGGTCTCCGAGGAAACCCTTCCTGACCTGCGGGAACGCCTGGAGCGGGCGGCTCGTCGGCGCGACCCGTACGAGCTGCGGATCGCCGGCGGCGGCCGCTTCTCCGACCGCGTGGTGTGGGCCGGAGCCGACGGCGACCGGCCCGCCATGCGCAAGCTCGCCGACTCCGCGGCGGCCGCCGCCCGCCGGGCCGGGATCGCCATGACGGACGAGCACCGCCCTTACACCCCCCACCTCACCCTCGCCCGCAACCGCGTCCCCACCGTGCACCTCGCCCCGTACGCGACCGCCCTCAAGGATTTCGCGGGCTCGCCCTGGACGGTCGGGAAGCTCTCCCTGATGCGGAGCCACCCACCCGTCCACGGCGTGCCCGGCGCTCAGCCGCACTACGAGGAGATCGCCAGCTGGCCGCTGGGCCGGTGAGCGCGGCCCCTGCCACCTGACCCTGCCACCTGACCCTGTGTACGAGGCGGGTATGAGGCGGGTATGAGGCGCGTGTGAGGCCCGGCCGGTGAAGTGTTCGGGTCCCACCCCGGTTACGCTCGTGGGGTGGACCCGAAAACCCGTAACCGGATCATGTCCGGCCTGTTCGCCGTGCTGCTCATCGTCGTGATCGTGGCGGCGGCCCTGCGCTGAGCGCCCCGCCCCACCCCGCCCACCCCACCGGGCGGAGGCGCCCCCTCACCAGGCGAACGCCTCCGGCGACGGCCCCGGCCCGGGGAAGATCTCATCGAGTGAGGCAAGCAGCTCGTCCGAGAGACGCAGCTCGACGGCGCGCAGCGCGGAGGCGAGCTGGTCGGCGGTGCGCGGGCCGACGATGGGACCGGTGACACCGGGACGGGTCAGCAGCCAGGCCAGCGCGACCTCGCCCGGCTCCAGGCCGTGCTGGTCGAGCAGGTCCTCGTAGGACTGGACCCGTTCGCGGATCGCGGAGTTGGCGAGCGAGTCGGCCGAGCGGCCGGAGACCGTACGGGCCGCGCCGCCCTCGCGCTCCTTGCGGATCGCGCCGCCGAGCAGCCCGCCGTGCAGCGGGGACCAGGGGATGACCCCCAGGCCGTAACTCCGGGCTGCCGGGATGACCTCCATCTCGGCGCGCCGCTCGGCCAGGTTGTACAGGCACTGCTCGCTGACCAGGCCGTACGAACCCCGGCGCCGGGCGGTCTCATTGGCCTGGGCGAGGTGCCAGCCCGCGTGGTTGGAGGACCCCGCGTAGAGGATCTTGCCCTGTTGGACGAGGACGTCCATGGCCTGCCAGATCTCGTCCCAGGGCGTGTCCCGGTCGACGTGGTGGAACTGGTACACGTCGATGTGGTCGGTCCCCAGCCGCTGGAGGCTGGCGTCCACCGACCGCCGGATGTTGAGGGCGGAGAGCTTGTCGTGGTTCGGCCAGACCTTGTCGCCGTCCGGCGCCATGTTCGCGTAGACCTTGGTGGCCAGCACGGTCTTGTCCCGTCGCCCGCCGCCCTGGGCGAACCACGAACCGATGATCTCTTCCGTACGCCCCTTGTCGGCGCCCCATCCGTAGACATTGGCGGTGTCGAAGAAGTTGATACCGGCCGTGTGTGCCGCGTCCATGATGCGGTGGCTGTCGGCCTCGTCCGTCTGAGGACCGAAGTTCATCGTCCCGAGGACGAGTCGGCTGACCTTGAGTCCGGTGCGTCCGAGCTGCGTGTACTTCATGGTGGGCCAGCCAACGCCTTCGAGCGAGCTCGAATCAAGTACGGCACGCGGCCGCGTCACGGGTGGGTGGCGGGGACCGGGGCGGGGGCAGCGACTGGGGTGGCGGCGGGAGCCGGGGTGGTGGCGGGGACCGGGGCGGCCGGGCAGGACGTGTCGCGTGCGGGGACGGAACCGCTGAGGAGATAGCCGTCGACGATACGGTCCACGCACGCGTTTCCGTTCTGGTACTGGCCGTGATCACCACCGCCGACGGTCACCAGACGCGAGCCGCGCAGCGCCCGGTGCGCCCGTACCGCGGCTTCGTAGTACGTGGAGGGATCGTGCAGCGAGTTGAGCATGAGGACGGGGGGCAGGCCTTCGCCGGTGACCTTCACAGGGGGCGCCGGGGGCGACGGCCAGGCCGCGCAGGTCGCGGCGAACGCGAGTGAGCGCGCGCCCAGGAGTGGGTATCGGGCGGTGTCCTGGGCGCTCCGGTCGACCCAGTACCGGGTGTCGCGGGTCCATGGGGTGTCACCGCAGGTCACCGACGCGAACTCGGCGAGGAAGCCGGGGCTGAGGTAGCCGCCGTACACCTTCGAGACGAGCGCCTTCTCCTCGCGCGTCGCGGTGTCCCAGTGCTCCAGGGCGGTGAGCGTCGCCGCCAGCACGGGGAAGTTCCGCGCCTTTTGAAGCGCTCTCCTGCCTTCGCAAGCTCAGGGAGGAGATTCCGCCCTACCTTGCGGTGGGAGGTTTGACGCGACGAGCGCGTCTGACGACTGCTCTTCCAGCAGCCGGGATCGCCACGAGGCC
>NZ_JBIAWT010000011.1:0-274269 GCF_042895955.1 Streptomyces sp. NPDC001339 | reverse complement strand
TGTTGAGTTCTCAAGGAACGGACGCTTCCTTCGGCCACCCTCTCGGGCTTCCTCCGGGCGCTTCCCTTCGGTCTTGCGTTTCCGACTCTATCAGATCCTCGCGGCTCCGATTTTCGCCGGTGCGATTCAGCCTTCCGACCTCTTCGCGATTCCGACTTTAGCAGATCCGGATTCCGTTCGGATCCGGCTCCGATTTTCGTCGGAAGGTTTGCCTCGGAGCGGCTTATTCGCTGCCCTTTCGGCGGTCACTACTTTAGCGGCTTTCCCTGGCGACTCATAATCGAGTCCCGGTCCGAATTTCGGCATGCCGAAATTGTTCCCGGCAGCGAGCCGTTCGGTAGTGGTGTGCCACTGAAGTGCGGCGGAAATGACTGCCGTGGAACCCGACGGCTCCATGGCAACTCGAAGATCTTACACGATTCTATGAGTGCGGCACGGCTGGGGGCTCGTCCGCGATGGTTCGAGCCCGAACGTGGGCGGGTGGCAGGGGCCGAGCAGTGGCGGGTGCCCCCGGCTCTACGGATTCCCTTCTCCGCCCGGTGCCGTACGCCGGGCGGGGGCAGGGATGTCGGCTCGGGAGTCCGGTGCTACCTGGGGGGAGGGGCTCCGGTCCTGCCGGGGAGAGTGCCACCACGGCGGGGCGGGGGCGCGGATCATGTTGGTGCCGCAGTGCACATCACCGCCCAGGACGTGGTGGGTGCGCCAGTCGTCCAGGTAGCGCACCCGCATGCCGGCTTTGGCGTACGCGCCGGTCACCGCCTCGGCGAGGAGGTCCTTGCCGTCCACGACCGGGCCCCACTGCTTGGGGGCGAGATAGGTCGTGGGGCTCAGGACGACGCCGTTGACGGCGCCAGGGTAGGAGGCGATGACCGGACGGTTCTGTGCCCGCGCGGCACGCGGCCCGGGGAAGCCGCCGAGGTTGCTGTCGTACATCGCCGGGATCTTCACGATCTCGGCGTCCGTGACACCGGTCTCGGTCCTCAGCAGCGCCAGGTTCTCCTCGATCTTCCGGGCCGCGAGGGCGTTGTCCTTGAGCAACTGCCGGTCGGACAGGACCTGATCGATCGTGGGGACGGGATGCTCCGCGTAGGAGCGGGGGATGGAGAAGGCCTTCGTGTGGCCGTGCCCCTCGCGCTGGGCCGTGCGCAGCAGCGCGAGCCCGCCCTCCGGATCGGCGATGCCGATCTTCCAGCCGCGCGGGGTGTTCGCGGGCAGGAACTGCACGAACTCGTCCACGTGGCCCACGGCGAGCCAGCCGGTCTCCAGCACCAGCGGGTCCTGAGCACCCTGAGCCCTGAGGAAGGCCGTGTGCGCGGGCAGCCGGGAGCCGTACCTGCCGGTGATGATCCGGCCTGCCGGGTAGGACCTGCCGTTGTGGCTGTACGGCGGGATGGTCTCCAGGTTGCCGGTGGAGTTGACCTGGTCGGACGTCCCCTCGTTGATCTGCGCGACGCCGACCCCGGGCCCGCGCAGTGCGAAGACCTGCTTGCCCGGGTCACGGTCCATCTGCGCGGACCGGATCATCACCCGCAGGACCCTCGGCTTGCCGTCCGGACCGGGCATGCTGACGTAACCGGGCTCGATGAAGTCCTGCGCCCAGATGTCCGTGCCGTCCCGGAATGTGTACGTCGGCTTGGTGATGCCGGCCTTTCGCACCTCCTCGGCGAACTGCCGTGCAAAGGACCGCTGGTTGGGGTCCTGGTGGCTGCCGCCGTCCACGACCAGTGCCTGCTCGGCGCGCTGCAGGTGGTGCTGCGTCAGGACCGGGGCGGCGCGCAGCATCACCTCGTCCGTGGAAGTGCGCGCGCCGTCGGTGGCGGTGAACCGGACGGTGATGCAGCCATCCCAGTCCGTGCGTATGACGTCCCTTCCGTCCAGGCCGAGTTCGAGGCCTTTGCGCAGCTCTGCGGGGGTGATGCGGGTGGTGTCGGTGGCGTACCTCCAGGTGCCGTTCCGCTTGAGGAAGAGCCGGACCCTGGACTTGCCCGAGCCGACCAGCTCAAGCCTGCCGGTGGCAGCGTCCGAGGCGTTCTTCATGGGTATGGTGCGCAAGGGGGCCAGGTACTCGGGCGCTCGCACGACGTTGTCCTGAGCGTCGTTGCACGCCTGGAGCCGGGCGTTGGACAACCATCGCCCGTCCGGCGTCCTTGTCTTGCAGCGCCGCTGCTTGTCGCCGATGTTCGGCAGGAAGATCGCGCCCCGCCCGCTGTGCCATGTCGTCTTGCCCGCGACATCGGACGCGCCGGTGACATCGACGGCACCGTCACGGTTCACATCGGCGCGAATGTCCGCCCTGATGGCATTGGTGGCATTGGTGGCTTTGATGGCCCTGATGGTCCTGATGGTCCTGATGGCCCCTGTGTCAGCGGCGGTGGCGGTCGGCGCGGTCCCGGAGACGGCCGCCAGGGCGATCGCCAGCGCTGTCGCGGCCCCGGCCCTGGGCCGCGCTCTGTTCCTTTGCCTGTTCCCTTGCCTGTTCCTTGTGGTCCGGGCCTCGGCTCCGTCCCCTCGCGGCTCCCTCACTGCCCTCACTCCCCCGACCAGCGGGATCACCCCGCCGACAGACCGGACTCCGACCATCCGCAAACAGGATCTGGAACATTGCGGGATCAATCGGCGTGCCGCGTCCTCAAGCGATGCCCGCGCATCTGCGTTACCTGATCAGCCACTTCTGCCGCGGCCTGCCGAAGCCGGCTCGGGCGGGCCGCACCGGAGGCTATCGGCCGTCCCACCGCCGCGGTACCCCGCCTGAGGACGAGGGCAGGGCTCAGTGAACGAGAGCCAGGGCGCAGTGAACTAAAGCCAGGGCGAAGTGGAAGCGCTGGAGTCGCCCCGCGGGGCGGCTACTTGATGACCGCGTTGGCGACGACCACGATCACGCCGAGCAGCGCGTCCGCCACGCCGAGCCTCACGGCCGAGCGCCAAGCGCGGCCCGCCACACGTGCGGCCAGCAGGCCCCAGCCGAAGAGCAGCGCGATGTTGACGGCGAACACGGCGTACTCGATGTCCTTCGACCCCCACCAGCCGAACCCCGCTCCGTACATCAGCAGCACGGTGGGCAGGGTGGCGGCCACCAGCGGCCACTCGTCGAGCAGGATCCGCAGGGACCGCCAGCCACCGGGATGTGCCGGGGCGCCGCGCCGGGCGATGAAGTGCGCGTACCCATGGGCCAGGGCCGAGGCGACCGCCGTGACCAGCAGCCACTGGGCGTCGTACAGGCGATCCGCGCGCCCCGTCTCGGGGTACTGGGTGAGCGCGGCCACCATCGAACTCGCGAGGACCGCGCCGTACACACCCCCGAACAGCACGTTGGGCTGCGCAGCACGACGGAGGAGGCGGGGGAGGCGGAGGAGGCGGAGGAGAGAGTGCGTACGCATGGCGGGTGTCTTCTCCGGAGGACGGTCAGAGCACGGTCGACGAGCAGAGCCGCTCTCCATGACACCGGCCCCGTTGCCCCCTCAGGGGCTTCATTCCGCCGGGCAGCGCCGGGGTTCGCCCGATCGGCTGGAGTGGACCGCCGGGTGGCTGCCACCGGCCGCGCGCTTCAGAGACCGTCACCGGCCTACTGAAGTCCTACGGCGGGACCGACGTCCTGAAATCCTACGGCGGGACCGGCGTCCTGAAGTCCTACGGCGGGACCGGCGTCCTCGATCTGGGTGGCCTGGTGGCGTCCCTTGGGCTGCCCCATCGGGCTGACCCACCGGGCCGACTCATCGGACAGGGCGATACGCCTAGGGCGATCCGGCGTCCGGTAGGGCGGCGCAGGCGGCGGGCAGGGTGAGGGTGGTCACGGCGCCGCCGTCGGGTGCGTTGGTGAAAGACAGGTCGGCCTGGATGATCCGGGCCTGGCCGAGGGCGATGGTCAGCCCCAGGCCGTGGCCTTTGCCGCCACCACCGCCGCTGCGGGGTTCGGTGCGGAAGCGCTGCGGTCCCTGTGCGAGGAGAGAATCGGGGTACCCGTCGCCGCGGTCACGGACCGTGATGACCAGGCCGTCCACCGTCAGGGACACGGGTGGGCGGCCGTGCCGGTGGGCGTTGGCGACGAGATTGCCCAGTACGCGCTCCAGACGCCGACGGTCGGTGATCACACACTGGTCGTGTACGACGACGACCTCGGTCGGCAGCCCACTGGCCCGTGCCGTCTGCCGGGCCAGCTCCCCCAGATCCTGGGCGGCGAGATCGGCCCGTTCGGTGTCGGAGTCCAGCCGGGAGATCTCCAGCAGATCCTCGGTGAGGCGGCGCAGCGCCTGCACCCGGTCGCGGACCAGCTCGGTGGGGCGGCCCGGCGGCAGCAGCTCGGCGGACGCATGGAGCCCGGCGAGCGGGGTGCGCAGCTCATGGGCCACATCGGCGGTGAACCGCTGCTCGCTGTGCAGCTTGCGCTGCAAGGTGGTGGCCATCGCGTCCAGGGCGCGGGAGACGGCAGCGACCTCGTCCTGATAGCGGGCGTCACGCGTGGATTCCGGGTCGGCGACCCGGGCGTCCAGGTCGCCCTCGTTGATCCGGTCGGCCACGGCGGCGGTGTGGTGCAGCCTGCGCGTGACGCGGGAGACCGCGAACAGCCCGGCCAGGAGCGTGCCGGTGATGGCCGCACCCGCCGAGATCACGATCGCCTGGTCGAGCCCGTCGAGGGTACGGGCGCTGGGGCGGTAGTCGAAGCGGGCGGCCAGGACGTTGTCGTCCGCGCCGACGGCGGCCCACATCGTCGGCGCGCCCTCGAACTCGCCCAACTGGGTGCCGCGCGCACCGTGCAGCGCCCGCTCGCGCAGCGCACGCGGGAGCTGCGGAGGGTCCACGGCCGCATCGCCGGGCAGCGGTTCCCCGGCGACGTAGGAGCGGGCCGCGGAGTCGAGGCGGCGCAGCGCCTCGGTGCGGGCGTTGTCGACGACCTGCCGGCTCACCAGGACATGCACCAGGACGCCGATGGCCAGCGCGACGATGCAGCAGGTGGCGACGAGGAAGAGGGAGAACTTCCCGGACAGCGTGCGCAGCCAGGCACCCCTGGACGGTGCGCTTCTGGGCCTTGTGCCTTGGGGCCTTGTGCCTTGGGGCCTTGTGCGTTTGGGCCTCGTGTCTCTGGAGCTTGTGTCTCTGGACCGCACGCCCGGGGACCGCGCGCCCCGCGGCCACCACGGGGCACCGCCCGTACGCCAACGCCCGCCGCTCATCGCCGGGCTCCCGGAGAACCGGCCGGGACCGGGGTGGTGGGGCTCGGGGCCTGAGTGGTGGAGCTCGGGGCTGGAGTGGTGGAGCTCGGGGCGCCGGTACCGGCCGGGACCTGGCGGACCTCGCTGGTCCGCTGGGCCAAGGTGCGGGTGCCGGCATCCCAGGAGTAGACCGTGCGCGCTTCGTACCCTCCTTGGGCCACCGGTTCCCGCACGATCAGGTCCCTGCCCGCCACTTCCACCGAGAACGGACTGTGCACCGCGTTCAGGATGCGGGTGACCACCCCGTCCAGGAGGGCGTACACGCGCAGCGTCAGCGTGCCCGGGGACGCGTCGATGGCCAGGACGAGCTCCTCCTTGCCGTCACCGGTCAGATCCTGGTGGATGGGCGTGCGCAGCGGGCAGTCCGGCTTCCCGGCCGTACAGCTGCGGATCTTGTCGACGACTGCCGCGCCGGGCTCGTACGAGTCCTCCGGCGGCCGCTGGGCCCGGAAGTCGGCCGCGACCACATCTGCCGGGTTCACGGCGCGGATACCGGCGGCGGCGCCGGGCACCCCGCGCAGCCGAACCGGCTGTTCCGCCGGCTGAACGGGCTCGGGAGAGGGCGAGGGCATCACCAGACGGTCGGGCCACAACTGCTTCGGCCCGGCCAAGGGCGGGGCGGACACGGCGTTCACCGCTCCCCCGCCGGCGGCACACCCGGCCGCCGGCACAGCGGCCACCAGCAGCGCGGCCACACCCGCCACGCGGGAGCGGCGTCGCAGGGACAAGCTGTTCACAAGGGACAAGACGTCTTCCAGCCGTCGGGGTTCCAGTTCCAGACGTCGGGGTTCCAGCCGTTACGGGATTCCCGATATAGCCGGTATAGCCGATGCCGATAGCCGAAATCGGCCATATCGCCGATGACCAGCTCATCGTCGGCTCACCCCTCCCGGGCGATTCCCGGGTGATTCCCGGGCGATACCACCAGACCGTCAGACCGAACATCAGGGGCATCAGGAATATCACGGATATTTCACTCGACCGGGAAGCGCGTCGCGGGCACGAGGCCTGAGCGAAGCGGCTCCGCGCCGCGCCGCCGGGGCGGGGTACTGCCGGGCGGTGCGGTGCGCGCGCATGAGCAGCCATGAGCAGTCATAAGCAGTCATGAGCGGACATGCGCAGTACGGCACCTCGCCGCACAGCTCCTTGCCTGAAATATCCTGCATATTCAGGCACTCCTCCTCATCAAGGCATGTAGCACCTTGTAGCCACCGCGCCCCGTCGGTGGGTAATCGCTCCGCGACCCTCCGGATCGGTGTCGACGACCCTGCGTCGACCAGCTGTCGACCCTCCGTCCGGTCCGCGACTTTTCCCCATCGCGACGGAACCCGGGCATCCGTTCGCCCCTCTCTCTGGGCAACCTGCGATGACTTCAGGCCAAACGAATGCGATGTGCGATGGGGGACGCGGTGCGCGAACTCAGCCGACGGGGCATGCTCGGACTCGGTATGGGAGCAGGAGCGGCAGCGGCGCTCTCCGCCGGCTGTTCCTTCCCCGGGACATCGGACTCCGACAGGGTGGCGGCCAAGCCCGGGCAGACGGAGAAGGCGAAGCCGATCGGTGACGGCTCGACCGCCTATACCGGCAAGCAGCCGAAACAGCCGCCCAAGCCGGAGCGGCTGGAGCCCGGCCAGAAGCCGCCGCAGTTCGTGGTCTTCTCCTGGGACGGGGCGGGCGAGGTGGGCAACGGCCTCTTCCCGCGGTTCCGTAAAGTCGCCAGCGACCACAACGCCTCGATGACCTTCTTCCTCTCCGGGCTGTATCTGCTGCCCGAGTCGAAGAAGCGCCTGTACCGGCCGCCGAACAACCCCGTCGGCAACTCTGCCATCGGCTACCTCACCGATCCCCACATCAGGGAGACGCTGAAGAACCTGCGCGCGGCCTGGCTGGAAGGCCACGAGATAGGCACCCACTTCAACGGCCACTTCTGCGACGGCAAGGGTTCGGTCGAGCACTGGACCCCCGCCCAGTGGGACTCCGAGATCGACCAGGCCATGGACTTCGTCACCAAGTGGCGTACGAACACCGGCTTCACCGACCTCGAACCGCTGCCGTTCGACTACTCCAAGGAACTGGTCGGCGGCCGTACGCCCTGCCTGAAGGGCCAGGACAACCTGCTGCCGACCGCGAAGAAGCGCGGCTGGCGGTACGACGCCAGCTCCCCCGGCGGCCTCCAGGTCTGGCCCGACAAGAAGCAGGGGCTGTGGAACTTCCCGCTCCAGGGGGTACCGTTCCCCGGCCTTCCCACCGATGTCCTCTCGATGGACTTCAACATGATGTACAACCAGTCCAAGAACTCCACCAAGGGCCCGCCGGCCAACTACCCGCGCTGGCGCAAGCAGGCCACCGAGGCGTACATCGCCGGTTTCAAGCGCGCGTACGAGACCAACCGCGCCCCGCTCTTCATCGGCAACCACTTCGAGCAGTGGAACGGCGGCATCTACATGGATGCCATCGAGGAGACGATCAAGCACATCGCCGACAGCAAGCACAAGGACGTCCGGATGGTCTCCTTCCGGCAGCTCTGCGACTGGCTCGACGCGCAGGACCCGCAGGTCCTCGCCGGTCTGCGTCGGCTCGGGGTAGGCCAGAAGTTCACCGGACGCGGCTGACGCAGGGGCGTGCGGCACAGGGGCATGTGGCACAGGAGCGTGCGGCACAGGAGCGTGTGGCATAGGGGCGTGCGGCACAGAACGTCCAGTACCGGTTGCGCCGGATGCGGCTGAACTGCTTAGCGTGTTCCCCGTGTCGTGGGTGTCGGCTGATAGGGAGGAGGGGGGACAGCGGTCCGCGGGCCGGGCCGAAACAGCCGGGCTCTCGCTCGTGATCCCGACTGTGGGTATCGCCACCCGCCGACCGTGGGTATCGCCACCCGCCGCAGGGCCGGCCGTTCACCTGCCGTGAACACTTGAACGGCGCACAAGTTGCTCACAGTTCCTTGCGGTCTGTGAGCCGCTTCCGATACGCAGCGCTCCTGACCCGGGCGCCTGGAGGTTGCACGATGGCCGAGCGCCGCTCGGGGAACAGGCTGGCCACACTCGACGGGCTGCGGCTGCTGGCCGCGCTCATGGTGGTCTTCTACCACTACATCGCGCTGGCCCGGCCGTGGGGCCATGGCCCGGACACGATCTTCCCGACCGCCCACCTGGCAGCCCAGTACGGGTGGCTCGGGGTGGAGGTCTTCTTCCTGATCAGCGGCTTCGTCATCTGTATGAGCGTATGGGGCCGTACGGTGGGCGAGTTCGCCGTCTCCCGCGTCTCCCGCCTGTTCCCCGCGTACTGGGCCGGCCTCCTGCTCACCACGGTGGTGGTGAAGATCTGGCCGGAGGCTGCTTCCCCACGCAGCTGGGGCACCGTCATCACCAATCTGACCATGCTGCAGGGTGGTGACGACACCCCCGACGTCGACCCGGTGTACTGGACGCTCTTCGTGGAGCTGAAGTTCTACCTGATCATGGCTGTGGTCATGCTGTTCGGCGTCACCTACCGCAACTGCCTGATCCTGTGCGGGGTGTGGACCGCGGCCGCCGCCCTCGCACCGGTCCTGAAGACCCCCCTGCTCACCGCATTCGCCATGCCGCAGTACGCACCGTTCTTCATCGCGGGCATCGCCTTCTACCTGATGTACCGTCACCGGTCCAACGCGGTCCTGTGGGCGATCGTGATCCTTCAGCTGCTGCTGGCCCAGCGCTATATCGACTACCGCCTGGCCGTCAACCTCGGCAAGGACGCCGTGGACGCTCTGCCCACCTGGCCCGCCCGCTTGATCATCATCACCGCCTTCGCCCTCATCGGTGCGATCGCGCTCGGCGCCTTCGACCGGATCCAGTGGAAGTGGCTCACCACCGCGGGAGCGCTCACCTATCCGCTGTACCTCATCCACCTGAACATCGGCATGACCCTCATCCACCACTACCGGAACAGCGTCCCCGCCCCGGTCCTGGTGACCTCGGTGACCGCGCTCATGCTGGTCGCCGCCTGGCTCATCCACCGCCTCATCGAACGCCCCTTCGGGAAGTGGCTCCGCGCCACCATGCGCCGAGGTATCGACGATGTCCGCCGGCACGTCACACCGCGGCGCAAGCCCGCCCAGCGTTCCGCACCTCATACGCCCGCCGCGCCCGGCACCGCGGAAGGCGACCGGACACCGTCACCGACCCGCACCTTCGAGTCGGTCTAGGTCCAGGTACAGGTACAGGGGTCCAGACATAGGGCTGGGTCTGGTGCCCGGGGGCACGGAGAGATCGTCACGGCGGCCGCCGCGCAGCCACTCCCCGGGGTCACAGGGAGCCGAGACGAGCCCTCTCGGCCGGACATGGCGTGCTGCCGATTCCGGGAACATCATCTTCGTGAACATCATCGACTGACCTCCATGTCCGGCGGTGTAGTGGCGGGTTGGCGGGTTGGCGGGTTGGCGGGGCGTACGGGGAGCTGCGGTGCTGGGCTCCTACCGTTCGGTGTTCCTACGGCTCGGTGTTCCTACCGTTCGGTGACGGTGATGGCCGCGGCGGGGCAGAAGCCGGCGGCCTGGCGGGCCGCGGCGTGCTGGTCGGGTCCCGGGGCGGCGTCGAGGAGGAGGACCCGTCCGTCCTCGTCGTCCTGCTCGAACACGTCCGGGGCGGTCAGTACGCACATCCCGGCGCCGACGCAGCGGTCGCGATCGGTGCTGATGAGGGGCATCGGGCTACTCCTTGTCCCAGGTGACGGGGAGGCTGTGAACCCCGTAGATGTTCATCTGCTCGCGCAGCGGGATCCGATCGGACGCGACGGCGAGCCGCAGCGTCGGGAAGCGGGTCACCAGCGCGGGCAAGGCGACGCACATTTCGACGCGGGCCAGTTGCTGGCCCAGGCACTGGTGGGCGCCGTGGCCGAAGCTCAGGTGACCGGTGGCCTTGCGGTGCAGGTCGAGGGAGTCGGGGTCGGGGAACCGCCGGGCATCGCGATTGGCGGCCTGTACCGAGCAGACGACCGTCTCCCCGGCCTTGATCACCTGGCCCTCCACCTCGACGTCCTCCAGCGCCGCGCGCACCATGGGATCGGCGATGCTCAGATAGCGCAGCAGTTCCTCGACGGCCTGGTCGGCCAGGCCCGGGTCGTCGCGCAGGGCGGCGAACTGGTCCGGGTTGCGCAGCAGGGCGAAGGTGCCCAGCGCGAGCTGGTTGGCGGTGGTGTCCAGGCCGGCGCCCAGCAGGAAGGCGCCGAGGGCGGAGAGTTCTTCGTCGGTGAGATCGGTGCTGGTCAGGTCGCTGAGCAGGTCGTCGGTGGGTTCGGTGCGCTTGGCCAGGACGAGTGCGTGGATGGTCTCGAACAGTGCGGTGCCGGCGGCGCCTTTCTCCTCGTCGGTGGCCTTCTGGTCGAGCAGGGTCGTCGCATGACGATGGAAGACCTCCCGTCCGGCGGTGGGCACACCCAGGAGTTCGCAGATCATCAGCGCGGGGATGGGCTGGGCGAACGCCTCGACGAGGTCCACCGGGCCTCCTCGGCGCTCCATGGCGTCCAGGTGCTCGGTGGTGATCTGCTCGACGCGCTCAGTGAGCCGGCGCATCCGGCGCACGGTGAACTTGCCCATGAGCAGACGCCGGTAGCGGGTGTGCTCGGGGGCGTCGATCCCGGTGAGGTCACCGAGGGGGGCCGGGGGCAGCTCGCCGATATCTGCGAGCGGGTAGTGCGCGAGCTCGTAGCGTGAGCTGAAGCGCTGGTCGGAGAGTATGGACCGGACCGCGGTGTAGCCGGTGGCCAGCCAGCCGATGTGCCCGTCAGGGAAGCTCAGCCGGCGCAAGGGCGCTTCCTCGCGCATCCTCGTCAGCTCGGCGGGCGGGTCGAAGGGGCAGCCGGTGTGGCGCTCGGTCGGCAACGTGACCGGCTCGGGGTGCCGCGTCGTGTCGTGGGCGGAGTGGGTGGAGTGGGTGGAGCGGGTCGACGGTTCGTTGTGCATGGTGTCCTCCGGTGCTGAGTGCTGAATGCCGTGGGCCATGTGCCGTGAGCCGTGGGCTGACGCACGGTGAGGTGCGGTGGAACAGTGCAGTTGCGCGGTGCAGTTGAGCAGCGGGGTGGAACAGTGCGGTGGAACGGCGACGTGCTGTATGAGTGAAGTGCGGTACGGGCGAAGTGCTGTATGGGTGAAGTGCCGTACGGGTGGGCTGACTTCGCGCGACGGCCGGTCAGCGCCTGGCGTCGCGGTGGAAGGCGGCTCGGGCCCAGAGGTAGCCGGCCAGGGTGAGGCCGAGGCACCAGGCGAGGGCGATGAGTCCGCTGTTGCCGATGGGCGTGCCCATGAGCAGGCCGCGCAGTGTCTCGATGATGGGCGTGAAGGGCTGGTACTCGGCGAACCAGCGCAGCCCGGCGGGCATGGACTCCGGCGGGACGATGGCGCTGCCCAGGAAGGGCAGGAAGGTCAGCGGCATGGGCATGTTGCTGGCGGTCTCGACGTTCTTGGCTATCAGGCCCATGGCGGCGGCCAGCCAGGTGAGCGCCAGGATGAGCAGGGTCAGGACGCCGACGGTGGCGAGCCACTCCACGGGGGTGGCGGTGGGGCGGAAGCCCATCAGCAGAGCGACACCGACGACGAGCGCGATGCTGACCAGGGTCTGGAGGACGCTGCCGACGACGTGCCCGGTCAGGAAGGAGGCGCGGGAGATCGACATCGTACGGAACCGGTTGACGATGCCCTCGGTCATGTCGGAGCAGACGCTGATGGCGGTGGACAGGGCCCCGGAGGTGGCGGCCATCAGGATGATGCCGGGTGCGACATAGTCGATATACGCAGCGCCCGGCTCGCCGCCGCCGGTGGGTCTACCGCCGATGCCGCTGCCCAGGGCGCCGCCGAAGACGTAGTTGAACAGCAGCAGCATCACGAGCGGCATCGCGACGACCGAGACCGTCATGGACGGATAGCGCAGCGCATGCTTGAGATTGCGCCGCACCATCGTCGTCGAATCGCGGACGGCGTACGACAGAGTGCTCATCGGGCCTGACCCTTCTGGGAGTTCAGCGAGTTCGGAGAGTTCAGCGAGTTCGAGCTCGGGGAGCTCAGGGAGCTCAGGGAGCTCGGAGAGTTCGGAGAGGTGAGCCCGGGGCCGGACCGGGACCGGTCGGTCAGGGCGAGGAAGACGTCATCGAGATCCGGGGTGTGCACGGTCAGCGCCTCGGCCTTGATCGACGCATCGTCCAGGGCATCGAGGACGGCCCGCAGAGCCGGGACACTGCCGTCACTGGGAATGTGCAGGGTGAACTCTTCGCCGTCGGTCACCGGTGAGCCGAAGCCGTCCACTGCGGAGCCGAACAGGGCGGCAGCCGAGGCGAGGCCGCTTCCGTCACCGAACCGGAGACGGATATGACCGCCGGGGATCAAGCGCTTGAGCTCGTCCGCCGTGCCTTCCGCCACCAGCTTCCCGCGATCCAGGACGGCGATACGGTCCGCGAGTTGGTCGGCCTCCTCCAGGTACTGCGTCGTCAGAAAGATGGTGATGCCGTCATCGGCGACCAGACCGCGGATGATCTCCCACATCGTGCGACGGCTCCGCGGATCCAGACCGGTCGTCGGCTCGTCAAGGAAGATGACACGCGGCCTGCCGACCAGCGTCATCGCCAGGTCGAGCTTGCGCCGCATCCCACCTGAGAAAGTCGATACGGGTTTCTTGGCCGCCTCCGCCAACTCGAAACGGCGCAGCAGCTCGTGGGCACGCCGTCGGCCCTCACGGCGGGGCAGATGGAGCAGGTCCGCCATCAGCATCAGGTTCTCTTGGGCGGTCAGCAGGTTGTCCACCGCCGCGAACTGACCGGTCACACCGATCGCGGCACGTACGCCGGCCACCTCACGGGTCAGGTCATGGCCCGCCACCCGCGCCTGGCCGGAGTTCGCGGAGATGAGGGTGGAGAGGATCTGGACGGTGGTGGTCTTGCCCGCGCCGTTGGGACCGAGCAGCGCGAAGATCGTGCCTTCGGGGATATGCAGGTCGATGCCGTCGAGCACCACTTTGTCGCCGTAGGACTTGGAAAGGCCTGTGGCGGAAATCGCCGACGCGACAGCGGGCGACGCTGAAGTCATGATCATGACAGTCCTGTCGGAGTGCTGGTTGTGTCGTGGACGGGCAACGGGCTGTTGCCGCGGAGAAGTGCGGTGCGGAGAAGTGCGGTGCGGCGCGGAGAGGTGCGGTGCGGAGAAGTGCGGTGGCGCGAAGGAAGGTGGGGTGGAGGCGGGGGCAGGGTGGCGGCCCTCAGGGACGGGTGGCGAGTGGGCCGTACGGTCAGGGGCGCCGGACGATGATGTCGCCGACCCCCGCGCGGGCGCGCACCTCGACCGTCTCGTCGGAGTCGCCGGGGCCTTCGGCCGCACCAAGGGAGTTGCGTACGCTGCCGACGTCGGTGCGCACGTCGAGCCAGGCGGCGGACGACTCGTGGATGCCGATCTCGATATCGCCGGCGGCGGCCTGCAGCACCATCTGACCGCGCGCCGCGTCACCGATCCTGATACCGCCGTTGGCGGACCTGGCGTCGACTCCGGCATGGGCGATATCGACGGAGATACGACCGTTGGACGAGTTCGCCTTCAGCTCACCCGTGACCTCCCCGATCACGGTCTCGCCGTTGGCGTTCTTGACCGTTGCCGCGCCCCCGATCACGTCGATGTCGATCCGGCCCGCCCCGACGACCTCCGCGTCCCCGGTCACCCGGTCCACGCGGACGGTGCCGAGGCTGGTCCGCAGATCCACCGCCGCCGCTTCGTCGATCAGGATGTCGCCGAGAGAGGTCTTGATGCGGCAGTCGCCGAAGCGGCCTTCGCAGGTGAAGTCCGCCATGGGTGAGCTGCCTCGGAGGTCCGAACCGGCCGGCAGCTCGATACTCACCTCCACCGAGCCGCTCTTGCCGAACAGGGAGCGCTTCTTCGGCCCCTTGATCAGCAACTTCCCTTCCGAGCAAGTGACTTTGGTCTGCTGTGCGGCCCGTACGTCGATGTCCTCGGCGTCGTTGGTCGGCAGCACCTCGACGACGGTGTCCGCGCGCTTGCTTGCGATGATCCGGGCGGAGCCCATATCGAATTCGAGGGTGACGGAGATCGGTTCAGGAGTGTCGAAATGTGGCATGGCTGTGCCGTCCTCTTGGCTGTGAAGTGTGTTCCCACTGGTCAAGCGGGTGCTGACGGTGGGTGAGTGAAGTAGATGAGCGAAGTGGATGGTGACGTGTGCGAGCGTGTGAGGTCTGAGGGCGTGAGATCTGAGGGTGTGAGGCCTGAGGGTGTGAGGCCTGAGGGTGTGAGGCCTGAGGGTGTGAGGCCTGAGGGTGTGAGGTCTGAGCTCACGGGCGGGAGGCGCGGCTAGCGGACCCAGCCCGTATAGCCCTGCTGGCCGCGGTGGCGGCTGCGGACGGGCGTCCGGCCACCGCGCTCGCCGGGCCCCTCCAGGGCGGCGGCGACGGCCCGCACCAGCCAGGCGTTGACCGACAGGCCCTCCTGTCCGGCCGCGTCCTCGACCCGGGTCTTGAGGTGGGCGGGCAGACGGAAGTTGATCCGCGCCGTACCGCCCCCCTCCTCGCCCTCCGCCGGAGCCAGGGGCACGGGCACGGGCATCGGCGCACCGCTCGGCGCGCCCTCCCGCTCCCCGGCGTCCTCGTACACCACCGCCACCGGTGGCGGTGTCACCACGAACTCGGGATCGAGCCCCCGTAGCCGTACGTCGACCGAGCCCGGCGCCAGGTCCTGGGTGACCTCCCCCATGGCGGCGGACAGCGCGTTGAGCAAGATCAGTCGGGTGGCCGACTCCAGTGGTGTGGTCAGCCGCTCGGCCAGGGCTCGAGCTTCGTCCCCGCCCGCGTCCGCGGCGACCGCGAGCTCGTGCCGGAGATTGTCGACGTAAGGCGTGAGGTCCATAACGCCACTATGGCATCACGGTGACGCCAACGCAAGGCCCAATGGCACCACAATGGCGCTCATGGCACCACGGTGACACCACCCGGGTGCCGGCGCGGCAGCGGGCGGCACCATCCGGGCACCCGGGCACAGCAGTGGGCGGCGCCTTCCGGGCATCGGGCGGGGCAAGGCAGGCAAGGCGGGCAAGGACGGAGCGGCGAGCGGCGCCGTACGGAAGCCCGGCCGAGCGCCGGCCGAGCGGACGCGAACGTCACATCACCCCGTTTTCGTCGGCGAACCCGGCATCAGCGACGGTTCGGGCGGTTCTCGGTGGTGACTTGCCAAGCCCCGGAGGGAGGCGCTGGAATGCGCGTGACATCTCGATGATGCCGACAGCATCGTGTGGGTGGGAGCGGAGGCTTCGGGATGGACGGGGGATCTTCGCAGCGGCTTCGGATCGCGCTGCTCGGGCCGGTGCGGGCCTGGCGTGACGGGACGCCACTGGACCTGGGGCCGGTACGGCGCCAGGCGGTGCTGACCGCGCTGCTGCTGCGGCGGGGCACGCTGGTCAGTCATGAGCAGCTGCTCGCCGACGTATGGGACGCACAGCCGCCGAGGTCCGGTCGCCGCGTGCTGCCGAGCTACGTCTATCCGTTGCGAAAGGCGCTCGACGCGGAAGGCGCCGGACGGTCGGGGGCACGCACGGGGACGGCGGCGAGGTCGTTGATCCGCAGTGGCCCGGGCGGGTACCGCTTCGTCAGCGACGGTGTACGGCTCGATGTGGCGGAACTGGCCGAGCAGGTCGATGCAGCACGGCGCGCGCGGGCATCCGGTGACCCGGCCACCGCCCTGGACGGGTTGTCCGAGGCGCTCGCCCTCTTCCGGGGCGAGCCCCTGGCCGGGCTCCCGGGGCCGTACGCACAGGGCGAGCGGCAGCGGCTGGCGCGGCGGCAGTGCGCACTCCAGCAGGAGCGGGTCGAATGCCTGGTACGTCTCGGCCGGTCCGCCGATGCCCTGGACGAGCTCGCCGCGTTAGCCGCGTCCGATCCGTACGACGAGCCGCTGACCGCGCTGCGGATGCGTGCCCTGTACGGCAGCGGACACCAGGCGGCTGCGCTGAGCGCCTATCAGGACATGCGCGCGCGGCTGCGCGACGAACTCGGTGTCAGTCCCGGGGAGGAGCTCCGTCGGGTGCACCAGGCGGTGCTGCGCCGGGACGACGAGCAACTCCTCGGCCCGGCCGCGGCACGCTCAGCCGCTCCTCCGCCACAGCCCCGGCCCCGATCACAGCCGCAGCCGCAACCCCAACCAGAGCCGGATCCGCAGCCGCATCCCCAACCCCAACTCCAGCCCCAACCAGAGCCGGATCCGCAGCCACAGCCCCATCTCCGGCCTCGCCACCCGGTCAATGAACTGCCGGGCGACACCGGCCACCTCATCGGGCGGAAGCACGAACTGGCGCTGCTGACCGCGCCCCCGTCGCCCGGATCCGTATCCATCGTGGCGGTGGACGGCACCGCCGGGGTCGGCAAGACCGCACTCGTCGTCCACGCGGCCCGTGCCCTCCGCGCCCACCACCCGGACGGCTGCCTGTTCGTGGACCTGCGTACGCACGGCACGGAGCGGCGGAGGCTCTCACCGCAGCGAGTGCTGCGGCGGCTGCTGCGCTCGGTCGGCGCGGCCGACAACCAGGTGCCCGACGACCTCGACGAGCTCACCGCGGTATGGCGGGCCGCGACCAGCGCACTGCGGCTGCTCCTCGTCCTGGACGATGTGGCCGGCGCGCGACAGATCCGGCCGCTGCTGCCCGCTGGGCCGGGCAGCACGGTGCTGGTGGCCGGCCGACGGCGGCTGGCCGGACTGGACACCGTCCGGCGCGTCACCCTGGAGCCCCTGGAGACCGGCGAGGGGCTGTCCCTGCTCCGGCACATCGTGGGAGAGGACCGCGCGGACCGGGAGCCGGAGGCGACGCGTGCGCTGGTCCGGCTGTGTGACGGGCTGCCGCTGGCACTGCGTATCACCGGAGCACGGCTGCAGACCCGCCCTGCCTGGACACTGGGGTACCTGGTGGACCGGATGGCGTGCGACGAGCAGCGGCTCGGCGAGCTGAGCGCCGGGGACCGCAGCGTGGAGACGGCCTTCCGTCTGTCGTACGAACAGCTGACGCCGGAGCAGCAGCTCGGGTTCCGCACCCTGGGCCTGTCGCCGACGGTCGAGTTCGATCCGCTGACCTCGGCGGCCATGCTGGGGTGGCCGGTCCGCGACGCCGAGTGGATCCTGGAGAGCCTGGTCGACGCGAGTCTGCTCCAGCAACCGCGGCCGGGCCGCTACCGGTTGCACGACCTGGTGCGGATGCACGCGCGTCGGCTCGCGGAAGCCGCCCCCGCCGAAGCCGGCGCGGTCCGCACCGCCGCACTCCGCCTCTATCTGGACGCGGCCCGGACCACCAGCGATGTGGGCGCGGGCGGCTTCCCCACGGGGCCGCAGCCCGCCGGAGCGCCGTTCACGGACTGGGAGAACGCGGACGGCTGGCTGGACACGGCCGGCGGAGAGCTCGTCGATGTCGTCGGGCACGCCGCAGCACTCGGCGAAGCCGACTACGCGTGCTGGCTCGCCGAGGCCCTGAGCGACTACTTCACCCGTCAGGGCCGTTACCACGAGTGCCGGACGGCCCTCGAGATCGCGCTCGCGCACGCGGACGAGGCCACCGACCGGCGGATGGCCTCCGCACTGCGGAACTGCATGGGCCTCAACGACCTCTACCAGGGCCGCCACCCCTATGGGCGCGCCTGGTTCACCGAGGCACTTCACCTCAGCCGCCGCCACGCGGACCAGGGCGAGGAGGCGCGGGCCCTGGCCGGACTCGGGGCTGCCGAACTCAACGTCGGCCGGGCCGAGTCGGCCATCCCGCCGCTGACCACCGCGGTGGAGCTGGCCCAGCGGTCCGACGACAACTGGCTCGCCGCGGCGGGGCTCTGCACACTCGGCATCGTCCACCACACACAAGGGCATGGCGTGGAGGCGCTGGCCTGCTTGTCCGAAGCGCTCGTCCACGCAGAGAAGAACGGCAGACCTCGCATGATCAGCAGGGTCCTGTCCTGTGCCGGCGACGTCCACCTCGGCCTCGGCCGGTTCGGCGAAGCCGGCCCCCTGTACCGCCACGCGGCCGACCTGGCCCAGCGGGTCGGGGACGTCCTCCTGCACGCGCTCATCCTGACCCGGCTGGGCACGGCCGAGGAGGGCGGCGGAAACCTGCGCGCCGCCGAAACCCTCCACCGCCAGGCGCTCTCCCGGCACCAGGCGCTGTCCCCGGTGACGGAACCCCAGCGCGACCGGCTCGAGATGCACATTCGCTGCCGGCTGGGCCGCACCTACGCCACGGCAGGCCGCTTCGCCGAGGCGCGGGAGCAGTTCCGGGCCGCGCTCGCCGTGCCCGGAGCCGACGTGCACCCGCAGGAGCACGCACTGGCGGTCGCGGGGCTCAAGGAGTGCGAGGACGGCGAAGTCCGCTGAGGGTGGTGGGTGGTTGAGGGGTGCGGCCGCCGTGACGGCCCAGGAGGAGGAAGGCGGCCAGGCCGCCGGCCAGGGCGACGACTCCGGCGGTGAGGAAGACGGCGCGCAGGGCGTCGGCGTACGCCGTGTGCGAGGTGGTTGCGGTGGTTGCGGTGGTTGCGGCGTGCTGGTGGAAGACGGTGCCCAGGAGGGCTATACCCAGGGCCAGGCCCAGTTGGCGGGCGCTGTTGGCCGCGGCGGCGGCCGTTCCGGTGTGGGTGGCGGGTGCTGAGGACATGGCGATGGCGGGGAGGACCGGTGAGACCAGACCGGCGCCGAGGCCGGTGAGCACCAGGCCGGGGAGGAGGGCCGGCCAGGAGGAGGCGGGGTCAAGGGTGAGGAAGGCTAGATTGCCGAGGGCGACGACGAGGGTGCCGCCGCCAAGGGACCAGCGGGCGGGAATGCGGTGCAGTGAGCTGCCGACGAGTGCGCAGGTGACGAAGAAGGCGGCGGGTTGGACGGTGATGACCAGCGAGGTGCCCAAGGAGCCGAGGCCGGCGGCGTCGTGGAGCCAGAGGGCGAGAACGGGCAGGAAACCGAAGGCGGAGAAGTAGTAGACGCCCGCGGCGATGAGCATGCCGTTGACGGCGGGCTTGCGGAAGAGGGAGAGGGGGAGCATGGGGTGGGCGATTGCCCGCTCGATGAGCAGGAAAGCCGCGAGAAGGACGGCGGCCAGGGTGAAGGCGAGCAGGGTCGCGGGGGACGACCAGGTGCTCTCGCCGCCCTGGATGACGGCGAAGGTGAGGCTGAGAGCGGCCAGAGTGAAGGTGGTGACACCCCACCAGTCGATGGGAGTGGGATTGCCGGCGTCACGGGCCAGCACCTTGACGGAGAGGGCGAGCGTGACGGCGCACAGAGGGACCGCACCGTAGAAGATCCACTGCCAGGACAGGAAGTGGGTGAGGATGCCGCCGGCGACATTCCCGGCACAGCCCGCGGCACCGGCGACCGCGCCCCAGACGGCGAACGCCTTGGGCCGGTCGCGGCCGGTGTAGGTGAGACCGATCAACGGCAGCAGCGTGGCGAACATGGCCGCACCGGCCACCCCTTGGACCGCGCGGGCCGCAATGAGCACCTGAACGCTGGGGGCCAGACCACACACGAGCGTGGCGGCCGTGAAGCAGGCCAGCCCGAGTACGTAGAGGCGTTTACGGCCCAGGCTGTCGCTGAGCGAACCCATACCGAGGAGCAGCCCGGCGAGCGCAAGGGTATAGACGTCGACGATCCATTGGAGCGAGCCGAAACCGGCGTGGAGGTCGTCGGCCATGCTCGGCAGGGCCACGGTCACGATCGTCGCGTAGACCAGCAACATGAAGGTACCCAGGCAAGTAGCCACCAGCGGAAGCCACTTGCGGAGGCCGGATGCGTACGGTCCCGGAGCCTGCCCCGAGGCCCGTACCGCTGCCGGTGCCGATGCGGTGGGCGATCCCGTTCCCGTGTCCGCCACGGCGGCGGAGCGGGCGCGGCGCGGCAATGAATGCTTGTCCATGCTTGCACCCTGCTGTAATGGTCTTATGCAGCTGAACCCTTACGGGGACGACCGGCTCCGGCTTGTGGCAGACCTCACAAACACCCCGCCGACCAGCGTCTCCGAGCTCGTGGATCGGTGTCTTGCCGCGGGAATGGCGCTCGACCGGCCCGCTGACGAGGAAGACCTCGCACAGGTACTGGCGTTCGTCGAGCGCTGGGCCGAGGTGGTGGACGCCCCTACCCACGAAAGACGCGTCGAGCTGCTCAATGCGCTGCTCTCCGAGGCGTCCACGCACCCCCGGGTCACGGACCATGCCGGTATCGGCTGGCACATTCACTACCGGGAGGACGGGATCGGGCTGGGCGGCGTCCTGAGGACGATCGGCGCCGTGGGCACCGCGCTGCATCTGACCGAGCTGGGAATGCACCGTCTGGGACGGTGCACGCTGGCCGAATGCGGCAATGCCTACGTGGACTTCAGCCGTGCGGGCCAGCAGCGCTACTGCTCGCAGGGCTGCGCCAACCGCGACGCGGTGCGCCGACATCGGGCCCGCCGCGCGGGCCGAGCCACGTCAGCGGCTCCGGGCGGGGAAGTGTGACGGGTAGTCCTCCAGGGTGATGGCTGCCGAGATGTCGTAGCCCCGCTGGAGCATGGCGGCGACGGCGGCGGGGTCGTTGAGGGTCGTATTGCGGTCTTCTATTGCCTGTTGGGTGAGAGGGGCGAGGAATTCGCCCGCACCTCGGCCGCCTTGCTGGCATGGGGTGACGTACGGGCGGAGTATCCGTTCGTAGCGGGCGAAGGCCGTTGCGGCGTCGCCGTCCGCCTCCGCCAGTTCGCCGGCGAGGACATAGGCGCCGATGACTGCCGAGCCGGTGCCCATACCTCCGAGGGTGGCGCCGTAGGCGGCGTCGCCGAGGAGGACGATGCGCCCGTCCGTGGACCAGCACGGGACATCGACCCGGCTGATGGAGTCGAAGTAGAGGTTGTCGGCGTCCCACAGGGTCGCGAGCAGCTCGGAGGTGCGCCAGCCGCCGCTCTGGTAGGCATGGGCTATCGCCTGCTTCTGGGAGTGAGGATTCCGTCGGTCGTAGGAGAGTTCGGCGTCGGAGGCGAAGACACAGAAGACCTCGCCGGCGTAGCCGGGCTCTGCGGCCCGGCGGGGCGTACGGCCGACGGTGACGACTCGGCCGGGTTCGTTGTAGCCGACGGGGTGGGCCGCGAGGTCGCCGGCGGAACGGGGAAGGTCCCAGCCCGCGACGTAGTAGCCGAGGTGGCTGAGGTAATCGGACTCCGGACCGAAGGCCAGCCGACGCATAGTGGAGTGCAGGCCGTCGGCGCCTATCACGAGGGCGAAGGTGCGCGGTGCACTCCGTTCGAAGGTGGCATGGACGCCTTCGGCGGTCGGGGTGAGGGAGGTGAGAGAGTCGCGGAAGAGGTACTCGGGAGCCGGTCCTCCATGCGCCGGGGCCAGGCTGTGCGCATGGAGGAGCCGGGAGAGGTCCGAGCGGAGAATCTCCAGCTCGCCGCCTGCGAATTCGGGTGGCAGGACGGCCAGTTGTCCACCCTCGGCATCGATGAATCTCATGGCGGCATCGCCGGCATCGGCAGTACCGGCGCATGTGGCGTGGCTCTCGATGACCTCCAGGACGCCCATTCGTTCCAGGACGGCCAACTGGACCGCCCCACGGAAGTCGACCGCGAAGCCGCCGCCACGCAGGGCCGGGGCCACCTCCACCACCGTGACTCGGTAGCCGTAGCGACGCAGCCAGTACGCCAGAGCCGGGCCGGCCACGCTGGCGCCGGAGATGAGCACGTCGCGGTTGCCACAAGCGGCTTGGCGATCGCCTCGGTGAGCGTCCAGCTGTACGTCTTGGTGCGTGTCTTGGTGCGTGTCTTGACGTGTGATTCCGTGCGGCATTGCGCACGCCCCCCATCGTGATACGTCGTCGGACCGTTTGCCGTCGGACCGCTCGCAGACCGCCCGTCGGCCGTCCGCAAACCACCTACGGAAACTGTATCCGGCGGACACTGATTTGTGTACCCCGGACACTGTTTTGGGGCCGGTTTTAGGATGCGGACATGGCAGGAGATGGCGGGAAGACCGATGTGTTCGGGGATCAGGCTGGCAGTGTGGAGCTGCTGTGGGGCGGGCGCGGGCGGCCGAGCCGGGGGCCCAAGCCTGCGCTGAGCCTGGAGCGGATCACACGTACGGCCATCGCCCTCGCCGATGCCGGCGGGCTGGGGGCGGTCTCCATGCAACGGGTCGCGGGCGAGCTGGACTTCACGAAGATGTCCCTGTACCGCTACGTGCCGGGCAAGAGCGAGCTGGTCGCGTTGATGATCGATGCGGCGATGGGGGCGCCGCCGGGGGCCCCGGCAGCGCCCGATGCGGCAGGCCACGGCGAGGATTCGGGGGGCTGGCGGGGGGCATTGCGGGCCTGGGCGGAAGCGCTTGCGGACGTCTATCGCCGGCACCCCTGGCTGCTGAGCGCAGCCGTTGGGCCCCGTGTCATGGGGCCCAACGAACTGGGCTGGACGGAGTATGCGGTGGCCGCGCTCGCCGGCACGGGACTGAGCGGCGGCGAACAGCTCGACGCCGTGGTCGTGGTGAGCGGTCATATCCGCGCCATCGCCCAGGTGTCGGTCTCCATGGGGCTGGGCAGTTCCCGGGCGAAGGACCCTGAGCAGGTCGTGAGCGCGGCGCTGAACGAGCTGCTCGTCGGCCGTAGCGACCGCTTCCCGGCGGTTGCCGCGGCCGTCGCGTCCGCCGGGGCGGAGGAGGCCGCGCGCAACCAGGCATGGGAGTTCGGGCTGGAGCGGATCCTGGACGGTCTGGAGGTCTGTATGGCCGGCAGGCGGTCCGGGACCGGCCAGTGACGGGGCGGTCAGCGGTGGGTGAGTGAGCCCAGCCAGTCGAGCAGGAGGTGGTTGACCTCTTCGGGGCGTTCCTGCTGGACCCAGTGGCCGCAGCCGTCGAGGATATGGGAGCCGGACAGGGCGGGAAGGGTGGTCGGGAACGCCTTGATGGCGTCGGCCAACCAGGCGGTGGGGGCGTCGAGTTCGCCGCCGATGAAGAGGGAGGGCTGGGTGATCGGGGCGCCGTGCCAGGCTGCCAGGTCGGCCCAGTCGCGGTCGACGTTGCGGTAGCGGTTGAGGCCGCCGGTCAGGCCGGTCCGCTCGAACTCGGCCGCGTAGAAGTCGAGGTCGGCCTCGGTGAGCCAGGGGAACGGGCCGGTATCGGCCGGGAAGCGGTCGGAGAGTTTGCCGCCCGGAGGGACGGTCAGGACGGGAATATCGCCCTGGCCGGATGCGTCGTTGGCGCTGCTCGTGAGCGACGCGGACCTGGCCTCGCCGGAGAGGCCGGCGTAGGCGCCCGCGAGCCAGCCCCGGATGTCCGGTTCGATCTCCGCCTCGGCCCGGCCCGGCTCCTGGAAGTAGCTGACGTAGAACTCCTCGGTACCGCCGAGCTGCCGGAAGACCTCGGTGGGCCGCAGGGGGCCGCCCGGAGGTGAGTAGGGCACACTCAGCAGCGCCACGGCGGTGAAGAGGTCGGGGCGCAGCAGCGCCGAATGGGCGGCGATGGGCGCGCCCCAGTCGTGGCCCACGATGATCGCGGTCTCCTCGCCGAGGGCGCGCAGCACCCCGACGTTGTCGCCGATATGGGCCAGCATCCGGTAGGCCGTGATGTCGTGGGGCTTCGACGAGCGGCCGTAGCCGCGGACGTCGATGGCGACCGCCCGGTAGCCGGCGGCGGCGAGCGCGGGCAGCTGGTGGCGCCAGGAGTACCAGGACTCGGGGAAGCCGTGGACCATGAGGACGAGCGGCCCGGTGCCCTGCTCCACCAGATGGATACGGCCGTCGGTGACCTCCACCGTGCGGTGGGTGGCGTCCGGCACGGGCTCCTGGGGCCGGGGCGTGGGCCGGTGCCGGGACGGTGGTGTGGCGGGCGACTGCGGCATGCGTCCTCCTCGGGAGTCGGACCTCGCGGCCCAGCGGGCCGGTGGCCGAACGGGATGGTGGCCGAACGGGACGGGACGGGACGGGTGGCGCTGCGGGTGGTTCATCATCTCGCTGGCCGCCCCGGCCTGCTCCGGCCTTCCCCCCTCCGGCCTTCCCTCTACAAACGCACGCTCTTCCTCGGTTGTTCCTTCGCCCCCGTCAACAGCCCGTGCAGCGTGGCGAATTCATCGACGCACTTGGCGGTGCCGTTGACCACACAGTCCAGGGGCTCGTCGGCGACGGAGACCGGCACCCCCATCTCCTGGCGCAGTCGCCGGTCCAGACCGCGCAGCAGCGCACCGCCTCCGGTGAGCGCGATACCGCGCTCGATGATGTCGCCGGACAGCTCCGGGGGGCACTCGTCGAGGGTGCGGTGAACGGCCTGGACGATCGCCTCGACCGGTTCGGCGAGGGCCTCGCGGACCTCCTCCTCGGTGACCTCCTGGATCCGGGGCAGGCCGTTGACGTAGTCACGCCCGCGGACGGTGTAGGAGCCGGGGCGTTCCGGTTCGCCGTCCTCGTCGACGTCGACGGGGGTCCAGGCCGCCGAGCCGACGGCGATCTTGATGTCCTCGGCGGTGCGTTCGCCGATGGCCAGGGAGTGCTTCTTCTTGACGTAGCCGGAGATGGCGGCGTCCATGGCGTCACCGGCGACCCGTACGGACTGGGAGGTGACCAGGCCACCCATGGAGACCACGGCGACCTCGGTCGTACCGCCGCCGATGTCCACCACCATGCAGCCGACCGGTTCGTCCACCGGGAGGCCGGCACCGATCGCGGCGGCCATCGGCTCCTCGATCAGGTGCACCTCGCGGGCGCCGGCTCCTCGGGCGGAGTCGATGACCGCGCGCCGTTCGACACCGGTGATCCCGGAGGGAACGCAGATGACCACCCTCGGGCGGCTGAACCGGCGGCTGGGCAGGGCCTTCTTCATCAGGGCGCGCAGCATCTGCTCGGCGGCCTCGAAGTCGGCGATCACGCCCTCCCGCAGGGGGCGCATCGCGGTGATCCCGGACGGCGTGCGGCCGATGGTCCGTTTGGCCTCCAGGCCCACGGCGACGACGTCCCCGGAGGCGTTGACGGCGACGACGGACGGCTCGTTCAGCACCACGCCCTTGCCGCGAGCGTACACCAGGGTGTTGGCGGTGCCGAGGTCGATGCCTATGTCGTACGTACCGGACGAAGTGCTGGACGCCATGGGGAGTTCGTGTGCTCTCTCGCGACGGGGTGGGATTGCCGCAGAAAATCCCCATCGGCCACCAATGGGGTTCAATGCGGGCAATTAATAAGACTACTGGGGGCGCGAGATGGTTCCCGGCTTCGCGCCGTTGTGTGCCCCCGGCTCATGCCGCATTGCGCGCCCCGTCGTGTCAACGTCCTGCGCCCCGGCTCACACCGCATCCCATACGCCCGGCTCACCCGGCTCGCTCGGCTTACGCGCCGTCCAGCGCACCCGGCTCACGCGGCTCGCCCGACAGTGCCTCCGACAGCTCGTCGAGCGCGTCGAGCAGCAGATCGGAGGCGCGCAGCGCGACACCCTGGTTCTCCTCCGCCGCGTCCCACCGCTCCCATACGGTGCGCAGCGCGCTCCAGTCCAGGTCGCCCCCGTCGCGTACGGCCTGCACGGCGCGCTCCAGGGAGGGACGCAGTTCGCCGGCGAACGCGGCGGCGCCGATGACGGGTTCGGCGTTCCGGTCGGGGAGGTGGGCCTCCATGATCATGGTGACCCGGCCCATCGTGGCCAGCGCGGCGCTGGCCGCCTTCGCCGCACCGAGCGACAGGCCGCGGTGCCGTACGGGCTCCTTCTCGGCGCGGGCCTCGCTCTCCTCCCAGGCCACACGGGCCGCCCGGGTGTCCAGCAGGGCCTCCCGGACCTGCCGCGGACGGCCCTCGGCGGGACGGGCATAGCGGTCGAGCACGGCCAGCGCGTACTGCCCGTTGGCCGCCAGCCACTCGGCGAGGCGGTCCCGCAGCCGGGGCGTCTCCCAGGCGGGGAACAGCGCGTACGACAGCATCGCGAGCAGTCCGCCGACGAGGGTGAGCACGATGCGTTCCGCGACGGTCTGCTCCCAGCCCGCCCCCGCGATGCCGAGCAGGAAGACGACGTACGCGGTCACACAGGCCGACGTCACCGCGAAGCCGGTGCGCATCAGCAGGTACATCAGCCCGACACAGACCACGGCGAGCGCGGCGCTGGCGTACACACCGGGGTGCGCGAGGGCCATCAGCGTGCCCCCGATGGCGACGCCGACGAGAGTGCCGCTGAAACGGGCCACGCCCCGGGAGTAGGTCTGGGCGAAATCGGGGCGCATCACCATCACGGAGGCGAGCGGTGCCCAGTAGCCGTGCCCGAACGGCATCCCCGTACCCAGCAGATAGCCGATCGCGGCGACCACGGCGACCCGCACCGCGTGCCGGAAGGTGTGCGAGGACCAGCGGGTCTCGCGCCGCAGGGCCCGCAGCGCGACCGGTACTAGCTTGGGCACGCTGGGGCGCAGCAGATGACTGCCTTCTTCCCGCCCGCCCTGCCCTCGTTCCGCCTCGGTGGTGGGGCGGGTGGCCCGGACCGGCTCGTCGGTGAACTCGACGGCGTCGGCGAGCAGCGAGATCAGCCGGTAGGCGGAGCGGCGGGCGGCACCGTTCAGCATCGGCCCGGTGGCCGGAACTTCCAGGGTGGCCATCGCCTCCGGGGGCAGCCGTACCGGCTTGGCGTGCCGTACGGCGTGGGCGACGGCGTCCAGGACGGTCGCCGCGGCGGCCAGCAGCGCGCGGGCGCGGTCGCGTTCGGGGCCTTCCGTGGGAGCGCCGACGACCGGGTCGGCGAGCGAGGCGAGGACCGGCCGGACGCGTTCGGCGAGGCCTCGGGGGCCGTGCAGCTGGACGGGCCGGTGCCTGGCCTGACGTGGTGTCACCGTGGCGGCGCTCCGGGCGTCCATCAGGGGCACCGGGTCGAAGGGGGCGATGGGGTCGTGCCGCAGCCGCCGGGCGTAGTCGGCCTCGGCGGCCAGGGCGTCGGCGAGCGCATCGCGCTGGATGCCCCAGGGGCGGACCGGGAAGACGACGATGAGCGTGGCCTGGACGAGGCCGCCGAAGAAGATCAGGGCGGCGTGCTCCAGCGCGCCCGGGACCGAGGTCGGGAGGGTGACGGTGACCAGCATCATCGCCACGGTCTGGGTGCCGGCCAGTCCGGAGACCGGGCCGATCGCCCAGGCCATCCCGGCCATCAGGGTCCAGCCGGTGAGCAGCAGGACGAAGACGACGACATGGGCGGCGGCGAGGTAGCCGAGGAAGGTGGAGACCGCCAGCGCACCGGCGACCGCCAGCGCCAGCACCGGGCGGGGCCGCATACTGCGCTGGAAGGTGACGAGGCCGGAGGAGAACGCACCGAAGGCGGAGGAGACCGCGAGGGCGGCGTCACCGAGCCACAGGCACAGCCCGATGACGATGGCGACGCCGGCCGTGCCGCGCACCGCGATCAGCGGGGTGAGCTTGGTCCGTTCGATGGTCAGCCCGGAGCGGGCGGCCTCTCTCAGCGCTCGCGACCAGGTCATAGCCAGAGGATACGGGGCCGGAGGCAGGCGTTCCGGGGCGGCCGTGCGTATGCCTCTTCCGCCTCTTCCGTCTCTTCGCCCCGGTCTCCGGCTCCTGTTCTGGCTCCTGTTCTGGCTCCTGTTCTGGCTCCCGCTCCGGATCCCCTTCCGGACACATTCCGACTCCCGCTCCGGTTCCCCTTCCGGATCCGCTCCGGTTCCGACCGGGAAAATCCTGGTAAACCCGCCTTCCTCCGCGCGTAAACCTCCCAGGTCACCAAGGGGACGATCGAATTCCGGACGGGCGGTGCGAGCAAGCCGACACCTTGGGAGAGAAACCCCGGCCCGCCCCGGCCCCCTCTAGCTGGTCGGCCGGGACAGCACAGCCCCGGCGGGCCGGGACCGGGACGGGCCCCCGGCGTGTTCGGCGCATCCGACGCGTCCCACGTCCCGCGTCCCGCGTAGTCGGCGAGTCCGTCGTGTTCGGCGTACGCGGCATGTTCGGCGTATGCGGCGTGTTCGGCAAGGAGAAGGTCCGTGCGCAGAGCTCTGTTCCGTTCGGTGATCGCGCTGGTCACCCTCACCGTGCTCGCCGCCACCGCGGGCTGCGGCACCGACGATGCCTCCCCGACCTCCTCCCTCATACGGTTCGGCGGCGGCCGGGGGCCGGGTGCCGCGCTGCACGCCGCGGCGCCCGGGAAGCACTCGCTGGTGCAGTGGCCCACCCACCCGATCGCCTTCACCGAGCAGCGCCGGGTCGGCGGGGACGGCGGGAACACCCCGATAGGCATGACCACCCTGCACGGCCCGAAGTCGGGCTTCACCGGCAAGGTGTGGGTGTGGGCGCCGCCGGAGTACTACGAGAAGCGGAACGCGGACAAGGGCTTCCCGGTGATGCTGGCGCTGCCCGGCTCGTACGGCTTCCCCGTCAACTACTGGATCGGCACCGGCCTCAAGCTGGAGGAGAGCCTCGCCCAGTGGTCCAGGAACGGCACCAGTCTGCCGTTCATCGTCGTCATGCCGGTGCTCAACCCCGATGACCGGCAGTACTACGACGGCAGCGACATACCCGGCCAGCCGAAGATCGGCACCTGGCTCAGCCAGGACGTACCCGACCTCGTACGGCAGAACTTCCGCACCCTCAGGACCCGCAACGCCTGGGCGATCATGGGCTCCTCCTCGGGTGGTTTCGCGGCGCTGAAGAACGTGCTGCAGAACCCGGGGACGTTCAGGGTGGCGATCCCCAACGGGCCCGACATCGTGCCCGACTCGCCGCTGTGGAACGGTCACACCGCGGCGGAGCGCGCGAACAACCCGGAGGTACTGGCCCGCCGGCTGACCGCACGCGGCGGTCCCGAGGTCGACCTCGCCTTCCAGGACGGCTCCCAGGAGCGCACCGTGCTGCCGAAGGTGCGGCAGTTCGTCGCGCGGTACGGGCACGGTCCGGTGCACACCCGGCTGCAGATCGTGCCGGGCGGCACGCACAGCGCGGCAACGTATGTGCGGGGCATGAGCGAGGGCACCATGCGCTGGGTAAGCGCGCACATGCAGGGGCCGACCGCGTGACGGGGGGGGCGGCCGGCCGTGAAAGCCGCGTGACGGCCGTCAGGCCCGTATCGCCCTCACGACACCACGTCCTTGCGCGCGAACCCCCGGAACGCCAGCGCGCCCAGCACCAGTGCGTACGCCACCGACACCGACGCGCCCTGGATCATGCCGGACCACTCCATCCGGGGCTGCAGGGCGTCCACCCAGGCGTACTGCCAGTGGGCGGGCAGCACGTCCCGCCAGTCGCCGAGGGCGGTGACCTGGTCGAGGACATTGCCGACGATGGTCAGCCCGACGGCGCCGCCGACCGCGCCCAGCGGTGCGTCGGTCACCGTCGACAGCCAGAACGCCAGCGCCGCGGTCACCAGCTGGCTGACGAAGACATATCCGGCCACGACCGCCAGCCGCACCACCGCCTCCCCCGCCGGCAGCGCCCCGCCCGTGGGCAGTTGCAGCGGTCCCCAGCCGTACGCGGCGGTGCCCACGGCCAGCGCGACGAGCGGCAGCAGCAGCATCGCGGCGGCGCTGAACAGCAGCGCGACGGTGAGCTTGCTCAGCAGCAGCCGGGACCGCGGCACCGGCGCGGCGAGCAGATAGCGCAGCGAGGACCAGCTCGCCTCCGCGGCGACCGTGTCACCGCAGAACAGGGCCACCGGAATCACCAGCAGGAACCCCGCGGAGACGAACAGCGCGGTGGCGGCGAAGTTGCCGCCGGACGCGGTGGCGCTGTCCATCAGCGATATCCGGCCGTTGCCGCGGCTGTCCGGGTCGCCGCCGATCGCGAACGCCACCACCAGCACGAACGGCAGCAGCGTCAGCATCGCGCCGACGACGAGCGTGCGGCGGCGCCTCAGCTGACGGCGGGCCTCCACCCGCAGCGGCAGGGCGCGGCGCGGCCGATAGCCGGGCGCCGCCGCGTCGACGGTCGCGGTCATCGCGTGTCGCCTCCGATCAGGGTGAGGAAGGCGTCCTCCAGACGCCGGTGCGGTCCGATACGGTCCACCGCGACCTCCAACCGCAGGAGTTCGGTGAGAAGTTGGGTGGTCGTGGCACCGTCGAGCCGGACCAGGAGGCCGTCCTCGGCGCGTACCGCCGAGGCGACCCCCGGCAGCACGGCGACCTTCTCCACGACGGCGTCACCGACCGGCTCCGCCACGCCCACCAGCACGGTGTCGCCGGAGCCGATGATCTCGGCGACCGGTCCGGCCCGCACCAGCCGCCCGCGGTCCATGACGACCAGATGCGTACAGCTCTGTTCGACCTCGGAGAGCAGATGGCTGGAGACGATGACGCTGCGCCCGGCGGCCGCGTAACGGATCATCACCTCGCGCATTTCGCGTATCTGCGGCGGATCCAGCCCGTTCGTCGGCTCGTCGAGTATCAGCAGATCCGGCAGGCCGAGCATCGCCTGGGCGATGGCCAGACGCTGCCGCATGCCCTGGGAGTAGGTGCGCACCGCGCGATCCAGGGCGTCACCGAGACCGGCGATCTCCAGCGCCTCGTCGAGATGTGCATCGGCGGCGGGCCTGCCGGTGGCCTGCCAGTACAGGTCGAGGTTGGCGCGGCCGGACAGATGCGGCAGGAAACCCGCGCCCTCGACGAACGCCCCGACCCGTGACAGCACCGGCGCGCCCGGCCGGACCGCCTCCCCGAAGATCCGTATCTCACCGGCGTCCGGAGTGATCAGGCCCATCAGCATCCGCAGTGTGGTGGTCTTGCCGGCGCCGTTGGGCCCGAGCAGGCCGAGCACCTGCCCCGGCTCCACCCGGAAGGACAACTCCCGTACCGCGAACCTGTCGGCGGACCCGGCGTACCGCTTGCTCAGGCCACTGATCTGCAGCGGGACGGCGGCGAGCGCCGGATCGGGCGCCGGTGCCGCGGCCCGGCGGCGGGCGGTGAACAGCAGGAGCGCGGCGACCACCGCCGCCCCGGCGGGCAGCGCCCAGGTCCAGGCCGGCAGCGGGGCGGCCGCACCGCGCACCTCGGGTGCGGTGGGCAGGCTCAGGTTCCCCATCGCCTCAAGGGAAGGGGAGGTGCCCCCCTCGCCGCCCTCCAGGGAGACGGTGTACGTGGCCGGTTCGGCCGGTGAGGCGTATCCGAGGTCGGTCGCGGCGAGCACCAGCCGGAGCCGGTGTCCGGCCGCGAAGTCATGGTCGACGGCGGGCAGTCGCAGCCGTACGGTCCGGCCCTCGTGGGCGTCCTCGACGCGGTACGGAGTGACGAGCTGGGACGGCAGGACCTGACGGCGGCCGTCCGGGGCGACGTCGTAGAGCTTGGCGAAGAGCACCGCGTCCCGGGAGGAGGACCGTACTCGCACGGTGACGGCGGGACGGCCGGTGACATGGACGGAGCCGGTCAGCGGCGCCGACTCGAAACGGGCGTGCTGGCCGGGGAAGTCCAGCGACAGACCGCCGGTGCCAAGGGCGGAGAGGCCGCCCAGCGCACCGGCGCCGGGCACCGCGGAGAGGGCGGGCGGCCCGCCGCCGGCCGGGTTGTGGAACGTCTGGGCACGGCCGGACAGCCGGACCGTCCGGGGTGCGTTGTCCAGGCCGGGGTAGCGGTCCGCGCCGGCGCCGCGCAGCCGCACCGAGCCGTTGGTGGAGTCCACTCCCCCGGTCCGGCTGATCCGGAACGCCGGCCCGGTGTCGGCCCCCTTCTCACCCTTCAGGTACCGGTCGAACCACGCCGTCGTACGGGCCTGGAGGCGGGCCGTCTCGCGGTCTCCGCCGTCGTGCCCGCCGGCGATCCAGTCGACGTCGGCCGGCGCCCCGTTCTTCCGGATCGCCCGCTGCATCGCGTCGGCCTGGTCGAGGGTGAACAGCGAGTCGTTCTGCCCCTGCATGATCAGCGTCGGCACCGTGATGCGGTCGCCCACGGCGGACGGGCTGCGGGCCTCCAGCAGCCGGCGGGCCGCCTCGTCCGGTGTGCCGCCGACCGCGACCCGCTCGTACATCCGGCACAGCACGGGCTCGAACCTCCCGCAGCCGCCGGTGGATGCGCCGGCCGGGCCTGTGCCGGAGTCCGTGCCGGGGCCCGTACCGGGGCCTGCGGCAGATCCGGTGTCAGAGCCCGCGGCGGATCCGGTGTCGGAGCCCGCGGCAGATCCTCTGTCGGAGCCCGTGGTGAAGAAGATCCCCGCCCACAGCTTCTTGAACACCCCGTTCGGGAAGAGGGCGTCGGCGAGGTTCCAGTACGTGATCTGCGGGGCGATGGCGTCGACCCGCCGGTCGTGGCCGGCCGCCAGCAGGGCGACCGCCCCGCCGTACGAGGCGCCGGCGACACCCACCCTGGGGTCGCCGGCCTTGTCGAGCTGCACCTCGGGGCGTTGCGCCAGCCAGTCGATCAGCCGGCTCACATCGGCGACTTCACCCTCCGGGTCGTTCAGCCCGATCTTCCCGGTGGACTTCCCGAAGCCGCGCGCCGACCAGGTCAGCACCGCGTACCCGTCCCGGGCCAACTGCTCGGCCTCCGACCGGAGATCGGCCTTGCTGCCGCCGAACCCGTGCCCGAGCAGCACCGCGGGCCGCCGCCCGCCGGAGCCGCCCGGCGCGGTGAAGAAGGATGTGTCGATCCGCACCCGCTGCTCGCCGCCGGGCCGCTCCGGCATGCTCAGCAGCCGGTCCTCCCGGTGCACGGGCGGCGCCGCCTCGGAGGAGGCGGCTGCCCAGGTGCCACCCCCGATCAACACGGCCAGCGCGGCCAGCGCGCCCACGACGGCGTACCGTCGCCGGCCACGCAGCCCGCCGCGCTCGCTCGCGCGCAGTCCGAGACCTCGGAGATTCATACCGCGAATCCTAGGTACGGCCACTGACAATCGGCCCGTCCCCCGGTCTGAACCCGACGGTCTCCGCTGGGAGTAGGGCCCGCCCGCCGCGTACCACGGACGCGGTACGCGGCCCGGTCCCCCGCCCGGTACGCCCGGCTCCTGCTGACGCGGCCGGGGATCAGTACTGCGGCGGCCCGAATCCACCCTGCGGAGGCGCAGGAGGCGCAGGAGGCATGGGAGGTCCGGGAGGCACAGGAGGCCCCGACGGCCCGGGCGGCGGCTGCCAGCCGGGAGCGACCGGCGGGACCTGCGCAGCGGGACCGGGCGGCGGGACGAAACCGGGGGCGGCGAACTGCGGGGCCGGGGCCGCGGACGGCGGGTACCACGCCGGGGCGGCCGGCTCGCCGCGGGCCATCAGGGCGAGCAGCGCCACCGAGCCGAGCGTGTCGAGCAGCAGCTGGATGTGGTTGAGGACGGCCAGACCCGGCATGGGCCCGCCGAAGGAGAAGAGAGCACCTTCGCCGGCCATCCCGATGACCGCGACGAGGGCGCTGGGCAGCGACACGATCGACAGGCCGATGGCCAGGCCGCGGGCGGCACCGCCGCGCATCAGGCTGTTGATCCCGGCCGGCACGGTCAGCAGCAGGAAGACCAGCGCCGACCAGCCGGGGGCCAGGCTCAGCAGGGTGCCGAGGACGCCCCCCTTGCCGAGGTAGAGCATCTCGAACGAGCCGGTGCCGCCCTCCACCAGCATGTAGACCTGCCAGACCACGTTGACGAGGGCCATCGCGCCGAGCAGCAGACCGGCCACCACACCGGCCGCACGGGCCGGGCGCATCGGCGGGTCGCTGGGCGTGGGGCGCGGCCACGGGCGCATACCGGCCAGCAGCACGATCCCGGCCGGGAGGGCCAGCAGGAACAGCAGGCCGCTGCTGATGAAGACACCGTCGAAGGTGCCGGCGGACTGCTCGGCGTGCCGGAACCACCGGTTGTCGCTGGTGTGGTTGCCGACGCTGACGAGGGCCTGGAGGGCGGTCGCGAAGGTGAACGTGGTGGCGACCGCCAGCAGCCCGCCGGCCGGCCGGATCCCGGTGAACGCCGCCAGCGCCGCGACCAACTGCAGGAGGGCGAGGCCGAACTGGAACGGGCCGATGACCTGGTTGACACCTTCGGGCCGCTGGAACGTCCACGACTTCCAGACGCCTTCGAGGCCGAACTCGCCGAGGTCGACGGCCAGCCAGTAGGCCATGAAGAGGAAGAACAGCAGGCAGAACGCCCCGCCGGTGATGCGGGCGCCCTTGGCGAGCGCCATCGGTTGTGCCATGACGTCTGTGTCCCCCGTTGTGTCGTTGCTCGGCGAAGGAGCACGGTAGCAACGCGCCGCCGCCCGGTCTCCCGCGCCCCGCGCCCCGCACCCGCGGAAGCAGGCGTGAAGCAGACACGAAGCGGACATGCCGGGCTCCCCGCCGGATACCGCCCGACGAGGAGCCCGGCGGGGAGCCCGGCGCGTGGACGTCAGTGGTCGCGGTGGACGTCCGTGATCGCGGTGGACGTCAGTGGTTGCGCGGGAACCCCAGGTTGATCCCGCCGTCCGCCGGGTCGGGCCACCGGGTGGTGATGACCTTCCCGCGGGTGTAGAAGTGCACGCCGTCGTTGCCGTAGATGTGGTGGTCGCCGAAGAGGGAGTCCTTCCAGCCGCCGAAGGAGTGGTAGCCGACGGGCACGGGGATGGGGACGTTCACGCCGACCATGCCCGCCTCGACCTCCATCTGGAAGCGGCGGGCCGCGCCGCCGTCCCGGGTGAAGATCGCGGTGCCGTTGCCCCACGGCGAGTTGTTCATCAGCTCGATGGCCTGCTCGTACGTCTCCACGCGGACGACCGACAGCACCGGGCCGAAGATCTCGTCACGGTAGGCGTCCATCTCGGGCGTGACGTGGTCCAGCAGCGAGATGCCGATCCAATGGCCGTCCGCGTAGCCCTCGACGGTGAATCCGGTGCCGTCGATGACGACGTCGGCGCCCTGGGCCGCGGCGCCGGTGACGTACGAGGCGACCTTGTCGCGGTGGGCCTTGGTGATCAGCGGACCCATCTCGGACGCCGGGTCGTCGCCGGGGCCGATCCGCAGCCGGTCGGCGCGCTCCTTGATCTTGCCGATCAGCGGGTCGGCGGTGTCACCGACGGCGACGACGACGGAGATGGCCATGCAGCGCTCACCGGCCGAGCCGTACGCGGCGTTGATCGCGGAGTCCGCGGCCAGGTTGAGGTCGGCGTCCGGCAGCACCAGCATGTGGTTCTTGGCGCCGCCCAGCGCCTGCACGCGCTTGCCGTTCGCCGTGCCCGTGGTGTGGATGTACCGGGCGATGGGGGTGGAGCCCACGAAGGACACCGCGGCAACGTCCGGGTGCGTGAGAAGGGCGTCGACCGCCACCTTGTCACCGTTGACGATGTTCAGCACCCCGTCCGGCAGCCCCGCCTCGGCGGCCAGCTCGGCCAGCTTGAACGCGGCGCTGGGCACCTTCTCGCTCGGCTTGAGGACGAAGGTGTTACCGCAGGCGATGGCGAGCGGGAACATCCACATCGGCACCATGGCCGGGAAGTTGAACGGCGTGATACCGGCCACCACGCCCAGGGACTGCCGGATGGCGGCCACATCGACCCGGGTGGACACCTGGGTGGACAGCTCGCCCTTGAGCTTCTCGGGGATGCCGCAGGCCAGCTCGACGATCTCCAGTCCGCGGGCGACCTCCCCGAGCGCGTCGGAGTGCACCTTGCCGTGTTCGGCGGTGATCAGCCGGGCCAGCTCCTCACGGTGCGCGTCGACCAGTTCGCGGTACTTGAAGAGCACCGTGGTGCGCTTGGCCAGCGAACTGGTGCCCCAGGTCCGGTACGCCTCCTTGGCGGCGCGGACGGCCGCGTCGACCTCCTCGGCCGACGCGAAGGCGACCTGCTTCTCCTGGGCGCCGGTGGCCGGGTTGTAGACCGGGCCGAAGTTGCCGGAGACACCCTCGACGGACTTGCCGCCGATCCAGTGGCTGATGGTCTTCATTCTGGGGGCCTTTCTGGGGTGACGACTTCGAACGGGGCAACGGGTCAACGGGTCAGAGGTGGCGGCGGCGCCCGGCGGCCTGCCGGTCGTACGCCTTCCGGGCGACGATCGCCGCCGGACGTGTCGCGGTCTCGGCAACAGGCACATCCCACCAGGCCTGGGCCTCCGGCGCGCCCGGCACTGTGTCGGCCGATTCGGTCTCGACGTAGACACATGTGGGACGGTTCGCGCCACGCGCCTCGGCGAGCGCGGCGCGCAGCTCTCCGACCGTGCCGACGCGGAGGACGTCCATGCCCAGCGAGGCGGCGTTGGCGGCCAGATCCACCGGCAGCGGCGCCCCGGTGTACGTACCGTCCCCGGCGCGGAAGCGGTACGCCGTCCCGAACCGTTCACCGCCGGTCTGCTCGGAGAGGCCTCCGATGGACGCATACCCATGGTTCTGGAAGAGCACGATGTTGATGTTGATGCCCTCCTGGACCGCGGTGACGATCTCGGTGGGGTTCATCAGATACGTGCCGTCGCCGACCAGCGCCCACACGGGCCGATCCGGAGCGGCCATCCGCACACCGATCGCGGCGGGGATCTCATAGCCCATGCAGGAGTAGCCGTACTCCAGGTGGTACTGCCGACGGGACCGGGCACGCCAGAGCTTGTGCAGGTCGCCGGGGAGCGACCCGGCCGCGTTGAGGAGGATGTCGGTGTCGTCGACCAGGGCGTCCAGCGCACCGAGCACCTGCGTCTGGGACGGCCGCACGGAGTCGTCCGGCGCCCCGTACGCGGCGTCCACCCGCCGCTCCCAGTCCGCCTTCGCCGCCGTGTAACCGGCCTCGTACTCCGCCCCGACGCGGTGGCCGGACAGCGCCTCGGTGAGCGCTTCGAGCCCCGCGCGGGCATCGGCGACCAGTGAGGCCGCACCCAGTTTGTGGGCGTCGAACGGGGCGATGTTGAGGTTGACGAAACGGACACCGGGCGCGGCGAACAGGGTCGCGGAGGCGGTGGTGAAGTCGGTGTAGCGGGTGCCGACGCCGATGACCAGGTCGGCCTCGCGGGCCAGCGCGTCGGCGGTCGCGGTGCCGGTGTGGCCGATCCCGCCGACATCCGCGGGGTGGTCGTGGCGCAGCGAGCCCTTGCCGGCCTGGGTCGAGGCGACCGGGATGCCGGTGGCGTCGGCGAAGGCGCGCAGCGCGTCCTCCGCCTCGGAGTGGTGGACTCCGCCGCCCGCGATCAGCAGCGGCCGGCGGGCACCGCGGACGGCACGTACGGCTTCGGCGAGCGCACCGGCGTCGGGGGCGGGCCGGGGGACCCGCCACACCCGGTCGGCGAAGAACTCCTCCGGCCAGTCGTACGCCTCGGCCTGCACGTCCTGCGGCAGCGCCAGGGTCACCGCGCCGGTGTCGACGGGGTCGGCGAGCACCCGCATCGCCTGCAGGGCGGCCGGGATCAGCGCCTCGGGCCGGGTGACCCGGTCGAAGTAGCGGGAGACCGGACGCAGCGCGTCGTTCACCGACACATCGCCCGCGTACGGCACTTCCAGCTGCTGGAGGACCGGATCAGCCGGCCGGGTCGCGAAGACGTCGCCGGGCAGGAGCAGCACCGGCAGCCGGTTGATGGTGGCCAGCGCGGCGCCGGTGACGAGGTTGGTGGCGCCGGGGCCGATGGAGGTGGTGACGGCCTGCGCGGAGAGCCGGTCGCACTGCCGGGCGTAGCCGACCGCGGCATGCACCATGGCCTGCTCGTTACGGCCCTGGAGATACGGGAGCCGCGGGGATCCGGGGGGCGTCCCGGGCTGGCTCCCGGAGGGTGCCCCGTCCTGATCCACGGCGCCGGACTCCAGCAGGGCCTGGCCGATACCGGCGACGTTGCCGTGGCCGAAGATGCCCCAGCAGGCGTTGATCAGCCGGTGCCGGCGGCCGTCCCGCTCGGTGTACTGGTGGGCGAGGAACTCGACCAGGGCCTGCGCGACCGTCAGACGGCGGGTCGCCGGGGCATCCGGCCGCGTCGTCGGGGCGTCCGGCCGCGTCGTCGGGGCGTTCATCGGGCATCTCCTGAAGGCGCTTCGTAGAGGGGAAGTCGGGGGTCCACGGGCTGATCGGGCCAGGTGCCGCGAATCCAGGCGTGGTCCGGGTGGTCGCAGATCAGCCACTGCCGTTCGTCCCCCGGCCCGGCCATGACGTTGAGGTAGTACATGGTGTGGCCGGGGGCAGCGATGGACGGGCCGTGCCAGCCGTCGGGGATCAGGACGGCATCGCCGCTCCGCACCTCGGCGAGGACGTCGGTACCCCGGCCGTGCCCCGAGGGCGTGACGCGCTGGTAGCCGACTCCCTCCGTACCGTGCGCGGGCTCGATCTCGAAGTAGTAGATCTCCTCCAGCTCGCTCTCCTCCCCCGGGCGGCACTCGTCGTGTTTGTGCGGCGGGTAGGACGACCAGTTGCCGCCGGGGGTGAGCACCTCGACGGCGATGAGCTTGTCGCACTCGAAGGCGTCCGCCGCCCCGAAGTTGTTGACCTGGCGGGAGCAGTTGCCCGTACCGCGCAGCTCCACGGGGACGGACGACGCGGGCCCGTAACGGGCCGGGAGCCGCCGCGCGCACCGGGCCCCGGTCAGCGCGAACCGTCCCCCCGCCGCACTGGCGATCTGCACCTGCGCGTCCCTCGGTACGTACGCGAAGTCCGTGACGCCGCTGAACACCCCCTCACGTCCGGCCAGTTCGAAGGCCTCGCCGCCGCCGGCCGGCCCGCCGTCGGTCATGACCGTGCAGCCACCGGAGAGCGGCAGCACGATCCACTCGCTGTCGCCGGTGGCGAAGGAGTGGTGACCACCGGGCGGCAGCTCCAGGACGCGCAGCGAGGAGTAGCCCCAGCCGGCCCGCTCGGGATCGATGGTGACGGCGTACGGCCCGTCGGCCGCCTGCCCCGCCCTGACATGAAAGTTCATGCGGTCCGTGAAGTCCGCGGAGTCCGCGATCTCAGCACTCATAACTGCAAGTCTCCTACTCGCCACTGACAGTCAGTGAAATCCGATGGTCAGCGGCCGTCGGTCCGTCAGCCTGCCGGTCCGTCAGCCTGCCGGTCCACCGGCCCGTCGGTCCGTCAGCCCGGCGGTCACAGCAGACCGACGGCGGTGTCCACGGCGGCCGCCACATCCCCGTCGGCCGGGTAGAGCAGGGAGCGCCCGACGACCAGGCCCTGCACGGTCGGCAGCCGCAGCGCCTGGCGCCACTTCTCGTAGGCGGCTTCCTGGTCCCGGACGGTGCTGCCGACGTCGCCGCCGAGCAGCACCGTGGGCAGGGTGGTGGCCTCACATACCCGCGCCATGGCCTCGGGGTCGTCGGTCACCGGCAGCTTGAGCCAGGTGTACGCGGAGGTGCCGCCCAGGCCGGAGGCGATGGCGACGGAGCGGGTGACGGCCTCGGGACTGAGGTCGTTGCGGAGCTTGCCCTCCATCCGGGAGGAGAGGAACGGCTCGACGAACACCGGCAGTTCCCGCTCGGCCATGGCGTCGATGGCGCGGGCGGTGGCCTCCAGTGTCGACAGCGACCCCGCGTCGTCGTAGTCGATGCGCAGCAGCAGCTTCCCCGCGTCGAACCCGAGCCGGACGAGGTCCTGCGGCCGGTACCCGGTGAAGCGGTCGTCCATCTCGAACGAGGAACCCGCGATGCCTCCCCGGTTCATGGAGCCCATCACCACCTTGCCCTCGAGGGCGCCGAGCAGCAGCAGGTCCTCCAGGATGTCAGCGGTGGCCAGCACCCCGTCCACACCGGGCCGCGACAGCGCCAGGACCAGGCGTTCCAGCAGATCGAGGCGGTTGGCCATGGCGAGCTGCCGGTCGCCGACGGCGAGCGCACCGCGGGCCGGGTGGTCGGCGGCGATGATCATCAGCCGGCCGCTGTCGCCGATGAGCGGACGACGGGTGCGGCGGGCGGCGGCCTCCGCGACGGCTCCGGGCTGCCGGGCCCGCAGTGTCGCGAGGTCACTGATCCGAGGGTTCAAGGCTCAACTCACCTTCTTGGGTGCACAGGTGGGGCGGCGGGGGCGGCAGGGGGCCGCCGGGGACTGCCGGGTTCCGGGACGGCCGGTTCCGCAACGGCGGGCTGGTACCGGAGGTCAACGGCAACAGCGGGCTGGTACCGGAGGTCAACGGCAACAGCGGGCTGGTACCGGAGGTCAACGGTGCTCCGCGAGGAACGCATCGACCTCGTCCGCCGTGGGCATCGCGGACGAACAGGCAAGGCGGGAGGCGACGATGGCGCCGGCCGCGTTGGCGTAACGCATCATCGGCTCCAGGTCCCAGCCGGAGAGCAGACCGTGACACAGCGCCCCGCCGAACGAGTCCCCGGCGCCCAGCCCGTTGACGACCTCGACGGGCGTGGGCGGAACCTCGGCGACGCGCCCGTCCCGGTGCACGGCCAGTACGCCCTTCGGCCCCTGTTTGATGACGGCGAGCTCCACCCCCCGCTCCAACAGCGCCTGCGCACAGGCCTTCGGCTCCCGCAGCCCGGTCGCCACCTCGGCCTCGTCCACATTGCCGACGGCCACGGTGGTGTACCGCAGCGCGGCTTCGTAGTACGGGCGGGCGGCGTCCATCGCCGCGGCGCCGGTCGCCCCGCCGTCCTTGGAGGCGCCGCCCTCGCCGCCCCAGAACATCGGCCGCCAGTCGAGATCGAAGACCGTCGGGCCGGCCTTGGCCCGGGCCTCCAGGGCGGCGAGGGTGGCGCCACGGCTCGGTTCCTCGCACAGCCCCGTCCCGGTGATCCAGAAGATCCGCGCGGCGGCGATGGCGTCCCGGTCCAGCTCCTCCGGGTGAATGACCAGGTCAGGAGCCTTCGGCCGACGGTAGAAGTAGAGCGGGAAGTCGTCCGGCGGGAAGATCTCGCAGAAGGTGACCGGCGTCGGATACGCCTCGACCGGGGTCACCCAGCGATCGTCCACGCCGAATTCGCGCAGCGCCTGGTGGACGTAGTCGCCGAACGGGTCACGCCCGGTGCGGCTGACGACGGCGGTACGGCGCCCGAGGCGGGCGGCGGCGACCGCGACGTTGGTGGCCGAGCCCCCCAGGAACTTCCCGAACGTCTCCACCCGCGCCAGCGGCACACCGGTCTGCAGTGGATAGATGTCCACCCCGATGCGGCCCATGGTGATCAGGTCGTACGGCTCGGTCATCTACGCCCCTTCGGGTCGGCCGGCGGTGGGGGTACCTCCCGCTCAAGACGCTCAGGAGGAGTCGAGAGCGGGGAGGGTTCGTCGGCTGCGGCGCGACGGTCACCCGCCGGCTTCAGCCCTGAGGAAAGGTCTAACCCCGACCATCAACCCCTGTCAACAGTTTGTCCTTACATCCTGACGTCATCCTCTACGCCGCCCGGGCGGCCACATGGCCCCAACCGCGGCGGCATCCGCGCCCACCCCACCCGGCTCCACGGTTACAAAGTCCTTAAGTCCTTATGTCAGGACGAAGTCTTGACACTCCCCGGGGCGACAGACAGGCTGTGCCCACAACCCCGCACCAGCGCCTCCCGGTCACCGTCGACCGGCGAGAGGAGAGCCGCAGCATGTCCCTACCTCATGCCGCCCCGCCCGCCCTGGACCGCCTTCGCGTCGGTTCCGCACCCGACTCGTGGGGTGTGTGGTTTCCCGACGACGACCGGCAGGTCCCCTGGCAGCGGTTCCTGGACGAGGTCGCCGAGGCGGGCTACGAGTGGATCGAGCTCGGCCCGTACGGCTACCTGCCCACCGACCCCACCGTCCTGCACGACGAGATCGCCCGCCGCAACCTGAAGGTGTCGGCCGGCACGATCTTCACCTCGATGCACCACGGCCCGTCCGTATGGGACAAGACCTGGGCGCACGTCTCGGAAGTCGCCACCCTCACCCGGGCGATGGGCGCCCGGCACCTGGTCGTCATCCCCTCCTTCTGGCGCGACGACAAGACCGCCGAGGAGATCGAGCCGCGCGAGCTCACCGTCGAGCAGTGGAAACACCTGACCACCGGTATGGAGCGGCTGGGCAAGCGCGTACAGGACCAGTTCGGGCTGGAGATCGTCGTGCACCCGCACGCGGACACCCATATCGACACCGAGGAGCACGTCGAGCGGTTCCTGCATGTGACCGACCCGGACCTCGTCAACCTCTGCCTGGACACCGGGCACTACGCGTACTGCGGCGGCGACAGCGTCAAGCTGATCCGCACCTACGGCGAGCGGATCGGCTATCTGCACCTCAAGCAGGTGGACCCGGACATCCTCCGCGATGTCGTCGCCAAGGGCACGCCGTTCGGTCCGGCGGTCCAGCAGGGTGTGATGTGCGAACCGCCGCTCGGGGTGCCCGCACTGCCGCCCGTGCTGGAGGCCGCGCAGGAGCTGGATGTCGACCTCTTCGCCATCGTCGAGCAGGACATGTACCCCTGCCCGCCCGACCAGCCGTTCCCCATCGCCGAGCGCACCCGCCGCTTCCTGCGCTCCTGCGGAGCCTGAGCCCACTCCCCTCCCCCTCAGCCAACACCCCCACGCAGCAAGGAGATACCGGACATGAGCCTGAAGGGAACCCTCGGCGTCGCCGTCATCGGGACCGGGCGGATGGGCGCCGACCACGTGCGCCGGATCAACGAGGTGATCAGCGGGGCGCGGGTGGCGGCCGTCGTCGACATCGACGCAGACCGGGTCAAGGCCGTCGCCGACGGGATCGAGGACTGTACGCCCTGCACCGACCCGGCCGCCGCGATGGCCGACCCGGCCGTGGACGCCGTACTGATCGCCTCCCCCGGACCGGCCCACGAGGCCGCCCTGCTCGCCGCCTTCGAGCGCGATCTGCCCGTACTGTGCGAAAAGCCGCTGACCCCCGACGCGGCGTCGGCGCTGCGGGTGCTGCGCGCCGAGGAAGCGCTCGGCCACCGGCGCGTACAGGTCGGCTTCATGCGGCGCTACGACACCGGATACCTGAAGCTCAAGTCCCTGCTGGACGCCGGGACTTACGGACGTACGCTGATGCTGCACAACAAGCACCGCAACCCCGCCACCCCGCCCGGCTTCACCAACGCCATGCTCGTCAACGACTCGGTCGTCCACGAGATCGACACCACCCGCTGGCTGCTGGACGAGGAGATCACGGCGGTACGGGTGCTGCGCCCGGCACCCAGCGGCAACGCTCCCGAGGGGCTGAGCGACCCGCAGCTGTTCCTCTTCGAGACCGCCGCCGGGCAGGTCGTGGACACCGAGCTCTTCCAGAACTGCTCCTTCGGCTACCAGGTCAGCTGCGAGGCGGTCGGCGAGAGCGGCACCGCCCGCATCGGCGACGACCACGGAGTGTTCGTCAACTCCGCCGGCCAGTGGGGCGGTTCGATCACCCCCGGTTTCGTGGAGCGCTTCGAGGACGCGTACGACCGGCAGGTGCAGCGCTGGGTGAACGCCACCCGGCGGGGCGAGGTCGAGGGCCCGAGCTGCTGGGACGGCTATGCGGCGGCCGCGGTGTGCGAGGCGGGGGTGCGCGCCCAGGAGAGCGGTGAGCGGGTGGCGGTCGAACTGGTCGAGCGGCCGGACCTGTACCGGAGCCGGAGCTGACGATGGCCGCCCCGACCAGCCAGGAGGCGTCCGCCCGCCCGCGTATCGATAGTCCGCGGGCCCCCGGCGCCAAGCGCTTCATCGTCGGCATCGCCGCCATCGCCGCGCTCGGCGGCGCCCTCTTCGGCTACGACACCGGAGTGATCTCCGGCGCTCTCCCCTTCATGGAGGCCCACTTCGGGCTCACCTCCCTGGGTGAGGGCATCATCACCAGCGCACTGCTGATCGGTGCCGCCTTCGGGTCGCTGGCCGGCGGCCGGATGTCCGATGCGCTGGGCCGGCGCAACTCCCTGCTGTGGGCGGGTGCCGTGTTCATCGGCGGCGCGGTGGCCGTGGCGGTCTCGCCCACCGTCCCGGTCATGACGATGGCGCGCTTCCTCCTCGGCCTCGCCGTCGGCAGCGCTTCCGTGATCACCCCGCTCTACCTCTCCGAGATCGCGCCTCCGCACATCCGCGGCCGGCTGGTGTCCTTCAACTCGCTGATGATCGTCAGCGGCCAGCTGCTCGCCTACCTCGTCAACGCCGCCCTGGCGCACTGGGAGGCCTGGCGCTGGATGCTGGGCCTGGCGGCGCTCCCCGCGGTGGCGCTGTTCATCGGCCTGTTCTTCCTGCCCGACACGCCTCGCTGGTACATCAGCAAGGGGCGGCAGGACGAGGCCGGGCGGGTACTGCGCCGTACGCTGCCGGCCGAGGACGTACCCGCCGAGCTGGCCCGTATCGACCATGCCCGTGGCCTGGAGGCCGACGCGCAGCGCGGCGCGTGGCGGCAGCTGCGCACACCGTGGGTACGGCGGTTGCTGCTGGTCGGCATCGGGCTGGCGGCCGTCCAGCAGATCACCGGCGTGAACGCCGTGGTGTACTTCGCGCCCAAGATCCTGGCGTCGACGGGGCTGGGCACCGGCGCCTCGATCACCGCCACCATCGCCGTGGGCGCGGTCTCGGTCCTCGCCACCGCGATCGGGATGTCCTTGATCGACCGGGTGGGGCGGCGGCCGATGCTGATCGCGGGGCTGGCCGGGATGGCCGTCTCGCTGGCGCTGCTCGGCGCGTCGTTCCACCTCCCGCACTCCACCGCCGTCAGTGTCCTCGTCCTCGTCCTGATGGTGCTGTACATGGCGTTCATGCAGGGCACGTTGAACACGGGCGTATGGCTGCTGCTCGCCGAGATGTTCCCGCTGACGGTGCGCGGGCTGGCCATGGGCGCCGCGGTGTTCGTGATGTGGGTGGTCAACTTCGCGGTCGCGCTGGTCTTCCCGGTGCTGCTGGACGCGGTCGGTGCGAGTACGACCTTCTGGTGCTTCGGCGTGATGTGCGTACTGTCCCTGGTCTTCTGCAAGCGGTACGCGCCGGAGACGAAGGGGCTGGCGCTGGAGGATCTGGAACAGGAACTGCGGAGGGCGGCCGAGGCGGGCCGGGCGAAAGGCTGAGGTTCTGGTCGCGGCTCGGCTGCTTGCCTGCCTGGGCACGACCTGTTCGTCCCCAGTCAATCGGTTTGCCTCCTGTCGGGCTGTTCGTCTCCTGTCAGGCTGTTTGTCTCCTGTCACGGCTGTCTGTCCCCCATCACGGCTGTCACAGCTTGGCGGGCCTTCCGTCACAGCCAGTCAACAACCCCTCTCCGATGGTCACTCGGTGTCGTTGGCCAGGCACAGGCTGAGCTCACCAGTCCGTACGCGGTCCGCGGCCGGTCCCCCTCCGGGGCCGACCCCGCGTACGGCGCTTCGGAGGTGACAGAGATGACCGACCGCAGGCTCTGGTCGTACAAGGAGATCGCCGCGCACATCCAGGTGCAGCCGGACACCGTGCGCTCGTATCGCAAGAACGGGCTGCTGCCGGAACCGGACCTGGTGGAGGGCGGAAGACCGTACTGGTTCGCCGACACGGTCAGAACATGGGTGGCCCAGCGGCCCGGCGCACGTGGCCGACGCTGAAGCCGCCCGAAGCCGAACCGCGTGAACGGGCTCCCGGGCCCCGGCGTCCTCCGCGGCGCCGGAGCCCGGGCCGCGCTCTACGATCATGATATGGGTATGCCTCAGGAAACACGGGCCGCGGCGCCCGCCCGGATCGCGGTCATCGGCGCCGGAGCCATCGGCGGCTACACCGCCGCGCTCACCCACTGGGCCGGCCTCGATGTCACCCTGTGCGTGCGCAGCCCTCTGGACGGCCTCAGCGTCGAGAGCGGTGAGGAGGTCCGGACCGCGGCGGTACGTATCGCCACCGACCCGGCTCAGGTGACACCGGTGGACTGGGTGCTGCTGACCACGAAGGCGCAGGACACGGCGAGCGCCGAAGGCTGGTTGCGGCGGCTGTGCGGCCCCGGCACGGCGGTCGCGGTACTGCAGAACGGCATCCACCAGGAAGAGCGCGTCGCCCCGTTCGTCCCCGAGGGCACCCCGGCCCTGCCCGCGGCCGTCTACATCGTGGCGGAACGCGTGGGCCCCGGCCGGATCCGGCACTACGTCGGCAGCGAACTCCACGTTCCCGCAGGGGAGTTGGCGGACCGCTTCGCGGCGCTGCTGGACGGTACGGGTCTGCGGGTGCACCGCACCCAGGACTTCGCGACGACGAGCTGGCGCAAGTTGTTCACCAACATCGCGGCCAACCCCCTCACCGCCCTTCTCCAGCAGCGGATGGGGGTCTTCGCCGATCCGGAGATGGCCGCGCTCACCCGCGACCTGTTGCGCGAGGCCGCCGCCGTGGCGCGGGCAGAGGGTGCGGACATCGGCGAGAAGGACGTCTCCAGGACGCTGGAGCTGCATTCCCAGGTGCCTCCGGACGGCGGCTCCTCGATGCTCTACGACCGCCTCGCGGGCCGTCCGATGGAGCATGAGTTCATCACCGGGGCGGTGGTGCGGGCGGGTGAACGGCATGGCATCGCGACCCCGTTGAACCGGATGCTGCTGACGCTGCTGCGGGCGGTGGACCGCGAGCTGCGGGGCGGGAAGGCGGCGTAGCGGGGCGGGAAGGCGGCGTAGCGCGCCGTCGGGCGGGTCCGGGCAGCGCCGTCCACCTAGCTAGGCGGAGGCCGGGGGCGCGGCCGAACCTCTGATCTCCAGTTCCGGGGCGACGCGTTGACGGACGGCGGGGGCGTCGGGGCGGTCCATACGGTCCAGGAGGCAGCGCGCCGCGCGGCGGCCGACCTCGTAACTGGCGTTGTTGACCGAGTTCAGCCAGAGGTGGCGGATCCGGGCGAGGTAGGTGTTGTCGCAGCCGACGAGGGACAGGCCGGCGGGCACGTCCAGGCCCAGTTCCTGTGCGGCGGAGAGCGCGCCGACGCAGGAGATGTCGTTGAACGCGAAGACGGCGGTGGGGCGTTGAGCACCACCCGAGCCATCGGGCGAGGGGTTCGAGTGAGTCGAGGCGTTCGAGGCGTTCGAGGCGTTCGAGGCGTTCGAGGCGTTCGAGGCGTTCGAGGCGTTCGAGGCGTTCGAGGCGTTCGAGGCGTTCGAGGGCATGGTGAGCAGCCGGACGGCGGCACGGTAGCCGCCTTCCTCGGTCCCGTCACCACTCTCCACCACGGCCTCCGCCGCCAGGCCATGGGCCCGTACGGCGGCCTCGAAGCCGCGTCGGCGCAGCTCGCCGACCAGGCCCTGCCCGGCGATATGGGCGATCCGCCGGTGGCCGAGGGAGATGAGGTGCTCGGTGGCGAGCCGGGCACCGCGCTCGTCGTCATTGGCGACGATGTCGACGTGCGGCAGCCGGGGTTCGTGGTTGCCCGCGATGACGGTCGGCAGTCGCTCGGCGACCTCGGCGAGGCCGTCGGTACCGGGGAGCGTGCCGACGACGACCAGGCCGTCGACGCGCAACTCCTGGAACGTACGGGCGAAATCCTGTCCGGCGCGCCGGTCGAGCCGGCCGTCGGCCATCAGGATGCGGAGCCCGTGGGCCTGGAGCACCGAGCCGAGGCCGTCGAGGAGCTCGACGAACCAGGGGTTGCGCATGTCGTTCAGCAGGACGCCGACGGTGTGCGTGCGCCGCGCGACAAGGCTGCGGGCCGCGGCGTTCGGCCGGTAGCCCAGCTCGTCGATGGCGTCCAGAACGGCCTGCCGCTTGGCGTCGCTGACCCGCGGCGAGCCCTGCAGTACGAGGGAGACCAGCGATTTGGAGACCCCGGCGCGCTCGGCGACACCGCGGATCGTCGGGGGCCGCGCCGCGACGCCCGGTCGCTCCCCGGCCGGCTCAGGCGGCTCAGGCGGCTCAGGCGGCTCATTGGACCGTTCCATGAGCGGAAATCCTCCCATCGGCGCAGGTCGAGGTCAATGCCCGTCTCTGCGCACGCCTTGCCCCTGCGGCATAAGGGTTGACATGCCGACATCCGGACATGCAGGGTTCCCGGGGCAGTGACGTTGGACCGTTCCAATCCTCTCGCCCCCTCTCTCCCTCCTCTCCTTTCCCTCGCTCCCTCCCCCACCTCCCCCTCTCACTCCCCTCCCCTCCCCTCTCCGGAAGGACCGAGCATGAAGATCGGCCTCATCGGTACCGGGCGCATCGGCGCATTCCATGCCCAGACCCTCCAGAACGTCCAAGGCGTCACCGATCTCGTGGTGGCCGATGCCGACACCGCGCGCGCCGCCTCGCTGGCGGGCACCCTCCGCGTACGGGCCGCCGCGAGCATCGAGGCGATGTACGCGGAGGGCCTGGACGGCGTGGTGATCGCCGCCGCGACCAGCGCGCACGCCACGCTGATCCACCAGGCCCTGGATGCCGGGGTACCGGTCTTCTGCGAGAAGCCGGTCGCCCTGGACGTGCCCGGCACCATCGCCGTCGTGGAACGGGCGCGGACGCGGGCGGCAACCGTGCCGGTGCAGATCGGCTTCCAGCGCCGCTTCGACGCCGGTTACCGCGCTGCCCGCGAGGCCCTGCGATCGGGCGAGCTGGGCTGGCTGCACACCCTGCGCGCCTGCACCAGCGACCGGACCCCGCCACCGGCGGCCTTCCTCCCCACCTCCGGTGGGCTGTTCCGGGACTGCTCCATCCACGACTTCGACATCCTGCGCTGGCTGACCGGCCGCGAGGTGGCCTCCGTCTACGCCCAGGGCAGCAACCGTGGCGCGGCCTTCTTCTCCGACGCCGACGATGTCGACACCTGCGCCGCCCTGCTGCGCTTCGACGACGACACCCTGGCGACCGTCACCGCGACCCGTTACAACGGGGCGGGCCACGACGTCCGGCTGGAGGTCTGCGGCTCCGAGGGCGCGTGCTTCGTCGGTCTCGACGACCGGGCCCCGCTGCCGTCCGCGGAGCCGGAGCCGAAGCTGTCCTGGCGGCGGGCGGCCGACCCGTACGCCACTTTCATGGAGCGCTTCCACGATGCCTACGTCACCGAGCTGGGCGCCTTCATCGAGGTCGCCGCCGGCCGCGCGCCGAGCCCGTGCACACCGGCGGAGGCGCTGGAGGCGCTCTATGTGGCCGAGGCCTGCGAGCGCTCGCGCCGGACCGGTGAACCGGTCGCGGTCGCCGACGTCCGCGCCACGCCCGGCCCGCCGGCCGCTTCCGCAGCGCCCGGCGGCGGCTCGCCCACTGGATGACGCTGCCGACGGCGGCGACCGCGCAGGAGACGCCCAGGCCGACACCGGCGGCGCGGAGCGGGTGGCCCGCGGTGGCGCTGCCGAGATAGCCCAGGCCGATCGAGTACGTGGCCCAGGTCAGTTCGGCGATACCGGCGCCGAGCGCGTACTTGCGCGGCGGATAGCGCAGAATCCCGGACGCCAGCGCCCCGGCGATCCGGCCGCTGGGCAGGAACCGTACGGCGATCACGAACGGCACGCCGTAGCGTTCGATCCGCTGCGAGGTCCACTCCAGCGCCGCCCGGGTGCGGGGGCTGCGCCGCAGCCGGCTGCGTACGGGCCCGCCGAACCGTCGCGCGGCGAAGTACATCAGCAGGTCACCGAGCAGGGCGCTGGCCGCGACGGCCAGGAGGACCGGCGGAAGGAACAGCTGCCCACGGGAGGCGAGCACACCCGCCGAGATGAGCAGGGTGGAGTTGGGGACCAGCGGCGGCAGGGTGGTGAGCACCAGCAGGCCGTAGAGGGCGAGTACGTCCATCCGGCCGCCTCCTCGGATCCGCCCCCGAGTCCGTACCCCAAGGCTGACGCGCGCCACGGCACACGGCAACGTGATGGGCGTGGCGTGATGGGCGGCAACGTGATGGGCGTGGCGTGATGGGCGCGGCGAGGGCTGGATTGATACCCCCTAGGGGTATAAAGTGGCAACGTCGGCACGACATCGGCATCACAAGGAGAATCCCCCATGGCTGAGAACGGCTCCTGCTGCACCCCGGAAGGCTCCTGCCACTCCGGCGGCACCGACGTTCAGGTCGGCGAGGTGACCACCACGTACCGGGTCACCGGTATGACCTGCGGCCACTGCGAGGGGGCGGTGTCGTCCGAGATCGGCGAGATCGCCGGGGTCAGCTCGGTGCGGGCGGTCGCGGCCAGCGGCCTGGTGACCGTCACCTCCAAGACGCCGCTGGACGACGAGGTCGTACGGGCGGCCGTCGACGAGGCCGGTTATGAGCTCGTGGGGCAGGCGACGGCCTGACCGGAGCCCAGCCCTTCGCGGAGGCGCGGGTCGAGCCGACTCAGTGGCGGCGCGGCCCGCGCCTCACCTTGTCCGTGATGCCCCGCACCCCGCCCGCGCCCGTGACGGCCTGCGACCGCACGTCTTCACATGCCCTTTACAACCATCACAACATCGACGCACCGGGGCACAACACCCATACCTCGGAGCCCCAATCTCCAGATAGCACCCCTTGACCGTATTCACCCCCATATGGCAAGAGACCCAGATCACACTCATCGGAACGTAACCATTGAGGGGGGTCGCGAGTCTAACCGGGCAGTGCAGGCACCCCGGCGGGGCCTGCACGGCCACGGTCGTGCTGATCTTGGGGGATCAAGCCCGGCCACGCGTAGCCGGGGCGACGTGCCCGGGGAGCTTTGAGCGGCCCTCCCGATGTGCGCGTCCCGGCAGTTCGCGGTGCACCCGAAACGCCCGGACGGATCCCGTGGGGGGAATCCAACCGGGGAAATGGGAAGCGCCCCGCTCTCTGGGCCCGTGGGGGGATCCGGAGGCGGGGCGCTTCCGTTTGGCGCCACCAAGGCTCACCGGCACCACCAAGACTCGCGGGCACCACCAAGACTCACCGGCACCACCCAGGTTCCGCCGACACCACCAAGGTTCCGCCGGCGCCACCAAAGAAACGGGGCGCCACCAGGAGACGGTGGCGCCCTCAATCCTCGGTCCGGCCTTCAGGACCGGCTCGGCCCCGGCGGCTCAGGCCCGGCTCAGCCCCGACGGCTCAGGGCCGGCTCGGCCCCAGCCCTCAGGGCCGGTCGTCAGCGCTGCTCGACCGGCACGAAGTCGCGCTCGACGACGCCGGTGTAGATCTGGCGCGGGCGGCCGATACGGGAGCCGGGCTCCTTGATCATCTCGTGCCACTGGGCGATCCAGCCGGGGAGCCGGCCGAGCGCGAAGAGCACGGTGAACATCTCGGTCGGGAAGCCCATGGCCCGGTAGATCAGGCCGGTGTAGAAGTCGACGTTCGGGTAGAGCTTGCGCGAGACGAAGTAGTCGTCGGAGAGCGCGTGCTCCTCCAGCTTGAGGGCGATGTCCAGCAGCTCGTCGGACTTGCCGAGCGCGGAGAGGACATCGTGCGCCGCCGCCTTGATGATCTTCGCCCGGGGGTCGAAGTTCTTGTAGACGCGGTGCCCGAAGCCCATCAGCTTCACGCCGTCTTCCTTGTTCTTCACCTTGCGGATGAAGGCATCGACGTCGCCGCCGTCGCGCTGGATGCGCTCCAGCATCTCCAGCACGGACTGGTTGGCGCCGCCGTGCAGGGGGCCCCACAGGGCGTTGATACCGGCCGAGATCGAGGCGAAGAGGTTCGCCTGCGAGGAGCCGACCAGGCGGACCGTCGACGTGGAGCAGTTCTGCTCGTGGTCGGCGTGCAGGATCAGCAGCTTGTCCAGGGCGCTGACCACGACCGGGTCGAGCTCGTACTCGGCGGCGGGCACCGAGAAGGTCATCCGCAGGAAGTTCTCGACGTAGCCGAGGTCGTTGCGCGGGTAGACGACCGGCTGGCCGACGGACTTCTTGTAGGCGTACGCCGCGATCGTCGGGAGCTTGGCCAGCAGCCGGATCGTGGAGATGTGGCGCTGCTGGTCGTCGAACGGGTTGTGGCTGTCCTGGTAGAACGTCGACAGCGCGCTGACGACCGACGACAGCATCGCCATCGGGTGGGCGTCCCGGGGGAAGCCGTCGTAGAAGCGCTTGACGTCCTCGTGGAGCAGGGTGTGGTACGTGATGTCCTGCTTGAAGTTCGCCAGCTCATCGACGGTGGGCAGCTCGCCGTTGATGAGGAGGTACGCGGTCTCGACGAACGTGCTGCGCTCCGCGAGCTGCTCGATCGGGTACCCGCGGTAGCGAAGGATGCCCTGCTCGCCGTCGAGATAGGTGATCGCGGATTTATACGCCGCGGTGTTGCCGTAACCGGAGTCCAGGGTCACCAGACCGGTCTCGGCGCGCAGCTTCGCGATATCGAAGCCCTTGTCGCCGACGGTGCTCTCGACGACCGGGTAGTTGTATTCGCCGTCCCCGTAACGCAGTACTACAGAGTTGTCGCTCACGTCATCCCTCACCGACGTTGTGCCTCTTCTTCGAGGTGCCCTGACTGCCTATACCTTCCCCCATTTGGACCTTGGATGTGCACTCGGGGTCGGCCATAGGGCCTCATCGCGGCACTCAGTGCCGCGTGAGTGTCCCATCCTGCTCCGGTTCGCCCCGATTACGAAAGAGGAGTGACATCACATCGCCCCGGCGAGCCGGTGAGCCAGCGCCGTACACCGCCGACCGGCGGAAACCGTGCGGACGGCCTGACCCAGGGCCCTGCGCGAGCCGACCAGCACCACCAGGCGCTTCGCCCGGGTGACGGCGGTATACAGCAGATTGCGCTGCAGCATCATCCAGGCGCTGGTGGTGACCGGAATCACCACCGCTGGATACTCACTGCCCTGCGAGCGATGGATCGTCACGGCGTAGGCGTGCGCGAGCTCGTCGAGTTCGTCGAAGTCGTAGGGGACCTCCTCGTCCTCGTCGGTACGGACGGTCAGCCGCTGCTCCTCCGGGTCGAGGGCGGTGACCACGCCGACTGTGCCGTTGAAGACTCCGTTGAGGCCTTTTTCGTAGTTGTTCCTGATCTGCGTGACCTTGTCGCCGACGCGGAACACCCGGCCGCCGAAGCGGCGCTCGGGCACATCGGGGCGGGCCGGGGTGATGGCCTGCTGGAGCAGGCCGTTCAGGGCGCCGGCGCCGGCCGGGCCGCGGTGCATCGGGGTCAGTACCTGGACGTCCCGGCGCGGGTCGAGGCCGAACTTCGCCGGGATCCGGCGGGCGGCGACATCGACCGCCAGCCGCCCGGCCTCTTCGTTGTCCTCCTCCGCGAACAGGAAGAAATCCGACAGTCCGCTGGTCAGCGGCGGTGTGCCGGAATTGATCCGGTGGGCGTTGGTGACCACTCCGGACTGCTGGGCCTGCCGGAAGATCCGGGTCAGCCGGACGGCGGGCACCGGGCCGGATTCGGCCAGCAGGTCCCGCAGCACCTCGCCGGCGCCGACGGACGGCAGCTGGTCGACGTCCCCCACCAGGAGCAGATGGGCCCCCGGCGGCACCGCCTTGACGAGCTTGTTGGCCAGCAGCAGATCCAGCATGGACGCCTCGTCGACGACCACCAGATCGGCGTCCAGCGGCCGGTCGGCGTCGTAGGCGGCGTCCCCGCCGGGCTTGAGCTCCAGGAGGCGGTGGACCGTGGACGCCTCCGTTCCGGTGAGTTCCGAGAGCCGCTTGGCCGCCCGGCCCGTAGGAGCCGCCAGCACCACCTTGGCCTTCTTGGCGCGAGCCAGCTCGACGATGGACCGGACCGTGAAGGACTTACCGCATCCGGGCCCACCCGTGAGCACCGCGACCTTCTGTGTCAGCGCCAGCCGCACCGCCTCCCGCTGCTCGGGGGCCAGCTCGGCGCCCGTACGCCGCGCCAGCCAGGCCAGCGCCCGGTCCCAGTCGACGTCCCGGAACACCGGCATCCGGTCCTCGTCCGTCCGCAGCAGCCGGGTCAGCCGCCCGGCGAGCGAGATCTCGGCGCGATGGAACGGCACCAGATAGACGGCGGTGACCGGCACGCCGTCCTCCCCGCCCGGCACCTTCTCCCGGACCACGCCCTCCGGGTCCGCGGCCAGCTCTCCCAGGCAGTCGATGACCAGGCCCGTGTCCACCTGGAGCAACTTCACCGCGTCCGCGATCAGTTGCTCCTCGGGCAGGAAGCAGTGCCCCTGGTCCGTGGACTGCGACAGCGCGTACTGCAGGCCCGCCTTGACCCGGTCCGGGCTGTCGTGCGGAATCCCCACGGACTGCGCGATGCGGTCGGCGGTCAGGAAGCCGATGCCCCAGACGTCGGCAGCCAGGCGGTACGGCTCGTTCTTGACCACCGAAATCGAGGCGTCACCGTACTTCTTGTAGATCCGCACCGCGATCGACGTCGACACCTCGACGCTCTGGAGGAAGAGCATCACCTCCTTGATCGCCTTCTGCTCCTCCCACGCGTCGGCGATCTTCTTGGTGCGCTTGGGGCCGAGGCCGGGGACCTCGATGAGCCGCTTCGGCTCCTCCTCGATGATCGTCAGGGTGTCCACGCCGAAGTGCTGGGTGATGCGGTCGGCGAAGACCGGTCCGATCCCCTTGACCAGCCCGGAGCCGAGGTAACGGCGGATCCCCTGGACGGTGGCCGGCAGGACGGTCGTGTAGTTCTCGACGGTGAACTGCTTGCCGTACTGCGGGTGCGAGCCCCAACGGCCCTCCATCCGCAGGGACTCGCCCACCTGCGCCCCGAGCAGCGCCCCGACGACGGTCAGCAGGTCGCCCGCACCACGGCCCGTGTCGACGCGCGCGACCGTGTAGCCGTTCTCCTCATTGGCGTAGGTGATCCGCTCGAGGACCCCTTCCACCACTGCTGGGTTGACCATGCCCCGACCGTACCGCCGGGCTCTGACAACGCGCCGCGCGGTCCGGCGCGAGGCGAGGTATCGAGGGCCGATGCCCCCCTCAAGACCCCACAACACCCCACAAGACACCTCGAGACACCTCGAGACACCTCGAGACACCTCGAGACACCTCGAGACACCTCGAGGGGCCCGTCCGATGGCCGGGCCCCTCGATTTCCCCCCCTCTGCGCCGGTCCCGGATCCCCCCGGATCCCCCCAGACCCCTCCCCTGCCGGGACCAGCGTCAGCTATGACTACGGTCGGCCACCAACGGTTGCACGCTTCCACAGAGTTATTTTTCCGTCACCGGAAGTACGAATCCCGTTCACCGGCCGACGAGGGCCCACGTTCACCGACCGATCACCGACCGATCACCGGCCCCGATCACCGGCCGATCACCTGCCGACGCAGCCCCCGATCACCCGCGGACATGGGACCGGAAGCGGTGCACGACCTCGGCCAGCACCTCGGCGCCGTCCCGCGCCCACAGCTCCGGGTTGAAGATCTCCACCTCGATCGGCCCCCGGTAGCCGGCCGTGTCGACCCGCTCCCGGAACCACCGCAGATCCACCGCCCCGTCCCCGAGCTGCCCGCGCCCCAGGAGCGCGCCCTCGGGCAGCGGGGTCACCCAGTCGGCCAGCTGGAGAGCGGCGATCCTCGCAGCGCCGGCCCGGTCGATCTGCGCGCCGACCGTGTCGTCCCACCACAGGTGATAGGTGTCCACGACGACGCCCACCTGGCCGGCGGGGAACCGCTCGGCGATGTCCAGCGCCTGTGCGAGCGTGGAGACCACGCAGCGGTCCGCCGCGTACATGGGGTGCAGCGGCTCGATCGCCAGCCGTACGCCCCGCTCCCCGGCGTACGGCGCCAACTCGCCCAGCGCGTCCGCGATCCGCTCCCGGGCGCCGGGCAGGTCCCGGCTGCCGGGCGGCAGCCCTCCGGAGACCAGCACCAGGGTGTCCGTCCCCAGGGCGGCCGCCTCGTCGATGGCCGCCCGGTTGTCGGCCAGCGCCGCCGCCCGCTCTCCGGGGTCCAGCGCGGTGAAGAACCCGCCCCGGCACAGGCTGGTGACCCGCAGCCCGGCATCCCGTACGAGCCGGGCCGCGGCGGCCACCCCGTACTCCTGCACCGGCGCGCGCCACAATCCCACGCCCGCCACGCCCGCCCGCGCGCATCCATCGGCCAGTTCCGGCAGCGACCACTGCCTGACAGTCTGCTGATTGAGGCTCAGGCGGGCGAGCAGCTCACGGGATCCCTCACTCATTCGTCCTCCACCCCGTACGCCGCGCCCTCCACTCCGTACACCGCGTCATCCACCCCGTACACCGCGAGCAGCCTGCTCATCCGGGCGGCGGCCAGCTCCCGGTCCGGGAACAGGCCGAGACCGTCGGCCAGTTGGTACGCACGTCGCAGATGCGGCAGCGAGCGGGCCGACTGCAGACCGCCGACCATGGAGAAGTGCGACTGGTGCCCGCCGAGCCAGGCCAGCAGCACCACACCGGTCTTGTAGTAGCGGGTGGGTGCCTCGAAGAGGTGCCGGGAGAGCGCGACGGTCGGATCGAGGACGCCCCTGAACCGGACGGTGTCCCCGGCGTCGAGGGCCCGTACGGCCTCGGCGGCCAGTGGCGCCAACGGGTCGAAGACGCCCAGCAGGGCGTCGCTGAAGCCGTGCTCGTCACCCGCGATCAGCTCGGGGTAGTGGAAGTCGTCGCCCGTATAGCAGCGCACGGCCGACGGCAGCCTGCGGCGCAGCGCCACCTCCCGGCCCGCGTCCAGGAGGGAGAGCTTGACGCCGTCCACCTTGCCGGGATGGTCGGCGACGATCCGCATCAGGGTGTCCGTGGCGGCATCGAGATCCGGGCTGCCCCAGTAGCCGCGCAACGCCGGGTCGAACATCGGGCCGAGCCAGTGCAGGATCACCGGACGGGTGGCCTGGCGCAGGAGGTGGCCGTAGAGCTCCTGGTAGTCGTGCGGCCCGGTGGCGGCCGCGGCGAGCTGGCGGGACGCCATCAGCACCGGCCGGGCGCCGGCGTCCTCGACGAGCCCGAGCTGCTCCTCGTAGGCCGCCCGGATGTCCGCCAAGGACGCCCCGGAGGGAGGGAGTTGATCGGTACCGACTCCGCAGGCCAGCAGGCCGTTCACGGCGCGTGCCTCGGCGGCGGAGCGCCGGATCAGCTCGGCGGCACCGTCCCAGTCCAGGCCCGTACCGCGCTGTGCGGTGTCCATCGCCTCGGCCACGCCCAGGCCGTGCGCCCACAGGTGGTGCCGGAAGGCGAGGGTGGCGTCCCAGTCGAGGACGGCCGGGCCGTCCGGGGTGGTGTCGGCGAGCGGGTCGGCGACGACATGGGCGGCGGCGAAGACCGTACGAGCGCTCACCGGGGCAGCTCCGGTACGTCCAGGCGGCGGCCCTCGGCGGACGACCTGCGCCCGAGCTCGGCCAGTTGGACGCCCCGGGCGCCCGCCGCCAGGTCCCAGCGCCAGGGTTCGTCGCGTACGACGTGCCGCAGGAACAGCTCCCACTGCGCCTTGAAGCCGTTGTCGAAGTCGGCGTTGCCGGGGACCTCCTGCCACTGCTCGCGGAACGGTTCGGGGGCGGGGACGTCCGGGTTCCACACCGGTCTGGGAGTGGTGGAGCGGTGCTGGACACGGCAGCCGCGCAGTCCGGCGACGGCCGAGCCTTCGGTGCCGTCCACCTGGAACTCCACCAGTTCGTCGCGGTGCACCCGGACCGCCCAGGAGGAGTTGATCTGCGCGACGATGCCTCCGGCCAGTTCGAAGACGGCGTACGCCGCGTCGTCGGCGGTGGCGTCGTACGCGGAGCCCGACTCGTCCCAGCGGCGCGGGATGTGCGTGGCGAGGTGCGCCTGGACGGTCCTGACCGGCCCGAACAGCTCGTGCAGAACGTACTCCCAGTGCGGGAACATATCGGCCGCGATGCCGCCGCCGTCCTCAGCACGGTAGTTCCAGGAGGGGCGCTGGGCCGGCTGCCAGTCGCCCTCGAAGACCCAGTAGCCGAACTCGCCCCGTACGGACAGGACGCGGCCGAAGAAGCCGCCCTCGACGAGGCGGCGGAGCTTGCGGAGGCCGGGCAGGAAGATCTTGTCCTGGACGACGCCGTTCTTGACGCCGGCCTCCTGGGCCAGCCGGGCCAGTTCCAGTGCGCCGGAGAGACCGCTCGCGGTGGGCTTCTCGACGTACAGGTGCTTTCCGGCGGCGATCGCCTTCTTGACGGCCTCCTCGCGGGCGGCGGTGATCTGGGCGTCGAAGTAGACGTCGATGCTGCCGTCGGCCAGTACGGTGTCGAGGTCGCAGCTCCACTCCTCCAGGCCGTGCCGTTCGGCCAGCGCCCGCAGCTTGTGCGGGGAGCGGCCGACGAGCACCGGCTCCGGCCAGATCACCGTGCCGTCGGCCAGTTCCAGGCCGCCCTGTGCGCGCAGGGCGAGGAGTGAGCGGACCAGATGCTGACGGTGGCCCATGCGTCCGGTCACGCCGTTCATGGCGATGCGTACGGTCGTGTGTCTCACAGTCCGGCCTCTTTCGCGGGCGGCGGGAGGAGGGCGTGGTCCCTGGTATCGATCGATCTGGTGGGGATCGGGAAGGGATCTGGTAGGGAAAGGGACCTGGTAGGGATCTGGTAGGGAAGGGGATCTGGTAGGGAAGGGGCCCACCACTTCAGCTGGAGGCTACCCATCTGATGCCGCGTCACGAAGCTGCCACATGCGCCCCCGCGGTGCGCTTGGGGTTCTCCACCCTCGGAGTTCCGGGGATGCCGGTGGCCGAGGTGCTGCGGCTGGCCGTCGGAGCCGGATACCAGGGCGTGGAACTGCGCGCCCATCCGGAGGAGCCGGTGCATCCGCTGCTCGGTACGCGGGAACGGGCCGCGGTGCGCGAGCAGTTCGCGGACGCGGGGGTGGAGGTCCTGGCCGTCGCCGGATACGCCCGGGTCGCCGCGGCCCAGGACGCGGCGGGCGAGGAGGAGCTGGCGCACGAGCTGAGCGAACTGGTGCTGCTCGCCGCCGATCTGGGGGCGCCGTATGTCCGGGTGTTCCCCGGCGGCGGAGACCGCCCGGCGGCCGAGGCGGAGGCGGATGCCGTCCGCCGGCTGGCCGCGGTGGCGCCGCTGGCAGCCGAGCGGAGGGTACGGGTCCTGTTGGAGACCCATGACTCGCACCGTACGGGCCTCGCCGCCGCCCGGATCCTGGACGCCGTGGGCCATCGCCAGGTCGGGGCGCTCTGGGATGTGCTGCACAGCTGGCTGGGCGGGGAGGAGCCTGCCGAGACCTGTGCCGCACTCGGCGCGCACCTGGGTTATGTGCAGGTCAAGGACGTGGCCTCGGCGGAGGACACCGCTCCGCTCCCCCTGGGCGCGGGTGTCCTCCCGCTCCCGGCCGTCCTGTCCGCGCTCGCCTACGGGACACGTCCGGTCGGCTGGCTCTGCTGGGAGTACGAAAAGCGCTGGTATCCGGGAGCCCCGGACCTCCCTGCCCTCCTGGCCCCCGCCCGCGTCCACCTCCGGCACCTGCTGGACACCGTCCCCCGCGGCGCGAGCGAATCGAGTGATTGACTGACAATAGTTTTCCGGCTATCCGTGTCTTCTTGGAAGTTTCCTTCACTTCCGCCTTCGCTTCCACCTTCGCTTCCGTCCTTACATGCCGTCAGGAAGCCCTCCGGAAGGAGCGCTGATGCACTCCAGACGTACGGTTCTGACCACCGCCGCCGCCTCGGCCGCCGCGGCCGCTGTCGCGGCATCCGGATCCGGGTCCGGGTCCGCGCACGCCGCGGTGCCCGCAGGCGGACGGCGACCCCGGAAGCCCGTCCCCGATGCCGCCCGCCGGGCCCGGCTGCGCCGGCTGATCGCCCGTATGACCCCGGAGGAGAAGGTCGGCCAGCTGTTCGTGATGCGGGTCTACGGGCACTCCGCCACGGACCCCGACCCGGCGGATGTGGCGGCCAACCAGAAGGAGATCGGGGTCGCCCATGCGGCGGAACTGGTCGCCAGGTACCACGTCGGCGGCATCGTCTACTTCGGCTGGGCGCACAACATCCGCGATCCGCACCAGGTCGCCGATCTCTCCAACGGCATCCAGAAGGCCGCCGCCGGCCGGCGCGTCCCCGTCCCCGTGCTGATCACCACGGACCAGGAACACGGTGCGGTGAACCGGGTCGGCGCGCCCGCGACGCTGCTCCCGGGGGCGATGGCGCTCGGTGCGGGCGGCTCCCGCGACGACGCGCGGACGGCCGGCCGGATCGCCGGGCGGGAGCTGTTCGCGATGGGGATCCGGCAGGACTACGCGCCGGACGCCGATGTGAACGTCAACCCCGCCAATCCGGTCATCGGCGTACGGTCCTTCGGCGCCGATCCGCGGGCCGTGGCCCGTATGGTCGCCGGTCAGGTGAAGGGCTATCAGGAGGGCGGGGTGGCCGCCTGCGCCAAGCACTTCCCCGGGCACGGTGACACCGATACCGACAGCCATGTGGGGCTGCCGTACATCCACCACAGCGCGGAGGAGTGGGAGCGGCTGGACGCGCCGTCCTTCCGGGCGGCGATCGCCGCGGGGGTCGATTCGATCATGACGGCGCATATCGTCGTGCCCGCGTTCGACCCCAGCGGGGACCCCGCGACGCTCTCCCGGCCGATCCTCACCGGCATCCTGCGCAAGCGGCTCGGCTACCGGGGTGTGGTGGTGACGGATTCGCTGGGCATGCAGGGCGTCCGGGTGAAATACGGCGACGCCCGGGTACCGGTTCTCGCGCTCAAAGCAGGCGTGGACCAGCTGCTGAACCCTCCGGATCTGGCGCTGGCGCACCGCTCCGTGCTGAAGGCCCTCCAGGAGGGGGAGCTGACGGAGCGTGCCCTCGACGCGAAGCTGATGCGGATCCTGCTGCTGAAGGAGCGGCGGGGGCTGTTCGCCGACCCGTACACCACGCACGAGGAGGTGGACCGGGTCGTCGGGACACGCAGGCATCTGGCCACCGCGGACCGGATCGCGGACCGGACGACCACGCTGCTGCGCAACGACGCCGGAGTGCTGCCGCTGTCCCGCCGGCGGGAGCGCAGAGTGCTGGTGGTGGGGGTGGACGAGGCCGCGCCGTCGGGCACCGGAGGGCCGCCGACCGCGGTGCTGGCGACGGCGCTCGGCGAGCTCGGATTCACCGCCACGGCGCTGCCGACAGGCCCGTCACCGTCCCAGCGGCGGATCGACGAGGCGGTGGCGGCGCTCGGCGAGCGGGACGCGGCGGTGGTGGCCACATACAACGTGACCGCGGACTCCCCGCAGCGGAGGCTGGTCGGCGCGCTGCTGGGCACCGGTAAGCCGGTGGTGCAGCTGGCGGTCCGCAACCCGTACGACATCGCTCAGCTGGACGGCGTCAAGGCGGCCCTGGCGAGCTACTCCTGGACGGATGTGGAGCTGCGGGCGGCGGCCCGGGTGATCGCCGGCCGGCGGGATCCGGCGGGCCGGCTGCCGGTCGCGATAATGCGGGCCGACGCCCCGGCCGAGGCCCTGTACGGGATCGGCCACGGGTTGTCCTACTGAGCCCCTTGAGCTGCCCTGCTGAGCGTCTTTGAGCCGCCTTGCTGAGCGCCTTGCACTGCTGATCGCCTGGCACTGCTGAGCGCCGAGCGTGCCCCTCTCCGCCGGGGGGGCACGCTCGGCCTCGGTCAGCTGATCACGGCCTCAGCATCGGGATCCGCTGCATCTCCTGCTTGTCGAGCTTCTTGTTGTACGGGGCCAGTGGAGTGGCCTTCGTGCCCTTGGGGGCGGGGACGCCGGCCCACTCGAGGAGCGCGGCGGTCGCCTTGGTGCGGTCGGCTTCCTTCAGCTTGGCGATGTTCGAGCCGTGGTTGCCGCCGGGGACGGTGAAGACGTAGGAGTCCCGGGCACCCCGGCCGAGGGTGAAATGCTCCGAATTCCAAGGGTCGTACTCGCCGTTGACAAACATCATCCGGTTGGCATGGTGCCGCACCCAGCGGTCGACGTCGGGCATCGCGCGCTTGTCGAAGCGCATCGGAATGTCCTTCGGGACAAAGGTGCGGGAGCTGTTGATGCCGGGATACTTCAGCAGTCCGTCCAGGTTCGGGTACTTGTAGCCGGGCTCACCGAGCTGGGTGCCCGCCTGGTAGTAGTACGGCATGTACGGTTCCATGCCCTGGTCGGTGTAGCTGTCGAAGCCGCCGACCTTGTCCATCCACTCCCACAGCTTGTCGGTGGAGACGGTCGGCTCGGGGATCTCTCCACAGGCGGTCTCGGCCGGCTGGTACTGCCAGAAGCCGAACGCCAGGTCCGTGACCATGACTTCGTAGGCCCGGTCGGCGTTGCCGGCGGTGTGGAAGGTCTGCTTCTGCTCGTCGGCCCAGGCCTGGAAGCGCTTGACCATCTCCTTCCGGCGCACCAGCGCCTCGCGTTCGATGGCGGCGAGGTCGGTGCGGCACCGTTCGGTCCCGACGGTGCGGAAGAACCGGTCGTAGGCGGAGTCCTCGTCGTTGTCCACGTCGTTGGGCGCGACGTAGGCGACGGTGCCGTTCATGTCGTGCGGGAAGAAGCGGCGGTAGTACGTGGCGGTCATACCGCCCTTGCTGCCACCGGTGGCGATCCAGTTCTTGTCGTAAATGGGGTGCAACGCCTGGAATATGCGGTGCTGGTCGTTGGCGGCCTGCCGGATGTCCAGCTTCTTCCAGTTCGCGGGCTGGGGGCGGGACGGGGTGAAGTAGCGGTATTCCAGAGATATTTGGTTGCCGTCGATGACCTTGGTGGGTTCGGTACGGGACGGCGTGGTGCTGACGTTGTAGCCGGAGGTGTAGAACACCGTCGGGCGGTCGACGGACTTGTGCAGCAGGGTCAGCCGCTGCTCGAAGGTCCCCTTACGAGGGTGCCGGTGGTCGATCGGCTGGGTGTAGTTCAGAACGAAGTAGCGGTAGCCGTCGACCGGTTTCTCTTCGATGAGGCGCATACCCGGTATCGCCAGGATCCGGTCCTTGATGTCCTCGTGTTTCGGCTCGGCGGAAGCGGCGGCCGCTCCCGTCGGTACGCTGCCGGCTCCGGCCGTGCCTATGAGCACGGCGAGTGACAGCAGCCATCTGGTGGCCTTGCGCATGCACCCTCCCCTTGGGATAGCAAAGGTCGGGCTGAACTTATCGGCGCGAGGCGGTGGCCACCAGCCCTCGGGGGCCATTCCGGGTCCGCGCGGGGCCATCTGGGGCCGTGCAGGGGGCATCTGGGGCTGTGCACGGGCATCCCGGGGCCCGCCGCCGCAGGGCCCTCCGGGTCCGCAGTCCTCCGCGTTCCTTACACCGCGTTCCTCACGCCTTGTTCCTCACGCCGCGTTGCTCACGCCTCGTTGCTCACGCCTCGTTTCTGACGCCTTGCGCCACAAGCTCATCGTCCTTGCCCTCGCCGGTGAACGTGCGCCAGAGCTCCGCGTAGCGGCCGTTGCGGGCGAGGAGCTGCGCGTGGCTGCCGTCCTCGATGATCCGGCCGTGGTCCAGAACCACCACGCGGTCGGCGCGGGCGGCGGTCGTCAACCGGTGGGCGACGGTCAAGGTGGTGCGCGCACGAGCGCGCGAAGAGGGGTGGTGAGGGTGGTGGGGGTGGTGGGGATGGTGACCGGTCGACGGACGGGCCGTACGGCGGCCGACGAGCCTCTCCGTGGCCTGGTTGACGACGGCTTCGGTGGCGAGGTCGAGGGCCGCGGTGGCCTCGTCGAGCAACAGCACGTCCGGGTCGACGAGTTCGGCGCGAGCCAGTGCCAGGAGCTGGCGCTGGCCCGCGGAGAGGTTGCGGCCGCGCTCGGCGACTTCGTGGAGGTAGCCGCCGTCGAGGGTGGCGATCATGGCGTGCGCGCCGACGGCCCGGGCCGCGGCCTCCACCTCGGCGTCCGTGGCGTCCGGGCGGCCATAGGCGATGGCGTCGCGGACCGTACCGGCGAAGAAGTAGGACTCCTGCGGTACCACCCCGAGCCGGCGGCGGTAGCCGGTGAGGTCGAGTTCGCGCAGGTCGGTGCCGTCGATCCGGACCGCGCCCGAGGACGGGTCGTAGAACCGCGCCACCAGCTTGACCAGGGTGGACTTACCGGCGCCGGTCTCGCCGACGAAGGCCACGGTCTGGCCGGCCGGGATGGTGAGGTCGATACCGGCGAGCGCCGGTTCGGCGCCGTTGCCCTGGCCCTGATTCTGATTCTGGCCCTGATTCTGGTTCTGGTTCTGGTTCTGTTCCTGGTCCTGCGAGCCGTAGCGGAAGTGGACGTCGTCGAAGGTGATCTCGCCGCGCAGCCCGGTCACCTCACGGGACCGCTCGGCGGCCGGGGTGGACGTCGGCTCGCGCAGCAGCTCCTGAATGCGGCCGAGCGAGACGGATGCCTGCTGGTAGCCGTCGAAGACCTGGGAGAGCTGCTGGACAGGGGCGAAGAAGAGGTCGATGTAGAGGAGGTAGGCGACCAGCGCGCCGGCGGTGAGGGTGCGGTCGCCGACCCTGTCGGCGCCGACGATCAGCACCAGTGCCGCCGCGACGGAGGACAGCAGCTGGACGAACGGGAAGTAGACGGATATCAGGAACTGGCCGTGTATTCGGGCCCGGCGGTAGGCGTCACTGCGCGCGGCGAACCGCGCCGCGCCGCGCCGTTCGCGCCGGAACGCCTGGACGATACGGAGCCCGGCGACGCTCTCCTGGAGGTCGCCGTTGACCACACTGATCCGCTCGCGGGCCAGTTCGTACGCCTTGACGCTCTGCTTGCGGAAGAAGTACGTGCCGATGATCAGCGGCGGGAGGGTGGCGAAGACGACCAGGGCCAGCTGAACGTCGATCACCAGCAGCGCGACGAGTATGCCGAAGAACGTCAGCACCGAAACCAGGGCGGTGACCAGACCGGTCTGCAGGAATGTCGACAAGGCGTCGACGTCGGTCGTCATCCTGGTCATGATCTTGCCGGTCAGCTCGCGCTCGTAGTAGTCGAGGCCGAGGCGCTGCAACTGCGCGAAGATCTTGAGGCGGAGGGAGTACAGGACCCGCTCACCGGTACGGCCGGTCAGGCGGTTGCCGCCGAACTGCGCGGCCCACTGGGCGAGGACCACGAGCAGGGCGAGCGCGGCGGCCGTCCAGACACCGGCCAGCACACCACGGCGGACGCCCTCGTCGATGCCGTGCCGGATCAGTACCGGCAGCAGCAGCCCGGCGATGGCGTCCACCGCGACCAGGGCCAGGGCGAAGGCCATCGGCCGGCCGAAGCCGCGCAGCAGGCGGCGCAGGCCGTACGAGCGCTCGGGGCGCACCGCCCGCTCCTCGTCGACATCCGGGTTGTCCGTGGCCGGCGGCAGGGCGGCGACCTGGGCGAGCAGCTCGGGAGTCGACGACGCCCCGGCCATCGCGGCGCCGATGCCCGGCCCGGCAGCGGCGGCCGCCCTGGGCGGCACCCCGGCCGCACCGGCCTCGGCGTCCTGCTCCCGGCGGACCCACAGCTCGGGGGTGATGGCACGGTCAGTGTCGTCTCCACCGGCGCCACCGGTGCCGGTGCCGATCCCGGTGCCGCCGATGCCGGTGCCATCCGTACCGGCGTATCCGTCCGTACCGGCGTATCCATCCGTACCGACGTGTCCGTCCGTACCGGCGTGTCCATCGGGCCCGTCGGCATCGAAGGCGCGGGCCAGGTTGCCCGCCGGGTCCCGTTCGACGCCGCCCAGCTCCTCCGGGTCGGTGAGGAGCCTGCGGTAGAGCGGACAGCGCTCCGCCAGCTCGTCCTGGGTACCGATGTCGACCAGCCGGCCGCCGTCGAGGACGGCGACCCGGTCGGCGAGCGCCAGGGTGGAGGCGCGATGTGCGATGAGCAGGGTCGTACGGCCGGCCATCACCCCGCGCAGGGCCTCGTGGATCTCGTGCTCGACCTGGACGTCGACCGCCGAGGTGGCATCGTCCAGAACCAGGAGGCGGGGATCGGTGAGGATGGCGCGGGCCAGGGCTATGCGCTGCCGCTGGCCGCCGGACAGGGTCAGGCCCTGCTCCCCGACCTTGGTGTCGTAGCCCTCGGGGAGCTCGGAGATGAAGCCTTCGGCCTGGGCGGCCCGGGCCGCGGCGCGTACCTGCTCGTCGGTGGCGTCCGGATGGCCGTAGGCGATGTTGTCGCGTATCGAGTCGGAGAACAGGAAGCTGCTCTCGGGGACCAGCCCGATGGCGGCGCGCAGCGACTCCAGGGTGAGGTCGCGTACGTCGTGCCCGCCGACGAGGACGCGACCGGCGGTGACGTCGTAGAAGCGGGGCAGCAGCAGGGAGACCGTGGACTTGCCGCTGCCGGATGTACCGACCACGGCGACCGTCTCACCGGCTTCGATGCGGAGCGAGAAATCGTCGAGGACGGGGCGTGGGGAGCGGATGGCGCCGGAGGAGTCGGAGGAGTCGGAAGCGGGGACGTCCGCATCGTCCGGGGCATGCGGCGCCGCGTAGCCGAACGTGACCCGGTCGAATGCGACGGTGGCCGGGGCGTCCACGGGCAGATCCCGTGCGTCCGCCCGTTCCTGGAGCGACGGCTCGGTGTCGATCAGCTCGTAGACCCGCTCCACACCGGCGCGCGCCTGCTGCCCGACCGTGAGCACCATCGCCAGCATCCGGACCGGTCCGACCAGCTGCGCCAGGTACGTCGAGAACGCGACGAAGGTGCCGAGGGTGATCTGCCCCTGGGTGGCCAGCCAGCCGCCCAGGGCGAGCATCGCCACCTGGCCGAGTGACGGGACGGCCTGCAGCGCGGGGGTGTAGCGGGCGTTGAGCCGGACCGTCCGCAGGCGCCCGGCGAACAGCCGGCGGCCGGCCTCCCGCAGCTTGCCGGTCTCCTGTTCCTCCTGCCCGAAGCCCTTGACGACCCGGACACCGGAGACCGCGCCGTCCACGACCCCAGCCACCGCGGCGGCCTGCCCCTGGGCGTACCAGGTGGCGGGGAAGAGCCGCGTACGGCTGCGGTTGGCGATGATCCACAGGGCAGGGGCGACGGCCAGCGCGATGAGCGTGAGCAGCGGCGACAGCACCGCCATCACGATCAGCGAGATCAGGAAGAGCAGCAGGTTCCCGATCATCATCGGGAGCATGAACAGCAGGCTCTGTATCAGCTGGAGATCGCTGGTGGCGCGGCCGACGACCTGTCCGGTGCTCAGCCCGTCCTGCCGCCGGCCGTCGAGCCGGGCGATCGAGCCGAACATCCGGGTCCGGAGATCGTGCTGAAGGTCCAGGGCGAGCCGGCCGCCGTAGAAGCGGCGGAGGTAGGTGAGGACGTAGACGACCACCGCGGCGGCGACCAGCAGTGCGGCCCATGGGGCCAGGGACCGCTCCTGCTTGACGATGACGTCGTCGATGATCAGCTTCGGTACGAGCGGGACCAGCGCCATGACGGCCATCCCCGCGAGCGAGGAGCCGAGTGCCAGCAGTACGTCCTTCTTGTACTGCCAGCAGTCGCGCATCAGCCGCCGGGCCCAGCCCCGCCGTGCCCCGTCTGCCGTGCCTGCCGTCTCCGCCACCCCATGCCTCCCACGCACCACGCATCGACGTCTGTCGAACGTCTTCGCCAGGCACCAACACCGCGGCCGCCGGATTTCATCCCGCCGCAACAAACCGGCCGGGCCACCAGCGCGTACGGCACTCGCCCCGTGACGACCGGCGACCGGGCGAACTGGATGAACCGGATGAAATGCATGAACTCGACGGCGACTTTCAGCCAGAACCGCGCCATCGCGCCAATCGGCCACCCGATTGGTCAAGAGGGGCACCCGTACGGCACACTTTTAGACTGACCAGTCAGATCAAAAGGGAGGTTGTGTGAACACCACCCGCCAGGGGGCGGCGGTCAACGCCAGGGGCATCGGGGTGATGGGTCCACGCGGATGGGCCTTCAGAGGCGTCGACATCGCCGCCGACCCGGGGTCCCTGATCGCCATCCAGGGCCCCTCGGGCTCCGGACGCACCTGTCTGCTGCTCGCCCTCACCGGCCGGATGCGGATCAAAGAGGGCCAGGCGACGGTCGCCGGCTTCCCGCTGCCCAAGCGGATGGGTACCGTGCGCGGCCGCACCGCCATCGCCCACGTACCGGGTATCTCCGACCTCGAACCGGCCCTCACGGTCGGCGAACACCTCAAGGAACAGGCCCTGCTGGGCCGGCGCGCCAAGGGCTCGCTCCCTTGGGGCAAGCGCCACAGGGAAGCCACCCGGGCCCGGATGGACGCCGCCCTCGCGGCCGCCCGGCTCGATCCCGCCACCCTCGCGAAGGGCCTGAACACCACCGTCCGCGACCTGGAGCGGCTGGAGGCGCTGCGGCTGTCGATCGCGCTCGCGGTGATGCACGGCCCGCGCCTGCTCGCCGTCGACGATGTCGACCTCAAGCTGTCCGCGGACGAACGCGCCCAGGCCTGGCAGCTGTTGCGCGACCTCGCGCACGAGGGCACCACCGTCGTGGCGGTCGGTAGCGAGGCCCCCGCGGACGCGCTGATCGTCCGCACCACGCCTCACACCGCCCACACCGCCCACACCACCGACACCACCGACACTGAGACCAAGACCGAGGAGGAACCGGCGCATGCGTTCGCCGAGACTGGCCGCGCTTGAGCTCAGGCGCTTCAGCAGGGGCAAGCTGCCCCGGCTCGGGCTGGTCGCCCTGATGCTCATCCCCCTGCTGTACGGGGCTCTCTACCTCTTCTCCTTCTGGGATCCGTACTCCCGTCTCGACAAGATCCCGGTCGCGCTCGTCAACGAGGACGAGGGCGCGACCGCGGACGGCAAGAAGATCGCAGTGGGCGATGAGATCGCCAAGAAGGTGCACGACAGCGGCAAATTCGACTGGAAGGAAGTCACCGCCGCCGACGCCGCGAAGGGCATCGAGGACGGCACGTACTACCTGTCGCTGACGGTCCCGTCGGACTTCAGCCGGCGCATCGCCTCCAGCTCCGGCGACTCCCCGGAGACCGGCGCACTCCAGGTCCGCACGAACGACGCCAACAGCTACATCGTCGGCTCGATCTCCAAGACCATCTTCTCGGAGCTCCGCGCCAAGGCATCGGCTGGCTCCTCCCGGCAGTTCCTCGACAAGATCTTCGTGTCGTTCTCGGATCTGCACGACCAGACGAAGAAGGCGGCGGACGGAGCCGGGAAGGTCGACGAGGGCCTCGGCACGGCCAAGGACAAGACAGGCCAGCTGGCGGACGGCCTCGACAAGCTCAATGACGGCTCGGGCACGCTGCACGACAAGGCCGGTCAGCTGAGCGACGGTGCGGGGAAGGTCAATGACGGCGCCGGCAAGCTGAGCAAGGGAGCTGGCGAGATCAACTCCCGTACCTCCGAGGCTAGCGCGAAGGCCAAGGAGCTGAGTGACGGCGCGGGCCGAGTGGCGGCCGGCACCCAGCAACTCGCCGACAAGGTCAACGAGTTCGCCTCCGGCAATGAACTCGCCTTCATCAAGAAGCATGGCAAGGAAATCGGGGAGGTCGCAAAGCTCGCCGCCGACGGCACCCAGCGTCTGGCCGACTGGCTCGACAAGCTGCCCGGCGAAGTCGACGGTGCCGCGAAGGACCTGCGTGGGAAGGCCGACCGGCTCGCCGCGGGGTACCGCGAGAAGTGCAGCGCCTCCTCCGACAATCAGCTCTGCCCCCTCTTGAAGGAGGCGGCCGACACCACGGCCGACGCCGCCGACAGGGTGGAACAGCTCAGCAAGAACGCCCCCTCGGACGTGAAGGACCTGCAAGCCAAGCTGCGCGAGCTCCACGAGGGTGCCACCATGCTCGCCGCGCAGGCGCCGGGCGCCGCACAGCAGGCGGACACCGCGATCCGTGCCATCAACAAGCTGAACGCCGGGGCCAAGCAGGTGTCCGACGGCGCGGGCCGGTTCGCGGTCGGCCTCGGCCAGCTCGCCAATGGCACGAGCCAGCTCGCCGACAAGTCCGGTGAACTGGCCGACGGCGCAGGCAAGGTAGCCGATGGCAACCGCCGCCTGACCGACGGCGCAGGCGAGCTGCACAACAAGCTCGGCACCGCCGCAGACGGCGCCGAGAAGATCAGCGGCGGCCTCTACAAGCTCAAGGACGGCACCAACACCCTCGCCACCAGCCTCAGCGGCGGCGTGGACAAGATCCCCGACTACGACAAGGACGCCCGCGAGCACCGCACCGACGTCATGTCCGACCCGGTCAAGCTCGCCTCCCAGTCCCTGCACAAGGCGCCCAACTACGGCACCGGCCTGGCGCCGTACTTCATCCCGCTCTCCCTCTGGGTCGGCGCGATGGTCGCGTACATGCTGCTCCAGCCGCTCGGTAAGCGGGCGCTGGCCGCCGGCGCGCCCGGCTGGCGTGTCGCGCTCGGCTCCTGGCTGCCGGCGTTCACCATCGGCGTCGTCCAGGTCCTCGCGCTGATGGCCGTACTGCACTTCGCCCTCGGCCTGGAGATGGAGCGCGCCGCCGGAACCATCGGCTTCCTGCTGCTGGCCACGGCCTGCTTCACCGCCATCATCCAGTTCTTCGGCGCGAAGCTCGGCCCGGCCGGCCGGGTGCTCACCCTGGTCGTGCTGATGCTCCAGCTGACCTCGGCGGGCGGTACGTACCCGGTGCAGACCAGCCCCGGGTTCTTCTCCGCCATCCACCCCTTCCTGCCGATGAGTTACGTCGTCGACGGCCTGCGCCGTCTGATCACCGGCGGCGACCTCGCCATCGTCTGGCAGGGCAGCGCGGTCCTCGCGGCCTACACCCTCGGCGCGCTGGCGCTCACCGCCCTCGCGGCGCGCAGCCGGCAGGTCGTACGGATGAAGGACCTGCATCCGGAGCTCTCTCTGTGAGCGCCGTGATCCGCAGTGCCGCCGCCGCGGCCCCCACCAAGGGGGCCGCGGCCGGCGGGCGCCGCGCGGCCACCCGCAACAAGCTCTTCGCCGCCGCTGTCCCGCTCATCGCCGAACAGGGCTTCTCCGCCACCACCGTGGACGAGATCGCCGAGCGCGCCGGCGTCGCCAAGGGCACCGTCTACTACAACTTCGCCAGCAAGGAGGTCCTGTTCGAGGAGCTGCTCCGGCACGGCATCGAGTTGCTGGCCGCCTCACTCCAGAACACGGCCGACGAGGTGGCGGCGCGCGGCGGCAGCGCGGTCGACACCCTGGACGCGATGGTCCACAACGGGCTGGAGTTCATCTCCACCTATCCGGCGCTGATCCAGCTGTACGTGGCCGAGCTCTGGCGTACGAACCGGGCCTGGCAGTCCACGCTGACGACCGTACGGGGACGTGCCGTCGCGGTCGTCGAGTCCGTACTGGGCCAGGGAGTGGACAGCGGTGAACTCAGCGACGAGATCGACATCTCCCTCACCGCCTCCGCGCTCTTCGGCATGGTGCTGGTCGCGGCGCTGGACTGGCAGTCCTACCAGCCGCACCGCTCGCTCGACGACGTCCACGCGTCGCTCTCCCTGCTGCTGCAGGGGCGAGTGGGTGGCGGCGCCATCGGTGCCGGGCGGGCGGTAGCCGCCCCGTCACCTGGACACTGACGACCGCCTGGACCCAGGTGCGGTACGCCGAAGGGGCTGACTGATCCCGATCAGTCAGCCCCTTCGGCGTGTAAGTCAGCCCCTTCGGCGGGTAAGTCAGCCTCTTCGGCGGGTAAGTCAGCCCCTCGACGCGGCGCTGTGCCTCTCGGCGCTACCGTGCGGCGGCGATCTGCCGCGACATGATCGTCGTCAGCTCGTACGCCGTGTGCGAGGCGGCCACACAGGTGATCTCCGCGTGGTCGTACGCCGGGGCGACCTCGACGACGTCCGCCGAGACCAGGTTGCAGGACGCCAGCCCGCGCAGGATCTCCAGCAGCTCGCGGGAGGTCAGGCCGCCGGCCTCGGGGGTGCCGGTGCCGGGCGCGTGGGCCGGGTCGAGCACGTCGATGTCGATGGAGATGTACAGCGGCCGGTCGCCGATCCGCTGCCGCAGCTGGTCGGCGACCTCGTCCACGCCACGCCGCATGACATCGGCGGAGGTGACGATGCCGAAGCCCATCTTCTCGTCGTCGTCGAGGTCCTTCTTGCCGTAGAGCGGGCCGCGGGTACCGACGTGGGAGAGCGCCGAGGTGTCGAGGATGCCCTCCTCCACCGCGCGCCGGAACGGGGTGCCGTGGGTGTACTCCGCGCCGAAGTACGTGTCCCAGGTGTCCAGGTGGGCGTCGAAGTGGAGCAGCGCGACGGGCCCGTGCTTCTTCGCCACCGACCGCAGCAGCGGCAGCGCGATGGTGTGGTCACCGCCGAGGGTCATCATGCGGGCGCCGGTGGCGAGCAGATCGTCGGCCGCGGCCTCGATCGTCTCCACCGCCTCGTTGATGTTGAAGGGGTTCGCGGCGACGTCGCCCGCGTCCGCGACCTGGGCGAGCGCGAACGGGGAGGCGTCCTGCGCCGGGTTGTACGGCCGCAGCAGCCGCGACGCCTCGCGGATGGCGTTGCCGCCGAAGCGGGCGCCCGGGCGGTAGGAGACGCCGGTGTCGAAGGGGACACCGACGACGGCCACGTCGGCCCGGCCCCCGACCTCGTCGAGGCGGGGCAGGCGGGCGAAGGTGGCCGGCCCGGCGTAACGCGGGATGCGGGAGGAGTCGATGGGGCCGACGGGCCCGCCGGCGGCGGAGGCGCTTGCTGCGGTGGTCATGAGCCCGAGGGTAAGGAGGAGCGCGAGGAAAGAAACATCGACATTTACGACAGAGATCAGCGCGGCCCTCGACGTTTTGTCCATCCATGCATCGGCTGCATCGGCATCCGCAGGCATACAGCGGGCATACATGGGTGTACATGGGCGTACGTCAGCGTGCGCTCAGCGTCCACGCCTCGGAACTCCCCCACCCCGAAACGTACGGCCGAGGAAACACAGAGCCGGGCACAATGGCTGCTATGCCGATATCCTCCGCAACCGCCACCCCTTCCCGCGCCGCGCTGATCGATCATCTCGTCCGTACCCGGATCGCCGGCGACGTGGCCACCCCCCGCGAGAACAACCTCGACCACTACCGCAGGCTCGCCAACGGTGACCGCCACTACTGGTTCGGCCTGGAATTCGGCGACCGGTGGGCGGACGAGCAGGACGTGCTGGCCGTGATGGCGGAGCGCTGCGGGGTGAGCGACGATCCGCACCACCGGCAGGGGCAGGACACCATCGACCCGGAGCTGACGGTGGACGCGCTGGACCGTGCGGCGGCGGTACTGCGCAAGGCGGCGGCCGACAGGCAGCGGGTGCTGTTCGCGACCGGCCACCCGGGCGGGCTGCTCGACGTGCACCGGGCGACGGCGGCGGCGCTGCGTACGGCGGGCTGCGAGGTCGTCGTCATTCCGGACGGGCTGCACACGAACGACGGCTTGGTCGTCCAGTTCGCGGACGTGGCGGTGCTGGAGCGCGGGGCGACGCTGTGGCACACCCACTCCCCCGAGCCGATGGCCGCGATCCTGGACGGGCTGGAGCGCGAGGGCCGGCCGCAGCCGGATCTGGTGATGGCGGACCACGGCTGGGCGGGCTGCGCCGGCCGGCGCGGCATCGAGGCGGTGGGCTTCGCGGACTGCAACGACCCGGCCCTGTTCCTGGCCGAGGCGGAGGGCACCCTCCAGGTCACCATCCCCCTCGACGACCACGTCCTCAGCCCCCGCTACTACGACCCGCTGACCGCCTACCTCCTGAACGCGGCGGGCCTGTCGGCCTGAGCGATTCCCGGGCACTGTCAACGAGCCCATGCCGATCCATCCGTACGGCCGGCTGCCGGCCGATATGCGAGCTCCCCGCGGAAGTGCGACGCTGAGCGAAAAGCGATCCACGATCTCACCCTTGAGGATGAGCGGCATGGCTAAGCATTCCAAGGCACAAGAGGCCGGCGAACAGGCCGACGCCAAGCGGCGCGAGGAGCGGAAGAAGACGGCGCAGCGCACCGGTCGCGCTTCCGACGCCGACAAGGCGTGGCAGGAGAAGTTGCGCCAGCAGCAGGAAGAGCAGGACCGGCGCGACACCTTCGACGCGAATTACGAGGTGTGAGCCGGGAGGGGAAGGCCGGTCCCGACGCGCCGAGCCTGCCTCCGCTCCGGTAGCGACGAAGCCCGAAGCCCCTCACGACACGACACATGGACGAAGCCCCTCATGACACATGAGGGGCTTCCCTTTCTCGGTGTATCGGTGATTTACCAGTGACTCAGTGAGCCTTCTGGAACGCCTCACGGATTTCGGCGGGCACCCGGCCACGGTCACTGACCTCGTAGCCGCTCTCCTTCGCCCACGCCCTGATGCGGGCGGTGTCCTCACCGTTGACGGCAGCCCCCTTTCGGGCGGCGGCCTTGCGGGCCCTCCCCGTCTTGCGGGCGGCCTTCATGAACGGGCCGAATGCCTGGAGCATCTGTTCGTAGCTGTCCGGACCCAGATCGATCTCGTAGCTCACACCGTCAAGCGTGAAGGTGTGTGTTGCAGCCTCCGAGGACTCTTCACCCGTGAGGTCATCCGTGTAGATGGTGACAATCTTCTGTGCCATGGCCGAATCATAGGCCCAGAAAGGAGAGTGAGCCCCCGGTACGTGTGGGCAGCACACAGATGGCCACACCACCCCGCCACCCACGCCCCCGGAAGCACGGACGGCCACCATCAGTGTGATGTACGGGCCGACAGGCCCGAAACCAGGCTGTCGTGAATGCGCCGGGCGGTTCCTGTGTCATGTCAGAGTCGCGAACACCGGTTTCCCAGCGGAATACCACTCTCGCATCGGCGTATTCAGGTTCAGTGACGTGGCAGCGTGATGCGTCTTCACCAATGGCCCTCAGTGCCACCGGTGTTGTCGTTCCTGGAATCCATGGGGCATGCCCTGGCCAAAGGTGGGGTCGTCTCGAAATCTCGTGCTGACGTACAAGGCCGGTGGGCCTACTGCTCCTTCGGGGCCGCGGCTTCCAGGGCGTCGAGGCTGCCGGACATGATCGTGCGGAGGTGTTCAGTGATGTGCGAGGCCGGCCAGTCCCACCAGGCGAGGGTCAGGAGGCGGGCGATGTGCTCGTCGGTGAAGCGGCGGCGGATGAGTTTGGCCGGGTTGCCGCCGACGATGCCGTAGTCGGGGACGTCGTCGACGACGACGGAGCCGGAGGCGATGATGGCTCCGTGGCCGATGCGGACGCCGGGCATCACCATGGCCCCGTGCCCGAACCAGACATCGTTGCCGACCACGGTGTCACCGCGGCCGGGCAGGTCCGTGATGAGGTCGATGTGCTCGGTCCAGGAGCCGCCCATGATGGGGAAAGGGAACGTCGAGGGGCCGTCCATGCGGTGGTTGGCGCCATTCATGACGAAACGCACCCCCGTACCCAGCGCGCAGAACTTCCCGATGACCAGTTTCTCCGGCCCGTAGTGGTACAGCACGTTGCGGGTCTCGAACGCGGTCGGGTCGTCCGGGTCGTCGTAGTAGGAGAACTCGCCGACCTCGATGAGCGGGGAGGTGACGAGCGGCTTGAGCAGCACCACCCGCGGCTGCCCGGGCATCGGGTGCAGCACGGTCGGATCAGCGGGAACGGCGGGAACGGCTGGCGTCATGATCGGTTTCCTCATACGTCGTACGTCACGCGTCACGCGTCATGCGTTATGCGTCATGCGTCGCGGACTGGCCGGACCATGATCGCAAAGCGTGCCCAGGTGCACCACTGAGTTGTCTCCGCCTCCCCTACGACTCCCCGTACACCTACGCCTCCACCTCCACCCCCACCTACGCCCGCGGTACGCGGATCACGCCCTCCTGGATGACCGATACCGCGAGTTGGCCGTCGGCGGTGAAGATGCGGCCCTTGCCGAGGCCCCGGCCGGACTGGGCGGTGGGGGACTCCTGGTCGTAGAGGAGCCATTCGTCGGCGCGGAAGGGGCGGTGGAACCACATCGCGTGATCCAGTGATGCCCCGACGACGTCGCCGACGGCCCAGCCGCCCCGGCCGTGGGCCAGCAGGACCGAGTCCAGCAGGGTCATGTCGGAGACGTAGGTGACGAGGCAGATGTCGAGGAGCGGGCGGGGGATGGCGCCGCCGGCTGCCTCGTCGAGCTTGCCCTGGGCGCGGAACCAGACCTGGGAGCGGGGGGCGCGGGGCTCGCCGGCGGTGGCGAACGGCGGCTCGTCCACGTAGCGGAGGTCGATCGCGGCGCGGGCCTCCACCAGCCGGTCGGCGACGCTCCGGTCGACGAAGCGGTCGGCGTAGCGGGGCAGCATCTCGGCGGCGGTGGGCAGGTCGAGGGGGTCGGGGGCCGGTGGCATCGGCTCCTGGTGTTCGAGCCCCTCCTCGGGCGCCTGGAAGGAGGCGGAGAGGTGGAAGACCGGCTGACCGTGCTGGACGGCGACGACCCGGCGGGTGGTGAAGGACCGGCCGTCGCGGATCCGGTCGACGGTGTAGACGATGGGTGCGCCGGGGTCGCCCGGGCGCAGGAAGTACGCGTGGAGGGAGTGTGCCGGCCGATCGGCGGGGACCGTGCGGCCGGCCGCGACCAGGGCCTGGGCGGCGACCTGGCCGCCGAAGACCCGGGGCACGATCGAGGCGTGGCTCCGGCCGCGGAAGATGTCGTGCTCGATCCGCTCCAGAGCGAGCAGATCGACCAGGGACTGGAGTGCCTCACTCATGGGACGGCTACAGGCCCATGGACTTGGCGATGATGGACTTCATGACCTCGCTGGTGCCGCCGTAGATCCGGTTGACGCGGTTGTCGGCGTACAGGCGGGCGATCGGGTACTCGTTCATGAAGCCGTAGCCGCCGTGCAGTTGGAGGCAGCGATCGATGACGCGGTGGGCGGCCTCGGTGCAGAAGAGCTTCGCGGAGGCGGCCTCGGCCGGGGTCAGCTCGCCCGCGTCCAGGGCTTCCAGGGCGCGGTCGGCGACGGCCTGGGCGGCGTCCACCTCGGCCTGGCAGGCGGCGAGTTCGAACTTGGTGTTCTGGAAGGCGGCGACCGGCTTGCCGAAGACGGTCCGCTCCCGCACGTACTGCTGCGCGAACCGGACGGCGGCCCTGGCCTGGGCGTAGGCGCCGAAGGCGATGCCCCAGCGTTCGGAGGGGAGGTTCTGTCCGAGGTAGGAGAAGCCCTTGTTCTCCTCGCCCAGCAGATCCTCGACGGGCACCTTGACCTCGACGAACGCCAGCTCGGCGGTGTCGGAGACCTTCAGGCCGAGCTTGTCGAGCTTGCGGCCGACGGAGTAGCCCTCGGAGGCGGTGTCGACGGCGAAGAGGGAGATGCCGAAGCGGCGGTCGTCCTCGCGCGGGGCGGAGGTGCGGGCGCAGACGATGACGCGGTCGGCGTGGACGCCGCCGGTGATGAAGGTCTTGGCGCCGTTGAGGACGTAGTGCGTGCCGTCGTCGGAGAGCTTCGCGGTGGTCTTCATGCCCGCGAGGTCGGAGCCGGTGCCCGGCTCGGTCATCGCGAGCGCCCACATCTCCTCGCCGGTGACGAACTTCGGCAGGTAGCGCTTCTTCTGCTCGTCGGTGGCGAGCGTCTTCAGGTACGGCAGGCCCAGCAGCACGTGCACCCCGGAGCCGCCGAAGGAGACCCCGGCGCGGGCGGTCTCCTCGTACATCACGGCCTCGAACTTGTGCGAGTCGATGCCGGCGCCGCCGTACTCCTCGGGGACGCGGATGCCGAAGACGCCGAGCTCGGCGAGCTTGCGGTAGAAGTCGCGGGGCACCTGTCCGGCGGCGTACCACTCGTCGTAGACCGGTACGACCTCGGCTTCGATGAACGCGCGGAGGGTCGCGCGGAACGCCTCGTGGTCCTCGTTGAACACCGTACGGCGCATGGCCTTGGCCTCCTTCGCCGACGCCCACCCGGCTAAGCGCTTGCTCAGCCGCTCTGCGCAGCGAAAGCTACCGGCCGGTCACCAAAGCTGTCCAGGGGTCAACGAAAATCCGAGCGGCCGGAGGCCAGGAGAGCGCCCTCCGCGTCCGGGCCGTCCGCTCCCGGCCCGTCGGCGCCCGGCCCGTCCTCCACCGCCACCGCCCCGAACGCCCCCAGCGCCAGCCGGTGCAGCAGCTCGGCCATCTCCGTACGGCCCGGAAGGGAGCCGGGGCGGCCCAGGTGGGGGGTGGAGTTGAGGAGGCCGAAGACGGCGTGGACGGCGGCGCGGGCCCGGGACTCGGAGGGGCCCGGGTGAACCCGGCGGACCACGTCCACCCACAGCTCGACGTACTGCCGCTGGAGCCGGCGCACCCGCTTGCGGTCGGCCTCGCGCAGCCGGTCCAGTTCGCGGTCGTGCACGGTGATCAGCGGCCGGTCGTCCAGCGCGAAGTCGATATGGCCGTCGATCAGCGCGTTCAGCACCGCCTCGGGGTCCTCGCCACCCTCCGCGACCCGCATCCGGCCGCCGTCCAGCAGCCGCTCGCTGATCCCGACCAGCAGCTCGGCGAGCATCGCGTCCTTGCCTGCGAAGTGCCGGTAGAGGCCGGGGCCGGAGATGCCCACGGCCGCCCCTATCTCGTCCACGCCCACACCGTGGAAGCCGCGCTCGGCGAACAACCGGGCGGCCTCCTTGAGGATCTGCTCGCGGCGGCTGCTGGGGGCGGAGGGCTGTGCGGTACTCATGCCGTCGATTGTAGACAGCCGGGTTAGTGGTCGTTAACCTGAAGGAAATGAGGTTAACGGACATTAACCAAGGTCGGCGGAGACCGGACCACGGCCCGGACGACGGCCCGGACGCCGCGGTCGCGGCGCCGGGGCGGGCAACCGGGCAAGGGCGAGCAAGGGGGCTCATGGCGATGGAGCAGGCACCGGTGCTGGGCAGCAACGGCGGACCCCTCGGACGAGGCCCCCGGGACGATCCGGCGTCCGACTCCTGGAAGGCCAACGAGGCCGCGCACCGCGAGCTCGCCGCCGCACTGCGCGAGAAGCTCGCGGCGGCCCGGCTCGGCGGCGGCGAGAAGGCCCGGGCACGGCACACCGCGCGCGGCAAGCTGCTGCCGCGGGACCGGGTGGACGCCCTGCTGGATCCGGGATCGCCCTTCCTGGAGGTGGCGCCGCTGGCCGCGGACGGGATGTACGGCGGGGCCGCGCCGGCCGCCGGGGTGATCGCCGGCATCGGGCGGGTCTCCGGCCGCGAGGTGGTGATCGTCGCCAATGACGCCACGGTCAAGGGCGGTACGTACTACCCGATGACGGTGAAGAAGCATCTGCGGGCGCAGGAGATCGCCCTGGAGAACCGGCTGCCGTGCCTGTATCTCGTGGACTCCGGCGGGGCCTTTCTGCCGATGCAGGACGAGGTCTTCCCCGACCGCGAGCACTTCGGGCGGATCTTCTACAACCAGGCGCGGATGTCGGAGCGGGGCATTCCGCAGATCGCCGCGGTACTCGGCTCGTGCACGGCCGGAGGCGCGTACGTACCGGCCATGAGCGACGAGGCGGTGATCGTACGGAACCAGGGCACGATCTTCCTGGGCGGACCGCCGCTGGTGAAGGCGGCCACCGGCGAGGTGGTCACGGCCGAGGAGCTGGGCGGCGGGGAGGTGCACGCCCGGACGTCCGGTGTCACCGACCATCTCGCCGAGGACGACGCGCACGCGCTGCGCATCGTCCGGACGATCGTCTCGACGCTCGGCGCGCGCGGGCCGCTCCCCTGGACGGTGCGGCCCGTCGAGGAGCCCGCGGTGGATCCGGCGGGGCTGTACGGCGTGGTGCCGGTGGACTCCCGTACGCCCTATGACGTCCGGGAGGTGATCGCGCGGATTGTGGACGGTTCGCGGTTCGCCGAGTTCAAGGCGGAGTACGGAACGACGCTGGTCACCGGCTTCGCCCAGATCCACGGCCATCCGGTCGGCGTGATCGCCAACAACGGCATTCTGTTCTCCGAATCGGCCCAGAAGGGCGCGCACTTCATCGAGCTGTGCGACCAGCGCGGCATCCCGCTCCTGTTCCTCCAGAACATCTCCGGGTTCATGGTCGGGCGGGACTACGAAGCGGGCGGGATCGCCAAGCACGGCGCCAAGATGGTCACGGCGGTGGCCTGCACGCGCGTGCCGAAGCTGACGGTCGTCATCGGCGGCTCGTACGGCGCGGGCAACTACTCCATGTGCGGCCGGGCCTACTCCCCCCGCTTCCTGTGGATGTGGCCGAACGCCAAGATCTCGGTGATGGGCGGCGAGCAGGCCGCGTCCGTCCTGGCGACCGTCAAGCGCGACCAGCTGGAGGCGCATGGCGAGGAGTGGAGCACCGCGGACGAGGACGCCTTCAAGGCGCCGATCCGCGAGCAGTACGAGACCCAGGGCAACGCCTACTACGCGACCGCGCGGCTGTGGGACGACGGGGTCATCGACCCCCTGGAGACCCGGCAGGTACTGGGGCTGGCCCTGACCGCCTGCGCCAACGCCCCCTTGGGCGAGCCGCAGTTCGGCGTCTTCCGGATGTGAGGGAGTGCAGGGAGTGCAGGGAGGAGTGAGGAAGTGCGGGGAGGAGTGAGGGAGTGCGGGGAGGAGTGAGGGAGTGCGGGAGGAGTGAGCGAGTGCAGGGAGCGAGGGAGCAGATGAGCATGTTCGACAGCGTCCTGGTCGCCAACCGCGGCGAGATCGCCGTCCGCGTCATCCGTACGCTGCGCGCCCTCGGCATCCGCTCGGTCGCCGTCTTCAGCGATGCGGACGCGGACGCCCGGCATGTCCGCGAGGCCGATACGGCGGTACGGATCGGACCGGCGCCCGCCACCGAGAGCTATCTGTCCGCCGACCGGCTGCTGGCGGCCGCCGCGCGCACCGGCGCCCAGGCCGTCCACCCCGGGTACGGCTTCCTCGCCGAGAACGCCGCCTTCGCCCGGGCCTGCGCGGCGGCCGGGCTGGTCTTCATCGGCCCGCCTGCCGAGGCCATCGACCTGATGGGCGACAAGATCCGGGCCAAGGAGACGGTCCGGGCGGCCGGGGTCCCGGTCGTACCCGGCTCCTCGGGCGGCGGCCTGGACGATGCCCAACTTGCCGCCGCGGCACGGGAGATCGGCATGCCGGTGCTGCTCAAGCCGTCCGCGGGCGGTGGCGGCAAGGGCATGCGGCTGATCCGGGAGGAAGCGCGTCTGGCCGAGGAGATCGCCGCCGCCCGGCGCGAGGCCCGCGGTTCCTTCGGCGATGACACCCTCCTCGTCGAGCGCTGGATCGACCGGCCACGGCATATCGAGATCCAGGTGCTGGCGGACGGCCACGGCAATGTCGTCCATCTCGGCGAGCGCGAGTGCTCTCTCCAGCGGCGGCACCAGAAGGTCATCGAGGAGGCGCCCTCGGTCCTGCTGGACGAGGCCACCCGCGCGGCGATGGGCGAGGCGGCGGTGCAGGCGGCCCGCTCCTGCGGGTACCGGGGAGCGGGGACGGTGGAGTTCATCGTCCCTGGCAGGACCACGCCTTCCGGGGGGACGCCCCCCGGTCCCCCCGGCTCCCCCGTCACCTCGTTCTTCTTCATGGAGATGAACACCCGCCTCCAGGTGGAGCACCCGGTCACCGAGCTCATCACCGGATACGACCTGGTGGAGTGGCAACTCCGGATCGCCGCCGGGGAGCGGCTCCCCTACGCCCAGCGGGATGTTGCCCTCACCGGCCACGCGATCGAGGCGCGGATCTGCGCCGAGGACCCTGCCCGCGCCTTCCTGCCCACCGGCGGCACGGTCCTGGCACTGCACGAGGTGCAGGGAGACGGAGTACGTACCGACTCCGGCCTCTCCGAGGGCGCGGAGGTGGGCAGCCTCTACGACCCCATGCTCTCCAAGGTCATCGCGTACGGACCGGACCGCCCGGCCGCACTGCGCACCCTGCGGGCCGCGCTGGCCCGGACCGTCACGCTCGGCGTGACCACCAACGCCGGCTTCCTGCGGCGGCTGCTCGCCCACCCCGATGTGGTCTCCGGGGAGCTGGACACCGGCCTGGTGGAGCGGGAGGCGGCCGGGCTGGTGGACGGCGCGGTGCCCGAGGAGGTGTACGCGGCGGCCGCGGCGGTACGGCAGGCCGCGCTGCGGCCGCGGGTGCCCGAGGGCGGCTGGCGCGATCCGTTCGCGGACCCGAGCGGCTTCCGGCTGGGCGGCGAGGCGGCGCCCGTACGGCACTGGCTGCGGGTGCCGGGCCAGGAGCCGGTGGCGTACGACCTCCCGCCCGGCGCCCCTCTGGACGTCGCACCGGACACCGTACGGGTGAGCGTCGACGGCGTCCTGCACACCTTCCACCGCAGCGGCGACTGGCTCGGCCGGGACGGCGACTCCTGGCATGTCCAGGATTACGACCCGGTGGCGGCGACGCTGGCCGGGGCCGCCGGGACGCACGGCGCGGACACCCTCGCCGCACCGATGCCGGGCACGGTCACCGTCGTCAAGGTGGCCGTGGGCGAGGAAGTCTCCGCGGGTCAGGGCCTGTTGGTGGTGGAGGCGATGAAGATGGAGCACCTCATCTCCGCGCCGCACGCCGGGATCGTCACCGAGCTGGACGTCACCGCGGGCAGCACGGTCGCCATGGACCAGGTCCTGGCCGTCGTTGCGCCGCACGAGCAGACGCCCCACGACCAGATGCCGCACGACCAGATGCCGCACGACCAGATGCCGCACGAGCGGATGCCGCACGAGCGGACGGAGGAGACGCCGTGACCGCCACCGGACTTCCCATGACCGTGCCCGCCGAGGAGCTGCCGGCCCGGGTGACGGTCTACGAGGTCGGCGCGCGCGACGGCCTCCAGAACGAGAAGGCCGTCGTGCCGACCGAGGTCAAGGCGGAGTTCATCCACCGCCTGGCGGCCGCCGGCCTGCCGGTGGTGGAGGCCACCAGCTTCGTCCACCCCAAGTGGGTGCCCCAACTCGCCGACGCGGAGCGACTGTTCCCCCTCCTCGGCGACCTCGATCCGCGGCAGCTCCCGGTGCTGGTGCCCAACGCACGCGGTCTGGACCGTGCGCTCGCACTGGGCGCCCGCCGGGTCGCGGTGTTCGGCAGCGCCACCGAGTCGTTCGCCAAGGCCAACCTCAACCGGACGGTGGACGAGGCGCTGACGATGTTCGAGCCGGTCGTCGCCCGCGCCAAGGACGCCGGGGTCCACGTCCGCGGCTACCTGTCGATGTGCTTCGGGGACCCCTGGGAGGGCCCGGTGCCCGTCGCGCAGGTGGCACGGGTGTGCCGCGCACTGCTCGACATGGGCTGCGACGATCTGAGCCTGGGCGACACCATCGGCGTCGCCACCCCCGGCCATGTCCAGCATCTGCTCGCCACCCTGGACGAGGCGGGGGTGCCCACCCCCCGTATCGGCGTGCACTTCCACGACACCTACGGGCAGGCCCTCGCCAACACCTTCGCGGCACTCCAGCACGGCGTCACCACCATCGACGCCTCGGCGGGCGGCCTCGGCGGCTGCCCGTACGCCAAGAGCGCCACCGGCAACCTCGCCACCGAAGACCTGGTGTGGATGCTGCACGGCCTCGGCATCGACACCGGGATCGACCTGGACCGGCTGACCGCCACCAGCGTGTGGATGGCGGGGGTGCTCGGCCGTCCGAGCCCCTCGCGCACCCTCCGAGCCCTCTCCCACAAGGAGTGACCTCATGTCCCTGGACCACCGTCTCCCCGAGGAGCTGGAAGAACTCCGGCGTACGGTCGAGGCGTTCGCGCACGACGTCGTCGCACCGAAGATCGGCGAGTACTACGAGGCCCATGCGTTCCCGTACGAGATCGTGCGGGAGATGGGCCGGATGGGCCTGTTCGGCCTGCCGTTCCCCGAGGAGTACGGCGGGATGGGCGGCGACTACCTGGCACTCGGCATCGCCCTGGAGGAGCTGGCCCGGGTCGACTCCTCGGTGGCCATCACTCTGGAGGCCGCGGTCTCCCTCGGTGCCATGCCGATCCACCGGTTCGGCACGGAGGAGCAGAAGCGGGAGTGGCTGCCGAAGCTGTGCAGCGGTGAGCTGCTCGGCGCCTTCGGCCTGACCGAGCCGGACGGCGGCTCGGACGCGGGCGCCACGCGGACGACCGCGGTGCGGGACGGCGGGGACTGGGTGATCAACGGCAGCAAGTGCTTCATCACCAACTCCGGTACGGACATCACCGGGCTGGTCACGGTCACCGCCGTCACCGGCCGCCGGGCCGACGGCAGCCCGCTGATCTCGGCGATCATCGTGCCGTCCGGCACACCGGGCTGCACGGTCGGCGCCCCGTACTCCAAGGTCGGCTGGAACGCCTCCGACACCCGCGAGCTGTCCTTCACCGACGTCCGCGTCCCCGCCGCCAACCTGCTGGGCGAGGAGGGCCGCGGCTACGCCCAGTTCCTGCGGATCCTCGACGAGGGCCGGATCGCCATCGCGGCGCTGGCCACCGGCCTGGCGCAGGGCTGCGTGGACGAGTCGCTGGCGTACGCCAAGGAGCGGCGGGCCTTCGGGCGGCCGATCGGCGGCCACCAGGCGATCCAGTTCAAGCTCGCCGACATGGAGATGCGCGCCCACACCTCCCGGCTCGCCTGGCGTGACGCCGCCTCCCGGCTGGTGCACGGCGAACCGTTCAAGAAGGAGGCCGCGCTGGCCAAGCTCTACTCCTCCGAGATCGCGGTGGACAACGCCCGCGAGGCCACCCAGATCCATGGCGGCTACGGCTTCATGAACGAGTACCCGGTCGCCCGGATGTGGCGGGACGCCAAGATCCTGGAGATCGGCGAGGGCACCAGCGAGGTCCAGCGGATACTGATCGCACGGGAGTTGGGGCTTGGCGGGGAGGCCTCGTAGTTCGCGGGGTCCGTAGTTTGCGGGGCCCGTAGTTTGCGGGGTCCGTAGTTTGCGGGGTCCGTAGTTTGCGGGAAGGCCTCGTAGTTTGCGGGGAGGCCCCGTAGGGGTTGGTCGAACAGATCCCCTAGGGGATGCGAGCGCCCCCTGCGGGGCCACAACGTGGCGGGTGTCGGTGGTATTCCCGATTCCCGGGCCCGCCACGTGAGCCGAATCAGCAGCCGAATCAGCCGAGTCCCCACCGGGGCGCCCCTACCTGGTCGGCGACGCCCCTACCTGGTCGGCCAGGGCACTTCCGGCGAGCGGTAGTAGTGGACGCCCTGGGCGTCCCAGCGCGGCCCCTGGGCGGCCAGCCGCTCCCGGTACGCCGCCCAGTCGTGGGTGTCCGCGGGGGACCAGCCGAGTTCGGCGATGCCCGGCAGCCGCGGGAAGGTCATGTATTCGAGGTCCGCGGAGGTGGTGAGGGTCTCGGACCACAGGGGCGCCTCGACGCCGAGGATCGCCTCCCCGGGCGCGCCCTCGAGGTAGTCGCCGGGGTCCCAGTCGTAGGAGCGCCGGACGCCCACGTACCCCGCCCAGTTGGTACCCAGCGGGCTGTCCTTGTCGTACTTCATGTCGAGGTAGGCGTGGTCGGCGGGCGACAGGATGATCCCCGTCCCGCGCTTCGCGGCGTCGACGACCTGCGCGCGCTCCGGTGCGCCCGTCTTGTCATGGCCCCAGTACTGGGCGACGGCGCCGTCCGCCGGGCGCGCCCCGGTCAGCTGGTGCCAGCCGATCACGGTCTTGCCGTACTTGGCGACCACCGCCTGGGCCCGGTCCATGAAGGCGGCATAGTCCGAGTGGCTGGTGGAGTGCGCCTCGTCGCCGCCGATGTGGAGGTACCGGCCGGGGGTGAGCGCCGCGATCTCCCGGATGACGTCGTCGATGAAGTCGTAGGTCACCTTCTTCGGCACGCACAGTGAGCTGAAGCCGACGCTGGTGCCGGTATAGAGGGGCGGGGCCTTGCCGTCGCAGTTGAGCTCGGCGTACGAGGCGAGGGCGGCGTTGGTGTGGCCCGGCATGTCGATCTCGGGGACGACGGTGAGGTAGCGGTCGGCGGCGTAGCGGACGATCTCGCGGTAGTCGTCCTTGGTGTAGTGGCCGCCGGGGCCGCCGCCGACCTGGGTGGAGCCGCCGTAGGTCGCCAGCCGCGGCCAGGAGGCGAGGGCGATCCGCCAGCCCTGGTCGTCGGAGAGGTGCAGGTGCAGCGTGTTGATCTTGTACTGGGCGAGCTGGTCGATATAGCGCTTGACCTGGGCGACGGTGAAGAAGTGCCGGGAGACGTCGAGCATCGCGCCGCGGTGGGCGAAGCGCGGCCGGTCGGCGATGGTGCCGCCGGCGATCCGCCACGGCCCGGGCTGCTCGGTGCGCCGCTCGATGGCCGCGGGCAGCAGCTGGCGGAGGGTCTGTACGCCGCGGAAGAGGCCGGCGGGCCGGGCCGCGGTGATCGTCACCCCCCGCGTGCCGGAGTCCAGGCGGTAGCCCTCGGCGCCCAGTCCCCGGGCGTGGCGGCCGCCGAGCCGCAGCACGATGCCATCGCTGCCGCCGCGCGCCGTCACCGGCAGGGCGTACCCCGTGGCCGGGCGCAGCAGGCCCGCCAGGTAGGTGGCGATCCGCCGGCTCTCCCACGATCCTCCGCCGGGCACGCGGATGCGGGTGTCGTCGCCGAGGGTGTACGGGCGGCCGCCCGGCCGTACGGACGCCGGGGCGGGCACGATCCGGTCGAGGGGGACGGTGGCAGTGGCGGCCGCCCGGGCCGGGTGCGGGGATATGGCGGCCGTGGCCGTGGTTCCCATCCCCGCCGCCGCGACCATCAGCAGCGAGAACAGCATGCGTCGTCGTCTCATCGGCGGTCCCTTCGGCGAACGTCGGATCACGCATGGCATGGAGCGACGGAACGGTGACCATGCGTACCGTGAGCCTGATATCCGGTCAAGGTTGCGGCCAGTTTCCGGCGGCCAAACCGGGTACCTGCCCGATTCCGGGCAGATTTCTTGCGAATCTTGGTCTCGCACCGCAGTATCTACGGGTGCTCGAACGCCGTAACCACAGCGCAGACGCGCCACACGAAGACCTGGTGGACCACCTTGTGCGCAGCACACCGCTGCAGCGCGGTGAGGCCGCCCGGGTGGTGCTGGACGTGCTGGCGTACTTCGGCGAGACGACGGAGGAGTTCGTCCGCCGGCGCCACCGCGAGCTGCAGTCCCAGGGGCTGCGGAACGAGGAGATCTTCGAACGAATCCGCCGTGAGATGCCGCACCGGGCCGTGACACCGCCCGACCTCTCGGCTCGCCAGCTGCGCCGCCTGGTCTACGGCTGACCGACCTCACGTCGGTCACGCATTCACATTCACATTCACGTCATTCACACAGCTAACGTTCTCGGAGGGTCACTGTATGTGCGGAATCGTCGGGTATATCGGCAAGCGTGATGTCGCTCCGCTGCTGCTGGAGGGCCTGCAGCGCCTGGAGTACCGCGGCTACGACTCCGCCGGTATCGCCATCCACGCGAGCGGCACCGGCAAGGCCGCGGGCCTGAGGACCGCCAAGGCCAAGGGCCGGGTCCGGGAGCTGGAAGCCCGGCTGCCGAAGCGGTTCGCCGGCACCACCGGCATCGCGCACACCCGCTGGGCCACCCACGGCGCGCCCACCGACGACAACGCCCACCCGCACGTCGACACCGAGGGCAAGGTCGCCGTCGTCCACAACGGCATCATCGACAACGCCGCCGAACTGCGCGCCCGGCTCACCGCCGACGGCATCGAGTTCGCCTCCGAGACCGACACCGAGGTCCTCGCCCACCTCATCGGCCGCTCCCAGGCGGAGACGCTGGAGGAGCGGGTCCGCGAGGCGCTGCGGCACATCGAGGGCACCTACGGCATCGCCGTCCTGCACGCCGACTTCGCGGACCGGATCGTGGTCGCCCGCAACGGCTCCCCCGTCGTTCTCGGCATCGGCGAGCACGAGATGTTCGTCTCCTCCGACGTCGCCGCGCTGGTCTCGCACACCCGCCAGGTCGTCACCCTCGACGACGGCGAGATGGCCACCCTCAAGGCCGACGACTACCGCACCTACACCACCGACGGCTCCCGTACGACGGCGACGCCGGAGACCGTCGAGTACGCGGCCGAGTCGTACGACCTGGGCGGCCACGACACGTACATGCACAAGGAGATCTCCGAGCAGGCGGACGCGGTGGACCGCGCGCTGCGCGGACGGATCGACGACCGCTTCTCCACCGTGCACCTCGGCGGCCTGAACCTGGACGCCCGCGAGGCCCGGACCATCCGCCGGGTGAAGATCCTGGGCTGCGGCACCTCGTACCACGCGGGCCAGATCGGCGCGCAGATGATCGAGGAGCTGGCCCGGATCCCCTCCGACGCCGAACCGGCGTCCGAGTTCCGCTACCGCGACCCGGTCGTGGACCCCGACACCCTGTACGTGGCGGTCTCCCAGTCCGGTGAGACCTACGACGTGCTGGCGGCCGTCCAGGAGCTCAAGCGCAAGGGTGCGCGGGTGCTGGGCCTGGTGAACGTGGTCGGCTCGGCGATCGCCCGGGAGACCGACGGCGGTATCTACGTGCACGCCGGCCCCGAGGTCTGCGTCGTCTCCACCAAGTGCTTCACCAACATGGTGGTGTCGTTCGCGCTGCTCGCCCTGCACCTGGGCCGGATCCGCGACCTGTCCGTCGCGGACGGCAAGCGGATCATCGAGGGCCTGCGCAAGCTGCCCGGCCAGATCGACGAGATCCTCAAGGGCGAGGAGCAGGTCAAGAAGCTCGCCGCCCACTACGCGGACGCCAAGTCGATGATGTTCATCGGCCGGGTGCGCGGCTACCCGGTGGCGCGCGAGGCCTCGCTGAAGCTCAAGGAGGTCTCGTACATCCACGCCGAGGCGTACCCCGCCTCCGAGCTCAAGCACGGCCCGCTGGCGCTCATCGAGCCCGCGATGCCGACCGTGGCGATCGTCCCGGACGACGACCTGCTGGAGAAGAACCGCGCCGCGCTGGAGGAGATCAAGGCCCGCAGCGGCCGCATCCTGGCCGTCGCGCACCAGGAGCAGGAGAAGGCCGACCACACCGTCATCGTCCCGAAGAACGAGCCCGAGCTGGACCCGATCCTGATGGGCATCCCGCTCCAACTGCTCGCCTACCACACGGCGTTGGCGCTGGGCCGGGACATCGACAAGCCCCGCAACCTCGCCAAGTCGGTCACGGTGGAGTAGTCGCGCACGGGGCGGTGGCGTCGCGCGCGTGCCACCTGACGCACGCGACGCCGCCGCCTCCCCTATGCCGGCGTCGCCCATACGCCGGCAGGATGCCGCCGCCCCGGAAACCGTCACATCCCGGCCGGCAGCACGCGGTTGCCGTGCGCGCGACCGCCGGGCCCGTGGAGCGGCGCGCCCACATAACCGCTTTCTACCCCTCACAAGGGCACAATCCACCTCTTCGGCCAGGAGAGATGGAGAAAGAGACGGAGAAGAGGCCACAAGAGGTGGGGCAAGGGGCGTGCCGCGCAGCGCCGATGACGCCGTCTCAGGGAATGACGATCACCGGACGCTGCGCCCGGCGGGCCAGCCGGCCGGCGACCGAGCCGAAGATCCGGCCGACGATGCCGTGCGTGGAGCCGACCACGATGGCGTCGGCCTCGTACTCCCGGCCGACCTCCTCCAGCTCGTGGCAGATGTCCCCGCCGCGCTCGACGAGGATCCAGGGCACCTCGCTGAGGTGGTCGGCGCAGGCCAGCTCCAGCCCGAGCACCTCGGTGCGGTGATCGGGGACGTCCACGAAGACCGGGGGCTCACAGCCGGCCCAGACCGTCGTGGGCAGCCGGTTGGCCACATGGACGATGATCAATCCGGAGTTGTGGCGCCGCGCGATACCGATTGCATACGCCAACGCCCGCTCGCTCGACATGGACCCGTCGAAGCCGACCACCACTCCGTGCCGGAACGCGGGGTCGCAGGAGCTTCGCGTCTCTTCCGCCGCTTCGAGGTCCGCCGTCGGATCGGCGACCTGCTTGCGGTCCGCTGGTTCAGGGGATTCGTGACCGGCCATGGGTGTCTCGGCGAGGACGTCCTGTTGCGGTGGGGCGAACGGGGAACGGCGATTGACTTGATCCGGCAGTTGACTGAGCTGGCTCGCTCGAGATGCGGAAGCCATAGTTCAAAGGGGAACGATACGACTGGGAATCATCTTCCCAAGCCGTTACCCCAAGAGTACGGCGCCACTCCTCCACTGCCCAGAGCCCGCCCGGGCACCCGGTGCCCGTGCGAGATGGCGAGGAGGTTCGAACGTTCCCCGGAGCATGCCGGAGCGTGGCGCGGATGGCAATGGCCCGGCGTGCCCCTGTACGTACCCCTCGTGGTGACCCGCGATCGCCGCCGGCGTTGTAGTAGCAGGCCGTCCGGAGGGGAGCCCGAGGTGCCGCAGCGACCCGACAGATCACCCGACCCAGTGAGCGATGTGGTGCGCTGGGCCGCCTTCAGCTGTGCGCTGGTGCCGGTCGTCCTGGTCATCAGCGGCACCTCCTGGGCCGGTGCGGCCGGGACCGCCGTCGGACTGGCGGCGGTGACCGGTGCCTGCTGCGCCCTGTTAAGGCGATCCGAACAGACCACCGCGCGGTCCCGCGCCCGGGGGAAGCGCCGACGTCGGGACAGAAGGGGATATTCCGGACCTGGAGCGCACAGAGGCGGACGCCAGTCCGAAGGGCGTACGCCGGTCGACTGAGGCACTCGCAAGTCCGCGCGCGAATGTTTCCAGCCAACTTCAGGCCCGACCCCCCACCTTGCCCCGCACCCCCCTCAACCCTTGTGTGAGCAGGGCGGAAAGGACCGCTGGGCATGGTTGTGTCCTCTTGCGAACGGGCAGAGCCGAGACGCGCACTTCCCATGCAGGCCCGACGAGTGGAACGCTTCGTGATCGAATGCTTCGCGCCAAGTTGCCATATCGACATACCAGCGGGTGGTGAACTTGGCACGCCATCCTCACGGGACACAGTAGATTCGATCTTGGTAGTGACGGCGGGGGAACTGTGCAGGACCGAGAGGGCGAGACGACCGAGGGGGGCTTAAGTGCCATGAGCCAGGACTCCGCTGCCGTACCAGATGCCGCACGCAAGCTCGCCGCCCGACGACGCCGCGAAATAGTCGCGGTGCTCCTCTTCAGCGGCGGCCCTATTTTCGAGAGCTCCATTCCGCTCTCGGTCTTCGGTATCGACCGGCAGGATGCCGGCGTTCCGCGATACCGACTGCTTGTGTGCGCGGGCGAAGATTCGCCTTTGCGCACGACCGGGGGGCTGGAGCTGTCCGCCCCCTACGGGCTGGAGGCGATCTCCCGGGCCGGGACGGTCGTCGTACCGGCCTGGCGTTCCATCACCCAGGCCCCGCCGCCCGCCGCGCTCGACGCGCTGCGCCGCGCGCATGAGGAAGGGGCCAGAATCGTCAGGCTGTGCACGGGGGCGTTCGTCCTCGCCGCGGCCGGACTGCTCGACGGCCGCCCGGCCACCACCCACTGGATGTACGCGCCGACGCTCGCCAAGCGTTATCCGTCCGTCCATGTGGACCCGCGTGAGCTCTTCGTCGACGACGGCGATGTACTCACCTCCGCGGGGACGGCAGCCGGTATCGACCTGTGTCTGCACATCGTGCGGACCGACCACGGCGCCGAGGCCGCGAACGCGCTGGCCCGCCGCCTCGTCGTACCGCCCCGGCGGACCGCCTCCGACCTGGGGCACCAGCGCTACCTCGACAGGTCTTTACCAGAAGAGATCGGCGCCGACCCGCTCGCCGAGGTCGTCGCCTGGGCGCTGGAGCACCTCCACGAGCAGTTCGACGTGGAGACCCTCGCCGCGCGCGCGTACATGAGCCGGCGCACCTTCGACCGGCGCTTCCGTTCCCTGACCGGGAGCGCCCCGCTGCAGTGGCTGATCACTCAGCGGGTGCTGCAGGCCCAGCGGCTGCTGGAGACCTCCGACTATTCGGTGGACGAGGTCGCCGGCCGCTGCGGGTTCCGCTCACCGGTCGCGCTGCGCGGTCACTTCCGGCGGCAGCTGGGCGCCTCGCCCGCCGCCTACCGGGCCGCCTACCGCGCCCGCCGGCCGCAGAACGGGACGCCCGAGCCCGCGCTCCGGCCCGAGCGCGCCGAACGGCCGGAGCGCGAGCGGGCCGCGGCGCTGGGGGCGGGGACGGGCGGTGTGGAGCGGTTCTCCGCCACCGCGCTGGCCGGCCACGCTCTGGCCACCGCGGAAGCGGGTGACCTGGGCAAACCACAGCCGGACGGTTATGCGTCCCGGCTGGCGGAGACCCCGGTCGGCCGTGCTGCGGGACGGCCCGTGCTGCCCGGACAGCGCGAGCGCCCCGTAGGGTGAGTTGTATGAACGATCGCATGGTGTGGATCGACTGCGAGATGACCGGACTCTCGCTGGCGAATGACGCGCTCATCGAGGTGGCCGCGCTGGTCACCGACTCGGAACTGAATGTGCTGGGCGACGGGGTGGATGTGGTGATCCGCCCCCCGGCCGAGGCGCTGAGCACCATGCCGGAGGTGGTGCGCGAGATGCACACCGCCTCCGGGCTGCTGGCGGAGCTGGACGGCGGTACGACCCTGGAGGCGGCCGAGGCGCAGGTGCTCGCGTATATCAAGGAGCATGTGCCGGAGCCGGGGAAGGCACCGCTGTGCGGTAACTCCGTCGGCACCGACCGTGGCTTCCTGCTGCGCGACATGCCGACGCTGGAGAGCCACCTGCACTACCGGATCGTCGATGTGTCGTCCGTGAAGGAGCTGGCCCGCCGCTGGTTCCCGCGGGCCTACTTCAACAGTCCGGAGAAGAACGGCAACCACCGGGCACTGGCGGACATCCGGGAATCCATCGCGGAGCTCCGTTACTACCGGGAGGCCGTCTTCGTACCGCAGCCCGGTCCGGACTCGGAGACCGCGAAGGCGATCGCCGCCAAGTACGTCCTGCCGGCCGAGCCTTCCCCGGCTGCGGACGCCGGTGCCGACGCCGGGCAGGGCCCGCGGCCGGCGCCGCAGTCCGCACCGTCGTCGTAACGCACCTGCACGTGCACCCGGGGCTTGTCTTCCGGGCCACTCCGGGCCGCTGTCTTCCGGGACAGTGTCGGCCCGACGTGACCCGGAAGACACGCTCACGCAGCTCAAGGTGGAAAACCTGGGCGTGAGCACCCCTCCGGACCCTGTACACTTTTTCTCAGCCGGTGGGGAAAAGGAACCACACAGCACCGGCCATGGTGGGTATAGCTCAGCTGGTAGAGCACCTGGTTGTGGTCCAGGATGTCGCGGGTTCGAGTCCCGTTACTCACCCCAGCCGACAAGGCCCCCCGATCTCGGATCGGGGGGCCTTTCGCATGTCCTGGCCCGTGTTCCGGGCCGTTCCGTTCCGGCGCCGGCCGTTCACCGGCCGGCTCAGCCGGCTCAGTCGGCTCAGCTGGCTCAGCCGGTTCAGGCTGCCCAGCCGGCTCAGTAGCCGATGGTGAAGCGCTCGCCGATGTGACGGGGGTGCTCGATCTCGTCGAGGAGGGCGACGGCGTAGTCCTCGGTGGAGATCTTGCTGTTCCCGTCCGCATCGGTGACCAGGTCGTCGGTGGCCGTGCGGTAGCTGCCGGTGCGCTCGCCGGGCGCGATGGTGGCGGCCGGGCTGAGGTTGGTCCAGCGCACGTCGGAGACGGTCCGGTAGAAGTCCAGTGCGTCGCCGTGGGCGTGCATGATCTGCAGCAGGAAGTCGGGCAGGCCTTCGGCGTCCCAGACCTGCTTGCCGCCGGGCATACGGAGCGAGCCGGCGCCGCCGACCGCGATCAGGCGCGGAGCGGCCTCGCCCAGGGTGCGGAGGCCGGCGACCAGGGACTCGGCGGCGGGCTCGATGGTGGCGATGTGGCCCGGGCCGTCACCGCCGCCGACCGCGCTGACCACCACGTCCTTGCCCTTGGCGACGGCGGCGACGGAGGCCGGGTCGAGAACGTCTCCGGTGGTCACGGTCAGGTTCGGGTGGGTCGTGGTGATCTTCGCGGGGTCACGGACGACCGCGGTGACCTGATGGCCGCGCTGGAGGGCCTCGCCGAGGATGCGGCTTCCGATGCTGCCGTTGGCTCCGAAGAGAGCGATCGTGGACATGGTGGATCTCCCAGGTGGTCGTGTGTCGGTGTGTCCGGCGGCCGGATGCCCGGCCGGGGGTGCGTCCGGCGGTCGGCGTACCCGGGTCCGCGGACTTCCCTTTTCCGTCAGCTGCTGTGCTGACGTCTTCTACGCTAGGGGCAGGAACGGGGAGTTTCGGGGTAGGGAAGGGACCGTCGATGGTCAAAAAGCGACAGAAGGGTGAAGGGTCCACTCCGGAGATCCGTGAGGTGCCGTTCTCCGCGCCGGCCGGGCGGCCCGCGGGCGTGGAGGTGATGACGCTCGCCGAGCTGCGCGAGCGCGCGGACGCCTGCCGGCTGTCCACCCCGCACCGCCCCGGCTTCCACCATCTGCTGGCACTGGACAGCGGCCGGCTGGTGCACTGCGTCGACTTCCACGAGCACCTGCTCCAGCCGGGCGATCTGCTGTGGTCACGCCCCGGGCAGGTCCAGCACTTCGGGGATCTGACGGGTGCGGAGGGCCGCCTGGTGCTCTTCGAGTCCGGCTTCCTGGATGCGTCGACCGCGGCAGCGGCCCGGATCGAGGACTGGTACGGGCCGCCCGTACGGCACCCCGAGGGCAGGGCGGCGCGCCAGGTGGACCAGGCGATGCGCCAGCTGCACCAGGAGTTCGGGGCGCTGGGCGGTCTGCCGCTGGAGGTCCACCTGGAGGTGCTGCGGCATCTGCTGGCCGTTCTGGTGCTGCGGGCCGCGTACCCGGCCGGGCCGGCCGGTGACGGTACGGGCGGCTGCGAGGCGGGCGAGACGTACCTGCGCTTCCGGGACGCGGTGGAGCGGGACTTCACCCGTAGCCGCCGGGTCGCCGACTACGCCCGGGCGCTGGGGTACGCACCGCGCACCCTCTCGCGGGCCACGGAGGCCACCGCGGGGATCGGGGCGAAGGAGTTCATCGACCGCCGGGTGGTGCTGGAGGCCAAGCGGCTGCTGGCGCACTGCGATCTGTCCGCGGCTCGGATCGCGGACCGGCTGGGCTTCGACGACGCCACCAACTTCAGCAAGTTCTTCCAGCGGCAGACCGGCAGCGCCCCGATCGCCTTCCGGACGGCGGTACGGGGCGGGGCGCAGCGGGCAGGGGGTGGACCCGCCGCGCCCCGCCTGCGGGACGGTGGTCCGGTAGGGGCGCGGTAACCGGACCGCCGGTGGGGGGTGGTCGGGGACGGCCAGTGGTCGGGGACGGCCAGTGGCCGCTGGTCGAGGGAAGTGCGGGTCGGCTGAGCGGAGTTGCTGGGAGTTGCTGGTGTGCACCCGGGTGGAGTGCGCGCCGGGGTGGTGCGCACGGTGTGGGGGGTGCACCCGGGTGCGTCTTGCACGCTAGCGGCAGGGAAACGGACAAATGCCGGGATCCGTACGACTGTTGGCGGAATTATGGCGGCCTTAAGGAAGCGGAAGGGGGCGGTTAAGGCCTCCGGCCTATGCCCCGTGCGTAGTCGTCCGTGCGTCGGCTCGCGCATCAGCCCGTGCGTCGGTCCCTGCGTCGGCCCGTGCGCCGGTCCCCGCGTCGGGCCCCGCGTCTACCCTTGCGTCGGCCCCGGGATCCGGCCAGGAGTCGGCTCCGGAATCCGCCCGGGAGCCGGTGCGGGTGCCGGCCCGGCGCCGGCGGGTGCCGAGCGTGCGGGTGCCGAGCGTGCGGCGCAGCCGGTGGCCGCGGCGCCGGGCCGGTCGTACGGGGCCGTCCAGGGCCAGCCAGACCCGTACCTCGGTGCCGCCGAGGACGGACCGGCCCAGGCGCACATCACCGCCGGTGGATTCGGCCAGCCGGCGCACGATGTCCAGGCCGAGGCCGGTCGAGCCGTCCCCGCCGCCGCCATGGCCGCGGCGCAGCGCCGCGTCCGGGTCGGCGATGCCCGGGCCGGCGTCCGAGACCAGCACGATCACGGCGTCCTCCGCGTTGTGCACGTCGACCGCGAAGGCGGTGCCTTCGGGCGTGTGGCGGAAGACGTTGCCGAGCATCGCGTCCAGGGCGGCGGCCAGTTCGGGGCGGGCCACCGGGACGCATACCGGGCGGTCCGCGCCGGCGATGCGCACGGTGCGGCCCTCGTCCTCGGCGAGCGCCGACCAGAAGGCCATCCGCTCCCGGATCACCTCGGCGGCGTCGCAGCCGGCCGCGGCCGCCGCCTGCCGGGTCTGGGCCTTCTGCTCCCTGGCGGTGCGGATGATCTGGTCGACCTCGCGCTCCAGTTGGGCGACGGCGGCCCGGGTCTGTTCGGCGGCCTGGGTGTCGCCGAGCGAGGCGGCGTTGAGGCGGAGAACGGTCAGCGGGGTGCGCAGCCGGTGGGAGAGGTCGGCGGCCAGTTCGCGTTCGTTCGCGAGCAGTTGGACGACCCGGTCGGCCATGGAGTTGAAGGCGCTGGCGGCCAGCCGCAGTTCCTTGGGACCGTCCTCCGGGACGCGGACGCCGAGCCTGCCCTTGCCGAGGGCGCGGGCGGCGCGGGCGAGCCGTTCGGCGGGCCGTACCATCCGGGTGCCGAGCCGGTCGGCGACCGCGACCGAGCCGATGACCAGCCCGAGCCCGACGGCGGCCAGCACCACCCAGGAGGTGGTGACGCCGTTGGTGAGCGCCGCGTCGGGCACGAAGACCTCGACGACCGCGATGCCGGAGGCGACGGCGGTGGGCTGGAGCAGCGAGGAGCCGCCGGGGACCGGGGCGATGGAGGCCCGGCCGAGTTCGAGGGCGGCCGCCACATCGGCCGCTGCGGCGTGCCGGCTGCCGATCTCGGCGGGGGCAGGGTGCCCGCCGCCGGCCGGGACATGAACGCCGATCCGGCCGCCGGGACCGGTCTCGGCGCTGGCGACGGCGCGTTCCAGCTGCTCGCGGTCGGTGGTGATGGCGAGGACCGGGCCGATGGTGGCGGCCTGCCGCTCGGCGTTGGAGAACGCGCGGTCGCGGGCCATCTCCTTGACGACGAGCCCGAGCGGGACGGCGAACGCGACCACGACCATCGTGGTGACCGCCAGCGCGACCTTGACCAGGGCCCATCTCATACCGGCCCGTCCTTCTCCCCCGGCCTTCGTCCGTGGGATGCCCCCAGGAAGTGCCCCCGGCTCAATGCGGTGGCTCCAGCTTCACGCCGACCCCGCGCAGGGTGTGCAAGTAGCGGGGCCGCGCCGCGGTTTCGCCCAGTTTGCGGCGGAGCCAGGACAGATGGACGTCGATGGTCTGGTCGTCCCCGTAAGCCTGCTGCCAGACCTCGGCGAGCAGCTCCTTGCGGGGGACGACGACGCCGGGGCGCCCGGCGAGGAAGGCCAGCAGGTCGAACTCCCGGCGGGTGAGGTCGAGCGCGACGCCGTCGAGCGCGGCCTGGCGGCGCAGCGGGTCGACGGAGAGGCCGCCGACCCGGATCACCCGTGAGGGCGGTTCCGCGCCGCCCGCCCGGGAGCGGCGCAGGACGGCCGCCATCCGGGCCGAGAGGTGTTCGACCGAGAACGGCTTGGTGAGGTAGTCGTCGGCGCCGTCGTTCAACAGCCGTACGATCTCGGCCTCGTCGTCCCGGGCAGTGGCGATGATCACGGGGACATCGGTGATCCCGCGCAGCATCTTCAGCGCCTCTCCCCCGTCCAGATCGGGCAGACCGAGGTCGAGGACGACGACGTCGAAGCCGACGTGCGCCACCTCCCGCAGCGCCTCCAGGGCGGTCCCGACACTGCGTACGGTGTGGGCGGCGTCGGTCAGATGCCTGATGAGGGCCGAGCGTACGAACTGGTCGTCCTCGACCACGAGCACACGTGCCATGGGCCGCACCGTACGCCATTCGGGGAGGTGCCCTTACGCGAGGTTGACGCCGGAGTGCGCGTGGCCGGCACCGGGGCCGACACCAGGACCGGCACCAGGGCCGGCACCGGAGCGGGGTGCGTCCGCGCTCTCGACGGCTGCGACAGGGCGGGCCGTTGGTGCAGTATGTGCCGAATGCAGCGAGGACTGGTTCACTCGGCGGCCTGGACGCTGGCGACCGGCGCCGCGGTCGCCCTGTCGTGGTTCGGCGTACGCACCGTGCTGTCCGGTACCGCGTACGACGCGCCGCGCGCGCTGCCGCTCTCCGAGCAGGTGACGTCCGCCGGGGCGCGGACGGACGGCGGCGCGTCCCCGCGGGTCTCCTCGACGCAGCGTCCCAGACCGTCGCAGTCGGCGAGCCGCTCTCCGTCGCCCGACGACGCTCGGCCCACGCGACGGGCCACGCCCTCGGCCGACGGCGGCACCCGGCCGCAGCGCCGCACCGCCGGCCCGTCGGGCGGCGGCGCCACCCCGGCGGCCGGTGGCGACGTCAAGAGCTACGCCACGAGCGGCGGCCGGGTGGTCCTCGCCATGGGCGGCTCCTCGGCCGAACTGGTGTCGGCGACGCCGGAGTCGGGCTGGCAGATGCAGGTGTGGAGGCAGGCGGCGTGGATCCGGGTGGACTTCCTCCGCGGCGCCGCCCGTACGTCGGTGATCTGCGCGTGGAACGGGCACCCGCCGACCGTGGTGACCGACAACCACGCGACGTAGGACCGGTGCCGGCTCAGTCGAAGGTCTTGGCGGGCGGGGCCGGGGAGGCCACCGCCGTGGCGTCGGTCACGGGTGCCGCGCCGCCGGTGAAGTCCAGCAGTGCGCGGCCGTGTTCGACCCGGCCGGGCTCCGGGTCGGTGGCCGCACGGCGGGTCAGTTCGGCGACCGGGAGCGCGGCGTCGGAGGCGAGCAGCACGGCGTTGCCGAAGCGTTTGCCGCGCAGGACGGCCGGATCGGCGGTGAGGCAGAGCTCGGGGAACACCGTCCGGACGGTGGCGATCTGGCCGCGCAGGAAGCGCAGCGGCGGTCCGTCGGCGAGGTTGGCCGCGTAGCAGCCGCCGGACCGGAGCACCCGGCGGACCTCCGCCACGAACTCGGTGCTGGTCAGGTGCGCGGGCGTACGCGCACCGCTGAAGACGTCCGCGATGATCAGGTCGGCCCAGCCGTCCGGCAGCTTCGCCAGGCCCGCGCGGGCGTCGCCGCCACGCACCCGGATCCGCCGGCCGGCGTCCCACGGCAGCCGGTTGCGGACGAGGTGGACCAGCGGCGTATCGATCTCGATGACCTGCTGGGTGGACCGGGGACGGGTCGCGGCGACATAGCGGGCGAGGGTCAGCGCGCCGCCGCCCAGATGGACGACGTGCAGCGGTGCGCCGGGCGGGCCGGCGAGATCGGCGATATGTCCCAGCCGCCGCTGGTAGGAGAAGTCCAGGTAGGCCGGATCGTCGAGGTCCACATGGGACTGCGGGGCGCCGTCGAGGAAGAGCGTCCAGCCGCGCGGGCGGTCCCGGTCGGGCCGCAACTCCGCCAGCCCGCCGTCGACCTGCTCCGTGACGGACTCCGCTCCGCCGCGCCCGCGCCTGCTCCTCGCCATGAGGTCCAGTATGACCGGTGCCCGGTGCGGCGAACGGGGAGTGGCGGACCGCCCACGACCGAGGTCAGGGCGGTCCGCCGGCTGCACACCATGACCCGTGCCGGTCCGCTGGTCGCCCGGACCGACCGTCGGGTCACTTCTGGATGCAGATGTTCCCGAATGCCGGGTTCAACAGCGCGATCACGTTGATGGTGTTGCCACACAGGTTGATCGGAACGTTGACCGGAACCTGGATCACGTTGCCGCTGATGAAGCCCTTGGTCTTCGACGCGAAGCCCTCGGCCTTGGCTCCGTGGGGCTTGCCGTGGCCGTGACCGTGGTAGCCGAAGTAGCCGTGCTGGTGCATGTAGCGACCGTGGTGGCCCTTCTTGCCGTGGTGGCTGTCACCGGCAGCCGCGACCCCACCAGCCTGTGCGATGCCCGCGCCACCGACAACGAGGGCGCAGCTGGCCGCGGACATCGCGGCGGTCTTGACAAACCGCTTCATCCCATTCTCCTTTCAGTTCGTGAATGGGGCACCCGGTCACAACGAGCGAAATACATCAGGGATGCGGGCGTTCCCCCTTTACGGGAAATCGTTAGCCCTTTTGGCAGCAGAGCACCTTACGCACACCGGCCGGCATTCCGCCGATCGGGACCCCCGGACCGGATCCGGGCGTGCCTGCCGCGGTTTCCAACATGATTTCTGTCAGAGTGCTCTCCTGTTTGACTGATAGAAGTCGGAGAGGACGACATGCGGAGGTTGATGGCCCGCACCGGGCGCGGCGGCCCGTCCGGACCGGGCGGCACCGCCCCCGTCGTCGATTCCGGCGTATTCCCGGTGCGGCCCGCGCTGTGCGCCCGTGCCGGTCTCCCGGACGATCTCCCGGCCTATATCCGCCGCTGAGCCGCCCGCCCCGGGAATTCCCGGACACCTCGAAGAATCTGCAGAGAGAACGAAGAGCAGAGAGAACGAAGAGACGAAGAGGCCGAAGAAACCGTAGCGAGTTCACCGAGTCCACTGAGAGTACGTCCACTGAGAGTACGGAGAGTTCCGTCGGCTCGGTCCGGGGTGCCGCCGATGAGCCCCCTTCCCTCCCCGACCGCTCCCGCTTCCCCTGGAGACATCCGGTGAAGGTTCTGCACGTCATCACGGGCCTCGACATGGGCGGCGCCGAGCAGCAGCTACGGCTCCTGCTGCGCCGGCTGCCCGCGCGGTGCGAGGTCGTCACCCTGACGAACCCCGGCCCGGTCGCCGCCGGTATCGAGGCCGACGGCACCCCCGTCACCCACCTCGGCATGACCGGCGACCGCGATCTGCGCGCGCTCCCCCGCCTGGCCGCGCTGATCCGCGCCGGCGGCTACGACCTGGTGCACACCCACCTCTACCGGGCCTGTGTCTACGGCCGGATCGCCGCCCGGATGGCCGGTGTACGGGCCGTGGTCGCCACCGAGCACTCCCTGGGCGACGCGGTGCTCGAAGGCCGCCGGCTGACCCGTGGCGTCCGTGCGCTCTACCGGGCCACCGAGCGGCTGGGCACGACGACGGTCGCCGTGTCGGACACCGTCGCCGCCCGGCTGCGCCGCTGGGGCGTGCCCGGGCAGCGGATCCATGTGGTGCCCAACGGCATCGAGGCGCACCGGTTCGGCTTCGATCCGGCGGCGCGGGCCGTGATCCGGGCCCGGCTCGGGCTGCCGCCGGACGCCTTCGTGGTCGGCGGCGTCGGCCGGCTGGTGGCCGGAAAGCGGTTCGACGTCCTGGTCCGGGCGGTCACCCAGCTCCCTGGCGTACACCTGCTGCTGGCAGGCGACGGGCCGGAGCGGATGAGGCTGCTGCGGCTGGCGGAGCAGTTCGGATCGGCGGACCGCATTCATCTGCTGGGCGCCGTCGGGGATGTGGGCGGGGGCGATGTGGGCGGGAGTACGGCGCCGCCGCCGAGCGCGGGCGGTGCCAGTGCCAGCGCCGGTGCAGGTGCAGGTGCGAGTGCCGAGCCCGGCATCGATGTCCCCGGCATCGACGTCCCCGGGCTGCTCTCGGTCATCGACGTATGCGTCTCCCCGTCGCCGGACGAGGCATTCGGGCTGGCCGTGCTCGAGGCGCTGGCGTCGGGACTGCACGTGCTCCACGGCAGCTGTCCGGCGGTCGACGAGCTGCCCGAGGACCAGGCTCCCGGCGCCCGGCGCTTCAGCCCGGGAGTGCAGCGACTCGCCGACGCGCTAAGGGAGTTGCGGCGCGAAGGGCCGGACCGGCTACCGGTTCCACCGGTGGTGCGGCGCTATGACATCGCCCGCAGCGCCGAGGCGCTGATGTCCGTGTACGAGGAGGCGCTCGCCACCGCCCGCGCACGCCGTCGCGGCACCGCCGGTCCCGGGCCCGCGCCCACCCCCGCACCCTCGTCCGCACCCGCCCCGTCCCCGCTCTCGAACAGCTAGGCAGCGACAGCGACAGCGGCAGCGGCGGCGGCAGCGAGACCGGAAAAGAGACAGAGGCCAAGAAAGAGAACGGGAAAACGGGAAAACGGGAAACAGCACGAGACCACGCCGGCGGAAAGGACAGGGAACATCCATGTACGACCTCGTGGTGGTGGGCGCCGGCCCCTACGGACTCTCGATCGCCGCACATGCGGCGGGGGCCGGGCTGCGACTGCGGGTCCTGGGCCGTCCGATGGCGGCGTGGCACGCTCATATGCCCGACGGCATGCTCCTCACGTCCGAGCCCGGGTCCGTCGGCCTCTCCGCCCCGCACGGCCGGCACTCCCTGGCGGAGTACTGCGCCACCCACGAGGTGACCATCGAGCACGGCGTCCCCCTCCCCCTCGGCACCTTCGCCGCGTACGCCGGATGGTTCGCCGAACGGGCGGTGCCGCAGGCCGAGGACGTGACCGTCACCGCCGTCCGCCCGCTCCCCGACGGCATCCGGGCCGAGCCCGACGGCGCCATGCCCCACAGTGCCATGCCCCACAACGCCGGGTCCGACGGCTCCGAGTCCCAGGGTTTCCAGGTCGAGACGGACACCGGCGAGCTGATCGCGACCCGGACCGTGGTCCTCGCCCTGGGGGCGCTGCCGTTCGCCCATCTCCCCTGGCCACTGCTCGAACTGCCCCCGGAACTCGCCTCGCACAGCAGCGACCACCGCGATCTGCGGCGCTTCGCCGGCCGGAACGTCGCGGTGCTCGGCGCCGGCCAGTCCGCACTGGAGACCGCGACCCTGCTGGCCGAACAGGGCGCCCGGCCCTGCCTGGTGGCCCGCACCGGTCGCCTGCGCTGGGACACCCCGCCGCGGCCCCCGCGGCCCCCGCGGGGCGCCCGGCCGCAGCCGCCGGAGGCCTCGTACGCCCCGCACGCCCCGTACGCGGGGCTCGGTACGGGCCGGCCGAGCCGGATGTGGTCACCGGCCCCCTGGACGGTGCGCCGGCTCCCCGCGGCGGTCCGGCTGCGGATCGTCAGGGCCGCACTGGGCCCGGCCGGCGCCTGGTGGCTGCGGGAGCGCTTCGAATCGGCCGCGGTGCCGACGCTGCTGGGCCACCACCTCCGGGCCGCCACACCGCAGGACGACACGGTGCGGCTGCACCTCAGCCGCGGGAAGGGCCACACCGAGCCCCTCGACGCCCACCATGTGGTGGCCGCCACCGGCTTCCGCCCCGATCTGCGGCGGCTCCGGCTGCTCCACCCCCGGGTGCGCGGCGTGCTGCACACGGTGGACGGCAGTCATGCCCCCGAGCTGACCCCGTACTTCGAATCGTCCTGGCCCGGACTGTTCTTCGCGGGGATGCTGGCCGTGCCGTCGTTCGGCCCGTCGATGTGCTGCGTCCACGGCACCGCCTTCACCGCGCCCCGCCTGCTGCACGGTGTCCAGCGCCGGCTCGACGACCGGTACCGGCGCGGCGGCCGGCGCCGCCGAGAACCGGCCCTCACCGACAGCGGCTCTCACTGACAGCCGGCCCTCACCGACAGCGGGCCTCGCTGTCAGCAGGCCTCACTGACGGCGAGCCCTACTGACAGCGGTCAACCGCCTCGATCGTGCGCGCCGCCTCGCCGAGCGCCGCGCGCAGCACGACCGGATCGGTGGCGGTGGCGCCCGCGCCCTCCGGGGGTACCAGCCAGCCGGTGCCGGTCACCGGGGGCTCCACGGCGGCACCGTCGTCGCACAGGGCTCCCGGCGGGATCCCCCGCCCGTACGTCTGGGTGCACGCGCTGCCCGGTACGTCCCAGCCGTCGGCCGTGCCCGGAGGGACCAGGAAGCCCAGGGTGTCGCAGGCGCCGTCGTGCAGTACGGGGCCCACGCCGTCCCGCAGCCGCAGGATGTCGACGGCTTCCAGCCCCTGCCGGGCGGGGACCGTGACGAGGTCGCAGGGCCGGTCCGGTGCGGCAGCCGCCGCACCCGTCACGACCGCACCCGTCACGATCTGCTGCCGCCGACCGCCGGCCTGGCCCGCGGACCCGTTGCCGCCCCTGCTCACGCCGGTCTCCCACACGGAGAACCCCTCCTCTGCACACGGCACACCCTTTACACCGAGTTCAACGTCCAGGCATGTCAACAGCTACGGCGGCGTAACGCTGCAAAGGATGGCGGTTCATGGCAGATCGCGCGTGAGATATCCGGTTTGTAGCCAAACTGGGCGTATCGCAGCCATCACAGCCGGTACGGTCGTCCCGCCGCTCCGCCAGGAGGCGGCAGCGCCACACGATGGCACGGAGAGGGCACGGAAAGGGCCGGGAAAGGCAGCCATGACGTCGCCAGCAGCAGGTTCAGCGTCGTCCCGCACCGTACCCGCCCGCCCGAACACCGCTTTCCGACAGCTGCGCGGCCGGCTGTCACCGGGCGAGTTCGCGGCGGCGGTCCGACGGGCCGCCCGTGAGATCGGCGAGCAGGTCTCATGCGACGCCCGCTACGTGGGCCGCGTCGAGTCCGGGGAGATCCGGTGTCCGAACTACGCCTACGAGCGGGTGTTCCGGCACATGTTCCCCGGGCTGACGCTGCCCGACATGGGCTTCGCGCCGCGCGAGACGGTACGCGGACGGGGGGCGCGTACGGCGGCGGTCAGCGCCGCGCGCCTGGCACACCGACCCGACAACCGCGATACCCGTATCCAGATCCACGAGGAGAGCGACGTGCTGCGTCGCGCGTTCATCACCGGCGGCCCGGCCGCAGCCCTGGGCATCGTCGCGCTGCACCCCATCGAGGCCGCTGCCGCCACGGCATCCGCCCATGTCCCGGGGCCGCGTACGCCGGCCGGCGGCCGGGTCGGCGCGGCCGAGGCCACCGCCGTCGAGGAGGCCGTCCGGCATATCCGGCTGCTGGACGACCGGCACGGCGCGGAGGGCATCTACCAGCGCGCCACCCAGCCGCTGCGCGCCGCCTATCAGCTGCTCGACGCCGGGGTGCAGCGCCGCTCGGTGTCCGACCGACTGCACGCCGGGGCGGGTGAACTGGCCATCACCGTCGGATGGCTGGCACATGACTCGGGCCGCTTCGACGACGCCCGCTCGCACTACACCGAGGCCCTGGCCACCGCCCGGGTCTGCGGCGATGCCGCCCTGGAGGCGCACGCCTTCTGCAACAGCGCTTTCCTGGCCCGCGACGCCGGCCGGCCGCGCGAGGCGGTGCGCGCCGCGCAGGCCGCGCAGCAGGCCGCCAAGCGGCTCTCCTCGCCCCGGCTGCTGTCCCTGCTGGCGCTGCGCGAGGCGGGCGGCTGGGCGGGGCTGGGGGACCGCTCCGGCTGTGAGCGGGCGCTGGCCCGGGCCGAGCGGCAGTTCGCGCGCGGGCCACGGGACGGCGACCCGGAGTGGATGACGTTCTTCGGCGAGGCCGAACTGGCGGGCCTGGAGGCGCAGTGCTGGGCAGCGCTCGGCGCCTCGGAGCGGGCGGCGGAACACGCGCACCGGGCGGTGGCCCTGCAGGACCCCCACTTCATCCGCAACATCGCCCTGTTCACCGCCGAACTGGCCGGTGACCTCGCGGCCAGCGGCGCCCCCGAGGAGGCGGCGGCGGCCGGCCTGCGCGTCCTGGACCTCCTGGAACACGTCCGCTCGGCCCGTATCCGCGCCATGCTCGGCACCACCGCCCGCGCGCTCCGCGCCCACCGCACCAGCCCCCCGGTCGCCGAGTTCCTGGCGCACCATGCGGCCAAGGCTGTCAGCGGCCCCGCGGCGACGGCCCCCGGGCATCCGTTCTGACGCCCGGCCATCCCGTGTGGCGCCGGGTCATCCCCTGTGGCGCCCGGTCTCCCGTCTGACGCCCGGCCCGGCGAAGTGCCGGCCGGGCGGACGTCCCGGCGCCCCCCTGTGTCCTGTGTAAGGCCCGACGGCCCCATGCCATGGTCAGGCGAGGTGGCCGGTGTCGTTCCAGCGCTCGACGGCCGGTTCCCCGTAAGCCCAGCCGAGCACCGACAGGGACGTCGGCTCCAGTCGGAGGCGGGCCGCGAAGGAGATGTCCAGGCCCAGCCAGCGGGCGCCCAGGACGCGCAGGATGTGGCCGTGTGCGAAGACCAGCACATCGCGATCGGCCGAACGCGCCCAGTCGACGACCTCATCGGCACGGGCGGAGACCTCGGCGAGCGTCTCGCCCTCGGGTACGCCGTCCCGCCAGATGAGCCAGCCCGGCTGCCCGGCCTTGATCTGGGCCGGCGTCATGCCCTCGTACGCGCCGTAGTCGAACTCCATCAGCGCGTCCCACTCCTGGGCCCGGTCGCCGAAGCCGGCCAGCTCGCAGGTCTCCTTGGCGCGCACCAGGGGGCTGGTACGGACCTCGACGCCCGGCAGGCCGTCCCACGGGGTGCGGTGCAGCCGCTCGCCGAGGAGCTTGGCGCCGCGCCGGCCCTCGTCCAGCAGGGGAATGTCCGTACGGCCGGTGTGCCTGCCGGAAAGGGACCACTCCGTCTGCCCGTGCCTGGCCAGGAATATGCGCGCTGCCATAGTCGTACTCGTACCTCTCGCCGATCGCTCGGCTCGTCGTTCTCGACGATCACTCGGCTCGACGATCGCTCGGCTCGTCGATCACCCGGCTCGTCGTGCTCTTCGCCGGTCGCTCTCGTCGTTCTCGTCGTGCTCTTCGCCGGTGGTTCTCGTCGTTGCTCGTCATCGCTTGGCGCGGGCGGCATTGACCGCGGCCTTCCATTCTCGCGCATGGGGCGATTTGTCCCCGCGCACCCCCACCCATGAGCGGCCGGGGCCATCGTTGCGTCGATGTCAGTGCCGGGTGTCACACTGCGGGGCGTGGACATTTCGCGCGACAGTCGATCCGGGTCGGCTGCCCCTCCGGCGGGACGGGCGGCGCCGGGAACGCGCCTGCGACCGGGGCCGGCGCCGGGAACGGACCTGCGGCCGGGGGCGGCGCCGGGCGCGCAGCGGGGAAGGCTCGCCGCGTTGCGCGGGCCCGGCGTGCCGCCCCGTGCACTGGACGCCCGGGCGCTCGCCGCGCTGGCCGCCAACCCCGGGTGCCGGCGCCGGGCGTTGCTGGACGGGGCGGGGATCGACAAAGGGGCGCTGGCCAGGGCGCTGGGGTCGCCCGCGCCGTACGGGCAGTCGCAGTTCGCGATAGCCCGGGGGAACGCGTTCGAGGCCAGGGTGAAGGACGACGGCGGCACGGAGCTGCTCCGGCTGCTGCACGAGCGGCTGGCGCCGCCCGGCACCCCGCCGCCGGAGCCGGGCGCGGTCGCCGCTCCGGACCTGTCCGCCGCCGGGCCCGAGGGCCGGGCGGCGCGTACGGCGCTGGCGCTGCGCGAGGCGACCGCGGCCGGTGGCTGGGCGCTGCTCGATCATCCGCTGCTGGCCGTCGGGGTGGCCGGTGCGGCCGCCTATGTGGAGCCGGACGCGGTGGTGGTGCTTCCGGACGGCACCTGGACGGTTGTGGAGATCAAGTCCTTCCCGATGATCGACGGTTCGGCGGATGCCGCCAAGGTCGGCGCGGCCGCGCGCCAGGCGGCCGTGTACGCGCTGGCCCTGGAGCCGGTGGCGGAGCACGTCGGGGCGCGCACCGGGCGCGCGGTGCGGGTGGGCGACCGGGTGCTGCTGGTGTGCCCGAAGGACTTCTCCAACCTCCCGGCCGCCGCGGCCGTCGACGTCCGCAAGCAGCTCGCCTCGACCCGGCGGCAACTGAGCCGGCTGACCCGGGTCGAGGAGATCGCCGCCGCGCTGCCGGAGGGGACGACATTCGATCTGCGGCTCGCGGACGACGGCAGGACCGCGACCCGCCCGCCGGAGGAGCTGGCCGAGGCCGTCGACGCGGTCGACGCGGCTTATGCACCCGAGTGCCTGGCCGCCTGTGAGCTGGCCTTCCACTGCCGTGAACGGGCACGTACGGAGGGCGCGGTGGCGGTGCTGGGGCGCGGTGTACGGGGCGAGCTGGGCGGGCTGCGTACGGTGGGGGAAGTGCTGGCGGCGGCCCGCGGTCCGGAGGTGGCGGACAGTCCGGAGGCGGCCGGGACGGCCGGCGATCCGAAGGCGCCAGGTGGGCAGAACGGCCCGGACGATCCGGATGATCCGGACGATCCGGCGGTGCTCGCGCTGCGCCGGGCCGCCGCGCTGCGCGCCGAGGCGCTGGGGCGGGAGCCAGTGCCGGTGTCGGTGTCCCCGTCGGCGTCGGCGTCGGCGTCGGCGTCGGCGTCGGCGTCGGAAGTCTCGTCGCCGTGCGTGCCGGACGTCCCGTCGCAGCGTGGAGCGGAGGAGCCGGGATGCCGCTGATCGAGACGCTGGCCCGGATGGAGGCGGTGGCGGTCGGCCGTGCCCAGCCGCGGTGCACGGTCCGCCACCGCCACCTGTCCGAACGGCCCCTGGTCCTCGTCCCGTTGACGACCGCCGGCGAGGCCGGTGCCCCACTGGGCGCGCTGGTCGGCACGGACCGGGAGAAGCCCGCGCTGCTCGCGGTCCCGCAGCCGCGCGACCGTGATCTGCGGTTCGCGTTCCTGGCCGAGCTGGCCGAGGCGATGCTGCCGTACGTGGACGGCTTCGCGGACGCCGTGGAGCGGGAGGAGCGCAAGGAGACCGACCCGGAGACCGGCAAGAAGATCCCGGTGCAGGTCGAACTGTGCTCGGACGCACCGCAGTTGATCGTGCCGAGCACCGCCGGGATCGAGTACGTACGGCTGCTGGGGCGCTCGATGCGGTTCCGGCGGACGGCCGAGCAGGAGCCGGAGGCGCCGCATCCCGCACCGCCGCAGGTCCCGCTGCTGGGCCGCTGGCTGACGCACTTCGGCGAGCGCGCGCGGGTCCCGGGGTCCGGTCTCCTGCTGTCCATGACGGACCTGCTCACCCGCCATTGGGCAACCGGCCAGAGCGCGCTGGAGGACCAGCACCTCGGCGCGCTGCTCGCCTGGATCGACCCTCCGCCGGGCGTCCCGGCCCAGGAGGCCGCCGCACGGGCGGAGTCGGCACGGGACGGGTCCGGGCAGCTGCGGTGCCCACCGGCCGGTCCCGCCACCGACCCGGCGTTCGACAACCGTCTGCTGGCACCCGCGATGGCCCGTTACGACGCCGGAGCGCCGGGCGCCGAGGGCGCGCTCCGCGCGCTGCTCGAAAGCCAGTTGCGGCCGGCCTGGGAAGCGGTGTGGCGGGGCATCGACCTGCTGCGGGCGCTCCCCGCGGGCACACGGGTCGCCGACCGCTGGAAGCGCGACCGCTGGTCGTACACGGCCCACCGCGACCGGGTGCGTGCCGGGGAGCCACCGCAGCCCAGACGGGACGACGCGGTCACGGCGGCGCGGAAGCTGTCCGCGCGGGAGACCGCGCAGGCTCAGCTGGACGCCCAGGAAGCCCTGGACGACCCGCTGGTGATGGCCGGGCGCCGGCTCACCGGCGAGGCGTTCCAGGGCACGGTCGTCGAGGTGGAAATGGCCTTCTCCGACGGCAAACGCCCGATGCCGCGCCCTCTGGTCACGCTCCGCACGGCCGACCTCCCCCAGCTGTCCGCGGGCACCAAGCTCTACCGCCCGCTGGCGGACGGCAGGACCCAGCCCGCCGAGTGCGTGTCTCCTCCACTGCCACTGCCCGAAGGGCGTGGCCCGCACGCGGACGACGCCCCGGGAACGCTGGTGGTACGGCTGACCGCCGGCATGGGGCGCGGCAGAACCCCGGAGGCGGGCTCGGTGCCGGAGCCGGGCGACGTGGTGTGCTGGACCCTGTTCGAGCACGCCCCGCGCGGCGGCCCCGAGTTGCCGGACCCCGAGGACACCCCCTGGACGCACGGCGGCCCGCCGCCGGGCGCCTCCGGCGCGGCCTCGCCCGGAGACACCCCCGACCCCGTGACCGTGGAGGATTTCCTGTGACCCGGCGCGATGGAGACACCTCCCCGCCCCTCAAGAGCGCGGGGGAGCGCTCCTTCGACCCCGCCGCCGCGGCGGCCGAGGCCACCGAAGCGATCCTGCGCGACACGCTGCACGGCACCCGGCGCGGTGTGGTCGTCGACTCCCCGCCCGGCGCCGGAAAGTCCACCCTGGTGGTCCGCGCGGCCCGCGAACTGGCCGCCACCGGACGCCGGTTGATGATCGTGGCGCAGACCAATGCCCAGGTCGACGACCTCGTCCTGCGGCTCGCCGCGAAGGACCCGGAGCTGCCGGTCGGCCGGCTGCACAGCAGCGAGCCCGGTGCGTTCGACCCGGCGCTGGCCGAGCTGCCGGCGGTGCGTACGTCGGCCAAGGCAGCCGATCTGGCGGGGATGGACATCGTCATCTCGACGGCCGCGAAGTGGGCCTACACCAGGACCGACGAGCCCTGGCAGCACGCCATCGTGGACGAGGCCTACCAGATGCGTTCCGACGCACTGCTGAGCGTCGCCGGACTCTTCGAGCGGGGGCTGTTCGTCGGCGACCCGGGGCAGCTGGACCCGTTCAGCATCGTCGGCGCCGAGCAGTGGGCGGGCCTGGCGTACGACCCGTCGTCCAGCGCCGTCTCCACCCTCCTGGCCCACAACCCCGACCTGCCGCAGCACCGCCTGCCGGTGTCCTGGCGGCTGCCCGCCTCCGCCGCCCCGCTCGTCTCCGACGCGTTCTATCCGTACACCCGCTTCCGCAGCGGCACCGGCCCCGGTGACCGCCGGCTGGCGTTCGGCGTGCCGGGCGACGGCTCGGGCGTGGACCGCGTCCTGGACGAGGCCGCCGAGTCCGGCTGGGGGCTGCTCGAACTCCCCGCCCGGCACACACCGCGTACGGATCCGGAGGCGGTACGGGCGGTGGCACTGGTGGTGCGCCGGCTGCTGGACCGCGGCGGTGCGGCGACCAGTGAGGCCGCGCCCGGTCCAGTGCCCCTCACGGCGGCCCGGATCGCGGTCGGCACGGCCCACCGCGACCAGGCGGCGGCCGTCCGCGCCGCCCTCGCCGACCTGGGCGTGGCGGACATCACGGTCGACACCGCCAACCGCCTCCAGGGCCGCGAGTTCGACGTCACGGTCGTCCTCCATCCGCTCTCCGGCCGCCCCGACGCCACCGCCTTCCACCTGGAGACCGGCCGGCTGTGCGTCCTGGCCTCGCGCCACCGCCACGCCTGCGTCGTCGTCTGCCGCGCCGGCGTCGCCGACCTCCTCGACGAACACCCCTCGACCGAACCGGTCAGCCTGGGCGTCACGGTCAAGTTCCCGGACGGCTGGGAGGCAATGATGTCCACGTGGGACCACTGGTCGGAGCACCGGGTGGTCTGGCGGCCGTGACCACCACCCCCGCATCTGTCCGTACGGAGCCGAGCACGTCGCCGCCCAACCGCCGGACGGAGTCCGCACGCCGCCGGAGGCGCCCAATGGAAACAGCCCGGACGGCTGGGAAGCGCATCACGCGGTGCCGGCGCACCTGTCGGAACACCGCGTCGCCTGGCGTCCGTAAGAGGTCGTCCGGCGTTCGTCAAGGGTCGTCCGGCGTTCGTCGGGGCCTGTGCCGGACGTCCCGCCCACCCCGGACGGGCCGGGTTTCCGGCCCCCTTGCGCCCGGCGGGAGAATGGAATGCGGCACACGATCTGGAGGTAGGTACATGTCCGAGCCGCAGCCGGCTCCTGACCCACGCGGTGTGGCGCCGGGGCCCCGGCGCATGAGGCCCGCGCAACTGCTCTTCGAGCCGCCCGAGGCCGTCGCCGACCCCGAGCACTTCTTCGACCTGGAGTCGATGGAGGACCCGCGCGAGCTGCTCAGCCGAGCCACGGAGCTCACCCTGGCCTTCCGTGCGGCGGCCGACCGCGCGATGGAGTTCCAGGCGCTGGCCGCCGCCCAGCTGGCCGACCCCAGCCGATTCGACCGGCTGCCGCTGGCCGCCCTCGCCGAGCAGGCGGAGTGGACCGAGGACTACGCGCAGAAGATGATCGAGTTCGGCCGCAGCCTGATGCGGGGCGGCAGCACCCTGCTGGGGGACATGGACTGATCGTTCCGGCCCCGGCCGTCCTGACGGCTCCGGTCCCCGCCGTCCTGGCGGCTCCAGCTCCGGGCGTCCCGGCGGCGTCGGCACGTCACATGCATGGTCCCGTCACATGCATGGTCCCGTCACGCACATCGTCGGCACTCACACACGTCACGCACATCACACCGACACCGACCCCATACACCCCGTTACGGCTCATGGTCCATGACCATGAGCCGTTGGCATATGCGAGGGGGCAAGATACCGGTCCCCGCACCGCCCTGTCCTGACTTCGGCCAATCAGCGAAGCCGGAACGCGTCGTATCGGTAGACCTGCCCCATGACCGAGCGGCTGCCCGAGACCCCCCGCATGCCCCACACCCCGGCCCTCCCCGCCACGCCCACGGCGGGGTCCGTCACGCGCGCGGGTGCCGACTGGCTCGCCTCCGCCAGCCCCCACCCGCACGCGATGCACAGGCTCTGGGCCCTGGAGCCGGAAGCACCCAGCGTGCTGCCGTGCGGTACCGCGTTCGACGTGATCAACGCCCCGGCGCTGTTCGGGCGGCGCATGGTCGACCAGCTGTGGTCCGACGGCCCCGGATCCGGGCCGGTGGCGGCACACCGCGGGCGGATCCTGCTGTTCGCCGCCCCGGGCGCGGCCCAACGGCTGCCCGCGCTGCTGGTCTGGGAGGAGTGGGCGGCCGCTGTTCCTCCGCTGCTGTGCCACGGCAGCGGCGACGCGGTGACGGTCCCGCCGCTCCGTCCCGGGTCCCACCCCGGGTCCCACACCGGACTCCACACCGGGTCCCATCCCGGACCCCACGCCGGGCCTCGCCCCGGCGCATCGGCCGGCACCCCCACCGGACCGATCGCCACGCCCGCCACCCCCGACGTCCCGACCACCCCCGCCTCCTCCCGTTGGCTGGTCGCGCCGGACGTCCGCAACCCCTGGCTGCCCGGGCCGGACGTCCTGCTGTGGGCGTGCCTGCGGGCGGCCCGCGCGGCGGCCGGGGTGGAGCGGGAAGCCGCAGCTCAGCACCGCTTTCCGGCGCTGGCGCAGGGCTGAGACAAACCGATTTTTGTCCTGCCCGACCAGGATGCTAATGTTTTCCCCGTCAGCAGGCGCCGCTAGCTCAGTTGGTTAGAGCAGCTGACTCTTAATCAGCGGGTCCGGGGTTCGAGTCCCTGGCGGCGCACAGACAGTCGAAGGCCCTCACCTCGGTGGGGGCCTTCGTCATGTTCACGAGCATCAGCCGTGTCCGGGGCACCAACCGTGTCCGGGCATCAGCCATGTCCGGATCTCCATCGCGTCCGATCCTGCTCACCGGCCTCCACCGCGTCCGAGCCTGCTCACGGGCCTCCACCGCGTCCGATCTTGACCGCCCAGTCCCCGTCGCTCGACCGGCCCGTGACCTGGACCCGTACGCGGACGCCGTCCTGGTGGACGTCCATGCTCTCCCCCACGCCCAGTGGCGCGTCGGCGAGCGGCGGGTAGACGGAGGTGCCCCAGCAGGCCCCGGTGGCGGGGTGGCCGTCGAGGACCCGCACGGGGCCCGACCCCGAGGGGGTCTCGCTGCGCACGCGGTAGACGAGGACGCCGTCGCTGCACAGGGCGCGGTCGTTGCCGCCGGCGGCCCGGGCCTCGATGGCCAGGGCGCTGTCCGGGCCGGTACGGACCACCAGGAGCCGTGGCCGGCGCTGGCTGCGCGGCTCCCTGGGGGCGGAGAGCTGCCGTAGCGAGTGCATGGTGGACCGGGTGACGACGTCGGCGCAGTCGACCTGGTTGTCGGCGATCCAGCCGAGCTTCCACTTGTGCCAGGCGAACGGGTCGGGGGCGAGCCCGAACTGGCTGCCCATGAGGTCCCAGTCCCCCACGTAGGTGTCCCAGTCGCCCTTGCCGTTCTGCGGCCGGTGGTAGAGGTCCGGCAGGTCGAAGACGTGCCCGGTCTCGTGGGCGAGGACGTTGCGGTCCGGCGGGCTCTGCTCGAAGACGGTCACGAACCGGCGGAGCTCGCGGTCGTCGGCGTACATCGGCTGACTGAGGTTGACGACTTTGGTGGCGTCCGAATCGACACCGGGCGCGTCCGGATCGGCGACGAAATAGACCATGTCGTAACGGCTGAAGTCCACGACCGGATCCGCGGCATCGACCGCATCGCGCAGATAGGCGGCGCGTCGCCCGGCGTCCCAGTCGCGCTGTATTCCGTACGCGACGGACGTGCGCGGCATCTTCACCCAGGAGCGGTGCACGTGTGGGCGGAGCCGGAACTTTCCGTACGAGGCACGTTCGAAGAAGGCGGAGGTGGCGGGGAAGTAGTCGCGGGCGAGGACCTGGGGGACGGTGACCGGCGGGGAGTCCGGGAAGGCGAGATAGATCATGACGGCGTCGAGCGGGCGGTCCGGTCGCGTGTAGGAGCCGTTCCAGCCGTCCACGCCTTCGGAGTGGTGTGCGTCGGTGCGCCCCAGCGCGCAGGAGAGAGCGGCGTCGGAGGCGGTGGCCGGGCCGGCGACGATGGAGGTCGCGATGAGCGCGCTCAGGGACGTGGCCACGGCCGCGGCGCGCCGCAGACTGCGACGGTCGACCCCGTCGGTTGCCCGGGTGCGCGACAGCACACATACCTCCAGGGACGGATTCGGAGACCTCATCTACCCTGTGGCGATTTAATGCTATTCGTCCTGTTTCGGGCGCCCGGAAGAGTGACCGGCGCGTCCCCGTTCCCCCGTAACAGAAAGTCACAAACGACCAAGGGGGCAATCTGCACGAACAGAGCCGGGCAGAAATGGCTGAAGTTCCGTCACGGGTGCCGACGATCACGGCTGCGTCGCTGGATAGGCCCTTGCGCCAGCCTCTATGATCGCCACACTTTCCAGCGCGAGAAGCCCCCTCCATCACGAGACCAGCGCCATGCGGGAGCGAGCAGTGAGCGGACACCCCGACGGCCCAGGCCGCACCCCCGGAGCGACACTGCCGTCGGTGACGGAGCGTAACGAAACGACCAAAGAATCCGCCGCCGCCTGCCCCCTCGCCCCCACCGGTCCGCCCGGCCCGCCCGGCCCGCCCGGCTCCGGCGACGACAGCGCGGCCTCGCTCGGCGACTACCGCGCCGCCTTCTACGCCGGACGGATGGCGATGGCCGTCCTCAACCGCGACGGTCTGGTCCTCGCCGCCAACCCCGCCTTCGGCGAGCTGGTGGGCACCGACCCCGCCGAGCTGGTCGCCGCCACCGCCGCGGACCTCACCGACCTCGGCGCCGAACCCCGGGTGTGGTCCGCGTACCGCGAGGTACTCTGCGGCCGCAGCGACCGCATGCGATGTACCCGCCGCCTCAAACACCCCGAAGGGCACTCCGTCTGGGTGGAGGTGACCGTCGAGCCGCTCACCCCGGACCCGCTCAGCGGCGAGGACCGGATGCTGCTGTCGGTCGCGGACGTCAGCGACCGGCAGGATCTGCTCGCCCGGCTCCGGCACCTCCAGATGCACGACCCGGTGACCCGGCTGCCCAACCGGGCACTGTTCTTCGAACGGCTCTCCTCCGCCCTGGAACGCGCCGCCTTCGCCCCGGCCGGGACCGGCCGGATCGGGCTCTGCTACCTCGACCTGGACGGTTTCAAGGCCGTCAACGACACCCTGGGGCACCGCGTCGGGGACCGGCTGCTGAGCGCGGTGGCACAGCGGCTGACGCACTGTGCGGAGGCCGCCGACGACCGTGGGGCGGGCGACGACGGGCATCTGGTGGCGCGGCTCGGCGGTGACGAGTTCGCGGTGCTGGTGGAGGACTCCACCGGTACCGACCAGCTGGCCGAACTCGCCCAGTGCGTCCTCGACGCGCTGCAGCGGCCGTTCGACCTGGCCGGGCAGCGGTTGTCGGTGTCGGCGAGCATCGGCGTGGTGGAGCGGGCCGTGGGCGGCACCACCGCAACCGGGCTGATGCAGGCCGCCGACACCACGCTGTACTGGGCCAAGGAGGACGGCAAGGCCCGCTGGACGCTCTTCGACCCGGAGCGCAACGCCCACCGGATGACCCGGCAGGCGCTGTCCAGCACGCTCCGCCCGGCCGTCGACCGCGGCGAATTCACCCTGGAGTACCAACCGCTGGTCGGACTGGGCGACGGCCGGGCGCAGGGCGTGGAGGCGCTGGTGCGCTGGCGTCATCCGCAGTTCGGCACCCTGTCACCGAATCGGTTCATCGCACTGGCGGAGGAGAACGGCGCGATCGTCGAACTGGGCCGCTGGATCCTGGAGCGGGCCTGCTATCAGGCGCGCGCCTGGCAGCTGGCGCACCCCGGCGACCGGCCGCTGTTCGTCAGCGTCAATGTGGCCGTACGTCAGGTGTGGGACTCCGACCTGGTCGCGGACGTGGCCAAGATCCTGGAGGAGACCGGACTGCCGCCGCAGCTGCTCCAGCTGGAGCTGACCGAGTCCGCGGTGATGGGCTCGGCCGGCCGCCCCCTTCAGGCCCTGCAGGCGCTGAGCGACATGGGCGTCCGCATCGCCATCGACGACTTCGGTACCGGCTACTCCAACCTCGCCTACCTGAGCCGGCTCCCGGTGTCCGTACTGAAGCTGGACGGCTCCTTCGTCCGCGGCTTCCGCTCCCAGGAACACCCCAACCCGGCGGACGAGATGATCGTCGAGGCACTGGTGACGCTGGCGCACCGGCTGGGCCTGACCGTCACCGCCGAGTGCGTGGAGAGCACCGAACAGGCGGAGCGCCTGCGGCGGATCGGCTGCGACACGGGGCAGGGGTGGCTGTACAGCCGGCCGGTGGCGCCGGAGCAGGTCGCTTCGCTGTTCCTTCCCGCGTAGGGGCGTCTCGCGTGGGGGCCTCGTAGGGGCGTTCCTCGTAGGGGCGTTCCCTCGCGCGTGGCGACGTTCACGCCCCTGTTGACGCCCGTGTTCACGCCCCTGTCGCGGGCCTACATCCCGTACGCGTCGGCGATGAGGTCGTACGAGCGCAGTCTGGCGCCGCTCCCGTGTGCGTTGGAGGTGACCATCAACTCGTCGGCGCCGGTGCGCTTGGCGAGGTCGTCGAGGCCCTGGCGGACCGCGTCCGGGGTGCCGTGGACGACGTTGCCGAGCCAGTTGTCGACGAAGCCGCGCTCCACCTCGCTGAAGCGGTGGGCCTCTGCCTCCTCCGGGGTCGGGATCAGGCCGGGGCGGCCGGTGCGGAGCCGGAGCATGGACAGGGCGCCGGTCATCACCTGGCGCCGGGCCTCCCGCTCGTCCTCGGCGGCCAGCGCCGCCACCCCGATCAGGGCGTACGGCTCGGAGAGCACCGCGGAGGGGCGGAAGGACGCGCGGTAGAGGTCGAGTGCAGGGAGGGTGTTGGCCGCGGAGAAGTGATGCGCGAAGGCGAACGGCAGGCCGAGGGAGCCGGCCAGCCGGGCGCTGAAGCCGGACGAGCCCAGGAGCCAGAGGGGCGGGCGGTGCGCGGACTGGACGCCGCCGGGTGCGGTGGCCTGGACCGGGCCGGGGACCGCGTGGATCGAGGCGTACGGGTGGCCGTCGGGGAACGAGTCGTCCAGAAAGCGCGTCAACTCGGCCAGCTGCTCCGGGAATTCCTCCGCCCCCTCGTGCAGCTGCCGGGTCCGTCGCAGGGCCGCGGCGGTGGCGCCGTCCGTGCCCGGGGCGCGGCCCAGGCCGAGGTCGATCCGGCCGGGGGCCATCGCCTCCAGGGTGCCGAACTGCTCGGCGATGACCAGCGGGGCGTGGTTGGGCAGCATGACGCCGCCGGAGCCGAGCCGGATCCGGTCCGTGTGCGCGGCGAGGTGGGCGAGCAGCACGGCGGGGGAGGACGAGGCGACGCCGGGCATGGAGTGGTGCTCGGCGACCCAGTAGCGGTGGAAGCCGCGGCGTTCGGCGGTACGGGCGATCTCGACGGCGGTGCGGACCGCGCCGGACGCGGTGCTGCCGGCGCCGACCGTCACCAGGTCGAGAACGGACAGCGGGACCGGGGCGCTGCCGCGGGCGGTGCCCCGGATGCCATCATCGTGGCCTGCTGCCTCGCCGCTGCCCCGGTTCTCGTTGATCTCGCCGCTCACGTGCGGGTCCTCCTCGCCTGGCACTGGGTGTACGAGGAGGAGAACCGGAGAGCATCTCCAGTTATTCCCTCTACTCTCCTGTTCCCTCTACTCTCCTCTACTCCTCCGCCGTGCGCGCGAAGAGCCTCCCCAGTGCCGGACAGGAGACCGTCCGGTCCAGCAGGCGCAGCCCCTCCCAGACCGTCACCTGATTGGCGGTGAGGACCGGCTTGCCCAGCTCCGCTTCGAGGGCGGGGAGGTGCGCGGCGGTGTGCAGGGCGGTGTCCGGCAGCAGCACGGCCTCGGCTTCGGGGTGGTCACCGGCGCGGGCGAGTGCCAGCACCTCCGCGCGTCCCCAGGTGCCGACCTCGGCGGCGGTGATGATGCCGCTGCCGCGGGTGGCGACCACCTCCGCACCGGCGGACTTCAGGAAGGTGCGGAAGTGCTCGGCCACGTCCTCCGGGTACGTCGCGGCGATCGCGACCCGCTGGACACCGAGCGCCCGCACCGCGTGCGCGAAGGCGAAGGACGTACTGGAGGCGGGCCGGCCGGCGGTCGCGGACAGCTCTCTGACCTGCTCGTGGGCGCCCTCCCAGCCGAAGACGAAGCTGGCGCTCGTACAGGCCCAGACGACGGCCTCGGCGCCGCGTGCGGCGAGCTCGGCGACGCCGGCCGCCAGCCGGGCCGCGGATCCCATCTCCAGCAGCGCGTCGACCCGGTGGGCGTCCTCGCCGATGTCGGTGTGGACGAGCGGCAGGCGGACCGAGCCGCCCAGGATCGTCTCCAGCCGGGGGTAGTCGTCCTCGGCGGAGTGGCCGGGGTAGAGGAAGCCGACCGATGGCATACGGGTCTCCTTGCTCTCCTTGCGTGTACGCGTACACGTGTGTACGCGTGTACGGCTGCGGGCGTGTACGGCTGCGGGTGCCGGGGCGTTGACGGGGAGCCGGTGGCCTTCCCAGGACGGTCCGGTGGGTGCGGGTCCGTGCCCGGCCCGAAGGCTGGTTCCGGACCCGCACCTCGGAGACCTGTGCCTCAGAGACCTGCACCTCAGAGACATGTACCTCGGAGACCCGCACCTCAGACCGGTGGCGGCGGGCCCGGATCCTCGGGTGGGCAGGGGCCGGTGTCGACACCGTCCACCGGTTCCCCTTCGGGCAGCACGGGCGGGCCGGCGAAGGCGGCCTCCGGGGTCGCCCGCGGGAGACCTCCGTCCGGTCCTCCCGGTGCGGCCGGCTGCCCGGTTCCGTTCATCGCGGCCGGACCGCGCCGTGCCACCGGATCGACCAGCGCCTGGTACGAGCCCACCGCCTGGGCGCCGATGGCGCGCAGCGCGGCCCACATCGTGACCTGATTGGCGGACAGCACCGGCATGCGCAGCTCCGCTTCGAGCTGCGGGATGACGTCGTACGTCGGCAGGTTCGTACAGCTGATGAAGAGGGCGTCGGCGGCACCGACCACGGCCGCGCGGGCCATATCGACCACATCGCGGTAGGGCACCTTCCAGATGTGCCGGGTCAGTCCGAGATAGGCGCGGCCGGTGACCGTGATGCCCGCCTCGGCGAGGTACTCCTCCAGGGAGTCGGTGACCGATTTCGTATAGGGCGTGACCAGGGCGATGCGCCGCGCGCCGATCTCGCGCAGCGCCTCGATCAGCGCGCCCGACGTGGTGAGGGAGGGCACCTCCCCCGCCTGGGTCATGGCGGCGCACATGGCCCGCTCGCCCGCCACCCCGCCGACGAAGCTGCCGGAGGTGCAGGCGTAGCAGATGACCTGCGGTGATACCGCGCACAGCGCCTGGACGGCGGCGTCCAGGGTTTCGTGCTCGCTGACCAGACGGGCCAGGTCGAGGCTCACCTCGACGGGCACGAACGGGGTTCGGGTGAGGTGGAGCGACACATCATCGGGCACCCAGCGCCACAGCTCCCGGTCGAGCGCGAAGTCAAAAGGGGCGACAACGCCCACACCGAGCTGAGGCTGGGGGCCACCCAGGAACGAGACGTCCATTGAAGGCCCCATTGACGGTATGAAGGGCTGATGGCCAAGCCAGTGGCCAGGGGAAAGAGAGGTGCAGCCGGACGAGCCGGGACGTCGGGACAGATGCCGTTGTTGACACGGTAGATACGACTTCCTAGCGTGGTCAATCCTCGCATCTCCGGCATCCGTCGGTGCCCTTTTCCAGTGAACTGGACTCACGTTTCAGAACGGTTTCTGACCTATGTCCGCAAGCACCGGAAGCACAGTCCTCGTACTGGGTTCCGACCCTCCGCCGAAGCTGGACCGACTGGCCGGCCGGGCCCGGGTGATCTTCACCGACGAGGCCTCGCTGGCCGATCGACTCCCCACCGCCGACGTGCTGTTGGCCTGGGATTTCACCTCGGACGCGATCCGCGAGAGCTGGCCGGAGAAGGGCCCCAGACCCCGCTGGGTGCACACCGCGAGCGCCGGCGTGGACCGGGTGCTGTGCCCGGCGCTGATCGCCGACGACACCGTCGTGACCAACGCTCGGGGCGTCTTCGAGCAGCCGATCGCGGAGTACGTCGCCGGGCTGGTGATCGCCATGGCCAAAGATTTCTACGGTAGTTGGGAGCTGCAACGACAACGGCGGTGGCAGCATCGCGAGACGCTGCGGGTGGCCGGCAGCCGGGCGGTCGTGGTGGGCTCCGGGCCGATCGGCCGGGCCATCGGGGCCACGCTGCTGGCACTGGGTGTCAAGGTCGACCTGGTCGGCCGCCGGGAGCGGACGGGCGACCCCAGGTTCGGCCTCGTCCACGCGAGCGACGCGCTGAACGGCCTGCTGCCCCACGCGGATTGGGTGATCTGCGCCGCGCCCCTGACGGAGGCCACCCGCGGCATGTTCGACCGGGCGGCGTTCGCGCTAATGCCGCCGCGGGCACGGTTCGTCAATGTCGGACGCGGCCCACTGGTCGTCGAGGACGACCTGGTCGCGGCGCTGCGCGAGTGGCGGATCGCGGCGGCGGCGCTGGACGTCTTCGCGTACGAGCCGCTGACCGCGGACAGCCCGCTGTGGGACGTGCCGCACCTCATCGTCTCACCGCATATGAGCGGCGACACCCTGGGCTGGCGGGACGCGCTGGCCGGGCAGTTCCAGGACAACTTCGACCGCTGGGAGGCCGGCGAGCCACTCGTCAACATCGTCGACAAGCGGCTTGGGTACGTACCGGTGGACTGACCGCCGCTACGTACCAGTGGACCGACCGCGCGGGCCGCCCGCGGAAGCCCGTGCCGGACCTGCTGATGCCCGTGCCGGACCCGCTGGAGCCCGTGACCGACCGCGCGGGCCGCCCGGACCCGGACCCGGACCCGGACCCGCTGAAGCCGGTACCGGAAGCCCCGCCCCCGCCGCCTCGCCCGCCGGGGCGGCCGACGCTCGGAGGACGCATGACCACCGGCCCCGCCGAACCGACCGGCCCCACCGCACCGGACCACTCCGCCGGACCGCACCGCCGTACGAGGCGAACCGAGCCGAGCGAGCCGGCCGAGCCGGCCCGGCCCACCGGCCTCGCCGACCTCACCGCCACCCGGCTCACCGCCGGGTACGCCGCCGGCGAGTTCTCCCCCGTCGAGGTCGCTCGGGCGGCCCTGGAGCGCGCCGAGGCCGCACAGGCCGCCACGAACTGCTTCACCCGGATCGACGCGGAGCAGGCGCTGGCGGCCGCCGAGGAGTCGGCGGAACGCTGGCGGGCCGGTGCTCCGGCCGGTCCCGTCGACGGGGTGCCGGTCACCGTCAAGGACCTGCTCCTCACCCGGGGGACGCCGACGCTGCGCGGTTCGCGGACGGTGCGGGCCGAGGGCCCCTGGGAGGAGGACGCGCCGTCGGTCGCCCGGCTGCGGGAGTCCGGTGCGGTGTTCCTCGGCAAGACGACCACCCCGGAGTTCGGCTGGAAGGGGGTCACCGACAGTCCGCGGCACGGGGTGACGGGCAATCCGTACGACCCGGGGCGCACCTCGGGCGGTTCCAGCGGCGGCAGCGCGGCGGCGGTGGCGCTGGGCGCCGGACCGCTGAGCCTGGGCACGGACGGCGGGGGCTCGGTCCGTATCCCGGCGTCCTTCTGCGGCGTCTTCGGGCTGAAGGCGACCTACGGGCGGGTTCCACTGTATCCGGCGAGCCCGTTCGGGACGCTGGCGCACGTCGGGCCGATGACCCGGGACGCGGCGGACGCGGCGCTGATGATGGATGTGATCACCGGCGCCGACTGGCGGGACTGGTCGCAGCTGGAGCCGCCCGCCGGCTCCTTCCGGGAGGCGCTGGCCGGGCCGGTGTCGGGGCTGCGGGTGGCGTACAGCCCGTCGCTGGGCTGGGACGTGCCGGTCTCCCCGGCGGTGGCGGCGGCGGTGCGCGGGGCGGTCGAGGCGCTCGCCGGGCTCGGAGCGTCCGTCGAGGAGATCGATCCGGGGATCGAGGATCCGGTGGAGGCGTTCCACACGCTGTGGTTCAGCGGTGCGGCACGGCTCCTCCAGCATCTGGACGACGCGCGGCGCGCACTGCTGGACCCGGGCCTGCTGGAGATCTGTGAGCAGGGCGCCCGCTACAGCGCGCTGGACTACCTCGCGGCCGTCGACGTCCGGATGGCGCTGGGCCGGGCGATGGGCCGCTTCCACAGCGCGTACGACCTGCTGGTGACCCCGACCGAGCCGATCACCGCGTTCGCCGCGGGCGTGGAGGTGCCGCCCGGGTCCGGCCACACCCGCTGGACGGGCTGGACGCCGTTCACCTACCCGTTCAACCTCACCCAGCAGCCGGCCGCCACCGTGCCGTGCGGAGTGGACGGCGACGGGCTGCCGATCGGCGTCCAGCTGATCGGCGCGCGGCACGCGGACGCGCTGGTACTGCGCGCCGCGCACGCCCTCTACGAGGCGGGCGCGACGCACATCCCCGCGCCACCGCCTGTCCCCCCAGCACCGCCCGTCGCCTCGCCACCGCCCGTCTCCCCGGCACCATTCGCCTCCCCGACACCACCCGTCTCCCCGGCACCGCCTGTCTCCCCGCCACCCCCCACCCCATAGACGGGAATATTCCCCCGCCTCCGGCACGTTGTGGCCCCGCAGGGGGGCCACGCGCCCCTTAGGGGATCTGTTCGACCAGCCCTCCGGGAAACCCCCCTCAGGCCCGCCGGAAACTCAGGGTCTCCCCCAGGGCGCCGGCCCGCCACAGGTCCTGGCAGGCGTCGGCCATCCGGTCCAGACCGTCGACGACGGTGCCCCAGACGATGCCGGGCACCCAGCCCGCGTCACCGTTGATCAGCAGGTTGTTGCGCTCGTAGAAGAGCGCGAGGTCGACGACGGTGGGACGGCCCCGGTGGGCGGCCGCGCGGTCGTAGCCGTAGGAGGCGGTGCCCAGTTGGGTGTCGCTGAAGGTGAAGTAGCACAGATCGCCGGGGATCGGGGTGACCGTCGGGTTCTCCAGCGGCGGCTCCTCGGGGGCGAAGGGTTCGAGGAGGGCGTAGATCTCGTTGCGGGCGTACTTGGCGTGGTAGACGTCGCCGCCGAGCGGGAGGGCGTTCCAGACGGCGTCGCAGGTGATCGGTGCGCGGTCGTCGAGCAGTTTCGCCGTGCAGCTGACGCCGCGCTTGTCGAGCGAGACTTCGATGAAGCGGTCGGCCATGCTCAGATCGTAGGGGCAATTCCGGCGTTCGGAACAGGTGGGAACGGGTGGGAACAGGTGGGAACAGTGCGGAGGAACGACTCCCCGCCGCTCCCGTCGAGGGCCGGAGTCCAGGGCCGGAGTCCAGGGCCGGAAACGACTGGTGCGCCCGCCCAGAAGGCGGACAACCGCGCGGCCGCGCAAGGCTGGTGCGTCGCGGGAATGGCTGGTTTCCTACTCTCCTGGCACCGTCTTCCGGCTCCGCCCCGGGGTGGCCGGGTGTCACCGGCGCACGCCGTTCACCTGCACCTGGCCTGGTGACCTTGGCATATGCCAGCGTCTCAAGCCGCAGTACAGAAATCCGGGATGCACTCCTTTTCAGTCAAGACCCCCTCCCCCGAGGCCTGTTGACCGCTATCGTGATACCAGCCTCGCTGTCCGGCACCGGTTGCGTGTATGCCGAGCATGTCCGGACAACGGCGGCCAGAAAGCAAGCGGTACCAACCTGCTAGGGGGACACCGTGGCGCTGAAGCCCGAGCCGACCGCGCCGTTCCATTCGGTGCAGTACGCACTTCGTGTGCTCGAAACGATCTCCAGGCACACCGGTGGCGTCACCGATGTGCAGATCGCCCGCGAATCCGGAATGTCCCCCGGCCAGCTCGCCCACATGCTGTCGATGCTCCGGCACGAGGGCTATGTCGACCAGCTCTCCGACGGGGCGTACGTCGTCGGCGCCTCGCTCCTGCTCCTGGGCTCGGGCAGCGACCGCGACCAGGCCCTGCACGACAAGCTCCAGCTCACCCTGGACCAGCTCCGGGATTCGGTCGGCGCGGCGGTCTACATCAGCAGGTACATCGACGGCGAGGTCAAGATCCTCCACTACGCCGACGGGCCGACGGCTCCCAAGGTCAACGAGTGGGCCGAATTCCGCCGTACGGCACACGCCAGCGCGGTCGGCAAATGCCTGCTCGCCCAGCTCGACCACGACGACCGGAGAGAGCACCTCTCGCGCCACAAGACCGCCCGGCTGACGTCCCGGACGATCACCAACGAGAAGATCCTCTTCCACAAGCTCGACAGCCAGCCGCCCACGGTGCCCGTTCTGGACCTCCAGGAGTACGCCGTCGGCACGGTCTGCGCGGCCGTACCGATCACCGCCGGTGCCACGGTCGGCTGCCTCGCGCTGTCGATGCCACTAGAGAACGCCCACCGTCTGCGCCAGGCGGCCGACACTCTCAACCGCAGGGCCGCTCCGGTACTGCTCTCGCTGGCGATCTGAGCGCCCCGGCGGACGGTCCGGTGGGGCGGTCCGGCGGGCGGCCCTGAGGGTGATCACGGCGGTGGTCATGAGCACCCCTCTCGACCAGGTAGTATTTCTTTCGTCAGCGCGCGCCGCTAGCTCAGTTGGTTAGAGCAGCTGACTCTTAATCAGCGGGTCCGGGGTTCGAGTCCCTGGCGGCGCACGTAGGAAGTGGGCGTTTCCGGTTCTCCGGGAACGCCCACTTCGTCATTATCCACCGGCAACGCCACGGCCGGCAGTATCACCATCGGAAGCGCCACGGCCGGCAGCGCCATGCTGTGATCACGACGTGCCCGAAGACGCCTGACGTGCCCGAAGTGGCCTGACGCGCCCGCGTGGGCATGCCAGGCGACTCGGACAGCCTCGGGCGTGTCAGGCGGCCTTGGGGAGCGGGGCCTCCGCGGGACGGGCGGCCGCCTGCACCAGGGCCGTATAGGTACGGCGAAGGGCGATCAAGGACTCCTGGGCCTCACGGTAGACGGCGGCGTCGGGACCACCCCGGTGGGCGAGGGTGCGCACCGGCGCACAGTGCCGGTCCATGGCGCTGAGCCAGGCGCGGTGCTGCGCCGGGAGGTGGCGGCGCAGCAGCTGCCGCCGGCCTTCGCCCATACGGCGGCCGCCGACCCCCAGGACCGCCTCGGCCGCCTGCAGCACCGGCGGTTCCAGGGCGCCCTGCTCGGCGAGCGCGGTGAGCACCGCACGCTGCTGCGGCGTCGCCGCCGGAGCCGCCGCCAACTCCCCGGCCTCGGAGAGCAGTTGGGTGCGCAGGGAATGGTGGACGCGGACCAGTCGGCGGAGCGCCGTCGGGGTGGAGCAGTCGTCCGGCGACCGGCCGGCGAGGGTTTCGGCGAGCCGGAAGAGCCAGATGCCGTGCGCCTCCAAACGGGTCGCGGCCAGCATCAGCCGGTCCAGCCGGCTGAGCGGCTGGCCTTCCCCCGCCCAGCGGACGATCGGCACCAGCGGTTCGGTACGGGCCAGCTGATCGATGGGTATATGGCGACGAGGTTTACGTTCCGGGGCCCAGTTGTGGAGCGCGAGGGTGGGCAGGGCGACGAACTGGTCGTGGTCGATGCGGTGCGCGATGGCCGCCCACAGCTCGAGGAACGCCTCGTCGGCGACCTCGCGTGCGGCCGGCGCCTGGGGGTCGAGTCCACACCAGCCGCACGACACCGCGATCACCGCGATACGCATCGCGGCGGCCTCCGCGTTGCGCACGGAGAGCCGGGAGACCCTCTGCCGCAGGGCGGACAACTCATCGGCCCGGCGGGCCCGTTCGACCAGCGCGATGGCGGCCTCGCGGTCCGGCGCGACCGCGGCGGCGCGCGCCATGGCGTCCAGCCGGGTCCAGGTGCCGATCATGGAACGGACCGGCGGCCGCTCGGGCAGGAACCCGTGCGCGCAGGGGTCGTGGGAGGCGGAGGCACCGGCCGCCACCTGTTCGGGAGCGTCCCCGTTCGCCTCGGACGGCTCCTCGGCGGCCCGCCGCGCCACGGGTATGGAGCGGCCCGGTCCGGCCACCGCCCCGTCCATGACCTCCGCGGCCCCGGCAGCCTCGGCGGCGGCTCCGTTCACAGCCGTGTCCATCATCGTCACGCCCCCCATCAGTACTTCCCCGTCAGCAGCCGGGCCAGCTGGTCGTCCAGGTCGAGATAGCGGCCCTCCTCGCCGGGTGCGACGATCGCCGCGGTCTGCTCCAGCCACGCGGTCAGCTCCGTCGCCCGTACGGACAGCTCGCAGAGACTGTCGACGGTGGCCAGCTCGATGTGGACGCGGCGCGCCTCGCCCGGCCGGCGGAACGGCCACACCCGTACGTCGCCCTCCCCCACTTCGCCGCACAGGCCGCCCAGCAGCAGGTCGCGGGCGAACACCCAGGTCGTGACCGTGTGGCCGCGGCTGATGAAGGCGACTTCGACCTCGTACGGGCGGTCGCTGCGGTAGCTGAACCGGCCGGCCACCGGAACCGTGTCGTCCGGCCCGAGGAGGAGCTGCATCTCAAGGGTGCGCTTGGCTGTCGAGACCACGACGATCAACCTTTCCGTCGGAGGGGCGAGCCACGGGAACCGGTCCGGGGCACGCGTCCTGGCAGACGTTGCTGTGGAGGGTGGGGTTGCGGGAGGTGCGTGAGGAGTGACGGACGCCATGGCCCCGCACCCTCCTCATTCATCCGCTCCCCATCCGTTCGGTCGCTCCGCCCTCCCGCCTCGGTTCCCCTCGGCGTTCGCCTCAGCCTCTCAACCGGCTGGAGATATCGCATGTTGACGGGGCAACTGGTTATCTCTGGTGATCTACGGCCATGGATGCGCCGAACTCGATCTTCACAGAGCAATTCGGGCGGTCCGCCAGGCGAAGGTCCCGAGACCAGGAGTCTTTCGCCCTGTAGGGGGGCGGGGTGCAATGCGGTAAGGGTGATACAGCGGCGCGACAGGGGGGGCGCGGGGTGAGTGGCAGTGACCGGGAGCGAGTGGCGGGGATCACACAGGTCGGAGGCGTGGACGGTGCGGTCGTGGGTACGGAGCACCTCCCGATGTCGTGTAGAGTTCTTCAGGTCAGCGCGCGCCGCTAGCTCAGTTGGTTAGAGCAGCTGACTCTTAATCAGCGGGTCCGGGGTTCGAGTCCCTGGCGGCGCACGTAGGACTGAGGCCCCTCGCCATGCGAGGGGCCTCAGTCGTTCCCACTCCCGTGCAACCCGGCCGACAGGCTGGTCACACGGGGTGGGTCACACCAGCCGGGTGGGTCACACCAGGTCGACCAGATCCGCGATCGAGTCCACGACCCGGGACGGCCGGAACGGATGCCGTTCGACCTCCTCGGGCCGGGTCAGCCCGGTGAGTACCAGGAACGTCGTCATGCCCGCTTCCAGACCGGCCAGCACATCGGTGTCCATCCGGTCGCCGATCATCGCGGAGGTCTCGGAGTGGGCGCCGATGGCGTTCAGCGCGTGCCGCATCATCAGCGGATTGGGCTTGCCCACGAAGTACGGCTCGACGCCGGTCGCCTTGGTGATCAGCGCGGCCACCGCGCCGGTCGCGGGCAGCGGCCCCTGGGGCGAGGGTCCCGTCTCGTCGGGGTTCGTCGCGATGAACCGCGCCCCGTCGTTGATCAGGCGGATCGCCTTGGTCAGCGCCTCGAAGGAGTAGGTCCGGGTTTCCCCGAGGACGACATAGTCGGGGGCGTGGTCGGTCAGCACGTAACCGATGTCGTGCAGGGCGGTGGTCAGCCCCGCCTCCCCGATGACGTGCGCGGTGCCGCCGGGCCGCTGCTCGTCCAGGAACTGCGCGGTGGCGAGCGCGGACGTCCAGATGGACTCCGCGGGCACGTCCAGTCCGATCCAGCTCAGTCGGGCATGCAGGTCACGCGGGGTGTAGATGGAGTTGTTGGTGAGTACAAGGAAAGGCTTGCCCGACTCGCGCAGCCGCTTGAGGAAGGCGTCCGCCCCGGGGACCGGCACCCCCTCGTGCATCAGGACGCCGTCCATATCGCTGAGCCATGACTCGATCGGCTTGCGCTCTGCCACTGCCGAACTCCTGCCGTGCGTGGTGACCAGGGGCGCCGACCGCCACCCGCACGCCCCGGGACCGCCCCACTGCCCCGCGCGTCGCACGAACGGCCGACCCTCCCCACCCTAAGTCAGCCGCCCGAGTCCGCCTTGTCGATCACCCCCGGGCCACGCCTCAGCCACTCCCCGGCCTGGTGACCGACCTGATGACCGGGCTGATGACCGGCCTGGTCACTGGCCTGGTCACTGGCCTGATGACCGGCCTGGTCACTGGCGGCTCAGCTGCCGGTGGCCGTCTTCCAGGCGTCGACGTAGGAGTCGAGGTTCTTGTCGATGGCGCGCCAGTCGGGATGGAAGATCTCGACGTCCTTCATGATCGCGGCGAGGGCGGTGGCGTGGGGGTCGGTGGGCTTGATGTCCTTACGGGAGGGGAAGCCGCCACCGATGGCGGAGACCTGGCGCTGGACCTCGGGGGTCAGCAGGTAGTCGAGGAACTTCTCGGCGTTGGCCCGGTGCGGGGCATTGTCGACCAGGCCGGCGGCGTAGGGCAGAGCGAAGGTGGTGGGCCTGGTCCCGGGCTTGGCGGCGGGAAAGAAGATGCCCTGGTGCGGCATCGACTTCATGTTGGCGTAGTTCATCTGGACATCGCCGTTGGCGACCAGAAGTTCGCCCTTGTCGGTCTTGGGAGCGAGCTGGCCGGTGGAGGAGGACGGGCCGACGTTGTTGGCCTGGAGCCTGCCGAGGAACTCCATCGCCGGCTCCTGGCCGCCGAAGTCGTGCAGGGCCTTGATGAGGACGGCGGTGCCGTCGCCGGCGACTCCGGGCGTGGAGTACTGGAGGCGGTTGCGGAACGTGGGGCTGAGGAGGTCCTGCCAGGTGGCAGGGGGCCGCGGCAGCTGTTTCTTGTTGTAGATGAAGCAGAAGTAGTTGTTGATGATCGAGGTCCACCGGCCGGCCGGGTCCTTGTCCGCGGCGGCGACCTGGTCGGCGCCCTTGGGCCGGTAGCTGTCCAACAGGCCTTTGCCGTCGGCCTGCTGGATGAACGGCGGGAGGGTGACGATCACATCCGCCTTGGGGTTGCTGCGTTCCCGGGCCAGTCGCTGGACGGCCGCACCGGAGCCGGTCTCGACGTAGTTGACCTTGATGCCGGTCTTCTTCCGGAAGTCCTCGAAAACCTTGTCGTAGAAACCGTCGCCCTTCTCGCTCTTGAGGCCGTCGGCGCTGTAGACGGTGATCTCCTTGGCGGCGGGGTCGGCGGTGGAGGCGCCGCCGCAGGCGGTGAGCGCGGTGGCGAGGAGGATGCCGCAGCAGGCGGCGGTGAGCGGTTTACGGACGGCGGTGGGCGGTTTGCGGTCGACGGCCGAGCGAAGGGGGTGCATGGCGTGGGAACTCCTGGGCTGGGCTGGGGCGTTGGGACATCACGAGGCTGAAGGGTGAGGAGAAGGCTGAGGGGAAGGCCGAGGAGAGGGTTGAGGAAAGGGCTGAGGAGAGGGCTGAAGACGTGGCGGGGCCCGCCCCATGGGCGGACGTCGGACTTCCGGCTCAGGCCTTAGCGGTAGGTGGACTTGTTACGCAGGTGGGAGACGGCGAAGAGGACGAGGAGGGTGGTGGCCATCAGGACCACTGCCAGTGCGGCGCCCGCGAAGAGCGAACCGCGGTCGGTGGCGGCGAAGATCTGAACGGGCAGGGGCACCCAGTCAGGGGGATAGATCATCATCGTGGCGCTCAACTCGCCCATGGAGAGGGCGAAGCAGAGCGCGGCGGCCGCGGTGAGGGAGGGGAGCAGCAGGGGGATTTTGACCCGCCACAGCACGTAGGCGGGTCGGGCACCGAGGGCGGCCGCGCTCTGTTCGTACGCCGGGTCGAGGCGGGCCAGCGCCGCCGTCACGGACTGGTAGGCGAAGGCGGTGACCAGCACCGTGTGGGCGATGAGCACGATCAGGGGCGTGCCGTTGAGGAGGAAGGGCGGCTGGGAGAAGGCGACGAGGAGGGAGAGGCCGACGGCGACAGAAGGGACGGCGACGGGGAGGAGGAAGAGGCCGTCGAGGAGACGGCGGGTGCGGCGGTTCAGTCGTTCGGCGGCCAGGGCCGCCCAGGTGCCGAGCGTGAGCGCGGCGAGGCCGGCGGCCAGTGCGGTCAGCAGGCTGGTGAGCAGGGCGCTCAGGGAATCGCCCTGTGCGATGTCCTGGTAGTGGGTCAGGGTCGGGCCGGCAGGCAGCGCGCCACTCCAGCTGGTCGCGAAGGACGCGACGACGATCACGAGGAGAGGGAGGGCGAAAACGGGGAGGAAGAGGAGGCAGAAGAGGGCGTGAACGGCCCGGCGGGCGGGCCTGCTATGCACCAGCATGAGGGGACGCACCTCCTGGGCACGGTCCGGAGCCGACGCCCATACGGGACACCTCCGAACGGGACACCCCCGAACGGGACATGCCCGTGCGGGACATGCCTGTACGGGACATGCCTGTGCGGGAGATCAGGGTCCGGTAGAGGACGTAGAGCGCGACGGACAGCACGATATTGACGACGGCGACGACGCAGGCGCCGGTGTAGTCGCCGTCGAGGATGGCCTTGGTGTAGACGAGCGTCGGGAGGGTGACGACGCCCTTGGCCCCGGTGAAGAGCACGATGCCGAACTCGTTGAGGCAGAGGACGAGGACGAGGGAGCCGCCGGCCGCGAGGGCGGGCAGGGCCTCCGGCAGGATCACCGTCCGTACGATCCGCCCGGGCCGGGCGCCCAGGGCGGCGGCGGCTTCCAGTTGGCCCGTCTCCACCTGGGAGAACGCGGCGAGCAGTGGGCGCATCACGAACGGGGTGAAGTAGGTGACCTCGGCCAGCAGGACGCCCCAGGGGGTGTGCAGGAAGTCGAGCGGCCCGTGCGGGGCACCGGTGAGGTCCGTCCACAGGCCGTTTGCCACGCCGACGGTGCCGTAGAGGAAGAGCAGCGCGAGGGTGATCAGAAAGGAGGGGAAGGCGAGGAAGACATCGATGAAGCGGCTGAGCGCCTTGCCGCCGGGGAACGGGACGAACGCGATCACGAGGGAGAGCGTCAGGCCCAGGAGCAGCGCGCCGGCGGTGGCGCCGACGGCGATCAGCACAGTGGTGGTGAGGGCCTCGTGGAACGACGCCTCGGCGAAGACCTGCACGTAAGGGGCGAGGGAGGCACCGCCGTCCTCGGGGCTGACGGTCTGCCGGACCACCAGGGCCAGGGGGTAGAGAAGGACCAGGGCGAGGGCGGCGAGGGGCGGGAGGACCCAGAGGGCCGCCCCGGCCGTTGCCCCTCGGGCCGGTCGCAGGGCCGCCCCGGCCGTTGCCCCTCGGGCCGGTCGCTTCGTACCGGCGCTAGCCATGGCGCATACCGTCCTCGGTGAGCCCGGCCGGGACCAGCACCGCGTCCTCCGGTGCGAAGTGCAGCGCGACCTCATCGCCGAGCGCCGGAGGCTCGCGGAGCTCGCGTACGTCGGCCATGACGCGGTGGCCGGCGACAGACACGTACAGCCGGTGGGTCGAGCCGCGCCACTGCACGTCGGTGAGCCTGCCGTACAGGGTGTTCCCGGACGCCCCGGCGGGGCCGGGAACCGCGCTGCCGGGATCCGGGCCGACGGGATCCGGGCCGACGGGACCGAGGCCGATGAGGTGCGGGCGTACGCAGAGCGTGGCGCCGGCGCCTGCGGCCGCCCCCTCCCCCACGGACACCCGCAACCGCCGCCCCGCGAACTCCGCCTCCACGCCGCCGCCTTCGGCTCGCCCGCACACCGTCACCGGCAGCAGGTTCGCCGTTCCCACGAAGGAAGCGGTGAATGCGGTGCGCGGACGCCGGTACAGCTCCTGCGGGGTTCCGCAATCACGCAGCCGGGCCTTGTCCAGCACCGCGACCCGGTCGGCCAGGGTCAGCGCCTCGACCTGGTCATGGGTGACGTAGAGGAGGGACATGCCGGGCAACTCGCGATGCAGCCGGGCGAGTTCGGTGAGCATGCCGGAGCGCAACCGCGCATCGAGGGCGGAGAGCGGTTCGTCCAGCAGCAGTACGCCGGGGCGGAGGGCGAGCGCCCGGGCGAGAGCGACCCGCTGTTGCTGACCGCCGGACAGTTCCCGGGGGTACCGGTCGGCATAGGCGGCCATCCCGGTCATCTCCAGCGTCTCGGCGATCCGGCCGGCGATCTCGGCGCGCGGCGTCTTGCGGGCCTTGAGGCCGAAGGCGACGTTCTCGGCGACCTTCATATGCGGGAAGAGCGCGTACTGCTGGACGACCATGCCGATCCCCCGCTGGTAGGGCGGCAGCCCGGTGACATCCCGGCCGCCGATCAGCACCCGCCCGGAGACCGGCTGGACGAAACCGGCGACCACCCGTAGCGCGGTGGTCTTGCCGGAGCCGGACGGGCCGAGCAGGGCCATCACCTCCCCCGGTTCGACGGTGAGGTCGAAGGAGTCCAGGACGGTGTGCTCGCGATGCCTGCCGTAGGCGACGGAGACGTCGTCGAAACGGATGCCAGTGTCCGACTGCCCAGCGGTCGCCACACCGGACGTGGTGTCCGGCTGCCCAGCGGTCGCCGCACCGGACGTGGTGTCCGGCGGAGACGCGGCCTTCGGCAGAGATGCGGCCTTCGCCCCGGCGGCGGAAGGCGTTGACCTGGAGGCCGTCGTCACCTCAGACCACCCCCAGCAGGGCGGGCAGTTCTGCCACCGACCCGAGGACATGCGTGGCACCCGCCCCGGTCAGCTGCCCCTCGTCGTGCGCCCCGGTCAGCACCCCGGCCACGATCCCGGCGCCCGCACGCCGTCCGGACAGCATGTCGTAGGAGGTGTCACCGGCCACCGCGATCTGCCGTACGTCGTCGGCGGCGCCGGTGCGCAGCAAGGCGGCCAGCACCATGTCGGGGTACGGGCGGCCGCGCCCCGCGTCGGCCGGACAGAGCGTCAGGTCGACGAGGTGCCGCCAGCCGAGGGCGTCGAGGATGGCGTCCTGGGTGACGCGGGCGAAGCCCGTGGTGAGTACGACGGTGCGGCCGGCGGCCCGGAGTGCCTCAACGGCCCCTCGGGCGCCGGGGACCGGTGTGATCCGTCCGCCGTCGACCAGTTCGCCGTACGCCTCCTCGAACGCGGCATTGGCGCGCCGGGCCGGCGCTTCGTCCCCGAAGAGGTGGCGGAAGACGGAGATCTTGGACTCGCCCATGGTGGCCCGTACGTAGGCGAGCTGCTCGGCGTGGTCGGGGCTGCCGGGTTCCACGCCCATCCGGCGGGCGGCGGCGTCGAAGGCCTGCTCGACGAGGCCGCCGTCGGCGACGGTGGTGCCGGCCATGTCGAGGACGACCAGGCGGGTGTCCGTCAGCGGGCTCGGGCCCGTCGGCTGCTTCGGGTTCGTCGCCTCGTTCGCGTTCGTCGCCTCGTTCGCGTTCGTCGCCTCGTTCGCGTTCGTCGCCTCGTTCGCGTTCGTCGCCTCGTTCGGGTTTGTCGCCTCGTTCGCGTTCGTCGGCTCGTTCGGGTTCGTCGGCTCGTTCGCGTTCCTCAACTCGCTCACCATCCCAGTGCGTTCGCGGTGTTCTCGGCGATCGCCGGGGCGCAGGTCATACCGCGCCCGCCGGGCCCGGTGACCAGCCAGACGCCGTCCCGCGCCTGCTGGCGGTGGACGACACGGGACGTATCGGTGCACTGGGCGTAGACACCGGCCCAGCGGCGGCGGATCCGGGGCAGCGGGCGGCCCAGCAGGGACTCGACGACGCGGGTCAGATGCTCGTACGGCTCCTCGACGGTGTCGAAGGCGAACGGGGTCTCGTACTCGTGGGTGTCACCGATGGTCAGACCGCCGTCGGCGCGCTGCACCATCAGCAGCTGCATCCGGTGCTCGGCGGCGGTCGGCGCCTGGGCCTGGCCGGCGTTGAGCGCATCCAGGGCGGCGCTCCGGTACGCCGGGTAGTAGCGGAAGCTGTCGGCGTCGGCGACGGACGTGGTCAGCGGCTCGCCGAGCGGATCGGTCTGCATCATCTGGAGCCGTACGCGGCGCACCGGCAGATCGGGGATCAGCTCGCGGACCAGCCCGCCGAGCCAGGCGCCGGTGCACAGTACGACCGTGTCCCCGTGGTGGACCTCACCGTGGTCGTCGCGTACGGCGCGCTTGCCGAGCACCTCACGGACCTCCCGGCCACCGAGATAGGTGTAGCGCCCCGACCTCAACAGCTCCTCCCGCAGGGCGCGTTGGGCCACCCGCGGCTCCACGGCGGCGTCCCGCTCGCACCACAGCGCGCCGGTGAACTCGCCGCGCAGGGCGGGGTTGCGGTCCCGGGCCTGGTCGGCGTCGAGCAGCTGGTAGCCCCGGGCGGCGGCGTCGGGGCGGCGGGTGGCGGCCTCGGCGACCGCGCGTTCGGTGTCATTGGTGACGACCGTCAGCGAGCCGATGACCCGGAAGCCGAGCGCGGGGACGCGCGCGCCGATCCCCTCCCACAGCTCCCGGGCGCGCAGCGCGGTGGCCAACTCCTCACCGCCCGCCCGACCGCTGACCCAGATCTGCCCGAAGTTGCGGACCGAGGCACCGCGGGCCTCGGCCTCCCGCTCGATGTGCAGGACCTCGTGGCCCCGCTCGACTGCATGCCAGGCGTGCATGGTTCCCAGCACGCCGGCTCCCACGACTATGACTCGCATGCCCCAGACAGTCGTGCCGACGGGTGACCCGCGAGGGGTGGTTCGGCGACGCGACGGTGAACAGAGGCGCAAACCTGGCCTAGACCCGTTACCCTTTCGTGATTTCTGGTGGGCCTGGTGGGTGCGGTGCAGTGCGGTCCAGTTGTCACTTACCGGGGCGCGGCGCCCATGGACCGCCTCAGCCCCGCGCGGGCTTCCTCAAGTGGGTCCCCAAGTGGGTGGCGAACGAGAACCGGTCGCCCCGGTAGAGCGAACGCACCCGTTCCAGCGGGCTGCCCTCCGTATCCCGGGACAGCCGGTGGATCAGCAGCATCGGCAACGCACCCGGCGTGCCGATCAGCAGCGCTTCACGCGGGGTGGCCAGGACGGTCTCCAGCCGCTCGTCCGCGTCCCCGAAGCCGATACCGAGCCGCTCGCGGAGGTACGCGTAGAAGGACGAGTCCGGCTCGAAGTCGGTGGCCAGGTCCGGGACCCGGTCCACCGCGATGTAGGTGCTCTCCAGCCCCACCCGTTCGTCGTCGGCGAGCAGTACGCGTTCCAGGTGCCATACGGAGTCGCCGACGGCCAGTCCGAGGTCGCCGGCGAGCGCCGGCGGGCAGGCGAAGCGGTCCAGGCCGACCAGGTGACGCCCGGGCCGAAGACCCTGGCCGCGGACGCCTTCGGTGTAGCTCGCGAGGGACAGCGGCTGCTCCAGCTTGGGGCCCGCGACCACCGTGCCGCGCCCGAGCCGCCGCAGCCGGCCCTCCAGGATCAGCTCGCGCAGCGCCTGCCGCAGCGTCTCACGGGACACCTCGAACCGCACCGCCAGCTCACGTTCGGTGGGGAGCGCTCCTCCCTCGCCCAACTCCTCCAGCAGCGCGGCGATTTCCACTTTTGCCGCGTAGTACTTGGGAACGCGCCCGTGCTCGGGAACGCCGAACCGGATGGGTGCGCCAGGATCCTGGCCGTACGGGAACTCCACACGGCGATCCTCGCACTATGTGGCGCGATCCTTGCACCATGGCCATGCGGCGCAATTCCTCGCACCGTGGCCATGCGGCGCGATCCTCGTACTATGCGGCGCGGTGGGCGTCCACCGGGCGCGCCGGCCCGAAGAGCGGCGCGAGCACCAGCTCCGCTGCCCCGTCGGCGACCGCCTGGGCACCGCCCGGGGCGAGCGCCACCGGCACCGCGCCGGGGGCGCCGGGCCGCCCGCTGCCGCGGGTACCCGCCCGGGCGGCCAGGGCCCGTGCCACTCCGCTCAGGAACGGCTCGGGGTTCGCCAGTACGGTGCGCCCGCCGAGCAGGACCCGGTCGATGTCCAGCAGTTCGACGAGGTTGGCCGCGCCCACGCCCAGCGCCCGGGCGGCGCCCGGCAGATCGCCCCGGGCCACCGCCGCCAGGCACAGCGCCTCGATGCAGCCGTACTGTCCGCAGCCGCAGCGCGGGCCGTCCAACTGGACTATCTGGTGGCCGAATTCCCCGGCGCCGGTGCGCGGCCCGCGATAGAGACCGCCGTCCAGGACGAGCCCGGCGCCGAGGCCGGTGCCCAGATGGAGGTAACCGAAGGAGCCGGCACCGGACGGCCCGCCCCGGGCCAGGCCGAGGGCCGCCGCGTTGGTGTCCTTGTCGAGGAGGACGGGCAGGCCGAGCCGTTCGGCGAGAGCGTCCCGCAGGGGAAAACCGTCCCACTGGGGTGCGCCGGTGACGCGGTGCAGCACTCCGGCGGCGTGGTCCAGCGGGCCCGGGCAGGCCACCCCGACTCCCAGGACCGGCGGCCGGCCGGACTCCTGGCCCGACACTCGGCCGGACTCCTGGCCCGGCGGCCCGCCCGATTCCCGGAGCAGCGCCGCGACCTCCCGCTCGGCCGCCGTGAGCACCGGCTCGGCGCCCGCCTCGAAGGCGAGCGGGGCTCGCCGTACGGCGACCGCCCGGCCCGTGAGATCGACGAGCACGGCGATGAGCTCATCGCGGTCCAGATGCAGCCCGACGGCGTGCCGGGAGCCGGGGACCAGCCGCAGGACCGTGGCCGGTTTACCGCCCGTGGACGCGCGGCGGCCCGCCTCGGCGACCAGGCCCTCGGCCCGCAGCCGAGCGGTGATCTTGCTGACCGCCTGCGGCGTGAGCCCCGTGTGCGCGGCCAGCTCCAGCCTGCTGACCCCGCTCTCACCGGCGGCACGCAGCAGCCCGAGCACCACGGCGGCGTTGTGCCCGCGGAGGGCCGGGAGGTTGGCACCCGGACTGCCGACGGCCGCACGGCCACTACTGACGGCCGCACTGCCACTGCCGGCGGCAACATGGCCACTGCCGGCGGCATCACGGCCGTCGAAGGTCTGATCGCTGCTGGTCAACCACCGATTGGTCACCCACCCATTGTCGGTGGAGGCTTGCACTTAAGCAACAGTGTTGCTTAAGTGGAACGGACGGGACGGACGAGTGAAGTGAAGAGAATGGCGGGAGTGGTGGAACGGCATGAGTGAGACGAGCGAGACGAGCGAGACGAGTGACGCGAGCGAGAAGCACGAACCGCGCGAACCGCTCCGCGTCGGCCTCCTCGGCTACGGCCTGGCGGGCTCGGTCTTCCACGCCCCGCTGATCGCGGCCACCGACGGCCTGGTCCTCGACACCGTCTCCACCGCCAACCCGGAGCGGCAGGCCCAGGCCCGCGCCGAACACCCCCGGGTGCGTACGGTCGCCACCCCCGACGAGGTGCTCGACCGCGCCGCCGATCTGGATCTGATCGTGGTGGCCACGCCGAACAAGACCCATGTACCGCTCGCCACCGCAGCGCTGGAGGCCGGCTTGCCCGTGGTCGTCGACAAGCCGCTGGCCGCGACCGCCGCCGAGGCCGACAAGCTCGCCACGCTCGCCGAGGAGCGCGGACTGCTGCTCTCCGTGTTCCAGAACCGCCGCTGGGACAACGACTTCCGTACGGTGCGCAAGCTGGTCGAGGAAGGCACCCTGGGCGAGGTCTGGCGCTTCGAGTCCCGCTTCGAGCGCTGGCGGCCGCAGCCCAAGGGCGGCTGGCGGGAGTCGGGCGACCCGGCGGAGCTCGGCGGGCTGCTCTACGACCTCGGCAGCCACCTTGTCGACCAGGCGCTGACCCTCTTCGGCCCGGTTGTCTCCGTCTACGCCGAGTCCGACATCCGCCGCCCCGGCGCCGAGGCCGACGACGACACCTTCCTCGCCCTCACCCATGCGAACGGGGTCCGCTCCCATCTGTGGATGAGCGCCACCGCCGCCCTTCTGGGCCCCCGCTTCCGAGTGCTGGGCAACCAGGCGGGCTATACCAAGCACGGCCTGGACCCGCAGGAAGCCGCCCTCCGCGAGGGCCGGCGCCCCGGCGCCGAGAGCGCCGAGGGCAGGGAGAGCGGGGAGAGCGGGGAGAGCGGGAAGTGGGGCGTGGAGCCGAAGACCCGCTGGGGCCGGCTCGGCGCCGGAGCGTCCCCGCGCATGGGCGGCGGCGAGCCCGTACCGACCTTGCCGGGCGACTACCCCGCGTACTACGCCGCGATCGCCCGTGCCCTGCGCGAGGGCGGCGCCCCACCGGTCACCGCCGGCGAGGCCGCGGCCGCGCTGCGCGTCCTGGAGGCCGCGAAGCGGTCAGCGGCCGAAGGCCGGACCGTCGCGCTCGGCTGACGTGCCCGTCGCGTTCAGCTGACGTGCCGAGGCCGACCGCACACGAACGGAGTGGCGGAAGGAGTGACGGAAGGAGTGACGCGGCCGGGAGGTCAGCCAGCTCGACGACAGACGGGCCGGCGTAGACCAAAACCGCTGGTGAGGGACACCATAAAGAGCGGTAGGGCTCAACTGTCAGTCCTCCCGGGTAGGTTCGGGTGCATGACGACAGAAGCGACCACGGAGGCGGCCGGGCACGCCCGGTACACCTACCGTGTGCGCCTGTCGTCCACGGCGCGGCGGTCGCTCGAGGCTGAGTGGGACCGGGCGCGGTGGGTCTGGAATGAGTGCGTCGCCAAGTCCAAGGCCGTCCACCAGCACAACCGGGCGACCGGGGAGAAGGCGACGTGCGGGCCGGTGCAGCTCGCGGCGATGCTGACCGAGGCCCGCGCCCGGACACCGTGGTTGCGGGAGGGCGCCTGCGTTCCTCAGCAGCAGTTGATACGCGACTTCGGCAAGTCCCGCGCCAAGGCGCTCAAGGACATCAAGGCACGGTTGCCGATGCGGCAGCGTGCCGGGATGCCGAAGTACAAGAAGAAGCGCGAGGCGCTGCCCACCCTCGAATACACCAAGCGCGGCTTTCGTCTTAAGGACGGCCGGCTGCACTTGGCGGGCGGGATCGTGGTGCGGCCGGTGTGGTCGCGGCAACTGCCCAAGCCGCCGTCCAGCGTCCGCGTGTACCGCGATGCGGTGGGGCACTGGTGGGCGTCGTTCGTCGTGGCCACCGTAGCCGAGGAACTTCCCGCCACCGGCCGCGTGATCGGCATCGACTGGGGCGTCAAGGAGACCGCGACCACCACATCCGACGAACACGACCTTCCCCACCCGCAGCACGGGAAGAACGCAGCGCAAAAGCTCGCCCGCTATCAGCGGATGATGGCCCGCAGGAAGCCGGAGAAGGGACAGGCCGCCTCGGGTGGCTACCGCGAAGCGAAGCGGCAGACGGCGAAGCTGCACCTGAAGATCGCCAACCAGCGGCAGGACACCGGACGCAAGTGGGCAAAGTCCGTGGTCCGTGACCACGACGCTTTGGCGGTGGAGGACTTCCGACCGAAGTTCCTCGCCAAGACCACGATGGCCCGCAAGGCCGCAGACGCCGCCATCGGCGCCACCAAAGCGGCCCTGATCGAGATGGGCCGCAAGCACGGCCGGGCCGTGCACCTGGTACACCCCGCGCACACCACGATGGACTGCGCCAAGTGCGGAGCGAGAACCAAGCACGCACTACCTCTTTCCGAACGAACGTATACCTGCACCGCGTGCGGAGCCGTATCCCCCAGGGACAAGAACTCCGCCCGCGTGATGCTGGTCCGGGCTGGTCTCAACCCGGCTAGTGCTGATCGTGTAAGACCTGCACCCCCGCCGGGGGTCAGGCAACGTGAGCTAGGAATCCCCCTCGTTCACGAGGGGGAGGAGTCAAGAAGACGATCGGTTCCTCCGGGGGTCCCGGCACCCGTCTCCCGACGAAGGGAGCGGACACATGGATGGCCTACGGACGCGCCGCCGCGCGCGCCAAGGGCCGGTTCCGCCTCCAGCGGCGCTTCCCCCGGTCCCGGTCCAGGTCCCGGTCCCGGTTCAGCAGCGCCCGTTCGCACGCCGTCCAGGTCGTCGTCGTCACCGTGTACAGCCCGGCCGCCAGCGGCACCACGGCCACCGTGATCAGCATCCCGAAGGACAGCAGCGGCAGCACCTTGGGCAGGGACGCCATCCCCGGCAGCGCCGCCCCGTTTGCGCCGCCCGCGGCCGGCGCCGGGGCCTTGGCCAGCGCAGCCCGACCCCGCCGGTAGTTCCAGGTGGCGACCGCCGCCATCAGCACGAACAACACGAGGTAGACCCGGCCCTGCGGCCCGAAGACCCCGCCGTCGGCGAGCGCCTCGCCCCAGTGCCCGCCGAGTGACGCACCGAGCAGCGTGTGGTCGAGCAGCCCGCCGCCCCCGCCGGAGAACAGGTGGTACATCAGGAAGAAAACGGGCAGTTGGAGCAGTGTCGGCAGGCAGCCGGCCAGCGGCGAGGCGCCGGACTTGGCGTACAGGTCGGCCATCGCCTTCTTGAGCCGCTCGGGATCGCCCTTGTGTCTGCGCTGGAGTTCAGCGATCCGCGGGGCGAGTGCGGCACGGGCCTTCTCGCCGCGGACCGCGGCGCGGGCGAGCGGGTGCAGCGCGCCGCGTACGGCAAGGGTGAACAGCACAATGGCGGCGGCCATGGACACGGTGCCGAAGAGCGGTGTGATCGCCTCGGCGCCCTGCGCCAACGCCTCACCAAGGAAGCCGAAAACGGACATATTGAGCCCTCCACGGGTCTCGTCGTACCGGAATGTGGATTCGGCGTGACGAGCCGCGCGGACGCGGAAGCGCTGCGCTGCGATGCGATGCGCTACGGAAGCACCACCAGGCAAGCACTGCGGGAGTACCGCGCGAGCACTGCGCAAGTGATACGCAAATGCTGCGGGAGTACCGGGCGCAGGCGCGCGGAGGTGGGAGCGGGAAGGCCGGGAGCGGGAGGAGGAGCGCCCGGGCGTCTACGCGGCCGTCAGGAGGGCACGGCCCGGTGCCCGGGGGCGCGGCCGGCCGTCCGCGTCCGGGTCGCGTTGCGGCAGGAAGGCGGTACGTTGCTCGCGGTCGCGAAGCGCCGTACGGATCCGACCCGGTGGAACGGACCGCGCGCAGGCGACGATCAGGAAGGCACTGCACAGCAGCAGCACCGCGGCGGTCATCGCGGCGGTGGCCAGCGCCGTCGCCAGCCCGGTCTGGGTGAGCAGGAGTCCGACGACGAGGAAGAGCAGAGCGCAGGTGTACATCCGCGATGCCTCTACGGCGCGGTACATCCGGCGTCCTCCTCGCGTTGGTTTCGTGCCCGGACTTGTCGTCTGCCCGATTGCCCGGTCTTGTCGTCTCGCCCGGTCCTGTCGTCGTCCGCTCAAGAGTAACCACAGGACGGGGCGTACGGCGGACCGGGGGCCGGGGGCCACGTTCCGGAGACCGGGTTCCGAAGACCGGGTTCCGGAGACCTGGAGCAGACGGGACTTCCGGCACACGCCCTAGCAGTGCCGTGGCGGGCCGGGCCGTTATTTGTCCAGGGGTGAGGAGCCGCGTCCGAAGGACCGGTACAGGCCTTAGCGTCCGGTGGCGTACGGACGGAACAGGACGAAGACGAACGGGATGAACGGGACGAACGGGAGGCCCAGTGCGGTCGATCCTCAGCACATCCGCCTTCAGCAACTCGGCGACATCCGGGCGGACCCTCGCCACCGGACTGGTGGTAGCCGCGCTGGTGGCCACCCTCGCGGCACTGCTGCTGCCCGTCCAGCTCTTCGGTGAGACCGCGTCCGCGGCCGGCAACACCGTCGCGTACGACGATGACGGCGGCGGCACGGTCACCACCCGCTACGGTCCGCTGACCGCGATGGACCGGGACTTCGTACGCAAGGTCAGGCTGGCCGGGCTGTGGGAGCTGCCCGCGGGGCGGCAGGCCCAGGCGCGCGGGCGCACCGCGGCGGTACGTACGGCCGGCGACCACCTCGTGGCCGGCCACACCGAGCTGGACCGGAGGTCGGTGGAGGCCGGGCGGACGCTGGGCATCGCGCTGGCCAACCAGCCCACCCCAGAGCAGCAGGGCTGGCTGGGGCAGCTGCACTCCGCCTCGGACGCCGAATACCCCCGTCTCTTCGCCGAGTTGCTGCGCAGGTCGCACGGCAAGGTCTTCGGGCTGGTCGCGATGGTCCGCGACCAGACCCGTAACGCCATGGTGCGCGCCCTGGCGGACCGCGCCAACACGGTCGTGCTGGACCACATCACCGTCCTGGAGAAGACCGGACAGGTCGACTTCGACGCCCTCCACAGCAGCTGACCCGCCCGCACCGCACCACACCACACCCGTCACTCCAGCCCTTCCTGCCCCTCCCTGCACCTCTGCCCCCTGCCCCTCTGCACCCCTGCACATCGGACGAATCGAAGTGATCCCATGAGGCAACGACAAGGACACGGGCCAGGCCAGCCCGTCCACAAACGCTCCCGCCTGACGAACAGAATGGTGGTGGCAGCGGCCGCGCTCCTGCTGGGCGGCGGCGGGCTGGCAGCGGTCGCCACCACGGCCCTGGCCGGCGGCTCGGCCCCCGAGGCAGCCGAGGGTCATCAGCGGCACCGCACCGTCATGGCCACCACGCTCTCGTGCCCCGATGTCGGCGAACGGCTCCGCCAGGTACCGCGCAGCGCCCAACTCCAGGTCTCCCAGGGCCTGGCCACCCTCGACCGCCAAGTCCACGACGCCTACCACGAGATGATGGGCGGCACCGACAGCGGTGCCCTTCTCCCCCGGCTCCAGCAGCAACGGGACCGCACTATCGGCACGATCATCAGCGCCATCGCCAAGGACGCTGAACGGCCCGGCTATCTGAGCACAATGAGCGGCTGCACCACCAAGCCCGTCAACGAGGGCGCAGGTGCCGACGGCTTCGACGCCACCAAGTCCACCAGGGACGGCTGGTACCAGGGCCAGAACCAGAATCGGGACCAGGATCGGGACCAGAACCAGGGCCAGGGCCAGGGCCAGGGCCAGGGCCAGGGCCTGCCCGGCGGCCCCTCCCCCGCCGACTTCGTCGACATCACCACCGTCCAACCGAACGCGGACGCACCGCCGTTCGCCGCCCCCCGGGGACGTAACGCCACGACCGGCACCTTCACCACCGAGTGCGGCCGCAACGAACAAGGCCACTTCAACTCCGACAACGTCATCGTCACCCCGGGCGTCAGAAACGGCGCCCACCACACCCACGACTACGTCGGCAACACCTCCACCGACGGCTTCTCCTCCGACCGGTCCCTCGCCGCCTCCGGCACCACCTGCGGCAACGGCGATCAGTCCACCTACTACTGGCCGGTGCTGCGCCGGCTCGACCAGAACGCGGAGCGGAAGCCGGGCGCCGCGCTGGACGGCAACATCGGCTCGGTTCTGACACCGGCCACCGTCACCCTCACCTACCGCGGCAGCCAGGCCGGCGCCGTCCAGGCGATGCCGCGCTTCCTCCGCGTCATCACCGGCGACGCGAAGGCCTTCACCAACGGCACCCAGAACGCCAACGCCTCCTGGAGCTGCACCGGCTTCGAGGACCGCCAGCTGAAGGACAGGTACCCGCTCTGCCCGAACGGGTCCCAGGTGGTCCGCACCTTCGCATTCCAGAACTGCTGGGACGGCCGCGACACCGACAGCGCGAACCACCGCACCCATGTGGCCTTCTCCGACCGGAACGGCAACTGCCGCAACAATTTCCGGCGCATCCCCCAGCTCGTCGAGCGGGTCACCTACGACGTCCCCCCGGGAACCGGTTTCGCCGTCGACAGCTTCCCGGAACAGCTGCGCAAACCGGTCACCGACCACGGCGACTTCATCAATGTGATGCCGGACGCTCTGATGAACAAAGCGGTCAACTGCATCAACACCGGCCGCCGTTGCCGATAGCTGCCCGGACGACAGCGGTCCGGACGACAGCGGTCCGACGGACGGCGGCGCCGCAGCCCACCCCGCGCACCGGCGCCGCCGTCCGTCCTCCCTCCCGAAAAGGAGTTGCCGGGTTCGGGCGGGCGCGTTACGGTCACGGCACTCTGACGAACACGCTCTCTGGATCCACGCCGCAGAACGGAGCGAGCCCGCGTGAACCACGCGGAGCCATGGAGGGGCGGCACCCTTTTCGGCATGCCCTCCGGAGGATTCCTCTCTTGAAGATCGGTCTTGGCCTTCCCATCGACGACCCCGCCCTGCTGCTGAGCTGGGCCCGGCGCGCCGACGCGGGCCCGTTCAGCACGCTCGGTCTGCTCGACCGGCTCGTCTTCGACAATCCCGAACCCCTGGTCACCCTCGCGGCCCTCGCCGGTGCCACCTCCCGGATCCGCCTCCAGACCGAGGTGCTCATCGCGCCCGTGTACAGCACCGCCATCCTCGCCAAGCAGACGGCGACCCTCGACCGTATGTCGGGCGGCCGTTTCACCCTCGGCATCGGCGTCGGCGGCCGCGAGGACGACTTCCTGGCCGCGGGCATCGACCTCCACCGCCGTGGCCACCGCCTCGACGAGCAGATGACGCTGCTGCGCCGGACCTGGTCCGGTGAGCCGTACGGCGAAGGCGTCGGACCCATCGGTCCCGGTCCCGCGACGCCCGGCGGGCCGGAGGTGCTCTTCGGCGGCTTCGCCCCGGCGGCGCTCGAGCGGGTCGGCCGGTTCGGCGACGGTTTCCTGGGTGCCGCGCTGCCGCCGCAGCCCATGTCCGGCCTGTTCCGCGACGTCGAGGCGGCCTGGGAGAAGTACGGCCGCCCCGGCCGCCCCCGCCTGGTCGCCCAGGTGAACGTCGCCCTCGGGCCGGAGAGCACCGTGCGACGGGCCAGGCACAACCTCAGCGAGTACTACGCGTTCACCGGTCGCGCGGAGCAGGTGGCGAACGGTCTGCTCACCACGCCGCAGGAGATCCGCGAGGCGGCCGAGGCCTTCACCGGCATCGGCGCCGACGAGGTCATGCTCTACTGCTGGTCCTCGGACACCGACCAGCTCGACCTGCTCGCCGACGCGCTGTTCTGAGCCCCCGAGCGGACAGGGCCCCGGAAGGCGATCCGGAAGGACGAATTCCAGGGGCCCTGTAAGGGGGAGGAGTTACGGGCTATTCCGCTGCGATCGGCTTGAAGGCGGTGAACTCGCGGGAACCGGCGCGGTCGGAATCGACGGCCTGGAGCCACTGCTTGCCCCGGCCCGCGGGGTTGGCCAGGTAGTCGTCGCCCGTCGCCGTCTTGAGGAGGTAACCGGCATACGTCGGGAAGAGCTGCCAGTGGGTGTTGCAGCCGCCTTCTCTGTCCAGCCTGATGCCACTGCTGCCGGCGCACCAGACGTTGTAGCCGGACCAGTTGGACCTGGTCGACTTGATGACGTAGCCGTCGTCCCGCTTCTCGAAGACCACGGCGGTGCCGCTCGAGTGCGCCGAGTCCGTCAGCAGGGCGTAGTCCCAGTCGGCGTACGGCTCGAAGGTGACACCCCGGTCCTCCTTGCTGGAGGCCAGCAGGTAATAGGGCTTACCGGGTGTGATGGGCTCGGCCCGCGTTCCGGTGGACTGTCTGCTTGCGGACTGCGCACCTGCGGGCTGCGTGCCCGCGGACTGTGTGCCCGCAGGCTGCGTACCTGCGGGCTGTGCGGGCTGTGCGGTCGCCGGCGGGGCGAGGAGGGCGGCCAGGGCGAGGCCGGTGGCGGCGGCGAGCGTGGCCTTGTGGGCCGGGCGGCGACGCGGCAGCGACAACGACGCGTTCTTCATGGGCTTCCTTCCCGATCAGGGATTTCGGCGACTGCGGTCCGGCCGGCCGGGCGTACCGGTGGCGGCGCAGATCTTCGCGGGGACCAGGCTGGCCGTTCCAGGGTGACCGTTGCCAGGAAGTTTTTGGCCGTACGTCATGGTGTCGCCGCGGTGGGTGAAGTGCCGCAGGTCGGCGGCCCCGGCCCGGAGGTTCTTCCGGGCCAGGACCAGGGCCAGGGCCAGGGCCAGGGACGGGACCAGGGCCAGAGTCGGGACCAGCGTCGGGACCAGGGCCCGGGGCCGCGCGGAGACGAATCCGCCCTCGGTCACAGCCCGTTGACACGGGCCTCGCGGGCCACGCCCAGTGGCCGGATCGACGAGGCCGCCGCACGGGCCCGGCGGCCCGCGCGGGCACGGTAGGTGCGGACATGGGCCATCAGGCGGCGGCCGCGGAGGGCCATCTCCAGTTCGAAGCGGGCGCGGGGGTCGCGCAGGACCGGGCCGAAGAGTTTTTCTATCTGCCGGAGGCGGTAGCGGACCGTCTGGGGGTGTACGTGCAGGAGCTTGGCCGCCTCGGGGGCGCCGCCGCCCTCCAGCCAGGCCAGCAGGGTCACTTCGAGGCGTTCGCTCTGGCGGGGGGTCAGCTCCTCCAGGGGGCCGAGCCAGCGGGAGGTCAGCGCGTCGGCGAGGGACTCGTCCTGGAGGAGCAGGAGGGCCGAGAGGTGATCGTCGACGAAGGCGGGGCGTGCGTCGGGTCCCACCCGGGCGGGGGCGAGGGTGAGCAGGTAGCGGGCCCAGCGGAGGGATGACGCGGTGTCGGTCGATGGGACGACGTGGCCGACGGCCGACGGGCGGCCCTTGAGGGCCGCTTCCAGGCGGGGGCGGGTCTGGGTGGCCGGGTCGGGCACGAAGAGGCAGGTGTAGCCGTCGACGGTGCCGATGAGGGCATGGCCCAGGGCGGCGGCGAGTTGGGGCACCTCGGCGGAGGTGGCGAGGACGACGGCCTGGAGGGCTTCGGGGACCGGCCAGCCGGCCGCGCGGGCCAGCTCGCCGAGGCCTTCGCCGGGCACCTCACGCTGTCCGGCGAGCACCTCGAAGAGGTCCTGGCGGGCGCGTGCGACGGGCATCGGCGTGACGACGGACGATGCCTCCGACACCCCCGGACGCTCCGGACCCTCCGGACGTTTACTTTCTGACTCTTTTTGGTAACCCAGAACTGTCAGCAGAGCCTGTTCCAGGGCCCATTGCGCCTCTTCTACGGGGGTATCACCGAGAAGCGCCGCCAATGCGGGAAATCCCCGCTGCAACTCCGCGACCAATTGCGTGGCGAGGTCCGGGAGTTCTTTTCTCACCACCCGGCTCCACTCGCCTCGGGGACGCGACCAGATGCGGTTCAGCAGATCACACATCGCTACCTCGATCCTGGCGGGGATGCGGCTTGGACAAGGGCGTCGGAGCGCCCCGTGTGTCTGAGTGGGCATCATCCGGAGTCCCGGCGCGCGTTCGCGACGCCGGTACCGGAATTTGTCACAGCGCGATAAACCTTACGAAAGCCCGAACGCACTCGGTGATGCTTTCGGCACCCGGATCACAACGGGATCACGGCCACATAACGGCCCTACGCATACGGCTGGTTACGGAAGGTTTGCGTTACCGGCGGTCACCCATACAAAAGCCGCCGGGCAAATACCGCCGTGGGGAAATTTCCTCGGAATTCGCGTCCGCGGCCATCCCGAGCCGTACGCACCCCGCAGCCATCTCGAGCCATACGCACTCCCGCATCCGCCCCGAGCCGTACGCATTCCCGCGTCCGTCCCGCACCTGCGTCCCCGCACCTGCGTCCCCGCGCCTCGACAACGGAGGTTCGATTGTCCGTACCGCACCTGGAGAGCCGCCGGAGCCGCCACCGCGCGCGTCCCTCACCGGCCGCTCCCCGCCCCCGCCGCCCGCCGGGCGAACCCCGACCTCCGGGCGAACTCCGGCAGCCGGGCGAATCCCGGCCGCCGGTCCGTCGCCCGGCGGGCCGCCTCCCCTCAACAGCCCTGCTGCGTCCGGCACTTCCGGCTGCGTTGCTGCTCTTCCTCGCCGTCACCCTGCACTCCGGCGCGATGGACACCCTGATGCGCTTCCTGGATTACGGCGCCGGAGTGCTCGCACTGGTCTCGCTGTCGGTGACGGTGCTGTGGGGGCTGGCCGCCACGGACCGGATGGTGCTGCGCTCCGGCCACCGGCTGCTCGCCCAGGCCGTGCACCGCGGCACCGGCGCCGCCGGACTCGGCTTCCTGGGGCTGCACATCTGGGTGAAGGTCGCCGGGGGACGTGCCGGTGCGGCGTCGGTCGCGGTGCCGTTCACCGACGCCGCCCGGCCGGTGCTCATCGGCCTGGGCACGCTCGCCGCGTATGCGTTCGTCGCGGTCGCGGTGACCGGTGCGGTGCGCGGTGCGTTCACCGGCGCCGCCACGTCCCGCTGGTGGCGGGCGCTGCATATGAGCGCGTACCTCGCCTGGGCGCTGGCCCTGGTGCACGGACTGAAGTCGGGCCGTCCGGCCGCTGGTTGGGCCGTCGCCGGATACGCCGTATGCCTTGCCGCGGTGGCCGGACGGCTGGCCCTGCGGCTGCGCGATTCCCGCAGGAAATCAACATCAGGAGAACCCGGAGAACGCCGCTCATGACCGCCCCCGCCCCTGCCCCCGCCTCCGCACCTGCTCCCACCCTCGCTCCCACTCCCTCCTCCGCTTCCGCGCGCACCCGCCTGCTGCCGGTGCTCACGCCCGGACCGGAGTCCGTGCCGACGCCGGCATCCGTACCGACCGGACCGACGCCTGCGTCCCTGCCAACGTCTGCGTCCCTGCCGACGCCTGCGTCCCTGCCGACGCTGGCGTCCGTCGGGCCGCCGCGGCTGCTGGCCGGGCTCGACGAGGTGCCGCGGATGGACCGGGTGGCTCATCTGGCCTTGCACGGCGGCCTGCCGCGGCTCTCCCCACAGGAGTTGGTGGCGCTCGCCGAGGACACCGATCTGCGCGGCCGGGGCGGCGCCGGCTTCCCGTTCGCGCGGAAGCTGACGGCCGTCATGGCCGGGATGCGGCGGGCCGAGGGGAAGGGCGCGGTGGTCGTCAACGGGAGTGAGGGCGAGCCGAGTTGCCTGAAGGACACCGCGCTGCTGCTGCACGCCCCGCATCTGGTGCTGGACGGGGCGCTGCTGGCCGCCGACGCGCTCGGCGCGCAGGAGGTCGCCGTCGGAGTGACCCGTACGGATGTCGAGGTGTCGGTGCGGCGGGCGATCCGCGAACGCGGGCCGGTCCGGCCGCTGTTGCGGGTCACCCTGCTGACCGAGCGGTTCGTCACCGGCGAGGGCACGGCGATGACCAGCGGGCTGAGCGGCGGGCCGGGGCTGCCGTCGGGCCGTAAGGTCCGCTCCAGCGAGCGGGGTCTGAACGGGGTGCCGACGCTGCTGTCGAACACCGAGACCTACGCCCAACTCGCCGTCGCCGCCCGGCTCGGCGCGCTCGGCTACCGCACGGTGGGGCTGCCCACGGAGCCCGGCACGCTGCTGCTGACCGTCGGCGGCAGCCGGGTCGTCGAGGTCCCCTACGGGGTCTCCCTCACCCAGGTCCTCGCCCTGTGCGGGTCCGATCCGGGGCTTGGCGTCCTGCTCGGCGGCTACCACGGCACCTTCCTCTCCCCCGCCGACGCCCGGACCGCGACGCTGTCCCGGGAGGCGCTGGCCGGCCACGGTGCGGTGCTCGGCGCGGGGGCGGTGCTGCCGATGCCGTACGAGACCTGTCCGGCCGGTGAGACGGTACGGGTCGCACAGTGGATGGCCGCCGAGTCGGCCGGGCAGTGCGGCCCCTGCGTACTGGGGCTGCCGGCGCTCGCCGATGCCCTCGCCCAGGCCGTACGGGGCGGCGGCGAGGGCGCTCTGGACGCCGTACGGGCCCGGATGCGGGCCGTGGAGAGGCGCGGTGCGTGCAGCCACCCGGACGGTACCGCGCGTTTCGTCGCCTCGGCCCTCGCGGCCTTCCCCGAGGAGTTCGAGCGCCATGCGTACGGGTTCGGGTGCGGCCGCCCGGTGATCGGGGCGCTGCCGGTCACCGGGCACCGGACGCCGCCTTCTCCCCTGCCCAGCCCCACCCCCGCCCCCGCCGCCACGCCGGAGTCCGCCCCGCCGCGGGAGCGGCTGCTGGTCGACTGGACGCTGTGCCGGGGCCACGGCCTGTGCGCCGATGTGGTGCCCGGTGTGGTCAAGCTCGGCCCGGACGGCTATCCGGAGCGGGCCAGCATGCCGCTGCCGGCCCGGATGCGGCGCCGCGCGCAGCTCGCGGTGCGCCGCTGCCCGGCACTGGCGCTACGGGTACAGGCCGGCAACTGACCGTCCGGGACCGGTTCTTGAGCTCCTCCAGAACCTTCCGAGCATTCCCTCCCCAGAACCCCACCCGCCCCCGCTCCACGGACAACCGACGAACGACTCAACCAACTCAACCGACTCAACCGACAACTCGACGGACAACTCAACGGACAACGAGGAGACACCATGAGCATGCGACGTCGTGCGGGCCTCGCGACCGCGGCGGTCGCCACCCTGGCACTCACCGCCGCCTGCGGCAGCAGCGGCAGCCAGGGCGCCGGCACCACCACGCCCACCACCGACACCGTCCAGCCCGCCGGGCAGGGCACCAGTGACTACGGCTACGGCGCGTCCGGCTCCGGCGGCAGCGCGTCGGGCTCCGGCGGCAGCGGCGGCAGCGGCAGCGAACCCGCGGCGGCCGGGCCGGGTGCCGGGACGCTGGCGCTGCGCGCGGACGCCAAGCTCGGCCCCGTCGTCACCGACTCCAAGGGCATGACCCTCTACCGCTTCGACAAGGACACCGCGAAACCGCCGCAGTCCAACTGCTCGGGCTCCTGTGCCACCGCCTGGCCGCCGGTCCCCTCCGACGGCGCCTCCGTACCCGCGGGGATCGCCAAGAGCGCGCTGGGGTCGGTCACCCGCACCGACGGCACCGAGCAGCTGACCATCGGCGGCTGGCCCGCCTACCGCTACGCCAAGGACACCGCGCCCGGCGAGACCAAGGGCGAGGGCGTCGGCGGCACCTGGCACGCCCTGGCCGCCGACGGCGCGAAGGCCGGCGAGCAGCAGACCGGTGACGTCTCGGTGTTCCGCCAGCCCGAGCTCGGCGAGATCCTCGTCGACGGCAAGGGCATGACCCTCTACCGCTTCAACAAGGACAGCGCCTGGCCGATGAAGTTCGGCTGCAACGACACCTGCCTGGACACCTGGAAGCCCGTCAAGCCCGCCGACCGCTCCAAGCTGACGGGCATCCCGCCCAAGCTGATCACCACCGTCACCCGCCCGGACGGGCTGCGCCAGCTCGCCGTCGACTGCTGGCCCGTCTACACCTTCACCGGCGACAAGCAGCCGGGGGACATCACGGGCCAGGGCAAGATGGGCCTGTGGTTCGCGGTCTCCAAGGACGGCAAGAAGGTCACGACGACGGCGACGACGCCCTGACCGGATCGGCCCCCTCCTCTGGGGAGTCCTCGGGGGAATCCTCGGGGGAGACCTCTGAGGAGCTCTCGGGGGAGTCCTCGCGGGAGCTCTCGGGGGAATCCGCGGGGAACACGTCGTCCAGCGCCAGCACTTCGGCGTCCGGCCGGTCGTCGTCCGTGTCGCGCGGTCCCAGCCAGGTGACCGCCAGCGCCACCGCCACATTGACGACGAGCCCGACGAGCCCCGCGTTCACCCCCCACACCGGGTCGTGCCCCCGGAAGACCAGGACGCAGACCAAGGAGAAGCCCGCCGCCAGGCCGCTCACCGCGGCACGGAGCGTCAGCCGCCGCCACACCAGTCCCAGCAGCAGCATCGGTACCAGCTGCGCCATGCCCTCGTACGAGATCAGGGACAGCCGGACGAGGGTGCTGGGGGCGGTGTAGGTCAGCAGCAGCGCCACCGCGCCGGCCGCCACCACGACCAGCTGCGACCACAGCTTCTGGCGGTTCTGCTGCCGGTTCGCGAGCCTGGGGATCGCGCCCAGCACGCTCCTCCCCCACATCGTGCCGATGACCAGCATGAACACGGCCATCGGCACGATGGAGGAGAGGGCGGCGGCCACCCCGATCACGCCCACTGCCCAGGCCGGAAGGGAGTCCACCACCAGCTTGAAGAGCGCCAGGTTCGAGTCCGCGCCGGTCAGCCCCGGCACCACGAACAGCGCCGCCATGCCCAGCAGCATCGGCACGAACAGCAGCACGTTGTAGAAGGGGAGGTACATCGCGTTGCGGCGCAGCGCGTCGGCGTTGCGGGCGCCCAGATAGCCCGCCACGGTCGTCGGGAAGATCACCACGGTGAGGGAGTTGACGACGGTGGTGGTGAGGAACCAGAGCTGCCCCAGGCCGCCCGAGCCATGCCCGGGGAAGGTCAGCCACTGCGGCTTCTCGGCGACGATCCGGTCCATGAAGGGCCCGTAGCCGTCGAAGTAGTGCAGCGGCACATAGACCGCGAGGAAGCCCAGGGTGGCGATGACCAGGACGTCCTTGAGGACGGAGACCCAGGCGCTGCCGCGCAGCCCGCTGATCACGACGAAGGCGGTGGTGACCGCGAAGCCTATGAAGTAGGCCCAGTTGAGGCTGATGGTCCCGTAGGAGATCGTCGAGACGACCACACCCATGCCGGTGATCTGCAGCTGGATGTACGGCAGCAGGCAGACCGTGGCGAGCAGGGCGACGGCGGCGCCGAGCCAGGGCCGGCGGTAGCGGTGCGCGACGATGTCGGTGATGCCGACCAGGCCGTGCCGACGGGCGTAGGCCCACAGCATCGGGCCCACGACGTACCCGATCGCATAGCCGCAGGACATATAGGCCAGCACGTACAGCACGGGGGCACCGGTGTTGTAGCCCCAGCCGGCCGCGCCGAGGTAGCTGAAGCTGGTGTAGCCCTCGCCGGCCATGAGCACCCAGATGAAGACGGTGCCCATGCTGCGGCCGCCGACCGACCACTCCGCCAGGCCTCCGCCCCCGCCCCTGCCGCGTACCGCGAGCAGGCCGAGGGCCACGGTGAGCACCATGAAGGCCCCGAAGACCGAGGTCGCGACGGCGGCGTTCATGCCCGCCCCCGCTTGTTGTCACCGCACCGCTTGTTGTCACCGCGCCGGGCCAGCCACACCGCGACCGGGGTCAGCAGGGTGGCCAGCAGCAGCCAGAAGAAGAGGAAGGGGAGGCCGAGGACGGTGGGGGTCACCCGGTTCACCAGGGGCAGTACGCCCAGGTGGAGCAGGTAGGGGACCAGGAGCCACAGCAGCGTGGGACGGCCGGGACGCCTGCGGCCCGGGGGCCGTCCGCCGGAGGAGTGGGAGAGCACAACCCACGAGCCTAACGGCGCCACCGCGCGGGCCGGTCCCGGCCCCGGCTCGTACGGACGGACCGCCCCGGCCCCGTACGGACAGACCGGTGCCCGGTTCCGGCCGCCGGCCCGTCACCCCGCCGCCCGCTCACCCGCCGCCCCTCGCCCAGCGCCCGCCGCCCCGTCGGCCCGTCGGCCCGTCGGCCCGTAAGCCCGTCACCCGCCGAAGACCTGCGACACCGTGTAGATCGCCAGGCCCGCCAGCGCGCCGACGACCGTGCCGTTGATCCGGATGAACTGGAGGTCACGGCCGATGTGTGCCTCGATCTTCTTCGAGGTGTGCTCGGCGTCCCAGCCGGCGACGGTGTCGGTGATCAGGGAGGTGATCTCGCCCTGGTACGTGGTCACCACGTACACCGCCGCGCCCTCCAGCCAGCCGTCCACCTTGCCCTGCAACCGCTGCTCGTCGGAGAGCCGGCGGCCCAGGGACAGCAGCGCCGCGCGCACCCGCAGCCGCAGTTCGCTGCGCTCGTCCTCGGCGGCGGCCACGATCATCGCGCGGACCGCGCCCCAGGCCGAGGCGATCAGATCCTGCACCTCGCCGCGGCCGAGGACCTCGGACTTCAGCCGCTCCACCTTGGCCCGGGTGTCCGGGTCGGTCTGCAGATCGTCCGCGAAGTCCCGCAGGAACCGGTCGATGGCGCCGCGCGCCGGGTGCTCCGGCATGTCCCGCATCTCGGTGACGAAGCGCAGCAGCTCCCGGTAGACCCGTTCGCCCACCTTGCGGTCGACGAACCGCGGGGTCCATCCGGGAGCACCGCCGGAGACCGCCCCCATGACGGAGTCGCCGTGCTCGACCAGCCAGTCGTGGGCGCGGGCGACGACCAGGTCCACCACCCGCTTGTGACCGCCCTCGGCGACGACCTTCTCCAGCATCGTGCCGATGCCCGGCGCGATCTCCTGGGCGTCCGCGCGGCGGGTGATCGCCTCGCCGACCACCGCCTGGACGTCGGAGTCGCGCAGGACGGTCAGCGCGCCGCGCAGCGCGGTGGACAGTTCGGCGGTGACCCGGTCGGCGTTCTTCGGTTCGGCGAGCCAGCCGCCGAGGCGGCGGCCGATGCCCACGGAGCGCAGCCGGCGCCGTACCACCTCGCCGGAGAGGAAGTTCTCGCCGACGAACTCGCCAAGGCTCTGTCCCAGCTGATCCTTCTTCGTCGGAATGATGGCGGTGTGCGGGATCGGCAGCCCCATCGGCCGCTTGAACAGCGCGGTGACCGCGAACCAGTCGGCCAGCGCACCGACCATCCCTGCCTCCGCCGCCGCGGCGACGAACCCGGTCCAGCCGCCCGCCCCGGCGTTCCCGGCCCACCTCGCCAGGATGTACACCAGCGCGACGGCCAGCAGCAGACCGGTGGCCAGCGTCTTCATCCGGCGTACGGCACGCCGGCGCGCCGCGTCGGCCGCGTCGTACGCGAAGCCGCCGGGCCCCGCCGGGCCCTTCCGGGCGCCCGCCATCGGGGTGGTCTCCCGATGCGGACCCGCATCCGCCTGAGTGCGTTCCATCCGCTCCACCGCTCCTGCCTGCCCCCGTCGTCCTGCGGCCCGTGATCGCCGCGGCCCGTCCTGCGCCGCACGTCCGGCCACCGGTCGGGCCGTGGTGTCCGGCCATGGGTCCCCCGTCCCACTGTGACCTACTCCCGGAACGCGCCACGAGTTCCCGGCGTCTCCGCCACCGAAGCGCCGGGCGGAGCCCCAGGCGGCTTCCGGGAGGTCCGTGGGATCATGAAAGCCCGATCGGACCGCAACGGTGCCGCTGACGGACCGCAACGGTGCCGCTGATCATCCGCCGCCCTTGCCCGCCCGGAGCACCCCGCTCCGCTTCACCCAGGAGACCGCTCCCGTATGAAGAGAAGTGTGGGAAGTGTGGGAAGTGTGGGTTACACGCCGCTCGTCGGCCTGGCGTCCGCGGTGGTGCTGATCTCGACCGCGATATTCGTCGGTTTCGGCGGCCCGGACGGCGGCCCGGGCCGCGACCCGCACACGCCGCACGGCCCCGCGGAACCCGCGGTCTCCGGTCAGTGGGTCGGCACCTGGTCGGCGTCCGCGGCGGCGGCCGAGCCCGGCACCCTGGACGGGTACGCCGGGATGTCGATGCGGAACGTCGTGCACACCAGCGTCGGCGGCTCCGCCGTCCGTATCCGGCTGTCCAACCTCTACGGCACCCGCCCGCTGGTGGTCGGCCACGCCTCGCTGGCCCTCGCCCTGGCCCCCAGCGACCCCACCGCCGCGGCCGGCACCATGCGCCGGCTGGCCTTCGACGGCAAGCCCGCGGTGACCGTCCCGGCCGGCGGCGCGGTCACCAGCGACCCGGTGCGGCTGGCGGTGCCCGGTGACACGGACGTGCTGGTCACCACCTACTCCCCGTCCCCCTCGGGCCCCGCCACGTACCACCCGTACGCCCGGCAGACCTCCTACCTGGCGCGCGGCGACCGCGCCGAGGACGCCACGGGTGCCGCGTACACCGAGCAGAGCCCGTACTGGCGCTACCTGACCGGCGTGGACGTCTGGAGCGCCAAGGCGCACGGCACGGTCGTGGCGATCGGCGACTCGATCACCGACGGCATCACCTCCACCGCCGGTGCCAACCACCGCTGGACCGACTTCCTCGCGGCACGGCTGCGCGACGAGCCCGGCGCACCGCGCTACGGCGTCCTCAACCAGGGCATCAGCGGCAACCGCCTGCTGCTCGACGGCGGCAGGTTCTCCCCCAACAACGGACCCAGCCTGCTCTCCCGCTTCGAGCGTGACGCCCTCTCCCGTCCGGGCGTGCGGGCGGTGATCGTCGAGATCGGCGTCAACGACCTCCTCAAGTCCCCGCGCCAGCTCGACCCGGAGAAGATCGTCGCGGGCATGCGGCAGCTCGTCCGCCAGGCGCACGCCCGCGGGGTGCGGGTCACCGGCGCCACCCTCCTGCCGTTCGGCGGACACCGCGGCTACTCGGACCGGCTGGACGCGGTCCGCGAACGGGTCAACCGCATCATCCGCTCCGGCACCGTCTACGACGAGGTCGTCGACTTCGACGCGGCCCTCCGCGACCCCGCCTCCCCGGACCGGCTGTTCCCCGCCTACGACTCCGGCGACCACCTCCACCCCAGCGACGGGGGCTACCTCGCGATGGCCGACGCCGTCGACCTCGACCGCCTGCGCCAGGCGGCACCGGCGGCGCTGTAGGCGGCACCGGCGGCGCTGTGGGTGGCATCGGCGGGTGTAGGCGGCATCGGCGGCGCTGTGGCCGGGACGGCTAGGGCGCTTCCGACCGGACTCCAGGACGGCCGCCCGCCGCGTACAGCCGGGCGATCACCCCCTCGATGTCCGGCTCCCGCACCGACAGGTCCACCAGCGGATAGCGTTCGGCGATCGCGGTGACCAGCGGCGCCGCGCTCCCCGCCGCCGGGAACGCCAGCCACTGGCGGGGGCCCTCGACCCTGACCGTACGGGCGCCCGGGACGCCCTCGATGGGCGGCAGCTCCCGTTCCAGGTCCACCACCAGCGTCCGCTCGCCGTCGCCGGCCGCCCGCAGACCGTCCAGCCCGCCGTCGTAGACCAGATGCCCGTGGTCGATGACCATCACCCGGCGGCACAACTGCTCGATGTCGGTCAGGTCGTGGGTGGTCAGCAGGACCGTGGTGCCGCGCTCGGCGTTCACCTCGCGGAGGAAGCCGCGGACCTTCGCCTTGCTGATGACGTCGAGCCCGATGGTCGGCTCGTCCAGATAGAGCACCTCCGGGTCGTGCAGCAGCGCCGCCGCTATGTCCCCGCGCATCCGCTGGCCGAGGGAGAGCTGGCGTACCGGGACGGCCAGCAGCGGGGCCAGGTCGAGCAGTTCCACACAGCGGTCCAGGTTGGCGCGGTAGACGGCGTCCGGGACCCGGTACATCCGGCGCACCAGCTCGTACGAGTCCCGCAGCGGCAGGTCCCACCACAGCGTGGTGCGCTGACCGAAGACCACCCCGATCCGGCGGGCCAGCCGGGTGCGTTCGCGGGCGGGGTCGATACCCGCGACCCGCAGCCGGCCGCCGCTGGGGGTGAGGATGCCGGTGAGCATCTTGATGGTGGTGGACTTCCCCGCACCGTTCGGGCCGATGTAGCCGACCATCTCACCGCGCGGCACCCGGAAGGTGATGCCGTCCACGGCCCGCACCTCCTGGCGGACCCGGCGCAGCCGGCCCGCCTTGCGCCGCACCGAGAAGACCTTCTCGACGCCGTCGACCTCGATCAGCGGCCGCTCCGCCGCGGCGCCGTCCCCGTCCCGGCTCCCGCTCCCGTCCCCGCTCCCGCTCCCGCTCCCGCTCAGCATGCGCTCTCCGTCCGTTCTTTGAGCCGTCGTCAGCTTCCGGTGCTCCGGTACGCCCGCAGCCCGGTGCGCCAGGCCAGTGCGGCGCCCGCGCACATCAGTGCCGCCACCGCCGGGCCCAGGAAGTCCACCCAGCCCGGCAGCCCCAGCGGATCGTCACGGCCCAGCAGGCGCAGCGCGGGCAGCCAGTTGACGAAGGCCAGCGGGACGAGGAAGGTGACGCCGCGCACCAGGTCCTTGGCGAACACCGTCGGCGGGTACTGCAACAGGGTGTTGCCGCCGTAGGTGAAGGAGTTCTGCACCTCGGCCGCGTCCTGCGCCCAGAACTGGAACGCGGCGCCCGTGGTGAACACCGCCGCGAAGATGGCCGTACCGCACAGCACCATCAGCGGCACCATCAGCACCCGGCCCGCCGTCCAGTCCACGTCCAGCCGGGTCAGCGACCAGCCGAGGATCAGCAGAGCCTGGCTGATCCGGCCCAGCCGGCGCAGCGCGAAGCGGTCCGCGGCGACCTGCGCGAAGACCGGCACGGGACGCAGCAGCAGGACGTCCAGGGTGCCGTCGCGGACCCGCCGGCCCAGCCGGTCCATACTGCCCAGCAGCAGATCCGCCAGGCCCAGCGCGGCCCCGGAGGTGCCGTACAGGAAGGCCACCTCGGGCAGCGAGAACCCGCCCAGCGCGTCGACCTGCGAGAACATCAGCATGATCGCGACGAAGTCCAGCCCGCAGGCCGCGAAGTTGCCGACCGTCATCATCGCGAAGGACGCCCGGTAGGCGAGCGTGGAGCGCACCCACATCCGCACGATCAGCCCGTACGCGTACAGCCCCTGAGCCACCCTGCCGGCTCCGCGGATCTCAGCCACCCTGCACCACCACCTTCCTGGTCGCCGCCGACTGCACCAGCCGGCCCAGCGCCAGCAGCGCCAGGCCCCACGCCACCTGGAACAGCAGCCCGTTCACCAGGCCGTCGCCGGTGCGCACCCCCAGCAGCACATCGGCCGGCACCTGGAGCACCGCCGCCCACGGCAGCAGCTGGGCCACCTCACCGAAGCCGCCCGGGAAGACCCGCAGCGGCAGCAGCATCCCCGAGAAGAACAAGCAGGCCAGACCGGCGATCAGGGCCAGCCCCGAGCTGTCCAGCAGCCAGAACGCGGCCAGTGCGACCAGATACCGCAGCCCGAAGCTGACCACCACACCGAACAGCACCGACACCAGGAACCAGCCCCAGGTCGCCACGTCCCCGGGCAGCGCCAGCGGAAAGGCCAGCGCACCCACCGCCATCGGGACCACCCCGCGGCCGATCAGCTGCAGCGCCGCCCGTCCCAGATCCGCCGCGAGCCACCACACCTGGAGATCCGCCGGCCGGTACAGGTCCACCGCGATATCGCCGGTACGGATCCGCTCCTGCAGCTCGTCCAGGCCCCCGCCGCCCATCAGCGCGGCCGCCGCCAGCAGCGCCTGCGCGGTCCACACGAACGTCAGCGCCTGCGCCTGGTCGTAGCCGCCCAGGTGCGGCCGGGCGTCCCACAGCGCGAGGTAGGTGTACGCGACGATGAAACCGAAGACGGTGTTGGTGAACACCCCCGCCGCCGTGGCGACCCGATAGGTGGCGTATCGCCGGAAGCTGCCGGCCGCCACCGCCACGTACCACACGCCGTGCTCCCCCCGCCCGTTCCCGTACCGCGGCGGACAGTCCGTCCGTATCCGCCGGCAAAGCACCGGAGCCTAAGTCGTGGACGCCGCGGGCACCATCGAATTACCACCCTTTCGGGTGAGGCATGGGCGCCATCCGGCCGGTCAGGTGGCGGTCCCAGGTGCGCGCCACCCCCGCCGGCCGGGACGCATGATGCGAAAGTTGCCCAACGGGCGGCAGTCGCCTTCAACGGGCGACCGTTGCTCTCCGGCGTACGGCGCGAATGCCCCGACACGACATCCATCCCCGCCGCGGTACAACCTCCGGCGGCCGCCGAGGAGTCCATACCGACATGAGCGGACAACGCACAGGCTGGCGCCGCGCCCTCCCCACCTGGCGCACCATGCTCGGCACCGTACTGCTGTTCCTGCTGCTCCTCGTCGGCGCCCTGGTCGCCGGCTACCTGCTCGTCGACATCCCGCCGGCCAACAGCGCCGCCAAGGCCCAGAGCAACATCTACCTCTACTCCGACGGCTCGGAACTGGCCCGCGACGGCGACGTCAACCGGCAGAACGTACAGCTCAGTCAGGTCCCCCGGCACGTCCAGCGGGCCGTACTCGCCGCCGAGGACCGCGACTTCTACTCCGAGTCCGCGGTCGACCCGGCGGCCATGCTGCGCGCCGCCTGGAACACCGCCACCGGCAAGGGCAGGCAGTCCGGCTCCACCATCACCCAGCAGTACGTGAAGAACTACTACCTCGGCCAGGAGCAGACCCTGACCCGCAAGGCCAAGGAGTTCTTCATCGCCATCAAGCTGGACCGCGAGGTGAGCAAGGACAACATCCTGCTCGGCTACCTCAACTCCAGCTACTACGGCCGCAACGCCTACGGCATCCAGGCCGCCGCCCAGGCCTACTACGGCCGTGACGCGGAAGAGCTGACCCTCGCTCAGGGCGCCTACCTCGCCACCCTCCTCAACGCCCCCAGCCTCTACGACATCACCGCCCACCCGGGGAACAAGCCGCGGGTGCTGGCCCGGTGGAACTACGTCCTGGACGGCATGGTCAAGCAGAAGTGGCTCAGCCCCGGCGAACGGGCCGCGACGCGGTTCCCCGAGCCCAGGCCCGCCAAAACCTCCCCCGGCCTGGCCGGCCAGCGCGGCTACCTCGTCGAAGCCGTCAAGGAGTACCTGAGGGGCCATCACATCCTCGACGAGGACACCCTGCGGGCCGGCGGCTACCGCATCACCACGACGATCAGCAAGCAACGCCAGAACGCCTTCGTCAAGGCCGTCGACACCCGCCTGATGGACCGGCTCGACGACTCCCGACCGGTCGACCGCTTCGTCCGGGCCGGCGGCGCCTCCATCGACCCCAGGACCGGCCGGGTCGTCGCCCTCTACGGCGGCATCGACTTCGCCAAGCAGTACGTCAACGGCGCCACCCGCAGCGACTACCAGGTCGGCTCCACCTTCAAGCCGATCGTCTTCGCCTCCGCCGTACAGCACCACTCCACCACCCAGGACGGCGACACCATCACCCCGCACACCGTCTACGACGGCACCAACAAGCGGATGACGGTCAGCCACGGCCGCGCCACCGGCTTCGCCCCCGCCAACGAGGACGACCGGTCCTACGGCCCGGTCACCGTCACCGAGGCCACCGACAAGTCCGTCAACGCCGTCTACGCCCAGATGGGCATCGACGTCGGCCCCGACAAGGTCAAGGCCACCGCCGTCGACCTGGGCATCCCCGCCGACACCCCGGGCCTGGCCGCGTCCCGGGGCGCGATCTCCCTGGGCACCGCCACCCCCAGCGTGCTGGACATGACGCAGGCGTACGCCACCCTCGCCCAGCACGGCACCCACCGGCCCTACAGCCTCGTCGACAAGGTCACCAAGAACGACGAGGACCTCTCGCTCCCCGACCGCGAGGAGACCACCGCCCTCCCGCGCGAGGCCGCCGACACCACCACCTCGATCCTGCGTGACGTCGTCGAGAACGGCACCGGCACCGCGGCCCAGGGCGCCGGACGGCCGGCGGCCGGCAAGACCGGCACCGCGGAGAACGACAAGGCCGCCTGGTTCGCCGGCTACACGCCCGACCTCGCCACCGTCGTCGCCGTACTGGGCCAGCACCCGGAGAGCGCCGCACAGGAGCCGCTGTACGGCGCCGGCGGCCTGCCCCGGGTCAACGGCGGCGACTTCCCCGCCCAGATCTGGGCCGACTACACCGCGGCCGCCCTCTCCTCCCGCCCCGCCCGCAACTTCGACCTGCAACTCGCCCCCGGCGCCGAGCCCTCGCCCTCCGACGACCCCTCCGGCAGCGCCTCACCCTCCGCCGGCGGAAGCCCGGCCTCCCCGTCCCCCGGCGGCCCGTCCCCCTCCCCCACCGGCACGGGCACGGGCACCACGGCCCCCACCCCGCCGACCACCGGCCCGGGCTCCCCCACCGTCCCCCCGGAGACCCCGCCGGCCACCGAACCCACCAACGACTTCCCGACCACGGGCTCCGGGGACGATGATCTGGACTGGCGCCTGAAGAGAGACTGGGGGGACTGACCGGCCGGCCCACAGGGGGGGCAGGGGTTCAGTGCCCGGACGTCGCCTTGAGACCGACCACCGCCACCAACAGCAGGCAGATGAAGAAGATCCGGGCCGCCGTCGCGGGCTCACCGAGCACCACCATCCCGACCACCGCCGCACCGGCCGCGCCGATCCCGACCCACACCCCGTAGGCCGTGCCGATCGGCAGGCTCCGGGCCGCGTACGAGAGCAGCAGCATGCTGGCGACGATGCCCGCGCCGGTGAACACACTGGGCCACAGCCGGGTGAAGCCGTCGGTGAACTTCATCCCGATCGACCAGCCGACCTCCAGCAGACCGGCGATCGCGAGCAGGATCCATGCCATGACGGCACCTCCGTGGAATACGAGCTTCAACAGGGGTGCGTCGTCTTGTCCTGACCCGGTACGGCGCGTCTCGTCGGGTTCTCCCGAGGCTAGCAAAGGGCAGACAAAACGGGCGGTGACCTCGGTCACCGCCCGTTTTCGCGGGCTCTACAGATGCGGGCTCTACAGATACAGCCCGGTCGCGTCCTCGGTGCCCTCCAGCCGCTCCGCGGCCACCGCGTGCAGATCGCGCTCGCGCATCAGCACATACGCCACACCGCGCACCTCGACCTCGGCCCGGTCCTCCGGGTCGTAGAGCACCCGGTCCCCTACCTCGACGGTCCGCACGTTCTGTCCCACCGCGACCACTTCGGCCCAGGCCAGGCGGCGGCCGACGGCCGCGGTCGCGGGGATGACGATGCCGCCGGACGAGCGCCGCTCGCCCTCGGGGATGTCCGTCCGGACCAGCACGCGGTCGTGCAGCATCCGGATCGGCAGCTTGTCGTGGGTGTCCTTGGTGTTATTCGGGCTCACGGCATGACCGTACCTGCCCGGCGGCGCCGCCACGCACCACGGCCCGGGTCAGGTGGTTCCCGGGACCCGTCCAAAGATCCGTCTCGGGGGCGTCCGTAGATCCCGTCGTGGGGCGGCCGTTGGTCCGTCGCGAGGCGTCCCGTCAGCGGCGCCGCTTGGCGCGCACCGACAGCAGACCCACCACGGCCACACCGATCAGCGCCACCGGAACGATCCGCTCCAGCCGCGGCGCCCCGTCCTCCGCCACCAGCTGTGCCCGGATGTCCGAGATCGCGCGGTTGGCGACCACATACGCCCGCCCCGCCGTACGGTCCACCGCGGCCATCGTCTTCGCCTTCGCACCGTCGACGATCGTCTTCGGGTGCAGCCGCACCCCGATCTCGTCGAGCGTGACGGCGAGCTCCTGCCGTCTGGCGGCGATGTCCGCCTCGATCTGCGCCGGGGTCCTGGCCTCCGCCACCGCGCTGCCTCCGTCATCTCGCGTCATTCGGGGTGGCCAGTCTGTCAGCTCACCTGCGGACGCGCCCCACAGCACCCCCGTTTCGCGCGCGCACGCCGCCCCGGCGGCCGCCCCGCGCCCCGGCTGGCTAATGTCGGGGGCGTACCGACCGACCCACTCACCCACCCCGTACCGCCCCACACAAGGAGAGTCATGAGCGAGCGACTGCAGCCCGGCGAGACCGCCCCCGCCTTCACCCTGCCCGACGCGGACGGCCGGCAGGTCTCGCTCGCCGACCACAAGGGCCGCAAGGTCATCGTCTACTTCTACCCGGCCGCCCTGACCCCCGGCTGCACCAAGCAGGCCTGCGACTTCACCGACAACCTCGACTTCCTGACCGGCCACGGCTACGACGTCATCGGCATCTCCCCCGACAAGCCGGAGAAGCTCGCCAAGTTCCGCGAGAAGGAAGACCTCAAGGTCACGCTCCTCGGCGACCCGGACAAGACGGTCCTCACCGCCTACGGCGCCTTCGGCGAGAAGAAGCTCTACGGCAAGACCGTCACCGGCGTCATCCGCTCCACCGTCATCGTCGACGAGGACGGCAAGGTCGAGCGCGCCCTCTACAACGTCAAGGCCACCGGCCACGTCGCCAAGATCATCAAGGACCTGGGGCTGTAGCCACCGGTCCACGGACCCGGGCGGTGGGCCGCCGGTCAGGGACCTGGGACGGCGGCCGTCGGCTCAGGTGCCCGGGACGGCGGCCTCCGGCCCCGGTTCCCGCTCCGCCAGGTCCGACGGCAGCTCCAGGACCGCCTCGGCGCCGCCCTCCGCGGCGGCGCCGAAGTCCAGCCGCGCACCCAGCACCTCCGCCTGACCGGCCGCGATCGTCAGCCCCAGACCGTGCCCGGTGCCCCGCTCCGGCGCCGCCGTACGGAACCGCCGCGGACCCTCCGCACACAGCTCCGCCGGATACCCCGGACCGTGATCGCGCACCACGATCCGCGACCCGGACACCACCACCTCGATCGGCGGCTTCCCGTGCTTCGCCGCGTTCGCCAGCAGATTCACCAGCACCCGCTCCACCCGGCGCCGGTCCGTCTCCACGATCCGCGGCTCGCCCTCGACGGTGACCGACACCTCGTCCACCCCGCGCTGCCGCGCCGCCCGCTGCACGATCCCGCGCACCAGCGACGGCAGCTCACAGGCGTCCAGATCCGCCCGCTCCACGCCCGCGTCCAGGCGCGAGACCTCCAGCAGGTCCTCCACCAGCCGCCGCATCGCCTGCGCCCGGTCCCGGACCATCTCCACCGCCCGCGGCTCCGGCAACAGCTCCGCCGCCGTCACCAGCCCGGCCACCGGCGTCCGCAGCTCATGCGCCACATCCGCGGTGAACTCGCGCTCCGCCTCCACCCGCGCCGCCAGCGACGTCGCCATGTGATGCACACTGCGGCCCAGCTCGGCCACCTCGTCCCGGCCCTTGCTCGCCAGCGCCTCCGCGTCCGGCGCCTCCCCCGCCGCTATCCGGCGCGCCGCCGCCGCACTCAGCCGCAGCCGCCGCGACAGCCGCTGCGCCACGAACCACGACACCACCGCCATCAGCGCGACGGTGCCGACGCCGGCGATCACCAGCGCCCGGTCCAGCGCCACCTGCGTCGGATCGTCGTCCGGATAGGCCACCGACACCGACAGCGTCCGCTCCGGGGCGCTCTCGCCCCGGTCACCCACCCCGGTCGCCGCCCACACCCGCGGATCCTCACCACCGCTGACGTACGTGCCCGACCGTCCCTTGAACACCGCCTCGCGCAGCGGCAGCGGCAGCGTCGTATCGTCCAGCTGCGCACCCAGCACCGGCGTGCCGACCCGCTCGTAGATCTGCAGCGCCGCACTCAGCCGGTCGTCCGCGTACGCCCGCGCGGCGCGCTCCCGCTCCGCACCGGCGATGTGGTGCACGGCGAAGCCGAGCACCACCACGGCCAGCGCCGTCATACCTGATATGGCCAGGGCGATCCGGCCTCGAATGCCCATCACGCGAGGTTGTACATCTCCGTAGTGTCACCGAACGGTGTCGAGCCCTCGTACGTCACTTCGAGCCCCGTGAAGGCCAGCTCGCCGTCCCTCGCCTTCGGCCCGTACAGCCGGAACGTCGCCGGGAACCCCGCGTCCACCCCGGCCCCGGCCGCGGTCTTCTGCACCTGCACCACACCCGCACCGAGCGCGTCCCGCTCGCCGTACTTCTCCCAGCTGATGCCGGTCGCCACCATCCCGGCATCGGCGCAGGCCAGCGTGATCACCTCGGGCTTGATCTCCGGTTTGCCGAACCCGCAGTCCCGTACGCCCGGCAGCCCGCCGGACTGCTTGGCGTCCTGCTTGCCGCTCTGCACCGCCGAGGTCTTCGGCGCCGCATCCACCGCCGACGCGCGGTCCGTCGCCTGGCTGAACCACACCCCGCCGGCCGCCAGCGCCGTCACCACGACGAAGGCCACCAGCGCGATACGGCCCCGAACCCAGCGGGACCCTTCGCGGTCGGTCATCACCATCTCCTCCCGGGGATCACGCACCGTGCCCCACCTGCACACACCAATGCCGCGCCCGGCCCTACCACTCTCCCGCCCCCGCCGCACGGGCTGATTGCCCCAATCCTGCAGTGACCGCGCAGCTTTGTACCAGTCTTGTAACAAGCCCTGCGCCACCTCTGGATACTTCAGCCTGGATACCCCAGCCACGGCGCCCCGTACAGCGCACCGGCGAGTGACGTACCTCGCGCCCGGTTCATCCAGCCTCGGCTCGCCTCGGCCACGTCGCGCGCCTCAGGCGGACGGGTACACGGAGACGAACCACCGCCTGCGTGGCTCATACGCGACTCATGCGTGGCTCATGCGTGGCTCCAGGGACCTGTTGACGTATCCGATCCCGCCCGCCCCAACTGTCACGCAGCCACCGGCACTTGGCGCTGGTTCGGCGGCCGGGACGGCGGCCCCTCACCACCGCGCGGCCGCCAACCAGTAGTATGGCTTCGATGCGCGGCCGTGCTGGAACTGGTGAGACAGGCTGGTTTTAGGTACCAGTGCCTTCGAGGCGTGTGGGTTCGAGTCCCACCGGCCGCACTGATCTTGGTTTTGAAGGCCCAGCTCTTGGATGTGAAGGCCCGGCCCCGCACAACGCGGGTCCGGGCCTTCGCCGTTCACCGGCCGGCCGGGTCTCAGCCCAACAGCTCCCGCACCACCGGGGCCAGCGCGCGGAAGGCCTTCCCCCGGTGGCTGATCGCGTTCTTCTCCTCGGGGGTCAGCTCGGCGCAGGTGCGGGTCTCCCCCTGCGGCTGGAGGATCGGGTCGTAGCCGAAGCCGCCGGTGCCGGCGGGGGTACGGCGCAGGGTCCCCTCGAGTGTGCCCTCGACCACGCGCTGGGTGCCGTCGGGGAGGGCGAGGGCCGCGGCGCAGGCGAAGTGGGCGGTGCGGTGCTCGTCGGGGATGTCGGAGAGCTGGGCCAGCAGGAGCTCGAGGTTGGCCCGGTCGTTGCCGTGGCTGCCGGCCCAGCGGGCGGAGAAGATGCCGGGCGCGCCGCCCAGCACGTCGACGCAGAGGCCGGAGTCGTCGGCGACGGCGGGGTGGCCGGTGGCCTCGGCGAGGGCGCGGGCCTTCAGGAGGGCGTTCTCCGCGAAGGTGACGCCGGTCTCCTTGACGTCGGGGAGGTCGGGGTAGGCGTCGGCGCCGACGAGTTCGACGGCGAGGCCGGCCGCGTCGAGGATGGCGCGGAGCTCGGTGAGCTTGCCGGCGTTGCGGGTGGCGAGGATGAGGCGGCGGGGGGTCGCGGGGTGTCCGCCGGTTGGTGACTGCATGGGACGTGATTATCCCGGCTGTGCCCCGGCCGACGTGACCCCGCTGCTATGTCCCCGCTATGTCCCCCTGGTGTGCCTGCCCCCCCCCGCTACCGCCGGCGGGGGCTAGCCCGGCGTGCAGACCTCGGCCATCTCGCTCGCGCCGTCGGCGATCGGCTTGATGTTGGGCACCACGCCGTCCTCGATCGCCTTGCGGGCGCGCTTGATGCCGTTGTTCGTCTTGTCGATGGCCTGGGACAGCTCCGGGTCGCCGGCCTCGTCGCTGACCTTCTTGAGGTTCTTCTCGATGTCGTCGAGGGCCTCTTGGGACTCCTGCGGGTCGGTGAGGGAGTCACCGACGGCCTGCTGGAGTTTGTCGACGGCGTTGACGACGGAGGTGGCGGTCTTGGCGCAGCCCACGGCCTTCTGGACTGCCCCACAGGCGGAGAGCAGGGGAACGGCGACGGCGGCGGCGACCAGCGCGGCGACGGCGGGCGTGAGCCGGCGGCTGCGGCACGTACCGGGAGTGCCGGGAGCGCCGGAAGTGCGGGAAGTGCCGGGAGCGCGGGAAGTACCGGAAGTGCGGGGACGAGCCATGGCGCGGATCCTTCCGTTGGTCATGATCAGGTCATGGTCATGCCTGGGCAAAGGAAGAAACGCGGGGTGGGGGGTATTTGGTTGCCCTGAAAGCCTCAAAGAGCGGGCGTGCGGGCGGAGTTCGGCTCGACGACGGCCGAGTGTCACAGCGTCGCAGCAGCGGCGGAAGGGGGAGGAGGGGCTCTCCTCCCCCTCAGGGCCGGCACCCGGCCCTCAGGCCGTCAGAGGGTCGCGGCCAGTGCCGCTCGCTGGGCGGCGTCGAGGTCGGCGCAGCCGGCGACGGCGAGGTCGAGCAGGGCGTTGAGTTCCTCGCGGGCGAAGGGTTCGGCCTCGGCGGTGCCCTGGACCTCGACGAAGCGGCCGTCGCCGGTGCAGACGACGTTCATGTCGGTCTCGGCGCGGACGTCTTCCTCGTAGCAGAGGTCGAGGAGGGGGGTGCCGTCGACGATGCCGACGCTGACGGCGGAGACGGTGCCGGTGAGGGGCTGGCGGCCGTGGCGGATGAGCTTCTTGCCCTTGGCCCAGGTGACGGCGTCGGCGAGGGCGACGTAGGCGCCGGTGATGGCGGCGGTGCGGGTGCCGCCGTCTGCCTGGAGGACGTCGCAGTCCAGGACGATGGTGTTCTCGCCGAGGGCCTTGTAGTCGATGACGGCGCGGAGCGAGCGGCCGATGAGGCGGCTGATCTCGTGCGTCCGGCCGCCGATCTTGCCACGTACGGATTCGCGGTCGCCGCGGGTGTTGGTGGAGCGGGGCAGCATCGAGTATTCGGCGGTGACCCAGCCTTCGCCGGTGCCCTTGCGCCAGCGCGGTACGCCTTCGGTGACGGATGCGGTGCAGAAGACTTTGGTGTCGCCGAAGGAGACGAGGACGGAGCCTTCGGCGTGCTTGCTCCAGCCGCGTTCGATGGTGACCGGGCGGAGCTGTTCGGGTGTGCGGCCGTCGATGCGAGACATGGCGTAGACCCTATCGGCATATGGCGAGGGCCCCGTTCCGGCCTATGGCGAGGGCCCCGTTCCGGTAGTGGTCAGGGGGTCCGGAACGGGGCCCAAGTACTGGTCGGCCGGTCAGCTCACATCATGTCTTCGATCTCGGAGGCGATCGGGTCGGCGTCGGTGCCGATGACGACCTGGATGGCGGTGCCCATCTTGACGACGCCGTGGGCGCCGGCGGCCTTGAGGGCGTCCTCGTCGACCAGGGAGGCGTCGGCGACTTCGGTGCGGAGGCGGGTGATGCAGCCCTCGACCTCTTCGATGTTGTCGAGGCCGCCGAGCCCGGCGACGATCTTCTCAGCCTTGCTGGCCATGTCCACTCCTGCTTGTCTCGGCCGCCGGCGGTTCAGCCGCGCGGTTTTCACACCGTAACGCACGTTAACGCACGTTCAGCCCAACTATCTGGGCGGATATCCGTCGTCTGGCGAAGGATGGCGATCACCAGGACGGTGATCGCCGCGGTGCGCGCCGGACGGCCGGAAAGTCGGCCGTCCGGCGCGCACCGAATGGTCTACACCACCAGTATGGCCACCAGTATGCGGCACGCATCGGGCCGGTCGCCGACGGGCCTGTCACCGACGGGCCGACTGCCGGGAGGACGCGGAACCGCCGGGAGGACGCGGATGAGTGCGGATGCGACGTCGGCGGCGGCGCCAGGGAGGCACTGGGGAGCGAACCTCTTCCAGGGGCTGCAGAAGATGGGGCGCAGTCTCCAGCTGCCGATCGCCGTCCTGCCCGCCGCCGGGATCCTCAACCGTCTCGGCCAGCCGGATGTGTTCGGCGCGGAGGGGCTGGGCTGGGACGCGGTGGGCACGGTGTTCGCGGCGGCCGGCGGGGCGCTGCTGGATTCGGGGCTGGGGCTGCCGCTGCTGTTCTGCATCGGTGTGGCGATCGGGATGGCGAAGAAGGCGGACGGCTCGACCGCGCTCGCCGCGGTGACCGGCTTTCTGGTCTATTACTCGGTGCTGCACGCCTTCCCGGCGGGGTGCGCCACGGGGCAGACGTATACCCAGGCGGGACTGTGGGGCGGGGTGTGCGTGGACACGTCCGCGACGGTGACGCAGGCCGCGTACCAGAATCCCGGGGTTTTCGGCGGCATTGTGATGGGGTTTCTGACCGCCTGGCTCTGGCAGCGTTTTCACCGGGTGAAGCTCGTGGACTGGCTGGGTTTCTTCAACGGCCGCCGGCTGGTCCCGATCGTCATGGCGTTCGTCGGGCTGGCCTTCGCGGTGGTGTGCCTGTTCGCCTGGCAGCCGGTGGGTGACGCGCTGACGCATTTCAGTGAATGGCTGACGGCGCTGGGTGCGTGGGGTGCGGGAATTTTCGGGGTGGCGAACCGTGCGCTGCTGGTGGTGGGCCTGCACCAGTTCCTCAATACGTTCGTCTGGTTCCAGTTCGGCAGTTTCAGCAAACCGGACGGCACGGTCGTCCATGGCGATATCAACCGATTCCTCGCGGGCGATCCGCACGCCGGTCAGTTCACCACCGGGTTCTTCCCGATCATGATGTTCGCGCTGCCCGCCGCGGCACTGGCGATCGCCCACTGCGCCAGACCGCATCGCCGCAAGGAGATCGCGGGGATGATGCTGTCGGTCGGCCTGACCTCGCTCGTCACGGGGGTGACCGAGCCGATCGAGTACTCCTTCCTGTTCGTGGCGCCGGTGCTGTACGGGCTGCACGCCGTTCTCACGGGGGTGTCGATGGCGGTGAGCTGGGCGCTGGGCGTGCATGACGGTTTCAGCTTCTCGGCCGGATTGATCGACTACGTCATCAACTGGGGGCTGGCCACCGAGCCGTGGTTGATCATTCCCATCGGCCTGTGTTTCGGGGTGCTCTACTACGCCGTCTTCCGTTTCGTGATCACGAAATTCGATCTGCAGACTCCGGGGCGGGAGCCGGCCGAGGTGGGCGACGCCATGGAGCGGGAGAACATCAAGTAGCGGCTCCGGCGGCATGTTCCGGGGGGCGGTAGCCATGTGGTCCATACCACTTGGAATGATGGATTCCTTTGCGCCTGGCGCCCATGCTAAAACTGGTCTAAACCACTAGTGGTGTAGACCAAGGTGCAGACCAACCAGCGGGCCGTCCCCCCTTTCCGAGTGCCCGCCTCACCAGGAGGAATCCGATGAGTTCGGCCACCGCCACGGCGGCCCCCCAGAAGAAGGGCCGCGGCTCCAGCGTGATGGCCGTGGCCCAGCGCATCGGCCGCAGCCTCATGCTGCCGATCGCCACTCTGCCCGCAGCCGCGCTGATGGTCCGCCTGGGCCACGACGACATGCTGGGCCGGGAGTCGCTCCCCGCCTTCATCAACAAGATCGCCGAGTTCATGGCGGCGGGCGGCGGTGCGCTCCTGGACAACATGCCGCTGCTGTTCGCGGTCGGTATCGCCATCGGCTTCGCCAAGAAGGCGGACGGTTCCACCGCACTGGCCGCCGTCGTCGGCTACCTGGTCTTCAGCAAGGTGCTGGGCACCTTCACCGACAGCAACCTGCCCAAGGTCCAGCAGGTCGTCGACGGCAAGGTGGCCGAGGTCGCCGCGCCGGTGAACGCGGGTGTCCTCGGCGGTGTGGTGATGGGCATCGTGGTCGCCCTGCTCTACCAGCGCTACAGCCGCAAGAAGCTCCCGGACTGGCTGGGCTTCTTCAGCGGCCGGCGCCTCGTGCCGATCCTGGCGTCCTTCGCGGGCCTGCTGATAGGCGTCGCCTTCGGCTACGTCTGGCCGGTCCTCGGCACCGCGCTGCACAGCTTCGGCGAGTGGCTGGTCGGCTCCGGCGCCGTGGGCGCGGGCATCTTCGGCGTCGCCAACCGCGGTCTGATCGCGGTCGGCATGCACCACCTGCTGAACTCCTTCCCCTGGTTCCAGGCCGGCGACTTCAACGGCAAGCACGGCGACATCGCCCGCTTCCTGGAGGGCGACCCGAGCGCCGGCCAGTTCATGACCGGCTTCTTCCCGATCATGATGTTCGCGCTCCCCGCGGCCTGCCTCGCGATCACGCACTGCGCCCGCCCCGAGCGCCGCAAGGTCGTCGGCGGCATGATGTTCTCGCTCGCGCTGACCGCCTTCGTCACCGGCGTGACCGAGCCGATCGAGTTCACGTTCATGTTCATCGCCCCGGTGCTCTACGCGATCCACGCGGTGCTGACCGGCGTCTCGATGGCGCTGACCTGGGCCCTGGGCATGAAGGACGGTTTCGGCTTCTCGGCCGGCGCCATCGACTACGTGCTCAACCTGGGCATCGCCACCAAGCCGTGGCTGCTGGCGCTGACGGGTCTCTGCTTCGCCGCGCTGTACTACGTGGTCTTCCGCTTCGCCATCACGAAGTTCAACCTCCCCACGCCGGGCCGTGAGTCCGACGAGGAGATCGCCGAGCTGGAAAAGGCCCAGTTCAAGGCCTGATCCACCCCGCATGCGCACACCGAAGGGCCCCGGAGCCGACAGGCTCCGGGGCCCTTCGCCGTACGGCAGGTCTCCTGCGCCCGCCAGCAGGTCCCCCGCCATGACGTCAGATCTCGTAGACCGCGCCCGCCTTGGCCACCTCGACCGGCCCGTCGTAGACCTTCTGCGCGTCGCGGACGCTGATGTCCGGGTCGGTCCACGGCGGGATGTGGGTCAGCACCAGCCGGCCGGCACCGGCCCGCCGGGCGTGCTCGCCGGCCTCCCTCCCGTTGAGGTGCAGATCCGGGATGTCCTCCTTGCCGTACGTGAACGACGCCTCGCACAGGAAGAAGTCGGTACCGGCCGCGAGGGTGTCCAGCGCCGCGCAGGGCCCGGTGTCGCCGGAGTACGTCAGGGAGCTGCCGTTGTGCTCGATACGGAAGCCGAAGGCCTCCATCGGGTGGCTGACCCGCTCCGTACGGACGGTGAACGGCCCGATGGTGCGGGTGCCCGGTTCCAGCGTGCGGAAGTCGAAGACCTCGCTCATCGCGCCGTCGTGCGGCAGGTCGGCGTGCGCGACGGTCAGCCGGTGCTCGGTGCCGGCCGGCCCGTAGACCGGCATCGGCGCGCACCGGTCGCCGTCCGGGGGGTAGTAGCGCACGACGAAATAGCCGGTCAGGTCGATGCAGTGGTCGGCGTGCAGGTGTGACAGGAGGACGGCGTCGAGGTCGTAGAGGCCGGAGTGGCGCTGCAGCTCGCCGAGGGCTCCGTTGCCCATGTCGAGGAGCAGCCTGAAGCCGTCGGCCTCCAGGAGGTAGCTCGAACAGGCCGACTCCGTGGAGGGGAACGACCCCGAGCATCCGACGACAGTGAGCTTCATACGGGCGTGAACCTCCGTGGGCGGGGGCGGCGGTCGGCGGCCGGCGGTCGGGGTGTCCCGGCGGGGCCTTGCCGGGTCGTGCCGGGGCCCGGACGGTCGGTGCGGTGCCCACGAGCGTAAGGCGCCAGAGGTCGCGCCGCTCCTCCGGCGGGGCGAGCTGTGGGCGGAATCACCAGTCCGGGCTGACACCCCGTACGCCCGTACGGGGTGCCCTCCGCGGTACCCGCCGGGCACCCCGTACGACAACAGGACTTGGGGTGCTTCCGGCGGATCTCCGCAGCAGCGCCCTACGCCCAGAGCTGGCCCCGCAGCGCCTCGATCGCGGCCTCCGTCGACTCGGCGGTGTACACGCCGGTGGAGAGGTACTTCCAGCCGCCGTCGGCGACGATGAAGACGATGTCGGCGCTCCGGCCCGCCCGGACCGCCTTCCGGCCGACGCCGAGCGCGGCGTGCAGGACCGCGCCGGTGGAGATGCCCGCGAAGATGCCTTCCTCGGCGAGGAGTTCACGGGTGCGGCGGACCGCGTCCTCGGAGCCGACCGAGAAGCGGGTGGTGAGCACGGACTCGTCGTACAGCTCGGGGATGAAGCCCTCGTCGAGGTTGCGCAGACCGTAGACCACGTCGTCGTAGCGCGGCTCCGCGGCGACGATCTGCACACCGGGGACGTGCTCGCGCAGATAGCGGCCGACGCCCATCAGCGTGCCCGTGGTGCCCAGCCCGGCCACGAAGTGGGTGACGGAAGGGAGGTCGGCCAGGATCTCGGGGCCGGTGGTGGTGTAGTGCGCACCGGCGTTGTCGGGGTTCCCGTACTGGTAGAGCATCACCCAGTCGGGATGCTCGGCGGCGAGCTCCTTGGCGACCCGGACCGCCGTGTTGGACCCGCCGGCCGCGGGCGAGGAGATGATCTCGGCGCCCCACATGGCGAGCAGTTCGCGCCGTTCCGCGGAGGTGTTCTCCGGCATGACGCACACCATGCGGTAGCCCTTGAGCTTGGCCGCCATGGCGAGCGAGATGCCGGTGTTGCCGCTGGTCGGTTCCAGGATCGTGCAGCCGGGGGTGAGCCGGCCGTCCTTCTCGGCCTGTTCGATCATGTGCAGCGCGGGCCGGTCCTTGACGGATCCCGTGGGGTTGCGGTCCTCCAGCTTCGCCCAGATGCGGACGTCGTCGGAGGGCGAGAGGCGCGGGAGGCGGACGAGAGGGGTGTTCCCGACCGCCGCCAGCGGGGAGTCGTACCGCACCGTCAGCTCATTCCCCCGGCCACCGCCGGCAGGATCGTGACGCTGTCGCCGTCGGCCAGCTTGGTGGAGATGCCCTCGAGGAAGCGGACGTCCTCGTCGTTGAGGTAGACGTTCACGAAGCGGCGCAGCTGCTCGCCGTCGTCGACGAGGCGCGCGCGGATGCCGGTGTGCCGGCTCTCCAGGTCGGCGAAGAGGTCGGCGAGGGTCGCGCCGCTGCCCTCGACGGCCTTCTTGCCGTCGGTGTAGCTGCGCAGGATGGTCGGGATGCGGACCTCGATGGCCATGGGAGTTCTCCTGTCGGAGTGGGTGCGGTGACGGTGGCGGTGCGTCCGTGGCACGGCGGTACGTACGGCGCGTGCCGGGAGGGCGTCGGGTGACGCCGGAGGTGCGGGGTGCGGGGCGGCGGGTGCCGCACGCCCCGGGCTCGGCCGGGTCAGACGGCGGCGCAGCGCGGACACATGGCGCTGGACAGGCGGCACAGATCGACGTGCAGCCGTGCGGCTCCGCAGCCGAACGCGCCCAGCAGGGCGGATGCGGAGCGGCGCGTGACGAGCGGAGCGAGCAGCAGCGTGCCCGGCTTCTTCTCGCTCACGTCGTGGTCAACCATGCGGTCATCGTATCGATTCCCGGTCCGGGTATTGGAACCTCGTCCCACGATGCGAACGTTCGGTGCACGACAGGTGGGACGCGATCAAGAAACGCGATCACTGGACACACGCAACGATCACGAGGTCGCGGTCAAACGATCACGAGATCGCGATCAGACATACTCCGCCACGACCTCGACCTCTTCCTCGGTGACCTCGCCGTCGACGATCCGGAACGAGCGGAACTGGAAGGGCCCGGCGTCGTCGGTGTCGGCGGTGGAGACCAGTACATAGTGCGCGCCGGGCTCGTTCGCGTAGGACAGGTCGGTACGCGAGGGGTAGGCCTCGGTGGCGGTGTGCGAGTGGTAGATGATCACCGGCTCCTCGTCCCGGTCGTCCATCTCGCGGTAGAGCCTGAGCAGGTCGGAGGAGTCGAACTCGTAGAAGGTGGGTGAGCGGGCGGCGTTCAGCATCGGGATGAACCGCTCGGGGCGGCCGCTGCCGGCCGGGCCGGCGACCACGCCGCAGGCCTCGTCGGGGTGGTCCTGGCGGGCATGCCCGACGATCTGGTCGTAGAGGGCCTTGGTGAGGGTCAGCATGGCGCCAAGAATAGAGAGGGGCGCGCGATGGGGGTCCCCCCGGGCGGAGCCTGGGGGAGCTCCGTTGCGGGTGGTGGAGGGAGACGGGCGGGAAGGCAGAGGGCCCGTACGTACCGAAGGGTGGTACGTACGGGCCCGCATGCTGGACAGGACGGCCCGGACGGGCGGCTCGATCCTGCTCCTCAGCCCTACTTCTCAATCCTGCTTCTCGGCCCTACTTCGCCGCGACGCCGGCCGCCTCCCGCCGCTTGATGCAGAAGTAGCCGACGGCGAGGAGGAGCGCCCACACGGGGGCCGCGTAGAGGGAGATCCGGGCGTCCGGGTCCAGGGCCATCATCACGATCACCATGCCGATGAAGCACAGCGCGAAGATCGAGGTGTACGGGGCACCGGGGGCCTTGAATTCGGACTGCGGCAGCTCACCGCGGTTCGCCTTGGCGCGGTAGCGCAGCTGCGAGGCCAGGATGACGATCCAGGCCCACATACCGGAGATGGTGGCGAAGGAGACGACGTAGTTGAACGCCTCGCCCGGCCACTGGTAGTTGATCCAGACACCGAAGAGCATCATCGCGACCGAGACGCCGGTGCCCCAGGTGGGCAGTCCGTTCTTGCTCAGCTTGGTGAAGAACCTCGGGCCCTGGCCGTTGAGCGCGAGATCGCGCAGCATCCGGCCGGTGGAGTACATACCGGAATTCGCCGAGGACAGCGCGGCGGTCAGAACGACGAAGTTGACGATGCCGGCGCCGGCGGGCAGGCCGATCTGCTGGAAGGCGGCGACGAACGGGCTGACGTTCGGCTTGAAGACCGTCCAGCTGACGACGGACAGGATGATGATCAGCGCACCGATGTAGAAGAGGCCGATCCGCCACGGCACGGTGTTGATGGCCTTGGGCAGGACCTTCTTGGGGTTGGTCGCCTCGCCCGCCGTGACGCCGACGAGTTCGACGGCGAGGAAGGCGAACATCACGATCTGCAGCGTCATCAGCGTGCCGCCGATGCCCTTGGGGAAGAAACCGCCATCGGACCACAGCAGGCTGAAGGACGCGGTGTCGCCGGCGTCGGAGAAGCCGACCAGGATCACACCGAGGCCGATCAGGATCATGCCGAGGATCGCGGTGACCTTGACCATCGAGAACCAGAATTCCAGCTCACCGAAGATCTTCACGGAGATCAGGTTGATACCGAAGAGCGCGCAGGTGAAGACGAGCGCGGAGGCCCATTGCGGTATGCCCTTGTTCCAGTACTGCACATACGTGGCCGCGGCGGTCACTTCCGTGATGCCGGTCACCACCCAGAAAAGCCAGTACGTCCAGCCGGTCACAAAGCCGATGAACGGCCCCAGGAATTCCCGGCCGTACTCCGAGAAGGACCCGGAGACGGGCCGGTACATGAGCAGTTCGCCCAGGGCCCGCATGATGAAGAAAATGACCAGGCCGACGATGGCGTAGGCCAGGATGATGCTCGGCCCCGCCTTTGAGATCGCCTTTCCGGCCCCCAGAAACAGGCCGGTACCGATGGCGCCACCAATGGCGATCATCTGGATCTGACGGCTTCCGAGACCGCGCTGATAACCCTCTTCAGAGGCTTTGCCAGCGGTCTCGCTTCCGTCGTTCTGCTTACTGACCTGCACAGAGGTCATTAGTGGTGCGCCTCTCTCCATACCGACCCGGCCTGTCCGGATCGGATCCCGATCCCCCCGGATGGAGTTCCCGCACGCCGACGGTCGGTCGGCGCAGCGCTCCCGCAGCGACAGGGGTGGCGTCACACACGGCAGGTCGTGAACATTTATCACGCAACTTCAATGATCACTAGGGGTGACGCACAACACCCATCCAGCAAAACCGGACAAACAGGGGCGATCTCCGGCAAGAAACATGGGATAGGTGTGACGCGATCGATATGCGAACCCGAGCGTCCGCTGAACGAACACACAGGGCGAGGGCAGCGCCGGCACCGAAGGCCGCGAGAAGCGACAAAAGGTAAGGGTTGGCAACAGAGAGTAAGGTACCGGCTGGCAACGGAGAGTAAGAGCACGCCCGTCACTCAGCTCAGCCCAGCTCGACCCAACTCAGCCTCAGACCCAGCCCCAGCCTGAGCCTCAGACCCAGCCCCAGCCTGAGCCTCAGGCTCAGGCTCAGACGCGGCCTCAGGCTCAGCCCATCATCGACTCGACGAGCGTCTCCTGGAGTCCGCCCAGCCAGAGGTAGGCCATCACCATCGGCTTGCGCGGATCGCTGTCCGGAAGCCGCAGCAGCTCGCCGCCGTCCTCCTCATCGGTGACCTCCAGGCGGGTGCCGACGGCCAGCCGGAGGTCGTTGAGCGCGCCCAGCCACTGCCGGCACTCATCGGGCTTCAGCCGCAGCACCGCCTCGCCCCCTGTGGGCGAGAGGGCGTCCAGCGCACCGATCAGCGCGAGGGCGTCCGCGCGCTTGCGGGAACGCAGGTCGTTCTCCGTATAGCGGCGGAATTCGGCGGCGGCGGCGCGGACATCGTCGTCGGGGACGAGATCCGGCCCCCCGTACGCGTCGGGGAAGAGCCGGGCCAGTACCGGATCGGCCGGCGGCTCGCTGGGGCCGTTGTTGAAGACCGACGCCAGCAGGTCCGCGCCCTCCCCCTCGGCGGGCTCCTCGCCCGGACCGACCAGCTCCATCAACTGAACGGCGAGGCTGCGCAGGATGGAGATCTCGACCTCGTCGAGCGGAACGGCGGCGCCGCCGTCCGGCAGCGGCTCGAAGTGCCCGGTCATCGGCGGTCCTGCTGGAGAGTCGCCCACAGGCCGTAGCCGTGCATGGCCTGCACGTCCCGTTCCATCTCCTCGCGGCTGCCGCTGGAGACCACGGCGCGGCCCTTGTGGTGGACGTCGAGCATCAGTTGGTGCGCCTTGTCCTTGGAGTAACCGAAGTACGTCTGGAAGACATAGGAGACGTAGCTCATCAGGTTGATGGGGTCGTTGTGGACGATCGTGACCCACGGAACGTCGGGTTCGGGGACCTCGAAGGGGGCCTCGCTCGACTCGGGACGCTCGATCTCGACCGGGACGCTGAGCGTACAGCGATGCGGCCGCAGCTTGGTCGTGGGTGACGGGTGGGCGTTCACAGGCCCCATGCTGCCACCCGGGGGCGAGCGGTGCACAAATGCCCCTCGCACAGGCCACGTCGGCGTGCCACGCGCCGGCCCTCAGGGGCCCCGAGAAGCCCCTGAGGGTCCCTGAGGGATTCCGTGCCGAGGGTTCGACGGCAGATTCGTTTCGCCGGCAGCGCTGAAGCGTCTCCGGTACCTCTTCGTTTCGCCGGCAGATTCGAGGCAGGTTCGAGGCAGGTTCGACGGCATGGGACGGAACTCCTCGGGGCAGCCGGCTCGGCCGCGAGGGGTGGAGGGATGGAGGGGTGTCCGAAGCCACACCCCCACTATCGTCAAAGTGACGATAGTGCGAGGTAGGATCTTCGCATGCCGCATCTCCCGGAGGCCGTGACATCAGCAGCCGTCGCCGAGGGTCGACCGACCCCCGGCCGGTGCCTGATACGGCATGCATGGATGGAATTGCGAGGTATGCCGAAGTGAACGTTGGAGACCTGGGGCTGCCGGTGGCCGTGCCGTCGACCGCGCTCTTCACCGACCAGTACGAACTCACCATGCTCCAGGCCGCATTGCGGTCCGGTACGGCGGACCGGCGCTCCGTCTTCGAGGTCTTCACCCGCCGGCTGCCCGAGGGCCGCCGCTACGGCGTGGTGGCCGGCATCGGCCGAGTGCTGGACGCGGTGGAGAACTTCCGCTTCGACGAGACCATCCTCGGCTTCCTCCGGGAGCGCGACATCCTCGACGGGCCGACGCTGGACTGGCTCGCCGACTACCGCTTCCGCGGCGACATCTGGGGCTACCCGGAGGGCGAGGTCTACTTCCCCGGCTCCCCGATCATGCGGATCGAGGGCACCTTCGCCGAGGCCGTCCTCCTGGAGACGGTGATCCTCTCGATCCTCAACCACGACTCCGCGGTGGCCGCGGCCGCCTCCCGGATGTCGGTGGCGGCCGGCGAGCGCCCCCTGATCGAGATGGGCGCCCGCCGCACCCACGAGCTCTCCGCGGTGGCCGCGGCCCGCGCCGCGTACGTCGGCGGCTTCCACACCACGTCCGACCTGGCGGCCGGCTTCCGCTACAACATCCCCACCGTCGGCACCAGCGCCCACGCCTTCACCCTGCTGCACGACACCGAGCGGGACGCCTTCACCGCCCAGGTCGACACCCTCGGCAGCGGCACCACACTGCTGGTGGACACCTTCGACGTCGCCGAGGCGGTGCGCACCGCGGTGGAGGTGGCCGGCCCCGGCCTCGGCGCCGTACGGATCGACTCCGGCGATCTGCTGTTGATCGCCCACCGGGTGCGGCAGCAGCTGGACGAGCTGGGCGCCACCAAGACCAGGATCGTGGTGACCAGCGACCTGGACGAGTACGCCATCGCCTCACTGGCCGCCGCGCCGGTGGACGCGTACGGGGTCGGCACCCAGCTGGTGACCGGCAGCGGGCACCCGACATGCTCGATGGTCTACAAGCTGGTGGCCCGCGCCGACAGCGACGAGCCGGGCGCCCCGCTGCGGCCGGTGGCCAAGAAGTCGATGGGCGCCAAGAGCTCGAACGGCGGCCGCAAGTGGGCCGCCCGTCGGCTCGACGAGAGCGGCGTCGCGGAGGCCGAGGTCGTCGGCACCGGACCGGTCCCGGCGGAGCTGGCGGAGCGCCAGCTCCAGGTACCGCTGGTGAGCCGGGGCACGGTGGTGGCCCGCGAACCGCTGGAGGCCGCGCGCGACCGGCATATGGCCGCCCGAGCCCAGCTACCGCTGTCGGCGACCCAGCTGTCGCGCGGGGAACCTGTCCTGCCGACCGAGTTCGCCTGACGGGGCGAGCCAGTTCGCGTGAGGCATCTGCTTCGGGCCTGCCTCTGATGGCCCTACCATCGCCTTCAGCTGCTCGCCTGCCGCCGCTTCGGGCCTGCCTCGTGACCACCTCCGCTGCTTCGGGCCTGCCTCGTGAACACCTCCTATGATCCGGCAACGATTACCGAGCGTTATTCGTTCCCTGCCGTGAGTCACTTTCTCCACTGTGAGTCACGGACCGATTTCCCGCTGTGGGTCACGGACCGCGGGGCGGAGGGAGAGGGCGTGGCCCCACTCCCGGAATGGCTGCCCAGTGGCTACCCTCGGTCACACCAACACACCGCGCCCCTCCTCGATTCCCAGCCGGAAGGCACGCACCATGCACCGGGCATTGATCGTCGTCGATGTACAGAACGACTTCTGCGAGGGCGGCAGTCTCGCGGTGGCGGGAGGTGCGGATGTCGCGGCGGCCATCACCGATCTGATCGGGCAGGCGGCCGGCGGCGGCTACCGGTATGTCGTGGCCACGCGGGACCACCACGTCGACCCCGGCGAGCACTTCTCCGTCCAGCCGGACTACGCGCGGTCCTGGCCGACGCACTGCGTGGCCGGCACGGAGGGCAGCGGCTTCCACCCGAACTTCGCCCCGGCCATCGCCTCCGGCGCGATCGACGCGGTCTTCTCCAAGGGGGCCTACACGGCCGCGTACAGCGGTTTCGAGGGCACGGACGAGAACGGCACCCCGCTCGCGGACTGGCTGCACGCGCATGACGTCACCGAGGTCGACGTGGTCGGCCTCGCCACTGATCACTGTGTGCGCGCCACCGCGCTGGACGCGGTCGGCGCCGGGCTGCGGACGCGTGTCCTGCTGGACCTGACGGCCGGGGTGGCCGCCCACACCACCGAGCGGGCGCTCGACGAGATGCGGGCGGCCGGCATCGAGCTGTCCGGCAAGCCGGTGCTCGCGGGCGGCGCCTGAACGGTTACCCCGCGCCCCACGCCCCTGAACAGACACAGCTGGATGCCTGCGGGTGCGTCAAGCGGCGCGTTTCCCGCCCGGGGGCGGCGTGCTCCTGGCCGGGCTCTGGGCCCTGGCGGGGCCCTGGGGCGACGGACGGTTCGCCGGTCCCGGCGGGGGCGGCGGCACCCGCCACAGGGCCCGTATCGGGTGCCAGGACTCGGTGTCGTCATCCGGGGCCTCGCGCCAGACCAGGCCGTCCGGATGGTGCAGGACGGCCGTGATCTCGTCCGGGGTGGGCGGCACGGTGTTGCCGCGGAGGTAGACGGACCGCAGACCGAGGTTGCGCAGCCTGGTCAGGGCGCGCTGGCGGTTCACGGCGTGCACCAGGACCCGGACGCGGCAGCCGCAGTCGTACGGCCCCGCCCCGGAGCCGATATCAGACCCGGAGCCGGTATCAGCCGCGGAGCCGGTATCGGCCCCGGACCCGAGGCCCGGCCCAGCCCCTGGCCCCGGCCCCGGTCGTGGGCCGTGGGGCGGTCTGGGCAGTGAGAGGGCGACCACCACGCTTCCGTCGGGAAGCCTGCTGAAGCCGCCACCGGACATGGACATATCTCCCCCGTGAGACTTGGCGTCAACAAGGAACTGCAAGATGCATCTAAACGCGAATCGGCCGCCGCCCGCTAGAGGGCAACGGCCGATTCGGCTCTGACCTGCAGTTTTACCTATCGCTTAGCGGAAGGTCCGACCTTGATCTCCACCGTGGAGCCATCCTTGGCCTCCTTGGTGATCATGATTTTGGTGTTGGTGTCAGGAACGATCACACCGCCGGTCGGGTTCGCCTTGTCGTAGTAGACGCCGTTCCGGTCGTCGAAGGTCGTGACGCCCTTCTTGGACGTGATCGTGACCGGCTTGCCGTCGTTGTGGAGGGTGAGGGCGTCGGTCGGGAAGCGGGTGAAGGTCGAGTCGTAGGACTGGAAGCGGTTGCGCATCAGCTTGCCGTCCGCCCACCGCTCGGCCTTGGGGTGCGCGTCGACCGGGAGGATCTGCCCGTAGCCGGGGTGCTTGCCGACGTTGTTGTCCTGCTGCGAGGTGTCCCACAGCCAGATCAGCACGCCGTTCTGGTACGGGAAGTGCTCCACCCAGCTCGGCCGGTCCGTCCGCCAGCCGAAGTTGTACGGGCCGGCCTTGAGGGTCTTGTCGTACGACACGTACTGGCGGTTCTCGACGAGGTAGTACTGCGGGTAGTCCTTGGTGAAGGACGCGCCGATGCGCGAGAAGCCCTTGCTGGACCAGCCGTTGTCCCCGTTGCCGCCCTTGTCTCCCTTGGCGCCGTCCTCGGCGTTGTCGGTGAAGAGGGGCTTGCCGTCGGCGACGACGCTGAGGGTGTCGGCCGCGAAGCCCTTCTGGGCGGCGCCGCCGTCGGTCTGGTAGCGGAAGCGCAGGTCGAACTTCTTGCCGGCGTAGGCGTCCAGCGGGTAGACGAGGTCCTGGTAGCCCTCGACGGTGCCGGTCAGGGCGGGCTTGTCGCTGCCGTCGCGCGGGATGGCCCGGCCGCCGGCGGTACCGTCCAGGGCCGTCCAGTTGGCGCCGCCGTCGGTGGAGACCTCGGCGTAGGCGAAGTCGTAGTCCTTCTCGATGTCCCACCAGCCCTTGAGCGTCAGCGACGCCTTGGCCTTACCGGTGAGGTCGACGGGCCGGGTGAGGGTGTTCTTCAGGTCGTTGCCCATACCGCTCCACCACTGCTTGGAGCCTTCCGCGGGCTTGACGATGTCGGTGGTGCGCTTCTTGGCAGGCAGTTCGACGACCACCGCCTGCTTGTCCTTGGTGTTGTACTCGGCGACGCCCAGCTTGTGGCTGGACCTGGTGGCGGCCTTCGCCTTGGCGTAGTTGAGCCAGCCCAGCTGCAGCTTGTCCCAGGCGCTCATGTCGCCGGGCAGGTCGCCGATGGTGTCCTTGCCGGTGCCGAGCCAGGAGCCGGCCGACATCAACGACCAGAAGTCCACGGAGGATTCGCCGGTTCCGGTGGTGTCGTACTCGTCCGGGAGGCCCAGGTCGTGGCCGTATTCGTGGGCGAAGACGCCGAGGCCGCCGTTCTCCGGCTGCATGGTGTAGTCACCGACCCAGATGCCGGTGTCGCCGATCTGGGTGCCGCCGGCCTTGTTGTCGGCGGGGCCGGTCTTGCCGGAGTCGGTGCCGTACGCGTACCAGCGGTGCGCCCAGATGGCGTTGGTCTTCTGGGCGCCGCCGCCGGCGGACTCGTCCTCGCCGGCGTGCACGATCTGGAAGTGGTCGATGTACCCGTCGGGCTCGTTGAAGTTGCCGTCGCCGTCGTGGTCGTAGCGGTCCCACTGGTCGTACGTGGCGAGGTCGGCCTTGATCTGGGCGTCGGTGCGGCCCTTGGCCTTCTGGTCCTTGACCCATTGATTGACGCCGTCGCGGATCAGGTCCCAGGCGCTGGGGCAGTTGGTGCCGCCGCAGTAGTTGGAGCCGTAACGGGCCTCGTTCCAGTCGACCTTGACCCAGTCGGAGACCTCGCCCTCGACCGAGTAGCGGCCCGAGGACTGCTTCTCGTAGTACTTGGCGAGCGACTGCTTCTTCTTGTCGTGCGAGAAGTAGAGGTCCTGGAAGTGCTGCCGGTTGTAGTCCTTCTGCCAGGCCGTGCTGTTGTCCTTGGCACGGTCCGGCTGGGCTATCCGGTTGTGCGCCGGGCCCGGGTCGCCGCCGTACTTCTTCTCCGGGGGCTTGGGGCCGTCGCCGTCCGGGTCGAACATCGTGGTGTCGTCGACCTTGTCGCCGAACTCCACGAGAATGGTGAAGATGCGGTCGGTCTTCTCCCGGGCCAGCTCGACGTACTTGCTCTTGCCGAGCTTGACGACCTGGGAGCCGCCCCGTTCGGTCGCCTTGGCGTCACCGGCGATGACCTGCTGCAGCGCTTCCTTGCGATCGGCCGCCTGCCGGTCGCTGAACGGGCCCTTGAGATCGTGGTCCACGCTCCGTTCGGGCGCCGGGTCCTGGCGCACGGCGACGGGCGACGGGCCCTGCGTGTCGGCGATCGCCACCCCTGACGACAAAGCGGCCGCCCCCATCGCGGCGATCGCCGTGGCCAGGGCGGCCGATCTGAACACCCTTCTCTGATCTCTCACTTGGCGCGGTCCTCCCCTTCGAACACGGTCACTGTTCGAGGGCATTCGACCGGAAGTACGCCGGAAAAGACAGATCTTGACTTGGGCACGTCAGGGAAGTACGTTACTCGGTCCGCGAGATACGGAATCCGTGCGTACGGCGTTCGTGCGCGTTGCGGCGTTCGCGCGTTGCGGCGTTCGCACATTGCGGCGTTCGCGCGTTGTGGCGTTCGCGCCTTACGGCCGGGGATCCACGCGTGACGCCTGGGGCGGATATGCCCGTGGGGCATGCGCCCCCGCTCGAACAGGGATGACTCCCCCATGCGTACGAAGACGCCGCCGCGGTGTGCGCCCCCGTGCTTCCGTACCGTGGGTTAGGTCACGCTTACTTGGCGTTCCGCGGGGGCAGTGAGGACCGTAAGCTCGTGTCGCCGGCGCGCCTTTGTACGACACCGCCGTGAAGCGGCGCGCCGTGAACCGCCACCGCACCCCGCACGCTGCTGATCCCCCGATGATCCCCCGAGGACGGATTCCGCCATGCCTCGTCCGACTGCCACCCAGCTCGTCTACGGTTCGGCCACCGTCTTTCTCGCCACCCTCGCGATGCTGCTGCTCTCGCAGACGCGGACCGGGACCGGGGTCGCGGTCATCGCCGTCGCCGGGCTCGGGCTCGGCCTGCTCGTCGCCGTGACTGCCCCGGCCCCGAAGGTGTCCCAAGCGGCCAGGGCGGCCGGCGCGGCCCCTGCGGCCAAGGTCGAGGTCAAGGCGTCACGAGTGGTCCGCCGGCATGCCGTAGGCGCCAACTCGCCTTCCGGTACCGCGCCGTTGGAGCACTCGCGCTGAGCGCGTCGGGATGCCGTGGCGCCGTAGCGCCGTAGCGCCGTAGCGCCGTCGGTCACGGTCGGCGCCGAGCGCGGCTGGGCGCGGCCGGTACGCGCATACGGCGCTACCCGGCGCTACCCGGTCCGCGTGGAGACCACCACGGTCTTCGCCGCCTTGTCGTGCAGGCACTGCTGATACGGCTTGTCCCAGGTGCACCACAGGACGTTGACCAGCCAGAAGAGGAAGCCGCAGCAGGGCACGATCTCCGGCAGCGTATAGACCGCCGCCCGGACCCAGGCCGCCTGGCCGGTCGGGATGGAGCCGTTGGAGAGCATCGCCACCCGGATACTCATCGCCATCTTGCCGACGGTCTGGCCACGATGGGCCAGCATCAGCCCCTCATAGACGAGGTACGCCAGCATCGTGACGCCCGAGACCGTGGACTGCTTGCCGGCCTCCGCGCTGCTGGTGCTGAAGTAGTCCACGCCGCCGACGATCACGCTCATGATCACGGATACCGGCACGCCGATGAGGATCGCGTCGATGATGCGGGCCACCAGGCGGCGGCCCCGGTTCGCCAGCGGGGGCATCCCGGCCAGCGGATCGGCCGCCGCCCCGTACGGTCCGCCGTACTGGCCGCCGTAGGGGTCACCGGCATACGGGCCACCGCCCGGCGGAGGCGGGGGTCCCGGAGGTGGGCCTCCCGGCGGGGGCGCACCCGGAGGCGGACCGCCCGCCGGGGGTCCGCCCGGAGGCGGCGCCCCCTCGCCACCGCCCGGGCCACCGCCCGGGCCGCCGCCCTGCGGTGCGTCGTGACGCGGGGAGCCGTTGCCGGGTTGCTCGGTACTCATGGCCCGAGTCGACCCCTTGTCACGGCCGGGCGCATCCGGCGAAGTCCGTTCGGGCTACCGGGCGCCCCCCGCCGGGCGGGCTACCGGGCGCCCCCACCCGGCGGCCCGGCGGGTCAGCGAGTCAGCGACCCATCGACCCATCGAGTCAGCGGGTCAGCGGGTCAGCGGGTCAGCGGGTCAGCGACCCATCGGGTGGGTCAGCCGGACGCGACGAACGTACGCGCCACCTTGTCGTGCCAGCACTGCCGCCACGGCTTGTCGAAGACGCACCACACCGCGTTCACCACTCCGACGACCAGCACACCGAGCAGGCTGTAGACGAACCAGCGCTTGAGCGCGGCACCGAGCGCCGGGGTGTCATGGCTCTCGATGTCGAGGACCCGTACCCCGCAGAGCTTCTTGCCCAGGGTGCGGCCCCACTTGAGGACCGGCAGCGCCTCGTACAGCGCGCCGCCGATCAGCAGTACGGCCAGGATCGTGGCGAAGACCGGTGCGGTGGTGCCGTCGAGGAGGTAGACCGTCACCTGGCGGCCGGACTGCCGGGCCGCCTCGACCTTGGCGTCGATGTGCTCCGTGACGGTGCTCCACATCGGGACCGCCACCGCCGCGGTGACCGCGCCCAGCACCAGGGTGTCGATCAGCCGGGCGGCCAGCCTGCGGCCGAGCCCGGCCGGGTGGCCCTGTGCGGCCTGCGCGGCCGCGAAGAAGACATCGGCGGTCGGCGGCTTCCAGGGGAGCGCGCCCTCGGCGCCGTCGCCCTGCGGGCCGGGAGCGGCGCCGCCGCCCTGCGCCGGGAAACCGGCCGAGGGCACGGACGCCTGCTGGGCGGACGCCTGCTGGGCCGGGGGCTGTTGTACGGGCGCCTGTTGTACGGGGGCCTGTGCGGCGGACGCCGGGTGGCCAGGAGCCTGGTGTCCGGGGGCCTGACGTCCGGAGGCCTGGGGACCGGGAGCCTGGTGCGGCGCGGCCGGCTGCCCCTGCTGCCGGTCCCCCACGGACGACAGCGACTGCGGGGCACCACCACCGGGCGCGGCGGCGGACTGCGGGCGGCCGCCGCCACCGAGCCGAATCGCCATCGTCTCCTTGCCCTTGGCGGGTGCGGCAGGTGCGGCAGGTGTGGCGGGACTGCCTGACGTGGCGGGATTGCCGGGTGTGGCGGGACTGCCGGGCGTCCCGGGTCGGCCCGACGCGCCGGATTCGCCGGCGTTCGGACGTACCGCCCGGATGGCCGTGGTGCCCTGGTCGCCGGAGTCCGGGCGGCGCGCGGCCGGGTTGACGGCGCGGATCGGGACCGTCCCGTCGGCCCGGCCCTCGGGGGCGCGCGGCGCGGGCGTGGCGGGCGAGGGCGTACCGGGCATCTCGGCCGCCCCGGCCGCCGCGGCCCCTGCCCCAGCCCCGTCAGCGCCCTGCTCATCGCGCTGCGGCGGCACCGCGCCCCAGGACGCGGCGGCCGACGGCGCGCCCGCGGGCGTACGGTCCAGCGCTCCCCAGGAGACCCGGTCGCCGTCGCCGAAGCCGCTCTGCCGGGAGGCGTCGGCCTGCCAGGCGGAGGCCGGTTCGGCCTCACCGCCGCGGCGTGCCGGGGGAAGACCGCTGCCGCCGCCGTCCGGCCCGTCCTCGTCGAGGAAGACCGGTCCGGTCTCCTCGACGGCGGGCGCGGCGGGGGTGGGGGCAGGCGGCGGGACCGCGCCGGGCGGCGGCGCGGGCATCGCCTCGCCCTCCGCGGGTGCGGGCCGGCTGGTGCCCGGCACCCATGCGGCACCGTTCCAGTACCGGATGTAGCCGGGGATGGACGGATCCGGGTAGAAGCCTGGCGTGGGGCTGCCGCCGGCGGATCCTGCGGTAGGGGCGCTCATGTCCGAAGTCCCGTATCTGTACTCGGCCTGGTGGGTGTGGGCAGCAGTCTGCCGCAACGCGGCGTCCACATCTATCAGACGCGGGGCGCCTCGGCGCTCCTGCCCGTTCACGACCACCTGGAAGAGATCCCGGAAAAAAGTTGTACGAAGTCGTGTAAGAGTCCGGCGTCCGGCGCCTCTCCCTTCCGTGCGGGCCAGGTCCCAGGTCCGCGCGAACGAACGAGAGAGGCGTACCTCATGCACATCGTGGTGGAGCGAGAGCTGGAGCTGGAACTGGTCCTGTCGCCGGAGCGGAGCGTCCCGGTACCGGCCCGGCTGACGTACCGGGCGGATGACCCCTACGCCGTCCATGTCACCTTTCATGTGGGTTCGGACTCGCCCGTGACGTGGACGTTCGCCCGCGAACTGCTCGTCGAGGGCGTGTTCCGGCCGTGCGGCCAGGGCGATGTCCTGGTGTGGCCGACGAAGGTGAACGGCCGCAGCCTGGTCTGCATGGCGCTGAACTCGCCGGACGGCGAGGCCATGCTGGAGGCGCCGGCCTCGGCGGTCTCCGCGTGGCTGGAGCGCACTCTGCGGCTGGTGCCGCCGGGGTCCGAGCAGGGACACCTGGGCCTCGACGAAGGGCTGAGAGAACTGCTGGCGCTGGCACCGGGGGACGACCTGCGGCCGGGCGGCGGCGGCCGACCCGGGGACGAGTCACCGGAAACCGGTATGTAACGGGTGCGCGGACGGGTATCAAGCGGGCGGGTATCAAATTGTGTACGTACCGGCGGCGGCCGGCGGTCACGTGCGGTCTGCGGACAGTGGCCTACTTGCCGTCGCCGCCCTGCGGGGCCGGGTCACGGGGAGCCTCCGGCGGCATGGGCCCACCGTCGTGCTTCCCGCCGTCAGCCTGCGCGACCACCTCCAGGTCCCGGGGGTGCCGGAACGGGACGCCGCGCCATCCTTCGGCGTCCGGCGTGCGCGTCTCATACGTCTCGACCGCTGGAACGCTCATCCACCAACCTCCAACCTCCTCTTTCGCGAGGGGCCACACCGCCGTACCGTCGAGGCATGGCCCGTAGGCCCGCAGGGATTTCCCTGCGGTGGTCACCCGCCCCGGCTGCTCGACTGTCCAGGTTTCCGCCGCCGGGGCGGGAGTCTTGAACGCCGGTCATCGCTGTGCACACATGGCCCGGCCACATTCCGGGCTCCGCTTCAGCCATCTCAGTCATCGCGAGGCCCGTCCCGCAGAGCGCCTACTGGCGCCCCTTGGCCCGGCAGACGGAACACGGGAAGGGGCACGGCGGTACCTTCGCGCCCCGTGGGATCGCCACCACACCCGTCTGCACATCCAGCCGCCGGACCAACGGCGGCCACCGGCTCTCGGCAGTGCCTGCGTCCGGCGTGATCAGCTTGCGGGCGTTCATGTCTCGTCCTCGGCATGCCCTCGCCCATGGCTCCGGATCTCTCTGGCAGCAGCACAGGCGGCCGCCCAGTCGTTTCGCCCCCGCGCCTGGCCTCGCTGGAGATCCAGGGCGGCACACACCTTGCAGCCCGGGACCGGGGAACCTTCCAGCAACCAGGGGTCTAACGGAAGTTCCACGGGGTGTTGGCTGTACCGAATCGGGCTGGTCATGACTCTCGCCGTCCCCTCATGCGTGTCGGTATGACCACGCTAGGAACAGCGGAACTCCAACTCCCAGCCGATTGCACCTGATTGCAAGGCAATCACCCGAGCGAGGACATAGCCGCTGTGATCAACGCGCGGGCCTTCGCGCCATAGGCCGCTATGTCGGCCAGCATGGCGAACGTGTCGGCGTACGCACGTACTTCGCTGGGTTGCGTGAGAGTGAGATAGCCAGAGACAAGTTCGACGTTGACCTGCGCCCTGTCGAAAATCCAGAAACCTTCTACTGGCATCCGTGATCGGCCAAGCCGCGTAGGCACCACGCCTAAGCTGACGTTGGGCAATGATCCAACTGTGAGCAAGTGTTCAAGCTGTTCAAGCTGCGTGTCAGCGCTGCCGAGCCCGTTCCGCAACACCGGCTCTTCTACCAGGAACGCGAACGTACGGTGCCCTTCATACAGGACCCGCTGACGTTCCATGCGCACCGCCACAGCGTCGGCCACGTCGTCCACCTCAACCCGCCTTCGCTGGACCGCACGCAACACGTCTTCCGTGTAACCGCAGGTCTGAATCAGCCCAGGCACGAGCCATGACGAGTAGGACCGGAACCAACGGGTCCGCTCGAAAAGCGGCAGGCGCGATTCCTGGGCACGTCGCAGACCAGCACGCTCCATGCGATGCCACTCAATCCACATGCCCTCTACGGCCCGGAGAGAAGCCACCAGATCCTCTGTCTGGCCTTCCTGGCCGCACGCCCAGCACCAGGCGCGAATGTCGTCAGCGGATGGTGAGGTCTTCGCGGTCGAGATCCGGGACACTTTGGATGGGTGCCAGCCGCAGGCATGGGCGAGTTGCTTGCCGTCCAACCCGGCGTCCCTGCACATCTCCCGAAGGCGATCAGCAAGGACTTTCCGGGCCGCCTGAGCGCTTGATGATCCTGATACAGACATGGTTCGGAACGATCAGACCAGCTTGTATTCCTCGTGCAGCGTAGCCCGCTGCCAAACCGTTTCGAATGCAGAGTTCACCAGTTCCACGACGGCTGGTTCAGCGCACCACTCCCGGTCAACCACTTCGCCGACCCCGGAGAAGTAGGTGAACAGGACCGATGAACCGTCGAACATCCACAGGTCTGTTCCGGGGAGCGCGATGTCGGCGGCCTCCCGTCGGGGCAGCCAGCGGACCAGCTCACCCGCCGCAACGTTGGCGAACGTGATGTCGTGCTCGTACCGAATGTAGTCGGTAACCGGCTCGGAGACGATGCGGGCCCGACGCATGACGACGCCGCGTGCTGTCGTCTCTCTCGCCAGGTCGCGCCAGGTTCCCCACCAGTTCGGAAGGTTCGCAGGGTCATTGTTGTACCGATGCCCGGCGCGCCGCCGAGCGAACTCCGGGCCCTCCGGTGTGTAGACGTCGCGCATCTCCAGGTGCACGGCCGAGTGCTGCACCTTGGCGAGTCCTTCACGTACGGGGTACTTCACCGTCGCCGTCCTCCGGTCGAGGGATGTACTTCAACATCACGGCCGCAAACCGGATGACCTTCTCGCGGCCTGGCACATCCACCGAGTGGCCAGGGAACGAACCGATCTCCTGGCTCACACTCACCTAGCCCGCTGTGGCCTTGCAGGACTGGATCAGGAGATCTCCGGTGTCCTCATCCAGCCGGATGGTCGGCGAGTCGTCAACAGGCGTGAGGGGATGGCCCCTAGAAACCGTAGCTGCATGCCCTCTCCTTGCGTCGATGGGATTGCGCTCGATTGCACGGCCATCGCCCTGTGGTCAGTGCGTCAACAGCGCCTTGCTGGCCCGTTCCAAGAGCGACGAAGGCGTCACGAACTCCGAAGGTCCCCTTGCCACTTCGTGAGCGACAAGGGGCCTTTCATGCCTCCCGCCAGTAGGTGCGTCTTTACTGGCGGTACGCCTCCAGCAGCCGCAGCCAGACCTCGCTGATCGTCGGGAAGGACGGGACCGCGTGCCACAGGCGCTCGACGGGGACCTCGCCGGCCACCGCGACCGTCGCGGAGTGCAGCAGTTCGCCGACGCCGGGGCCGACGAAGGTGGCGCCGAGCAGGATCTCCCGGTCCAGGTCGACGACCATACGGGCACGGCCCCGGTAGCCGTCCGCGTAGAGGGCGGCGCCGGCCACCGCACCCAGGTCCTGGTCGACCACCCGGATCCGGTGCCCGGCCCGCTCGGCCGCGGCGGCGGTCAGGCCGACCGAGGCGACCTCGGGGTCGCTGAAGACGACCTGCGGGACGGCGCGGGTGTCCGCGGTGGCGGCGTGCGCGCCCCAGGGGTCGGACTCCAGGATCGGCACGCCCCGGGCGCGCGCGGCGATCGCGGCGCCGGCGATCCGGGCCTGGTACTTGCCCTGGTGTGTCAGCAGGGCGCGGTGGTTGACGTCGCCGACGGCGTAGAGCCAGCCGTCGGTCACCTCCGTCACCCGGCAGCTGTCGTCGGCCTCCAGCCACGAACCGGGCTCCAGACCGACCGTCTCCAGGCCGAGGTCGTCGGTGCGCGGCAGCCGGCCGGTGGCGACCAGCAGTTCGTCGGCGACGATCTCGTCGGCGGTGTCCAGGACGACGGTCACCGGACCGCCCGGAGCCTCGCGGCGCACCTCGCGCACCTCGACGCCGGTACGGAGGAACACCCCTGCCTCGGCGAGGGATTCGGCGACCAGGTGACCGGCGAACGGCTCCATACGGGGCAGCAGCCCGTCACCGCGTACGACGAGGGTGACCGAGGCGCCCAGGGCCCGCCAGGCGGTGGCCATCTCGACGCCGACCACGCCGCCGCCGAGCACCACCAGGCGGCCCGGCACGGCCTTGGCGCTGGTGGCTTCGCGGCTGGTCCAGGGCCGGGCCCGGTCGAGGCCGGGGATGGGCGGCAGCATCGGGCGGCTTCCGGTGCAGACCGCGACGGCGTGCCGGGCGGTGAGGACGCGGCCGCCGTCGACGGTGACCCGGCGGGGTCCGGCCAGCCGGCCCGCCCCGCGGACCAGGTCGATACCGGCCGAGTCCAGCCAGCGGACCTGGCCGTCGTCCTTCCAGTACGAGGCGAAGGCGTCACGGTGGGCGAGGACGGCGGGTGCGTCCAGGGGACCGGTCACGGCGTCCTGGAGGCCGGGGACGCGGCACGCCTCGGAGCGGGCGGTGACCGGGCGCAGCAGCGCCTTGCTGGGCATGCACGCCCAGTAGGAGCACTCGCCGCCGACCAGCTCGCTCTCCACGATCACCGCGCTCAGCCCGGCGGCGCGCACCCGTTCGGCGACGTTCTCACCTACGGGGCCCGCCCCCAGCACGATGACGTCGTAGGTGTCCGTGCCGGCACCGGCCCCGGGCCGGGTCGCTTCGGTCGCTGCCATCGGCTTCGCTCCCTGGGTGCGCGGGTCCTTCCGCCATCCTCCGCCCGGGACGCCGTCAGCGCATCCGGCGCTCGATCTCTTCCTTCGCCTCGACGAGGCCTGAGCCGGTCAGCTCGCGGTGCACCTTGATCGCCTGGATCTTCTTGCCCTGCGCCAGGAGGTCGTCGATCTCGGCCATCCGGGGGTCCTCGGGCTCCTGGACGCCGGCCTCGGCCAGCAGCAGGTCGACCTTCTGCTCCAGCCGCCGGAGCCGGCGGTCCAGGGCCTTGGAGCGGCGGTCGGTGGCCGAGGTGACGGTGGCGACGGCGATCACGGTGAGGACGAGGGCGGGGAGCAGGTATTCCATGGGCGGGGACTTTACGGGGCGGGGGTGGGAGCGGCTGGGGCGGGGCATGGGCACGACAGGGTTGCGCACCCCCTGTCTTCGTCGCAACGCCACGGCCGTGGAGGAGCTTCCCGGGTTCTTGCCGGAGCTTCCCGGAGTTCTCAGAGGAGCTTTCCGGGTTCTCGAAGGAGCTTCCCAGGTTCCCGTCACGGGTTCACCGGATTCCCGTCACGGGTTCAGATGAGCTTCCCCGGGTTCAGGATCCCCTGCGGATCGAGGGCTTGCTTGATGGTGTGGTGCAACTCCAGGGCAACCGGGTCCAGTTCGCGGGCGAGCCAGTCCTTCTTCAGGACGCCGACGCCGTGTTCGCCGGTGATGGTGCCGCCGAGGGCGAGGCCCAGCGCCATGATCTCGTCGAAGGACTCGCGGGCGCGGCGCTCCTCGTCCGGGTCGGCCGGGTCGAAGCAGACGAGGGGGTGGGTGTTGCCGTCGCCGGCGTGGGCACAGACACCGATGGTCAGGCCGTACTTCTCGGCGATCGCGGTGGTGCCTTCGAGCATGGCGGCGAGCTGGGAGCGGGGGACGCACACATCGTCGATCAGCATCGCCGGCTTGATCCGCTCCAGGGCGGTGAAGGCCAGCCGGCGGGCCTGGAGCAGCAGCTCGGATTCGGCGGCGCCCTCGGCGGGGACGACCTGGGTGGCCCCGGCCTCCTCGCACAGCGCGCCGACGGCGGCCAGTTCGGCGGCTGGGTCGGGGGTGTCGAAGGCGGCCAGCAGCAGCACTTCGGTGGACTCCGGCAGGCCCATCTGCGCCATGGCGTTGACGGCGCGGACGCTCGTACGGTCCATGAGCTCCAGCAGCGAGGGGGCGTGGCCGCGGGCCATGATCTCGCAGACGGCCCGGCCGGCCGCGGCCACGGAGCCGAACTCCGCGACGAGGGCGAGCTGTTGGGCCGGTGCGGGCTTCAGGGCGAGGGTGGCGCGGACGACGATGCCGAGGGTGCCCTCGGAGCCGACGAAGAGGCGGGTGAGGTCGTAGCCCGCCACGCCCTTGGCGGTGCGGCGGCCGGTCCTCAGCAGGCGGCCGTCGGCGAGGACGACGTCCAGGCCGAGGACGTACTCGGCGGTGACGCCGTACTTGACGCAGCACAGGCCGCCGGCGGCGGTGCCGATGTTCCCGCCGATGGTGCACGTCTCCCAGCTGGAGGGGTCGGGCGGGTAGCAGAGGCCGTGTTCGGCGACGGCGCGGGAGAGGACGGCGTTGATGACGCCGGGTTCGACGACGGCGAGCCGGTCGACGGGGTTGATCTCCAGGATGCGGTCCATCTTGACGAGGGACAGCACGATGCAGCCGTCGGTGGCGTTGGCGGCGCCCGACACTCCCGTACGGGCGCCCTGCGGGACGACCGGGACGCCCAGCGCGGTCGCCGTGCGCATCACATGCTGGACCTGTTCGACGGTGCGCGGCAGCACGACGGCGGCGGGGGTGCCGGCCGCACAGAAGTTGGCCATGTCGTGGGCGTAGGAGCCGGTGACGTCGGGGTCGGTGAGGAGGGCCGCCTCGGGGAGTCCGGCGCGCAGGCGTTCGATGAGGTCCATGCCGTCAGACTGGCATCCGTGGGCCGTACACGGAAGATCGCCTACGGCCACGGTGCCGGACCGGCCACAGGGCGCCGGGTGCAGAGATTGCCGCTCTGAGCTCAGAGGTTGCCGCGTCGGGCTCAGAGGTTGCCGCCCCGCCCGACCCCTGCCGGGCTCAGAGGTTGCCGCGCCGGTCCTGCTCGCGCTCGATCGCCTCGAAGAGGGCCTTGAAGTTGCCCTTGCCGAAGCCGAGGGAGCCATGCCGTTCGATCATCTCGAAGAAGACGGTGGGGCGGTCCTGGACCGGCTTGGTGAAGATCTGGAGCAGGTAGCCGTCCTCGTCGCGGTCGGCGAGGATCTTCAGTTCGCGCAGTTCGTCAACGGGGACGCGGGTCTCGCCGACCCACTCGCCGAGGGTGTCGTAGTACGCGTCGGGGACGTCGAGGAACTCGACGCCGGCGGCGCGCATCTGCCGGACGGTGGCGACGATGTCGTTGGTGGCGAGGGCGATGTGCTGGACGCCCGGGCCGCCGTAGAACTCCAGGTACTCGTCGATCTGGGACTTCTTCTTGGCGATCGCCGGCTCGTTGATCGGGAACTTGACCTTCTTGGTGCCGTCGGCGACGACCTTGGACATCAGGGCGGAGTACTCGGTGGCGATGTCGTCGCCGACGAACTCCTTCATGTTGGTGAAGTGCATGACGTTCTTGTAGAAGTCGACCCACTCGTTCATCCTGCCGAGCTCGACATTGCCGACACAGTGGTCGATGGCCTGGAAGAACCTCTTCTTCGCGGGCTCGGCCAACGGCGTCGCCGCCTCGTAGCCGGGCAGGTAGGGGCCGTCGTATCCGGTGCGCTCGACGAGGGTGTGCCGGGTCCGGCCGTAGGTGGCGATGGCGGCCAGGACGACGCTGCCGTGGTCGTCCTTGAGCTCGTAGGGCTCCTCCAGGCCGGTGGCGCCATGGGCGACGGCGTACGCGTAGGCGGCGCGGGCGTCGGGGACCTCGATGGCGAGGTCGACGACCCCGTCGCCGTGCGCCGCGACATGGTCGGCGAGGAAGCGTCCCCGGTCGGTGGTGGGTTTGATGACGGAGGTGAACACGAAGCGGGCGCCGCCGGATTCGAGGACATAACTCGCGGTCTCCCGGCTGCCGGTCTCCGGTCCGGCGTAGGCGACCCGTTTCATACCGAAGGCGGTGGAGTAGTAGTGCGCGGCCTGCTTGGCGTTGCCGACGGCGAAGACGACCGCGTCCATCCCCTTGACCGGGAAGGGGTCCGCCTGCTGCTCCCGCCGGGCCGTGCCAGGGGTGGTGGGCTGGGTGTGCATCGTGGTGTCTGCCATGGCGGCAGAGTCTCTCCGATCCACAAGGTGCGCAATAGTTTGTGAATCTGGTGGGCATGATGCCTAGCGGCTGGGCGGTTTTGCCGGGCTATCTGTACATGATGACCATCGAAATCGAGGGAACGGGCGATGGCGATCGATCATTTGGACGGGGCGCTGCTGGTGCTGCTCGCCGAGGAGCCGCGGATCGGTGTGCTGGAGGCGTCGCGGCGGCTCGGGGTGGCGCGCGGGACGGTGCAGGCGCGCCTGGACCGGCTTCAGTCGAATGGAGTGATCAGGGGCTTCGGGCCGGACGTGGACCCGGCGGCGCTCGGCTACCCGGTCACCGCGTTCGCCACGCTGGAGATCAAACAGGGGCAAGGCGGTGATGTACGGGCCCATTTGGCCACCGTTCCGGAAGTGCTGGAGCTGCATACAACGACGGGACATGGGGACATGTTCTGCAGGCTCGTCGCCCGGTCCAACGCCGATCTGCAGCGAGTGATCGACCGGGTTGTGGGATTTGATGGCATTGTGCGGGCCTCAACGGCGATCGTCATGGAAAATCCGGTTCCGTTGCGGATCATCCCGCTGGTGAAGCAGGCATCGGGGGCCTGACCGGACGCGGTGCCCGCACGCCCGAGGAGGCGACGGTGAGTTTCTTGGGAGCTGAGTTTCCGGGAGTACGGACGGTGAGTTTCCGGGGGTACGGACGGTGAGCTTCTGGGAGTACGGACGGTGAGCTTCTGGGAGTACGGACGGTGAGTTTCTGGGGGTACGGACGGTGAGTTTCTGGGAGTACGTCGGCACCCGGCACGCCCAGCTGCTGACGGATACGTTCCAGCACGCCAGCGCGGTCTTCCAGTGCATGGTGATCGCCACCCTGCTGGGCGTCCTCATCGGCGTCGTCACGTACCGCAGCGAATGGGCGGGCGCCCTCGCCACGACCGCCACCGCCACCCTCCTCACGATCCCCTCACTGGCGATGATCGGCCTGCTGATCCCGGTCGTCGGCCTCGGCGTCGCCCCGACCGTGACCGCGCTGACCCTGTACGGACTGCTGCCGGTGGTCCGTAACGCGATCGTCGGACTGCGCGGGGTGGACCCGGCACTGGTCGACGCGGCCAAGGGCATCGGGATGTCGCGCGCCGCCCGGCTCTTCCGGGTCGAACTGCCGCTGGCCTGGCCGCCGATCCTCACCGGTATCCGGGTCGCCACCCAGATGCTGATGGGCATCGCCGCGATCGCCGCCTTCGCCTCCGGCCCCGGGCTCGGCAACGAGATCTTCCGCGGGATCTCCTCACTGGGCAGCGCCAACTCCCTCAACCAGGTGCTGGCCGGCACCCTCGGGATCGCCGTCCTCGCGCTCCTCTTCGACGCCGTGTACGTCCTGATCGGACGCCTGACCATCTCCAGGGGGATCCGTGCCTGAGACCACCGGCCCGGCCGCGCCGACTCCGTCGGCCGTGCCCGCCGAATCCACCGAATCCACCGGGCGGTCCGGCGCCGACGCCGCCTCCGGCGCGCGGATCGAGCTGGAGAACCTGACGAAGACCTACCCGGGCAACCCGCACCCCGCGGTGGACAACGTCACCATGGAGATCAAGGCCGGTGAGACGGTGATCTTCGTGGGGCCCTCGGGCTGCGGCAAGTCCACCACCCTGAAGATGATCAACCGGCTGATCGAGCCGACCTCCGGGCGGATCCGGATCGGCGACGAGGACGTCACCCGCATCGACCCGGTCAGGCTGCGCCGCAAGGTCGGCTACGCCATCCAGGCCTCCGGCCTCTTCCCGCACATGACCGTCGCCCAGAACATCGCCCTGGTCCCCAGGATGCTCGGCTGGCCCAGGACGAAGGTCCGCGACCGGGTCGAGGAGATGCTCGACCTGGTCGGCCTGGATCCCGGAGAGTTCCACGGCCGCTACCCCCGCCAGCTCTCCGGCGGCCAGCAGCAGCGCGTCGGGGTGGCCCGCGCGCTCGCCGCCGACCCGCCCGTCCTGCTGATGGACGAGCCGTTCGGCGCCGTCGACCCGATCACCCGCGACCACCTCCAGGACGAGCTGATCCGGCTCCAGCACGAACTCCGCAAGACCATCTGCTTCGTCACCCACGACTTCGACGAGGCCATCAAGCTCGGCGACCGCATCGCGGTGCTCCGCGAGCGCTCGCACATCGCCCAGTTCGACACCCCCGAGGCCATCCTCACCAACCCCGCCGACGACTTCGTCTCCGGTTTCGTGGGCGCCGGCGCCGCGCTCAAACGCCTGAACCTCACCCGCGTACGGGACGTGGGCGTGGTCGGCTTCCCCACCGCCACCCTCGACGACCCGCTGGAGACGATCTTCGACCTACTGCGCTCCGGCTCCCACAACGAACTGCTGCTGCTGGACCGCAACCGGCGCCCGTACAAATGGCTGCGGCGCGGTGACCTCGCGCGCGCCAAGGGGTCGCTGGCGCGGGCCGGGACGCTGGTGCAGCACACCGTGACCCGGGACGCCACGCTGCGCGACGCGCTGGAGGCGGTGCTCACCGACAGCGCGGGCCGGGTGGCGGTCACCGGGCGGCGCGGTGAGTACACCGGCGTGGTCGACATGGAGACGCTGATGAACAACGTCCATGAGCTGCTGGAGGCCGACCGGCTGGACGCCATCGAGCACCAGCACCGGCTCCAGGAGCAGCGCGCCCGCCAGACCCAGCGGGAGCAGGAAGGGCTGGAGGCGTGAGCTCCGGCGGGGGCGGTGCACGCCCGGACGGTGCGCGCTCGGACGGTGCACGCTCGGGCGACGTCGGGGACGGCATCGGGGACGACGTCGGGACGGGGGCGCGGGAGCGGACTGCCAGTGAGGCAGACGGTGAGGCGCTCGGCGAGGCAGGCGGTGAGGCGATCGGTGAGGCGCCCGCCCCCTCCGCGCCGCCCGGGGCGCGCCGGATCAGCTGGCAGAAGTGGACGTTCATGCCGGCGTTCCTGGTCGTGGCGCTGCTGGCCACCTGGCTGTGGTTCCGCGGCGCCCGGCTGGACTCCATCGCCCACCAGGCGGTGGACGGCGGCAAGGTGTGGCTGGCGCTGCGCCAGCATGTCGAACTCACCGCCGTCTCCACCTTCTTCGTACTGATCATCGCGATCCCGCTGGGCATCGCGCTGACCCGGTCCGGGCTGCGCCGGGCCACGCCGTTCGCGGTGGCGTTCGCCAACCTGGGGCAGGCCGTGCCCGCCCTGGGCCTGCTGGTCCTGCTGGTCATCTGGCTGGGCATCGGCGCCCGCGCGGCGATCGTCGGCATGGTCGTCTACGCGGTGCTGCCGGTCCTCGCCAACACCATCGCCGGGCTGCGCGGCATCGATCCGACGCTGACCGAGGCCGCCCGTGGTATCGGCATGTCCGCCACCGGCGTCCTAGCCAAGGTCGAACTCCCGCTGGCGGTACCGCTGATCCTGGCGGGCGTACGCACCGCGCTGGTACTGAACGTCGGCACCGCGACGCTGGCCACCTTCGGCGGTGGCGGCGGCCTCGGCGATCTGATCTCGGCGGGGATCGTCACCCAGCGGATGCCCGTACTGATCCTCGGGTCGGTGCTGACCGTGGCGCTCGCCCTGCTGGTCGAATGGCTGGCCTCGCTCGCCGAACTGCTGCTGCGGCCACGCGGGCTGGAGGTGGGGGGCCGATGACGTCCTCCAGAAGCGGGGGGCTGATGACGTCCGCTGGAAGTGGGAAGCCTGGGAAGCCGATGACGTCCTCTGGGGGACGTGCCCCCGTCCGGCGGCGTACGGCCGTGGTGGCGCTGGCCGGGGCGCTGGCGCTGCTCACCGCGGCGGCCGGGCTGAGCGGCTGCGGCCTGGTCAGCGGAAGCCCGATGACCGACGACGTCACGCCCGGCACCGTCGGCCGGGGCCTGCCCCTCAAGGGCGCCCAACTCACCGTCACATCAAAGGAGTTCACCGAGAACCTCATCCTCGGCCAGATCATGGGCCTGGTCTTCGAGGCGGCCGGCGCGACGGTCGTCGACCGGACCAACATCCAGGGCACGATCGGCGCCCGCGAGGCGGTGCGGACCGGCGCCGCGGACGGGATGTACGAGTACACCGGCACCGGCTGGATCACCCACCTCGGCCATGAGAAGCCGATCACCGACGCACACGAGCAGTGGCGGGCGGTCCGCGACGAGGACCGGGCGAACGGCCTCGTGTGGCTGCCGCAGTCCTCCCTCAACAACACCTACGCGCTGGCGCTGAACGCCGCGAACGAGAAGAAGTACCGGCTCAGGACTCTCTCGGACCTCGCCGCGCTGCTCAAGAAGGACCCCGGCGCGGTCACCCTGTGTCTGGAGAACGAGTTCGTCACCCGCAACGACGGCTTGCCCGGTATGGCCAGGGCGTACGGCATGAGCATCCCTGCCGGCAATATCCGCAAGATGTCCGCCGGCGTCGTCTACACGCAGGTGGACCGGGGCACCGCCTGCACCTTCGGCGAGGTCTTCACCACCGACGGCCGGATCCAGGCCATGGGCCTGACCGTCCTCGCCGACGACAAGCGCTTCTTCCCCAACTACAACGCCGCGCCGGAGATGAACGCCGCGACGATGCGGGCGTACCCGCAGATCGCCGCGGTGCTCGCGCCGGTCACCAGAGCCCTCGACAACACCGTCGCCCGGGAGCTGAACCGCAAGGTGGACGTGGACGGCGAGGACCCGCACGAGGTGGCCAAGGACTGGCTGCTGCGGAAGGGCTTCATCAAGGAGGGTTGAACCCCGCCGCAGGCTCTGGCTAGCAGCTGGGGACCTTGCCCCCGGCCCGCAGCGCCTTCAGCGCGTCCACCGCGCCGTCCAGCGTGCCGACGGGGATCAGCCGCATCCCCTCCGGCAGCTCGACCCGCGCGGCCGCGCACTCCTCGTGGGGGACCAGGAACACCGAGGCGCCGTCGCGGTGCGCGGCCTGGGTCTTCAGCGGAACCCCGCCGACCGCCCCCACCTTTCCGCTCGCGCTGATCGTGCCCGTCCCGGCGATCGTCCGCCCGCCGGTCAGGTCGTGCCCGGCCCCGTCACCGTCCACCTTGTCGACGATGCCGAGGGCGAACATCAGGCCGGCGCTCGGCCCGCCGATGTCCGCGAGGCTCAGCTTGACCTTGACGTCCTTGGGGGACCTGTTCAGCCGCCGGAGCGCGGCGACGGTGGCCGAGTCCTGGGACTCCCTCATCTGCCGCGCGTTGTGCTCGGCGATCTCCTCGGTGCTGCCGCCCACCGGGTAGACCGCCTCCCTGGGCATCACGGCCTGGTCCGTACGGAACCAGCCCCGGACGATGTCCGGCAGGCGGACCGTGGCGTCCGGGCCGGTCGCGACGATCGCGGTCATCCGCAGCTGGCCGGTCGTCCGGCGGGTCCCGGCGCCGGTGAGGGCAATCACCGGCTTGCCCTTGTCGTCCCCGAGAACGTTCACGGTCGTGCCCGGATACGCCACCGAGTACGGCAGCGGGGCGAACGCCGCGGTGCCGAGCAGGGCGAGAACCAGGGCGGTACAGAGCGCCAGAGCGCGAGCGCGGGAAGACACCCGGCCACCCTAATTGACCCTTGCCCCACCCGCCCCCGCGGCGCATACCGCCCGGGTGGCCGCCCTACTGGCTGAGCGGTCGACCGGCCGACCGGCCGCTCAGCGGAGCGCTTCGGACACCTCCCGGGCCGCGTCGATCACCCGCTTCCCGACCCGTTCCGAGACGGTGTCGGCGAGCATGACGACCCCTACGCTGCCCTCGATGCCGTTCACCCCTAGCAGCGGCGCCGCCGCCCCGCTCGCCCCGGCCTCCAACTCCCCATGTGTCAGGGCGAGTCCGGCATCTTGCGTCCGGCCCTGGCGGGCCTTGAGGATCGCCCGTCCGGCGGCCCCGCGGTCCAGCGGGTGCCGGAACCCGGCCCGGTAGGCCACGTGGTAGTCGGTCCAGGTCGGCTCCACCACGGCGACGGCGAGCGCCTCCGTACCGTCGACCAGGGTGAGGTGCGCGGTGGCCCCGACGTCCTCGGCCAGCGACCGCAGCGCGGGCAGTGCGGCCTGTCTGACCAGCGGGTGCACCTGCCGGCCCAGCCCCAGCACGCCCAGGCCCACCCGGGCTCGGCCGCCGAGGTCGCGGCGCACCAGGGCGTGCTGCTCCAGCGTGGCCAGCAGCCGGTAGACCACGGTGCGGTTGACGCCGAGCTTGTGGGACAGCTCGGTGACGGTCAGGCCGTGGTCGGTGTCGGCGAGCAGTTTGAGGACGCGCAGTCCCCGGTCGAGTGTCTGGGAGGTCTCCGCGGTCACGACGCCCCTCCTGGTGTGAGTGGCGGCGCTCCGGACCCGCGCGCTGCGAGTGCCGGAGCAGCGCGCGCTGGAGGCCGCCGGCCGCTTGGCACCGGCTGCGCTCCGCGGCGGCGTTGCCACGGGGCGTGCGTGTGACCGGGACAGTAGCGAGCCGGTCCGGTCAGCGGAAGAGGCCGTCCAGAATCCGGGCTCCGCCGACCGGAACATCCCGATTCGTCCGCCCGAGAGGGGGCGTATGGATGTTTCAGCGGGAGCTACGAACCACTGGAAGCCCCAGCGGAGCTACGAACCACTGGAAGCCCCAGCGGAACTACGAACCACTGGCAGCCTCGGCGAGGGCGACGAACCGGCCGGCCCGCCCCCTCACCGCATCCGGGTGGCCCACTCCCGTACCTTCTTGATCCGCTCGGTGAGCTGCCCGGCGGTGGCCTCCGCGCTCGGCGGTCCGCCGCACACCCGCCGCAGCTCGGTGTGGATCACCCCGTGCGGCTTACCGCTCTGGTGGACATACGCCCCCACCAGCGTGTTCAGCTGCTTCCTCAGCTCCAGCAGCTCCTTGTGCGTGACCACCGGGCGCCGCTCGGCCGGCATCTCCAGCAGGTCCGCCTCCGCGTCCGGCTTCTTCCGGCTGTGCGCGATCTGCCGGGCCTGCCGCTTCTGGAGCAGCAGTTGCACCTGGTCGGGCTCCAGCAGCCCCGGGATGCCCAGGTAGTCCTGCTCCTCCTCGCTGCCCGGGTGCGCCTGCATACCGAACTCGGCGTTGTTGAAGAGCACCCGGTCGAAGACCGCGTCGGACTCCAGAGCCTCGAAGGGCAGCTGGTCCTGCTCCCCGGTGTCCTCGTCCTGCTGCTTGTTCGCCTCGTCCATCTCCTTCTCGGACTCGGCGTACGGGTCTTCTTCCTCCCCGTCCTTCTTCGGCTTGTCGAGCACGTGATCGCGCTCGACCTCCATCTCGTTGGCGAAGCCGAGCAGCGCCGGGACGGTCGGCAGGAAGACGGAGGCGGTCTCACCGCGCTTGCGGGACCGTACGAAACGCCCCACCGCCTGCGCGAAGAACAGCGGCGTCGAGATCGTCGTGGCGTACACCCCCACCGCCAGCCGCGGCACGTCCACGCCCTCGGACACCATCCGCACCGCCACCATCCAGCGGTCCTGCGAGTGCGAGAAGTCGTCGATGCGCTGCGAGGCACCGGAGTCGTCGGACAGCACCAGCGTGGCGCCCTCCCCGGTGATCTCCCGGATCAGCTTGGCGTACGCCCGGGCCTGCTCCTGGTCCGAGGCGATCACCAGCGCGCCCGCGTCCGGAATGGCCTTCCGGACCTCGGTCAGCCGCTGGTCGGCGGCCCGCAGCACGTTCGGCATCCAGTCGCCGCGCGGATCCAGCGCCGTCCGCCAGGCCTGCGAGACCGCGTCCTTGGTCATCGGCTCACCGAGCCGCGCCGCTATCTCGTCGCCCGCCTTGGTCCGCCAGCGCATGTTGCCGCTGTAGGAGAGAAAGATGACAGGACGGACGACACCGTCGCCCAGGGCGTTCCCGTACCCGTACGTGTAGTCCGCGGACGACCGCCGGATCCCGTCGTTCCCCTCCTCGTACGTGACGAAGGGGATCGGGTTGGTGTCGGACCGGAACGGCGTACCGGTCAGCGCCAGCCGCCGGGTGGCCGGCTCGAACGCCTCCAGGCAGGCCTCGCCCCAGGACTTCGCGTCGCCCGCGTGATGGATCTCATCGAGGATCACCAGGGTCTTGCGCTGCTCGATGCGGTTGCGGTGCAGCATGGGCCGTACGCCCACACCGGCGTAGGTCAGCGCCACACCGTGGTACTCGCGGCCCAGCGGCCCGGCGCTGTACTCCGGGTCGAGCTTGATGCCGACCCGGGCCGCCGCCTCCGCCCACTGCTTCTTCAGGTGCTCGGTCGGTGCGACGACCGTCACCTGCTGCACGACGTGGTGGTGCAGCAGCCACGAGGCGAGGGTGAGCGCAAACGTCGTCTTGCCGGCTCCGGGCGTCGCCACGGCGAGGAAGTCCCGCGGCTGCGTCTGGATGTACCGGTCCATGGCCGCCTGCTGCCAGGCACGCAGCTTGTTCGCGGTACCCCAGGGGGCCCGCCCCGGGAAGGCCGGCGACAGGTGGTGATTGTTGGTGGCGCTGGTGGTGGTAGTCACGGTCTCCGTCGGCTGGATCGGCGGTCGGCAACCGCGTCAGCCTAACCGCTGCGCTTGGCTGGGATTCCCACGTTGTCGGGTTTCCCGCCGTACCTTCCGTCTCACCGTTGCGCCCGTCGCAGCGCCCCGTACGTTGTTGGCTTTCCCGCCGTGTCGCCTGGCGGCGGCCGTTACCGCTGCGCGGGGCTGTACGTCACGGGTGCGGCCCTCCGGACTGCCGTCCTGCGGTCCGCCCCCTCCCGTGGGTGGGGAGAGATGAAGGCCGGTGGGGGTGTGCGCGAGTGGTCACCTGCGCGCAGTGGGCTCAGCGGAGACGTCAAACGCGACGGAGGCGTGGGGCCACCGCGACCCCCACCACGGCGACGGCTGCCATCGCCGCGAAGACGGCGACGAATGCGGCGGGGTGGCCGGCGCCTACCGCGCCTCCGGCCTCCGTCCCCGCCGCGATCGAACCACCACCGAACGCGACGAAGAGCACTCCGCTCAGCCCGACGAACGTGACATTGCCCAGCGCGTCCGACATCTGCAGGGACGCGGAGTTGCTGCCGGCCTCCTCCGGGCGGGACAGCTTCAGCAGGAGGACGCCGCCGCTGGAGATGTTCAGCCCCATGCCGAAGCCGCCGATCGTCCAGGCCACCGCGACGATCCAGACCGGCACCCCGTCGAGCAGCACCAGCGGCACCAGGACGATCGCCGTCGCGAGGAGCGCCATGCCCAGGCCCATCAGCCGCTCCCGGTGCGGCTCCAGCCGCGGCCGGCTCTGCACGTACGAGCCGAGCGCCCAGGTCAGGCCGCCGCCGGTGAGGGAGAGACCGGCGAGGGTGGCGGACAGCCCGCGCTGGGTGACCAGCATCAGCGGGATGAAGCTCTCGGCCGCGACCAGCGCCCCGGCCGCCAGGCCGCGCATCAGCACGACGGTCGGCAGACCGCGGGCCGCCCGGAACGTACCGCGGGGCAGCAGCCTCACTGTGCCCGGCCCCAGCAGGGCCAGCCCGGCGGCCGCCGGCAGCAGCGCGAACCACGCCGGGTGCTGGCCCGCGTACTGGAGCAAACAGGCCCCCACCGCGACGGCCAGCGCGAGCAGACACCGCCGGTTGCCCAGCACCTGCCGGACCCCGGCGTCCGGCCCCGGCTCCGTACGCGGCAGCTTCCGCAGCGCCGGCAGCATCACCGCGAGCGGCAGCAGTATCAGTACGGGAATGGCGAGGAAGACCCAGCGCCAGCCGAGGTGTTCGGTGACGGTCCCGGCGAGCAGCGGGCCGACGATCACCGGCACGACCCAGGCCGCCGAGAACGACGCCATGATCGCGGGCCGCAGCCGCTCGGGATAGGCACGGCCGACGACGACGTACAACGACACCACCACCAGCCCGCCGCCGAAACCCTGCACCCCACGCCCGGTCACGAACATGCCCATGCTCGTCGCCCCACCCGCGATCACCAGCCCCGCCCCGAACGCGGCGATCCCGCTGAACAGCGGCGCGAGCGGACCGCGCCGGTCGCTCCACTCCCCCGCCAGCGCCATCGCCACCAGTCCCGCCGTGAAGACGGCGGAGAAGGCGAACGCGTACAGCCCGATGCCGTCCAGGGCCCGGGCGGCAACCGGCATCGCGGTGCCCACGGCACTGGACTCGAAGGCCACGAGGGAGACGACGGAGATGATCCCCAAGGTCAGCGCGCGGTAGGCCGGGGACAGCACCCCGTCGGCGGCATCAGCAGCATCGGCGGCACGCTCAACATCGCCGTTCAGGGACGGGGCAGAGAGGGCGGACTGGTCAGCGGTCATCAGCCCAGCGTAAGAGCCGTACAGCCACCACACCCCTGTCGGAAGGCGGGAATCAGCTCGGCCGTCGGTCCTACATCGCAGGTCCCCGCGCACGTCGGCGCGTCCGCTCCATTGCACCCGTGTTGCCCCGCATTGCGGCTTCATGGCAACCCGCGCCGCACCCTTGCCCGGCCCCCACCCCCGCGCCCTAGAGTCGGAACCACCGCACAACCCGGCCGTGTGCCCGAGTGGTTCAGGGGCTCGCCTGCAAAGCGAGTTACGCGGGTTCGATTCCCGCCACGGCCTCCAAGACGTCATCCACGAAAAGAGCCGGGGCACCATTTGGTGTCCCGGCTATCCCCGTTTACTGGGCTGCGTCAGTGGGGAAATTCTCCGCCCTTGGCATCGTCCACGAATGCCGACCAGGCGTCGGCGCCGAAGGTCAGCACCGGGCCGTCGGAGTTCTTGGAGTCACGGACGGGAACGACGCCGGCAGCCGCGAACACGGGGGCCCACTCAAGGCACTGCCCGCCCTCTCCGCTGCTGTAACTCGACTTAACCCACTCCGCGCCGGAGAGGTCAGGTGTGGTTCTCATCTTGGCAGTTCCTCCATCACCTTGTGCAGCTCGATCAACGTGTTCTCCGGCGAGAGAGCGTCAGCGCGCAACCGGTCGTAATGCCCGCTGGCCTTCTCCACCTGCGCAGCCGAGTCGACGACCCGTCCCATGCCCAGCGCTTCCGTGTAGAGGACACTGGGGCGGTCCTCGAACTGAAGCAGGGTGAACGGCTCACCCGCCGGTGGTGCCCCCGTGTCGAACGGGAGTACTTGAAGGGTGACATGGGGCGACTCCGCCGCCTCCACCAGGTAGGCCACTTGCTCCCGCATGACGTCCGGGCCGCCGACCATGCGCCGTACGCACGCCTCGTCCAGGATCACCCACAGCAGCGGGGGATCGTCCCTGTCCAGTGCGTCACGGCGCCGCAACCGGGCCTGTACCTTCTCGGCCGTCGCCGCTGGGGTGTCACGCGGGTACGACGCACGGAAGAGGGCATGCGCGTACCTCTCCGTTTGCAATATCCCCATGACGAGATAGGCGCTGAAGTCCAGAACGCGTGCGGATACGGCTTCGAGGTCAAGGTACGGTTCGAACCACTCGGGATGTCCGCGCCTGCTCGCGCGCTTCCATGACCGTTTGAAGGTTCCCGGCGTGCCGAACACCTGGTCGCAATGGTCCGCGAACCCCGGCGATCCGACGCGATCCCCCTTCTCCACCATGGATACGTACGACTGACCGTACTTTGCGCCCGCGCCTAGCTCACGCTGACTCATGCCCCGCATGAGCCGCCACGCGCGCACCTCTTCCCCATAGGAAGATCCCGAACTGCTAGACGATTCAGCCAACGCGCAACTCCCCTCCATCACACGTCAGGTGTGATGCCCCTAAGCCTGTTGCTTGGTGTCCGCGAGGCGCAACTCTGATGTCACTGCAAGGGAGTTGCCCATCTCAAAAGATCCGGCACCACCCTGCGGCGATTCCAGGACAGGACAGGCCACATGAAAGACCGCCGGATTCACGGCATGGAGGTGACCGCCTGATGAGCACCCCGTGGGTGCCCGCTCAGGGCGTACTCGTCAAGGACACGGCAGCGGGACGCGTCGGCAAGGCCGTTGGCTGGGACGGGGATACCCGCACGGTCACACTGGCCCCTGTCGCCGGGGATGACGAGACATGGGAGACCCAGCGCTTCCGCCCACCCAACGAACTGGACCGGCTGCGCGCCCGCGTGACCGAGGTCAACAACCGGAGGCGTCGCACATGAGCGGCTACCACGAGCGCCCCGTGTCGCTGGGCGAACCGTTCAACGACCTCGCCCCGGAGCCTGTGCCCGACTGCGACCGGTGCGCCGCGCTGGCAGAGGAGCGCTGCGAGGCGCGCAAAGAGGGGCAGTTCGGCGCGGCAGTGATCGCCAGCATCAAGATCAGGGAACACAGGATGTTCGGCAGTCATGACTGAGCAGCAGGCCGCCGACAGTGTCGCCCAGTGGCGAGCGGTGCCGGGCAACCGCCCCGGACACTGCTCCACCGATCGAAGGAGGTCAACCAGATCCCCGTGACACTGCGCCCGGCGCCCGGAACAGTGGGATGGGCGCTGACTGGACGGAGATGAAGTGATGTTCGAGGTACGACGAGACGAACGCGACGACCGTTGGTACGTCGTCAGCACCCCAGATGGCCACCTGGCGCACATCGAGGGTGCCGACGGGAAGATGTACGGAGCGTTCTTCGATTCTGAGGCCGAGGCCGACAAGTGCGCCAACAAGCTCAACATCGAGGCGTACAGGGCCGCTCAGGCGTACACGGATCAGTACCAGGTCCAACGAGCCCGAGGAGGCGGCAGTGAGCTGCAATAACTGCGGGAACCCGATGACCGTGATGGGCGGACACTGGCACTGCATGCACTGCGGGACTCCCGGCCCGCCGTACCAAGGCGTCTTCCCGTACACCTACCCCAAGCGACTTCGGTAGAGCGGCCACTGTTCAGGGTCAACCGTGGCTGGTTACGAGGGAAAGGGTGGCACCCCGTCGGGGTGCCACCCTGTCGCTCGTCCGTCTCGGCTACGCCTGCAGCCCCTGGGCCACGGCCGCCTGGGGGCGGATGGGGAGGCGGCCGATGGGGCGGCCGGTGGCGGCGCGGACGGCGGAGGCCACGGCGGCCGGGGAGGTGACCACGCCCCGCCCCGCCTACGAGGCCGCCCTCGCGGAACCGGTCCGCCTCGCCGAGGACCCGTTGCCGGACTCGATCTAAGCTGGCCACCGCACGTTCTGTGATGAGTTGGCGGCAGCAAGGAACAGAAGGAGCGTACGGAGCAACATGGCGGACGTACTGGTCACCGGTGCCACGAAGGGGATCGGGCTCGCGATCGCTCACCGGCTCGCACGGGCCGGATACGGCGTCATCGGGGTCGCCCGCAGCGAGCCGGCTCACCCGTTCCCGGGCACGTTCCTCCCCTGCGATCTCGCCGACATCGACGACACCGCGCGCATGCTGGACAAGGCCCTGAGCGGGCGCCGGATCTGCCGTGTCGTCAACAATGTCGGTGTCGCGCAGCCGCAGCCCCTGCAAGAGCTGGAACTGACCACATTGCAGCAGGTGCTGGACGTGAACCTGCGGTCAGCCGTCCAGATTGTTCGGGCTCTTGTGCCGGGTATGCGCGCGGAACGTTTCGGCCGCATCGTCAGCATCACTTCCCGGGCGACGTACGGCGCCCGGGACCGTACGTCGTACGCGGCGGCGAAGAGTGCTCTGGTGGGCTGCACCCGCTCCTGGGCGCTCGAACTCGCTGCGGACGGCATCACCTCCAACGCCGTGTCGCCCGGGCCCACCGGCACCGAACTCTTCCACCGTTCGCGACCGCGCGGCAGTGAAGCGGAACGGAACACGATCGCCTCCATTCCCGTCGGACGCCTGGGTACTCCCGACGACATCGCCGCCGCCGTCGAGTTCCTCCTGTCCGAGGACACGGGCTTCATCACCGGCCACGTGCTTGACGTTGACGGAGGAAGCAGTCTGGGCGGGCGATAGCCGCCACGCCGGCACCCGGACAGGGGCTTCGCCGACGAAGTCGCGGGCCCGCTCCTGACTCAGGTCGTCAGCTGACAGCCGGGCGGCGATCGGTCCAGGGGTGTGCGAGCTCCAGGGCGCGGGACACCTGGAGCAGGAGGTCTTCCCGCCAGGGGGCGGCGACGAGCTGGACGCCGACGGGCAGGCCGGTGGCGTCGTCGTGGTGGAGGGGGAGGGAGATGGCCGGTTGGCCGGTCACGTTGAACAGGGACGTGAACACCGCCAGCGGGTAGCTCTTCAGCAGTGGCGTCAGGGGATCATCGTCGGTGCCGGTTCGCCAGAAGCCGACGGGTGGCGGCAGGCACGCCATCGTGGGCGTGACGAGGAGATCGAAGCCGGTGACGAAGGCTTCGACGATGCGCCGCGACAGGTGCTGGGTCTTCTTCACGCCCTCTGCGTAGGCCCAGGAGTCGATGGCTCGCGCCGCGTCACGCAAGGCCCGGTTATGGGGCTCGACGCGGTCCGGGTCCGCGAGTGCGACCCCGACGCCTGCAAGGTTCCAGATGGTCGTGAACGCCGCGACCAACTCATCGGACGGGGGCAGCGGAAGGGGAACGTCGACGATGTGGTGGCCGGCCGATTCGAGAGCCCGAAGGGTCGTGTCGACCGCCGCCACGCATGCCGGATCGACGTTCAGCCCGTCGATGGGAGGGTCGACGAGCACACCGATCCGCAGCCTTCCCGGCGGGGCCGTCGTTATCGCGCGGGCGAAGGACCGCCGTGGGGCCGGGGGTGACCACCACGCGGCAGGATCATGGCGGGCGAGCACGTCCAGGGCGGCCGCGGCGTCGGCCACCGAGCGGGTGAGCACGCCGTTGGTGGCCAGCCCCTCGGCGTCGACGGTCGCGTTGGTGACCAGGCCGCGGGTGGGTTTGAGTCCGACGAGGCCGGTGCACGACGCCGGGACGCGGATCGAACCGCCGCCGTCGGCGGCGTGGGCGAGGGGCGCCATCCCCGCGGCGACGGCAGCGCCCGCGCCGCTCGACGACCCGCCTGGTGTGCGGTCCGGGTCCCACGGGTTGCGGGAGATCCCCAGGGCCTCGCTCTCAGTGAAGGACACGGTGCCGAACTCGGAGGTGGTGGTCTTCCCGAGCAGGATGAACCCCGCGTCCACGAACCGTTGCACAACCGGGTCCGATGCGGCGGCCGGTGCCCGGACGGCGCCGGCGGACCCATGGGTCGTGGGCCAGCCGGCCACATCGAGGAGGTCCTTGATCGGCAGCGGGACGCCGTGGAACGGCGGGAGGTCCTCGGTCGAATCCGTCGAATCGGCCTGTACCACCGCGTCCGCGGCAGCTGATGCGGCTTTGCGGACGTCGTCGTCGGCTCGGTGGCAGAACGCGTTGAGCCGGGGGTCGAGTTCGTCCATCCGCTGCAAGTAGCTGTCGGCCACCTCTACCGGGCTCACCTCCTTGCGGCGTATGGCCGCGGCGAGTTCGACGGCCGGCATGAACGGGTCGATCGGCTGGTGCATCACGAGCTTCCTCTCCGGGGCGGGTACTGGGCTGTCAGTGTGGGTGCGTGCCTGAGGCCGCGTCTTGGACAAATGTCGCGACGGCGGTGCTACGCCGGCGGCGGCTCGTAGCCTGGAGCCATGCGATATGCCGAGGGGGCCGAGGGGGCTCGTGACGCTGCGGCGAGGTGGGACATCACCACCCCGTCGCGGCCCGGCCGGCTGCCGGGGGTCTGCATGGCTGGATTCCGCGATCGCACCACGGATCTCGTCGGCCTTCACGTGGTCCCGTACCCGGCTGTCACGGTGGCCGTCGACTGTGGTGACGGACTGCTCCTCGACGACGCCACGGGCCGGCAACAGCGCGGCAGCGCCGTTCTCGGCCTCGTGCCCGGCAGCGTTCGGGTGAGCGGCCGGAATACCGAGTGCCTGCAGGTGCGGCTGTCACCGGTGGCCGCGCACGCGGTGCTGGGTGCTTCCCCGGAGCCGGGCGGGGCGGTGGTCGCCCTCGACGATCTCTGGGGCCGCGACGCCCTGCGCATCCAGGAGCAACTGCGCGCTGCCGCATCGTGGGAGGACCGGTTCACGATCGCGGAGGCTGCGCTGGCTCGTCGAGGACACGAGGCAGGCCGGGCGGTCGATCCGGAAGTCGCCCACGCCTGGCGGCAGATGGTGATCAACCGGGGGCAGGTGCGGGTCGAGCCGCTGGCGGCCGAGGTCGGATGGAGCCGTAAACGTCTTTGGGCCCGGTTCCGGTCCCAGATCGGCCTCACGCCCAAGCGCGCCGCGCAGCTGGTTCGCTTCGACCATGCGGCCCACCGTCTCGCCGCAGGTCACAGCGCTGCCCTGGTGGCGGCGGAGAGCGGCTTCGTCGACCAGTCCCACCTGCATCGGGACGTCCTGGCCTTCGCCGGGGTGACGCCCACGGCCGTTGCGGCCGCACCGTGGCTCGCGGTCGATGACGTCGCGTGGGCCGCCACGCCTCCGAAGCTGCGATGAGCAGCAGGAACGGCGGCCTGCAAGGTCGGGGGCGCTCAACGGTGTCCCCGACCTTCTTCTTTCTACGTGTTTGTCTACGTGTTCGTCTACGTGTTCGTGGGACTGATGACGCCCTCCGGTGAATCAAGCCATACCCGCTCGCCGTCGCTGTCCACTGTCAGCCCGAAGCGGGTGAAGCCAGGGCGCCCCCGCTCCTCCCACCACTGGTGGGCGGCTTCCGCCTCGTCCCACAGCCGGCGGGGGCCGGACTGCCAGACACGGGCCGTGTCACCGTCACGGAACTGGACGCACGCCCATGAGCGGTCCGTCAGTCCGTAGAACCAGACCGGCCGGGCGCCCTCGCACTTGCCGGCGACGACGTGCACGCAATCCCGCAGACGGAGCCCCAGCGCGAACCGCTGCGGGGCGAAACGTTCTCCGGCGAATTCGGTCTCGCTGACCGTGGTGGACGACTCGTCGCCATCGGCCACACTGCCGGGAACGTATTCACGGTGCATCACGGGAGGCAGGCGCTGCGCCCGGAGCTTCATGAACTCCACGGGGCCGGTGAAGGCGCCGGACGCGCTCTCGCCGTCACCGGCGACGATCAGCCGGGCCACAGCGTCACCGTTGCTGTAGTGCGTCCCCCACGGGGCAACGATCGCCCCGCCGGGTCGGCACTGCCGTACCCACGCGAAGGGAATGGACCGGAGCCCGCAGGTGGCCATGATCCGGTCGTAGGGCGCTCCGTCGGGGTAGCCCTGGAATCCGTCGCCATGGGCGACTCGGGCTGGAAGTCCGAACCGTTCGAGAGCCGCCCGCGCCGACTCGGCGACGCTGCCGTCCACTTCCACCGTGACGACGTTCTCCGGGCCGAGCCGGTGAGCCAGCAGAGCGGCGTTCCAGCCCGTGCCGGTGCCGATTTCCAACACCCGGTTTCCGGGCCGTACGTCCAGGTCACAGAGCATGCGGAAGACCACACTGGGCATGGAAGCGGACGACGTGGGCACCAGCCCCGGCGCAGTGCCGGAGTGCCGGCCGTCGTCCCACTGCGTGACGACGGGCACGTCGGACTCGGCGTACTCCTGCCACGTTTCCGGGTCGTCCGTCCTGCTGACCGCCACGCTCTGGGCGGTGCTCATGTCGAAGGGCCACATGAGATCGGGCAGGAACGCGGACCGGGGGACGGCAGCGAAGGAGGGGGCCCAGTCGGGCGACAAGGTACCGTCGGACATGAGGACACGCCCCAGCTCAGCACGGCTGGAGCGCTCCTGGTGCGCGTTGGCGGTCACAGGCCGACAGCCTCAAACGTCTTCGGCGGGTTGGGAACGCCGGGGCCTCCGTCCGGTGTTGGTGGCTGATGCGGACCGGGATAGGGCTCGCCCGGCAACTTGTCGCCACCACCGTTGTTCCACAGGATCACGTTCATCGTGCCTCCTCACTGCATTCAGTGCAGGGACCTTCCCCGCGCTGTCGTGCATGTGCAATCCGCCCCGTCCAGGGACGGGAAATCTGCTGTCAGGTGCCGATCGGCCTTGGCTCCACGGTGTCGCATCGCCCTGCCACCACTCGGAAAAGTCGTGCCGCCACCTGGAGGGTGTACGCGAGCCCGGCGGCCGTGGCGGTGTCGACGCGGCCGAGGTTGATGCGGATGCCACCGTCGGCGGTGTCGGTGAGGACCATCTCCGGGAATGGCGTCTTCAGCTCATCCAGGACGAGATGCAGATCGCAGTACGCCTCCACTGCCGCTTGGTTCGCCGTCGCTGCCGCGTGGTTCGCCGCGTGAATCGTCATGTGCGCCTCCGGTGTGGGTGGTTCCGCATCTCGATGTTCAGATCCGACGCCATCGACATGTCCCCGCTTCGCTGTGCGTCCTCCCGCTGCCGGGCCAGCGCGCCGCACACGTCGCAGCCGGGTGCCGGTTCGGGGTCCGGCTTGGGGACACCGAGGTGGACGGGCGGAGTCATGGTGCGCTGACGCTCAGGACCGGCGGGTGGCATGGAGCGACCGCTCCTCTCTGTAGCGATTTCACTACCAAGCGAGTTCAGCGTGACCTACAGTCGGACCGTCATCAACCTGCGTTGTTTGCACAGGGAGTTGGGTGTTAGCCGTTGAACCGGAAAGAGCTGGAACCTGAAAAGTCGCCTAGCGCGGCGTTCGGGCATCGTCTGCGCACGTTACGGGACGAGCGAGGCTGGACTCAGGACGAGCTGGCGGACCGCATCGGGTGCTCCGCGACGCACATCTCCGCCATTGAAACTGGTCGCCGTCCTCCAACTCGCCGCTTTGCGGCATGCGCTGACCGGGCATTCGGCACGGGGGACAGGCTTCAACGCCAGAGCCGGGCCGTACGTCACACAGCGCTCATCGAAGGGTTTCCGGAGTACGTCGCACATGAAGCGCGAGCCTCGGAGATCAGGCTGTACGAGGTAGGTGTCATCCCTGGTCTGCTTCAAACGCCGGAGTACGCAGCAACGCTGGAAGCGGACGCGGTGCGGCGGGAAGCGATCACCCCCGAGCAAGCCGAGGAACGTGTCGAGCTGGTGACGCAGCGGCAAGCAGCTCTTGTGCGGTCTCCATCGCCTCTGATCTTCGCGGTACTTGATGAAGGGTGCATCCGCAGGCCGATGGGCGACGCCGCCGTCATGGATGCTCAGTTCGCGCGCTTGCTTGAGTTCGCCGACCTGCCGAACACCGTGTTGCAGGTTGCTCCGTTCTCCATGGGAGCACGCAGATCGTTCACCTTGCCGATCACTGTGCTGACAATGCCGGACCGTTCGCTCATGTCGTACGCCGAGTCCGCCCATCGGGGCCATCTCGAACGCGAAAGTACGTTCGTGCTGACCATATTGACGGCCTACCATCAGCTACAAGCCGAAGCTTTGTCGCAGGCGGCGTCAGTGGCCATGATCGAGCAAGTACGAAAGGGCATTTCGTGAAGACCGAATCCCCCCGCTGGTTCAAGTCCTCCTACAGTGGCAACGGCGGCCAGTGCATCGAATGGGCGCCTGCTGTCGCCTCTACCGGAGTCGTCCCCGTGCGTGACAGCAAGGACCCGCACGGGCCCGCGCTGGCCTTCTCTGCGCCCTCCTGGCACTCATTCGTGGCAGGGGTGAAGGAGGGCGGCTTCCGGGCCGCCTGACGGCCGTACAGCTACGGCTGGAGCACCTGGGCCACCGCCGCCTGGGGGCGGATGGGGAGGCGGCCGATGGGGCGGCCGGTGGCGGCCCGGACGGCGGAGGCCACGGCGGCCGGGGAGGTGACCACGGGGACCGCGCTGGCCGGCTTGGCGCCGAAGGGGGCGATCACGTCGCGGTCCTCGATCAGCTTGACGATGCGGATATCCGGGGCGTCGAGCGCGGTCGGCAGCGCGTAGCCGGTCAGGTCGGGGTGGCGGACCTGGCCGCGGGTGGTGCGCAGGTTCTCCATCAGGGCGGCGCCCAGTCCCTGGGTGACGCCGGCCTCGATACGGGCCCGCAGCTGGCGCGGGTTGAGGACCCGGCCGACGTCCTGCGCGACGGTCATGTCGACGACCCGGACGGCGCCCAGTTCGATGTCCACGTCGGCGACGCAGCGGATGGCGCAGAACGCGAGGCCGACGAAGGCGTCGCCCTGGCCGCTGTCGTCGAGCGGCTCGGTGGGGTGCGGGCGGCACTGGGCGGTGGCCCAGAGCTCCTTGCCGTCCAGGGCTTCGGCGACGGTGGTGCTGAGCACGCCGTCGTACGACGTGATCTTGCCGTCGCTGAACTGGAGGAGTTCGGTGGACATGCCGAACTTGTGCGCCAGGGGCTGGAGCAGCTGGGTGCGGACCATCTTGGCGGCGCGTTCGACGGCGCCGCCCGAGACCCAGGTGTGCCGTCCGTGGCAGGCCGGGCCGGCCGGGGGCTGGTCGGTGTCGACGCCGGCGACGTGCACCTCGTCGACCCCGAGGGTCTCCTGGACGATCTGCCGCGCCAGCGTGGAGAAGCCCGAACCGGTCTCGACGGCCGCGCAGATGACCGTGGCGACCGAACCGCTGACCTTGACGGTGGCGGTGGAGACCTCGTCTGCGCCCTCCGCTCCGAGCATGTGCACCATGCCGAGCGCGTAACCGACGCCGCGGCGCACCGCGCCCGGTTCGCCCGCACCCTCCGGGCCGCCCGGCAGCAGCCAGTCCGCCTCGGGGGCGTCCTTGGGCAGCTCGGGCAGCGGCGCTTCCCGTACGGCGTGCAGGAGTTCGGCCACGGGGGCGGGGCAGGTCACCGTCTGTCCCGTGGGGAGCAGATCGCCGGTGGCCATGACGTTCCGCATCCGGATCTCGTCGGGCTCCAGGCCCAGACGGGCGGCCAGTTTGTCCATCTGGCCCTCGTAGGCGGCGCAGACCTGCAGGGCGCCTTCGCCCCGTACGTGGCCGGAGGGCGGGTTGTTGGTGCGCACCGCCCAGCCGTCGACGACCGCGTGCGGGACGACGTACGGGCCGCAGGAGAAGGAGACCGCGGCGGCGAGCGCGTCGGCGGAGGTGTCGGCGTAGGCCCCGGCGTCCATGAGGATCTGCGCCTCCACCTTGACCAGCTTGCCCTCGGCGTCCGCGTGGTGGCGGTAGCGCAGAAGCGTGGGGTGGCGGTGGGCGTGCGCGAGGAAGGACTCCTCGCGGGTGGCGGCGAGTTTGACGGGGCAGCCGGTGCGCAGCGCCAGCAGGCCCAGTGACAGCTGGATGCCGGGGTCCTCGCGGTCGGCGGTGGCGCCGGGCACACCGGTCACCACGACCTTGACCTTGTCCGGTTCCAGGCCGAAGGAGGCGGCGGCCAGATCGCGGTCGGTGTGCGGATCCGTGGAGGCGGTGTAGATCTCCACGCCTCCGTCCGGGCGCGGTACCGCGAGCCCGGCTTCGGCCCCGATGGGCGCCGGGTCCTGGCGGCCGATCCGGTAGAGACCCTCGACCATCACCTCACCCACGGCGTCGGCGTCACCGAAGCGGAGCGGGATGTGCCGGATGAGGTTCCCGTCCGGGTGCAACGGCTCGGCCTCGAAGGCCAGTTGGGGGTCGGTGACGGCGTCCAGCACCTCGTACTCGACCGCGATGGCGGCGGCGGCCAGCCGTGCCGTGTCGGGGTGGTCGGCGGCCACCGCGGCGATCGGCTCACCGTGGTGGCGGACCTCGTCCTTGGCGAAGACCGGGCGGTCGGCGGTGCCCCGGCCGTGGCCCGCGTCCCCGGGGACGTCGTCGTGCGTGACGATGGCGCGGACGCCCGGCATCTCCAGGGCGTGCCGGGTGTCGACGGACCGGATCCGGGCGCGCGGGTGCGGCGAGCGCAGTATGGCCGCCCACAGCAGCCCCTCGGCCCACAGGTCGGCGGCGTACGGGAAGGTGCCCTCCGTCTTCGCCGCGGCGTCGGCGGGCGGCAGCGAGACGCCCAGCCCGTGCGGCGGCGGCTCGACGGGCGGGATCGGGACGCCCGCCGCGGGGGTCGCGGTGACGGCGGCTGCGCCATCGGACGTCATGCGGTGCCTCCGGTGTGCGGATCCTGGTCGTGCGGGGCGCGGCCCATGGGGTCGGCGGGGCCTGCCTGGTGGGGAATACGGGCGGTGTCCGGCGGGGGCGCCACGGCCGGTCCGTCCTCCGGGGACGTGGCGGCCTCGGCTGCCTCGGCGGCTTCCGCACGGGCCTTGACGACTTCTTCGACGGCGTCCAGCACGCCCCGGTAGCCGGAGCAGCGGCAGAGGTTGCCGCACAGCGCCTTGCGGGTCTCCAGCTCGCTGGGGGCGGGGTTGCCCTCCAGGAGGTCGTGCACGGTCATCGCCATCCCCGGTACACAGAAGCCGCACTGCACGGCACCGGAGGCGGCGAGGGCGCACTGGACGTCGGAGGGGGCGCCGTTGCGGGCGAGGCCCTCGACCGTACGGACCTCGCTGCCCGCAGTGGTCGCGGCGGGCACCAGGCACGACGCCACCAGCCGCCCGTCCACCTGGACGGAGCAGGCGCCGCACTCGCCCTGCGAGCAGCCGTCCTTGGCACCGGCCAGGCCGAGGCGTTCGCGCAGCACGTAGAGCAGCGATTCGCCGATCCAGGCGCCGGTGACCGGGCGGTCGATGCCGTTCACGCGCAGGACGTAGGAGGCGGAGGGGTGTTCGCTGTGTTCGTGGTCTTCGTTGTGGTCGTGGTCTTCGTTGTGGTCGTGGTGGTCTGCGTGCTCGCTGCGCTTGTCGTGTTCGCCGTGTTCGTTGTGGGTGTCGGTGGGGCGCTCGGCGGCCTCCGCGGAGGGGGCCTGGGCTTCGGCGCCCGTGACGTCACCGGTGGCCGGGGCGGTCGCGTCGGCCTCCTCGGTGGCGTCGGTGGCCTTGGTGCCCTCAGTCGCCTCGGTCGCCTCGGTGGTGTCGGCGCCCTCGGTTTCCTCCGTGCTGTCGCCGTCGTGGTCCGCTGGTTCGCCGGGAACGGCCTCGGAGTTGGGCTCGGGGTCGGAGTCGGACTCGGGGGCGGAGTCGGAGTCGGACTCGGCAGATCCGCCCGGTACGTCGGCTTCCGGGCGGGCGTCCGCCTGCGGGATGTCCGGGGTGTCCGGGACATCCCGGGTATCCGGGGCATCCAGGGCAGCCGCCTGTGAGGCGTCCGCGACGTCCTCGTCTACGGCTTCGACTTCGGCGGCGGCCGTCGGTGCCGCCCAGCCGGCCGCGCCGGCTGGGGCGGGTACGTCCGACGCCCTGTCGTGCGCGGGCGGCGCCGTCTCGGCGGTCGGCGGCCACTGGGCGAGCGCATCGGCCGGCAGCGACCAGTGTCCGGTCGCGCCGCCGGCCGTGACGTCCGGGCCGCCCGGGGCCGGGAAGCCGCTCTCCGGCTCGTACGAGCCGTCCGCGGGGCCGCCGAAGGGGACTTCGGCTCCTGCGCTCCGCGAGGCCTCCTGCGGCTCCGTGGAGCGCGTCTGCCCCGGGTTCGTGGCGCTCAGACCGGTGGTGAAGTTCCAGTGTCCGGTACGGGCAGCGGAGCCCGGGTCCGTACCGTCGGCCACACCAGTGTCCACACCGGCGTCCGCGTCCGCGCCCGCACCGGCGTTCGCGCCGCCGTACGCGCCGGCGTGCGGGTAACCACCGCCCTGGTAGCCACCGCCCTGGTATCTGCCGTCCTGGTATCTGCCGTCCTGGTAGCCGTCGACGCGGTACTCGCCGGACTCCTCCAGGCCGTCGTCGGCCGCCGCCGGAACCGACCACGTGCCGCTCCCCGGAAGCGGGCCGCTCGCCTGTGGGCCGCCCGCCACGGGCCACTCCACCGGGGTGCCACCGCCCCAGGGCTGCGCGCCCCCGGGTGCGCCACTCCGGTAGCCCGTGGGCGGTCCGTGGTGGGCCGTACCGTCCGTGGGGTGGGCCGTACCGTCCGTGGGAGCGGGGTAGCCGGCGGACGGGTCGGCGTAGCCGGCCGAGGGGTCCGCGAACGGCATCGTCCACTGGCCGGTGGCCGCCGGGTCGGTGTCGGCGGACGGCGGGGCGGCGGGGTGCGGGGTGAAGGAGGCCGGCGGGGTGTAGCCGTGGCCGGGCGCGGCGAGCGGGTCGGCGCCCGGGGTGCGGTCGGGCGTACGGCCGCCGTAGACCCCGGTGGTGAAGCCCTCGGGGAGCTGGACGAAGGCCGTCGCCTCCTGCTCGTACTCACCGCCCTGCGGCAGCGGCTGCCAGCCCTGGTCGGCGGACGGCTGCTGCGGCTGCCGATGACGGTTGTCCGCGTCACTCATGCCGAGACCCCTCGCTCCGCTCGCCCTCGCCTGCGCGGGGCGCGCACCTCCCGTTGATTCTCCACCAGCCTCCGGCCGGGGGGACCCTCATGCTCCGCTCGCTCATGCCGAGAGCGCCCTCCCGAGTGCGCGGCGGGCCAGTGCTGCCACCGTACGGCGCAGATGCAGCGCGGCCGGTGGCAGGGGCGCCGGTTCGGAACCGTCCTCCGACGGCACCGGGTCCGGGATGCAGGCGGCGGCGACATAGTCGCCGAAAGCGGTCAGCGCCTCGGGCACCAGGGCGCGTTCGCCGTCCCAGTCGATGATCGACGCCACCCACTGCTCGGCCTCCAGGGGGCGCAGCGGCATGGCGGCGACCGCGCCGACCGCGCAGCGTACGCCGCGCCGGGCGGGGTCCAGGACGAGCGCGACCGACGCGGTGGCGCGCCCGGGTCCGGTACGGCCGCCGGCCTTCAGGAAGGCCTGCGGGGCGTGCAGCAGCGGTACCCGCACGAAGCCGACGAGTTCGCCGGGGCGCAGCATCTCGCGGCCGGCCAGGAGGTGGCTGACCGGGATCTCACGGCGGGTCCCCCCGGGGCCGGCGATGATCACCGTGGCGTCCAGGGCGGCGAGCACCGGGAGGGTGTCGCCCGTAGGGGCGGAGGTCACGATGTTGCCGCCGAGGGTGCCCGCGTTGCGGATCTGCGGCGGGCCGGCCGCGCGGGCGGCGGCGGCCAGGCCGGGAATCAGGGCGGCGAAGTCGGGGCGCCCCATACGGGCGAGCGTCAGCCCGGCGCCGAGCAGCGCATGACCGTCCAGGTACTGCCAACCGCGGATCTCGCTGATCCGGCCGAGGCCCACCAGCGCTGCGGGTCTGAGGAGTCCGGCGTTGACCGCCGCCATGAGGTCCGTGCCGCCCGCGACGGGCACGGCGGCGGGCATGGCGGTGAGCGCCGCCACCGCCTCGTCGAGCGAGGCCGGCAACGTCACCGTGTGCGACGCGTGCGGTGCGTGCGTGGTCAAGCCAGCTGCCCCTTCCCCGGGTGTCCCGGCAGTTCCGCTCCGCCGTACGGTACGTGCTCCCAGCCCGGACGTGGCAACTCTGGCACATCTTCGTGGCACCTCGGCGCGAGGGTCCACGAAGCGGCGGTCCGTCACCACTCGGTAGTGCTGGTCCGGTTTCGTCCGCTACGGCCGGTGAGGGGGCGCGGCGCGCTGCCGGGCGTACGGCACCCCACCGGGCGCCCCACCGGGCACCCCACCAGGGCCGCGCGCTCCGCCCGGTCGACGGGGCGCACCCGGTGGTACGGAGCGATACGGGGGTGTCCCCCGGGGTCCCCGGAGTCCCCCGGGGCGGTACGGGCCTCACACGTTCGGGGGCGCCCCGTCGATCGGGCGTCCGAGCACTCCGGGGCGTTTCTGCCAGGGCCGGGGGCCGCCGGACGGGCGGTAGTCGACGCCGAGGGCGTCGAGGCGGGCGTAGTGGGCGGCCATCCGCCGGGAGAAGTCCCGGTAGTCGCGGTCGGCCGGGGCCGGCAGCCGTGACCAGGCGACCTCGGCGAAGGCGGCCAGCCTCGGGAAGACCTGGTAGTCGAGGCGCGCCTGAGTGTCCATGACCTCGGTCCAGGCGTTGGCCTGGGTTCCCAGGACGTGCGCGGCCTGGTCGGCCGTCAGTTCGGGTGGCACCGGCTCGAATCGGTAGACGTCCTCCAGGGTGCGTACGAAGCCGATCGGCACCGGCTCGTCGGGGGACGGGTGCTGACGGTGGTCCAGGTAGACCTGCTGTTCGGGGCACATGACGACGTCGTGGCCGGCCTTGGCGGCGGCGACCCCGCCGGCGTAGCCGCGCCAGGAGGAGACGGCGGCCCCCTCGGCCAGGCCGCCTTCGAGGATCTCGTCCCAGCCGATCAGCCGCCGTCCACGGTCGGTGAGCCAGCGGTCGAAGTGCCGGATGAACCAGCTCTGCAGCTCGTCCTCGCCGGCGAGGGAGAGCTCGGCGATCCGGGCCTGGGCGGTGGCGGACGCCCGCCACTGGTCCTTGGGGCACTCGTCGCCGCCGATGTGCACGAACGGCGAGGGGAAGAGGTCGAGGACCTCCTCCAGGACGTGTTCGTAGAAGCGAAGGGTGTTGTCAGTGGGCGCCAGTACGTTGGGGTTGACGCCCCAGGTGTCCCAGACCTTCAGGGAGGTGGTGTCGATGACGTCGGTGTTGCCGAGTTCCGGGTACGCGGCGATGGCGGCCTGCGAGTGTCCGGGGATGTCGATCTCGGGGACGACGGTGATATGCCGCTGGGCGGCGTAGGCGACGATCTCGCGGATGTCGTCGTGGGTGTAGTAGCCGCCGTGCGGGCGGTCGTCCCAGAGGGGGGAGGCACGGTGTCCGGCCTTGGTGCGCTCGCGCCAGCCGCCGGTCTCGGTGAGCTTCGGATAGCGGGCGATCTCGATGCGCCAGCCCTGGTCGTCGGTGAGGTGGAGGTGGAGGACATTGAGTTTGTGGGCGGCGAGCAGGTCGATGTAGCGCAGCACGCCTTCCTTGGGCAGGAAGTGCCGTGCGACGTCGAGCAGCATGCCGCGCCAGCCGAAGCGGGGCCCGTCCTCGATGGTCTGCTGCGGCAGGACGACGGGACGGTCCGGGGCGAGCGGGGCCCGGCGGAAGGCGAGCGGGCCGAGGAGCTGACGGAGCGTCTGGGCTCCCCAGAAGACACCGGCCGGGCCGCCGCCGGCGATCCGTACGCCCCAACGGGCGTCGGCCTCCAGGCGATAGCCCTCCGCCGGGAGGGCGGGGTCGAGGGCGAGCGCGAGGGTGTCGGCCGCCTCGGGTGAGCCGGGCGGCAGCGGCAGGCCGAAGGCCGCGCCGAGGGTCGCGCGCAGCCAGCGTGCGGTGTCCTCGGTGCCGGGTGCGGCGGCGAGGGCGGTGTCCGTGCCGAGATGGACGGTGCCGAGGTGCGGCCCGTCGATGCTCAGTGGTGCCGGGATCAGGCCGGCTTCCTGTGCGGGGTGGGTGTCTGTGTCGGTACCTGTGTCGGTGTCTGTGTCCGGCATGCCGTCAGTCAGTCCTTCACCGCGCCGTCCAGGCCCGAGACCAGCCGGCGCTGTACGAGTACGAGGAAGAGCGGTACGAGGAGCAGTACGAAGAGCGGTACGAGGGAGGAAGAGAAGAGCGGTACGAGGGAGAGCGGAAGACCAGCACGGGGATGGTCATCCCGGTCGATGCTGCCATGCTCCCGCGCCCGGCGGCATGGAGCACGGAGCACGGAGCGAGGGGCGGCATGGAGCGAGGGAGAACGGCCGGGTATGGCGACGGGCCCGGGTCCTTCGTGGACTCGGGCCCGTCGCCATGACCTCATGGCCTCATGACCTCATGGCGGGGCAATGTCACCGTAGGGCCGTTGAATCCGCCCTATGGCTCCTGCTATCGACCTGCCGGGCCCCGCGGGCCGCGCGTGCGTCTGGCGCCGCGGCTGACGTGCGCCGCGCCCGTGCGCGCTACCGGGGCCGGGGCCGGCCGCCGCGGTGGCTACTTCTTGCCGCCGTCGTTGCCGCCCTTGCCCTTGTCGCCGCCGGCGCCCATGGACTCGTAGATCTCCTTGCACATGGGACAGACGGGGTACTTCTTCGGGTCGCGGCCGGGCACCCACACCTTGCCGCAGAGCGCCACGACGGGGGTCCCGTCGAGCGCGCTCGCCATGATCTTGTCCTTCTGGACGTAGTGGGCGAAGCGCTCGTGGTCGCCGTCGCCGTGCGACACCTGCGGTGTCGGCTCTACGAGGGTCCCCGTACCTGCCCCGCGCTCGGGCTCAAGAGTGCTCATAGGTGCCAAGGGTACCCACGCCCGCCGCAACCCGGGAGCGTCGGCCCGCTGCCAGATGGAGCACAAGCGCCGCCGCCACCACCCCGGCGGCGGCCCATGGCAGCGCGTACGGAGCCAGGCCCGCCCCGAGCGCCAGACCGCCGAGCGCCGAGCCGACCGCGCTGCCCAGGTAGAGCGCCGAATTGTTCAGGGCGAGGGCGACCGTGCCGCGCTCCGCGCTCCGCTCCAGCAGCCGGTGCTGCTGCGACACCTGCAGCGCCCAGCCCGCTCGCCGAGCGCTTCTTCGCCCTGGGGGCGCAGGCACACCCGGGAGCGCAGCCGCTCGTCCAGCAACCGCTCGTCCGGCAGCCGCTCGCCTAGGAGACCGCCACCCCGCCGCGGTCGCCGGCCGTCAGGCCCAGCCGCTCCGCAAACGCCAGCGCGGCCTCCGGCCGGACCTCGTACCAGGAGTCCCGGCCGCATACCGCGTCCAGCAGTGCGGCCACGTCCTGCGCGCCGACCATCCGCTCCTGGGCCGCGGCGAGGAAGGCATGGACCGCGGCCGTGGCATCGACGTCGGTCTCCGCAAGGGCCACCAGGCTGCCGGCGATCCGCCCGACCGCGGCGTCACCGGGCGCGGCCCAGCCCATCGCCATCCCCAGCCCGTCGTCCGGCAGATTCCCGGGGTACGGCGCGCGGGCCCAGACACCGTCCTCCCACCAGTAGACGAAGCCGAGGAGCTCACCCTCGGCGTCGTCCCGCAGCCGCTCCCAGGGCAGCCACTCGGGGCCGCCGGCCAGGAAGTCGATCCGCCGGCCGCCGTCGCGCGTGCAACTGGCGTCCGCGTCCTGGCCGCAGAGCAGCGCCCGGCCGTCGTCGTACAGTTTCAGCCGCCACCAGTACGCGCCGCCGGCGTTCCAGCACGCCAACCCCTGGGCACCGAAGGTGAATTCGTCCCAGTCGTCCACGGCGGCCGCGACCACCGCGAGCGTCGCGGCGCGCGCCCAGAGCCGCTCCGGATGGTCCAGGTCCTCGGGCACACTCGGCTTGTGCATGGCAGCGCTCCCCCGCTGTCCGGCGCGGTCCGCCGGGGCGGCCGCGCACCGTCCCCTGTCACCTCGAACCATAGCGACGGGGACTGACAGTCCCCATGACAAAACCGTCACAATGATTAAGCCATCAACCAAATCTCTGGGCGCGAAGGGGCGCAAAAGGGCGCGCAGGACAGGGCATGAAGCGGGCCGAGCAGGCGTGCAGCAGGGCGAGGCGGGGTGAGGCGGGGCGCAAAACCCGGCCGTACCCGACGCCCGGTCCCGACACCCAGTCCCGGCACCCGCCCCGACACAAGCCGCCCAGCGCCCCGTCCGGGCGCCCGGTCCCGGCCCCCCGTCCCCCCGCTCAGTTCAGCGACGGATCGTCCGGATACGTCGCCACCATCGCCAGCTCATTGCGCTGCCGCCGCAGCACCGCCCGCCACAGCCGCTCGGGGTCGGGTGAAGACACGTCGCCCGGCTCGGACTCGACGACATACCAGGCACCCTCCACCAGCTCGTCCTCCAGCTGACCCGGCCCCCAGCCCGCGTACCCCGCGAAGATCCGCAGGCTGCCGAGCACCGCGGCGAGCAGCTCCGGCGGAGCCTCCAGGTCGACCAGCCCGATGGCGCCGTGCACCCTCCGCCAGCCGAGCGGCTCATCGTCCGGCCGCACGTCGCCGCCCCGGTCAGCGGACTGCGCCGCGGCCGCCCCCGCACTCTCGCCGCTCTCACCGCCCTCGCCGCCTCCCCCGCTCCCCTCGCCGTCACCGTCCGGGCGGCCGCCGTCACCGTCCACGGAGGGGACACCGCCCTCACCGGACAGCGCGCCGGGCACCACGGCCACCCCGAGGGCCGAGTCCAGCGATACCGGGCCGCCCTGGAAGACCACCCCCGGCTCACCCGCCAGCGCGGCCCACGGCGCGAGGATGTCGGCGACGCCGACCGGGGTCGGGCGATTGAGGATCACGCCGAGGGAGCCTTCCTCGTCATGGTCGAGCAGCAGCACCACCGCGCGGTCGAAGTTCGGATCGGCGAGCGCGGGTGTCGCGACGAGCAGCCGGCCGGTCAGCGAGGACACCTCGGTCATGTCCACATGATCCCGCACTTCCCCCTGGAGCGGGGAGTGAACGCCCCCTCCCGCACAAGAGCAGTGCAGGGCGTACGGCGGCAGCCCCGGCGCACGTGACGGATACCGCTTATCCGTCGGGGCGCGTGCGGACCTGTGGGGATTCGCTCACGGTCTGTTCGCCCTTGCCCGGATCCCGGAAGTCTTTATGCGCGACATTCCGCAAGGTTTCCACCCATAGGGAGATTACAGATCAAAGGCGGATCGTAGCCGAGCGTGTTGTGACAAAGCCATTACATGCTCGGGGCCCGTACGTGCACACGGGCACCCCCTTCGGCGCCCTTACCATTTCTGCTTGGCCCTGCCCGTCTCCAGGAACGCGAGATCCATGACCGTCTCTACTGACGACGTACTGCTTGTCCACGGCGGCACCCCGCTGGAGGGCGAGATCCGGGTTCGCGGTGCGAAGAACCTAGTGCCGAAGGCCATGGTCGCCGCCCTGCTCGGCAGCGGCCCCAGCCGGCTGCGCAACGTCCCCGACATCCGCGATGTTCGCGTGGTGCGCGGGCTGCTGCAGCTGCACGGCGTCACGGTCCGCCCTGGTGACGAGCCGGGCGAGCTGGTCCTCGACCCCTCGCACGTCGAGAGCGCCAACGTCGCGGACATCGACGCGCACGCCGGCTCCTCCCGCATCCCCATCCTGTTCTGCGGCCCGCTGCTGCACCGCCTCGGCCACGCCTTCATCCCCGGCCTCGGCGGCTGCGACATCGGCGGCCGGCCGGTGGACTTCCACTTCGACGTGCTGCGGCAGTTCGGCGCGAAGATCGAGAAGCGCGACGACGGCCAGTACCTGGAGGCCCCGCAGCGCCTGCGCGGCTGCAAGATCCGGCTGCCGTACCCGTCCGTCGGCTCCACCGAGCAGGTGCTGCTGACCGCGGTCCTCGCCGAGGGCGTCACCGAGCTGTCCAACGCCGCCGTCGAGCCGGAGATCGAGGACCTGATCTGCGTCCTGCAGAAGATGGGCGCGATCATCTCCATGGACACCGACCGGACGATCCGGATCACCGGTGTCGACAAGCTCAACGGCTACACCCACCGGGCCCTCCCCGACCGCTTGGAAGCCGCCTCCTGGGCCTCCGCGGCCCTGGCCACGGAAGGCAACATCTACGTCCGCGGCGCCCAGCAGCGGTCCATGATGACGTTCCTCAACACCTTCCGTAAGGTCGGCGGCGCCTTCGAGATCGACGACGAGGGCATCCGCTTCTGGCACCCGGGCGGCTCGCTCAGCGCGATCGCCCTGGAGACCGACGTCCACCCCGGTTTCCAGACCGACTGGCAGCAGCCCCTGGTGGTCGCCCTCACCCAGGCGTCCGGCCTGTCCATCGTCCACGAGACGGTGTACGAGTCCCGCCTCGGCTTCACCTCCGCCCTCAACCAGATGGGCGCCCACATCCAGCTCTACCGCGAGTGCCTGGGCGGCTCCGCCTGCCGCTTCGGCCAGCGCAACTTCCTGCACTCCGCGGTCGTCAGCGGCCCGACCAAGCTCCAGGGCGCCGACCTGGTCATCCCCGACCTGCGCGGCGGCTTCTCGTACCTGATCGCGGCACTGGCGGCGCAGGGCACCTCCCGGGTGCACGGCATCGACCTGATCAACCGCGGCTACGAGAACTTCATGGAGAAGCTCGTGAAACTGGGCGCCTCCGTGGAACTCCCGGGCGGCGCACACGCGCCCGCGACGGACGGCTGAGCCCGCCCGCACCGGCACCGCACTCCCTCGGCCTCTCTCCGTGTCCGGCCATTCCGGACGGGATGCGGAGAGGGGCCGCGGCTCCCTTCTGACGGCCCTTACGCCCTCTCCAAGACCATCCGCAGCGATGTGGACCGCCCCTCCCGCAGGAATTTCAGCCCCGCCCGCTGCTCCCGCAGAATGTCGGCGACGGCCCGTTCACCGATGAGTTCCGCCCCGCGGGCCCGATTGGCCTCTCCCCGCTCCAGCCAGCTCTGTACGGTCCGCACGCCGTCCTCGCGGTCACTGCGCACCTCCAGGACCGTGAAGAGTCCCCGGCCGGCCTCGATCAGCTCGGCACGGGTCGGCAGAAAACACTCGGGAAACACCGTGCGCGAGGCGTGAAATCCCTCCCGTACATTCTTCACGCCGTCATAGATGTCCCTGATACCCCGCATTCCCCAGAGCCTCCCGGCGTCTCGGGCATCGCCGTTCCGGGTCGTGGATCGCACCGGCAGTACCAGGGAAGCGAACCACCCTCGCTCATTCCAGGCATTGACCTGAAGCGATATCCGCCCGCCCGGCCGCAGCCAGGAATGGCAGCGCTGGAAGAACTCCCGGTAGCGAGCGACCCGCTGCGCCCGCCACATGGTGTTGCCCGCGAAATGCTCGATCGCCTCGATGGCGATAATGGCGTCGTACGGGCCGTCCGGCTCGTGGTCGTACCAGTTCTCGGCCCGGACCTCACACCCCGGCCAATTCCGCTCCCGTATCCACGCCGCTTGCCCCGGACTCATGGTCAGCCCCACGACATGCTGCACATGATGCGTCTCCACCAGCCGCTTCATCAGGCTCCCCCACCCGCAGCCGACATCGAGCACCCGCGCCGCGCCCACCGCGTGCGCCGCCTCCGCGTGGTGATCGAGCTTGCGCAGCTGGGCCGCCTCAAGCGTGTCGCCGGGCTCCCACATTCCGAAGGAGTAGACGAGTTCGGGCCCCAGGGTCAGCCGGTAGAAATCGCCCAGAAAATCGTAGTGATGGCGAATCGCCTCGAGCGACGTACCCTTGTATCCAGCGGATTTCGAGGACTTCTTCGCGCCGAACAACACCATCCGCCATCACCTGCCAAGGGCTGAGGGATTTGGTGCGGAAGTTCAGGACTCAGGACCAATCTCAGGATCAGTCTCGGGATCAGTCTCGGGATCAGTCTCAGGGTCAATGTGGAATTCGGCCCGGAACTGCCATGGATTCCTCCCGGTACCGCCACAGGAACCGGCATCTCCAGAGAAAACCGCCTAGAAACTGCCGTAGGAAGCAGCATACCGCCGCCCTTTCCCCTCGGCCTCCGGGCAAACGCCCTCTTCCGCCCGCTTCCGGCCCCCTCACGCCCGCGGCCCGCCCGCGGCCCGCCCGCGGCCAGGTATCGGCCAGGTATCGCCCGGCGTGACCCTTACGGCCGGCCGTGGCGGGCTCCCTGGCGGGCTCCCTGACGGGCGTACACCGGTGACCCGCCCTTTTTCCCGCACGGCAGCCGGAGCAGTGCCCTACAGGCCGCCACACACGGCAGAGCGGCCATCCCTGGAGGGGATGGCCGCTCTGTCACGCGGTAAGGAGAAGGCTTACCTGCCTCGGGGCTTACTTGCCCTTGGCGGCTTCCTTGAGCTTGGAGCCCGCGGAGACCTTCACGCTGTAGCCGGCCGGGATCTGGATCGGGTCGCCGGTCTGCGGGTTCCGCGCGGTGCGAGCGGCACGGTGGGTGCGCTCGAAGGTGAGGAAGCCGGGGATGGTGACCTTCTCGTCGCCCTTGGCGACGATCTCGCCGACGGTCTCGGCGAACGCGGCCAGGACGGCGTCGGCGTCCTTGCGGGTCACCTCGGCGCGATCGGCCAGCGCGGCCACCAGCTCACTGCGGTTCATGTTTGTACTCCCGTGTTCTTCTTGCCAATGAGGCGTGCCACGCGGCGGAGCCGCATGTTCGGCTCAGCGAAGCCGATGCTGCCAGGTCCTCGGACAGTCCCCGGACCCGGGTCTGTTTCCAGACCCTCTCGCCCGAATACGCATCCTGCCCCTACCTGCGGCGGTAAAGCCAATCCGGCACCCAGGAGGGTCACACGAAAAGCGCCACTGCCTCATGTAGTAGTGACGCTCCGTGCCAATCCCACTCCGGGCCGGCCCCACAGGGAGGCGGTCGCTTACTGTCCGCCACCCTATGGGGGCCCCAACGACGGCGTGTCGTGCGACGCGCCGTACTCAGAGCGCAGTGGTGGCCATCACAGCCGGATCGGCGCCCTTGGCCGCCCCCCGGACCGCGTCGGCCACCGCGCCCGCGACCTTCTCGTTGAAGACGCTGGGGATGATGTAGTTCGGGTTGAGCTCGTCGTCGAGCACCACGTCCGCCAGGGCACCGGCCGCGGCCAGCATCATGTCGGTGTTCACCGTACGGGAGGCCGCGTCCAGGAGCCCGCGGAAGACGCCGGGGAACACCAGGACGTTGTTGATCTGGTTCGGGAAGTCGGAGCGGCCGGTGGCCACGACGGCGGCGGTCTGCCGGGCGATGGCCGGGTCGACCTCCGGGTCGGGGTTGGCGAGTGCGAACACGATCGCGCCGTCGGCCATCCGCGCGACGTCGTCGCCGTCCAGGACGTCGGGCGCGGAGACACCGATGAACACGTCCGCGCCGGCCACGGCCTCCTTCAGGGTGCCGGTGACGCCCTCGGGGTTGGTGTTGTCGGCGATCCAGCGCAGCGCCGAGTCCGGGTCGGCGTCGACCAGGTCGGCGCGGGCGGCGTGCACCACACCGTGGATGTCGGCGACGACGGCGTGCTGGACGCCGGCCGCGATCAGCAGCTTGAGGATGGCGGTACCGGCCGCGCCGGCGCCGGACATCACGACCCGGACGTCCCCGATCTTCTTGCCGACGACCCGCAGCGCGTTGGTGAGGGCGGCGAGGACGACGATGGCGGTGCCGTGCTGGTCGTCGTGGAAGACCGGGATGTCCAGGGCCTCGCGCAGCCGCGCCTCGATCTCGAAGCAGCGGGGGGCGGAGATGTCCTCCAGGTTGATGCCGGCGAAGCCGGGGGCGATGGCCTTGACGATCTCCACGATCGCGTCGGAGTCCTGGGTGTCCAGGCAGATCGGCCAGGCGTCGATACCGGCGAAGCGCTTGAAGAGGGCCGCCTTGCCCTCCATGACGGGCAGCGCGGCCTTGGGGCCGATGTTGCCGAGGCCGAGGACGGCGGAACCGTCGGTGACGACGGCGACGCTGTTGCGCTTGATGGTCAGCCGGCGGGCGTCCTCGGGGTTGTCGGCGATGGCCTGGCAGACCCGGGCGACGCCGGGGGTGTAGACCATGGACAGGTCGTCACGGTTGCGAATGGGGTGCTTCGACGACATCTCGATCTTGCCGCCGAGGTGCATCAGGAACGTACGGTCGGAGACCTTGCCCAGGGAGACGCCCTCGATGCCGCGCAGCTGCTCGACGATCTCGTCGGCGTGGGCCGTGGACGTCGCGGCGATGGTGACGTCGATGCGGAGCTTCTCGTGTCCGGACGCGGTGACGTCGAGGCCGATCACCGAGCCTCCGTGGGACTCGACGGCCGTGGTGAGCTGGGAGACCGCGGTTCCCCCCGCGGGCACCTCCAGCCTGACCGTCATCGAGTAGGAGACGCTGGGCGCCGTTGCCATGGCCGACTTCCTCTGCTTTCACCGTGTCGCTGTGTTGCCGTGCGGCGTACGACGGGCGGCTGTGACGCCGCGGTGCTGTGCCGCTGGTTGCCGTCCGATCGTCGCACCTACCGCGGAGTACGTGGTAGCCGCCTTGCGTTGCGAACGTTTTGGTCGCGAGCTGTGGAGGCTATCGGAAAATGCATTTCGCTGTACGAGAGGGTGCGTGCAGCACGAGGGTGCGGGACAGTGCAGCGCATCGGCGCAGCGAAGAGGTCCACGTCACCCGGTGACGTGGACCTCTTGTGTGCTCAATGGCACCGACCCGCCATGCTCGCCTCGCGGCAAGTGGTCGCTCGTAGCGACGATGGTTGGGCCCGGGGGCTTGGATCGAGCCGGTGCCGTCACCCAGGCTAACAAACCGTCCCCGGAAGCGAATCCCGTCCGTCCAGGCGGTTTTCCGGGCCACCCCGCGCCGGCGGTCCGCCCAGGGGCCGTCCGATGCGTCAGGCCCTGCGCCCGGGCCTGGTCCGGGCCCTGGGCCCGGGCCTAGTCCAGGCCTAGTCCCGCAGCAGGTCAGGAACCCCCGCCGCGTCCGGTTCGTCCCGTTCGGCGGAGAGCACCGTCAGCTGCTGGGTGGCCCGGGTCAGCGCCACGTAGAGCACCCGCAGCCCGGCCGGGGACTCGTCGGCGATCTCCGCGGGCGAGACCACCACCGTGGCGTCGTACTCCAGCCCCTTGGCCTCCAGGGAGCCCAGCGCCACCACCCGGTCGCCGAGCGGGGCGAGCCAGCGGCGGGCCTGCTCACGGCGGTTCATGGCCACGACCACGCCGACCGTGCCGTCCACCTCGTCCAGCAGGCGCTCGGCCTCGGCGACCACGGCCCGGGCCAGCGCCGCACCGTCGCCCGCGGGCGCGCCGCGGCCCGAAGAATCCGCATCGCCGTCCACGGCGAGCGCGAAGCGCGGCTCCAGGCCCGTCGAGCGCACGGCCTTCGGCGCCGGCATCCCGGGCATCGCCAGCGCGAGCACCCTGGCGGACAGCTCGGCGATCTCCGCGGGGTTGCGGTAGTTCACGGTGAGCGTGAAGCGGCGGCGCGGACGGGTGCCGAGCGCCTCGTCGCGGGCGAGCGCCGCCTCGTCCGGGTCGGACCACGACGACTGCGCCGGGTCGCCGACGACGGTCCAGGTGGCGTGCCGGCCGCGGCGGCCGACCATCCGCCATTGCATCGGCGTCAGGTCCTGCGCCTCGTCGACGATGACGTGGGCGTAGTCGGTGCGCTCCTCCTCCAGGCGTTCGCGCCGGCCGCGGCCGCCGCCGTTGCGGTCCGCGTAGGTCGTCAGCTCCTCCAGACCGGTGAGCTGGTCGAGCGGGTCGGCCTCGCGCGGGCGGGGCGGGCGCATCGGCGCGCCGAGGATCAGCTGCAGTTCGTCCAGCAGCGCGACGTCGTGCACCGACAGCGCTCCCCGGGCCGCCTGTGCTCCCGGGGCTCCCTGGGCCCTCTGTGCTCCCGGGGATCCCTGTGCTCCCGCGGCTCCCTGGCCGTCGCGCGTCAACCGTCCCAGGGAGCGGGCCAGTTGGCGCACCTCGCGCGGGTTGAGGATCCGCCGCGCCCAGCGGCTCAGCAGCCGCTCGTCGGCCATCGCGGCCAGGACGCCACGGGGGGTCAGCTCGGGCCACCAGGCGTCCAGGAACTCCTGGAACTCCGGCTCGGTGGTGAGGTCCTCGTCGAAGCCCTGGCGGGCCTCGGCGGCCAGTTCGGGGTCGGTGTAGCGGCGGGCGGCGCCGGACCTGGCCCACAGGGCGTCCAGGATCAGCCGGCGGGCGCGCGGGCGCAGCAGGTTGACCGGGGCGGTGCCGCCGAGCGCCGCCTGGCGGATCGAGCGCAGCCCGTCGGCGTCCAGTTCGAGGCGGCCGCCGAAGGCGACGACCCGCAGCCGCTCCGGGGGCGTCCCCAGCTCCAGCGCGCCGCGGGCGGCCTTGCGCAGCAGCTTCTGCATCCGCGAGGAGCCCTTGATACGGGAGACCGCCGGCGGGTCGTACGCGGTCGCCTCGGCGCCGTCCACCAGCGAGCCCAGCGCGCGGATGGCGACCTGGCCCTCCTCGCCGAGCGACGGCAGCACACCCTCGGTGTACGCGACCAGCAGCGGCGTCGGGGAGACGATCAGGATGCCGCCCGCGTAGCGGCGCCGGTCCTGGTAGAGGAGGTAGGCGGCGCGGTGCAGGGCGACCGCGGTCTTGCCCGTACCGGGCCCGCCCTCGACCTCGGTGACGGAGGCGGCGGGGGCCCGGATCACCTTGTCCTGCTCGGCCTGGATGGAGGCGACGATGTCCCGCATGGTGTGGCTGCGGGCCCGGCCGAGCGCCGCCATCAGCGCGCCGTCGCCGACCGCGGGAAGCTCCTCGCCGTTCAGCGTCGCGGTGACCTCGGGGCGCATCAGATCGTCCTCGACGCCGAGGACCTTACGGCCCTTGGAGCGGATGACGCGACGGCGTACGACCCGGCCGGGGGCGACCGGGGTGGCGCGGTAGAAGGGCGCGGCGGCCGGCGCGCGCCAGTCGATGACCAGCGGCGAGTAGTCCGCGTCGAGGACGCCGAGGCGGCCGATGTGCAGCGTCTCGGCGATCGCGGCGCGGTTGTTCTCGATGGCACCGTCGGCGGGCTCGACGGAGGTGTACGCGCCGTCCGGGCCCTTCTTGCCGTCCTTGCCGAGGAGCAGATCGATCCGGCCGAAGAGGAAGTCCTCGTACTCGGAGTTCAGCCGGTGGAGGTGGACACCGGCCTGGAAGACCTGGGCGTCCCGCTCGGCGAGCGCGCCGGGCGTGCCGACCTGGCCGCGCTTGGCGGCGTCGTCCATGAGGAACTCCGCCTCGTGGATCTTCTCCTCGAGGCGCCGGTAGACGCGGTCCAGGTGCGTCTGCTCGGCGTCGATCTCACGGTCGCGAACGGAATCCGGCGCGTCGTCCGGTGCGTGGTCCGACATGTCGTCCGGCGTGTGGTCCGGCATGTGGTCCGGTGCGTGCGTGGCGTTGTGCGCGGCCACCCAGGCCCCCTTCTGCTGTGCGTAGGGCAGCCGTCAACCGTACGCGAACCGGGCACCGTGCGCACCTGGCGAGAGGGATAAATCTGGGCGGATCCGAGCGGATCCGATCGGATATCGATGCACACCCTTACTTCGGATGACTCAGACCTTTCCCCTTCGGCCTCTGGGCCTTCCCCTTCGGCCTCTTTCTCCGACCTCTTTCCCTCGGTTCTCTCCGACCTCTTTCCCGCGGTTCCCTTCGACCTCTTTCCCGCGGTTCCCTTCGACCTCTTTCCTGCGGTTCTCTCCGGCCTCTTTCCCGCGGTTCCCTTCGACCTCTTTCCTGCGGTGCCGCGCCACCCGCTCCCGGTTACCGCAGACCTCGCTGGAGCACCAACGGCGGCGCCGGCCGCGCGAGGTGTCCAGATAGACCAGCCGGCAGCCCTCGCCCGCGCACTCCCGCAGCTGCCCGCGCGCGCCCGCATCGGTCAGCAGCCCGACCGCGTCCCGGGCCACCGCGGCCAGCAGCCCGGCGCAGTCGGGCGGGCGGGAGAGCGTACGGGCCAGGGTGCCGTCGGCGGTGCGCACCACGCGCGGGGCGGGCGGCTGCCCGGCCGCGGCGGCGGAGTTGAGCCGCGCCAGGTCGGCATCGGCCGCCCGGCCCCGCAGCTCGTCGCGCACCACCCGGGACAGCAGGTCGCGCAGCGCCCGGAAGCGGACGACCCAGCGGCCGTCGACGCCGTCCAGCGGCACGCCCCGCGGCACCAGTCCCGCGCCGGCCAGCCAGGCCGCCAACTGCCCGGGGCCGGTGAGACGTTCGTCGGGCGCACCGCCGGCCGTGGCCACCAGGTCCAGGCAGATCCGCCCGCAGTCGAACCGCAGGCCGTAGGGCGGCGCCGTCATGTGCCTGTCACCCCTTAGGAACAACCGGACCTCGGGAACCGGGCGCGTGTCCTTCCAGGGTGCCCGGCGCGGGGCGGGCCGGAAACCCTCCGGAGCCGGAACCTGAACCGGCCCCCTCTCTACGAGTCCCTACGAGTCCCTATGAGTCCCTACGAGGCGCCGCCGTACTTGTCGGTGTCCGCGTGGGGATCCAGGGACAGCCGGTACCCGCGCTTGACGACCGTCTGGATCAGTTTGGGCGCGCCCAGCGCCACCCGCAGCCGGGCCATCGCGGTCTCCACCGCGTGCTCGTCCCGGCCCGCGCCCGGCAGCACCCGCAGCAGGTCGGCGCGGGAGACCACCCAGCCGGGGCGGCGGGCCAGTGAGCGCAGCAGCGCCATCCCGGCGGGCGGCACCGGCCGCAGCTCGGCGTCCACCACGACGGCGTGCCCTCGGATCTCCAGCCACCGGCCGGCCACCGGCAACGGCCGCACCCGGCCCGGGAGTTCCCGGCACAGCAGCTGTACCAGCGGCCCGAGCCGGAAGCGTTCCGGCTGGAGCGTGGGCACGTCCTCGGCCTGGAGCGGCAGCGCGGTGACCGGGCCCACGCACACCGGCAGCACCTCGGTGCGCAGCGCGCGCAGCAGCTCGTCCCGGATGCCGCGCTCGGCCGCCCGGCGGAGCAGCGAGGCGGCGGCCGGGGCGCTGGTGAAGGTCACCGCGTCCAGGCCGCCCGAGGTCACCGCGTCCAGGAGCCGGTCGACCGGGCCGATGTCCTCCGGCGGCATCCAGCGGTACACGGGGACACCGACGACCTCCGCGCCGCCGGCCCGCAGCGCCTCCACGAACCCCGGCAGCGGCTCGCCGTGCAACTGGACCGCCACCCGGCGCCCGGCCACGCCCTCGGCCAGCAGCCGGTCCAGCACCTCGGCCATCGACTCGGAGGCCGGTGACCACTTCTCGGTCAGCCCGGCGGCCCGGATCGCACCGCGCACCTTGGGCCCGCGCGCCAGCAGTTCCACACCGGCCAGCCGGGCCAGCAGCGCTTCGCCGAGCCCCCAGCCCTCCGCGGCCTCGATCCAGCCGCGGAAGCCGATGGCGGTGGTGGCGACGACGATGTCGGGGGCGTGGCCGATCAGGTCCCGGGTCACGGCGAGCAGCTCGGTGTCGTCCGACAGCGGGACGATGCGCAGCGCGGGCGCGTGCAGCACCTGGGCGCCGCGCCGTTCCAGCAGCGCGCCCAGTTCCTCCGCCCGACGGGCCGCGGTCACGCCGACGGTGAAACCGTCCAGCGGCCGTACGGCCGGTCCCGGTCCCCCTCCCGGATCCGTTCCCGGCCTCGTTCCCGGCTCCGTCCGCTCCTTCTCGCCGTGTTCCCGCTGCTGATGGTGCATGGTGGTCCCGCTCCGCCCAGAGTGGTCGTACTGCTTCCGCGCCCGGCCGCCGCGGCCCGCGCGACACGGGTGCCAGGGTGCACAGGCTGCCAACGGCACGTGACAGGCCCGGTTCTCCAGTGTTTCCCCACGGTAACGGCGGGCGCCGCACACCCCGGGGTGCCCCCCGGGGTGCCCCGGGGCAGGCCTCACGCCTTCGTGCGGCAGCCCTCTCGCCTCGGTGCGCCGGGCCTCACCCCTCGCGCGGCAGGCTTCACGCCTCCGTGCGGCGGGCCTCACGCCTCGCGCGGCACCGTGCGGCGGGCCTCACGCCTCGCGCGGCACCGTGCGGCGGGCCTCACGCCTCGCGCGGCAGGCCCTACACCTCCGCGTAGACCTGGCGCCGCTCCCCGTCCGTACCCGGCGCGCCCAGGCCCGCCGCGCCGCCGGTTCCGGCCACCGCGCTCCGCGCCGTACGCCGCTCGCGCGCCACCGGGCGAAGGTATACGGCCCAGGTCACCGCGCCGCACACCGCGTAGCAGAACAGGAAGGCGACGAAGGCGGGGGTTCCGGATCCGGCCGTCAGGAACGACTGCCGGAAGGCGAGGTTGATGGCCAGCCCGCCGAGCGCGCCCACCGCTCCGATCAGACCCATCGCCGCGCCCGACAGCCGCCGCCCGTACGCCGCGGCCGTCTCCCCCGTCAGCCCGCGGCGTACCGCCTGGGCATGGAAGATCCCCGGGATCATCTTGTACGTGGAGCCGTTGCCGAGCCCGGTCAGCACGAACAGCGCGATGAACCCGGTGAGGAACACCGGCAGCGACCTCATCGCCGACGCGTAGATCACCAGGCCGGTGGCCAGCCCCATCGCCGCGAAGTTGCCCAGGGTGATCCGGGCGCCGCCGAACCGGTCGGCCAGCCGCCCGCCGACCGGCCGGATCAGCGAGCCCAGCAGCGGCCCGATGAAGGTCAGCGAGGCCGCCTGGAGGGGCGTACGGGCGAACTGGCTCTGCAGCACCAGGCCGAAGGCGAAGCTGTAGCCGATGAACGACCCGAACGTGCCGATGTACAGCAGCGCCATCACCCAGGTGTGCGGCTGCCGGGCGGCGTCCAGGGCCGCCCCGGTGTCGTTGGTGACCGGCGCGAGGTTGTCCATGAACAGCGCCGCGAGCACCGCCGCCAGCACGATCAGCGGCACATAGACGGCCAGCACAAGCCGGGGATGAGCGGCCCCCGCCGTCCCGATGACCAGCAGTCCCAGCAGCTGGATCACCGGCACCCCGATGTTGCCGCCGCCGGCGTTCAGCCCCAGCGCCCACCCCTTCTTCCTCAGCGGATAGAAGGAGTTGATGTTCGTCATCGACGAGGCGAAGTTCCCGCCGCCGACGCCCGCCAGCATCGAGACGACCATGAACGTGGTGTACGAGGTGCCCGGCTCCATCACCAGCGCGGCCACCCCGGTCGGCACCAGCAGCATCAGCGCGCTGATCACCGTCCAGTTGCGGCCGCCGACCAGCGCCACCGCGAAGGTGTACGGGACCCGGAGCACCGCGCCCACCAGCGTGGGCATCGCCACCAGGAAGAACTTCCCGGCCGGGTCGATCCCGTACTCCGGCCCCATGAACAGGACCATCACGGACCACAGGCTCCAGACGGAGAAGCCGATGTGCTCGGAGAGCACGGAGAACACCAGGTTCCGCCGGGCCACCCGCTCTCCGGTCTCCTGCCAGAACGTCTCGTCCTCCGGGTCCCAGTGCTCGATCCAGCGGCCTCCGCGCCGTGGCCGGCCGTCGGTACGGGGGGAGGTAGGGCCCTCGCCGCGGGTGGCGGTACGGGTGTCGCTGCCGGAGTGGGTACGGGTGTCGCCGGGACTGTCGCTTCGGGTGCCTGCCGCGGCCTGCTCGGGCGTCATCGCGCCTCCCAGGGAGTCGGGTCGTCTGCCCCGAAGCTAGGGACGGCGGGTTTCGGTCCCGTGGCGGGAAGTCACCGCTGCGAAACCTTGCGCTCACGGGGCGCGCGGCCGATGCGTGAGCGAGGGCGGGCACACCGGCGTACGCACCGCGCTGGGACACGCCGATGCGCCGCCCCATACGCTCCTGAAATCACCCGTTCGGGGCAATGCCAGTCCGCCGTGAACCTGTCAGCATCGGCGGGGCCTCCGCCCGGCAACTCCCGCCCCGCCCCAGCCCGGTCGGCGCCTTGTCCTGCCTGTCCCGCCTGTCCCGCCTGTCCCGCACACCGAGTGGAGCCCTCCCCCACCGTGGATTTCCTCGTCCTCCCCGACCACCCCGCGTCCGACGCCCTCCTCCGCTGCCTGCCGGCGAGCCCGTCCCGTCACGTGTTCCGCCACCCCTCGGGCCGCCCCTGGATCGTGGGCCACTGGTCCCCCGACGAGGTACTGACCGCCGAGGCCGGGCCGCGCCGCATCGCACTGCTCGGCACCGCCTCCGCGACCCCGGACACCCTGACCCGGCTGCTGCACGGACCGGGCCACCTCGACGGCATCGGCGAACGCGCCCGCCGCATCCCCGGCAGCCACTTCGTGCTGAGCGCCGTCGACGGCGACCTGCGCTGCCAGGGCGACCTCGCGACCGTCCGGCAGCTCCACCACGCCCGGATCGGCGGGGTCACCGTCGCCGGCAACCGCCCCCAGGACCTGGCGGCGCTCGCCCGCGGAGCCGCCCTCGCCGGACTGCCGCTCGGCACCCCCGGCATCGGCTTCATCGACGAGGAATCACTGGCGCTGCGCCTGCTGTTCCCCTTCCCCCCGCTCCCCCTCACCCTGCGCCCGCTGTGGCATTCGGTCCCCGCCGTCCCACCAGGTCACCACCTCACCCTGTATGCCAACGGGCGGCACTCCCTTGCCCGTTGGTGGCAACCACCGGAGCCGGAGGTCCCTCTGGAGCAGGCCGCGCAGACCGTCCGTCAGGCCCTGGCCGACGCGGTGGCGGCCCGCGCCGGACGCGCACGGCGACAGGCGGCAGCAGCCGGCGGCGACGAGGCCGACGGGAGTGGCGGGACCGGCGGGACCGGCGGGGGCAAGGACCGCGGCACGCTGAGCGTCGGCCTCTCCCCGCACACCGCCGCCACCGGCCTGTGCTTCCTCGCCGCCCGGGAGGACGTCCGGCTGATCGCCACCTCCTGGGCACACCGCGCCCCGGCCGGCGACGCCGCCACAGCATGGACCGACGGCACGCTGTGGACCGACCGCACCGCGGCGCTCCTGCGCGCCCCGGAACGCCCGCACGCACGCGACACCGAAGTCAACGCCACGGGCACCCGCGGACGCGCACGGAACGGCGGGAGCGACAGGTACGGCAGGGACGGTACGAACGGCAGGATCAACAGCAACGGCAGGATCAGCGGCAACGGCAAGACCAGCAGCAACGGCGCAGGCCCGGGCAACAGCAGGAGACAGCGCACGTACAGGGGCAAGGGCAGGGCCGAGGAGCCCTCCGGGCCGCCGCACAGCAGCGTGACGCACCTGTCCCTCCCGTACGCCGACGCCCCCACCTGGTACGCCCCGCCCCCGCACCCCGTCCACACCCTCCAGCCCGTTCACACCAGCCCCGCCGCCCCGCTCGCCGCCTTCCGTGAGGCGGCCCGGCTGCTCCACCGGTCCCGGCTGGTCGCCGAACACGGCTCGCGGCTGCATCTCGACGGTGCCGGCGGCGACGCGCTGTTCGACCACCGCACGGTGGCCCTCAACTCCCTTGCCCGCAGGGATCCGCGGGCCGCCGCCCGGCGCGCCTGGACCGCCCATCACCTGTGTGGATGGACGGCCCCCGACACCCTGCGCACGCTCCTCGGCGGCCGGCCGTACTCCCGCTGGCTGGCCGGCGGCGCCCGTCGCCTGTCCGCCGGTGCCGGCCCGCGGAAGACCGGCGCCGACTGGGAGACCGTTCCGGGCATGCCGCCCTGGGCGCACCCGGACGCCGTCGCCACCGTCCGCCGGCTGCTGCGCGAAGCCGCCGCCGAACAGCCCGAGCCGTTCGGGCCGTTGCGCTCCCAGCACGAGACCGTCCGCGCCGCCATCCGCGCCGGGGAGACCGTCCGCGGCGTCGCCGCTCTCACCGCCCCGTACGGCGTCGGCTACGAAGCGCCGTTCCTGGACGATGCCGTCATCGAGGCGGCGCTCACCCTGCACCTCGCCGACCGCACCCGGCCCGGCGTCCACCAGCCCCTGCTGACCCGCGCCCTGCGCGGCATCGTCCCCGACGGCGTCCTGGGCCGCGGCCCCCGGAACGCCCCCACTCCCGGGCCCGCCACCGGCCCCCGCACCGGCCCCTTCACCGACCCCCGCGCCTGGATCCGCACCAAGGTCCACGCCGGGACCCGCTCGCGGACGCACTCCCTGATCCACTCCGAGATCCACGCCGAGATCCACGCCGACCCGCGTGCCCACCGCGACGACCTCTCCGTCCTCTCCGCCCTCTGCGACGACTCCCTCCTCGCCGACCGCGGCCTGATCCGCCCCGACCTGCTCCGGCACCACCTGACGTCTCGCCGACCGCACCCCCACACCCCGCTCGCCCTGGCCCCGACCCTCGCCACCGAGTACTGGCTCCGCGCTCTCGCACCCGACGACGTCCCCACCCCGTCCGTCCGTCACCATCGGTGAACAAAAAGCAGCGCCCCCGCGAGATTCTCGCGAGGGCGCTGCTTTACATGGGATGAGTGATGAGTGGAGATGGCGGGAATCGAACCCGCGTCCAACGGTGCGGAACCAGGGCTTCTCCGTGTGCAGTCCGCTGCGATTTTCTCAGCCCCGGAGATCACGCGGACAAGTCTCCGACGGGCTCAGTCACTGTTTGGTGTCTCCGCTGGGCCCCGTGACCGGGCTCAGTGGATAAGACCCCTAGCTGATGCCAGGATCCGGGTCGGGATCATCCCCGGGCTGACACTTCGCAGGTCGCTACTTAGGCAGCGAGGGCGAAGGAATCGCGCTTGGTGTTGGCGATTATTGGTTTCGGCATATGGTTTACGAGATCATTGCCGCTTCCTCGACACGCTTCCCCTGCTTCGACATCCGCTGTCGAAACCGATCATCCCCATGTTGATTTATCAATGTGGTGCACACCCTCCGTGGGGTGCGCAGCTATCGTACGGGAACAACCTGGTCCGGTGCCAGCGTATTCCCGCGCCTCACCCGCAGGTCAGGCCCGCTCCCGTTCAGGCCCGCTCAGATTCAGGCCCGCTGCCGCCGGCGCGCCGCCGAGATCGCCCGGTCCGCCTCGCGGCGGTCCTGCTGCTCGCGGAGCGTCTGCCGCTTGTCGTACTCCTTCTTGCCCTTGGCCAGCGCGATCTCGACCTTCGCCCGGCCGCCCTTGAAGTAGAGCGAGAGGGGCACGATCGTGTGACCCGTCTCCTGGCTCTTGGACTCCAGCTTGTCGATCTCGAAGCGGTGCATCAGCAGCTTCCGCTTCCGCCGGGCCGCGTGGTTCGTCCAGGTGCCCTGGGCGTACTCGGGGATGTGCACGTTGTGCAGCCAGGCCTCGTTTCCGTCTATCTGGACGAAGCCGTCCACCAGCGACGCCCGGCCCTGACGCAGCGACTTGACCTCGGTGCCGGTCAGCACCAGGCCGCACTCGTAGGTGTCCAGGATGTGGTAATCGTGCCGCGCCTTCTTGTGCTGCGCCACGAGCTTGCGCCCGGAGTCCTTGTCCTTGCCCTTTTGCTTGGTCTGCTTGCTCATCGTGCTGCCATTTTCGCACTACGCCCCGGTTCCGAGGCCACTCAATACTTTGCGGGCCCGCTTCTCGGCCTGGCCGTCGACGACCAGGTCGGGGGTGATGCCGGCACCGTCGACGGTCCGCCCGGAAGGGGTGCGGTAGTGGCCGACGGTCAGCTCGGCGACCGAGCCGTCCGGCAGCCGGGTGGGCATCTGCACCGAGCCCTTGCCGAAGGTCGGGGAGCCCACCAGGACCGCCCGGCCGCGGTCCTGCAGGGCTCCGGCCAGCAGCTCGGCGGCGCTCATCGTGCCGCCGTCGACAAGGACGACGAGGGGCAGGCGGGTATTGCCGCCCCGCTCCGCGTACAGGGCGCGCTGGTCGCCGCGTACGTCGTAGGTGGCGACCAGGCCGCCGTCGAGGAAGACCGAGGCGGTGGCCACGGACTCGGCGACCAGGCCGCCGGTGTTGCCGCGCAGGTCGAGCACGAGGCCCTCCGCGCGCAGGGCCCGGCGGACCGCCCGGCGTACCGCGTCACCGGTGCCCTTGGCGAACGAGGCGACCCTGACGCGGGTCGGGCCGCCGGTCCCGGCCGGCCGGCTGACGGTGACGTTCCGGGTGTGCAGCCGGGCGCGGTGCAGGGTGGCGCTCCAGTGACGGGTGCCGCGCCGGAGGTCCAGCCGTACGGTCGTGCCGGGGCCGGCGGACCGGGAGCCGTGCGGGACGCTGCCGCGGAGCCGGGCGACGATGTCGGTGACCGGGCGCCCCTGGGCGGGCAGGCCGTCGATGGCGTGCAGCCGGTCCCCCGCGGCGATTCCGGCCCGTGCGGCGGGGCTGCCGGACTGGACCCGGGACACCTCGATCCGGCCGCCGTCCGCCTGCCGTACCCACAGGCCGACACCGACGTACGTGCCGTCCAACTGCTGCTGGAAGTCCTCGAACTCGCCCGGTGTGTAGACCGTCGACCAGCGGTCGCCGCTGCGGCTGACGACCTCGGCGGCGGCCTGCGCACCGGACTTGCCGTCCGCGAGGGCTTCGGAGGCGGCCCGTTCGACGGTCGCGCGGTCCGCGAGGGCGTGCGGCAGGGGGGCGTGCGCGCCGAGCGCCGCGCGGTCCGGGGCGTTCCGTCCCGCGGCGCCCTCCGCGGCGTCGCCCCATGTGCCGGTGACCGAGCCGGCCGCGAGCACACCGGCGAGGAACAACGTCAGGGCCGCCCCGCGGCGCATGCGGCGGGGCCGGTCGTACGACCACGGGCCCGACATGCCGGTGAGTCTAGGGGACGAAGGGGCGCCGCACGGCGAGTTGCCGTACGGCGCCCCTCGGCGAAGGTCACACCTTCAGGTACTTGCGCAGCGCGAAGAACGCGGCGAGCGCGGGCATCAGCAGACCGATCAGCAGCACCAGCGGGAGCACCGCCACCACCGAGTCCCAGCCGATGAAGTTGATCACCTGGATCTTCTTCGCCAGCCAGTTGTTGACCAGGAGGTACTTGCCGCCGACGATCAGCACACAGGCGAAGGCCGCGCCGAGCAGACCCGCGATGGCGGCCTCCAGGATGAACGGCATCTGGATGTAGAAGCTCGACGCCCCCACCAGCCGCATGATCCCGGTCTCCCGCCGGCGGCTGAACGCCGACACCCGCACGGTGTTGACGATCAGCATCAGCGCGACGACGAGCATCAGCCCCATCACACACAGCGCGGCGATGTTCATGCCGTTGAGGAGGTTGAACAGCGGCTCGACGGTGTCCCGTTGGTCCTGCACCTCCTGCACACCGGGCCGTTCGGAGAACGCCGACTTGATGACCTTGAACTTCGTCGGATCCTTGAGCTTGACGCGGAAGGAGTCCGGCAGCTGGTCGGGGGTCACCAGACCGGCGACCGGCGTACCGCCGAACTGCTCCTTGTAGTGCTTGTAGGCCTGGTCGCTGGACTCGTACGTCACGCTCTGGACGATCGGCAGATTGCTCAGCTCCGCCTTGATGTCGTCCCTCTGCTGCTGGGTGGCCGCACCCTTGGCGCACTGGCCGCCGTTGGCGGAGTCGTTCTTGTTGCAGAAGAAGATGGAGACGTTGACCTTGTCGTACCAGTAGCCCTTCATCGTGCTGACCTGGTCGCGCATCAGCAGCGAGGCGCCGAACAGGCTCAGGGAGAGGGCTACGGAGACGATGACGGCGACCGTCATCGTGAGGTTTCGGCGGAGACCGACGCCGATCTCCGACAGGACGAACTGGGCGCGCATGGCGTCCTTTCAGTGCTGGGGGCCGTACACGCTTAGTGCTGGTAGCCGTACACGCCGCGCGACTGGTCGCGTACGAGCCGGCCCTTCTCGAGTTCCATGACCCGCTTGCGCATCTGGTCGACGATCTGCTGGTCGTGGGTGGCCATGACCACCGTCGTACCGGTCCGGTTGATCCGGTCCAGCAGCTTCATGATGCCGACCGAGGTCTGCGGGTCGAGGTTGCCGGTGGGCTCGTCCGCGATGAGCAGCAGCGGCCGGTTGACGAAGGCCCGCGCGATGGCGACGCGCTGCTGCTCACCACCGGAGAGCTCGCCCGGCATACGGTCCTCCTTGCCCCCGAGACCGACGAGTTCGAGGACCTCGGGGACCGTCTTGCGGATCTGGCCGCGCGGCTTGCCGATGACCTCCAGGGCGAAGGCGACGTTCTGCCCCACGGTCTTGTTCGGGAGCAGCCGGAAGTCCTGGAAGACGGTGCCCACCTGGCGCCGCATCTGCGGGACCTTCCAGTTGGAGAGCTTGCCGAGGTCCTTGCCCAGTACGTGCACATGGCCATGGGAGGCCCGCTCCTCGCGCAGCAGCAGCCGCAGGAAGGTGGACTTGCCGGAGCCCGAGGAGCCCACCAGGAAGACGAACTCGCCGCGCTCGATCTCGAGCGAGACGTCCCGGAGGGCGGGACGGTTCTGCTTCGGGTAGGTCTTGGAGACGTTGTCGAATCGGATCACTGATGCACCACGGTCGACCTGGATAGCGGCACGGGTTGCCGAGTTGCGGCTCCCGTCGGTGTGCGTGACCATACGCGAACCTCGCGGGGCGGTGCAGTGGCCGTCGGGGGTTGGCGCTTTTGCACACGGTTCCGCACACGGACCTACGGGACAAAAGGCCGCACAATTCCGCGGGGCGCGCCGTTCCGTCGTGGAGCTGGCACAGTGGAGGAGGGAACCAATGCGCCTTCCGGTGCGTTGGAGCAGTGAAGAAGGAGGTCGCATGACGTACGACCGACTGGTGTGCGCCAACTGCGCGGCCCCTGTGAGCGAGGGCCGCTGCCCTGTGTGCCGGGCGAGCAGAGAACGGCTCCAGCAGCAGGCCGGCGGCATCTTCGCGCAGCTCAACCCCACGATGCTGCTGGCTTTGATGATCGTCCTGGCCGCGGTCGGGGTGCTGCTCCACCAGGCCGTGTGACGGCACCTGGGCGGGGACGAACGGGACGAGCCCGGCGGGGACGAGCCCCCGCGGAGACGAGTACGCGTACCGGTACGCGCGTCCGGTTACCTCGTGTACAGGAATCGGCGCCGCTGGTAGCGGTGCGTGAACACCGAGGGGCCCGGGACACCAGCAGCGTCCGCCGCTGCGTCCCGGGCCCCTGATGGTGCCGCGTCAGCGTCAGGCCGCTGCCGCGCCGCCGCCGTTCTTGTTGATCAGGCGGGGCAGCATACGGAAGCCCACACCGCCCGCGATCATCGTGGCCGCACCGATGAGCAGGAAGGTGGTGCCGGAGGAACCGGTCTCGGCCAGCTCCCCGCCCTTCGCCTGCTGCTTGGCCTGGCCGGGCGTGTCAGCGATCTGCTCCTTGCCCTTGCCGGGCTGCTCGATCGGCGTGGAGCCCTCGTTGTCGGTGCCGGTGCCGGTGGAGTCGCCGCCGGTGGTGCTGCCACCGGTGCTGCCGCCGCCGGTGGTGCTCCCACCCGTGGTGCTGCCACCGGTGTTGCCGCCACCCGTGGTGCTGCCGCCGGTGGTGCTACCGCCGGACTGGCCACCGTTCTGGCCACCGTTCTGACCACCGGTCTGGCCGCCATTCTGGCCGCCGTCCTGGCCGCCGTTCTGGCCACCGGTGTTCTGACCACCGCTGTTCTGACCGCCGGTGGTCTCACCACCCGTGGTCTGACCGCCGCTGTTCTGACCGCCGGTGGTCTCACCACCGGTGGTCTGACCGCCGCTGTTCTGACCACCCGTGGTCTCGCCACCCGTGGTCTGACCGCCGGTGGTCTCACCGCCCGTCGTCTCACCGCCGGTGGTTTCACCGCCGGTCGTCTCGCCACCGGTGGTCTCACCGATGGTCTCGCCGCCGGTGGTCTCACCACCAGTGGACTCACCGCCGGTGGTCTCACCGCCCGTCGTCTCACCACCGGTGGACTCACCGCCGGTGGACTCACCGCCGGAGCTGCCGCCCTCGCAGAACAGGTGCAGCGGGTCGAGAATGCTGCAGTTCTCACCGGCGCTCTTCGTCTGGCCCGTCTCGGCCGCGGATGCGGCACCGGCCGCGGTGAGCGACGCACCCGCCGCGATCACCGCACCGGCCGCAATACGCGCTACGCGCAGCCGCGTCTTCTTCGTCATGTACTGCTACCCCCAGTAGCTGAACTCGTCATGGGAACACCGCTGTACGGGGCGACGAGCCGATGGGGGTACGCGAGTTCCGGCCCCGCGACTGCGGACAGGCCACTCATCTCCCCGTTCATCCACGCACCCCAGACATGCGCATGCCGCGTTCAGCCTTCCCAGTCGGGACGGCAACGTCAAGGTCGATTAAAGAACCGATGCCCGAATTGCTGCGAGATGCGCGGTACATGGACATACGACTGTGACCAAACCGCCAAAGCGAAAAACAACCGAAAACAACTGCCTCCCCAGGGGAGACAGTTGTTCCAGCGTTCCCGGTGGTCCGCTGTTCCGGTATCAGGGGGGCTGGGGCCGCTACTTCTCCTGCTGCTTGCGCCAGCGGATGCCCGCCTCGAGGAACCCGTCGATGTCGCCGTCCAGCACCGCCTGCGGGTTGCCGACCTCGAACTCGGTCCGCAGGTCCTTGACCATCTGGTAGGGGTGCAGGACGTAGGAACGCATCTGGTTGCCCCAGGAGTTGCCGCCGTCGCCCTTGAGCGCGTCCATCTTCGCCTGCTCCTCCTGGCGGCGGCGCTCGAGGAGCTTCGCCTGGAGGACGTTCATCGCGGTCGCCTTGTTCTGGATCTGCGAGCGCTCGTTCTGACAGGAGACGACGATGCCGGTGGGGATGTGCGTCAGCCGGACCGCGGAGTCGGTGGTGTTGACGCCCTGGCCGCCGGGGCCGGACGAGCGGTACACATCCACCCGCAGATCCGATTCGTCGATCTCGATGTGGTCGGTCTGCTCCACGACGGGCAGCACCTCGACACCGGCGAACGACGTCTGGCGGCGGCCCTGGTTGTCGAACGGCGAGATGCGCACCAGGCGGTGCGTGCCCTGCTCGACGGAGAGGGTGCCGTAGGCGTAGGGGACCTGGACGGCGAAGGTGGTCGACTTGATGCCGGCCTCTTCCGCGTACGAGGTCTCGTACAGCTCGGTCTTGTAGCCGTGCCGCTCGGCCCAGCGCAGGTACATCCGCTGCAGCTTCTCCGCGAAGTCGGCGGCGTCCACCCCGCCGGCCTCGGCGCGGATGTTGACGACCGCCTCACGGGAGTCGTACTCGCCGGAGAGCAGCGTCCGGACCTCCAGCTCCTCCACGGCCTTGCGGACCTCGGCCAGCTCGGCCTCGGCCTCCGCGCGGGTGTCCTCGTCGCCCTCGGCCTCGGCGAGCTCGAAGAGCACCTCGAGGTCGTCGACCCGGCCGCGCAGCTCCTCGGCACGGCGCAGCTGGCCCTGGAGGTAGGACAGCTGGCTGGTGATCTTCTGGGCGTTCTCCGGGTCGTCCCACAGGGACGGCGCCGCCGCTTGCTCCTCAAGCACGGCGATGTCGGCCCTCATCTTGTCGAGGTCCAGGACGGCCTCGATCGACCCCATGGTCGAGGAGAGGGACTTCAGCTCTTCGGATACATCGACGACTGCCACGCACCCAGCCTAACGGCAACCGCCGACAACCTGACCCGCCCCGGCGGCCCGGACCCGCCGGACCGGCCCGGCGCAGCACCACCGGGCCGCCGCCGAGCCGTCACTGGGCCGCCACCGAGCCGTCACCCAGCCGTGCGGAGCCGTTACGGAGCGTCCGGCGCGGGCTGCTCGATACCGGGCCTGACGGGCGTGCCCCCGGCCGGGTCGTCGTCGCCACCACCGGAGGCCAGCCAGCCGCCCAGGCCCGCCGCCACGACCACCGCCGCGGCCGCCGCACCGAGCTTGATCCGGCGGCGGCGCACCGCCTCCGGCGTCGAACGGTGCCGGGCCGAACCCGCCCGGCGCTGCCCGGCGGCGCGCGGGGCGCGGGCCGTGCCGTGCGCGCCGCCCGCCAGCTCGTCCGGGCCCGGGACCCGCATGCTGGTGTGCGTCTCCCGGTTGGAGTCCGGCGCCGCCCCCTGGACCAGCGGGACCGCGCCGCGCGGCGGAGCGTTCTCCCCCGCCGCCGACGGATAGAACGATTCCTCGCGGGCCCCGGCGGCCGCACCGTCCGGCCCGCCCTCCGGCTGTTCGCCGTCCGGCTCGTCGATGTCCAGCGGCGGCATCCCCGCCAGTCCGGGCAGCAGCTCGCGCAGCCGGGCGGCCAGCTCCGGGGCGCGCAGCCGGGAGGCCGGCGCCTTCGCCAGGCACTGCACCAGCAGCTGCCACAGCTCGTCGGGGATGCCGGGCAGCGGCGCCACGCTCTCGGTGACATGGCGGCGCAGCACCGCCCCGGGGTGGCCACCGCCGAACGGCGTGAACCCGGCGAGCATCTCGTACAGGACGGTCGCCAGCGCATAGACGTCCACCGAGGCGCGCGGCGGCAGGCCCTCGATGATCTCCGGGGCGAGGTAGTCGGGGGTGCCGATGACCTTGGCCGAGCGAAGCGAGGTGGAGGGCCCGCCGGCCGGCGGCTGGGGAAGAGGCCGGCGCGGGGAGTCGACGAGCCGGGCGATCCCGAAGTCGGTGAGCAGCGCGGGGTGCGCGCCACCGGGGCCGAGCGGGCCCTGCATGTCCAGCAGGACGTTCTCCGGCTTGACGTCGCGGTGCACGATCCGCGCGGCGTGCGCGGCGGCGAGCCCGTCGGCGACGTCCGCGGCGATCGCGACGGCCGCCTCCGGGGACATCCGGCGCTCGCGCTCCAGCCGGGTGCGCAGGTCGGTGCCGCGTACGAGGTCCATGACCAGCGCCAGGTCGTTGCCGTCGACGACGAGGTCGCGGACGCCGACGACATGCCGGTCCTCCAGGCCCAGCAGCGCGGCCCGCTCCTGTACGAAGCGGCCGACGAGCTCCTGGTCGGAGGCGAGGTCCTCACGCAACAGCTTGATGGCCACGGCCCCCTCGGGGCCCTCGCCCAGCCATACCGTTCCGGCACTGCCCCGCCCCAGGATCTGGTGGGCGGTGTACCGGCTGCCGATCTTCCGTGCCAAGACTGCTCCGACATGTCGGGCCCCCGAGCGTCCTGCGGGGGCTGAGGTTGGCGTCAAAGCTACGCGGATGCCAGGGGGTTCCGTGCCCTGGTTGACGGCAACCTTCACTTCTGTGGGGGAAATCGCCCGCCGGAAGTCGACAAATCGACGATGCCGCAAGGAGAGCAGAGAAAACAGGGAGAAGCGCGCATCGGGCAAGGAGACGATCGGGCAAGGAGACGGAAGCCGTCGGCGGCCGGCCCGCGGATCACGGACCGGCCGCCGACGACGACGGCAGCGCACGCGCTACAGCTTCAGCCCCTTGACCCAGTCCGATACGCCGTTGACGAAGTCCGCGATCTGGGCGAAGAAGCCCTTGGTCGTGCCGATCCACTCCTGGAGCGGCGTGAGCTCCCAGATCAGCCAGGCCGCCACGAAGAGCAGTATCAGCGTGAACAGGCAGCCCTTGAGGCAGCCCAGCCCGGGGATCCTCATCGGGTTGGCGCTGCGCGGACGCGGCTCGCGCCGGGGCCGGGGCTCCGGCGCGGGCGGCCGCTGCGGCTCGTAGCGCTGCGGCGGCTCCTGGCGGCGCTGCGGTGCCGGCGGCTGCTGGGCATACGGCACCGGGGCGGGCGGCTGCTGGCGGTACTGCGGCGGTGGCTGCTGCGGGGCGGCCGGGCGGCGCTGCGGACGCCGGCGCAGCGGGTCCTGGGCCGGGTCCAGGTACTGCACCTGCGTCTGTTCGTTGCGGTCGCGGGCGGCCCGCATCTGGGACTCCCACGGATGCTGCCCCTGCTGCCCCTGGGGGCCCGGGGGCTGCGGCGGGCCGACGGGCGGCTGCCCCGCCGGCACCGGCGGCATCACCCGCGTCGGATCGGACTCCCGCCCGCCGGGGCCGCCCGGGCCGGCGGCGCCACCCGTTCCGGGCGCGCCCGTGGACGGCAGCACACTGGTCGCCGCCGCCGGGTCGTACGTACCGGCGCCGCCCGGGCCCGACGGGAGCACCTGGGTCGGATCGGCGTCGCCCCCGGTGGCCGGACCGCTGCGGTCCCCGCCCATGGGTGAGGCTGCGGTACCCGTACCGGGCACGGTCGCCGGGGCCGGGTCCGGGGCGAGCAGCGCGGCGACTCCGAGCGCCGCCTCGGCCTGCTCCGGGCGGGCATGCACGCCGATGCCGGCCGCGACGGTGCGCAGCGCACGGGCCAGGTTCTCGGCGCTGGGGCGCTCCTCCGGGCGCTTGCGCAGACAGCGCTCCATCACCGTCCACAGCGGCTCCGGGACCGTACCGGGGCGGCTCGGCTCCTCGCTGAGGTGCCGGTGGAGCACCTCCAGGGCGGTCGCGCCGGCGAACGGCGGACGGCCGGTGACCAGCTCGTACAGCAGGATGCCGGCGCCGTAGACGTCCACCGCGGAGGTCTGCGGACGGCCCTCGGCGGACTCCGGCGCCACATAGGCGGGCGTGCCGACGAACTCATGCGTACGGGTCAGGCCCGGGGAGTCCGCCAGCCGCGCGATGCCGAAGTCGGTCAGCATCGGATGCATCTCGCCGCTGCCGTCGGACCCGGCGAGCAGCACGTTCGCCGGCTTGAGGTCGCGGTGGACCACACCGTCGGCGTGGCTGGCGGCCAGCGCATCGGCGATCTGGGCGGTGAGCAGGGCGGCCGCCACCGGGGTGAACGGACCGTTGTCGCGCAGATAGCGGTGCAGGTCGGGGCCGTCGACCAGGTCCATGACCAGCGCGAGCAGATCGCCCTCGACGACCAGGTCGCGGGTGCGGACGATGTTGGGGTGGGTGAGCCGCAGCAGGACGGAGCGCTCGCGCAGGAAGCGCATCACCACGTCCGCGTCGTGCGCCAGCTCCTCCTTGAGGACCTTGATCGCGACCGTCTCACCGGGCTCTCCGGCCACGGCGGCCTCGGCACCCGCCGTCTCCCGCTGGCGGGCACGCCAGACGGTGCCCGTGGCGCCGCGTCCCAGCGGCTCCTCGAGCAGATACTTGCTGCCTACCGGCCGCACGTCATGCGCTCCCTGGTCGTGATCGAACTTTGTCCCGCTTTGCCCCAGACCTGCCGGGTCGGCCGGTCCGGCCCCGCGCGCCCGTCCGGCCCGGGGTCGTTTCCGCTCCGGCCAAGATCATCTCCGCGCGGCCCGTCCGACCCACTGTAGTGCCGGGGCACCGGCTTCCCGGTCCGCACCGGCCTCTCGGTCCAGCGGCCCGGGCCCGGGGCGTGGATGACCAGGCCCCGGCACGTGGGGAAGACGCGCCTTCCGGACGGAAGGTTGCCCGCCCGCGCCCCGGCGACACCCCCGGCGGCGCCCGACGGCATCCCCACGACATCCCGGTGACGACCGCCGCCGGACCACCGCGTGAACCGCCCGCACCACCCGGTCGGGGCGATTCCCAACTGATCACGACGGTCCGAATTCGCCCGGACACCGCCCGCAACCAGGCACTTTTCCGTCCGTAGACGACCGATCAAGATCACTGAGTGACGGTCGGCGGGCGTGTTGTCAGTGGCAGGTGCGAGGATGCCTCCAGCACGAAGCGGTGGGGGCGCGGACTTCGTCGCGACGTGCGCCTGGGACTTGTACGTGCCGACGTGCTCGGGTTGGCCGGGGGGAGCAAACGGCCCCCTGCCGATCCCGGCAGAAGGGACCGTTGACGGCGATGCAGATCCGGCTGACCGTCCTCGGGCCGCGCAGCGGCCCCGCCACACGGGCCTGCGACGTGCTCGTGACGGCCCCCGCCGGGACCGCACTGGCGGCCGTGGCCGGCTCCCTCGCCGCCTCCGTGGCGAGCACCGGCGCCGATATCGGCGGCCAGGGCGGCGGCAGCGGCCCCGTCGTCCTCTACGCCGGGACCGAGCGCCTCGATCCCCAGCGCGCGGCGATCGGCGAACCCCCGCTCATCGACGGTGCGGTGCTCTCCCTCCAGGGCCCCGGCCCGGCCCCCGCCCACGGCCTGCCGCACGGCACCGCACGACTCCGTGTCGTCTCCGGCCCCGACGCCGGCGGAGTCCACCTCCTGCACGGCGGCCAGATCCGCGTCGGCCGCTCCGCCGACGCCGACGTCCCGCTCGACGACCCGGACGTCTCCCGGCTGCACTGCGCCGTCACGGTCGAGCCCGACGGCTCGGTCCACGTCACCGATCTGCACTCCACCAACGGCACCGCCATCGACGGCACCGGCCTCGACGACCGGCCCGTCCCGCTGCGTCCCGGCGCCCTGCTGCGCGTCGGCGAGTCCGCCCTCCGCCTCCAGCCCGCCCCCACCGCCCCGGAACCGGTCCTGCACACCGCCCCCGACGGCGAAGGCCGGCTGCGCATCACCCCGGGCGCCGACGGCGGCTACGCGCACACGACCCCGGACGACACCGGCGGCACCGCCACCCCGCCCCGCGGAGCCGCCGCGTCCTACCCCGTACCGGCACCGCGCACCCCGCCCGCCCAGGGCACGACGACCCGACGGGACACCCCCCTGCGCGGCACCCCCGCCCACCATCCCGCCCACCATGCCGCTGCCGCCTCCGCCCCGGACGCCGACTTCCCCACCGCGGCCACCGCCCATGGCACCGGACAGGGCGTCGTCCGACGCGTCGGCTCCGGCAGCGGCCCCGGCCCCGATGCCGAAGGCACCCCCGGCGACAACCGGGCGACGACCGGCTTCGCACCCGGCCTCCGCGAAGCCCCTGCCTACGGCCCCCCGGCCGCCGGCGCGACGGACCCGACACACGGCGGCCGGCATCCACTGGTCCCTCCCGACGCCGTACACGACCAGCCCGTACACGACCGGCCCGTACGCGACCACGACGCCGCCGATCCCGCCGATCGCACCGATCGCACCGACGAGGCGCCCCGGGAGGCACCCCGAAAAGGCGGGCGGCGAGGGGGAATCGGCGCCTGGGCACGGCGGCTGACCGGCAGCAGGCCCGCCCCGGAACAGCCGTACACGGACCGCACCCCGCCCCCCGCGCCCCACGAGCCGACCACCACCGCCACCGCGCCGTACCCGTTCGGCACCCCTGTCGGCACCCCTGACGGAGGGGAGACCGTCCCGTCGCCCTCCGGGCCCCCCGGGCCCGCCGCGGACGAACGCTGGCCGGACGCCGCCGCGATCCTGCTCACCGCGCTCGGCCCGGGCCCCCGGCTCTGGGAGCGCGGCCCGGACCACCCCGACGCACTGACCGTCCGCCTGGGGACGGCCGACCGGGCCGGCGGCCGGGCTCCCGTACCGGTCGCAGTCGAGCTGCGCCGGGCAGGTTCCCTCGGCCTGGCCGGCCCCCGCGCCCGGCTCGCCGGACTGGCCCGCTCCGCCGTCGCCCAGCTCGCCGCCCTGCACTCCCCCGGCACCCTCGACATCGTCCTGATCAGCACGGACCGGGCACACAGCACCGAGGAACGGGTGGCCGACTGGTCCTGGCTGGGCTGGCTGCCCCACACCCGCCCGGCCCATGGCCAGGACTGCCGGCTGCTGCTCGCCTACGACAAGGAGCAGGCCACGGCCCGTACGACCGAACTGGTCCGACGGCTCGACGACAGCCCCCTGGGCCCCGGCTGGGCGAGCGCCGACCGCTCCGAGGTCGCCTCCGCCGCCGACCGCCACCAGGGCCCGTACACCCTGGTGATCGTGGACGGCGACCCCGGCTCCTCCGCGCTGCGCGAAACCACCGCCCGGCTCGCGGCAGGCGGCCCGGCAGCCGGTATCCACCTCCTCTGCCTGGCGGAGACCCCGGCCGCCTCCCCCGCCTTCCCCCTGGCCGCGACCTACGAGGCGGCCCGAGCGGCCTCGCCCGCCTTCGGGGAGTGCGGGGCGGTCGCGGTTCTGAGCGGCGACGTCGCCACCGCACTGCGCGTCGTCCAGCCCGGCTCCGGCCCGAACGGCACGGTCGCGACGGTGGACGCGGTATCCGCCGCCTGGGCCGAGCGGTTCGCCCGGGCGCTGGCACCACTGCGCGAGGCCGACCCGACCGCCACAACCGGCCGTACGGTCCACCGCGCCGCCACCCCCCTGCCCGATTCGGCCCGGCTGCTGGACGAACTGGGCCTGGCCCGCGCCACCCCCGCGTCCCTGATGGCCCGTTGGGCCGCCGCACTGGACGCCGGCCATCCGGGCGCCACCGCGGTACTCGGCGCCGGACCGCACGGCCCGCTCTGCGCCGACCTGGCCGCCGACGGCACCTCGCTCCTCCTGGAAGGCGCACCGGCCAGCGGCAAGACCGAACTCCTCCGCTCCCTGGCGGCCTCCCTGGCCGCCGCCGACCGCCCCGACCTGCTGTCCCTGGTGCTGGTGGACGGCGGAGGCAGTGAACGCGGGGACGGCCTGCGGGTGTGCACGGACCTGCCGCACGTCACGACCTACCTCGCCGCCTCCGACCCGGTGCGGATGCGGGAGTTCGCCCAGGCACTCTCCTCGGAACTGAAGCGCCGCGCCGAAGTGCTGGCCGGCACCCCCTTCGCCGAATGGCGCGCAAAGCACCTCCCGTCGCCCCAGATCATCGCCCCACGCCGCTCCACCGAAAACGGTGACACAGCGCAGGAACAAATCACTCTCCGTAATCGTTGCCGTAACAAGGAAGAGGCAGGCGGCACCACGGCGACCCCGTCGACCACCAGCACCCTCCGCCTCCGCCCACCCCAGCCCCAACCTCAACCCCAGCTTCAGCCACAGCCCCAACCCCCAACCCAGCAACCGCAGCCGCAATCACACCCCGCACCCCACACCCAGCCCCACTCCACACCCAGCCCCACCTCCCCAACCCCCCAGCACCCCCAGGACACGCAGAACCCCCCGAGCCCCCCAGGTGCGCAGCACCACCCCCACCTCCACCCCCATCCCCCCACTCCCCAGCCCGCCCCCCTGGACCCGGCCGCCCCCATGCCCCGCCTGTTCGTCCTGGTCGACGACTTCGACGCCCTGGTCGCCCCGGCACTCGGCAGCCCGGGCCGCCCCGCCGCCGGTTCGGTGGTACGCGCGTTGGAGGCCGTGGCCCGGGACGGAGCGGCGCTCGGCGTCCACCTGATAGCCGCCACCGGCCATCCGGACCGCACGGCGGATACCGCGACCAGCGAACGGGCCGGTCTGCGCATCGAGTTGGGCACGTTGGGCACGACCACCACCCCGCCCGAGCCGGCACCGGTCGGCCGCGGCCGGCTGCACCGTGCGGCGGACGGCTCCTCGACACCGTTCCAGGCAGGCCGGGTCACCGGGCGGATACCCCGCACCTCCACGCTGCGTCCGACGGTCGTCCCGCTGGAGTGGCAACGGATGGGCGATCCGCCGGCCCGGCGGCCCCTGCGCGAGTTGGGTAACGGCCCCACGGACCTGGCCCTGCTGGCCAGCGCCCTGCAACGAGCCGCCCAGTCCTCGGACGCCTCACCGGCCCCACCACTGGTGTGACCTGCCCCGAAGTGAGTCGAAGTCGTCGACACCCACCAGGATCGCAAGCGCGCGGGACAGCGCCCTGAAGCGTGTGTGGCGCCCTGTCATGGGGGTTCGCTTCCACCTCCTTCGTTCGGTGGAGAGCGGTGCCGGTCCGCGGGGGGGGCGGTCGCCCAGTCCAGTCGCCCAGGCCAAGGGACTGGGCGGTCATGTCGCCATCGCCGTCGCCATCACCATCGCCGTCGCCATCGCCGTTGCTGTAACGGCCGCATCACGAAAGGTGAGTTCGCGGTGGGGGCGGTATTGCGGGGGGTGTGGGCGGGGCGTAAACCTGTCGCATACCGGGTGGTACGGGCACGAGCGTATGCAGGGCTGGATACAGGGCTGTATGCGGGACCGTGTGCGCGGCCGTAGGTGAGCACCATCGCGCAAGGCGCCACCGCACCAGTACCGCTACCGGCACGGAGCGCAGGGACAAGGGGTTACGGGGATGGGCAGGCGATGTGACGGCGAGGCGGGACGGCCAAGGGTGCGGGCCAGGAGGGCCAGGAGGGGCGGGCGGGCGGTTGGTGTGGTGGGGGTGGTGATGGGGCTGGTTGTGGTGTTGGGGGCGTGTGGTGGCGATGGGGGCAGGGGCGAGGCAGGAGGTGGCGGGGGGAGCGCGACCGGTGTGCGGTTACCGCGGTTGAGTGGGCAGAAGGTGCAGGTCACTGCGGTGTGGACGGGGGTGGAGAGGGAGAACTTCGGCAAGGTTCTGGATGAGTTCGAGCGGCGGACCGGGGCTGAGGTCGACTTTGTGCCCAGCGGGGATGACATGGCCGGGTTTGTTGGGTCGAAAATTGCTGGTGGGGGGCCGCCGGATGTAGCGATGCTTCAGCAGGCGGGTGTGCTGAGGGAGTTTGCGGCAAAGGGGTGGCTGAAGCCGCTGGGGGCGGATGCCAAGGGGCAGTTGGGGAAGAATTACAGCGCGGGGTGGCGGGGGCTCGGGCGGTACAAGGGCACGGATTACGGCGTGTTCTTCAAGGCCAGCAACAAGTCTTTGGTCTGGTACAACACCAAGGCGTTCGAGGATGCGGGGGTTGGGGAGCCCAAGACCTGGAAGGATTTCGTCCAGGCGGCACAGACGATCGCCGAGTCGGGGGTGGAGCCGGTTTCGGTGGGCGGTGCGGACGGCTGGACGCTGACCGACTGGTTCGAGAATGTCTATCTCTCGCAGGCGGGGCCGGAGATGTATGACCGGCTGGCGCGGCATGAGATCAAGTGGACCGACGGTTCGGTCAGGCGGGCGTTGACCACGTTGGCGGAGTTGTTCGGGCGTGGGGATCTGCTGGCGGGCGGGAATGCGGGGGCGTTGCAGACGGACTTTCCGACCTCGGTGACGCGGACGTTCAGCGGGGGTGATGCCTCTGGGGCCGCGATGGTGGCATCGGCGGATTTCGCGGCGGCGAATATCGCGCAGACCAGGGCCAGGGTGGGGGTGGACGCGAAGGTCTTTCCGTTTCCCGCGGTGGGGGCCGAGTCTCCTGTGGTGACCAGCGGCGATGTGGCGGTGGTTCTCAAGGACAACGAGGCGGCGCAGGCGCTGCTGACGTTTCTGGCGTCGACGGATGCGGCGAAGATCTGGGCGCAGGCAGGTGGGTTCCTCTCGCCGAACAAGGAGCTCGATCAGGCCGCGTATACCGATGGTGTGATGCGCGAGATCGCGCGGGCGCTGGTCGGGGCGGGCGACGATTTCCGCTTCGATATGTCGGATCAGGCTCCGGCGTCGTTCGGCGGCAAGCCCGGGCAGGGCGAGTTGAAGGAGCTGCAGGACTTCCTGAGGAATCCGAAGGATCCGAAGGACATCGCGAGGACGCAGGAGCGGCTGGAGAAGGACGCGGCCAAGGCGTTCGGGCGATGACCACTCGGCTGATGACCATTCGGCTGATGACATCGAGCGACGCGGACGTGGACGCGGATCCGGGAATCGGGGGATCGTCACGATGAGTGTGGCAGAGGGCGGCGCCGTGGAAGGCGGTGCCATGGAGGACGGTGCCGTGGAGGGCGGTGCGAAGGGTGGCAGTCGTTCCGCAGGACGTCGGGGCGGGCGGCGGTTAGGCGGGAAGCCGTGGCTGGTGGCGGTTTTCTTGTTGCCGGCGCTGGTGTTGCTCGGGGCGCTGGTGGTCTATCCGATCGTTTTCTCCGTGTACCGGAGTCTGTTCGACGCGTCGGGTAACGGCTTTGTGGGGCTGGGAAATTATCGGGCGTTGTTCTCGGACGACGCCATCCGGACAGCCTTGCAGAACAATGTCGTGTGGGTGGTGGTGGCGCCGGCGGTTTCGACGGCGCTGGGGTTGGTTTTCGCGGTGCTGACGGAACGCATTCGCTGGGGTACCGCGTTCAAGCTGGTCGTCTTCATGCCGATGGCGATCTCGATGCTGGCGGCGGGGATCATCTTCCGGCTGGTGTACGACCAGGATCCTGAGCGGGGTGTGGCCAACGCGGTGTGGGTGTCGGTGCATGACACGTTCTCCGATCCGGCGCCGTTCCCGGGGGCCAGGCCGCGGCCGGGGGCGGAGCTGCGGCCGTCGGACGGGGGCGGGTTCACGACGCGGGCGGCCGTACGGGCGGGGGCGCCGGTCGGCCTGGCGCTGGTGGCGGTGCGGCGGGACGACGTGCGGGGTGCGCGGCCGGCGGTGGTGGCCGGGCCGCGGCCGGGGATGGTCACGGGCACCGTATGGCGGGACTTCACCCGTGGTGGTGGGGGCCGGCCGAATGTGATCGACCACGGCGAGCAGGCGCTGGCCGGGGTGGTGGTCGAGGCGGTGAAGGACGGTGCGGTGGTCGCCTCGGGGACGACGGCGGCCGACGGGACGTTCGCGCTGCCCGCGGAGAAGGCGGAGGGGGCCCGGCTGCGACTGCCCGGGGCGAACTTCGCGGCGGCGTACCGGGGGGTGGAGTGGCTGGGGCCGGCGTTGGTCACCCCGGCCATCATCGGCTCGTATGTGTGGATGTGGGCGGGTTTTGCGATGGTGCTGATCGCGGCGGGGCTGGCAGGGGTGCCACGGGAGCTGCTGGAGGCGGCGCGGGTGGACGGTGCCGGTGAGTGGCAGGTCTTCCGCCGGATCACGGTGCCGCTGCTGGCGCCGGTTCTGGTGGTGGTGCTGGTCACGCTGATGATCAATGTGCTGAAGATCTTCGACCTGGTGTACATCATCGCGCCGGGTTCCAGTCTCCGGTCGGCGAATGTGCTGGCTCTTCAGCTGTTCCAGTCGTCGTTCGGTACGGATGTCGATGAGGGGCTGGGCAGTGCGATCGCGGTGTTCCTGCTGTTGCTGGTGATGCCGGTGATGTACGTCAATCTCCGGCGTATACGGAAGGAGCGTCGCCGATGACCTCGCCGATTGCCTCATCTGCCTCATCTGCCTCATCGATGACCTCGCCGATGGCCTCGTCAAAGGGTTCGCCGGGGAGGACGGCGCGGCGCTCACCGACGGCGCGGCGCTCACCGGCGGCACGGGTCGCGGCGCGGACCGGTGGCGGTGCGGTGCGGGTGTTCCTCGTGCTGGTCGCGCTCTTCTGGCTGATGCCGTCCGTGGGGCTGCTGCTGTCGTCGTTACGGAGTCCGGAGCGGATCGCCTGGTCCGGCTGGTGGCAGGTCTTTACGCAGCCGGCGCAGATCACCTTGGACAACTACAGCCAGTTGCTGTCGAACGGGAAGGTGATGGGTTCGCTGCTGACCACGGCGGAGATCACGGTGCCGGCGACGGTGCTGGTGGTGGTGATCGGGTCGCTGGCGGGCTATGCGTTCGCGTGGCTGGACTTCCCGGGCCGGGACGTCTGGTTCCTGGTGGTGGTCGGGCTGCTGGTGGTGCCGGTGCAGGTGGCGCTGATTCCGGTGGCGAAGCTGTTCGGGACGGTCGGGCTGTTCGAGACGACGGCGGGGGTGGTGCTGTTCCATACGGCGTTCGGGCTGCCGTTCGCGGTGTTCCTCCTGCGGAATTTCTTCGCGGAGATTCCGCGGGAGTTGCTGGAGGCGGCCCGGCTGGACGGGGCGGGTGAACTGCGGTTGTTCACCCGGGTGGTGATGCCGTTGGGCGGGCCGGCGATCGCCTCGCTGGGGATCTTCCAGTTTCTGTGGGTGTGGAACGACATGCTGGTTGCGCTGATCTTCGCGGACAGCGGCAGTCCGCCGGTCACCGTCGCATTGCAGCAGGAGGTCCGGCAGTTCGGGAACAACATCGATGTGCTGGCGCCGGGCGCGTTTCTGTCGATGGTGGTGCCGCTGATCGTGTTCTTCGCATTCCAGCGTCAGTTCGTGTCGGGGGTGATGGCGGGTGCGGTGAAGTGAGGCCGTGCCCACGTGCCGGTGCCCCACATCGCGCGTCCCCACCGTCCCGCGCCCCGCGTCCCCCCGGTGGCAGTCACGTCACCGCGGTACCTGCCCCACCAGCACGAACACATTGGACCGCAGCAGCATCCCGGCGGGGCGGGGCAGCGGTGAGGAGTAGGTGCGCCGGACGAGCAGGCCGGCGGATTCGGCGAAGGCGCGCAGCAGGGTGAAGTCGGTGAAGCGGACGGGGGTGGGGCCGGCACGGTGCCCGGCCTCCTGCGGGGTGATCAGCAGGACGCCGCCACCCGGCCGTACGTAGGGGACGTACGCCCGGAGCAGGCCCTCGACCTGCTCGTCGTCGAGGTGTTCCAGGACGTGTGCGGTGAGCAGGGCGTCGAAGGTGCCGGGCCGGGCGTGCGGTCCGGCGAGGAAGGCGTCGGGGGTGCAGGCGGTCAGGCCGCGGGACTGGCAGTGGGCCACGGACTGCGGGTCGTGGTCCACGCCGACGCTTCCGGGGGCGCAGCCGGCGAGGGTGTCACCGTCGCCGCAGCCGATTTCCAGGACGCGTCCGGCGCCGATGCGGCGCAGTTGGCGGCGGTAGGGGGTGCGGGCCGGCAGCAGCCGGGCCGGGCCGGTGCGGCGTTCCCGGTCGGCGGGGAGCCGGACGGTGGAGGCGGCGGGTGCGGTGCCGGTGGGGCAGGCGGCCGTGGTGGTCCGCGAGTCGCCGCCGGGTGGCCGGGCATCGGGGCTGCCGGTGGCGGCGGAGCTGTCGGTTCGGCCGGGCATCGGGACGCGGTCACCTTCCCTGGGTATCGCCGTTGCGTAGCAACCATGGTGTGCCTGGCAACCATTGGTGTGCGGAGCGGCCATGGCGTGCGGAGCGGTCGTGTGGAGTGCGGAGCGGTGGTGCGTACCGAGCGTAATCATGGTGATTACGTTCTGTCGACGATGGCCTCACCCTTTCAGCGCAGCGGCGGTGACTGTGCCGCCGATGGGTGAGTTGAAGGGACCGGTCTTGTGGATCGCCGTCTCGTAAGGGGACGGGGCCGGTCTGTACCTCGTCCGTCCAGAAAGGCTCTGTACCTCGTCCGTCCAGAAAGGCTTGGCCGCGTATGAAGCCTCGGCTCACCGTCGTCGTCCCGGTCCATCGCAGCGAGGGCGCGCGGAATGTGGAGGAGTGCCTGGCGTCGGTGGCGGCGCAGACGCTGACCGCGCTGGACGTGGTGATGGTGGACAGCGGCCCCGCGAGGGGCTCCGGACCCGTGAAGGGCACCGCGGCGGCGGTGGCGCACCGGTTCGCCGAGCGGGACCCCCGGTTCCGGATCGTCCACCACCCGGATCGCCACCCGGATCGCCACCCGGATCGCCGTCCGGACCGCGACCCGGACCGCGACCCGGACGGCGGTCCGGACAGCGGTCCGGGCAGCAGTCCGGGCGGCGGCCCGGCCCCCGGCTGCGGCGCGCTGCGCAACACCGGTGCCCGGCACGCCTATCCGCACACCCCCTACCTGGCTTTCCTCGACGTGGACGATGTCCTGCTGCCGCGGGCATACGACGATCTCGTGGGTCTCCTGGAGACGTCCGGTTCGGATCTGGCGACCGGCAATGTCTACCGGCTCGGCGCGGCCGGCCGCAGCCAGTCCGCGCACCATCCGGCGACGTACGGGACCACCCTGCGTACGCATATCAGCGAGGACCTGACGCTGCTGTCGGACGGTTTCGCCCGGAACAAGGTCTTCCGTCGCGCGTTCTGGGACCGGCACGAATTCGCTTTCCCGGAGGGGGAGTTCCGCAGCGACGAGGCGGTGACGCTGCCCGCGCACTTCCTCGCCAGGACGGTCGACGTGCTGCATGAGCACGTCTGCTACTGGCGGCTGCCGGAGGAGCCGGACCGGCGCCGGCGCACCGACGCCCAGGGGATGCGGGACCGGTTCGCGGCGGTGGACGGGGTCCGCCGCTTCCTCGGCGACCCGGCCCGTCCCCACCTGAACGTCTATCAGTACGACTACGACCGGGCGCAGCTGACCGGAGGGCTGCTCGACCTGGTCGAGGGGCTGCCGGCCGCCGCGCCGGAGGCCCGGACCGCGTTTCTGGACTGTGCCCGTGGTCTTCTCTCCTCCGTCGACCCCCGGCTGTTCCGTACGCTCCCGGTGGAGCTGCGGATGCGCTGGTACCTGGTGCGTGCCGGGCGGATGGCCGATCTGCTGGCACTGCTGGGGCACGAGGCGCGCAATCCGGCGGGGTTCACCGTGGCGGGGCCGCCGCTGCGCAAGCGGGCGGTGCTGCCGCTCAGTCCGTCGCCGGAGCTGCCGTCGCGGGTGCTGCGGCTGGAGCGGGGCGACTTCCCGGTACGGGCCAGGGTGCTGGAGGCAGTGTGGCGGGACGGGGCGCTGGCGCTCCGCGGCTATGCGTATATCCGTAACCTGCCTGCCGCGAACCGGCACCACTATGTGCGGACGCTGGTGCTGTCGTGCGGCCGGCGCCGGATCCTGCTGCCACTGCGGCCGGTGGTGATGCCGGAGGTGACCGCCTGGTCGGGGCAGGAGCTGCACTGTTACGACTGGTCGGGATTCGAGGTGCGGCTCGACGCGGCGCGGCTGCGCAGGGCGGGGCGCTGGGAGGACGGCGACTGGTCGGTGGGGGTGATGCTGGCTTCGGGGGGTGTGGTGCGGGCCGCGGCGCTGAGTGCGGCGGAGACCGGTTCGGGGGCCGCCCCGCTGGCGTACGAGGCGCCGGGGAAGGGCGCGGAGGACGGGGTGCGGATCACGCCGGGGTATCCGGAGGGGCGGCTTCGGCTGTCGGTGTCCCGGCGTGCCTGCCGGCTGGCCGGGCAGCGGGCTGGGGCGGCGGGCGTGCTGGAGCTGTCGGTGGCCGCGCCGGGGGCGGCACCGACGGCTCTGCGGCTGACGCATCAGGGGACGGGCACGGTGGTGTCGATCCCGGTGGACGAGCCGGTGGACGGGGCTGCGTACGGGCCGGCGGAAGGGCCTGCGGAGACAGCCGTGGAGACCGCGGTGGAGGCTCCTGCGGCTCCGGCGGCTCCGGCGACCGCTCTGGTGCGGGGTGCGGTATGGCGTGCGGTGCGGCGGCCGGAGGAGATTCCGACGACGACGGCTGCGGCTGCGGCTGCGGCTGCGGCTGTGGGGGAACCGGCACGCACAAAAGGTGCAGCAGACGCAACAGGTGCAGCAGACGCAACAGGTTCAACAGGCGTGCCAGAAACGGCAGATGGGGCAGAAGCAGCAGACACGGCAGACGTAGCAGAACCAGCGGAAAGGACGGCAAGCACCCCAGCCGCCCCAGCCGCCCCCGCCACCTCCCGGGACGCCGCCCGCCCCGATCTGCTGACCTTCCGCATCCGCCTGGACGCCCTCGCCGCCGCCCGCCCCGACCGGGGCGGCGCCCCCTCGGCGATCCCGCCCGTGCTCAGCGAGAGCTGGGCCGCGGAGCTGGTACTGCCGGACGGGCGCACCGACCCGATCTCCTGCAGCCCCGTGCTGGCGCCGGTGCCGTATCCGCTGTCGCACGGCCGTGAACTGGTCGTGGCGGCCACCGCGGACGGGAACCTGGTGCTGCACGACCGGACTCCGCAGCCGTATCTGGACCGGGTGCTGTGGCGGGCGGACGGCACGCTGCTGGTGGCGGGCCGGCTGCCGGACGCCGCGCCGCACGCCACCGAGCTGGTCCTCAAGCACTCCGCGCACGCGACGGAGCTGGCCTTCGCCACCACGCACGACGGTGCCCGGTTCCATGGCGCACTGCCGCTGGGGGCGCTGCCGTCGCTGGCCGGGCCGGTGCCGCTGAGGGAAGGCCGGTGGACGCTGCATCTGCGGGAGCGGGGAGCGCCGGGTTCCCCGCTGGACGCCCCGGTCCGGATCGTGCCGTCGGTGCTGGACGGGCTGCCGGCGTCCCGTACGGCGCACGGCAAGCCGCTCGTCCTCGACCGGCACCGGCACGACGAGGCGCTGGTGACGGCGGGGCCCGCGGTGCCGGCCGGCGACCGCGGCCCGTACCGCCGCCGGCTGCTGCGCGAGCAGCACTATCCGCTGCACCGTTCCCGTCCGCTGCGCGACACCGTGCTGTACAGCAGCTTCGGGGGCCGGGCGTACGGGGATTCGCCGCGTGCGGTGCACGAGGAGCTGGTGCGGCGGGGCATGGCGGCGGAGCATCTGTGGGCGGTGCGCGACGCGCAGACCGCGGTGCCGGACACGGCCCGTGCGGTGGTGGTGGGCAGCGCGGAGTGGCATGGGGCGCTGGCGCACAGCCGGTGGGTGGTGACCAACACCCATCTGCCGTCGTGGTTCACCCGGCGGGGCGGCCAGCGCATCATCCAGACCTGGCACGGTACGCCGCTGAAGCGGATCGGCGCCGACCTGGCGGGGACGCTCTGCGCGGGGCTGGCGCATCTGGCGCCGCGGCCGCGGGTGAGCCGGCAGTGGAGCGTGCTGCTGTCGCCGAACGCGCACAGCACGCCGGTGCTGCGGTCGGCGCTGGGCTACTCGGGGCGGCTGTGGGAGACCGGGTTGCCGCGGACCGATGTGCTGTTCGCCCCGGACCGTGCGGCGCGGGCGGCGGCGGTGCGGGAGCGGCTGGGGATCGGGCAGGGGAAGACGGTGGTGCTGTACGCGCCGACACCGCGCGACGATCTGGCGTACGACGCGCGGCATCACCGGCTGCATCTGCCGCTGGATCTGGATCTGGCGCGGCGGGAGCTGGACGGTGACCATGTGCTGCTGGTGCGCGGCCATCCGATGGTCGCGGACCGGCTGTCGCCCCACCACGCGCCGTTCGCGCTGGACGTGTCGGCGCACCCCGACGCCACCGAGCTGCTGCTGGCGGCGGACGTGCTGGTCACCGACTACTCGTCGCTGGCCGCCGACTTCGCGAACACCGGCCGTCCGATGCTGTTCCTCACCCCCGATCTGCCGCACTACCGCGACGCCCTGCGCGGCTTCACGCTGGACTTCGAGGCCCGGGTGCCGGGCCCGCTGCTGGCTTCGACGGGTGAACTGGTCGACGCGCTGGGCGACTTGGAGACCGTTGCGGCGGCGAGCGCGGAGGCGTACGCGGACTTCCGGGAGACGTTCTGCCACTGGGACGACGGCAAGGCGGCGGGCCGGGTCGCGGACCTGATGGAGCGGTGATCTCGCGGCCGGGCGGTGAGGCGTACCGGCCGTGAGGCCCTCCCGGTGTGCGAACCGGCCGCCGTGAGGTACCGGTATGTCCCGGTAGGTCCCGGTGCGCGAACCGGACACCGTACGGCCCCGCCGGGCGAACCGGACACCGTACGGCCCCGGCGGGCGAAGCAGACACCGCACGGCTCCGGCGGGCGAACCGGACACCGTACGGCCCCCTTGTGCAAACCGGTCACAGCGAGGTCCCGGTGTGCGGACCGGCATCGCACACCACTAGCGTCGTTACAGCATGTACGGGCGCCCGGGGGCTCCGTAGACTCGGGCCCGGCTTCCGTCCGGCCTCGAGACGGCAGTGAGGCGGAGAACCGGAGTCCGGGGTGTGGGGTGCAACCGCACGACGGGTTTCGGCATCCGATCCATCGGATAGAGGTACGGATCCCGCTCGCGCCAGCTGGTGCTGTCGACAACGAAATGTAGATGTAGTGACTGTGAACGAAGCCCATGAGCCGTCGCCTGGGCCCGCCATCACGCCGTCCGCGCAGGTCAGCATCGTCATCATCGCGTTCAACGATGCCGTCCACGTCGGCGACGCGGTGCGCTCGGCACTCGCGCAGGAGACTCCCGGGGCGGCGGTCGCCGAAGTGATCGCGGTGAACGACGCCTCCACGGACGGCACCGGCGCCACGCTGGACGCCCTGGCCCGTACCGAGCCGCGGCTACGGGTCATCCACCGCGACGAGAACAGCGGGGGCTGCGGTACGCCGCGCAACGACGGGCTGCGGGCCGCCACCGGCCGCTTCGTGATGTTCCTGGACAGTGACGACGTACTGCCGCCGGGCGCGGTGCGGGCGCTGCTGGGCGCCGCGCTGGTGCACGACGCGCCGGTCGCGGCCGGTGCCTGTGTGCGCCGGGAGCTGCCCGCGCACCGCGATGTGCCCTGGCAGCCGGCCCTGTACGAGGAGCCGGCGGTGTACGACTCCCCGGAGGCCATCGCCGCGCTGCTCCGCGACACGCTCTGCGTCAACAAGCTCTACGAGCGGTCGTTCCTGGTCAAACACGACATCTTCTTCCCCGACGGCCGGTACACCTACGAGGACTTCGTCTTCACCGCCCAGGTGCTGGCCGCCGCGCCGCGCGTGGTGACCGTCCCCGACAGCGTCTACATCTGGCATGTGCGCCGCTCGGCCGCGAAGCAGTCGATCTCCCTGGACCGCAAGGACGTCGCCAACTGGCAGGCGCGGATCGAGGCGCACCGGGCCAGTGTGCGGATCTTCCTGGAGGCCGGGCAGCGGGCGCTGGCGGACGCCGCGGCCACCAAGTTCCTCGATCACGATCTGCGGATGTACGTCCGTGAGCTGCACACCCGGAGTGCCGACTACCGGGCCGAGTGGTGGCGGCTGACCCGTGACTACCTGGCCGGTTTCGACGAGGCCGCGGTGCGTGCGGCGCATGCCCCGGGGCGCTGGGTGGCCCGGGTCGTGCTGGCCTCCCCCGCGCCGCGCGATCTGGACCGCCTCACGCAGCTGGCGGCCCGTCCCGCCCGGCTGCTGCCGCCGTACGCCGAGGCCGACGGCCGCCCGGTGTGGTCCGCGGACCTGCCCGGGGTGGAGCTGGAGGGCCTGGACGCCAAGCCGCTGCCCCGGCTTCCGGTGACCGTCGACGCGGAGCCGGCCGTGGGGAGCGGCGGTGCGCTGCGGCTGCGGGTGCACGATCTGTACGGGCGGCTGGCCGCGGCCGGGCCGCAGGGCATCGACGTCGAGCTGCGCCGCCGCCGTGACGACCGGCGCGGCCCGGTGCACACCGCGGCCCTCACACCGGTCCCGGCCGGGTCCGGCCCGGCGGTCTGCTGGACCGCCGAGGTGGTCCTGGACATAGCGGCGCTGGCCGCGCCCGGCAGCGGGTCGGCCGATCCCGAGGCCTGGGACGTGATGGTCGAGGTCGGCTTCGCCGACGGGTCCGCTCTCCGGACGGCGCCGCGGGCCGTGGGGCCGGGCCTCGGCCGCCGGGTCCTGCCCAGCCGCCGGCACGCCGTGCTCCTCGTCCAGCCCTATGCGACGACCGGCGGCGCCCTGGCCCTGCGGATCGCGTCCGGTCTGCGCAGTGTGTGGCGGATCGCCGCCCGCCGCCTGCGCCGCTGACACCACGGCCTGAAACCACGGGCCGCCGATCCGGCGTCTCACCGACTGTCCGACCCCGAACCTAGGATGGGCGCATGTCTTACTTGATCACGGGCGGTGCCGGCTACATCGGCGCGCATGTCGTACGGGCCCTGCGGCAGGCAGGCGAGCAGGTCGTGGTGCTCGACGACCTGACGACGGGCGTGCCCGCCCGGGTCCCCGAGGGCGTGCCGCTGGTCGTCGGCTCGACCCTGAACCGCACGCTGCTCGACGAGGTCATCGCGACCCACGGCGTCACGGACGTGGTGCACCTGGCCGCGAAGAAGCAGGTCGGCGAGTCCGTCGAGATGCCGCTGCGGTACTACCGGGAGAATGTGCACGGCCTGCAGACGCTGCTGGAGGCGATGGTCGCGGGCGGTGTCGGCCGGCTGGTGTTCTCCTCCTCGGCCGCCGTGTACGGCATGCCGGACGTCGACCTGGTCACCGAGGACACGCCGTGCACGCCGATCAACCCGTACGGCGAGACCAAGCTCGTCGGTGAGTGGATGTCCCGTGCGGCCGGCAAGGCGCACGGCATCTCCACGGCCTGCCTCCGGTACTTCAACGTGGCCGGCGCGGCCACCCCGGAGCTCGCCGACACCGGTGTCTTCAACATCGTGCCGATGGTGTTCGAGCGGCTCACCCAGGACGCCGCCCCGCGGATCTTCGGCGACGACTACGACACCCCCGACGGCACCTGCATCCGCGACTACATCCACGTCGCCGACCTCGCGGACGCCCATGTGGCCGCGGCCCGCAAGCTCGCCGAGGCGGGCCCGGTGCGCGATCTGACCCTGAACATCGGCCGCGGCGAGGGCGTCTCCGTACGCGAGATGATCAACCTGATCACGGAGATCACCGGCCATCAGGGCGTCACCCCCGAGGTGACGCCGCGCCGCGCCGGGGACCCGGCCCGGGTGGTCGCGTCCGACGAGCGGATCGCCGCCGAGCTGGGCTGGAAGGCCCGCCACGACGTCCGCGACATGATCACCTCGGCGTGGGCGGGCTGGCAGCACCACCACCCGCAGGGCTGAGGCGCCGCCTCTCCCGCGCCCGCGCGCCGGGCAGGGGCCGCCTCGCGCGGTCACTGCCCGGCGCGCCGTCGTTCAAGGGCTGTTCAGAGCGGCGCCGTCGCTCCAGGGCTGTTCAGAGCGTCAGCGTGAGCGGATGCGAGGTCCGCCCGGACGCCTCGTCGATCTCCCCGTGCGCTTTCGTCAGCAGCTTTCTCGCCAGTTCGTCCAGCGCTCTGGCTCCCGCGACCTCCTCGCCGACCCTCGGCTGATTGTCATCGGCCGGATGGCGGCTGGCGTACCCGCGCGCCCGTACCTCGGTTCCGTCCCGGAGCCGGAGGAGCGCGGCGGCGCGGGTGTGCTGCTCGTCCTCCTCGAATTCCAGCTCCACATGCCATCCCACAGCGGTGTTCAGCATCGCCATCACCTCCGGAAACCCGCTGTTACCAGGATGCGCCCGCCGCCCCCTCGGCGCACGGGTTGCCGGGATCACCCGGACGACCCGCGGCAATCCCCCGGACGCCCCACATCCCAGTCCGACAAAACGGACTATTAGCACATTAGCGTGGGGCACGTTCGCTCAGTGCCGAGTGGGGAGGAGTGGAGTGCCGGTGGCACCGACACCCGCCACCCCGCACGAGGCGGTCCGGCCCCCGGAGGCGGCCTCCGGGGGCCGGATCCTCCCCGGCGGGGAACGCCGGGCCGGCGTGCGCGGCGCCCTCCGGCGCCCGGCCGCGCCCGGGCTGGCGGCCGCGCTGTCCATGGGCGCGTACTGCCTGGGACTGGCCCTCTACGGCAGCTACCCCTTCGGCCCGCACTCCCGCGCCGTCAACGATCTGGGCAACCAGTTCGTACCGTTCCACGCCCGGCTGTGGGACCTGATACACGGCACCACGAGCGGGGACCTCTTCTTCAACTGGAGCAGCGGCTACGGGGTGCCGTTCCTCGCGGACTTCGTCACGTATCTGATGAATCCGTTCTCCTGGCTGGTGGGGCTCTTCCCGCGGGAGCTGGCCGACTTCCCGGTCTTCCTGGTCACGCTGCTCAGCATCGGGCTCGGCGCCGCGCTGATGACCGTCTTCCTGGGGCGGCTGCACCCCGGCTCCGGATGGCTGCGGGCGCTGCTGTCGGTGGGGTACGGGCTGTGCTCCTGGGTGCTGAACGACGGCTTCGCCGATCCGATGTGGATGTGGGGGCTGGTGGCGCTGCCGATGCTGGGGATCGCCGCGGACTGGTGTGTGCGGCGCATCCGCTGGGTGCCGGGCGTGCTGCTGGTGGCTCTGGCCTGGGCGGGCAACTTCTACACGGCGGCGATGGCGACGCTGGCGATGGCGCTGGTACTCGGGGTGCGGCTGCTGACGGCCGGCGGGCCGCCGCCGCGGGACCGGCTGCGGGTGCTGGCGCGGGCCGGGTCGATGACGGCGGTCGGCGTCCTGCTCGCGGCGCCCGTCCTGACCGTCGGCCTGGCGGCCGCCCGGGCGGCCCAGCCGGCGCCCCCGGCCGCCTACCGCGAGCGGCCTTCGCTGCTGTACCAGGCGGCGCAGCTGCTGCCCGGCGGCCACGGCGGGGAGCCCGCGCCCAATATCGGCACCGGAGTGCTGGGGCTGCTGCTGGTGGCCGCGTTCCCGTTCGTCCGGGCGGTACCGCCACGGGTGCGGATCGGCTGGTGTGTCCTGGCGGCGGGGGTGGCCGCCTCGTTCGTCTGGGAGCCGGCGATCCTGCTGTGGCACGGCTTCGCGCTGCCCAACGGGAGCCCGTACCGCGCCGCGTTCGTGCTCGGCGGGATCCTGGTGATGATCTCCTGGCTGGCGCTGGCACACCGTCCCCGGGTACCCGAACTGGCCGCGGGCGGGGCGCTGGTGGCCCTGCTGGCGTGGCTCTGCCGCGACGAGAGCGCGGTCGGCACCTCGACCTGGATCGTGGTGGCGGGGGGCGGCACCGTCACGCTCCTGGGGCTGATGGCGCAGGCGGGTGCGCCGGGCGCCCGGCCGCGGACCGATGTCACCGCCGCGCTGACCGGCGTCGTCCTGCTCACCTCGGCGTACACGGCGTTCTCGGTGACGGCGGTACGCGGCAAGGTCGCCTGGTTCCGGCCCAAACCCACCATGACCGGGGCGTCCCTGGCCGCCCGGGAGGAGCTGGCGGCGCGCGGCGACTGGCCGCGCTCGCGGACCGACCCCGGCCCGCACGAGTTCGCCGACAACGACCCGCTGCTGATCGGCGGCGAGGGCGGCGCGTACTACAGCAGCTATGTGCCCGCGGCCACCGCCCGCGCCCTGCGGGACCTGGGCGCGGGCTGGTACATGAGGGGCCGTCACACGCTCAGCTTCGAGGACCCGGCGGGCCGGGCGATCATGGGCGTCAGCAGCTATCAGGCGCCCGTGCCGCACGGCCGCGCCCCGTACACCCCGCACCGCGCCCGGCCCGCCCCGCTGCTGACCGTACGGCGCGAACTCCCCCGCGGCCCCGCCCCGGACACCGTCTTCGCCCGCCAGGAGCGGGTGCTGGGCGCCACCGTCTACGAGGTGCCGGTGCCGGCCCTCACGGGCGGCGCGGCGAGCCGGGCGCCGGGCGGGGGCGGCTGGGTGCTGGGAGCCGGGCCTTCCCCGGGCGTCGCGGGGCAGGGAGCCGGGCCTTCCCCGGGCGTCGCGGGGCAGGGAGCCGGGCCTTCCCCGGGCGTCGCGGGGCAGGCGGGACTTCCGGCACGGGCCCCGGGGGCCGGGGCGTCGCCGGGCACGGCGCGGCCCGCCGGCGAGGTGCTGCCCTGGGCCGTCTTCACCGCGCGGTGCACCCCGGGGCGCACCGTCGTCTGGTCCGCCCCCTGGTTCTCCGGTGAGGTCAGCGGCCTGGGCGGGCGCGCCGAGGCGTTCGGGAGCCGGGACACCACCGCCAATCCGGTGCAGGTGCTGGGCCGGGTGCCCGCCGACGGCACGGTCCGGGTGCGCTTCGCCGGACCGGGCCGCCAGCTGGTGCCGGAGCACGCCCTCGGCTGTCTGTCGGAGCGCGGTCTGGCGGAGGCGGTGGCCGCCCTGCGGGGGCCGCGCGCGCTGTCCGCCGGCGGCCACGGGCTGACGGCGGTGCTGCCGCCGGGCAGTACGGGCCATGCGGTGCTGGCGGTCCCGGCCACCCGGGGGTGGGGCTGCTCGGTGGACGGCGGGCCGCGCCGCGCCCCGTCCTCGTTCGCCGGGCTGCTGGCCGTTCCGCTGGGCTCCGGGGCCGCACGGCTGTCGTGTACGTACGTACCGCCGGGCCTGGGCACGGGCCTGGCGGCGAGCGGCGCGGCCGGGCTGGTACCGGCGGCGGTCGTGCTCGGGGGGCGGCTGCGGAGCCGGGGCGGCCCGCGGCCACGCCCCCGGCTTCACCCCACCCAGGAGGCCCGCTGATGAAGCTCTCCGTCGTCGTGCCCTGCTACAACGAGGAGGCCGTGCTGAGCCGCTTCGACGCGGCGGTCCGCGCGGTCCTGGAGCGTCTCGCCGTCGCGTACGAGCTGTGTTACGTCGACGACGGCAGCGCCGACGGCACCCTGGCGCGGCTGCGCGGCCTCGCCCAGCAGCACCGCGGCACCACGCGCTACCTCTCCTTCAGCCGTAACTTCGGCAAGGAGGCCGCGATGCTGGCCGGCCTCCGGGCGGCCACCGGCGACGCGGTGATTCTCATGGACGCCGATCTCCAGCATCCGCCGGAGCTGATCGGGAAGATGCTCGACCTCTACCAGCTCGGCCACGACCAGGTCGTCGCCAAGCGCAGCCGGCACGGCGACCGGCGGCTGCGGACCGCGCTCAGCAGGCTCTACTACCGGGCCGTCAACACCTGGGTGGACGTCGAACTCACCGACGGGGTGGGGGACTTCCGGCTGCTGTCGCGCAAGGCGGTGGACGCGCTGCTCTCCCTGCCGGAGTACAACCGCTTCTCCAAGGGGCTGTTCTCCTGGATCGGCTTCGACACCGTCACCTTCGACTACCGCAATGCCGCCCGGGAGGCCGGCGAGACGAAGTGGCGCCTCGGCTCGCTGGTCAACTACGGCATCGACGGGATGCTCTCCTTCAACTGCCGCCCGCTGCGGCTGGCGATCCACGCCGGGCTGGGCCTCGCCGCGCTCGCCGCGCTGTACACCCTGTGGATCATCGGCGCGGCCGTCGTCGGCGGGGTCACCGCGCCCGGCTATGTGACGCTGGTGGCGATCATCGCGGGGCTGGGCGGGCTGCAGATGGTGATGCTCGGGCTGATCGGCGAGTACATCGGGCGGATCTATTACGAGGCGAAGCGGCGGCCGCATTTCCTGGTCAAGGAGAGCGGTCCGGCCGGGGAGCGCAGTCTGGTCGAGGAGAGCGGTGCCGCTGCCGCGTCCGGGCCGGCGGACGTGACCGCGGCTTCACGGACCCTGTGAGGCCGCGCCCCGTGCCGCCACGCTGGGGCCGCCTGGTGCGCTTCACCGCCGTCGGCGGGCTCAACACCCTGACGTTCTACGCCTGTTACCTGCCGCTGCACCGCCTGCTGCCGTACTTCGCGGCGTACACGGCCGCCTTCCTGACGAGCACGGTCGGCTCGTTCTTCCTCAACACCTTCTTCACCTACCGCACCCGCCCGACCTGGACGAAGTTCCTGCTGTTCCCGCTGACGCAGGTGACCAACTACGCGGTGCAGAGCGCGGGTCTGGTGGCACTGGTCGGCTGGCTGGGGATGAGCACCGCGGTGGCCCCGCTGGCGGCGGCCGGGTGCGCCATCCCGTTCACCTACCTCGTCTCCCGGCGCATCCTGCTGCGCCCCGCGGCGAGGGACGGGTGACCGTGTCTCACTCCGCGCCGAGTGCCGCCGTCACCGAGCCCGCCAGCGCGTCGAGGTACCCCTTGGGCAGGTCGTCGCGGATGACCAGCAGCCGCCAGTACAGCGGCCCGGCCAGCAGGTCCAGGGCGAGCCGGGCGTCCACGTCCGGCGGCAGCTCACCGCGCTCCACGGCCCGGGCCACCACCGCGGCCGCGACGCCCTCCTGGCTGTCGTGCAGCGCCGTCCGCAGCGCCGCCGCCAGCTCGGGGCTGCGGGCCGCCTCCGCCAGCAGGTCCGGGATGATCTGCGAGGCCATCGGATGCCGCAGCGCGCGGGACGCGACCTCCAGCAGCATCCGCACGTCCCCGCGCAGCGACCCGGTGTCGGGGGCCGGCAGCCCGGCCGCGGCGACCGCGGAGGTCACATCCAGCACCAGGTGCAGCTTGGAGCGCCAGCGCCGGTAGACCGCGGTCTTGCCGACGCCCGCCCGGCGCGCGATGCCCTCGATCGACATCCGGGCGAAGCCCACCCCGGCCAGCTCCTCGAAGACCGCGGCCCGGATCGCCTCGGTCTTGTCCGCGCGCAGGACGGCGGCGCCGGCCGGGGCCCGGCGCGCCGCCGCGGGGTCGCTCCCGCCGCTGCCGTTCTTCGTCATGCCAGGAGCCTACCGTCACGACGGAACGGTTGCGTTTCGACGTGGGCTCCCTCTAGTCTCGACGTCGCTACGTCGCGACGATACGGACCCGTTCCGACGTGCCTTATGCCGTCAAAGCGAAAGCGGCCCCATGTCCCATACCTCCCTCGCCCCCGCGGACCCGGCGCCCACCCGGGCCCCCGGCCCCGGCGCAGCCCCCGCCCCCACCTCCGCCCCCGATCCGCGCGCACTGGCCGAGCGCCACGGACTCACGGTGAGCGGCGCCCGGCCCCCGCTGCCCGAGTACGTCCGCCTGCTGTGGCACCGCCGGCACTTCATCGCCGCGTTCGCCACCGCCCGGCTCACCGCGACCTACGCCACCGCCAAGCTCGGCCAGCTCTGGCAGGTGGTGACCCCGCTGCTCAACGCGGGCGTCTACTACTTGATCTTCGGCCTGCTGATCGGCACCCGGAACCACGTCCCCGATTTCATCCCGTTCCTGGTCACCGGGGTGTTCATCTTCACCTTCACCCAGAACTCGCTCCTGACCGGCACCCGGGCGATCTCCGGCAACCTCGGCCTGGTCCGCGCGCTGCACTTCCCGCGCGCCTGCCTGCCGGTCTCGATCTGCCTGGCGCAGCTCCAGCAACTGCTGTTCTCCATAGGCGTGCTGATGCTCATCCTGCTGGGCTGCGGACAGCTGCCGACCTGGTCGTGGCTGCTGGTCGTCCCGGCGCTGGCGCTGCAGTTCGTCTTCAACACCGGCCTGGCGATGATCATGGCCCGGCTCGGCAGCAGGACCCCGGACCTGGCGCAGCTGATGCCGTTCCTCACCCGGACGTGGATGTACGCGTCCGGCGTGATGTTCAGCATCGACGTGGTCCTCAAGGGCAAGGACGTCCCCGGCTTCGTGGCGGCCCTGCTCCACGCCAACCCGGCCGCGGTCTACATCGACCTGGTGCGCTTCGCGCTGATCGACAGCTTCACGGCGCGCCAACTGCCGCCGCACATCTGGGCGTTCGCGGCCGGCTGGGCGCTGCTCGCCGGTGTCGTCGGCTTTGTGTACTTCTGGAAGGCTGAGGAGCGGTACGGACGTGGCTGAGCAGAAGATAGACGTGGCTGAGCACAAGACGGACGTGGCTGAGCAGGACAACGGCGCCGGGCCGGCGCCGGACGCGGGCCGGGTCCCCACCGTCATCGCGGACGATCTGCACATCGTCTACCGGGTCTACGGCGGCGGGGCCGGCAAGGGCAGTGCCACCGCGGCGCTGAACCGCATCATCCGGCGCAA
>NZ_JBIAWT010000010.1:0-314643 GCF_042895955.1 Streptomyces sp. NPDC001339 | reverse complement strand
GAGGAGCACCTGGAACTGCTGGACCTGATGCTCGCCGGTGACGCCGAGAAGGCCGAACAGTGCATGGCCAAGCACCTGGGCCACGTCCGCTCCCTATGGGCCGGCAGCGACGGCCCATAGGGGAGAGCGCGGAGCCAGGGCCTGTCCTAGGCCTCGTCTGCCGCGTCCTTGTCCTTCTCTTCCTTGTTCTGGGCCTTGTGCTTTTCCTTGATGCGGACCGCTTCCTTGCGGACCTCGGCCTGGGTGGCGCGCTCCTTCTGCAGCCACTCGGGGTTCTCCGCCTTCAGCGCGTCGATCTGCTCCGTGGTGAGGGCCTCGGTGACACCGCCCCGCGCGAGACCGGAAATGGAGACGCCCAGCTTCGCGGCGACCACCGGACGGGGGTGCGGGCCGTTGCGTCGCAGCTCCCGCAGCCACTCGGGCGGGTCCGCCTGCAGTGCGTTGAGTTCGGCGCGCGAGACGACGCCTTCCCGGAACTCGGCGGGGGTGGCTTCGAGGTACACACCCAGCTTCTTCGCCGCGGTGGCGGGCTTCATCGTCTGGGCGGTCTGGTGCGACTTCATGGGTCCAGGGTATCGAGCGTGTGCGCGACCTCTGACCACGACCGGTAACCTGGTGGGGTGACAGGCTCGGAAGCATCCCCTTCGTTCCGACTCGCGTATGTCCCGGGAGTGACGCCCGCCAAGTGGGTGCGGATCTGGAACGAGCGCCTGCCGGACGTACCGCTGCACCTCGTCCAGGTATCCGCCGCGGAAGCCTCCGGGGTACTGCGGGACGGCGGCGCCGATGCCGGGCTGCTGCGCCTGCCGACGGACCGGACCGACCTCAGCGCGATTCCCCTCTACACCGAGACGACGGTGGTGGTGGTCCCCAAGGATCACCTCGTGGCCGCGGCCGACGAGGTGACCACCGAGGACCTGGCCGACGACATCGTGCTGCACCCCCTGGACGACACGCTCGACTGGGAGCACCCGCCGGGACGGCCGGCGATCGAGCGCCCGGCCACCACGAAGGACGCCGTCGAGCTGGTGGCGGCGGGCGTCGGGCTGCTCGTCGTGCCGCAGTCGCTGGCTCGTCTGCACCACCGCAAGGACCTCACCTACCGGCCGGTCACCGGTACCCCCGAGTCACGAGTGGCGTTGTCGTGGCGGGAGGACCGGACCACCGATCTGGTGGACGACTTCATCGGGATCGTCCGCGGGCGGACCGTCAACAGCACACGAGGCCGTCGCGCCGCCGCCCCGGCGGAGGTGCAGCGCAGCCGGGCCGGTACAGGAGGTGCGCGGCGGCAGCCCGCGGCCGGGAAGCCGAAGCCCGCGTCGTCGGGCAAGGGGGTACGGAGGGGTTCCGGCGCCCCCAAGGCCGTAAAACGAGGCAAAAGGGGCAAGCCGCGCCGCTAGGAGGCGTTGCCAGTGGGCCGTCGCCGGCGAGCTCTGGACGCCTCAGCGGCCCTGTGCCGCCTTGACGTTGTCGCCGAACGTCCAGTTCTTGGCTCCGTCCCAGTTGACCGACCAGGTCATCAGGCCCTTCAAGCCGTTGTGGTACGTGTTCCAGGCCCGCGTCACCAGGTCCGGGGGCATATGGCCGCCGCCGGCGCCCGGCTGCGCGGGCAGTCCCGGAACCTGCTTGTCGTAGGGGACCCTGATCGTGGTGCCCTGGACCGTCAGCCCCTTGTCGAGGCAGTCCGTCTGTGCGGTGAACCCCTCGATCGTGCCGGCGGGGTACGAGTCGCCGGCGCATCCGTACATGCTGCCGTTGTAGTACTGCATGTTCAGCCACCAGAGCCGGCCGTTGTCCGCGTACTTCTTGACGAGGGGGAGGTATGCGCCCCAGATCGATCCGTAAGTGACGCTTCCGCCGGTGACATAGGCCGTTTCCGGGGCCATGGTCAGGCCGAAGTCCGGAGGCATCTGGGCGAGAATGCCGTCGATGATGCGGATGAGGTTGGTCTGCGAGGGCGACAGGCGGCCGATGTTGCCGCTGCCGGTGAGGCCGGTCTCGATGTCGATGTCCACGCCGTCGAAGTGGTGCGCCTTGAGGATCGGCACGATCGTTTCGACGAACCGGTCCGCGACGGCGCTGGAGCCGAGGTCGATACCGGCCGCCGCTCCGCCGATGGACATCAGGATCGTGAGGCCCTCGGCCTTGGCCTGGCACATCTCGGCCGGGGTGGGGACCTTCACCGTCGCATCCATCCCGTTCTCCCAGAGGGCCGTGCCGTCCGAGCGGATGACGGGGAACGCCGCGTTGACGACGGTGTATCCGTGCTCGCGGATGCGGGTGTCGGTTATCGGCGTCCAGCCGAACGGCGGGTGGACGCCGTTCGCCGCGCCGTCCCAGTTCTCCCAGTAGCCCTGGAGGACCTTGCCCGGGGGCTTCGGTTTGACGGCGCAGGCGGCGTCCCGGGGCTCGTTCGGCGCCGCGGCGATCAGCATCGGCGCGGTGACGGCCATGGCCAGACCAACCCTCAGGAGACGCGACAGCCGACCGGTCACGCTGGGCTCCCTTCGTGGGGCGACGGGTGCGCCACACCGTAAGTTGGTCCATACCTTTCGTCAAGGGTGAGGAGAGGCAGGGGAGTTGATGGCATGTGCCGCCGGGGGATGGCAGCCGGGTGCCAGGGTGAGGGAGCCTGGTCGGGTTTACGTCCGCCTTCCGGGAGTCGCCGCAGATGACCACCAATGAGTTCCGTACCGACGCGCCCTCCACGCTCCGCTTCCCCGCCGGATTCCGCTGGGGCACCGCCACCGCCGCCTACCAGATCGAGGGCGCCGCGCAGGAGGACGGCCGGGGCGCGTCCATCTGGGACACCTTCAGCCGGACGCCCGGCAAGGTCCTCCACGGCGACACCGGTGATACGGCCGCCGACCACTACCACCGCATGCGGGAGGACGTGGCGCTGCTCAAGGAGCTGGGCGTGAGCGACTACCGGTTCTCGGTGGCGTGGCCCCGCGTCCAGCCGGACGGACGGGGCCCGGCCAGCACTAAGGGACTGGACTTCTACCGCCGTCTCGTGGACGAACTGCTGGATGCCGGTATCCGGCCGGTCGCCACCCTCTACCACTGGGACCTGCCGCAGCAGTTGGAGACCGTCCCTCCCGGCGACTCCGCCACGGACGGCGGCTGGCCGCAGCGCGAAACCGCCGAGCGCTTCGCCGACTACACGCGGTACGTCGCCGAGGCGCTCGGTGACCGGGTGGCCACCTGGATCACTCTCAACGAGCCGTGGTGCGCGGCGTTCCTCGGATACGCGGCGGGCATCCACGCCCCCGGCCGCACCGACCCGGCCGCCGCGCTGCGCGCCGCGCACCACCTCAACCTCGCGCACGGGCGCTCCGTACAAGCCCTGCGTGCCGCGCTCCCGGCCTCGGCGGAGATCTCCCTGACCCTGAACCTGTTCGCGCTGCGGCCCGCGCGCGACAGCGGGGCCGACCGGGAGGCGGTCCGCCGTATCGACGCCGTCGGCAACCGCCTCTTCCTCGATCCGGTCTTCCACGGCCGGCTGCCCGAGGACCTGGTGCGCGATACGGCGGAGGTCACCGACTGGTCGTTCGTCCACGACGGCGACCTGGAGGCCATCGCCACGCCCATCGACTCGCTGGGCGTCAACTACTACGCGCCGATGGTGGTCGCGGCCGGTACGAACACCTCGAACACCTCGCCCTCGTCGTCCCCGCCCCCGTCCCGGTCGCCGTGGCCGGGGGCCGCCGCGGACGTGAGGTTCCGGCCGGCGCCGGGGCCGCGTACCGCCATGGACTGGCCGGTGGACGCCGATGGACTGTACGAGCTGCTGACCCGGCTCCGCGACGAGCTGCCGCACACCCCGCTCCTGATCACCGAGAACGGTGCCGCCTACCACGACTACGCCGATCCCGAGGGCCGGGTCCACGACCCCCAGCGGATCGCCTATCTGCACCAGCATCTGGCCGCCGTGGGGCGGGCGATCGCCGACGGGGCCGATGTGCGGGGCTACTTCGTCTGGTCGTTGATGGACAACTTCGAGTGGGCGTACGGCTACAGCATGCGGTTCGGCATCGTCCATGTCGACTTCGCTTCGCAGCGGCGCACCCTGAAGGACAGCGCCCGCTGGTACGCCGGAGTGGTCGCCCGCAACGGCCTGGAGGCGTAGGCTGCCCCTTCGCCTCCACTCCCTCTCCCGCTCCCGCGTGACAGCGCCCGCCCCCCGGTACGCGACCGACGCGAAAGAAGGCTGTTCATGGCCCGATCGACGTCCAGCGTCATCACCCTGGACATCAACGGTGAGAAGCACACACTGCCCGTCGACCACCGCACCACCCTCCTCGACGCGCTGCGTGAACACTGCGGTCTGACCGGAACCAAGAAGGGCTGCGACCATGGCCAGTGCGGCGCTTGTACGGTGCTGCTCGACGGGCGCAGGGCCGTCTCCTGCCTGCAGTTCGCGGTGTCCGCCGAGGGGCGTGCGATCACCACCATCGAGGGCGTGGCGGACGGCGAGCGGCTGCATCCGGTGCAGCAGGCCTTCCTCGACCTCGACGGATACCAGTGCGGCTACTGCACGCCCGGGCAGATCTGTTCGGCCGTCGCGGTACTGGAGGAGCATGCGGCGGGCTGGCCGAGCGCGGTGACCGACGACGTACGGCCCGGAGCGGGAGCGCCGCCGTTGACCGCCGATGAGATCCGGGAGCGGATGAGCGGCAACCTGTGCCGCTGCGGTGCGTATGTGGCGATCGTCCAGGCGGTCGCACGGGCGGCCGGAAGCGGCCCGCGCACCGGGCGGGCGGCGGAGCACGGTGCGGCGGGCGGCGCGGAGGTGACGGCATGAGGGAGTTCGGCTACCGGCGGGTGTCCGACGTCCGGGGCGCGGTGGCCCTGCTCGATGCCGAGCCCGATGCACGGCTGCTCGGCGGCGGCACCAACCTCGTCGACCTGATGAAGGCCGGGGTGGAGCGCCCCGGCCTGCTCATCGACGTACGGGAGCTGCCGCTCGACCGGATCGGCGGCACGGACGGCGGCGGGCTGCACATCGGTGCGACCGTCACCAACAGCGATCTGGCCGCCCATCCCGAAGTGCGCCGCGCCTACCCGGCGTTGGCCCAGGCCGTGCTCGCCGGCGCCTCGGGACAGCTGCGCAACATGGCCACGGTCGGCGGGAATCTGCTGCAGCGTACGCGCTGCGGCTACTTCACGGACGTGACGCAGGCCTGCAACAAGCGGGTGCCCGGGAGCGGTTGCCCGGCCGTCGCGGGCGAGCACCGCAACCATGCGATCCTCGGCGCCTCCGCGCACTGTGTGGCCGTCCACCCCTCGGACATGGGGGTGGCGCTCACCGCCCTCGACGCCGTGGTGTCGTACGAAACAGTGGACGGAGCAGGGGAGTTGCCGCTGGCGGAGCTCTATCTTCCGGTGCGGGACACTCCGCACCGGGAGACCGCGCTGCCGGCCGGCGCGCTGATCACCGGCGTCACTCTGCCGTCGGCTCCGGTCGCGGCCGTCTCCCGCTACCGCAAGGTGCGCGAGCGGGCGTCGTATGCGTTCGCGATCGGGTCGGTCGCCGCCGCCCTCGACGTCCAGGGCGCGGCCGGCGGGGCCCGGGGCGCGGTCGTCCGCGATGTCCGGCTCGCCTTCGGGGCAGTGGCCTCCCGGCCATGGCGGGCGCGGGAAGCCGAGCGGCTGCTGACCGGCGGACCGGCGAGTGCCGAGGCGTTCGCCGCCGCCCTGGACGCCGAACTGGCCGCCGCCGAGGCGCTGCCCGGCAACGGCTACAAGGTGGCGCTGATCCGCAACCTGGCCGTCGCCCTGCTGACCGAGCTGACCGAGCCGACTGAGGAGAGCGCCGGATGACCGTGCCCCGGACCACGTCCGTGACCGCGACCACGGCGACCACCGCGGTGACCGGGGCCGTCGGCACCCCGTACCCCCGTGTGGAGGGCCGGGCCAAGGTCACCGGGTCGGCCCGCTACGCGGGGGAGATCCCGTTCGGCGGACTCGCCCACGGGTGGCTGGTGACGTCCCGCATCGCCCGCGGCCGGATCCGCTCCGTGGAGTCCGCCCCCGTGCTGGCGATGCCCGGCGTCCTCGCCGTCCTGCACCACGGGAACGCCCCGTGCGTCGAGCGGGACTACACAGGTCCGCTGGGCGGCCCGCCGGACCCGACCATTCTGCTCTTCCGCGACGACCGTGTGCCGAGTGCGGGCTGGCCGGTGGCGCTGGTCGTCGCCGAGACCTCCGAGCAGGCCCGCGAGGCCGCCGAAGCGCTGGTGATCCGGTACGACGAGGAACCGCACGACGTCGTGTTCCGGGCCGGCCGCCCGGGCACGTACACCCCGCCGCAACCGCCCGGCATGGCCATGGAGAAGGGCGATCTCGACGCCGCGCTCGCCGCGTCCGCCGTCGTCGTGGACGCGGAGTACACCACACCGGAGGAGCACCACAACCCCATGGAGCCGCACGCGGCCACGGCGCGCTGGGACGGCGGGCGCCTCGAGGTAGTCGACTCCAACCAGGGCAGTATGTGGGTGGCGGAGGAACTCGCGAAGCTGTTCTCTCTCGACCCGGCGACGGTGCGGGTGCGGTCCGAGCACGTCGGCGGCGCATTCGGGTCCAAGGGGGTGCATCCGCACCAGGTGGCTGCGGTGATGGCGGCGACCCGGCTACGGCGCCCGGTGCGGGTCGTGCTGACGCGACGCCAGATGTTCTCTCTCATCGGCCACCGCAGCGCCACGGCACAGCGCGTCAGGCTCGGCGCCGGCGCGGACGGGCGCCTGCGCGCCCTCTGTCACGAGGCGTACAGCGCCACCTCGACCGTGCACGAGTTCGTCGAGCAGAGCGCCAACGTCGCGCGGGTGCTGTACGACGCCGACGCCCACCACACCGTCAACCGCGTCGTCGCGCTCGACGTACCCTCGCCGACCTTCATGCGGGCACCGGGGACGGCCCCGGGCTCGTTCGCGCTGGAGTCCGCGATCGACGAACTCGCCGAGCAGTGCGGTATCGACCCGATCGCGCTGCGCGTACGCAACGAACCGGACGCCGGGCCGCTCTCCGGCCTGCCGTTCAGCAGCCGCAATCTGCTCGCCTGCTTCCGGGAGGGCGCCCGCAGGTTCGGCTGGGCGGACCGCGACCCCCGCCCCCGCGTCCGCCGCGAAGGGCGCTGGCTGCTCGGGACCGGCACGGCCGCGGCCACCTTCCCCGTCCTTGTCGCCCCGTCCACCGCGGCCGTGACGGCGGAGGCGGACGGCACCTTCACCGTACGGATCAACGCGGCGGACCTGGGCACCGGGGCGCGGACCGCGCTGACGTCGGTCGCCGCCGATGCGCTGGAGGCGGCGCCGGACCGGGTCCGGGTACGGATCGCGGACAGCGACTTCGGCCCGGCGTCGGTCGCCGGCGGGTCGATGGGCACCCGCTCCTGGGCCTGGGCGGTCACCGCCGCGGCCCGGGCGCTGCGCGAGCAGCTCGCCCTGGGCGGTGGGATTCCGCCGCAGGGCATCACCGTACGGTCCGACACCACCGAGGCCGTCGCCGCACTGGCCGAGCGGGAACGGCACTCGTTCGGGGCGCAGTTCGCCGCGGTCGCCGTGGACCCGGCCGTCGGCGAGGTCCGGGTACGGCGGATGCTCGGCGTCTTCGCCGCGGGCCGGATCGTCAATCCGCTCACCGCGCGCAGCCAGCTCATCGGCGGTATGACCTGGGGTCTTTCCATGGCGCTGCACGAGGAGGCGGTCCGGGACGAGGCGTCGGGCGGTCTCGTCGGAGCCGACCTCGTGAGCTATCACTTCGCGGCGAACGCCGACGTCCCCCTCATCGAGGCGGACTGGGTGGACGACCCGGACGACGACGACCCGGTCGGCATCAAGGGCATCGGCGAGCTGGGCATCGTGGGCGCCGCCGCGGCGATCGCCAACGCGGTCTGGCACGCCACGGGCGTACGCCACCGGCACCTGCCGATCCGGCCCGACCGGATCCTGACGGCGGAAGCCGGACGAGCCGGGCGGTGAAGCGCCGGGCTGGCCGAGTCGCCGTGCGGTTTCGGCCATCGGGCAGGGAGGGGAAGTGAGCGACGGCCGCGGGACATAAGGGACTCCGGCGGCCCGGAAGACGGGGAGGTCCGGGCGGTGGCGGACGTCAGAGTCGTGTATCGATACCGCCGATATGCCGTACTGCGCGCCGAGGTTACGGCGTCACGGAGAGCAGCCGTTGGTGCGCGGAGTCGCGGTGCGGGGCGTTGGAGCGGGTTGACCAGGATCTCGGGTGTATGCGCAGGTGGCGGGGTGTGCAAGGGTGCTTGGGCGGCCTTGTCGTCGAAATGGCCCCCGCTCCAGCCGTATTGACGGAGCGTCGATGTACGGCCACGGGTGGTGTGACGGCCGTCTCGGCCGGGTGTGGCCGTAGCTGTGTCACCCGGCGCATGAGTAGTGATCAATTCCGGTTATAGTGCTACCAGTTGGGTACCCGGGGTGAGCGGTCCCCGTGTTCTCGGCTCATGACGTAATGCCGCCTCGGGTAGGAGGGGTCGGCGGGACGGATATCGTGCCTGCCGCGCCGTACCCCAGGCGCCACGTAAGCCCATGATTGAGGATGCTGATGGTTCGTACTGCGTCGTCACCCGGAGGCTCGCATTCCGGCTCCGTTGCGGCGTGGTCGGCACCCGCTGCCATGGCTGCCGTGGCGACCGCGGTCGCCGGACCGCTCGTGCCGGCCGTGGCCACGAGCGCGGTGATCTGGTGCGGTGCCCTCGCCACCGTGGCCATCGCCCTCGTCTCGACGGTGGCGGCACGGCGGGGCCAGGCCCTGGCCGCGGTCCGCGCCGAGGCCGCCGAGCGGGAGGCCCGGCTCCTCCGGCATCTGCGGCAGCAGGAAGCGGCGACGATCCACCTCGCCGAGGAGCAGCTTCCGGTGGCCGTCAGCCGCCTCCAGGAAGGCGAGTTCGCCGAGGACGTGCTGGGGTCCCTCACCGTCACGGACGACGGGCTCAGCCCGCAGTTCCGCGCGGCGCACGAAGCTCTGCTGCGCTCGGTGGTCGAGGCGGTGCAGGCCGAGGAGTCCCTGCGCGACTCCGCGCAGCGCGGTGTGGTCAACGTCGCCCGCCGGGTCCAGGCCATCGTGCACCAGCAGGCCACGGACCTGCGCGTGATGGAGGACCGGCACGGTCAGGAGCCGGCGTTCTTCGCCGACCTGCTCAGGCTCGACCATGGCACGGCGCTCATCGGGCGGCTGGCGGACAGCATCGCCGTCCTCAGCGGTGCCCGGCCGGGACGGCAGTGGAGCAAGCCGGTGCCGCTCTACAGCGTGCTGCGCGGGGCGATGTCGCGGATCCTCGACTACCAGCGGGTGGAACTGCACTCCGTCGCGGAGGTCGCCGTCGTCGGGCCGGCCGTCGAGCCGCTCATCCACGCCCTGGCCGAACTGCTGGACAACGCCACGCGGTACTCGCCGCCCAAGACCCGCGTCCACCTGACCGCGGTGGAGGTGCACATGGGCATCGCCATCGAGATCGAGGACGGCGGTATCGGCCTCAGCGAGGAGGCCCGGGAGCGGGCCGAGCGGATGCTGACCGAGGCCCAGGCCGGGATCGACCTCAAGGACCTCGGTGAGTCGCCGCGGCTGGGTCTCGCGGTGGTCGGCCGTCTGGCGCGGGCGTACGACTTCCAGGTGGCGCTGCCGCCCTCGGCCTACGGGGGAGTGCGCGCCGTACTGAGCGTGCCGAAGGCGTCGATCACCACCGCGCCCGCACCGGGCAGGGCACACGGCATCGGCTCGGCCTCGGGCCCGCGTCCGGAGCCGCGCCGGTCCGCGCCGCCCGCCGCCGCATGGGCCGACGACACCCCGATCGAGCACTCGGCGCCGCGGGCCGCGCAGGCGGGCACCGGTGGACGTGACGAGGACACCGGCACCCACGCGGTGGCGGAACGCGGCTGTGCCGAGGAGGAGCCCACCGCGACCACGGTGACGGCCAGCGGCCTGCCGCAGCGGCGCCGGCGCACTCCGAATCCGGCGGCCCGTAAGGCGGCGCCCCCCAGGCCGGGCCCAGCGGCGACCGCGCACGAAGAACCGGCGCCCGGTGTCTGGATGGCCGAACTGCACAGTGGCCTCTCCGGCGAGCGGCAGTCGTCCGCCCCCGCCCGGACCAGCAACGACACGTCAGACAAGGGTGAGTAACCGATGCAACAGCGCGCGGACATGGACTGGATGCTCAAGGACCTCGCGGAGAGCGTCCCCCAGACCCGCCATATCGTGGTGCTGTCGTCCGACGGCCTGTGCATGGCCCGGTACGACACGAGCGCGGACACCGCCGACCGCCTGGCCGCCATCGGTTCCGGACTGCAGAGTCTCTCCAGCGCGGTCGCCGCGGAGTTCCCGCACAGCAACGGCCGGATGCGGATGGTCGTCATCGAGGTCAACGGCGGCTTCCTGTACCTGATGGCCGCCGGCGCCGGCGCGCATCTCGCCGTGCTCGCCGACGAAGGGGTGGACGCGGGCCTCGTCGGACAGTGCATGCGCGACCTCGTGGCCCGGATCGGCGCCCACCTCACCAGCCCGCCGCGGGCCGACGGACCGACGCGGTGAGCAAAGCCGGTCAGGACTGGGACGAGGGCGGGCCGGAGCGGCTCTACGTGATAACGGGGGGCCGCTCACAGAGCGACCAGCACGCCCCGCTCGACCTTGTCACACTGATCGTCGCCAAGGAGGAGGCGCAGCTGGGCATGCAGCCCGAATTCGCCGCCATCCTCCGGATCTGCCGCACGCCGCTCTCCGTCGCCGAGATCTCCGCGCACCTGGCGCTGCCGGCGAGCGTCGTCGGCGTGCTCCTCCACGACCTCTTGGCCGATGGGCGGGTGGAGGCCCGCGCGCCGGCCGCCCAACACCCCGACATAGCACTGATTGAGGCGGTTATCCATGGTCTCCAGAAGCTCTGACACCGTCATGGAGCCTCGGCGCGAGGACCAGTTGCCGTCGACGGTCTCCACCGCCGTCAAGATCGTCATCGTCGGTGGATTCGGCGTCGGCAAGACCACCCTCGTCCGCTCGGTGAGCGAGATCCGGCCGCTGACGACCGAGGAGACGATGACGGAGGCGGGCGCCGGTGTCGACGACGTCTCCGGAATCGAGCGTAAGACGGTGACCACCGTCGCCATGGACTTCGGCCGGATCAGCCTGAACGAGGAGCTGGTGCTCTACCTGTTCGGCACGCCGGGCCAGCAGCGGTTCTGGTTCCTGTGGAACGGTCTCTTCGAAGGAGCGCTCGGCGCCGTCGTCCTGGTCGACACCCGGCGGCTCGAAGTCAGCTTCGACGTCATCGGCCGCCTGGAGGAGGCCGAAGTACCGTTCGTGATCGCCGTCAACGCCTTCCCCGACGCGGCCTCGTACCCCGTCGAGGAGCTGCGCGGCGCACTGGACCTGCCGGAACAGGTGCCGATCGTGGTGTGCGACGCCCGCGACCGGGCGTCGAGCCGGGACGTCCTGATCACCCTCATGCGCTACCTGCGCTCCTTCGCCCAGCTCCCGGAGCCCCAGTGACCGCCAACTTCCCCGAGCACCCCACCGATCACCACCCGGCTCCGCCGCCGGGCTGCCCGGCACACGGCGGCGCCTCCGAGAACCTGTACCGCCTGCACGACCCAGAGGTCCAGGCCGAACTCGTGGCCGTGTACGAGAAGCTGCGCGCCGAGTACGGCCCGGTCGCCCCGGTACTCGTCCAGGGCGACCTCCCGGCCTGGCTGGTCCTCGGGCACCGGGAGAACCTGGAGGTCCTGCGCACCCCGAGCGTCTTCTCCCGCGACTCACGGCACTGGCGGGACATGGCCGAGGGCCACGTACCGGCCGACCACCCGCTGGCGCCGGTCACCACCTGGCAGCCGCTGTGTGTCTTCGTCGACGGGGAGGAGCACAGGCGCCTCCGCGGCGCGGTCACCGACAGCCTGGGCCGCTTCGAGTCCCGCGGCATCCGCCGCCATGTCACCCGCTTCACCGGCGAACTGATCGACGAGTTCGCCGGATCGGGGACGGCCGACCTGGTGAGCCAGTTCGCCGCCGAGATTCCGCTTCGTGTGATGACCCAGCTGTTCGGTATGCCGGAGGAGCACGGACCGGGCCTGACCGCCGCCGTCCAGGACGCGCTGAAGGGTACGGAGACCGCGGCGGCCAGCAACACCTACATCACTCAGACCCTCCAGCAGCTGGTCGACCGGAAGCGTGCCCACCCCGGCCACGACTTCCCGTCCAAGCTGATAGAGCACCCCGCGGGCCTCAGCGACGACGAGATCCGCGAACACATGCGGCTCATCCTCACCGCGGCCAACGAGACCACGGTCAACCTGATCGCGAACACCCTGTGCATGGTGCTCACCGACCCCCGGTTCCGGGCGCACCTGACCGGCGGCCATATGACCCTGCCCGACGCGCTGGAGCAGGTCATGTGGGACGAGCCGCCGCTGATGACGCTGCTGGGACGCTGGGCGACCAGCGACACCCGGCTCGGCGAACAGACCATCAGGAAGGGGGAGATGCTGCTGCTCGGTCTGCGCGCGGCGAACGTGGACCCGGCGATCCGCCCCGATCTGACGGCCCCGGTGCACGGCAACCGCTCCCATCTGGCCTTCAGCGGCGGCCCGCACGAGTGCCCGGGCCGGCACATCGGCCGGGCGATCGCCGACACGGCCGTCGACACTCTGCTCACCCGGCTCCCGGACCTCCGGCTGGCCGTTCCCGAGACGGAACTGGAGTGGTCGTCGTCGCTGATGTACCGCCAGCTCGTCGCGCTGCCGGTGCAGTTCACGCCGCCCCGCCGCTAGGGCGCTTCTGACGGAGATCCGTCAGAAGCGCGCGCCCTGGTCCTTGCCGCCGGCCGCCGACGTGGAGCCGTGCGGGGAATGAGTTCGACCTCCGTATGGGCTTCGTATGGCCGTTGTCAATGTGATCCTTGTTGCCTCACTGCAAGGTGTGGTCCTGTCTTAGTGTGATGCCGATGCGTGCACCGATGCTGGGGAGCACCTATGGGGCAGGACGTGCGGGCGTGGTCCGCTGACCGCAGCCGCTGTGACGGCGGGCATCACCGGCCTGCGCCGGACGCGGAGCAGGTGCTCCAAGTCCGCGTCCCCCGGCTCCCGTTCGCACCCGCCGTCCCCCGTGTGGAGCCTTGATGAACACCAGCACGCCCCTCGCCGGCGCCCGGAACCCCGCACCGGACTCCGCCCCGCCAAGTGCCGCACTGCCCGGCCTGTTCGCCCACCGGGCGGCCTGCGCGCCGCGTGACCCGGCCGTGCGGGACGGCGACCGGACCTTCAACTACCGGGAACTCGACGACTGGTCGGAGTCCGTATCACAAGCGCTTCGCGCCCGGGGGGTACGCGGTGGCGAGGCCGTCGCCGTCCTGGGCACCCGCTCCTGGGAGGCGACGGTCACCATGGCCGGCGTCCTGAAAGCAGGTTCGGTCTGCGTTCCCGTGGACGCCCACCACCCCTCGGCCCGCACCGCCGAAATGCTCACGGACGCCCGTACGCGGCTGGTCGTGGTCCTTCCCGGGCATACCGCGGCGGCGCAGGGCACGGATCACGGACCGGCCGAGTGGGTCGCCTTCGACGACCTCATGGCGGCGGACCCCGGCCCCGGTGGTGATCTCCCGGCGGCCGTGCGGCGCCGGCCCGACGACTGCGCGTACCTGCTCTTCACCTCCGGTACCACCGGCCGCCCCAAGCCCGTGGTCTTCCCGCACCGCGCCGTGGCCCGGCTCGCCGCCGGGGGCCACCCCTGGTGCCCCGGCCCCGGCACTCGCGTCCTCCAGAGCTTCGGTCTCTCCTTCGACGGCTCGCTCTTCGAGACCTGGACCACCCTGATCAACGGGGGCTGCCTCGTCGTGGCCGAACGGGACGTCCTCCTGGACACCGAGCGGCTCCGGTCGGTGATCCGCGCCGAACGCATCACCCACACCTTTCTGACGACCAGTCTGTTCCACCATGCCGTACGCACCCACCCCGCGATCTTCGGCTCCCTGGAGATGGTGCTGATGGGCGGTGAGGCCATGGACCCGGACCTGGCCGCGGCCGTCTGCGTGGCCGGGCGGCCGCGCCACCTCATCAACGGCTATGGCCCGACCGAGGGCGGCATCATGGTCACCGCGTACGACGTCGACCAGGTGCCGCCCAGCGCATCCGCCATCCCGATCGGGCGGCCGGTGGCCGGCAGCAGCTGCCATCTGCTGCGCGCCGACGGCACCCCGGCCGGTGTGGGCGAGGACGCGGAGATCCATATCGGCGGGGAAGGCCTCGCCCTGGAGTACCTCGACCGGCCCGATGAGACCGCCCGGGCCTTCGTCACCCACCACACCCCCTCCGGAGCAGCGCTCCGGCTGTACCGCAGCGGCGACGTCGGGCGTCTGCGCGCCGATGGCACGCTGGAGTTCCGGGGCCGGACCGACCGCCAGGTCAAGGTCCGCGGCTTCCGGATCGAACTGGACGCGGTGGAAGCCCTGCTGCGCGGGCACCCCGATGTCGCCGAAGCCGCAGTGGTCGTCCGGAGCAACGACGGGATCGGCAGGGGACTCACCGCCTTCGTCACCGCGGCGAACTCCGCCGCCCCCGACCAGGCCGCCCTCCACGCCCACCTCTCCGGCAGCCTGCCCGCGCACGCCCTGCCCGCCCCCATCACCGTCCTCGACCGCCTCCCCCTCACCGTCAACGGGAAGACCGACTACACGGCGCTGCGGAACTCCGCGGACCCCGCCGTCCTCCGGTGCGGTACCGAACGGGCCGCCGCCCACCGCAGCCGCGACGCCGTCGCCGAGATCTGGGCCGAGGCGCTCGGCACGCCGGTTTCCGAAGGCACCGACTTCTTCGCCGAAGGAGGCAACTCCCTGCTGGCGGCCCATACGGTCACCCGCACCCTGGCCGCCCTCGGGCTGGCAGCCGACCGCTTCGCCCCGCTGCTGCGCTGCCTGCTCGCCACTCCCACCCTCGCCGCCTACCGCTCCGCGGCCCGCCGCGAGTCCGCCGGCCGGCCGGACGACACGGAACCGGAGGACACCCCGCGGCCGGACTTCGAGGCCGAGGCCCGACCGGAGCCGCTTCGTCCGGTCTCCTCGGCCCCCGCGCCCCGGCCCACCCGGGCCCGCCACATCCTGCTCACCGGGGCCACCGGATTCGTCGGGGCGTTCCTCCTCGCACGCCTGCTGAGAGACACCGACGCCACCATCCACTGCCCTGTTCGCGCGGCCGACCGCCCCCGGGCGACGCACCGCGTCCACGAGGCGATGGAGCGCTACGGCCTGCCGCTCACCGCACCCGACCGGATCCACGCCCTCCCCGCCGACCTGGCCCGCCCCGCGCTGGGCCTGGCCCCCGCCGACTTCGACCGGCTCGCGGACACCGTGGACCTCGTCCTGCACAACGCGGCACACGTCAACTTCCTCTACCCGTACCACCAGTTGCGGCAGGCGAACGTGACGGCTGTCCGTACCCTCGTCCGGCTGGCCGGGCCGCGCCGCATCCCCTTCCATTACGTGTCCTCGACCGCGGTGTTCGCCGGCAGCGGCGTCGGCGGCGTACGGCATGTCGACGAGACCACCCCGCTCAGCCACCCCGAACTGCTCAGCATGGGGTACCCCGAGACCAAGTGGGTGGCCGAGCGGCTGCTCGGACACGCGGCCGGCGCCGGGCTGCCGGTCACCGTCCACCGTCCGTACGAGATAACCGGCCACAGCCGGACCGGAGTCTGGAACACCTCCAGCGCCATCTGCGCCGTCTTCGACGCCATCGTGCGCATGGGCATGGCGCCCGCGGTGCCGCTCCCGCTCGATCTGGTGCCCGTCGACGCCGTCACCGACGCGATCGTCGGCATCGCCACCCGGCTTCCCCACCTCGGCGGGGCGGTCCATCTGACCAACCCCCGGCCGGGGTTTCTCGCCGACATGGTCGACCGTATGCGCGCCGCCGGACACCGCGTCGACGAGGTGAGCTACCAGCGCTGGAGGGAGGCGCTCGTCGACCATGTGCGCGCCCACCCCACCGCACCCATCGCGCCGTTCACCCCGCTCTTCCTCACCCCCGCCCACCAGGCCGGCTTCAGCGTCAAGGAGATGTACTTCGACACCGTCTTCCCCGAGGTGCGGCGTACCCGCACCGATCAGCTCTGGCCGTCCTGGCGGTCCTCCTGCCCCCCGGTGGACGAGGCGATGCTGGATGCCTGCCTCACCAGCCTCCGGCGCGCGGGCCTCCTCCTCGGCCGCGCCTGACCGGGCCGGGCGGTCTCTGGTGTCCGGCGTCCGGCGGTCTGGTGTCCGACGTCCGGTGTCCGGTGGCCTCAGGACTGCTTCACCCTGCGGGCGTCGACCTCGCCCGCGTACCGGAATACCCGCAGGGGCGGGCCGGCGGTACCACGGCGGGTCTCCCCGCTGTCCACGAACATGTAGCGGTGCGGCCCGACGTCCAGATAGGCGAGTCGCCTCGTATCGTCCGCGCGCCAGTCGACGCGGCAGGGCACGTCCGTGCGCAGGTTCCGGATGAGCGGTGGCGCGTCGGAGCCGATGACCAGCCAGACGCTCTCCCGCGCCCGGCCGCGTACGGCCGGCTGCCAGCGCTGGGCCTCGGGGTGACGGGGCGGCGGCTCCCGTACCCAGCCGCCGGGGCCGAGTCGCCAGGGACCGTTCGTCGGACCGTTCATCGCGCGTCCCGCTTTCGTGAGCGGATATGTCCAGTGTGCGCGCAGAGGGGCCATCGCCCAAGCCGGGGGAGGAGAAGACCGTGCCCCGCCCGTCCCGGGGATCCGGGCCGGACGGGGCACAGGTGCGGCAGGGGGTGGCTCAGTGGCCCAGCGCCTTCAACACGGCGTCGGCCATCACGCGTTCACCGGTGGCGTTGGGGTGCAGCGGCACCGCCGGCGAGCCCGGGAGGATGCCTTCGATCCAGGGGGACGAAGAGCAGCCGTCATGGCCCTTCGTCGGACCGAGGGTGTCGACGAAGGTGGCGCCCGCCGCGGTGGCGGCCTGAGCCACCTTGTCGTTGAGCTCGCCGACGACGGAGCGCAGGAAGCGGAGATCGCCGGTCGTGGCCGGCATCTTGCCGAAGCACTTCTTCGGGTCGTCGGGGAGCACCGCGGGGTAGCCGGCGACCACCACCTTGGCCTTCGGCGCCTTGGCGGACACCTTGCGGAGGCCGTCGGTCAGCTTCGTGGCGGCGGAGTCGAGCCGCTTGCTGAGCGTGTCGCCGTAGAAGTCCTTGCACGGCGAGCCGAACGGGTTGGTCAGGGACAGGGCGGAGCACGCGACCACGACATCGACGAAGCCGAAGTCGGAGGTGCCGAGGTCGTTGCCGCCCATGGTGAGGGTGACCAGGGACGTGTCGGACGTGACGGCGTCGAGCTGGGGGCCGTTGACGACGATGCCGAGGTCGGTCTGGGATGTGCTGAGCGCGCTCACCTTGGCGCCGGCGCAGGTCATGTCCGCGTACGAGGACGAGCCGAGGGCCTTGGCGATGAGGTGGCCGTAGTTGCGGTCGGAGCGCAGGCACAGGCCCGCGGAGAGCCTGGGGATGCCCGCCCCGGCGGCGTAGGAGTCCCCGAGGGCCACGTACTTCCCGGTCCCGACCGGGGCCGGGGACGCGGCGTGGGCGGCGGTGGGCACGGTCGTGACGGTGAGGGCGGAGGCGAGGAGCGCGGCACCGGACAGCACGGACGCACGCTTCCCGGCGCGTGGGGCGCGTGGGGTGCGGGCGGTGCGTTCGGTGCGGGCGGTATGGGAGGCGCCGGCGGTACCGGCAGCGTCACCGGCGGTACCAGCAGCGCTGGTGGTGCGCGTTGTCGTGGTTCTGGACATGGTTCCCCTTGAGGAGGCAGCACGAAGGACGGAGATCGGATACCGGCCGGTAACGTCCTCGTATCGTGACTGCCGCACGCCGCACGAACCATGTGCCGACGCACAGCACCACACCCACCCCTGTTGTCCCCGAGTACAAATTCCCTCCCGTCCGCGCCCACACCTTTGTAACCTGCGGTTCATGAGCCGCAGACTCGTCGCGCCCGCCGAAATCGCCCCCATAGCGGCGTCCTTGCTGCCCCGTGCCGAGGAACTGGGCGCACGGATGGCCCGCCGTATACGCATCGAGGTGCCGTACTACGAGGACGAGGACCAGGTGCCGTTCGCGGAGCTGACCGAATCGTGCCGGCGCAACTGTGAACAGGTCCTGCGGCTGCTCGTCGACGGTGACAGCACCGCTCTGACCACGGCACAGGAGACCGGCCGCGAACGGGCCCGCGCGGGCACCCCGCTGGCCGAGCTGCTGCACGCCTACCGGGTCGGGTCAGAGGTCCTGTGGTCCGAGATCGCCGCCGAGACCCGCGCCGCGGAGGACCTCACCGCCGACACGGTCATGTCCCTGGCCGGGTGGTGGGTGAACGGCGGCCTCGCGGCGTCGGCCAGCGACGCGTACCGGGAGGAGGCCTCCGAACTGGTGCTCCAGCGGGAGCGGGAACGATCGGCCATGGTCGAGGCTCTGTTCACCGGCCTGCTCACCGACCGTACGACGCTCTGGGAGGCCGCCGATGTGCTCGGTCTGCCGACCGGCGGACCGTACGTCGTGATCGCCGCCGAGGTGCCAGCCCCCGGCCGGGAGGCGCTGCCCGGCATCGAGGCCCGCCTCCGGTCCGACCAACTGCGCTCGGCCTGGCGCCTGTTGCCGGACCTCCACGTGGGCGTGGTCGCCGTCCAGCGCCCCGGGGCCGAGGAAGCGGTGTTACGCGCCCTGGAGCGGGCGCACACCTCCCGTGTGGGCGTCAGCCCCTCGTACCGTGCCCTGCCGGAGACCCCCAGGGCCCTGCGGCTCGCCCGCCTCGCCCTCACCGGGGTGCGCGGCCGGGCCAAGGGCATCGCGCGCTTCGCCGACAGCCCGGCCGCGCTGCTGGTGGCGGCGGCCCCGGACGAGGCCGGACGGATCGCCCGGGCCGTCTTCGAGGGCGTGCTGCGGCTGCCGGCCGCCGAGCGGGACCGGCTGCTGGGGACGCTGGAGTGCTGGTACGCGGCGGCCGGCTCGGCGGCCGAAGCCGCGAAGCTCCTGTACTGCCACCGCAACACCGTCCGCTACCGGCTGCACCGGCTCGAGGAGCTGACCGGGCGCTCCCTGCAGGACCCCCGCGCGGTCGCCGACCTCGCCGTGGCGCTGCACGCGCTGCGGCTGGCACCCCCGGAGTAGGCCGTGTCCTCCTGGGCTGTCAGCGCCGATGGGGCATCTCACGCCCGGTCGCGGGAGATCTCCGGCAGCCGCAGCCGGTTGGCGATGTCGTCGTCGAGGTCCGCGCAGAAGGAGCCGAGGGTGTCCTCGAGGTGCTCGAGGGAGCGGGCGGCGAACAGTACGGGCTGGTATCCGGAGATGCGGTAGGGCGTGCCGGCGGCGTCGCGGATGTCCAGTTCGCGGACCTCGCGGCGGTCGTGGGCGCCGATCTCCCCGTAGGACGACAACAGCGCCGCACCGTAGGCCTTGGGGGTGCCGGACTCCATGACCAGGCCGTATTCGAGGGTGAACCAGTACACCCGGCTGAGCACGTCGAGGGCCTCTTCGGTGCGGACCTGGTTGGCGGCGTGTCCGATGAGGCGGTACAGCGCCGCGAAGCGCGGGCACGACAGATGGATGCCGTGCCCGAACACGTCGTGCAGGACGTCGGGTTCGGGCGTGTAGAGCGGTACGGCGGGATGCCGGACGAACTGCACGGCGTGGAAGTAGCCGTGCTCCATCGACCCCAGGAACCGCTCGTTGGGCACCACCCCGCCGGCCAGTGTGAAGGCGAATCCCGTACGGGGCAGGAGCGCGGCGCTGACCTCCGCGTGCTGCGGGATCCGGTCGGCCGGAATGCCCGCGTCCGCACTGGCGTCGAGCACTGCACGGCATGCGTGGCCACGGTGTGCCGGGCCGAGCGCCCGGTACACCACCCGCCAGGTGCGGTGCTCCGCCTCCGTGTAGTCGACGGCCGCGTAGGGGGCCCCGACGCGGTGCGTCTCGGCCGGTGCGGCGAGCGCGTCCCGGCGCCGCCGGTAGGCCGGATCGCTGCGGCCGGGGTGCTGGGCCGCCACGCCCAGTCGGCCCTCGGCGGTCACCGGCGTCTGTCTCCAGGTCGAGTTCGCGGTGTTCATGTCGGTCCCTTGCCCCCCTGCCCCTGGGCATCGCGCCGCCGCCGACGCCGGATCCGGCCGTGCGGCACCGCGTCTTCCTCAAGTTTGGCATGCCGCTCCGAAGGGTGCATCCGGGTGATGAGCGACATTGCGGAGATAAAGGTGCGGTTCCGGATATGCGACGGCAGGAACGTCGTTCAGAGGTCAACTAGTGCCTCACTTTCATATCGTTCTTGCTTCGATTCTTGACGCTGGTGCGCGAGGTGACGTTCACTGCCGGAGTTCTGGGCCGGGTCAGGCGGCCCCATGGGAGGTACCGAAATAATGAATGCAATAATGCGGCGTGTTCTCACCGGTGCGGTGGCGCTTTCACTGGCGGCACCGTTGGCGGCCTGCGGGAAAGACGACAAGGACGCCGATGCCGGCAAGGACACCATCGGCCTTCTCCTCCCGGAGAACAAGGCGGACCGTTACGAGAAGTTCGACCGCCGCATCATTTCTTCGCGGCTCGCGAAGCTGTGCCTGGAATGCACGGTGGATTACGGCAACGCCGAGCAGCAAGTCAGTACCCAGAAGAGCCAGTTCGACGCGCTGGTGGAGAAGGGCGTCAAGGTCATCATTCTGGACCCGGTCGACGCGCAGGCGGCCAAGAGCTGGGTGGACTCGGCCGCGAAGAAGGGGGTCCAGGTCGTCTCCTACGACCGGCTCGCCGAGGGCGATGTCGCCGCGTATGTCTCCTACGACAACGAGAAGATCGGCCGGCTCCAGGGCGAGGCCCTGCTCACCGCGCTGGGCCCCAAGGCGGGCAGCGCGAACGTCGTCATGCTGAACGGTTCGCCGACCGACCCGAACGCGCCGTCCTACAAGAAGGGCGCCCATGCTGCCCTCGACGGCAAGGTCCGCAAGGTCGTCTACGAGAAGGACATCCCCGACTGGTCCGCCGCCGAGGCCAAGAAGGAGATGTCCGATGCTATCAACTCCCTTGGCGCGCAGGGATTTGACGCGGTCTACTCGGCCAACGACGGTTTGGCCGATGGTATTGCTGAAGCGCTCAAGGCGGGCGGTGTCAAGAATGTTCCGGTCGGCGGTCAGGACGCCGAACTCCCCGCACTGCAGCGCCTGATCTCCGGCGCCCAGGCCTTCACCCTTTACAAGGAGGTCCGGCCGGAGGCGGAAACGGCGGCCGAAATCGCCTTCGGTCTGCTGCGTGGGAAGAGCATCAGCTCCGTCACCACGACCACGGCCGGCAACAAGACCAAGTCCGGTATCCCGGCACGGCTGTTCAAGGCGAAGGTCGTCACCAAGAAGAATATGAAGGACACCGTCGTCCGCGACGGTGTGGTCCGGACGGATCTGCTCTGTGCCGATCTCGCCGCGGAGTGCCAGTCCCTCGGGCTGAGGTGACGTCACGTCAGTGAGCCGGCGCCCGGCGGCCACCTCCGCGTACGGAAGCGGAGCGCGGCCGCCGGGGCCGGGACGCCCTCAGGGTGCTTCTGACGGATCTCCGTGGCGGAAACGCCCTGGCCCATGGCGCGCACCGGCGGGGCCCCGAGAGACCCCGGGCCCGCTCACCGCCGCTTCGCGGCTCCGCCCACCGCCTCGATCAGCGGCAGCATCCGGTGCGGCACCCGCTCGCGCAGCGCCATCTCCGTACGGGTACGGACCGCGCCCGGCAGGTTGATCAGCCGCTGGATCACGTCCTCCAGATGCGCCGCGTCCCGTGCCACCACCCGCGCCAGCAGATCCCCGCCACCGGTCGTCGAGAACGCCTCGATGATCTCCGGGACCTCCGCCAGCGCCTCGGCCACCTCCTCCAGATACCCCTGGGTGACCTCGATGTGCACGAACGCGAGCAGCGGGTGACCGAGCGCGGCCGGTGACAGCCGAGGGCTGTACGCGGTGATCACACCGTCCCGCTCCAGCCGGTCCAGCCGTGCCTGGACGGTGCCCCGGGCGACACCGAGGAGGCGTGCGTACTCCCGCACGCTGGTGCGCGGCTGCTCCAGCAGCAGCCGCAGGATCTTGGCGTCCAGGGTGTCCACCGGCATGTTCGTGCGGGCTCCTCGCGGTAGGGCTGAGGTCTGGGCTGTGGTCGGCGAATCTCCCTTCGACCGTACCAATGGCCCAGTGCTCACGCCGTGGCGGCGGCCGGTGGCCAGGGCATCGCCTGCCGTCAGCAGGAGGGGCAGCAGCGCCGGCTCTCCCGCATGCCACGTGGCCCGCTCTCCGTGTGAGGTGGCGAGTCTCCGCGTGAGGTGGCGCGGGCCGAAGCCCGGGTGGTCAGGGGTCGAAGCGGTAGCCCATGCCGGGCGCGGTGTGGAAGTGCCGGGGATGTGCCGGGTCGGCTTCCAGTTTGCGCCTGAGCTGCGCCATGTACACGCGAAGATAATTGGTCTGCGAGAGGTGCGAGGGACCCCACACCTCCTCCAGCAGCTGCCGCCGGCCGACGAGCCGCCCGCTGTTGCGTATGAGGACTTCGAGCAGGTGCCATTCGGTCGGGGTGAGGCGGACGTCGCGCCCGGCGCGCCGGGCCTTCTTGGCGAGGAAGTCGATGGTGAACTCCTCGGTCGTGATGACCGCGTGGTCGGCGGATCGCGGTGTGGAAACGATCCTGCGCGCGGCGGCGCGCAGCCGGGCCAGGAGTTCGTCCATGCTGAACGGCTTGGTGATGTAGTCGTCGGCCCCCGCGTCGAGTGCGGCGACCTTCTCGTCGGACGTCCGTCGGGCGGAGACCACGAGGATCGAGGCCCGGCTCCACTCCCGCAGTTCCCTGATCACGTCGATGCCGTCCATGTCCGGCAGCCCGAGGTCGAGCAGGACGACGTCCGGTGGCCGTGCGGCGGCGAGCCGCAGGGCGTGTGCTCCGTCGGGCGCGGTGTCCACATCGTGGCCGCGCGCCTTCAGGTTGATCTCCAGAGCCCGTACGAGCGGTGGTTCGTCCTCGACCACCAGCACCCGGGTCATCGGTGTCACCTCTCTGTGCTGTGCTGTGTCGTCTTGTTGTTGGTGCGTGCCGTGTGGTGCCGTGACGACCGGCGCGGGTGGCCGACGGGAAGTCGGCCACCCGCGCTACGGTCACGTCCGGGTCACTTCCGGGCCAGTTCCCTGACCGCGATGTTCAGCTTCAGGACGTTCACCGAGGGCTCGCCGAGGAAACCGGCGGTCCGGCCGATGGTGTTCGCCTTCACGAGCTTCTCGACCTGGGCGACGCTCAGTCCGTTGTGCTTGGCGACCCGCTTGACCTGGATCCCGGCGTAGTCGACGGAGATACCGGGGTCGATGGCGGAGGCCGAACCGGTGACCGCGTCCTTGGGGACCTCGGACTGCGGTACGCCGTTGAACTCGGCCACCTGCTGCTTGGCGTCCCGCACGTTCTTCACCAGCGTGGGGTTGTCGGCGCCGAGCTGGCTGGAGCCGGTGGTCATCGGGTCGTAACCGCTGTTGGACGGGCGGGGCTGGAACCACTTGGGGTCGGGCTTGCCCGTTCCCTCGATGTTCCAGCTCTGGCCGATGAGTTCGGAGCCGACGACCTTGCCGTCGACCGTCACCTCGGAGCCGTTGGCCTTGTCGTGGAAGAGTCCCTGCGCGATGCCGGTGACGGCGAGCGGGTAGAGGACGCCGCACACGACCGTGAGGACCAGCAGGACGCGCAGCGAGGCCCAGGTCAGACGGATGGTGCTTGCTACGGAGTTCTTCACGACGGTCACCCGATTCCGGGGATCAGAGAGATGAGCAGGTCGATGATCTTGATGCCGATGAACGGCGCGATCAGTCCGCCCAGGCCGTAGATGCCGAGGTTCCGCCGCAGCATCCGGTCGGCGCTCATCGGCCGGTACTGCACGCCCTTGAGGGCGAGGGGCACCAGCGCGATGATGATCAGCGCGTTGAAGATGACCGCGGACAGGATCGCGGACTCGGGCGAGGCCAGGCCCATGATGTTGAGCTTGTCCAGGCCCGGGTAGGCCACGGAGAACATCGCCGGGATGATCGCGAAGTACTTCGCGACGTCGTTGGCGATCGAGAACGTGGTCAACGCGCCCCGGGTGATGAGGAGTTGCTTGCCGATCTCGACGATCTCGATGAGCTTGGTCGGGTTGGAGTCGAGGTCGACCATGTTGCCGGCCTCCTTGGCGGCCGACGTCCCGGTGTTCATCGCCACACCGACGTCCGCCTGGGCCAGCGCCGGGGCGTCGTTCGTCCCGTCACCGGTCATCGCGACCAGCTTGCCGCCGGCCTGCTCGCGCTTGATCAGCGCCATCTTGTCCTCGGGCGTGGCCTCGGCGAGGAAGTCGTCCACGCCCGCCTCATCGGCGATGGCCTTGGCCGTCAGCGGGTTGTCACCCGTGATCATGATGGTCTTGATGCCCATCCGGCGCAGCTCGTCGAACCGCTCCCGCATGCCCTCCTTGACGACGTCCTTGAGGTGGATGACGCCCAGGACCCGGGGACCCCTGGCGTCGTCGACGGCGACCAGCAGCGGGGTGCCGCCGGCCTGCGAGATGGCGTCGGTCAGCTGCTGGGCGTCCTCGGCGACCTCGCCGCCGCGCTCCTGGACCCAGGCGACGACCGAACCCGTCGCGCCCTTGCGGACCTTGCGGTGGGAGCCGTCCTCGGTGACGTCCACGCCCGACATCCGGGTCTGCGCGGTGAACGGCACCCACTCGGCGTCCACCAGCTCGCCCTGGTGGCGCTCGCGCAGCCCGTACTTCTCCTTGGCCAGGACGACGATGGAACGGCCCTCGGGCGTCTCGTCGGCCAGCGAGGAGAGCTGGGCGGCGTCCGCGACCTCCGCCTCGGTCGTACCCCGTACGGGGACGAACTCGGCGGCCTGGCGGTTGCCGAGGGTGATGGTGCCGGTCTTGTCCAGCAGCAGCGTCGACACGTCACCCGCGGCCTCGACCGCGCGCCCCGACATCGCCAGGACGTTGCGCTGGACGAGGCGGTCCATGCCCGCGATACCGATCGCGGAGAGCAGCGCGCCGATCGTCGTCGGGATCAGGCACACCAGCAGCGCCGTCAGGACGATCAGGGACGTCTGCTGGTCGGCACCCGCGTAGATCGCGAACGGCTTCAGGCTGACGACGGCCAGCAGGAAGACGATGGTGAGCGAGGCGAGCAGGATGTTCAGCGCGATCTCGTTGGGGGTCTTCTGCCGTGCGGCGCCCTCGACGAGGTTGATCATCCGGTCGATGAAGGTCTCACCGGGCTTCGTCGTGATCTTGATGACGATGCGGTCGGAGAGCACCTTCGTACCGCCGGTGACGGCCGAGCGGTCACCGCCCGACTCCCGGATGACCGGGGCCGATTCACCCGTGATCGCGGACTCGTCGACGGAGGCCACGCCCTCGACGACATCGCCGTCACCGGGGATGATGTCGCCGGCCTCGCAGACCACCAGGTCGCCGATGCGCAGCTCGGTACCGGGGACCTGCTCCTCCGCGTCACCGTTCAGCCGGCGCGCCACGGTGTCGGTCTTGGCCTTGCGCAGGGTGTCGGCCTGCGCCTTGCCCCGGCCCTCGGCGACCGCCTCCGCGAGGTTGGCGAAGATGACGGTCAGCCACAGCCACGCCGTGATGACCCAGCCGAACCAGGCGCCCGGGTCCGTGATCGCCAGGACGGTGGTGACCACCGAGCCGATCAGGACCACGAACATGACCGGGGACTTGACCATCACCCGCGGGCTGAGCTTGCGGAAGGCGTCGGGCAGCGACTTCAGCAGCTGCTTGGGGTCGAACAGGCCCGCGCCGACGCGCCCTTCCTCCTTGTGTCCGGTCGGGATGTCGCTGTGCGGCGCCCGGGTCGGGGTATCCGTGGACATGGCGTCCTCGTGCTTCTGTTGCGAATCAATGGTCATGACGACAGCCCCTCGGCGAGCGGGCCCAGGGCGAGCGCGGGGAAGAAGGTCAGACCGGTGATGATCAGGATCGTGCCGACCAGCAGCCCGGTGAAGAGCGGCTTCTCGGTACGGAGGGTGCCCGCGGTCTCCGGGACCGGCTTCTGCTCGGCGAGCGAACCGGCCAGCGCGAGCACGAACACCATCGGCAGGAAGCGGCCGAGCAGCATGCACAGGCCCAGGGTGGTGTTGAAGTACGGCGTGTTGGCGCCGAAGCCGGCGAACGCGGAGCCGTTGTTGTTCGAGGCCGACGTGTAGGCGTACAGCACCTCGGAGAAGCCGTGCGCCCCGATGTTGGTCATCGCCTCCTTGCCGTCCGGCAGGGCGATGGCCACCGCGGTGCCGATCAGCACCAGTGCGGGGGTGATCAGGATGTAGCAGGCCGCGAGCTTGATCTCACGGGTGCCGATCTTCTTGCCCAGGTACTCCGGAGTACGGCCGACCATCAGGCCCGCGATGAACACCGCGATGATCGCCATGACCAGCATGCCGTACAGGCCGGAGCCCACACCGCCGGGCGCGATCTCGCCGAGCATCATGCCCAGCAGAAGGACACCGCCGGACAGACCGCTGAACGAGTCGTGGAAGGAGTTGACCGACCCGGTCGACGTCATGGTCGTGGAGACGGAGAAGAGCGACGAGGCACCCTCGCCGAACCGCTGCTCCTTGCCCTCCATCGCGCCGCCCGCGAGGTGCGAGGCGGTGCCCGGGTGGGCGTACTCGAGCCAGGTCACGGCGACGACACCGGCGAACCAGATGATGCCCATGGCCGCGACGATCGAGTAACCCTGCTTGATCGAGCCCGTCAGCTTGCCGAAGGTGCGCGGCAGCGAGAACGGGATCACCAGCAGGAGGAAGATCTCCAGGAGGTTCGACAGCCCGTTGGGGTTCTCGAAGGGGTGGGCGGAGTTGGCGTTGAAGAAGCCGCCACCGTTGGTGCCCAGGTCCTTGATGGCTTCCTGGGAGGCCACCGCGCCGGGGCTGATCCCCTGCTGCTGACCGGTGAGGGTGGTGACGTGGTGGATGTCGCCGAAGTTCTGGATCGCCCCGCACGCCACCAGGATGACCGCGGCGATCACGGAGACCGGGATCAGGATGCGGACGGTGCCGCGCACCAGGTCGGCCCAGAAGTTGCCCAGGTCGCCGGTGCGGGACCGGGCGAAGCCGCGTACCAGCGCCACGGCGACCGCGATGCCCACGGCGGCGGAGACGAAGTTCTGCACCGCCAGACCGGCGGTCTGGGTGACATGGCTCATGGCCACCTCACCCGAGTACGACTGCCAGTTGGTGTTGGCGACGAACGAGGCGGCCGTGTTGAACGCCTGGTCCGGGGTGATCGGCTGGAAGCCGAGCGACAGCGGCAGCTTGTCCTGGACGCGCTGCATCACGTACAGGAAGAGCACGCCGACGGCGGAGAATATGAGAACGCCGCGCAGGTAGGCGGGCCAGCGCATCTCCGCGTCGGGGTTCGCGCCGACGCTGCGGTAGATCCACTTCTCTACGCGCAGATGCTTCTTGGAGGAGTAGACGGCGGCCATGTAGTCGCCGAGCGGGCGGTGCACCAGGGCGAGCGCGACGATCAGCGCGGTGACCTGGAGCACATCAGCAAGGACGGGGCTCATGTCGGTGGCTCAGAACCTCTCCGGGAACACGAGGGCGAGGACGAGATAGCCCAGCAGGGCGACGGCCACGATCAGGCCGATGAGGTTTTCCGTGATCACAGCTTGGCCACCCCCTTGGCGACGAGAGCCACCAGCGCGAACACCGCGATCGTGGCGACGACGAAGGCCACATCGGCCATCGTGAACTCCTGTAAGAGGTTCGGATTATCTGACCAGACGAGGAAACCGCGAGATGGCTCGATCTCGCTCTCCGTTGATGCCACCTTTACGGCCATTAGCGCTGCCTTGACGGCTTCCTAACGCATAGGTCCTGACCTGCGATGGAACCCCTGCGACGTTCGAATTCCGCGAGCGAATCGGCCACGGCGCCCGGCCACCGTGGCGCGTTCGGTACGAAACGTTCAGACGGCGAGACCGGCGCCGTGCCGGGCGGGCTGCCCGGCGAAGTGGTGGACGTACTCCTGCTCCAGGCGGAAGCCGGCGGTCCAGGCGAGGAGGCGGCTCGGACGGTTGTCGCGGGAGCAGGTCCAGCTGGGGATGTGCGCGCGGGCGGCGATGTCCTCGCACAGGGCCGTGATACAGGCCAGGGCGAGGCGCCGGCGGCGGTGTTCGGGGACGGTGAAGCAGGCGATGTCCTCGTACCTGGAGCCGCGGAAGTAGGTGCAGGCCATGGCGAGAACGTCGCCCTTGTGGAAGGCGGCCCAGCCGTGACCGGAGGCGGCGAGCCCGGCCGGACCGCCCCAGGTGGCGTGGATCCAGGCCGTACGGGCGGACAGCGCGGCCAGGGCCGGGGCGTCCTCGGGCGTCAGGCGGCGCACCGTCACACCGCGGGGCGGGCGCGGGTCCGGCACGGAGACGCGGTGCAGGTACGCCATGCGCTCCCACGGTACGAGCTGGTCGAAGGCGTGGCACAGCAGCGGCAGGAAGCGGGCGGGGGCCTGCACGTAGTGCGCGGCGAAGCGGGAGAGGTCGCACGGAGCCAGGGCCGTGGGGGCGCCGCGGAGCAGTACGTGGTCGGCGCAGGCCACGGCCAGGGCGCGGGGCTCAATGGCGCGGTCGGCCCACCAGCGACCGGTCCCCGAGACCAGCGCGTGTTCGGCCAGTGCGGTCGCCCCGGGAGGACCGGAGGCGAACCGGTCGGCGAGGGCGGGGAGTTGGTCGGCGGAGAGTTCGATCACGGGGACTCCTTATGAGAGGAGCGGGGTGGCCCACCCGGGCCACCCCGCTCGGTGGTTCAGCGCTGTCCGGCTTTGCTGCCGTGGTTGGCCTTCTTCTTCTTGCGGGCCTTCTTCTTGCGTGCGCGCTTGGACATGGGCGTCAGGGCCTTTCGGTCGGGGGGTTCTTCAGGCGTGCTGGCCGACGAGCTGGTCGGCGAGCTTGGTGAGGCGCTTGACCGTGCGGTCCTCGGTCGCCGCCTGCGCGGGCTCGACACGCTCGTCGCGGTCGTAGTAGGCGCCGTTGACGATCTCGGTCGCCGGGTCACAGAGGCGTACGACATGGCCCGCGCCCTCGGCCGCGGACGCGCCGGAGTTGGCGTACAGGGACATCAGCTCCGTCTCGCAGATGCCCGGGTGGACGGAGACCGCCGTGACGCGGGGGTCGGCGGCGAACACGGTGAGCGCCAGCTGCGACTGGGCGTAGGCCGCGAGCCGGGAGTAGCGGCGGGCGCGCTGCGGGTCGCTCCACTGGATGGAGGCGGTGCGGTGCAGCGACGACGACACATTGACCACCCGGCCGCCCGGCTCGGTGGTGAGCGCCGGCTCCAGCAGGCAGGTCAGCAGGTAGTGGGCGAGGAAGTTGACCTGGAAGGCGATCTCGTTGCCGTCCGCGGTGAGCGTGTGCCGCTCGGGGGCGGCCATCCCCGCGTTGTTGACCAGGACGTCCAGATGCGGGTGCTCGGCGACGACGCGCCGCGCCATCGCCTCGACCTCCTCCAGGCTCCTGAAGTCGGCGCCGAACACCCGCAGTCGGCCGGCGTCGGTGCCCGTGGTGGCGACGAGCTTGTCGGCCGCTGCCTGGGCGTCCTCGGTGGTGCGGCCGTGCACCAGGACAGTGGCGCCGCGCCCGGCGAGCTGCCCGGCGGTCTCGAAGCCGATGCCGGAGGTGGCGCCGGTGACCAGGACGGTACGGGAGGAGAGGTCAGAAGAGGACATGATCCATTCCGGGAAAGGTGACGAAAGGGGCAGGCATGCCAAGGAAACCCGAGGGGGTGTCAGGGCATGCGGATATACGAAGAGGCGCCGCGTCAGGTCACGGCGCCTCGTGGGGATACGGAGGACGAATCAGCGGAAAGCGGATGTCTCCGGACAGCGCGGCACGCGACGGATCCCCGTATGAGGAGGTCGGTCGAGGAGAAGCCAGGCGCTGTTCACATCACCCATCAAATGCCGTGCTGCACACGGCTTCAAGAGTTCTCCGCACCTCTTGACGCCCTTCTGATGAACCGCGGTCGGGGCGACGAGCAGGGGAGGGCGACGGCCGGTCTACTGAGGGCGGCGGCCGGTCTACTTCTGTGCGTGCGAGCCCAGGTAGAACAGAAGCGCCAGGAAACCCAGCAGCAGGTGACTCCCGGCGATGTAGACGAACACACGCCAGGACGCCCCGCGCTCCTTCTGCTTCTCGGAGAGCCCACCGCCGTGGGACGCCTGGGGTATGGGCCGCTCATCGGCACGGTTGTCGGACACAGCGCAAGTTTATGGGCACGACCCACCCGCCCGGCACGTCGGTCACCGTGTCCTCGACGTGTCCTCGACGGCGGGCGATACCGGTGGGCCGATGGCCTCCTCGTGGCACGTAAAGAACGCGTATGGATATACCAATGGCTCAGCGATTCCGGCTTCGGTTGAGCCAGCGGTCCGCCGGATGGTGTGATGTGACCGTCGATGGCGCTGCGGATCCCGCGGCGCCTTTTTCATGCGGGTTTTCCCACGGACGTGCGGGTCTTCCCACGGGTCGTTCACGTGCGTTCGCCACCGGAACGCGGAAGGGGCGGGAGTCTGTGCTGAAGAGGGTCTTCGTGGCCGCGGATGCCGGGCGGCTGCGGCTGCGCGGCGCCGTACGAGCCGTCCTCGGCATCGGCCTGGCGGTGGCGGTCTGCGGCCTCGTCGGGCACTCGCTCGTCGCGGCGGTCATCGGCGGCCTCGGCGCGCTCCTTGCCCTCTTCACCGTCACCGACACGACGGTCCGGGCACAGATGGTCAGCACCGCGCTGCTGCCGGCGGTCGGCTTCCCGGTGCTGGCCCTCGCGGCGGGTCTGCACGACCACCCCATGGCGCGGAACGTGGCGTTCCTCGCCATCGTGGGCGCGGGGGTGTACGCGCGCCGCTGGGGTCCGCGGGGGCATGCCCTGGGCGTCTTCGGGTTCATGACGTTCTTCGTGGCGCAGTTCCTGCACACGGTGCCGCGCCAGCTGCCCGAGCTGTACGCCGCCGTCGCCCTCTCCCTCCTGGTCTCCTCGGCCGTCCGGTTCGGCCTGTGGTGCTACGAGCGGAAACTGCCCCCGGCCGTCGCACCACCCGTGCTGCCGGACGGCTCCGGCCTGGCCCGTACGACCACCCGCCAGGCCGTCCAGGCGATGGCCGGCAGCGCGGTGGCCCTCCTGGCGGGGCAGCTGGTCTCCGAGCAGCGCTGGTACTGGGCCGTGGGCGCCGCCTGGTGGGTCTTCGTGAACACCGCGTCCCGCGGCGAGACCCTCGTCCGTGGGTTCCGGCGGATCCTCGGTACCGTGATCGGCATCGGCGTCGGCACGTTCGTGGCCATTCCGCTGCACGGGGCCGCCGTCCCCAGCGCGGTGCTCGCCGCGGTGTGCGTCTTCGGGATCTTCTACACCGCGGCCGTCTCGTACACCTGGATGATGTTCGCGGTCACGGTGCTGGCCGGACTGCTCTACGGGCTCCTCGGCGTCCTGGACATGAGCCTGCTCACGCTCCGCCTGGCCGAGACCGGCATCGGGGCCGCCGCCGCGGCGCTCGCCGTGCTGCTGGTGCTGCCGGTGACCACACACGCCACCACGGACGCCTGGATCCAGCGCGCCCTGCGCTGCGTACACGCCTGCGCCACCGAGGCGGCGGCCCGCCTGGCCGGTTCCGGCACCGCCGATCCGGCCCCCCGGGTGGCGGAACTGGAACAGCTGCTGGGCAGGGTGCGGCTCTCGCTCGCCCCGCTGGTGCATCCGCTGAGTCCACTGCGCAACCGTAAGGCGAGGGCCCGGCGCGTTCTGGAACTGCTCGACGACTGCGCCCGCGAGGTCCGGGGGCTGGCCTCCATCGCCGCCGACCCGGAGGCGTCACACGACGACCGCCTCACCGCCGCCTGCCGGCGGGTGGAGGCCGCCGTCGCGGCCCTCACCACGCCAGGCGGAGGGAATGAGCTGAAGGGCGCCGATCCGGTCGTCCCGCAGGCACCGGTTCCCGGGGCCGCGCTCGCGCATCTGCACGGCCTGGAGCAGAGCCTGGCGGAGCTGGCGGCCCCGCTGCGCGGTACCCGGCCCTCGCCTCTCGCCGGGGCCTGACGCCGCCGCGCACGGGCCGGCCGTCGGCCGGATCCGGCCACCGCGGCGGCCGACCGGTCCGTTCGGGCTGTTAGCGTCGCCGCGGTGTCCTGGCGGGCGGGCCCGCCTCCAGGGGCAGGCGTCGTCTCAGGGGGTGGGCAGCGCTTCACGGGGGCGTGCGGCACTTCATGGGGCGGGCAGGCGGACGAAGGGCGGAACCAGTGGGGACGCACAAGGCGCACAAGGCGCGCAGGACGTGCAAGGCGGATAACAGGGGTCGGCGGGCGTACATCGGATCGTTCACCGCGGCCGGCGGGCCCGGCATCACCACCGCGGCCGTCGACCCGGCGTCCGGAGCGCTCACCCCGCTGTACGTCACCGACGCCGTCCCGAACCCCTCCTACCTCGCCCCGAGCCCCGACGGCCGGTACCTCTACGCGGTCAGCGAGACGCCCGACGGCGCCGCGGCCGCTTTCGCCCTCACACCCGGGGGCCCCGCACTGCTCGCTCCCGCCGTCCCTGTGAACGGCGCCGACCCCACCCATCTCGCCCTGGCCGCCGGCCACCTCGTCACCGCCAACTACGGCTCGGGAAGCGTCAGCGCGCTCCCCGTACGGGCCGACGGCTCCCTCGGCGGGCCCGCGCGGGTGCTCGCCCACCAGGGCAGCGGACCGCGGACGGACCGTCAGGAGGGCCCGCACGCGCACGCCGTGCTGCCGGCCCCCGGAGGCCGCTGGCTGCTCAGCGCCGACTTGGGCACGGACTCGGTCCGCGTCTGCGTCCTCGGTGCAGCCGAGGGTGCCGAGGGGACACCTGCCGTGCACGACGAGGTGCGGCTGCGTCCCGGCAGCGGGCCGCGCCACCTCGCCTTCCATCCGCGCGGCGGCCACGTCTATGCCATCCATGAACTCGAACCGACGGTGACGGTCTGCCGCTGGGACGGCGAAGGGGGCGTGCTGACACCTCTGGGGGAGACCCGGCTCCTCCCGGACGGGGGCGGTGGCGGTGGCGGGAGGCGGTGCGGGGGTACCTTCCCCTCCGCGCTGGTCCTCTCCCCGGACGGCGGGTTCGCCTGGGCCGCCAACCGGGGCCACGACAGCCTCTCCGTCCTCCGCCTCGACGCCTCCGGCGACGCCGCCACCCTCGTCACCACGGTGCCGTGCGGCGGCCGGTGGCCCCGTGATCTGGCGCTGCACCCCGACGGCCGGCACCTCTATGCCGCCAACGAGCGCTCCGGCGACGTCACCTGGTTCACCGTCGACCCGGATACCGGTGTACCGGCCCGGGGCGGCTCCATCGAGGTCCCGGCCGCTTCCTGTGTCGTCTTCGTCTGATTCGGCCCGTTTCTGATCCGGCCCGTGTCTGATCCGATCCGTGTCTGATCCGGCCGTCGCCACCGCACGCACGCACGCGCACACACACATCGCACGCACAGAGCCGCCCCCGCGCGGTGCGAGGACGGCCCCTCTGTGCTGCTGTGTGGAGTGCTTCCGTGCTGTGCGGAGTGCTTCCGACGGACGGCGGAACGGCGACAGGGCCTAGCGGCAGGGCCTGGTGACAGGCCCTAACGGACCGGTACCCCCTGCGCCTGGGTGGGCAGGGTGATGCCGACCGCCGCCGCGTAGTTCGACAGCACCAGGCGGCCCACCGCGCCGTACGCGCCCAGCGGCTCGGCCGAAGCACAGCCCGCCTCCGCCGCGGCCGCCCCCACCAGGCCGTCGGCGATCTCCGGGCCGATCAGGTACGGGGCCAGTGCCAGCTGCTGCGAACCGGACCCGCGCAGCTGCTCGGCCGTGCGGGCGATGGCGCCCTCCTCGTCCAGCGCCGCGGCCAGGACCGGCACCGCGAGGCGCGCCGCGAGCAGCATCCCGGTGATCCCGGCTGCCTGGACGGCCTCTTCACCGCCCACGGTGGCCAGGATGATGCCGTCCGCGGCCGTCGCGACCGTGAACAGCCGGGCGCGGTCGGCGCGCGCCAGACCCGCCTCCGAGAGCCGGACGTGCAGCGCCTCGGCGAGCAGCGGGTGCGGGCCCAGGACATCGGTCAGCTCGGCGCCGGAGCCGCTGTTCATGATGGCCTGGCGTATCCGGCGCAGCAGGGCACTGTCCGGCCCGGCCAGCAGCGGTACGACGACCGTGGCGGGGCCGAGGTCGGCGCGGCTGTCGGCGCCCGCCCGGGCCTTCTGCTCGGCGGCGGCATGCGCCAGCACGGCCTCCAGCGACGGGAACGCGTCATCGCCGCCGTCGACATAGCCGATCCGGGCGTCCAGCCCCGGAAGTTCGGAGCGGGCGATGCTGGAGACCTCCTCCGCCAGGCTGCGCGCGGCGGAGTTCGGGGTGCCGGGCACGGCCAGCACCAGGGCGGGTGCGCCCTCGGGTGCGGCGAGCGGCTCCGGCTTGCGGTGGCGGCCGGACTGCCGCGCGCGCGGTGTTCGTACGGGCAGTCCGGGTGCGCCTCCAGGGCTCGGGGATGCTGCGTCGAAATGGTGCGAGCCAGGTGCGGGCCCAGTGGGGGAACTCATGGCGCCGCATGCTAACGCCTCACACCGCACCCGCGCGGAGGGAGGGTTGGGAGCCGAGGTTTCCGTCCCGATTTATCCCGCGCAGCATGGGGGCGTCAGCCCGGCGCAGGGCGTGTGATCTGCAACAACTTCGAATCCGGGGGGAGCAGCAGACGGTCCCCGGCGAGCGCCGCGGCGATGGCCAGCGCCCCGTCGAGCGGGCTGCCCGCGGCGGCCGCGGGGCGGGCTCGCGGGAGTCGTTCGGCGAGCGCCGTACGCAGCGGGGCGAGCAGCGGTTCGCCGATGCGGAACAGCCCGCCGGTGTACGCCACCGTGCGCCCGGCGCCCGGCGGGCAGACCGCGGCCGCGGCATCGGCGAGATGCCCGGCGGCGGCGCGCAGGATACGGAGGGATACCGCGTCGTCCTCGGTGGCGCAGCGGGCGACCTCCGGGGCGAACGAGGCCAGCACGGCGGGCCGGTCGGTACGCGGATACAGCACGCCGGGCAGTCCGGCGGCCGGGCCGAACACCGCTTCGGCGCGCGCCAGCAGAGCGGCCGAACCGCCGCTCCGGCCGTCGTACGCGCGCATCGCCGCCTCCAGGCCCGCGCGGCCGATCCAGGCGCCGCCACCGGAGTCGCCCAGCAGATGGCCCCAGCCGTCCGCGCGGCGCCAGCCGCCCGCCACCGTCAGATCGGTGCCCAGCGCGATCATGCCGGTGCCCGCGGCCACCACGGCACCGGGCCGCTGGCCCAGCGCCCCGGCGTAGGCGGTCACCGCGTCCGCCGCGAGGGCGAGCCGGGTCACCCCGAACGCGCCGGCCAGCGCCGCGGGCAGTCGGGTGCGCAGATCGTCGCCCAGGGAGGCCATACCGGTGGCACCCACGCACACCGCCACATACCGGTCCGCGCCCACCTCGCTTGCCAGCTTCTCCGCGGCGGGCAGGAGTTGGGACAGCAGGTGCGTCGCGTCGATACCCGCCGGACCTGTGCGCACCGGCTCGTCCGAGGTGAACGACACCAGTGGAAGCGGCCCGGTGTCGCCGTCGGCGCGCGCCACGGCGATCCGCAGCCCCGAGCCGCCGGAGTCGACCCCGAGGACGTGACCGCGGACCGCGCCGCGGCCGGCCGGCCGCTCACCCAAGGCCGCGGGCGTCCTGCTTGAGGGCGGTGTCGACGGTCAGGGCCGTGGCGACGACCAGGCTCAGCAACGGGTCGGGCAGCTGGTGGTGGATCTGCAGGACGTAGTTGTCCGCGGTGGTGAACATCGTCTTGGCCAGGCCCTCCCAGGTCTTGGTGATCCGGGCGACCTCGGTGTCGGCGTGGTCCACGATCGCGAAGTTCCAGGCACGCCAGTTCTCGGCCTTGATGGCGCCGATCTGACGGCCGCCGACCATCATCGCGAAGTTGATCTTGCCGATGGCGTTCTGCTGCACGATCTCGCCCATCGGCGAGCCGTCCGGGCGCTCCACGATCACCTTGGACTTGAGGATCTTCGCCGGCCGGGTCAGCACCAGCTGCGGCTGGCCGTACGCGTCCCGGATCTCCAGCTTGTGGGTCATGTACTGATCGAGGCTGGAGACGACCCGCAGCACCTTCTTGGCCGTGCTCTGGCCGACCTGGACGACCGAGCCGAGGGTGTTGCCGTGCTGGTCGAACACACCGTATTCGTTGGTGACCTCGATCAGCTTGGCCTTCTGGTTGACCACCAGCACCGGCTCGGTGAAGAGGGTGCCGCCGCCGGGCGCGCCGGGCGCCACCCCGGCTTGCTGCTGTACCTGGTGCTGCACGGCGCCCGGATGCGCGCTCGGCTGCCCCGGCATCGGTTGTCCCGGCATCGGCTGCTGTCCGTACGGCTGCTGCGTCGGCCGGCCGGGCGCTGACTGGCCGGGCGCCTGCTGGGGGAGGCCGGGCCCCTGCTGCCCGTACGGTGCGCCGCCCGGCTGCTGACCCTGCTGCTGGCCGGGATACGGGGCCGGGTCCGGCGCCGACGCCGGCTGCTGTCCCGGGTGGGTGTGCTCCGTCCACAGGGACCCGTCCCACCAGCGCAGTTGGTGGGGGGTGCCCTGCGGGTCCGCGTACCAACCCGCAGGGATGTTCGCATTCGTCATGCCGGGCACACTATCGCCCAGTGTCAGGGCAGCCTCCAGTCGACGGGCTGTGCGCCCTGCCGGACCAGCAGGTCGTTCACCCGGCTGAAGGGCCGTGAACCGAAGAAGCCCCGGTCGGCGGACATGGGGGAGGGGTGCGCGGACTCCACCGCCGGCAGATCGCCCAGCAGCGGCCGAAGATTGCGTGCGTCGCGGCCCCACAGCACCGACACCAGCGGACGCCCGCGCGCCACCAGAGCCCGGATGGCCTGCTCGGTGACCTCCTCCCAGCCCTTGCCGCGGTGTGCGGCCGGCTTGCGGGGCGCGGTCGTCAGCGCTCTGTTCAGCAGCAGGACGCCCTGCTGTGTCCACGGGGTCAGATCGCCGTTCGAGGGTCGGGGCAGTCCGAGGTCGGAGTGCAGCTCGCGGAAGATGTTCTCCAGGCTCCCGGGCAGCGGACGGACGTCCGGCGCCACGGAGAAGCTGAGCCCGACCGCATGCCCCGGTGTGGGGTAGGGGTCCTGTCCGACGATGAGCACCCGCACCTCGTCGAAGGGTTGTTGGAAGGCGCGTAGCACATTGGTACCCGCCGGCAGATAGGTGCGCCCCGCGGCGATCTCCGCCCGCAGGAAGTCGCCCATCGCGGCGATCCGGTCGGCTACGGGCTCAAGTGCCTTGGCCCAGCCTGGTTCGACAATGTCTTGGAGAGGTCGTGCAGCCACGGGATCACCCTACTGGCCGAGGGCGGTTACCCCGGAATCGATGGCCTGCGCCCGCACCCGCGACCCACCGGAACCGGCCACCCCCGCCCCTCCGCCCGGCTCCCCGGCGCACACTGGCCCAGGGCGCCACCTACGCCAGGGCGCCACCTACGCCAGGGCGTTGCCTATGCCACAGCGGCGGCCCGTACGCACAGGACGTCCGGCAGATGCGCGGCCAGTTGGCGCCAGCTGTCGCCGTCGTCCGCGCTGGCGTACACCTCGCCGTTGCGGTTGCCGAAGTACACGCCGGTCGGATCGGCGCCGTCGACGCACAGGGCGTCTCTGAGCACCGTGCCGTAATGGTCCTCCGTCGGCAGTCCGGCGCTCAGGGCCTCCCAGCCGCGGCCGGCGTCGGCCGTGCGGTAGACCCGGCAGCGGTGGCCGGCGGGCACCCGGTCGATGTCCGCGGTGATCGGGAAGACATAGGCGACACCGCCCCGGTGCGGGTGCGCGGCGACGGCGAACCCGAAGTCCGAAGGCAGCCCGCCGCCGATCTCCTGCCAGGTCGCGCCCGTGTCATCGCTGCGGTAGACGCCCCAGTGGTTCTGCAGATACAGCCGGTCGCGGTCCACGGGGTCCTGCGCGATCTTGTGGACGCACTGGCCGAACTCCGGGTGCTGGTCGGGGAGGAAGACCGCCTTGACGCCGGTGTTCGACGGCGCCCAGGTCGTACCGCCGTCGAGGGTGCGGAACACACCGGCCGCGGAGACCGCGACCGTGACCGCGTCGGCGTCCCGCGGGTCGGTGACCACCGTGTGGACGGCCAGCCCGCCGCCGCCGGGCACCCACTTCTCGTGGCTGGGGTGGTCCCACAGCGCCCGTACGAGATCGTAGGTCTCGCCGCCGTCCTCGGAACGGAACAGTCCGCCGGGCTCGGTGCCCGCGTAGACCACGCCCGGTGCGGCCGGACCGGCCGGGTGCAGCTGCCAGACCCGCTCCAGTGAAGTCCCGGTGTCCGGCGGGTACTTGACGGCGGGGCGGGCCGGCTCCTGCCAGGTTTCCCCCAGGTCGTCCGAGTGGAACACCGACGGGCCCCAGTGGGAGCTGTCCGCGCCGGCCAGCAGCCGGGGCGTCGCGCGGCGGGTGTCGATCCCGAGCGAGTACACCGCCTGCGCGGGGAAGTGCGGACCGCTCAATTCCCAGTCGCCGCGCCGTCGGCGACCGATGAAGAGCCCTTTGCGGGTACCCACCGCGAGTAGTACGTCGGTCATGGCCGGACACCTCCGGGACGCCGTTGTCTCAGAACACGGGCCAGTTTGCACCCGGCCACTGACAACGGCGCCCCGGAGCGCATTTGCGCAGGTCGGACGGCGGGTGGCGAGCCGCCGTCCGGTCGGCTCAGACGGCCAGGTGGTACGGATACGGCACCCGGATCTCCGCACCGAGCTCCCGCGCCGCCTGCTGCGCGAAGCTGGGGGAGCGCAGCAGCTCCCGGCCGATCAGTACGGCGTCGGCCTGCCCCGCCGCGATGATCTTCTCGGCCTGCCGGGCCTCGGTGATCAGCCCGACGGCGCCCACCGCGAGACCGGCCTCCTTCTTGACCCGCTCGGCGAACGGCACCTGGTACCCCGGGCCGGTGGCGATCTCCGCGTCCGGTGCGTTGCCGCCCGTGGAGGTGTCCAGCAGGTCGATGCCGTGCTTCTTCAGGTCGCGGGCGAAGCGCACGGTGTCGTCGGCCGTCCAGCCCTCGCGGTCATCGCTCGCGTCCTCGGTGAGCCAGTCGGTCGCCGAGATCCGGAAGAAGACCGGCAGCTCGTCGGGCCAGACCTCGCGCACCGCATCTACGACCGCCAGCGGGAAGCGCGTCCGGTTCTCGTACGAGCCGCCGTACGCATCGGTGCGCCGGTTGGTGAACGGCGAGAGGAACTCATTGATCAGGTAACCGTGGGCGCCGTGGATCTCGACCACCTCGAAGCCCGCCGCCAGCGCCCGGCGCGCGGCCGCCGCGAACCCCGCCACGATCTCCTCTATCTGTGCCACGGACAGTTCGGCGGGGGTGGCGGACCCCTCGTCGAACGCCACCGGGCTCGGGCCGACCGGCTCCCAGCCGTGCCGCTGTCCGGGGAGGATCGGGCCGCCGCGGTTCACCCAGGTGCGCTCGGTCGACGCCTTGCGGCCGGCGTGCGCGAGCTGGATGCCCGGAACCGTCCCCTGGGCCTTGAGGAAGCCGGTGATCCGGCGGAACGCCTCGGTCTGGGTGTCGTTCCACAGGCCGAGGTCGTACGGGGTGATCCGGCCCTCGGGGCTCACCGCGGTGGCCTCCGCGAGGATCAGGCCCGTCCCGCCCGCCGCGCGTGCGGCCAGGTGCTGGAAGTGCCAGTCGCCGGGCGCCCCCGTCTCCGGCCCCTCGGGAGCCGCGGAGTACTGGCACATGGGCGCCATCCAGAGGCGGTTCGGGACGGTCAGCGAGCGAAGGGTGATGGGCTCGAAGAGTGCGCTCACGGCAGGCTCCTGCTCCTGTGCTCAGGCGGAAACGGGCTCCGGTTCGGACCCGCGTTCATACGATAGGCATCGTAATACGGTGGGTGTCAAACTACGAAGGTCCTCGTACAATGGATCCGTGGGCGGGGCGCCGCATCCGCCACCCCGCGCCGGATCGCCGGAGACCGCACCGCAGACACCCAGCCGGCAGACCGAGTCAGGAGCCGCCATGCCGAACGACAAGACGTCCACCCGCGGCCCTTCGGGATCCCGGCCGCTGGAGCACCCGGCGTGCGAGGACATCCGGCTGGCGGACGTCCTGCACGCCCTCGCCGATCCCATGCGGCTGCGCGTCGTCCGCACCCTCGCCGCCGCCGAGGGCGAGCTGAACTGCGCGGACATCGAACTCCCGGTCAGCAAGTCGACCTGTACCCACCATTTCCGGGTGCTGCGCGAGCACGGTGTGATCCAGCAGCTCTACCGGGGCACCGCCAAGATGAACCGGCTGCGCACGGCCGACCTGGAGAAGCTCTTCCCCGGCCTGATCGACGGCGTCCTCCGGGCGGCGGATCTTCAGGCCCGCCGCCTTGGGGAGGAGTAGCCCGGCGCCGGCGGCCTGGGAAGGCGGACGTGCCGACGGTCTTGGTTAAGGCCGACGTGCCTGCGGCCTCGGGAAGGCGGACGTGCCTGCGGCCTGGGGAAAGGTGGACGTTAGGGGCTGTCGCCCGCTCCCCTGGGCGTCACGTCATGGGGAGCGGCGCCCGTCCCTCCGCTCGCCCGCCGCCCTTCGTCCCGGCCGTGTCAGCAGACGACCTCCACCGTCCGCGCCGCCTCCAACAGGCCCGCCCAGTCAGGGAGTTTGACGGTGCCGCGCCCCAGTCCGCGGCCCCACTTCGCCTCCGCGGCCTCGATGGCCAGCCAGCCCGGCCAGGCCACCGGCCGCTGCCCCGCCCGGGTCAGCTCGGTCACCGGGTCCCCGGCCGGCTTCCGCGTCCGCTCCCCGAGCGCCGCGGCGTCCGCCAGCAGCGATCGCGCGGTCTCCTTCGCGCACGGCCGGTTGGTGCCGATCACGCCCGTCGGGCCCCGCTTGATCCAGCCCGCCACATACACCCCGGGGAGCGGAGCCCCGTCGCGCAGCACCCGCCCCGCGTCGTGCGGCACCGTACCGGTGGCCTCGTCGAATGGCAGCCCCGGCAGCGGCGTCCCCCGGTAGCCGACCGAGCGCAGCACCAACTGCCCCTCGATCTCCTCGAATTCACCGGTACCCGTGACCCCGCCCCGCCCGTCGGGTGCGGTCCGCTCGAACCGGACCGCCCGCACCCCGGTGGCGGCGTCCCCGAGCAGTTCCACGGGCCGGAGGAAGAACCGCAGATGGATCCGGTGCCGGCGGAGCTCCTTCGGAGGGGCCGCATCCGCCGTCCCCTCCGCCCAGCCGCGCAGCACCTCGACATTCCGCCGCGCCACCGCGGGCAGCCTGCCGGGATCCCGGTACGCCGGGTCCCGCTCCAGCTCCTCCGGCCGGAGCACCACCTCCGCACCCGGAAGCGAACCCAGCTCCCGCAGTTCCTTGGTGGTGAACTTCGCCTGGGACGGCCCGCGTCGGCCGACCATCCAGACATCCTCGACCCGGCTGTCCGCCAGCGCTCCCAGCGCGCCCTGCGGCATATCGGTGGCGGCGAGCTCGGCGGCGTCACGGGAGAGCATCCGCGCCACGTCCACCGCGACATTCCCCACGCCGATCACGATCGCGGACCGCGCCGTCAGGGGAAAGCGCCGCGTGGCCGCATCGGGATGCGCGCTGTACCAGGCGACGAACTCGGTCGCCGAATGGCTGCCGGACAGCTCCTCACCGGGGACGCCCAGGTGCTGGTCGGTGTCGGCGCCCACGCAGAACACCACCGCGTCGAAGATCTCCCGCAGCTGATCGAGGCCCAGCCCCGCCGCCCCCACCTCGACGTTCCCCAGGAAGTGCACTCCGGGGTGCTCCAGCACCGTACGCAGATTGTTCTGCAGCGACTTGATCTTCTCGTGGTCCGGTGCGACGCCGTAGCGCACGAGTCCGTACGGGCAGGGCAGCCGGTCCAGGACGTACACCTCGATATCCGGTACGTCCTGCTGCTCGATCAGGGACTGGGCGGTATAGACCCCGCTGGGTCCGGAACCGATCACTGCGATACGAAGCACGGGTGGCCCCTTCCGCGGATACCCCCAGGATCGCACCGGTGGGCGCACGACGGGAGACGCGCTATCCGGGAGATGCGCTATCGGGGTTGCTCCCGATGGGATGAGCGTGCCGCGCTGTTGGGCCGGGTGAGGTGGAGGTTAGGTTTTCAATGTGTCGGAAAGTGACTTTTATACCGTTAATCACGGATATGAAGCTCAGGGCGCGCCACGGGAGTGGCCCACGTGGGAACTGACGGCGCACGGCTCGGCCGCGCCCGCCCCCCGGCCCACCGCCCCGGACGAGGCGACCGCGTCCGACGGTCGCGGATGCCCGGCGCCCCAGCTCGACCCACTGGGCTCCTGGTGCAGCGCACGGCTGACCTTCGCCGACGGTGCCCTGATCGAAGTCCTTGTGACGGTTTCCGACGACCACATCACCGTGGAGGACGTACGGGCCGACCCGCCGCTGAGGCTCGACGGCCTCGCCGACCTGGCCCGCTGGATCGAGGGCCCACTGGACGACGCCTTCCGGACGGTCACCGGGCGCCCTCGTAGGAGCCGGCCCGCTCCTCCTCGCGGGCCGGGCCCGGCCGCCGCGTCACCGGAACGGGCCGGCGGGCCGATGGCGGCGGCCGGGACGGGATGCGAGGCCGGGGCGGGGCGCGAGGCCGGGATGGTCCACGGGACGGCGCGTGAGGCGGCGACCGAGGCGACGACCGGCCCGGCGCGTGGGCCGACGACCGCCGGCTCGGCACATGGACCGGTGGACGGCATGACACCCGAGGCGGCCGAGGAACCGCGCGCGGCGCCGGGAACGGAGCCCCCGCGGGAGCCGATGCCGGAACCGGCACCATCGGAGGAGGCGGCACCGGCGGGCGACACACCGGCGCAGACGGAGACGGAGACGGAGGCGGGGGCAGGGGAGGAGGCGGGAGCGGACTCGGCCCCGGCGACGAGCGAGGCGACGGCGGCGCGGGGGGCGGCGACGGGGCGGGAGGGTGCGCGGGACGCGGCGGGGGAGGGCGTGGCGGAGCGGGCGGAGGAGCGCGCCCGCTCCGCCCTGCTCGCCCGGTCGCGGGTCGCCGAGCGCCGTAAGCTCGCCGCGGAGGTGTACCGCCGGGCCCAACGGGAGGGGCGTGATCCGGTACTGGCGGTGATGCTCGCCACCGGGCGCAACCGCCGAAGATCGCTGCGTCTGATCGCCGGCGCCCGCGACGACGGCCTCCTGACGCCGCGTCACAACAAACGCTGACCGGCGTGCTCCGGGGCTCCGGCCCGCACACGGGTCCGCCCCACGGCGCACCCATGGCCGGCTCAGTCCGCCGGCGGCATCCCCAACTCCCAGTCCAGGCCGTACCGTTGGAACAACTCGGCACGCAGCCGGATCCGCGGCATCGCCGCCCCCGGAAGCAGCATCGGCACCACCGAACCCATCAGCAGCGCCCGCAACAGCGGGTAGTCGGAGTCCGGGTCCGGCGATCCGTACGCCACGACCGTCTCCCGCAGCAACTGCGCCAGCCGCTGTTGCTCGGGGCACTGGATGAACCCCTCGGCCGTCAGGATGCCCGCCATATGTGTACGCATCAGCAACGGGCGGTCATGCGCCAGCCCCAGGACCGCGTCGATGGCCCGCGCCATCAGCTCCCGCCCCGCCGACGGTCCGGCCGGCCGTGGGTCGCGCTCCAGTGCCGCCTGCAGGGTCAGGTGCATCAGCCGGTGCACGGCGGACTGCAGCAGCTGCCGCTTACCGGGGAAGTAATACGAGATCAGCCCCCGTGCCGCGCCGGCCCTTTGGGCGATGTCTCCCAGCGTCGTCGCCTCGTAGCCGTGCTCCCCTACCAGATCAACCGTCGCTTGCAACAGCCGCTCGCGGGAGCGCCGCCGCAATTCTTCATTGACCGATGCGCTGCGGGGGGACATCCTGTAACTCCTGCGTTGACTGGCTGCGAGCCAATATACTCAGCATGACTCCGGATGGTCGCCCTCGGTCGCCATCCGGTCAAGCTGCCCGATTCGGGCGACGCGGGGGATCGCCCGAGTCGGGCTGAGATGGGGCCGGGGTCGGCCCCATGATCAGCGACTTGCCTGGTCATGGGGTCAACCCCGGTTCACGTCAGGGTGCAGGTTCGCCGTCTCCGGTCGGGTGTGGTCATGCCTATGCCGACCCGTTGCTGACTTTCCTGGCGTTCCGTCAGTCCTTCGGCGCGGATGTCACGGCCGGCTGGAGGGCCTCCTCGCACCATTGGAGCGGCCCCCAACGTTGGAGAGGCCGCCCATAGAGCTAGAGCGCATCCGACGGATCGCTCGCTCCGGGCGCTCCTGTGGGGAGCGGTTCGATCCCGCGTACGCGACGTACCCGTGACGGTTCGATGAGCACGATGACCCGCTGTTCACCGGGGATACGCCACTCGAACCGCTCGGTTCCCAGGTACGTGTGGGCCAGCACGTCCATGTTCCGGTCCGCTTCCGGTCCCTGTACGAACCGGACGGCACGGCCGCGGATCTGTACCCGGTCGAACGGATCGGCCGCGTCCGCATGGGACAGGCACACCCGTGGGTCACGGCGCAGATTGCGTTCCTTGACCCGGCCGACCGCGGTGTTGAACAGGAGCAGGTCCCCGTCGAGGCCCACCCACATGGGGCTCACGTGGGGCGACCCGTCCCGGTTGACCGTACCGACATACCAGATGTGCGGTGCTTCGATCCTCAGGCGGATGTCATGCGGCAGCGCAACCATGAAGCAAGTATTGCCCGGATAGGACTCGCCGGACAGGGACAGGGACAGGGACGCGGACCAGGGCGCTAGGTCAGCTCGATGTGTTGCGGGTGCTGTTCGGGGTTGCCGTAGGTGAGTGCCCGGCGGAGTCCCGAGGCGAGCGCGGCTACGTCGTCATCCGGGACGTCCAGGTGCAGGGTGAGGGAGGGAGAGGGCAGTCCCAGTCCGCTGGTGGCTTCTTCTGTGAAGGACAGCCTGAGCGTGTTGCCGGTGAGTACGGCTTCTTCGATGCCGCCGTAGTGTGTGGCTCCGCTTTCGGCCATGACGCAGTAGGTGTCCAGGCCCAACTGCTCGTCCTGGTCGTCGGGTTCGTACAGGGAGATCTGGATGATCAGCTGGTGTCCTTCCCCCTGTTGCTCGGCCATGCCGACGGTGAAGCATTCGTCGGGCTCGTTCTCCTCCACGACGACGGTGTCGATCTGCATGGTGGGAGGCTGTGTGGTCACCTTCCGCGCCTTCCTGCTCGCCATTCGTTTCCGTCCCCCCACCGGTAGATGAAGTTGGCGCCGGTCTCCGCTTGGGCGCGGTTCATGGAGCCGCGGCACTGCGGGCAGGGGGGCCGTGTGCCGTTGATGACCACTGTCTCACCCGGGCTGACCGGTACGAGGTTCGCGTAGGGGTCATTGGCTATGGGGCGGGTGGGAGATCCGCCGGACATCCTGCCGACCCGGTTTTCGGTGTGGCTCGCCAAGGAGCCGTTCGGGAAGCCGAGGGCGCGTTCCTCCGGGGTCTGGTTGCCGCTGCGGAGGCCGTATCCGGTACGGAGGCTGCCGTCGGGGCGGTAGACGTAGACATCGGCGTAGTGGGTGCAGGGGGCGAGGCCGAGGGGGTCGGCCCAGGTGTGGGGGTTGTGGACGTAGGTGACGGGGTTGGGGGCCGGCTCCAGTCCGAGGGGATCCGGGGAGGCGTAACGGGCGCTCTCGGGGTCGTAGTAGCGGTAGACGTTGTAGTGGAGCTGGGACTCGGCGTCGAAGTACTGGCCGGGGAACCGGTGGGGTGTGTACGCGGTGCTGGTGTGGGTCCAGGCGGTGGTGCCCCACAGGGTGCTGCGGGCCCGCCAGGCCGGGGTCCCGTGTTCGTCGATCAGTTCGGCGGGGGTGCCGGTGAGGTCGGTGACGATGGCGAAGAAGCGGCGGTCGATGTCTTCCTGCGGTGCTTCGCCCTGAGGTGCTTCGCCGGTCTTTCGTTCGGCCTGGGCGCTGGTATTGCCGGTCCTGCTGGTCTTCTGTTCGGCCTGGGTCATGGGGCGGATGTCGTCGTACTCCCAGGTGAGGGTCACGTCCTCGGAGGTGGGGGAGGTGGTGGTCTCCTCGATGAGGGTGGTGCCGTCCCAGGTGAAGTCCGTGCGTGCCGGCTCCCCGGTGGGTTGCCGGGTCTGTTTGGCGATGCGCCGCCCCAGAGGGTCGTAGAGGTAGGTCCAGGTGGTGTTGTCGGGGGTGATGACGGTGGTCAGGCGGTTCTCGGCGTCCCATGCGTAGCGCCAGGTGTCCGGCTTCCGCGACAGGCGGGTCTTCTGGCGCAGGGTCATACGGCCTTGTGCGTCGTGTTCGTAGCGGATGCGGCCGGCACGGGTGATGCGGGTGCCGGTGTACGCGCGGCTTCCCTGTCCCTCCGCGTTCGGGTGCTGGCCGGGCCATCGGGCCTCGGTCTGGTTGCCGAGGCCGTCGTAGGCGTACTCCTCACGCCAGTTGTGGCCTTGCACATGGGTGACACGGCCCGCCGGGTCGAGGGTGAAGCGGCGGGTACCGGTGAGGAGGTCGTCGATGCCGAGCAGGCTTCCGGCGGCGTTGTAGGTGTAGCTGCGCTGCTGCACCGGGTGCTGATTGTTGCCGGCCGAGGCGGTCTGGCGGGTCAGCCGGCCCTGGGCGTCCCAGTCGTGGTCGAGGGCGAGCCACTGACCGAAGGTGCGTCTCTTCTCGCGGCCCACCGCGTCGTGCGTGAAGGCGATGGTGTGGCCGCAGGTGGTGAGGGCTTGCGGCCGGCCCGCCGGGTCGTAGGTGTAGTGGCTGACGACGGCGGCCGGGGTGGTGCGCCGGGTGCGTTGGCCGGCGGCGTCGTAGGTGTGCCGCACGGTGCGGCCGTTGAGGGTCTCGGCGGTGATCCGGCCGAGGGCGTCCCGCTGGAGCCGCAGCTCCGCATGGGGTGAGGTGGCGTGGATGAGCCGGCCGAGGGCGTCGTAGGAGTAGTCGGTGGGGGAGCCGTCGACGTCCTTGTGGATGATGTCGCCGTTGGTGTCACGGGTGTAGGAGATGTGCTGGCCCATCGCATTGGTGCGCTGGATGAGCTGCCCGGCGGCGTCGTGGGCGTAGGTGACCGTGCGGCCGTCGAAGTCGGTTTCCTCGCTCAGCCGGCCGGCCGGGTCGTAGTGGTACGTCCAGGCCGCTCCAAGGGGGTTCTCGACCTGGGTGAGTTGCAGTTCGGTGTTGTGGGTGAAGGTGTAGCGGACGCCGTCGGGGCCGGTACGGGCGGCGAGCTGGTCGAAGTGGGTGTACTCGAAGGAGGTACGGGCGCCGATGGCGTCGGTGTGCGTGACGCAGTTGCCTTCGCCGTCGTAGGTCCATGACTCGTGTGAGCCATCGGGGTCGGTGCGCCGGGCCAGGTGTCCTTCGGCGGTCCACGCCAGACGGATCACGGCGCCGGCCGGGTCGGTGAAAGCGGTGACACGTCCGTGGGCATCATGCTGATAGTGCGTGGTGGCCCCGACGGGATCGATGACGCTGGTCAGCAGGCCGGCGTCGTTGCAGGTGACCTGGGTGGTGGCGCCCAGCGGGTCGGTGACCGAGGACAGGTGCCCGCGCTGGTCGTAGGTGTAGCGGGTCACGGAACCCGCGGGGTCGATGAGCGCGGTGCGGTTGCCGGTGGCGTCGTACTCCTGCAGCCGGGTGGTGCCATCGGGCGAGGTGACGGTGCGGGGGAGTCCCAGGTCGTTGTACTCCACCGTCGTGCACAGCCCGTCGGGGCGGGTGACGGTCAGGGGTCTGCCCTGGTCGTCGTAGGTGTACCGGGTGGTGTGGCCCAGGGCGTCGGTGTGGGTGAGCGGGCGGTCGAAGTCGTCGTACGTGGTGCGGGTGGTGTGGCCCAGCGGGTCGACGGTGGCCGCCACCTGGAGGCGGTCGTTGATGAGGAACCGGGTCGTGTGGCCGAGGGAGTTGGTGACGGCTGTGATGCGGTGGCCGGTCTGCGGGTCGGTCCGGTCGTAGTCGTAGCGGTAGCGCAGATGCCCTTCGGTCCCGCCCTGGGCGGTGCACCGGCCTCGGTGGTCGTAGGTGTACTCGTAGCGGCTGTTGTTGGTGTCCACCCAGGCCGTCATCTGGTGGGTGCCGTCGTACTCGAACCGGGTGGGGGTGCCGCTGGAGTTGGTGACGGAGGTGAGGTTGCCGTGCTCGTCGTGGTCGTAGGACATCACCAGCGCGTCGCTGCCGCTGCCGTCGTCGGCGGCGCCTGCGAGGTGGAGGGCGGTGATGAGGCCGCGGTCGTCCGTGGTGAACTTCAGGTGGTATCCGGCACTGTGGCGGATCTCCACCGGAGCGCCGGTCCGGTCGTCATGGTCGAACGTGATCCGGTTGCCCTGCCGGTCGTTGATCTCGTCCAGCAGCGCGATGCCGGCGGCATGGGATGCCTGGGAGAAATAGCGGGTATGGCCGGTGTCCGGGTCGTGGATGGCCCAGTCGCCCTGGACGGTGCGCATGAGGGGCCAGCGCGGGCCCCGGGCGGGCAGAACCCTTTCGCCCGTTTCCGGTGTGGGGTAGCTGAGGAGCAGACCGGCTTCGGTGACGAAGATGATGCCGTGACGGTCGATCTCCAGGCGCTGATCGGCAGTGGATGACCAGGAGGGTCCTACGGAGCGGCCTGACCGGTAGGACGACTCGAATTTCCGGACGAACGTGAGCGGCAGTGCTCCGGGGAGTTCGAGGTCGGTCTGGCGCAGGTAGACCCGGCCGGTCGCGGCGTCCACCGGGTCGCCGCATCCTTGTACGGCCTTGTCGTCACGGGTGTTGTTGTGGGGGTGGTTCTGGTTCAGCTGGTCGCGGGGCTTGCTGTTGCCGCTGCCTCCGGGGCCCTTGCCGGTGGAATTGGGCGAGGTCCTGGGGGACTTCGGGTCCTTCCCGCCCCCTTTGCCGAGACCGGCGAAGTGATCCGAGATCGCCCGGTCGTTCTCATGGTGGTTCTTGGCCATCTGCTTGATGCCGCGGGTCATGTTGTCGTCGAGGTGCTTGGCGGTCTTCTTCACGCCGTCCTCGATGCCGTCGATGACCTTGTCCAGCATCGCGTTCGCCGCATCCGCGATCGCGTCCTTGCCGCGGGTCCGGCCGTGATGGCTCTTCGCCCGGCCGATTTTGCCGCCGGCCTTGTTGCGGAAGGTGCCCCCCGCGCTCTGCAGGCCCGTGACGGCGCGGTCGTGCTCGTCCGGGTCGAAGCTGAACCCACTGCCGGCGCCTCCTCCCCCTCCGCTGCCGCCGCCGGCGCTGAGGAGCTGCATGGAGGAGTCCTTGGCGCCTTGTGCGCCCTGGCTGAGACCTTCCTTGCCCGCCTTGGCCGTCTGGCCGAGATCGACGCCGTCCTTGACGCCCAGGGCGTTGGCGCCCAGCTGAACGACCAGGTCGCCGACCATCGCGCCGAGGGCTTCTTCGACGGGGGTCAGCGCGATACTGATGACCCGTTCGGCGACCTGCTCACAGACCTCTTTGAAGATCTTCCGCACGGCGACCCGGGTGGCCTGGGTGCCGGCCAGTGCGCCCAGTTCCGACAGGCCGAAGGTGAAGGGGGCCGCGGCCTGGGCGGCGATCACTTCAGCGGCGAGGATGGCGAGTTGGGCGATCGCGCCGATCTTGGCGCCCTCGATGAGGACGGCGACGCCGTCCAGCGCGGTGCCGGCCAGCCGGCCGCACTGCCCCAGATTCTTCAGATGCGTGCCGTTGATCTTGCCCCAGTGGGCGTTGAGCGCTTCGACCGCCACCGAGCCGCCCGCCGAGCCCACCAGGCCCTGGACGGCCTGATGCGCCTCCATCGCGCCGCTGTCGATGTCATCGGCGAACTCCCGCATGGAGTCGGCCATTTCGCGGTAGTCGTCCTCGTCCACGTTCGGCCACGAGATACCGATGATGTCGAGGATCTCATCCGCCCACCCCGGCAGAACCACACCCATGTGAACCCCCGCCCCCCTTGGCCGACTTCGACATCGGAGACCTTCTCACCAGCCTGATGGTTCCTCAAGACCTCTACGAGTTGCCCACTCCTTCTATGGCGGAAGGGTGCAAAAAGGACGTAGGCCGCATCACCGTGACTGCGCTGCCGACCTGTCCGCTCGCCGCGAGGCCCGGACGGGTGGTGGTACAGCCATGGCGATGTGTTGCCGGGGCCCGCGGCGGGCACGCGGCGGGCCTTCGGCCGGGGCGGCCGGGGCGGCCGGTCCGGCTTCAGTGCGGCGCCCTTCATCGCGTACCTTGGGCGCGAGCCGTCAACAGCGGCTTCCGGGCTCGGAGGACGGCTGCCGTCGGCCTGCGGGGAGCGAGACCGGTGGGCGGGAAGGAGTGGGCATCGGCCGTGGCCTCAGCCTCCAGGGCTCACAAGCAGCCCCGCAAGAAGAACCTCAAGTACCTGCGACGGGCTTCGGAGGCGGTGCTGGCGCGCCTGGACCTGCCCGACGGATGCACTATCGCCACGCTGATGGAACGGCTCAGCGCGGACCGTGGCCGCCCGATCCGGCTCGTCACGATGCCCTTGGGCGCGAAGACCCCCTGCGGTATGTGGCTGGCGACGGACTCGTTCGACGTGATCGTCGTCGAGGCGGACACCAGCCGTCTGCACCAGGATCACATCATCGCCCATGAACTCGCGCACATGCTGTGCGACCACTGCGACTCCGCGGGATTCGACACGACGGTGATGCAGCGTCTGCTGCCGGACCTGGATCCGCGGCGGGTGCGGGAGATGCTGGGGCGCGCCGCCTACTCCAGCGAGGAGGAACAGGAGGCCGAGACCGTCGCCTCCCTCATCCTCGAACGCGTCACCCGGCCTCCGGTGGAGTCGGTCTGGAACGTGCCGTCCGATGACGCGGAGACGGTCGCCCGGATCGAGAACTCGCTGAATCCGGGCCCGGGTTCCCATGGGCAGTAGTCCTCTGGGCGGTAGTGCTCCCGCGCACCTTCGCGCCACGGTCCGGCGGGGCGACTCGTGGGTCCGGCGGGGCGTCTCATGACCGGTGTGAAGGCCGTCGTCTTCCCCGCGTGTGCCGCCCTCTGCGTACTGGCCCTGCTCTACCGGCTGCGCGATCTGCGCCACCAGCGGGACGATCCGGCTCTGCGTGCACTGCTCATCGCGTTCTTCTTCAAGGGGATCTCCTTCACGCTCTCCACGCCTTCGGTCTCGCAGGCCGTGGACGCGCGCCTGGGCGTGGCCGATCTCGGGGCGCTCGGCATCCACCTCCTCGGCGGAGTCGCGTCCAGCGCCGCCTTCCTCACCGCGATCGTCTACTGGGTGTACCCGCCCGAAGTCGCCCGCCGGCGCGCTTTCGCCCGGCTGCTGGTCGCCGCCCTGTGCGCGGTCGCCATGCTCACCATGTGGGCGGCGGCTGGCGCGGAGGCACAGCAGCGCAGCGCGCACTATCTGCTGCAGAACGCGCACCGTCCGCTGGTCGCCGGGTATCTGCTGCTCTACGTCAGCGCGTTCGGCGCCGGAATGATCGAGATCATCCGGTTGTGCCTGCGCTACGGGCGGGTGGCCGGCCGGCAGTGGCTGCGAAGAGGGCTGTACTGCACGGCGATCGGCGCGAGCGCGTGTCTCGTCTACTGTCTCAACCGCCTGCTGTCGCTGATCGCGGTGCAGTGCGGACTGGACCCGCTGGAATGGGAACTGCTGACGCCGGTGGCCAACGGCACCGGCATCTTCTTCCTGGTGGCGGGGCTCACCATGCCGTCCTGGGGGCCTCACCTCTCCGCGGGGCGGCGTCTGGTCCGCAACTTCGTCACCTACCAGCGGCTGCATCCCCTGTGGAGCGCCCTGTACGCGGCCGTTCCGGACATCGCGCTCAACCCGCGTCACGCCGGCGGCCTCGCCCGCTTCCTGCCCGGGGACATCAGCTATCGCCTCTATCGCAGGGTCATCGAGATCCAGGACGGTCTGCTCGCGCTGCGCCCGTACATGGACCCGGCCGTGGCCGCCGGTGCCCGGCGGTCGGCCGAGGAGGCCGGGCTGGCGGGCGACCGGCTGCACGCCATGGTGCTGGCCCGCTCGCTGACGTCGGCCCTGCGCGCGAAGCACGACAACCGCCCGGTGGTCCAGGCGTCCGGGGCGCTCGGACCGGAGGCCGCACAGGCCGGGGGATACCCCGAACTGGTCGCGTGGCTGCTGTATGTCGCCCGCGCTTACACCGCTGTTCGTTCCACGGAGGAGAAGGTGAAGGTCCGATGAAGTACCGCCGGCTGGGCGTTGACGGCCCTGAGGTGTCCGCGATCGGCCTGGGCTGTATGGGCATGTCGATCGCCTACGGCACTCCGGACGAGGAGGAGTCCCAGCACACGCTCGACCGCGCCCTGGAGCTGGGCATCACCCTGCTGGACACCGCCGACGCCTACGGGCAGGGCGCCAACGAGGAGTTGGTCGGCCGCTGGCTGCGCCGGCACGCTCAGGAGCGGGACCGGATGGTCGTGGCGACCAAATTCGGCCTCCGCCATGATGCGGCCACCGGCCGGGTCGGCACCGTCGACACCTCCGCCGACTATGTTCCGCTCGCCTGCCGGGCCTCCTTGCGCCGCTTGGGCGTGGAGCACATCGATCTCTACTACGCGCACCGCCGTGACCCCGACACGCCCGTCGAGGAGACGGTCGGCGCCATGTCCCGGCTGGTGGCGGCCGGACTGGTCCGCCACATCGGGCTGAGCGAGGTCAGCCCCGCCACGCTCCGCAAGGCACACGCCGTCCACCCGATCAGCGCGATCCAGGTGGAGTACTCCCTCTTCACCCGCGACGTGGTGGAGGGCGAACTGCTCGCCACCTGCCGGGAACTGGGCATCGCCGTCGTGGCGTACTCCCCGCTCGGGCGCGGCATGCTCACCGGAGCCGTCTCCTCCCGCGACGACCTGGCCCCGCAGGACAACCGCCGGCGCTGGCCGCGGTTCGCCGACGAGAACCTCCCCCGGAACCTGGCGCTCGTAGGGGCCGTACGCGAGGTCGCCGAGCGGATCGGCTGCTCGCCCGGCCAGGCCGCGCTGGCCTGGCTGCTCGCGCAGGGCGAGGACATTGTGCCCATCCCAGGCACCAAGCGCCGTCGCTACCTGGAGGAGAACGTCGCTGCCGTGGCACTCTCGTTGACCGGGGCCGACCGTGAACTGCTGCGGCAGGCCGTGCCCGAGGAGGCAGTGGCGGGCGACCGGTACCCGGAACAGGCTCTGAAGCGGCTGGGGCACTGAGGCGCCGGGCCCGTCCCTGGGCACCGGATGGCGTGGGTCCGCGGTGTGGCGTTCGTACGGGCGGGTGCGCCGATGGCCGGGGGGTGCCTGCCGCGTGCCGTATGGCGTGCGGCAGGATGACGGACTGCGCCGGGAGCATCCGCGGATCCCCGGCGCCTTCGTGGTTCTGGAGATGGACAAGGTGAATAGGTGACGAAGTATCACATCCGGTGTGTGGCGGAACGGTTCTTCCAACGGTTCTTCCGGGGCGTGGGGGGCGGACGGTGATGAACCGCGCGCTGACGCCGCACGACGTGATCGTCGCCGGGGCCGCGCTGGCCGCCGGCATCGTGGCCGCCCTGCTGTCGCGGGCGGCCTTGCGACGGCTGGAGAGGTACGCGCGCAGGACGCGGTGGAGCGGGGACGACGTCATCGTCGACGCGCTGCGGACCGTGGTGCCCTGGGCGGCGATCTGCGCCGGTCTGGCGGTGGCGGCCGCGGCGCTGCCGCTGACGGCGACGGTCGGGCGCAACGTCAACCGGACGCTGACCGTGCTGCTCATCCTGGTCGTCACGTTCTCCGCGGCCCGGGTCATCACCGGTCTGGTGCGGTCCCTGGCCCAGTCCCGGTCGGGGGTGGCCGGATCGGCCACCATATTCGCCAACATCACCCGCATCGTGGTGCTGGCGATGGGCCTGCTCGTCGTCCTGCAGACCCTGGGCATCTCCATCGCCCCGCTGCTCACCGCGCTGGGGGTGGGCGGTCTCGCGGTCGCCCTCGCGCTGCAGGACACTCTTGCCAACCTCTTCGCGGGCGTGCACGTCCTCGCCTCGAAGACGGTACAGCCCGGCGACTACATCCGGCTGAGCAGCGGCGAGGAGGGCTATGTCGTCGATATCAACTGGCGCAACACCGTGGTGCGCGAGCTCTCCAACAACTTGGTGATCGTCCCCAACGCCCAGCTGGCCGGCACCAACATGACCAACTTCACCCGGCCGGAACAGCAGTTGTCGATCGTGGTGCAGGTGGGCGTCGGCTACGACAGCGACCTGGAACACGTCGAGCGGGTCACCGCCGAGGTCGTCACGAGCGTGATGACCGAGGTCACCGGCGCCGTACCCGACCATGAACCGGCCATCCGCTTCCATACCTTCGGGGACTCCCGGATCGGCTTCTCGGTGATCCTGGGGGTCGGCGAGTTCAGCGACCAGTACCGGATCAAGCACGAGTTCATCAAGCGGCTGCACCAGCGGTACCGGGCCGAGGGCATCCGGATTCCCGCCCCCACGCGTACGGTGGCACTCCAGCAGCCCGGGGGCATCGCGATACCGCAGCAGCGCGGGACGGCCGACCCGGCGGTCTAGGGGAGGCCCCTCCAGGAGCGGGGCCCATCAGAAGCGTAGGCCCATCAGAAGCGCCCTGGTGCCTGCCAGGGCGCCAGGGACTTCCGGCGCGGGCTCCGCCTTTCGTCAGCCGGGGAGGTCTTCGTCGTGTGCGATGTGCACCGCGGCCTCCTCCGCTGACGCGGCCCCGCCGTCGATCCCCACGTCGCGGGCGGAGATGTCATTGCTGCCGCCGCGCCAGAATCCCTCGTCGGCGCCCACGAGCCGGCCCGCCCGCTCGCGGCCGCACTCGATGTCCACCGGTTCCCCCACCCCGCCCGGCAGATCGCCGATGTCGTCACCGTCGGGCGCGGACACGTCCGGCAGCTCCACGGACAGCCGGTGCTCCAGCGACTCGCGGTCGTGCAGCTCCTGTGCGGTGGTGCCCTCGTGGTTGACCACGAAGGGCCGTTCGGGGGGTGAGTAGCCGGTGTCCAGCATCTCGTCGAGGTCGGGCTCGCCGAGGGCGTCCTCCATGTCGAGGTCGTTGGGGTTGTCCTGGGGATCGGACCTGGACGGCTGGTAGACCTCGTCGCCCATCGCGTCGTCGGACATGACCGCCCTCCTTCTCCCCATCGGCTCACCCCGCCGCGGTACGGCAGGTGCGGGTACACCTCAATTGTCCGCCACCTGCCGCCGCCCGGCACCGCCAGAGCGGCCGGAGGGGCACTGATCTCCGGGATGTCCGGAGGCCCCGGCCTCAGGCGCGGTGCTGTTCGGTGTGGAGCCCGACGGCCTGGGCGATGCTCTGCACATTGGCGAACCGCTCATGAGCGGGCAGCCGCTCGGCCACCCTGATCAGCTGGTCCGGTGCGTTGTTGCGGTGCAGTGTCTCGATGATCGTGTCCTTGTCGGCCGGGTACAGGCGCCGGCCGAGGTACTGGGCGAGCTCGGAGCGCAGCCCGACGTCCTGCTCGGTCATGCCGCGCGGCGTACCGCCGCGGAAGCGACTCTCAGGGGACAAGGCGGCCACCGGCTGGTCCTCGCCGGCCGGCTGGAGCTCGTACTCCTCAGGCGTCCGCAGCGCGCGCTCGGCGGTCAGCTGCTCGCGCAGTTGCCGCTTCATCACGTCGTCCCGGGCGGGGCCGGTCTTGTCCGTTCCGTGTTCCATGACCATGGCTGCCTCCGGCTCTACGTGTCGTACAGACCCGACGCGTTTCTCCCAGTTTCCCTGGTCCCGCCGCGCGAACAACCCGGAACGGGCGGCAGCGGCCCGGCGGTGCCGCTCCCGGGCCGTGGACGCGGTGTCCGTGCGGACGGGTACGGAAGCCCGGGCGGATGCGTACGGAGGGTGACCGGGCGCGCCGGACCAGTGATGAATATGGGGGCATATGCCGTAAATGCATACGAAATGGGTGAACGGGAATTCGTATGACACCCCACCGTGCCCCGGTGGCGGTTCACCGCGCATCCAAGGAGGCGACGCCATGCGACTCTCGCTCCTTCGGCCGGTCATCGACCGGCCAGGCCCTTGGGCAACGGTCTACGCCGATATCCAGCACGGTACCGAGGACGTCGAACGAGAACAGGAGCTGCTGGCCGGGGCCACCACGGCACAGCTCTTCGCGCTGGGCGCGGACGAGGCCACCTGCGGTGCCATCCACGAGGCCCTGGTCGCGCCGCGTCGTGGTGAACCGGGTGTGCACGCCGGGCGGGTGCTCTTCGCCGCCGACGGGGTGATCGTGCTGGACACCCCGCTGCCCGGGCCCCCTGCCCACCCCTTCGCGGCATGGGGGCCGGTGCCCCGGGTCACCCCGCTGCTGGCGGCCGTCGGCGACGATCCGGTATGCGTCGTGGTCCGCCTGGACCGCGCCGGGGCGGACCTCTCCGTCCTCGGGGAACGCGCCACCGGGGACGACCGGTCCGAGCGGCACGTCCGGACCCCGGCGCAGGGAACCGTCGAGCAGAGCGCCGCGGAGATCGCGGACGCGGTGCGCGAGGCCTTCGAGAGCTGTGGCGCCGAGGCCGTCGTGCTGATAGGCGAGGCCCACGAGCGGCACCTGGTGCACGAGAAACTGCCCGAACCGCTGCGCGCCGTCACCTACGAGAGCGAGCACGGCGCCCGGGCGCCCGGAGCCGAGCGGGACCTGGTGGAGCGGGACATCGCCCAGGTCCGGGCCGTCCAGGAACGCGACCACGAGAGGGTGGTGACGGACCTCTTCCGCGCCGGCGAGGGGGCCGGCGGCACGGTGGCCCGGCGCGCCGCGAGCGGTATCCCCGCGCTGGTCGAGGCGGCCCGGGAACACCGGATCGACACCTTGCTGGTCGCCGCGCACGGCACGGATGCCGCCCGGCAGGTCTGGGTGGGCCCCGGCGTCGACCAACTCGCCCTACGGGGTACGGAGTTGGTGGAGCTGGGGGAGGATCACCCGGCCTGCGCACGGGCCGATGACGCCCTGGTGCGGTCGGTGGCCGCGAGCGGCGCCGAGATCGTGGTGGTCCATGATCCGGAACAGGCCCCGGACGGCGGGCTCGGGGCGATCCTCCGCGGGACGGAGGAAGCGCCGCGGGAGTGAACGCCGGCCCTCGATTCGTTGATCCCTCGGTTCCTCGACCGCGGATCGTTCCTTGACCGCGGATCGCCGGCCCCGGTGGCGTCGCCCCGGGGCCGGGCCGCTCAGTGCTGCGCTTCGGCTCAGTGCTGCGCCTCGGCCGCCACCGGCTTCGGGATCAGGAAGGACGTGGCGATGGCCGCGGCCAGGATGACCACGCCCGCGATCATGCCGGCGGTGTAGCCGCCGGCCGACGCCGGATCCGCTGGTGCGGTCGCGGTCTTCACCGCGTACAGCACCGCGAAGCTCAGGCCAGCGCCGAGGTTGAACGCGCCCGCGTTCAGGCCGGGCAGGAAGCCCGGGTTCTCGCGCGGGGAGAGGACGATACCGAGCCCGTTCAGGACGATGTTCGCCACGCCCGCGTAGGCGATGCCCACGAGGACGGAGGTCACCAGCAGCAGGGCCCGCGAGTGGCCGTGCATCGTGAGCAGCATCAGCACGACGGTCGCCACCGAGCCGGCCAGGCCCAGCCGCAGGATCCGGCCGTACCCGAAGGTGGCCGCGAGGCGGCCAGCCAGCGGCCCCATCGCCAGTCCGGCGAGCGCGTACGGGGACAGCGTCCACCACGCGGACTGCTCGGCGCTCATGCCGAGGCCGGCCTGGGCGTCCTGGGCGAACGCCGGGATCAGACCGTTCATCACGGCGAAGACACCGGTCATGGTGAGCACGGTGGTCAGCAGGGTCGCCCAGGTGGCGCGCTGTTTGAGGTGGTGCGTGGCGACCAGCGGGTGGCCGCTGCGGTTCTCCGTACGCCAGAAGGCGGCGAAGGCTACCGCGGACACGACCACGAGGCCGGCGATCAGCGCCCAGTTCGCCGCGGCGAGCTTGCCCGCCTCGTTCAGTGCGATCAGCAGCGCGCCGACGGAGACGACGAGGAAGACGACCCCGGGCCAGTCCATACGGGTCGCGGCGGGGGCCTTCGTCTCGGGGGAGAGGGTGGCGACCGCGACGGTGGCGAGGACCGCGACCGCGGCCATCGCCCAGAAGACCGACGAGAAGCCGTGGTGATCGGCGAGGTAACCGCCCGCCAGGGAGTCGACGCCGGCGATCCCGCCGTTGACGGCGGTGATCACGCCCAGCAGCGTGCCGTACCGCTTCGGCTCCTGGACCTCGACCCGCAGCATGATCAGACACAGCGGGACGACCGGACCGGACACGCCCTGGATGATCCGGCCGGCGAACAGCATCGGCACGCTGGTCGCCAGGGCCGCGATCACACAGCCGACGGCCATCAGGGCCAGCATTCCGGCGAGCACCTTGCGGCGGCCGATGACATCGCCCAGCCGGGGCAGGAAGAGCGAGAACAGGGCCGCCGAGGTGAAGAACGCGGTCTGGGTGAGGCCGATCTCGGCGGAGCTGGCGCCGAGGGTGTCCTCGATGCTCTTCAGCGCGGGGCTGAGCATGCTGGCGTTGAGCTGGAAGGCGAAGCAGGCCGCCAGCAGCGCGGCGACCAGGACGCCGATGCGGACGCCCGAGCCCTGGGGTGCGGCGGACGGGCGTATGGAGGTCTCTACGGTGCTCATGCCTCGATGTCACCGATCCGTTCGAGCGCGTCGACGACCAGGTTCCAGAACCGCTCGTGGTCGAGGGCGACCGCGACCTGGGTGGTGCAGTCGTCCGGCGCGGGCGCACGGAAGTCCGTCACGGTCATCCCGACCGTCAGCGCGCCCCGCAGCTCGATGTCCACCGGGGCCCGGCGTACGGTCATCACGTCCGGGTCGATGACGTACGCGACCGCGCACGGGTCGTGCACCGGCGGGTGGTCGAAGCCCTGGTTCTCCCGGTAGGCCTCACGGAAGAAGTCCAGCAGCTCCAGAACGAAGGTCGCGGGCCGGGTACCGACCGCGGCGATCCGCTTCTCGACCGCGGGGGTGGCCAGCGCCTGGTGGGTGAGGTCCAGGCCGACCATCGTGACCGGCCACCGCTCGTTGAAGACGATATGCGCGGCCTCGGGGTCGATGGCGATGTTGAACTCGGCGACCGCGCTCCGGTTGCCCTGGTGGTAGCCGCCGCCCATCAGCACGACCTCGCGGACCCGCTCGACGATGCGCGGTTCCTTGCGTGCGGCGAGCGCGATGTTGGTCAGACCGGCGGTCGGCACGATCGTGATCTCGCCGGGCTCGTGGGACATCACCGTGTCGATGATCAGGTCCACCGCGTGCCGGCGGTCCAGCTCGATGGCGGGCTCGGGGAGGTCCGGGCCGTCCAGGCCGGTCTCACCGTGGATCTCCGGCGCCGTCTCGATGGCCCGTACGAGCGGACGCGGACAGCCGGCCGCGAAGGGGACACCGGTGATCCCGGCGATGCGTGCCACGGACAGGGCGTTGCGGGTCACCTTCTCGACCGTCGCGTTCCCGACCACGGTCGTCACGGCGACCAGCTCGACATCGGGATTGCCGTGGGCCAGGAGCATGGCGATCGCGTCGTCGTGCCCCGGGTCGCAGTCGAGGATGATCTTTCTGGCCAACGGGAGAGCCCCTTTGCTCTGCGGAACGGTGGTGCGGGGTGAAGTCTCTGGGAGCGCCGCAGGGGCTGCTGCCGCTGGAAAACGTTCTCCGAGAATTTGGCTCATTGCAGGCCCGAATGTCAACGGAGTGTGACGCATGCGACCGATTGATCCGCACCGCCGATACGGCGGGTGACCGGTGATAACGTTTGCCGCCATCCGTGGCCGTCCGTGGCCGTCGTCGCTATCCGTAGCCGTCGGCCGCCGCCGTCATCAGGGCTTCCGCTCGGCAGCAGTCGGCAGAACACGGCAGAACCCGGCAGGACTCGACAGCTCTCGACACGAGGGGCGCAGCACCGTGGCCGAAGTCACCCTGAAGGACGTCGCGCTGGCGTCCGGCTGCTCCATCGCCACGGTGTCCCGCGTCCTGGCCGGCACGCGCCCGGTCGGCGCCGAGACCGCCCGGACCGTACGCGCGGCCGCCGAGCGCCTGGGTTACCGGCCCAACCACGTGGCCCGCGCCCTGCGCAGCCGCTCCACCGGCACCGTCGGTCTTGTGCTGCCGCAGATCACCAACCCCTTCTTTCCCTCCCTGGTCCGGGAGCTGGAACACGCCCTGCACGCCGAGGGCCGGGCGGTGCTGCTCGCCGACTGCGACGACGACCCGGTCACCGAGGCGGACCGGATCGGCGCACTCCTCGCCCGGCAGGTGGACGCGCTGCTGCTGATACCGGTCGACGAGCGGCGCAGCCGGGAGGCGGTGGCCGCCGCGGCCGCCCAGGTCCCGCTGGTGCTGCTCGACCGTGGCTGCGGCCCGGGTGTCGCCGACTCGGTCGCCGTCGACAACGCGGCCGGTATGGACCTCGTCCTCACGCACCTGGCCGCCACCGGGCGCCGCCGCCCCTGCTTCATCGGGGCGGCCGGCACCGCGTCGGCGGCGGCCGAGCGGCGCGCCGCGTACGAGGCGGGCGCCGCGGCCCTGGATCCGGCGGCCCCCGGGCGCACGGCGCTCGGCGACTTCTCGGTGGAGTGGGGCCGGGCCGCTGTCGACCGGCTCTGGCCGTCCCGGCCGGACGCCGTGATCTGCGCCAACGACCTCATCGCGGCCGGTGCGCTACAGCGGCTGCGGCAGCTGGGCGCGGAGGTGCCGGGCGAGGTCGCGGTCACCGGTTTCGACGATATCCCGCTCGCCGGTCTCGCCGATCCTGCGTTGACGACCGTCCGTCAGCCGGTCGGTGAACTGGCCGCCGAGGCCGCCCGGTTGCTGGCCCGGCGGCCCGCCGGGGGAGTGGCGGAGGGCGGAGCCGGGGCGCGCCGGGCCGTCCGGCTCGCGCCCGAGCTCGTCGTACGGGCCTCCAGCGCGCCGGGGGAAACCCACCCCCTCGCCACCCCTTGACCGTACGCGGTCAGCTAGTAAAGTCCAGACCAATCACCTCACCCCTTGCGCCCTTCCCCCTCGTTCACCCCCCACCACCCCCCCTCGCGAAAGGGTTGACATGAACAGGAAAAGAAGGCTGGCCCTTGCTGTCGGCGCGGGCATCGCCCCGCTGCTCGTCGTCACCATGCCGGCGACCCCGGCCGGCGCCCACGGCTACGTGTCCTCGCCGCCCAGCCGGCAGGCGCAGTGCGCGGCCGGCACCATCGAGTGCGGTCCGATCAAGTGGGAGCCGCAGAGCGTCGAAGGCCCCAAGGGGCTGACCAGTTGCAGCGGCGGCAACAGCCAGTTCGCCGATCTCGACGATGACTCCAAGGGGTGGAAGGTCACCCCGGTCGGCAGCTCCCAGACCTTCACCTGGCGGCTGACGGCGCGTCACTCCACCAGCACCTGGCAGTACTTCATCGGCGGCCAGAAGGTCGCCGAGTTCGACGACGGCGGCGCCCAGCCGCCGGAGACCGTGACCCACAACGTCGACTTCGGCGGCATCACGGGCAAGCAGAAGATCCTCGCGGTCTGGAACGTCGCCGACACCGCGAACGCCTTCTACGCCTGTATCGACGTCAACATCGGCGGCTGATCCGCCCCGTTCCGGCGACCCCCTCCCGCTGTCCCGTCCCACCCCCTCGTCTCTCCCGGGCGCACCGCGTCGCACGGCGCCGCTCCGTGTCCCCCCGCGCCGGTCACCGTGTGTGCGGCACCCGGCAGGACGACGAGGGCGGTGGGCGCACCCGTTACGATCGGCCCTTCAAGGCCGTTGTGCGTGGCCGCTGCCGGGAGGAAGAGATGAGCCTGTTCCGCCGAGGACCGAAGCGGGATCCCCGCGAGGTGGTACGCGATGCGGAGTTCAGCTTCTTCTCCGAGCGCGAGGGCGGCGTCTTCCGCTCACAGGTCCGGCAGGCCTTCGCGGAACAGGGCCTGGAAGTGACCGCGTACGCCGGGGTGGTCACCGACTCCGCGGGCCGCCAGTTCGGCCTCGGCAACCTCGCCGCCGTGTGCCACCGCGACCGGCGCGGCGAGCGCGGCTGGCCGGTGCTGATCCGGGATCACGTCGGCAAGGTGCTGCGGACGATGGACGGCCCGCAGCCGCTGGAGATCCTCAGCGAGGACGAGATCCGGGCCTGCCTCTACCCCCGTGTCGTCGCCCAGGAGACGCTGCCCGCGTCGATCTCCTTCCGCTACGGCCGGGAGCCGGCTCCGGGGCTGCGGGAGGTCCTCGCGCTCGATCTGCCCGAGGCGGTGCAGATGCTGGGCGAGGACGCGCTGACGGACCTCGGTGACGTGGCCGAGCTGCGGATCCGGGCGATGAACAATCTGCGTGCCCTGCCGGTCGAGGGGCACGAGACGGTGCGGCGCGGCGACGGGACGACGTTCGAGGTGGTGCTCGGCGACTCGTTCTTCACCGCCAGCCGGGTGCTGGTGCTCGGTGAACTGGTGCCGCGGATCATGGGCACCCCGCTCGCCGCGGACGGTGCGCTGGTGGCCCTGCCCTTCCGTCACCAGCTGGCGTTCCACCGGATCCACGACGCCCAGGTGATCCCGGCGCTGCAGGCCATGGCGCAGTTCGCGGCGGCCGGGTACGAGGACGCGGCGGGCGCGATCAGCCCCCGGGTGTTCTGGTGGCGCCGGGGTGTGATGACGCCGCTGAGCGAGCCGGACGGCGACGGGCTGCGGGTGGTGCTGGACGGCGAGTTCCGTCAGTTGCTCGAGCGGCTCGTCCAGGACGAGGACTGACGAGGAGTGCCGAGGATTGACGAGGGCTGAGGCTCGGACGGCGTCTCCTATACCTGCCGCACGGGCACCTCGTCCGCCTCTCGCAAAATTTTTTGCGGAATCTCCACGAGGAACGGAACCGGCAGCCCCCTCCAGCCGTTTCTCTAAGTGAGGCCCCGCGTTCTCCCCCGTGCGTGGGGCCTCACCATTGCCCAGGAGGCATGCTCCCGGCCGCTGTTCACTCTCCGAGACGGGCCCGTTCCTCGTCGGTGAGCAGCCGGGAGCGAATCAGGAAGCGGACGCCCTCCGGCGCCTCCAGGGAGAATCCACCGCCCCGGCCCGGGACCACATCCACGGTCAGGTGCGTGTGCCGCCAGCGCTCGAACTGGTCCGCCGACATCCAGAACCCCACCGGCTCCGGCACTCCGTCCACGCTCAGCCGGGCCAGCAGCACATCCGACGCTCCGGTACGGAACTCCCCGGCCGGATAGCACATGGGGGCGCTGCCGTCGCAGCAGCCGCCGGACTGATGGAACATCAGCGGGCCGTGCTGATCGCGCAGCAGGCACAGCAGTTCGCCCGCCGCCGCGGTGAGCGCGATCCGGGAGGCGTCCTCCGCCGGCACGGCGTCCACGGCGGCCATCTCATAACCGTCCCCGCCGGCCATCAGCACCACCCCGCCTTCCGCGCGCAGCGGTCCGCGTTGTCCAGCGGCCCCCTGCTGTTCTGACATCGGTCCGCACATCGGTCCGCACATCGGTACATGCGTCGGTACATGCTCGGGTGCACGTCGTCTCGTCCCCTTCCTCACCCCGCGGCAGCGGTGGCCGCTCCCGCGGCCTCAGTCAACTGCCCGTCACGTTGCACGGTGGTTGCGGACGACGCGCGGAGGCGTACCGTGCCAGGCCTATGTTCGCCCGCCGGTGTGCCCGCTGCCCCGCGTGACCGCGAGCAGGGCCAGGTCATCGGTGATGCGGCCGCCGGTGTGGTGGGTCACCTCGGTGAGCAGGGTGTCGAGCAGCTCATCCGGCCCGGGGAAGTCGTGCCCGGTCAGCTCGGCCACGGGGTCGTAGAAGTCCCCGGCGCGGTTCCGCGCCTCGGTCAGGCCGTCGGTGTACAGCAGGAGCGTCGCCCCGGGAGGGAAGGGGACGGTGTCGGTCCGGTCCTCGTCGGGGCTCAGCTCCGCCAGCCCCAGGGGGAGGGCCGGCGCGGACGGTTCCGCCGTGTGCACCCGGCCGGCGTGCAGCAGGAGCGGCGCCGGGTGGCCGCGGTTGACCAGCCGCAGCTCCTCACCGCGGTGCGGGATCTCGACGAGCACGGCGGTGACGAACCCCTCGGTCCGCACCGGGCCCGACCGCCGCTTCCGCTCGCGTACCAGTGCCCGCTCCACCCTGGCTGCGATCCCGGCGAGCGTGGGTTCCTCATCGGCGGCCTCCCCGAACACCCCCATGGCCACGTTCACCGCCTTGATGGCGTCCATGCCCTTGCCCCGGACGTCGCCGACCAGGCAGCGTACGCCGTACGGGGTCTCCTGAGCGCTGTAGAGGTCACCACCGATCTGTGCGTCCTTCGCGGCAGCCTGGTAGCGCACGGCGATCCGCAGGGGCCCGATCGAGGCCGGCGGCTCCGGCAGCACGGCGCGCTGCACGGCGAGGGCGACTCTGCGCGCGGACTGCAGCCGTACGTTGCTGAAGTACATCAGACGGTTGACGACGACGGCGAGGGCCGAGACGGTCACGACCGATGACAGTTCGCTCAGCCCACCGGATTTCCCGAGGAGGCCGAAGTGGGCGAGCAGCGCGATGTCGGCGGCACAGGCACCGAGCCCTGCCAGGATCGTCGCGCGCAGCGACAGCAGTGCGGCGGCTGTCATCGGCGCGGCCGTGTAGAAGGCTTCTCCCGTGACGTGCGGATCGGTGCGGTAGTCGAAGACGGCACCTCCGACGAGCAGGACGACGGGCAGCAGCGGGAGGTGGCGCAGACCCCAGCGTCTGACCGTGGTGCGCTCCGTGCTCCGTGCCCTCACGTATCCGCTCCCGCTCCGTCGTGCTGTCCCGCTTCGTCGCGCCGTACAGCATGCTCAAGCATCGTCGGGCGGGATCACGGCTGCCAGTCGTGGCGCGGCCGCGTTCACTCGTCGGTGAGCCCCAGCCTGCTGTGCAGGCGGCGCAGCGGAGGCGGCGCCCACCAGTTGGCCCGCCCCGCGAGCCGCATCACGGCCGGTACGAGCACGCCGCGCACCAGCGTGGCGTCCAGCAGCACCGCCAGCGCCAGGCCCACGCCCAGCAGCTTCAGGAAGGTGATCCCCGACGTGCCCAGCGCGATCATCACGACGGCGACCAGCGCGGCCGCGGCACTGACCAGGCGGCCGGTCCGCTCCAGCCCGGTGGCGACGGCCTGTGTGTTGTCGCCGGTCTCGGCGTACACCTCCTTGATCCGCGAGAGCAGGAACACCTCGTAGTCCATGGACAGTCCGAAGGCGACGCAGAACATCAGCACCGGCATGGTGATGTCCACCAGGCCCGTCACCGTGAAGTCACCGACCAGGGCACGCAGGTGGCCTTCCTGGAAGACGTACACCATGGCGCCGAAGGTCGCGGTCAGGCTGAGCAGGTTGAGCACGACGGCCTTGACCGGGATCAGGAGGCTGCCGGTGAACAGGAACAGCAGCACCACGGTCGTACCGCCGACGATCAGCGCGGCTTCCGGCAGCCGGTCCGAGAGCGCGTCGCGGGTGTCGTTCAGCACCGCGGCGTCACCGCCGACGAGCACCGCGCCCGGCGCGCTGTCCGCCCGCACCCGCTTCACCAGATCGGCGCCGGCGGAGGAGTACGGCTCGACGGACGGCACCACCGACAGCCAGGTGGCCCCGTCCGAGGTGAAGGCGGCGGAGGCGGCGGAGCCGGCCGCCACCGGCCGGCCTCCGGCGTAGGAGCCCGTGACGGTGTCCACCCGGGCCACACCCGGCAGCCCCGACAGCCGGGTGGCGTAGGCGGCGACCCGCTGCCGCTCGCCGGAGCCGCTGACGGTGGGCAGGACCACGGACAGGGCGGAGTCCGCCCGGCTCGCGAACTCCTCGCGCACGAACTGCGCCGTCCGGTGCGCGGGCGCGTCGGCGGGCAGGACCCGGTCGTCGACCAGGCCGAAGGAGACCCGGGCGAAGGGGAGGCCGAGCAACACCAGCAGGGTGACCACACCGGCCGCGGACAGCACCGGGCGCCGCATGACCGCGGTGGCGAGCCGGCTCCAGAAGCCGCCTTGTCCGGTTCCGGCAGCCGGCCCCGGCCCGGCGGCCGGCCCCGGCCCGGCGGCCCGCTCCTTGCCGGCGGCTCGTCCCGTCCGGCGCCGGAACAGCCGCCGTACGTCCCACGCGTCGACCCGGGGGCCGAGTACGCCGAGCACCGCGGGCAGGACGACCACGGCCGCGAAGGCCGCGAGCGCCACCACCGCCACCCCCGCGTAGGCGAAGGAGCGCAGGAAGTAGAGCGGGAAGACCAGCAGGGCCGACAGCGACAGGGCCACCGTCAGCGCGGAGAACAGCACGGTGCGGCCTGCCGTGCGGAGGCTCTGGGCGACCGCGTCGGCGGTGCCGAGGCCGCGTGCCAGCTCCTCCCGGTAGCGGGTGACGATGAACAGGCTGTAGTCGATGGCCAGCCCGAGCCCCAGCGCCGTGGTGATGTTGATCGCGAAGACGGACACCAGGGTCAGCCCGGACAGGACACGCAGCACGACGAACGTGCCCAGGATCGAGAACACCCCGATGAGCAGCGGCAGGCCGGCCGCCACCGCGCTGCCGAACACGAAGATGAGGATGACCGCGATGACGGGTGCCGCGTACGCCTCGGCGCGGAAGAGGTCCCGTTCGCTGTGTTCCTGGGCCTCCACCGCGACCTGCGCGGACCCGGTCGCGGAGACCCGCAGCACCCCTTGGCGGCCGGTGAAGCGGGGGACCAGTTCCAGGGCGGTGGCCCGTACCCTGTCCTCGTCACCGCCCAGGCGCAGCACCACCAGCGCCGAGCGCGCGTCGCGGGCCTTCAGCGGCGGTGCGGACGTCCGCGGGACCGTCCAGTACGACGCCGCCGACAGTACGCCCCGTTGCCCGGCGAGCCGCCGGGTCAGCTCCCGTCCGGCGGCCGCGGCCTGCGGATCGTCGACCGGCCCCGGGGCGCGGGCCAGCAGGACGAGATTGGGCACCCCCGAACCGAAGCGGTCGGCGAGGAACGTCTCGGCCTGCGTCGACTCGGCGGCCGGGTCGGTGAAGCCGCCGCTGGACAGCCGGTCGGCGACTCCTCCGCCGACCGGGACCGCGGCCGCCACGGCCAGCAGCACGGCCAGGAGCACGGGAACCCGGCGGCGGACCAGCAGGCGTCCGAGCGCGGCGAGCCACGAGCGGTCGGCTCGTTGCCCGGGCCCGGCGCCGGGGGAGCGGCGCTCGGTTTCGGCGGTGGTGTGGGCGGGGTCGGACACGGCGGTACCTGTGGTCCACTCGGGGCGCTGTGCCCTGCGCGCGGTCAGACGCCCAGGAACAGCACCGCGTACAGGGTCAGCCCGGGGCCGAAGGCCAGGGACACGCCGTAGTGCCCGGGCGGCAGCGGAGACCGGCATTGCAGCTCCTGCACCACCAGCGGCAGCCCCGCGGAGGCGCAGTTGCCGTGCGCCCGCAGTACATGCCGGGAGGCGGCCAGGGCTTCGGGCGGCAGGCCGAGGCTGCTCTCGGTGGCGTCGAGGATGCGTGGTCCGCCCGGGTGCACCGCCCACCAGCGGACGTCGGCGAGGCCGAGCGAGTGACGCGCCAGCAGACCGCTCACCATGGGCCGCAGAAAGCGTTCGAGGACATCGGGCACCCGCGGGGACAGGTCCATCCGGAAGCCGTGGTCCCCGACCGTGAGCGACATGTAGTCCTCGTGCTCGGTGTCCGTGTGCGCGACCACGTCCACGACCTCCAGGCCGTGGCCGACGGCCGCGGACCGCTCCGGCTGGACGACGGTCGCCGTGACGGCGTCGCCGAACAGCGCGTTCACCACCCGCTGGCAGGTGTCCCAGGGCGGCGGCTGCAGGTGCAGCGACGACAGTTCCGCGTTCACCAGCATGGCCGGACGCCGCTGGGTGCGGACGAAGTTGGCGCACGCGGCCAGGGCGGGCAGCGCCCCCACGCACCCCATGTGCCCCACCAGGAGCCGCTCCACCGTCGGCGATATGCCCACGTCCCTGGCCAGCCGGGTGTCCAGCCCCGGGGCGGCGTACCCGGTGGAGGACGTCACGCACAGCAGGCCGATGTCGGCCGGATCGATACGGGTCGCGGTCAGCGCCGAGGCCACGGCGTCCTTGCTGAGCGGAAGCGCCTCCTCCTGGTAGTGACGCATCCGCGCGGCCGTGGACCAGTTCTTGACGTCCTCGACCAGAGGGCTCACCGCCACATGACGCTGTGCGATGCCGGAGGCCGCGGCGATCCGGTCGACGAGCCGCCGACGGGATTCGTCTCCCTCCAGCAGCGTGTACTCCTCCTGACTGTAGGAGATCGCCGGCAGGGCCACCCCGACTCCGGTCACCACCGCCGAACCGCATCCACCCATAGCCGACCACCCTCCGTAGTCGCATTGGAGCGTAGTGTTAATCGTACCGGTGGAGATCGGTACCGGCATGTGCGATGTGCTGCCCGGAGGCAGGCGGGCCGTCCCTAACGCGGCGGTGGACCGGGGAGCGGCGCCACCGCGCTGTGGAGCGTGCCCTCGGGGGTGAGCGTGGCGACGACCAGGCGGCCCCGGCTGTCGGCGGCGATGGCGGGCGGGCCCGCGATCCGGCCGTCCAGCGTCGTCCATCGCGCGGTGGCCTGCGGCCCCAGGGGCGACACGCTGACGCTTCCGGTGTTGTTGCGGCTCACCAGCACCGCACGTTCCCGGTGTGCCGGATCGGCGGCGGCCGCCATGGGGCCGTGACCGCGTCCCCCGAGGGGCAATGCCAGCGGCTTCCACGTACTGTCCGGTCCTTCGAGGCGGTACGCGACGGGCTTGACCTCCTTCTGCTGCCGGTACATCAGCAGCAGCGAACCGCCCGGCCGGGCCACGAGCACGGGAGGATCGACCGGGGTCGGCAGCCCCGTGACGGACGCCTGCGTGAGCGGTCCGTTCGGACGGTCCTGGGCCCAGTGGTGGATCGTCCTGTGGCCGGCGCCCACGACATGGACGCGGCCGTCGGCGCCGGTGACGGCGCTGAGCCCTTCCTGGACCTCGGCGCCACCGAGGTCCGTCCAGGTGCTCCACGAACCGTCCGCGCTCTGCCGCGCCGTGCTCACGCCCTTGGCCCAGTTGCGTACGAAGACCTGGGTGCTGCCGTCGGCGTTGCGCGCCACGACGGGCGCCCCCACCCGGCGGCCGCGGACGGGATCGGACTCCGGGTTCCCGAGGGAGACCCAGGAGCCGAAGGAACCGCCCGGGCTCTTCTGTTCCAGAACGACGATCTCGCGCCGGTTGCCCTGAGGGGCGGCGGTGAGGCCGGAGAGGCGCTCGGCGAACAGCTGCCAGCGGCCGTCCCCGGTCAGGGACACCGCGATATGCGGGACGAGCGTGCCCCCGCCGAGCAGGCGGGGACCGTTCCAGCGGCCGCTGCCCGGGGCGGTCTCGGTCCACATCGCGGCCTGCTGGTCGAGGACGCCGAAGGCCGTGAGGCGGTTGTCGGGTCCCCGCTGCATCCAGGTGGTGGTGCCCGGGTACCGGTATGTGGTGCTCTGCAGCCAGCCCGTCTTGTACGAGCGGTCGCGGCCGACGTCGTAGTCGCCGCAGCCGGCGGCGGAACCGCAGCCGAAGTCCGGTGATCCGCCATAGATGTTGAGGACCTCCGCCTTGGCGCGGACGACGCTCGCCGGGAGGTTGAACGGCCAGCGCTCGGTGTAGTAGCCGCGATACGCGGTGACCACGTAATGGCGCCCCGCGCCCGGGCCCTTGTAGCGCTCCAGCGCCGCATAGGTGAACAGGGCGGCGGCGGTGTGGTCCGGGTGGTCGGAGTAGCCGGCCTGGTCGTGGTGCCGGCGGTGCCCCGCGTCATGGACCTGCATGTCCGGGTCCGGGTCCATGGTGCGCACCAGAGTGGGCCGGAAGCGGTCGAGCAGGGCCGCGAGCGCGTCGATCACCGTGGCGCGGGTGACCTTGTGCTCTTCGTGCACGGTGGAACCCGTGGCCACGCGCGTCAGACCGACGGCCTTGGGGTCCCGCCACAGGACCGGCAGGCCTACATCGGTCGTCCTGGTGCGGTCCTTGGTGTGCTGCGAGAGGCCGAGGAAGACGAGCGTGACACCGGGGTGGTCCGCCAGGCTGTCCGCCTCGGCCCGCAGCCCGCCGGGGAGGTCCAGCGTGGTGCGGTTCCACCGCGCGAGGCCGTCTCCGGTGGCCATGAGGGCGTAGGCCTGGCGCAGGCCCTGCTGGCGGGATCCCGCGTAGCCCGCGAAGTCCTGCTCGGGTTTCGCCTTGCTGCCCGGCACCTTGTTGCGGCCGTTGGCCTCCCCGCTGGTGAGGTACACGCTCACCACACGGTCGTTGGCGTCGACCGACTGCGGCAGGTCGGGGCTCATGAAGTAGAGATCGTCGTCGGGATGGGCGACGATCTGCAGGATGGTGGCGCCCGACGTGCCGTCCCGCTCGGCGGGCGTCCCGGCCCGGGGGCCGGGGGCCGCGGCGTACCGCGGCTGCTCCGGGACGCTCGACGCGCACCCCGCGGCGGCCAGCGCGAGCAGCGCGCCGAGCACCGTCCTCCTGCTGGGTGAAGCCATCGTGTCAGCCCTCCTGGCGCGCGTACCGGGCGTTGCGCACCGAGCCCTTCTCGAACTGCGACGCCACCGGGAAGTAGCCCGCCAGGAAGACGGCGAGCGCGTCGGCCTGCTCCTCCTCCGGCACATCACCGTCGTGGTAGTCGTTGATGCAGAACACGTCGTGGGAGCGCGTCGCGAGCAGCCGGTGCAGCCGGACATGGTGGTCGCGCAGGCCGACGTTGACGAACGCCGAGCTGATGCCGCCGGGCATGGTGCGTCCGGTGAAGAGCCCGTACCAGTGGTGCAGCGACGAGGGGATCGCCAGATCGCTCCGCTCACGGAACTGGGCCGACGCGGTACGCGCCGTCTCCTCCGGGAAGCGCTCCTCGATCTCCTCGAGCACGCTGCGGCGCAGCGGATGCGGCGCGTGCAGGAAGGTGTTGGCGAGGACCTTGCCGAACTCCTTCTCGATCAGGGCCCGGTTGTTCTTGGCGGCGGCGAAGACGAGATCGCTGTCCTGCGACGGGTCGCCGGCCGGCACGGTGGTGGGCGACATGAAGCACTTGCTCGCGCCGCTGCCGTGGAAGAAGGACTCGGGCTTCATCGGGCGGCCGACGAACACATCGTCGTTGAAGTACAGGAAGTGCTCCGACAGGCCCTCGATACGGTGCAGCCGGCTCTCGATCGCATGCGAGTTGAACGAGGGCAGCCGTCCGGTGTCGCCGAAGACCTCCCGGTGGCTTACCACCCGCACCCGCGGGTGGTCGGTGTCCAGCCAGTCGGGGGTCTGGTCGTCGGCGACGATGTAGATGTTGCGCACCCACGGCGCGTGCATGTCCAACGAGCGCAGCGAGTACCGCAGTTCGTCGCGGCTGCGGAAGCGTGCGGCGTTGCCGGCGGACTCGGCCGCGAGCATGCCGTGTTCCGCCTGGACCTTCTCCTTGCGCGCCAGCCAGTCGGGGTCCGTGCCGTCCACCCAGGTGTAGACGACGTCGATGGGGAAGTCGACCTCGTCGACGAACGTCTTGGTGTACGCCTCCACGGTGCGGTACGCGCGTCCGCCGATGCTCGTACGGGCGGACTGCGCCAGCACGGTGCGGGGCAGGGTGGCGCCGTAGCGCGTGCCGCCGGAGACGGTGACGGTCTCCTCGTCCTCGGGGGTGTCGTGCCAGAACATCACGTCACAGCCGTAGACGCCGCTGACGCGCAGCTGGCCACCGCCGGTGAGCACGGGGCGGAAGATCCGCATGCCGGCACAACTGGACGGCACCAGGGCCGGGTTGACCAGCGCGGCGAGGACGGTACGCAGCACCGAACCGCGCTCGTTGAGCATGGCGATGTAGACCGGCTCGTCGTGGTACCGCTCGGCGCACGCCGACAGGAACGCGTCGCGCCGCTCGCCGTCCACCACGATGGTGTGCCGCAGCCTGGTGGTACGGGTGAGCAGGTACGGGACGTCCAGGGACTCCAGCACGTCCACCGCGAGGTCGAGGTTGTCCCGCATCACCTCGAAGGGCGTGGTGTCCTCGCGCATCAGGGCGAGCTGGCCGCCGGCCCGCCGGATGTCCGGGCGGGCCGCCTCGATCCGCACCTCGTGCGCCTTGTGGGCCACATCGGACTGCGCCCGGTCGATGCCCTTGGGGACGGCGGCGCTCGCGATGCCCCCCTCCGCGTCGGCCGCGGCCTGAAGCACCCGGCGCCGGGCCTTGGCGGCGTCCCGCTCACCGCTCGCCCGGTAGGCGGCCAGCTCGTCGAGCAGCTGGTGCCACTTCTGGGTGACCTCGCCGTCGGTGAACTGCGCGGAGGTCTTGAGCGCGGCCGCGCCCATCTCCTTGCGCAGAGCGTCGTCGTCCATCAGCCGGGCCAGGGCGTTGGCCAGCTCCCCCTCGTCACCGAGCGGGACGAGGATGCCGTCCTCGCCGTCGGTGAGGATCTCACCGGGGCCGTTGGGGCAGTCGTACGCGACGACCGGCACGCCGGCCGCCTGCGCCTCGACCAGCACCAGCCCGAACGCCTCGACGCGCGAGGTGAGCATCGCGACGGACGCCTTGGCCCACTCCTCGGGCATGTTCGGGGTGCTGCCGACCAGCTGCACCTGGTCGGCGACGCCGAGCTGGCCCGCGAGGTTCTTCAGCGGCCGCATGCGCGGACCGTCGCCGAGGACCCGCAGGTTCCAGCGGGGGCGGTCGGCGGCGACGGTGGCGAACGCGCGTATCGCGTGCTCGATCTGCTTCTCGGCGGCCAGCCGCGCACCCAGCACCACGGTCCGGCTCTCCAGGGTGGAGCGCGGACGGAAGCCGTCGGGCAGGGAGTTGCCGATCGTGGCCAGCCGGGGCGCGCAGGCGCCGAGCGTCTCCGCGAACCAGTCCTGGGTGCGCCCGGTGAGCGAGACCAGCGCGTCGATCGCGGAGGTGTACATCCGCAGCGGCTCACCGGAGGGGCCGCGCAGCTCCGACACCCGGTGGTCGAGGTGGACCGTGAGGACGTGGGAGGGGGCGAGCTGCGCCATGTAGGCGAGCAGCGCCGGGGTGGTGGAGACCAGCACGTCCGCGTCGATCGTGCGGAGGGCCTCGGCGAGCTCGAGGTCGGAGAGCCGGTTGAAGGCGGACTCCCACTCGGGGCGCACCAGCTCGCTCGGCGCGTCCGCCAGGCGGCGGTGGGCCGCCGCCAGGTCGCTCCCGCCGGCCGGAGTGCCGTGGGGACGCTGCTGACCGCCGCGGGTGTCGACGAGGTGGCGTACGCGCACGGAGCCGCTGTCGAAGAACGACTCGCCCCGCGTACGGAAGACACCCAGGATCTCCACCTCGTGCTGCCGGGCGAGCAGCTCGGCGAGCGTCATGGTGGCGCGTTCCGTACCGCCCATCGTGTCGGCGGAGGTCAGCAGGAAAGTGATTTTCACGTGTGGCCTTCAGTGGTGTACGGCGGTCCGGACGGCGGGGAGTGGATCAGCGGGCGCTGGTCTCGCGCGGGGTGCAGACCAGCTGGAGTGCGCCGCGGCGGGTGTACTGGGGTTTGACGACGACGAACGTGCCGTCCTCCGCGCGCACGGTGAACCGGGGCGGGGTGAGCACCCGGCGCGGCGCGCGCAGGTCGTGATCGCGGAGCCCGATGTCCAGCGGCCTGCCGCCGCCGGACGGGCGGGGGAGGCGGAACGACCAGACCTGGCGGGCGGAGGTGTCCACCATCGACGCGAGCGGGACGGCCACCCGCCATGCCCCGTCGTCGCCGGGCAGGGGGTCGGCCGCATGCCGCCGGAGCAGGCGCCGCTCTTGCTCGACCAGCTCCACGACGGGCTGCGCGCCGCCGTCGCCGGGTCCCCGGCCCGCGGGCCCGTACGTGGCGAACAGCAGGCTCGCTCCGGTGAAGGAGTGCTCGAGCCGCAGGACCTCGGCCCTGGGCAGCGGCGGGGCGACGGTCAGGCGCAGCTGGCCGGACGGAGAGATTCCGAGACGGTGGCGGCGGCCGGTGCGCGGGCAGGTGGTCCGGGCACGGGTGGGTCCCGCGAGGGCGGGCGATCCGTCGCCGAGCAGGCGCAGCCGGACGGTGGCGGGGGAGGCGGCCAGTTCCAGGGCCAGCCGCCAGCGTCCTTCGGTGACCGGGAGACCGCCGATGTCCGCACCGAGCAGCACGGTCGCGCTTGCGCACAGCCGGCCGGCGGCGTCGCGGCGCAGCCGGGCCTCGGTCCGTACTCGCCGCTCGCCGTTGACGAAGACCAGGGAGGCGGGGACAGCGGTGTCCGGCGCCGCCTCGTCGGGCAGTGCCTCGTCGGGCAGTACGGCGTGCAGGTTGAGCGTGTGGCCGTCGAGGACGCCGGCGTACCGGACGCGGGCCGCCGAGCCGTGCGCGGCCGGCATGAACACGGAGTCGACGAGCGTGTCGCGGCCACTCGCGCTCACGGTGCTGACGCGGCGCCGGACCCTGTTGCCGACCTTCCGGACCGGGCCCCTCCGCAACGCGATACGCGCGGACTTCTTGATCACGCGCAGGGCGTGCCGGGGCGCGGTCACCGGGCCGCCCCGCCGCTCAGCGCGGACGTGCGGGGGGACGCGGCGCGCCGGTTCCCGGGAGTCGTGGTCTGGATATGCACCCAAACAGCGTAAACGGCTCCCAAGCGGAGGAGTGCCGCAGCCTGCGGGAAGAGTCACAGCGTAGGCGGTGAACAGGCAATTTACGGAAGATGACCATGATATTTCCCACATCGCTAGATGCGACGAAGGGTCTCCCGCGGGTGCCCGTGCGGTGCCCTCGCACGGGATTCCTGCCCGCCAGGTATGCCCCAGACGGTCGCCGCGGCCGCGTTTCCCCCACCCGCCTGGTCCGGTTTCCTCCGCCCGTCACCGCCGCAAAGCGGATTGCCCGAATTCATGACCTCTGATAGATAGTTCATGCTTTGTTTGCCGGCGTGTTTCTTGCTGTCGTGTTTCTTGCGGTGCGCCCGTAGACGAGCAAGCGCCCGTCGGGAGCGCGTCGCGTGGGGAACCCCAGAGCTGGGGAACCCCCGAGCGCGCTGCCGACCGCAGGGGGGAGGAGACCGGCCGCAAGCCGCCTCGTGCCCAGGCGGCCACCGCGTCGCGAGCGCTGCACCAGTGGGGATCTACAACCGAGAGTTTGCAAACATGACAACGGAGCAGGCCTCTGCCTCCGCCCAGCGGGCCAACCCGGAGAAGTCCGGCCTGGTCAAGGCGTACCGCCGACTGCTCCCCGAGAGCGCTCGCCGGGCGATCGCGGGGCGGGTGTCCGTGGAGACCCGTGGCGCTCTCATGCAGCACATGGCCGAGAGCCTGGACTTCCAGCAGCGGCGGCAGCGGCTGCGCGGCAAGCGGCTCCAGCGCCGCTACGCCCGGCATCTGGACCGGTCCGTGCCACGCGTCGTCCTGGTCGACGGCAAGGCCCACATCGCCCTGGCCGACCCCGCGCCCACCCTCCACGGGGCGCGCGCCGACGCCCTGGCCCTCATCTGCACCGCTCTCGAAACCGCCCGCATCGACTACTTCTGCGTCCGCGGAGAGCTGGGAGCCGCCCCCATCGTCGCCGTCGCGGCCGCCGACCGCGAGAAGGTCCAGCGGGAACTGGCCGCGCTCTGCGCGCGGATTCCCGGCTATGTCGCCCCCGTGAACCGCGACAAGGAGCCCGGGCAGCCCCTCCCGGGCTTCGTTCCCTCGTCCTGGCGCCACATCGCGAAGGCGCCGGTCATCCGGGTCACCTGGTTCCGCACCCCGCGCGACGGTGACGGCTCCCTGGTTCTCGGCCAGGATCACGGCTGCGACATCCAGTACTGGTCCCGTGAGGAGGGCCCGGACGGGCCGGTGCTCACCGCCCCGCACCGCAACCACGTCACCGCGGAGGTGGCGGCGGACGCGCCGGCGGCAGAGGCCCCCGTCGAGCTCTTCGTCGGTCCGCTCGGGGACGCCGGACGCTCCGGCCGGACCGGGACCGGGGAATCCGCGCGGGCGCGTCGCACCGTCCGCACCCGCCCCGAGTTCACCCTCCGCCTGCCGCAGGACATCCCCTTCCCCGTAGACGTCGTCTACACCTGGGTCGACGGCAGCGACCCCGCCTGGTCCCTGCGCCGGGCCCAGGCACTGGAAGAGACCGGGGGCCCCCGCGCCCACCACGAGGAAGCCACCAACGCCGCGCGCTACCTCAGCCGGGACGAGCTGAAGTACTCGCTGCGCTCGATCCACCAGTACGCCCCGTGGGTGCGCGCCATCCACCTCGTCACCGACGACCAGACCCCCGACTGGCTGGACACCGGCCACCCGGGCATCCGCGTGGTCAGCCACAAGGAGATCTTCTCCGACCCCAGCGTGCTCCCGACCTTCAACTCCCATGCCATCGAGAGCCAGTTGCACCACATCGACGGCCTGTCGGAGCACTTCCTCTACTTCAACGACGACGTCTTCCTCGGCAGCCCGCTGACCCCGCAGACGTTCTTCCTCTCCAACGGGCTGACGAAGTTCTTCCTGTCCCCGGCGCTGGTTCCGCTCGGCGAGCACCACCCGGACGACCCGCCCGTCGCCGCCGCCGCGAAGAACAACCGGGAGCTGATGGAGGAAGGTTTCTCCACGACGCTCACCCAGAAGATGCGGCACGTACCGCACGCCCTGCGCCGCAGCGTGCTGGCCGAGCTGGAGGAGCGCTACGCCGAACGCCACCGGGCCACGGCCGCCGCCCGCTTCCGCAGCCCGGACGACCTGTCCGTCGCTTCGTCGCTGCACCACTACTACGCCTACCACCAGGGCCGGGCGATACCGTCGGACATGCGCTACGTGTACATGGATCTGGCGCACCGGAACACCTCGCGCCGCCTCAACCGGCTGCTGGCCAACCGGGATATGGACGTGTTCTGCATCAACGACACGGTCTCGACCGAGGAGGACCTGGCCCGCACCGACGCGCTGATATCGCCTTTCCTGGAGGGGTACTTCCCGGTTCCGAGCCCGTTCGAGAAGCGGGGCTGAGCGCCGGCGCCTCCTCGGCGTCCGTCGGGCAGGCCGTCAGGTGGTGGCCATGGGCGAGCCGAGGAGGAGGGAGAAGGCGCGGGTGTCGCGTGTGGCACTGGCCCGTCTACCCGCTGCTGAGCGAGGAACGCCTCGGAATGGCGGGCCGGCGCCGGACGGCCATCGACCTCACCCGCCTCGTCCCGCTGGGAGTGCTCAAGGGATGACCGGACCGTGTCCAGCCGCACGGCCGGCGGTCAGGAGCCGTCGGGTCCCACCGACGGCAGATAGCGCGGTGCCCGCCGGGCGCTCAGCCGGTGCTCCACCGCGGCCCCCAGCGACAGCAGCTCGGCGTCCTGGTGGTCACCGGCCATCAGCAGCAGGCCGACGGGCAGTTCGTGCACGAACCCGGCGGGGACCGACAACGACGGGTATCCGGCGACGGCCGCGGGGGTGGAGGACGGGATCACGTCGTTGTCGCCCCGCGCGCAGTCGGTCGTCCAGGCAGGCGGGTTCGCCGGTGAGGCGATGGCGTCCAGCCGATGGGCGGCCATGGTGGCGTCGATGGAGCGCCGGGAGAGGTACGTCAGCTCGGCGCGCATGGCCCGGTACCGGGGGTCGGTGGTGGGAGGCGCGGCGAGGGCCCGCTCGAACAGCTCCTGGCCCGCGAAGCAGGTCCGCTCCGCCGGGTGGGTACGGTTGAACTCGATCAGCCCGGCGAGGTTCCGCGGCCCCTCGCGGGTCGCGAGGTAGGCGTTGATGTCCCGCTGGAACTCGCTGAGCAGCGCGGGGAATTCGAGTTCCGCGAGCCGTTCCTGGTGCGGGGGCGTCACCTCGACGACCTCGGCTCCCGCGGCACGCAGTCGCTCCGCGGTTCGGGTCATCAAGGCGTCCACCGCCGGCCCGAGCGAGGGCAGCCGCCACAGCCCGATCCGCTGACCGCGCAGCCCGCCGGTGTGCGCCAGGGCGTCCGGGAGGCCGGCCGGCGCGCCGGTGCCGCCGGGGGCGCCGGCGCCACCGGGACGCGAAGTGCCGCTGAGCACCGACAGGGTGAGCGCCGCGTCGGTCACACTGCGCGCCATGGGGCCCGCGGTGTCCTGCTCGGCGGAGACCGGCACCACACCGGCCTGGCTGACGAGGCCGAGGCTGGGCTTGTGGCCGACCACCCCGTTCATCCCGGCCGGGCACACGATGGAGCCGTCCGTCTCGGTGCCGATCGCCACCTGCGCCAACGAGGCGGCGATCGCGGCGGCCGAACCGGAGGAGGACCCGCACGGATTCCGGTCCAGTACATAGGGGTTGTTGGTCTGCCCGCCCACCGCCGACCACCCCGACGTCGGCTTCGCCGCACGGAAGTTCGCCCACTCGGACATATTGGTCTTGCCGAGGATCACCGCCCCCGCGTCCCGCAGCCGGGTCACCAGGGCGGCGTCAGTGTGCGGCGGGCTGTCGGCCAGTGCCGTCGACCCGGCCGTCGTCGGCAGGTCGCGGGTGTTCACGTTGTCCTTGAGCAGGACGGGTACGCCGTCGAGCGGGCCGAGGGTGTCGCCGTGCCGATGCCTGGTGTCGCTGGCGGCGGCCTGGCGCAGAGCCGTCGGATCGGTGCGCAGCACCGCGTGGACCCTGGGGTCGATGGTGGTGATCCGCCACAGGTAGGCGGCGGTCAGTGCCGACGAGGTCAGCGAACCCTCCGCCATACGTGCCTGTAACTCCGGGATCGTCACCGTGTCGAGATCGACGCCCAGTGCCGGAGGCGCGGCGGACGACGGCGGCGGACCGCCGGTGCCCGGCGCCGCGGCTTCCGCACGCGGATTCGGTACGGCCGTGACCAGGGATCCCGCGACCAGGGCGGTGACCAGTACGGCAATGCTCCGGTTCGTCATGGGGGTCAGCCTAGGTCGAACGCGTTGCGCAGGCCCAGGCGATGGCGCCTGGCGTCGTCGGATTTGAGGGGGGCGAACTCCGGTGCCTCGTAGGGCCGCAGGACCGCGCAGCGCTCGGCGCCGGATCCGGCCTCGTCCAGCAGCGCGTTCACGGCCCGCCTTGCCGCTTCGTTCGCGCCCTCCATCGTCGCCAGGTCGATGTCGACGGCCACATAGTCCCCGGCGAGGAAGAGGTTGGGGACGGCGGTGCGGGCGGTGGGCCGGTTGAACCAGGTGCCGGTGGGGTGGATCAGCAACTGCTCGTCGTTGGTGGGGTTCGGGGTGCCCAGGCCGCCGACGGCCGGGTCCAGGAACCACGAATGCAGCGCGCCGTCGCGCAGTATCGCGGTGCCGCTGTCGTTGAGCCCCGCCTTCATCTGCGCCCACACCTCGCGGGCGACCTCCTCGCGCGTGCACTTCTTGGCCGTCCTGCCGTAGAGGATGCCCGGCTTGTCCCACTCGGAGACGTCCACGGACAGGCAGTCGGCGACCGCCCCGTCCCCGTAGTCGGCGGGGAAGTCCCGGTCCTTCCAGTACTGGGCCTGGCTCACGGCGGTCAGCGCCCAGGGCGAGTCCACGTGGTTGACATGGCCGTGGATGACCGGCGTCGGCTCGGTGAGATAGAACTGGATGCCGGTCATCCAGTCCGTCTGCAGCCGGTCGCAGCGGGCCAGTTGAGGATCGGCGGCCCGTAGGGCGGCGTTCCAGGTCTTACGGGCGTGCTCGACCGGCATCGCCTGGACGAAGTAGTCCGCGGTGATCAGCTGCCGCGCGCCCCCCGGGTCCGTCACCACCGCCCCGGTGATCCGGCCGCCGGCCGATTTCAGCTCGCGTACCGACCAGCCGACCCTGAACTCCACGCCCAGGGAGCGCAGATGGGCCACCCACGGGTCGATCCACGCCTCGTTGGTGGGCAGGTTCAGGACCCGGTCCGGCTGGCCGTCCGCACCCCGCCCCAGCAGGTTGAAGAGGAAGGCCTCGATGACGGACGCCACCGTCCGGGTGCTGGCGATCTCCGCCTTGGTCGCCACGATGTTGCGGGTGATGCCGATGGCCAGCAGCCGCTGGTAGTCGTACGACATCTCCGCGGCCTTGAGGAACGTCCACCACGGCACCCGCTCCCAGGTCTCCCGGCGGCGGGCGTCGCAGCTGGTGAAGTAGACCAGCAGCCGGTTGGCGAAGTAGGCGACCTCGTGCGGCGGGGCGTGCACGGCGGTGCCCAGCAGGCCGATGAGCATCCGTGTGAACGCGTCGGGGGTCAGGACCGGCGGGGGAGTACCGACGACCGCGAAGGGGAAGCGGAGATTCTCCCGGCCGCCGGTGCGGGCCAGCATCACCTCGGTGGAGGCCACCAGGTTGTCGTGGCAGCCGTTGGCGTTGCCGGGGAAGGGGATGCGGCGCAGAGTGTCGGGGAGGTTGTGGTAGATGCCCGGGATGAAGCGGAAGCCGTGTTCGCCGGGCAGCGGCTTGCGGCCGCCGTGGGCGCTCCCCGGGACGTCCATACTGCGGGCCTTGCCGCCGAGGCCGTGCGGTTTGCGCTCGTAGACGGTGACCTGGAAGCCGCGTTCGGCGAGCTCGTGTGCGGCGGTCAGACCGGCCACGCCGCCGCCGAGGACGGCCACCCGGCGGGCCGTCCGCGCCGCCCTTCCGGCCGTACGACGCGGGGCCGCGGCGGCCTCACTTCCGCCGGCGAGAGCGGCCCCGGTGCCGAGGGCCAGCGCACCGCCCACGGCCCCGCCGAGGAAGCCGCGCCGTGTGCCGGGGCCTGTGTCGGACGTCCCGCCCGCCCCGCGGCGTCCGGCACAGGCCCCAGATCCGCTGCCACTACGGTCCATTCCGAGCCCCTTACGGTCGGCAACGCCTCGCGTCAGGCGCCGGAGCCTAGAAGAGCCACATGCAGCACGGAAGGCCCCGCTGCCTCACCCTGCGCACATTGGCGCGAAAGCGCCCCCAGTGTGCGTCATGCGGCAGCGGTGCTCAGCACCGGACCGCAAGCGGCGCGTCGCGGACGGTTCCTGACGGTGCGAAACGCCTGACCAGGTGAAAGGCGCCTGACGGGCGGAGAGCCGGTCAGGCGCCTTGCCTGCGGCGGCGAGCCGCCATGTGGAGCTTCCGGGAGCGCCCCTGGGCTCAGGGGCGCTCCGTCGCCGGCACGGAGTCGTCGAGCGGCACCGTGGAAGCGGGTTCGGCGTGCGGTGATGTGCTGCTGCGATTGAAGACGGTGATCGAGAGCATGATGACCGCGAACCCGGCGATCTCCGAAACGGTCGGGCGCTGGCCCAGTACCGGCCAGGCGATCAGTCCCGCGGCGATCGGTACGCCGTAGAAGTACGACGCCACCCGGTCCGCGCTCTCCGAACGCATCAGGACGAACAGCAGGCTGAGCGCACCGATCGACACACCGACCGACATCCACAGTTCCGACAGCAGGAGTTCCGGCGTCCACCGTATGACGCCCTCCTCGAAGATCAGCCCGCCGATGAGCATGACGACGGCCGACGAGCCGGACTGAACGAATCCATTGATCAGCAGGTGCGCGCCGGGATTCTTCATCTGGTAGTAGAACTGTCCGGTGGACAGCCCCACCAGGCCGAGAACACCAAAGGCGATATTCGTCGCGGTGAGCCCGGATGACGACTCCAGGCCCCGGTACACCGTGATGGCGACACCTAACAGCCCGCCGATCAGGGCCACTACGGACAGCGGCCGGATCTTTCTCGCGGTCACGACGGAGACCATCAGCCATACCAGAATGGGTTGCAGCGCGATGATCAGTGCCGAGACCGCGGGGGTCATACCGTGGTAGAGCGCGTAGAACACCCCTACGGAGAACACGCCCTGGAGCAGAATGCCGCTGAGGATGAGGTGGACATAGCCCGAGCGCGGCCAGCTGACCCTTAAGCACATGATGAGGGCCAGGAGGATCACCGCGGTTGCGCCGAACCGGATGGCCAGGTAATAGAAGGGTTCCGCATAGGGCAGGCCGTAGCGACCGCCCACAAAACCTGATCCGTAGATGACGACGAACACCAACGCGATGAGCGCGACCTTGCGTTTGTTGTTCGCGCCGGTCACGAGTGCATTCCCACCTTGGAGTCGGCGGTCGTCGTGGCGGCGCGCGGACGCATCGCATCCGACGCCGTCCGGGTGCCGATGAGCCGGCCGGTCAGCTCGTACTCGTTGAGCAGGCCGACGATCTCGTTCTTCAGCACGGCGATCGCCTTGGGGTAGTCGGCGTCGTCCACCGCGAGCCGCGTATAGGGCGCGGCCGACCGGGACGACTTCTCCAGCATGCTGATTCCGTACATTCTGGAGAGGATGCGCCCCAGAATCACGATCTTGTCCTGGGAGGGCGCGTCGGCGAGGTAGCTGAGGTTGATGTCGCTGAGGTGGAAGAACGCGTCTTCCAGATAAGCGAACTGGCCGGTGAACTCCAGCGGAGACCGCAGCCCGGACTGCTGGAAATGCTTCAGGAACAGATGGGCCAGATGCTGGCACAGCAGGTCGTTCGTTCCGTCGAAAACGGTGTAGACGCGCGCATCGAGCAGGGCGTAGGCGGCTATGTTGTCCGGCGCGCCCATCCGGTATCCCTCGCCGCCGCACAGTTGCTGGTAGTCGACAGCCGATTCCAGCATGAGTTCGGAAGCCAGCACCTTGGTCGCCAGTGAGGCGAACATGCTGTTTTCCAGGTCGGTGTAGTAGTTCTCCGCCATCATCAGTTGCCGGTACAGCGCGTTGCACACGACATAGTTCTGCTTGATGCGCGCAACTTTGTACCGCACATAGTCGATGTCGTGCAGAGTGCCGTCACCGATCTTCCGTGTGCTGACCTGACGCAGGGCCTCCGTGTGCAGCCGGCGCAGGAATCCGCTGGCCATGGCGGCCTTGCTGTACCGGGACCCGCACAGGATCTCGGCGGCGTCGCCCAGGCTCTCCCTGGTCTTGGTGAGCCGATGGTGGCGGGGTACGCGCAGGTCCAGGGTGTTCAGTCCGTAGCCGAGGTTCTTCAGCCCCAGGCTGTCGTAGACCTCGGTGGTCACGAATCCGCCGTCCGAGCGCTTGTGGGCGAAGTAGGCGAACTCCTTGCGCTCCGGATGCTTGGCGCAGATGATCCACCAGTCCGCCTGCTCACTGAACGCCTGCCAGTGCTTGGTTCCGGTGATCCGGTACGCGTCACCCTCGTCGTGGTAAGTGGTCTGCATCCGTGCGAGGTTCGAGCCGCTGCTCGGTTCGGTGAACGCGAGACCGCCGATGACGGGGTTGTTGGCGAAGTCGTCGAAGACCTCTTTCTTCAACACGTCATCACCACTGGCCGCCACGTTGCGGAGGAAGAGGACGGTCACGATCATCGTGTACATGCCCATGGGCAAGTTGCGCTCGGACATGATTTCGATGATCTCACACATCTCCTGGTGGCTCTCCCGGCCGCCGTACTCGCGCGGGATCGCCGGCAGGTAGATGCCCAGGTCGACCAGCTTCCGCAGGCCCTCCCTGGAGAGTGGCTCCTGGGGTAGTCGGGCGCTGTCGAACTCATCGATACTGCGCTGAAAATTGTCAAGAAATTCCGACGAATCAAGTTCAACTAACAGGTTGCGCGACACGCTCATGGCAATGATCCCCTCTCAACTGGCAAAGCGGTTCCGGCGCTACAGCGCGCTCAATTCGGCTCGAAGGTGGTCCGGGATTCTGGTCGTGGTTTCCCTTTCGTAGTCGAAATGGACCATGACGCAGGTACCGTGGGCGACTTCGGCGCCGTTCTGCGTGGCGATCTGCTCGATGGTGACCGAGGTGTTGCCGATCTTCGCCACCTTCGTCTCGATGACGACGTCGACGGACGCGACGATCTGCCGGGTGAAGTCGATTTCGTACCGGCGCAGGATGAGCGCGAGGTCGCGCATGTTCGGTTCTTTGCTGAACAGCCGGAAAATCGGCATGCGGCCGTGCTCGAACCAGACCGGCACTGCGGAGTTGGTGACATGGCCGAGCACGTCGACTTCGGAGAAGCGCGGCGCTATCTTCACCTTCACGTTCTGCCCCTTAGCGGTGGGTCGCCATCCTGGATGGCGCATCGTCCGGTCGCCCGGGCGACGGCCCGGGCAGCGTGCTCCTGAAGGCCTGAGCGGCCCGTGGATTCCACGGAGTGTGGCCGTGGATGTGGATTCCGCTGTGGAATCCGCCGGTCGGGGCGCCGCCGGCGGCGAACGGTTCATCGTCAGAGCGGCGGCCGCGCCGCGTGGTTGAAGCCTGAGATCCGCGCCGGTGCATTCTCGCGATTTCGCGGCAGTGGTCCGGCCGACCATCCGCACAAGAAGTACAAGAAGCACGAGAGGCACCGGAGGGCCGTCAAGTCGGCCTCGGCAGATGGTGTCAGGTGCGACAACGTCCCCGTATAAGTCCCCGTTTACCAGCAAGGCTGCGGCATCCTCCTCGAAGAGAGCAGCTTCCTCCTCGAAGAGAGGTATTTCGCCGATGCGTGAATCCTGCATCAATCCCTGATCGTTGGCAAGTGCCAGCGGGTCGTGACGCACCGCTGAGTGATCCGCCGCACCCGTGGTGCAATCACGTGAAGAGGACGCCTGGTTCAGGCTGTCGCCACGGCCTGTGTGAGACCGCCCCCGTCCCTTCCGTTGCCGGCTCCGGGCGCGGCTTGCCAGAAGATCTGTGAAAACCCTGACGCTGACGACGACCGATCCGTATCGTCAGCGAACGCCAGCGCATTCCCGCCCCGAGCTCCCCTACGCGACGACTCACCCCCCCCCACGCGACGACTCATCCCCTCGTGACAGCTCGTCCCCACGCGACGACTCACCTCACGCGATCACTCACGCCATCACTCCCGGGCCCTTGCCGCCCCCCACAGATGCCGATATCGAGGAGCAGCGATGACAAACCTGATCGTTCCAGTCATGATCACATTTGGGATCTTCCTGCTCGCCATGGTGGCAGTGGGTATCTGGACGTATCAGGACACCCTGACCTTCTCCGACTTCGCCCTGGCCGGGCGGCGGTTGACCGCACCGGTGGCGGCCCTCTCCGCCGGCGCCAGCGATATGTCCGGCTGGCTGTTCCTCGGACTTCCTGGAGCGGTGTACGCGGGCGGTATCGGCGCCTCATGGATCGCGGTCGGTCTGGCCATCGGCACCTACCTCAACTGGCGCTTGGTGGCGCCCCGTTTGCGTACGTACACCGAGCGGGCCGGTGATGCCATGACGGTCTCGGCGTATCTGGAAGAACGCTTCGAAGACGGCAGCAGACTCCTGCGCGTGCTCTCGGCATCGGTGATCGTCGTGTTCTTCACCGTGTACGTCGCCAGCGGACTCCTGGCCGGGGGCGTGCTGTTCGAGGGGATCTTCGGCGGCGGCTTCGAATTCGCGCTGACCATCTTCGCCGTGGTCATCGTCGTCTACACCGTCCTGGGCGGCTTCCGCGCCGTCAGTGTCACGCACTCGGTGCAGGCCACCCTGATGTTCGGCGCGGCCGTGGCCCTCCCCACGATCGCCATCGGCATGCTCGGCGGCTTCGACGCGCTGCGTACCGCGATCACCCACAAGAGCACCGCCCTCCTGGACGTGACCGCCAAGGCCGGCTTCGACTCCGACCGCTGGACATCCGGCGAGCCGCTCGGTGCCGTGGCCGTCGTATCCCTCCTCGCCTGGGGACTGGGCTACTTCGGCCAGCCGCACATCCTGGTCCGCTTCATGAGCATCCGCAGCACCCGTGACATCCCCCTGGCCCGCCGCATCGGCGTGGGCTGGGTCGTGCTCTGCCTCGCGGGCGCCACACTCATCGGGCTGGCGGGAATCGCCGCACTGGACCGCCCGCTGGACAACCCGGAGACGGTCTTCATCGCACTCGCCGCCCAACTGGTCAACCCCTGGGGCGCGGCCGTCCTGCTGGTCGCCGTACTGGCCGCGATCAAATCCACCGCGGACAGCCAGCTGCTGGTCTCCGCGATGGCCCTCACCGAGGATTTCTACGGCGCCTTCCTCAAGAGGCGCGCCTCCGACGCGTCGAAGGTCCTGGCGGCGCGCGCAACGGTGGTGGCCGTCGCCCTCGTGGCCTACGTCATCGCACTGAGCGGTGGCGCCGTGCTCGACATCGTCGCGTACGCCTGGGCCGGCTTCGGCGCCGCCTTCGGCCCGGTGATCCTGCTGTCCCTCTACTGGCCGCGCATGACGCGCGCCGGAGCGATGGCCGGCATCGTGACCGGCGCGGCGACCGTCCTCCTCTGGAAGCGGATCGACCCGCTGCTCGGCCCCCTGCAGTCCGGAATCTACGAAATGGTGCCCGGCGTACTCGCGGCCACCGCCGCGGCTCTCCTCTTCGGCGCATTCGTCGGCCGCCCGCCGCGCCGCCCCTGGTCGGGCCCCATGCTGCCGAAGGCCACCGCCGTACGCGGCCTGACCACACACGACATGGCCTGACGCACGGGATCGGGGCGGTCCCCCGGCACCTCAGCGATGGAGAACCCCGGCGAAGGGACCGAACAGCTCCAGCACGGGAGCGAAGGATGTCGCCGTCTGTCCCACCTTGCCCTGGGGGCCGAGGTCGTTGAGCTTGGCGAGTTCGTAGTCCACGCTGAACAGCAGCGGACGGTCGGTCTGGGTGGCGTTCGCGGTCGCGGGCGAGACGGTCCCCATGGCTCCGGAGGCCAGGACAAGAGCCGCAAAAGTCCGGTGCATTCTGGTCATGCCGTTCTCAACGACAGGTCACCCGGAAGGCAACGCGCCGACGCGGCACCGACGAAGCGCCGACGCAGCACCGACGGAGCGCCCGGCCGGTTGCACGGGAAAGACTCAGGAAGGCTACAGTCATGGGGCCTTGACCAGGCACCACACCGGCCCGCCGAGGTTCCGAGGCCTGTCAAGTCGGTCTCGGGACAACAGGCAGGCCTGCACGGCACACTGAACCAGGGGGAGGGCGAGCCGCATGGACATCGACGCCGCGGTGTTCGACGTTTTCGGGACCATGACGGACTGGCGGTCCAGCGTGGCCAGTGCGTTGGCCGACAGCGGCGGCCAGGCCGGTCTGCACGCCGACTGGCCCGCCGTTACCGATACTTGGCGCCGCCGCTACCGGCCTGCCTTGATCAAGGTCGTATCGGGAGAGCTGCCCTGGATGCCCCTCGACGACCTGCACCGGCTCACCCTCGACGAGGCACTCGCCGCCCACGGCCTCGAAGCCTTCGGCGAGGCGGACCGGGACGCGCTCGTCGGAGCCTGGCACCGGCTGCACGCCTGGCCGGACGCCGCAGCCGGTCTGGAACGGCTTCACGGCAGCCACGTGATCACCGCAACGCTGTCCAACGGCGGGGTCGGCCTCCTCACCCGCCTCACCAAGCGGGCCGGGCTCCGCTTCGACTGCATCCTCTCGGCCGAGCTGGTCGCGTCGTACAAGCCCGACCCACGGGTCTACCGGTCGGCCGCCGAACTGCTCGGCGTGGAGCCACGGCGACTCCTGATGGTCGCCTGTCACCCGGACGACCTCGAAGCCGCCGCCGGCGCCGGTCTGCGCACCGCCTACATCCCGCGCCCGCTGGAGTGGGGCCCGGAGGCCGACCCGGTTCCGGCACCCGCCGACGTCGATCTCACCGCCACGGACGTCATCGACCTGGCGCGCATTCTCACCGGAACTGACTGAGGCCGAGGCGGTGGAGCGCGCCCGTCCTCGCCGTGGACCGCTGTGGATCGCGGTGCCGACGGCCGGCCGGGAGGAGACTCAGCAGGTGACGACCTTGCCGTAGGAGCCCCTGCCCCAATGCCAGGTCCACTCCTCACCGTGCTGATAGGTCAGGCACCGCGAGTCGGGCCCCCAGTCGATGACCACCTTCAGATGCATGGCCTTGCCGCAGTCGTTCCCCACGGTCACCTTCTTCTCGTGCTTGATGACGTCCCGCCGGACGCAGGCCGGGGCGGTGCCCAGGACACTTGCGTCCTCCGTGGCCTCGCTGGTCCCGATGGCGGCGCGGTCGCCGGGGCCCACCTGGGCGGGCGCGGCCACCGCGGGCCCGGCCGACAGGGCCAGCCCACCGCCGAGCGCCGCCGCGGCGACGGCGAGTGTCAGACGCTTGCGTAGCGCGTTCCTCATGACACAGAGTCCCTTCCTCTGGTGCTCTGGTGTTCCCTGGCGTGCGGGAGGTGTTCCCTGGCGTGTGGGAGGGCGGCGGGCGACGCCGCCCGAGCTGTGCCATCGAGCATGCGGGGCGGACCACCGGGATGGCCATCCCCGCCGCCGAACTGCCGTACTCCTGGGATGTCCCACCCTCTGACCAGTGTGAACAGCCTTGGCCAGGACGCCAATGTGGGACGCCGCACGGCAACTGCGAGTTGCGGATCGAGACCGGCCGGCGGGCACTGCGTCGCGCCGTGCGCGCTCGTGCTGGCGGTCACTCTGATCGAACCCTGCTGGTGGCCGATCAACTCGGCGATCGGGCAATGCCTGACGTGGCTCGCGAACTTCGTGACCTTCGCCTACGTCCGCGCGGTCATCGCCCGTTCGCGCCGGCTCGGGCTCAGCACGGTCCCCGCCGACGACAGCAAGATCACTGGCCTGTCCTCGTTCGCCCGGTGGGTGCCGACCTCGCTGTTCTACGCCATGGCCGTGCTGACCATCGGCACCTGCCTCTACCTCCAGCTCCTCCAGGACGTCTACGTCTACGCGCTGGCCGTCACCTCGACCAACGTCTTCCTCTTCTACGTCATCAAGTGCGGCGTCGGCGGCCCGACGATACGGATGACGACGGTCCGCACCTGCCTGGCCGCCGAACGCGTGGGCAGATGCCGCCAGCCGCTTCCGCACAGCGGCCGTGATCCGCGCTTCCGCGAGCCGCCGGTAATGCGATGGCACGTACCGAAGGGTCCCCCCCCAGACTGATCACCTGAGCTGCACTGAAGACACACAGCTGAAGAGGGGAGACCGGTAGCGGCGTGGTGGCCGGTGGGCTCCCCCCCTTCTTCCTGCTGCCGGTCAGTGCAGACGCAGCGCCTTGCGGATCGTCGTGAACAGGTCGGTCTGGTTCGTCACGCCCAGCACCCGGTACGCCTGTGGGCCCTGGGCCGCGATCCGGACCTGGGTGCCGGTGTGCTCCTGGGGCTGGCCCGGTGTGTTCGTCGAGTAGTTGACCTTCAGCTGCTGGCCCTCGTTCGTGACCAGGGTGGAGGACAGGCCGGGCGGGGTGGCCTCCAGCGGGACGATCTGGCTGGAGTGGCCGTGGTCGGCGGTGGTCACCACGAGCGTGTCGGGGTGCTTGGCCGCGTACTCCCGGGCCACCTTGACCGCGCGGTCGAACGCCGCGGTCTCGCCGATCTGGCCGCACGGGTCGGCCGCGTGGTCCCGCTTGTCGATCGAAGCGCCCTCGATCTGCAGGAAGAAGCCCTTCTCGGACTGCTTCGCCTGCTGCTTGGCCTCCAGGAGCTGGAGCGCCTTGGTGGCGGAGTCGGCGAGGCTCGGTGTGGAGTGCGGCCGCTCCGGGTTGGCGGTCACGCACCGCTGCGGATCAGTGCCGCCGACCGCGGCCGCCTTGCCGGTCCACTCCACCGGCACATTGCCCGGGGCGAACAGGCCGAGCACCGGCTTGCCGGCGTTCGCCGCCTTGAGCGAGGCCCGGTCGGTGACGACCTGGTAGCCGAGCTTCCGCGCCTGCTCGGTGACCGTCAGCCCCTTGAACTTGCCGTTGGTGACCTTCTGGTCGAAACGCTGCTTGCCGCCGCCGAAGAGCACGTCCACCTTGTGGTTGACGGACTGCTCGGCGATCGAGCCCGGCCCGCCGGCCGCGATCGTGTCGCTGGGGCACTTGGCCATGTCGGCAGGGCCCTGGCACGTGCGGTCGGTGACGTGCGAGGCGAGCGCCGCCGGGGTCGCGTCGGTCACCTCGGCGGTGGTGACGCTGCCGGTGGCGTAACCGTTCTTCTGTGCCAGCTCCAGGACCGTGGGGACGGCCTTGTCGGTGCCGGGCGTCTTGGAGAGGCGGCCGTTCACCGTCTTGGTGCCGGTCGCCCAGCCGCTGGCGCTCGCCGCGGAGTCGGTCACGTAGTCCGGGCTGCCGTCGGCGTGCACCGCGTACGTCGTGTACGTACCGGTCAGCGGGAACTTGTCCATGTTCAGGCGGCCGTTGGCACCCACGGTGTAGTCACGGGCCAGGGTGATCTCCGAGTCGCCCATACCGTCGCCGATCAGCAGGATGACGTTCTTCGCCTTCCCGCCCTTGACCGCGTGCTCGGCCTGCGCCGTGGTGTCGGACGCGCCGGCGCCGGCGGCGGAGGCGGAGGCCACGGCCACGGCGGCCGTGGTGGCGGCGACCACAGCGCCGGCGATCGTGAGGTGGCGGCGGGACGGTATGTGCATGGTGGGAATTCCTCGATTCTCATGTGACCCACGGGGCAGACGAATGGCCCTCGGGGCAGACGAGCGCCAGCCCACCAGCCGTCGGTGAACCGAAGGTGACATCTCGGTGCTGCTGCCGCAGCGAGGACGTGACAGAAGTCGGCGAGGCCGCTGGGGGAGCGGCGAACCCAATGGTCGCGGTGCGCGTCATATACGGGGACGGCATGGCCGCCATGTGCCATGGTCGGTCGGCTGCGCGAGTGGTGGAGCATGGAGAGTGAGTCTGACCAAGGGGGCGGGTAGTGGGCGTGACGGGCGACCGGACCGGAGTGGCGGAGAGGCGTGCCGACTCCCACGGCGGGTGGGCGTTGACGCATCCTCGTGGGCTGGTGGATCTGCGGGGACCGGGCAGAGCTCCCGCCGTGCTGGCATACCCCGCGGGCGCCGTCGTGGTGGTCTCCGGATTGCCGGGCAGCGGTAAGAGCACCCTGTTGCGGCGTTGGGCCGGTGCCGCGTCCATCGTCGATCCTCGGGCGCTCCATGTCGCGTACGAGGCGGTGATGCCGGCCTTTCTGCCCTATGCGCTGTACCGGCCCTGGGTGCGGTTGGCGCACTTTCGCCGGCTTCGCGCCGGGGTACGGGGCGGCGGGCCGTTGCTGGTCCACGACTGCGGCGGCAGGCCGTGGATGCGCCGATGGCTGGCCAGGTGCGCCGGACGCCAGGGACGGGAACTGCACCTGGTCGTGCTCGACGTGGGAGCGACCGAGGCTCTGGCGGGCCAGGAAGCCCGAGGCCGATGGGCGTCACGACGTGCCTTCACCCGGCACCACCGAGGTCTCGACCGTCTGCTGCGCGCATTGTCCGCACAGGGCGCGGCGGACGCGCCTGTCCCTGACGCGGTACCCGAGGCGGCTTCCGTGGTCCTGCTCGACCGCAGGTCGCGAGAGCGGGTGGCGGCAGTGGAATTCGTTCCCGCGCCGGCCCCTCCGCGGTCCCGGCCACACCTGGCCGGGAGCGGACAGCAGCACTGACCCGCCACCCCGTCTGATGACGGGCCGTCAGCGCGCTACGGTGGACGGCGGTTGGCGCATGCCGGCAGTGCGTGGACAGTGACTCGGCGTCCCCTTTGCCGAAACCGCCCCCTTTGTCGAAACCGCCCCGTGTGTCGAAACCGCCCCCTGTGCCGAGACCGTCACCGTGACCCGCCCCGAGGATCCCGGCCGTGTCCACACCCGGACCGTGCCCCGTTCCCCCGCCGGTACAGAACGCGGCCAGGCCACTGCGGGGCCCTCCACCGACACCTGCCACCCCACCGCCGTGGGCGGCGTGGACAGCTCGCTGACGCCGGACCGCCCCGCGGGGCCGGCGGGGTCGTAAGCGAGGCGGAACGTCCGAGCCGCAGGCTCGTAGCGCTGCTCGCGCACCGTGCCGGCGACGGCTGGAGCATAGGGACGCGCGGTCTGTTCCTTGTTGGCCTGAAAGCGGCCGTCCTTGCCGACGGCGCAGTACCCGCAGCCGTAGCACCACACATAGCCCGCCCAGCCGGCGCTGTAACGGTCGAGCGAGGCGAGGGCATCGCCGTAGAAGCGCGGCATGTGGGGCAGCGAGCTGTCCCGGGGGCCCCACTCGCCGACCACGACCGGTATGCGCTGGGCACTCGGGTAGCGGATGACGGCGTTCTCGTAGGTCTCGATCCAGCGCGCCGACGGATCGTAGTCGCCGCCTGCCTCCATCGTGGCGTGGTAGAAGTGCGGTGCGTAGACGACCTTGGGGTCGTGGATGCGGCCGAGGCCGGTGGGCAGCCCCTCGCCGACGATCGGGGTCGGTTCGACGAACAGCCTGCTGCGCCGGTCGACCGTGCGGATCGCGTCCGCGATCCGGTTGTACATCGGCGTCAGCTGCTCGGACTCGATGCGGCGGGCGGCCGCCGGAAGGTCCTCGCCCGCGCGTAGTCGCCCCATGGGCTCGTTGATCAGGTCGTAGCCGAACACGGCGGGGTGGCCGGCGAAGCGCGCGGCGAGTATCCGCCACATACGGGCCTGTGCCCGCTGGAGGTTCCGGTCCTGGTAGAGGTGCTCGAAGGCGGCCTGTACGGCCGGTTCGAAGTACTCCGCGAACCAGTCCTCCGGGTGCGGGGAGAAGGGCAGCCCGTCGGTGCGGGTGGCCCACTCGGGGACGCCGCGATGGCCGAACCGCGGGCCGAAGACGTCCTGGTGGGCGTCGATGACGACCCGGATGCGCCAGCGGTGGGCCCAGTCCAGGATCCGTTCGATCTTCCGGAGGTAGCGCGGGCTGTAGTGGCCGGGACGCGGCTCCAGATCGTCCCAGAAGACCAGCAGCCGCGCGAAGTTGAACCCCTGGCCGTGCAGATCGCGGAAGTGCCGCTCGGTGACGGCGCTGAGCGCATCGGCGCCGCGGTGCGTCTTGTCCTCGACGTTCCAGCCGCGCAGCGTGAGCGCGCGCCCGCGGTCATCGGTGAGCGGCGGTGGAGACAGCGAGGACAACGATCGCGGTGACGTCGACGGTAATGGTGATGGCGGCGCGTCCGCCTGCGCTGCGCCGGGTGAGAGCAGCGCGACGACGGTGGCCAGAGCCGCTCCCGCCCTGCCGACGAATCCCCGAACGCCCATGATTCCCCCAGGTTTTCCGGCGACACCACCTTCCGAACAGATGGCCGCCCGCCCTTCCCCTGAAACCTGGGGCGTCCTCCCGGTGGTCTCCGAGACGTCCTGTCCCGCCGTTTCTTCCCGGCGCCGGTGCCGGTGCCGTGACGGTGCCGGCACCGCGCCCGTGCTCCCGTCAATCCTCTACGGTGCGGCAGACGTCGAGGAGAGGGGTCAGCCGGCGTGCGGGGGTGGCGGGGTGAACGGCCAGGAAGGTTTCGGCGGTCAGGCCGGGCGGGTCGACCGGGCGGAAGACGGTGCGGCCGGTCTGCAGGAATCCGGCCTGGGCGGCGTAGAAGACGGTCCAGCTGGGGCTGCCGGTCGCGATGGCGGCGAGGGTGTCCTGGTCGGTGGTGAAAGCGGGGCCGAGGACGGGCTCGAACCCGGCGTCCTGGCACGCTCCGATGACCAGGTCGACGAGCTGCGGGTTGGCCTCGCGGGAGACGAGGCGCAGCGGGATACCGGCGAGGCCGGCGAGGGGCACCGTGGCGCGGACGGCCAGTGGGTGCGTCGCGGGGAGTGCCACCACGAGCGGGTCCGTCCAGAGCGGTAGGAGATCCAGGCCGGGGCTGTGCGGAAGTCCGCGTACGAAGGCCGCGTCCAGTGTGCCGTCGCGTACCGCCTGCAACCGGACGGTGGACGGGGCGCTCACCAATTCCACGGTGAGCTCCGGGGAATGGTCTGCCAGGGACGTGAGGACGCGTTCGAGGCGTGCTCCGAGGCCGACGCTGGTGCCGATGCGCAGCATCGTGGCCTCCTTGGTCCGGATGTCGGCCATCGCGTGGAGTGCGGCGTGTTCCGAGGCCAGGATGGTGCGGGCGTGCGGCAGGAAGGCCGCACCGGCGGGGGTGAGGGTGACCTGGCGGGTGGTGCGGTGGAACAGGTCCAGCCGGAGTTCGCGTTCCAGGCGCCGGATGTGCTGGCTGACGGTCGGCTGGGCGATGTGCAGTCGCTCGGCGGCCCGGCCGAAGTGCAGTTCCTCGGCGACGGCCACGAAGTAGCGGATCTGGCGCAGCTCCATTCCCACGTTCCGCTCTTCTCCGCTTCTGTTGCATCTTCTGACGCATCGCGTCTGATCCGTTGCGCGTGATTCATCGCGTGAGGCATCACGTGACGAATCACGCTTTGATTCATTGCGCTGTGATTGATTGCGTTCCGCGATGAGTGTACGAGCGAACTGCGTCTTGGTCGGAACGCGTCAGCGCGGTGAACTGGCTCTGCTCAACACCGCGGCCGAACGGAGCGGTGCGGACGAGGACAGGAGCATGACCATGGCGTACGCCACTGTGAACGGGATCCGGATGCACTACACCGACGAGGGGACCGGAATGCCGGTGCTGCTCGTGCACGGCTGGGGCACCAACGGCCAGGTCTGGGACGCCCAGGTCGCCGATCTGGCCGCCGACCACCGGGTGGTGACCATGGACTGGCGGGGCTGCGGCCGCACCGACCATCCGGCCGACGGAAACACCTTCGCCGCCAACACCGCCGACCTGCTGGGGCTGATGGACGTACTGGCTCTGGACCGGGCCCTGTTGGTGGGCAACTCGATGGGTGCGGCCTTCTCCCTGGAGGTGGCTCTCGCCGCGCCGGAGCGGGTGGTCGGCGTGGTGTCGATCGACGGGCCCGGCTACTGGCCGAGCCAGAGCATGACCGACACTCTGCCCTTGCTGCGGAAGGCGCTCTCCGACGATCGCGCCGCGGCTCTGGCCGATTGGGTCCCGCAGTGGTTCGGCCCCGAGGCGGACCCGGACCTGGCGCGCCGGACGGTGCGACAGATCCTTCAATCCGGCCTGTTCATCGACGAGTTGTTCGCTGACATCGCGGTCTACGACCCGCGCGAGTCCGTCGGCCGGCTGGCGGTGCCCGCGGTCTTCGCACACGGCCGGCTCGATTCCCAGATCCCCCTGGAGGTGTCCCGGACGCTGGCCGAGCTGGCTCCGTACGGCGAGTTCCATGTGATCGAACAGGCGGGCCATCTGCCGCATCAGGAACAGCCCGCTGTGGTCAACGGCCTGATCCGCGCCGTGCTCACCCGCCTGGCAGGACTCCGTCAGGGCTGATGGCAGACCTCGGCCGGGTCCGAGCGGACCCGACCTGGGGTGTGCGTCCTGGATGTGCGTGTCCTGGATGTGCGCGTCGGTGGGACCGGGGCAGCGGGGTGGGCGCAGGCGGTGCACATGCCGGCGTCGATCACTCGATCCGAGCGGCGATGGCCCGCGCACATTCCCAGGACTCGGTACGGGTGGTGTCCACCTCCAGGTCGTAGCGCATGCCTTGGTGGACCACCTCCGCCTGCAAGGCCGCCATTCCCCGGACCCGGTCCCCGCGGGCGACCTCGCGGCCTGCGGCGACCGTGCTCTGGCACCTGACACCCACCCAGAGCACGTCCAGTCCGCCGAGAGCCTTCCGCCACCGCTGCTGGGACGTGGCGCCATCGAGGAATACCTCGTCGATGATGACCCGGGCGCCCGCACGGACCGTAGCGGCGACTCCTTCCGTCCAAGCTGCTTGAAGCATCCGGAACTCCGGGCCGACGTTCACCCCGCCGTCTGCGGTGATCTCGATTCCCGCGCCCGAAGCCTGCATGGACGCGGGCATGGCCTCGATCAGCGAATCGACCCCGACGGCAAGCCACGGATCCGGCAGGATCGCCTGCAGGCACCGGACAATCCCGGACTTGCCCGAGCTGGACCCGCCATTCAGCACGATCACCTGGGCTACCTGAGCTACCTGAGTTGTCACCGCACCACAGTGAGGCGCTCCGCACGACACCCGCAACGCATTTTCGGAGAGCCCGCCGTGTTGCCGCCCCGGCGAACCCGTGAGTTCACAGCACTGGCCGCCGCATACCGGCCCCGCCTCTCCGTAAGGTGGCCGGATGACCGGGGACTTGCGCATCTGCTTCATCGGCGACTCTTTCGTCCAGGGAATCGGTGACCCGGAGCACCGGGGGTGGGTCGGCCGGGTGCTGGCAGTGACCCGCGGCGACATCACGGCCTTCAACCTCGGCATCCGACGCGACACTTCCGAGGACGTTCTGCGTCGCTGCTGGCGAGAGGCCCTGCCCCGCACCCTGCCAGGTGCCGACAACCGGCTTGTCATCTCCTTCGGCAGCAACGACACCGTCCAGGAGGACGGCACGGTTCGCACGGACCTGGCACTCGCCGGGGTGTGAAACTGGCGACCTCGCGTAATCAGGAGTCGCGTATTCCTCAGTTGCTGAAGGCTCGTGGTCACCGTGAGTGGTCGCCGGGGGCGTAGTGGCGCCAGGTGCCTCCGGCCTCTTCGGCGAGACGGGTGGTGGTGTCGTCGTCGTAGCCGAGCATCCGGGCGATCACCGGCGCCGGGGCTTGGAGGACGAGGTGGCGGATTGCCGCGGCGCGTCCTCGTTGGGTGGGGAAGCCCAGGTGGCGGAGCCGGAGTTGCAGAGCTTCCGGGGTCATGGGCTGTCCGGCCCGGCGGCCGGGGAAGAGCCATCGGGCGTCGGGGTTGGTTGCGGTCATGGTGTTCGGTCGCTGGCCCAGGTAGTCCAGCAGCATCCCGGCGAACGGGGCTGGGACGGGCGACGGCGGGTCGCCGAGCCGCACGAGGACCTCGCCGTTCTCGCGTTGGACGTCGTCGGCGGTGAGCCGAGCGATCCGTGTGAGGGGCTGCGCATAGAGAAGGACGAGCACTGCGGCGACGCGGTCCTGGAGAGGCACGTCGTCGCGGTTCACGAGCTGTCGCAGCAGCGCAAGCCGTTGGTGCTGGGCGAGCGGGGCAGGATTGCTTGTGGAGCGGTGCGGGACGGCGACCTTCGGCATGTGTTTGGACCGCATCGCCCACCGCAGGAAGGCGTGGGTGAGGCGCCGAGCTGTGTAGCCGCCCGCGTACCAGGCATCGACATCGGCCTGGGTGCAGTCAGCGAGGGTCCGTCCGCGCTCGGCAAGGTGAGCGAGGAAGGCGGTCGCGAGGTGAATCTCCCTCCGGGCCTGCTGGATCTGCTTGCCGGTGAGCGGGCGGCGGTCGGCCAGGGTGTTCAGGCGGCGCTGGACGTGCCAGGCGGCGAAGAGTTCCAGGAGTCTGCGGTGCTCGGTGTCGCCGACGGTCGGCAGCTTCTCGGCGAGCCACCGCTGAAACAGCAGCAGCTGCCGGTCGGCCGGGGGCAGGACCCCGCTCTGCACCAGTAGATCGCGCAGGTAGGCAACCGAGCGCCAGGGGGTGAGCTGGCTCAACCCCTCGTGGGTAAGCGGGACTTCGCCGCGGGCCAGAGCCCGCAGGTTCCTTTGGGTGTAGGGCTGCTTTGTCCAGGTCAGTCCGCCCCAGGGGCGGCGCATCTGCCGCAGAGCATCGAACAGCGGGAGCAGCTCGGCGCGGACGGAGCCGGTGCCGTCGTCGAGGAGATCGCGGAGCCGCCCGGTCAGGACGCATCTGCCGCAGACTCCGCGCCGGTAGCGTCTGCCCTCCTGACCGCATTGTTCGCAGAAGAAGTCGCCGATCCCGCCGGCGCAGTCGGTGCAGAGCAGCCCGCCGTCCGCGGCGAGGCCGGGGGTGAGCCGTTCGACGCCGCACCCGGTGCAGGTCCCGTAGGTCTCCAGGGCCCTGGTCATGCAGCTCTGGCAGATGTAGCCCTCTGGCCAGTGGTTCGCTCCTGGTCGCAGGGCCCGGCCGCATCGAGTGCAGATCAGGTCCTCGGCCCGGACGCGGATGCGGCTCATCCTTCGGGCCGGATGCGGGCGCGCTTGGGGCGGACCGCTGATAGGTCGACGACCGCGTCGCCGGTGGCGACCTTGCGGATGGTGGCGTTCTCCGCCTTGGTGGCGATCAGGTCCGTCGGGGTGCACTCGAAGATGTCGCAGAGCGCGGCCAGCACCGGCAGCGACAGTCGTTCGGGGGTGCCGGTGACCAGGCGGTGGACCTGGGAGAGGGAGAGGTTGATGCCACGCTCGGCGAGCGGCGGGGCGAGCTCGCTGGTGGTGAACATCCCGGAGGCGGCCATCCGCTCGCGCAGCCGCCAGTGGTAGCTGACCTGGCGTTTCATCAGGCCCTCCTCGCGGGCTTGAGCGCAGCCTCGATGGTGGCGTCCAGGGCCCGCCGCAGGGTGCGGGTGCGGAAGTCGGAGGACACGCAGGTGTAGATGGAGGTCGTGCTCGCATGGTCGTGGCCGGCTTGCTGCTGGACAAATAGGGCGTCCCAGCCGTCTTCGATCAGGTGGGTGACGTAGGACCTTCTCAGCGAGTGAAAATCCAGGACCGGATCCAGCCCGAGGTCATCACGGTAGGCGGCGAAGCGGGAGTCCAGCCGTTGCAGGCCGACCCGCCGTCCGCGCTCGGACGGCCACAGAGCGGGCCCGTCCGCGTGGCGCATGGCGGGCCGCACTTCACTCGTCCACTGGTCGAGGATCTCGGCCGACCACTCCCACACGGTCAGCACGCTGCGGCGCTTGGGCGGTGACCCCTTCTTCGCCTTGCCGTGGCGGACGTAGCAGACGCCGTACTCACCGAACTCCGGGCCTTCGGGGTTGCGGCCGAAGTCGGCGGTGTCCAGCATCCTCGTCTCGTTGCGCCGCAGTCCGTAGGCGTACGAGGTCTTGAACAGCATCGCGTCGCGGAAGGCGGGCAGCCAGCCCTTGCGGCCGCGTCCACGCACGCGGCTGACCTGGTCGTCGGCGTGGTCGAAGAACGCCTGCAACTCATCTCGGGTAAAGGCCCGTTTCGGAGACTCGGCCTCGCACTCCTGCATGTGCACGGCCGTGTTCCACGGATGACAGACCTGCACCGGATGGGTGCCGAACCGCCGCTCGCACTCGGTCGCCCAGCCGTAGGCCGGGTCGGTGGAGTAGTCGCAGAACAGTCGTACCGCTTCCTGGTAGCCACGCAGCGTCGAGCGTACGCAGCCACGGACCGCGCGCAGGTCGCCGAACCACTCGTCCGCCAGCGGCGAGGACCAGGACCAGGGAAAGGCGTCCGCGTGCGCGGCGAACGCCCGCACCTTCCGCTCGCGGCCGTTGATGGTCGACAGTGCGAGGTTCCGGGCCAACTGCTGGTTGCGCCAGCCATCCAGCATCGCCTCGAAGACCTGCTCGTCCGGCCGCAGCAGCGGCACCCCATCGGCCAGGTGCAGTCGGGCGGCCCCTGGTGCCGTCCCGTTCTTGCCCACCAAATCGTCACGCTCCGTAGATCGCATTCGCCGCGAGAATCTCGCATCGGATGCGAAGTCCGGGGAGAAATGGCAGGTCAGTCATGCGATCGAGTGAAGCGGCACGACATGGGCCCGACCCGTCAGCTACCGTCCCTGCAGGTGCGTGACGAGCCGCGTGTCCGCTGATCAGCGGCTTCCTGAGCCCAGCTCAGCCAACACAGCGCAACATGACGCCAGTTCGCATCAGATGCGATACGCGCCGCTTCCGAGATACGCGCCAAAGGGGCAACGGGATGATCTTGAAGCACTGATCCGCTCGGATTTACCTGCGGCGACGTGCAGCGGGTTCGCGTTCGGCGACTTTCCGGGCGACCGGGTCGACGCCGGGGCGGGCGTAGCGCTCCAGGGAGAGAGGTCTTCCACGTTGAGGCGCAGCACCTCATCGGCCCGTGCGGCGGACTCGTAGAGCACCTTCCACTGCGTCTTCTCCCGCAGCGCGACGCCGAGGCGCCACAGGGCGGCGATCTGGTTCTCCGCGAGAGCCTTGGTGCGGTCCGGCGGCGCCGGCCGCCGCTCGATGCCGATCGTCGGATCGCACTCGATCCAGCCTTGGCGCTGCCACCAGCCGATCGCCTTGCGCCCGATGGACAGCTCCCGGTTGACGGTGTCGGCGTCCATCTCGTCCGCCCGCGCCGCCGCCAGCTCGGCCAAGACCTCCGGCAGCGCCGGGTCGTCGATCGCGGCGACGGGGAAGACGGGCGGTTTCGCGCGTCGGCGGGCGGGTCCGGTCGGCGGCGGTTCGCCGGCGAGCATCCATCCCCACGTCGTCAGCGAGATCCGGTAGATCCGCGCGGAGGACTTCGCGATGCCCGCGCCGGTGAGGTAGCGCTCGACCGCCGCGGTGTACAACGACGGCGGGGCGGACAGAGGTACGACCCGAGCGCGCGGCAACCGAAGTGCCCCCGCTCCCGAGTTCGGCCACCGATTCGATCGTCACGCCGTCCCGCCCTTCCGGTACTGCCGCAGTAAATGCGTACACCTCGCCCCGGCGGCCGGATTGGCCCGCCGCAGGTCGCGGTGATCACGTAGGGGCTCTGCCGCAGTAAATCCGGTATTTACTGCGGTAGTTGTGAATGCATCTCCGCGATCGAGCAACCGCCCGAATGCGGTTCTGCTGTGCGGACTTGAGGGGAGTGGACTGTCAGTGCCCGGGGCCGGCATGCATACCTGGGGCATGCCCCAGATCCTCCGTCACGGGCAGGCACTCGGCGAGCAGGTCGACGACGTCGCGCCAGGCTCGCTGCGCGTGCCGTGGGTGGTAGCCGACGCCGGGGCGCACGGTGTGGTCGACCGGCGGGTGGTGGAAGGCGTGCAAGGCGCCTCCGTAGACCACGAGGCGCCAGTCGACGCCCGCGGCCTGCATCTCAGCGGTGAACGCGTTCCGTTGCGCCGGCGGCATGATCGGGTCTTCCGACCCGACCCCGGCCCACACCGGGCAGCGAATGCGCGCTGCCTCGCCCGGTCGGCCCGTGGTCAGTGCGTTGACTGTCCCGATCGCGCGCAAGCTGACGCCGCCGCGCCCGAGTTCCAGCCCGACGGCACCCCCCGTGCCATAGCCGACGGCAGCGATCCGGTCGGGGTCGGTCCGCGGTTCGGTGCGCAACACATCGAGCGCCGCATGGCCGATGCCTCGCATCCGCTCGGGATCAGCGAGCAGCGGCAGGCAACGGGCCAGCATCTCCTCGGGGTCGCCCAAATAGCGCCCGCCATGAAGGTCGAAGGCCAGCGCTATGTATCCTAGCTCGGCGAGAGCATCGGCCCGGCGGCGCTCGACGTCGCTGAGCCCCATGCCCTCGGGTCCGAGCAGCACCGCGGGCCGGCGGTCGACACCGGCCGGGAGCGCGAGGTGCCCGATCATCGTCAAACCGTCGGCCGGATACTCGACCGTACGCGTCGTAATCGTCGTCATGAGACTGGACTGTAGTGATCGTCGAGCCCGGTCCGGTCGGTGTTCTGCCGCTGGCGTAACAGCGCGGGTATCCCTCTGAAATACGGCGAGGGCCCACAAGGACCGTCACAAACCCCGCCCCCACGGCAGCGCTATCGGATCACCTGCCCGGGCCACGGTGTTGGAGGCTGGCCCTCGCAGCAGGATTCTGGGGTATACCGGCCCGCTCCCGTGAAGGGCGTCACCAGCTAGTTCCCTCACGGCTCAGGCAGCCTGGCCGAGACCGGCGGCGGTCAGGGCGGTCAGGTCCTGCTCGCGCAGCGGGGTGAAGTCGACGTCGAGTTTCGGGTCGTACGCCTCGGGCTGGATGCCGAGTTCGTGGGTGCTGTACTCGCCGAACCGGTTGATGTGTTCGGTCAGGTACGGCGAGATGTGCGCCAGGTCTTCCGGGTCGATCTCCCATCCCTCTTCCAGCAGCTGGCGGACGAGCTCCGCGATGTCCAGGGCGTTGTGGAAGATCACCGCGTTCGTGAGCAGGGCGTTGAACTTCATCGCCTTTTCCTGCTCGATGGGGTCGTTGTCGGCAATGACACCGCGGTTGCCGAAGCCGATCCACTGGGAGAACCGGTTGAACGACTCGACCTTGTTGGGCGCTGCGGTCACCCGTCGGCGAAGCGGCGCGTCGGAGAGGTAGCGCAGGAGCTGGACGGTGCGGATCACGCGGCCGACCTCGCGGAAGGCGGCGTAGGTGGCGTTCTTCCTCGACCCCGAGCGCAGGCGCTTGAGCAGTGTGGAGGAGGAGATGGTGCCCTCGCGTACGGAGACGGCCACCCGCATCCGCGCCTTGTGCGTCAAGGCCGCGACCAGCGCGATGCGCTTGACGGGGACGAAGCCCCGCAGCTCCGACGCGACCGACGCGTCCGCCTCCCCAGCGAAGTCGGTGACCTTCCCCGCGGCGACTCCGTCCATCCACACGTCGGTGTCGCCGAGCTCGTCCAGCCATTCCAGACGCTTGGTCAGGTTCTTGAAGTGCGACCAGGTCGGGCCCTTGGCGGGCTTCTTCAGCCGGTTGAACAGCGTCGTCCCGTCGCTGTCACGGTCCTCCAGCGGCCGTATGAGCCCCGCCCGCTGAGCAGTGCTCATGCGGTCGTGGATGCCCGTACAGATCGAGACGTTCACCGGCCAGTGGCACGAGTGGCTCGCTCGGCCGCAATCATGACGGGCATCCGCCGGTCGGTTGGGTCCGTACCGGCGGCAGGGAAGGGAGGCCGCTGGTCACAGGGTATTTTGCTGGCCATGTCGTATCAGAACCAGCCTGGCTGGAACGTACCGCCCAACTCTCAGCAGAGCACGCCGCCGTACCCGCCGGGTCCCTACCAGTCGTATCCTGCTCAGCCCTCCTACCCCTCTCATTCCTCCCATCCGGCCTATCCCGTTGGGCAGCTGTCCATGCCGGGATCGGTACGTGCCGCGCGGGTTCTGGCCTTCGTCGCCGCAGGGTTCGCCGTGCTCGGGGCGGTGGTCGCCGGTGCGCTGGCGGGCCCCGCGGCCGCGGGTGCCGCGCTGGGCTCCGCGATGCCGGTGATCGGCGTCTTCACCTGCGCGCTGTGCTTCGCCCGATCCGGTGCGGGGGCGAAGGTCACAGCGATCGCCTTCGCGGCGTTCATGATCCTTTTCGGCATCGGTGCCTTGGGGCGCGGCATACCGGCTGGGATCGTCCAGGCGGGCCTGGGGATCGCCATCGTGGTGTCGCTCTCCCAGCGCCAGTCCGGCGACTGGTTCCGCCGCCCGTAGCACTGACCGCTGCCGGGGCGGCCGGCAGGCGGGCCGGTTGTCGACGGAGCCCGTGTGGCCGGTGTACGAACCGGGCGCACGGCCGGCGCCCGAGGCGACCGCAGTGCTTGCGGCGACCGTATGGCCGCATCCTCAGCGCTCTCTCCGCCCTGCCCTCCGCCAGATCACCACCATCCCCACCGCCACCACGATCAGTGCCGCGAGCACGATGCCTGCCTTGATCGCGCGATCCATCAGCAGATGGTGCAGGAGCCCGGACGCCTCTGCCGCCCGCCCGGTCACCACCGGCCGTCCCGTCGCCGCTCCCGCCCGGATCCGCCCTCCAGTCGTCGCAGCAGGGCCCGGCCTGCTGCCCGTACGACGGGATCCGCGGCACCGCGCATCTCATTCAGCCTGCCCCGCCGTTTCAGGGCGAGCGCAACCGCAAAGATCACCAGGGCCGGCACCACGAGGCCGACGGCTATCAGGCCGAACCTGAGGAGTATCAGATCGAGATACCTCTCCATTGAGAACCCTCCGTTTTTTTATCACGTGCGTGATAAAAAGCAATCTATCACGGCCGTGATAAAAAGAGGGCATGCCGAAGCTCGTGGATCCGGAGGAACGCCGCCGCGTCGTCGTCGACGCCCTGTTCCGCGTCGTCGTCCGCGACGGGATGCAACGCGCCTCACTGCGCGCCGTCGCCGACGAGGCCGGGCTCAACATCGGCTCGCTGCGTCACTATTTCGCCAGCCAGGCGGAGCTCATGGACTTCGCGATGCGCGCGATGATCGACCGCGTCAGTGAACGCCTGGTCCAACGCATCGAGGAGGTGGGCGACTTGAGTGGCCGTACCGGCCCGGAGCGACTCCGCTTGGTCGCCGGTCTCTTGGAGGAACTGCTTCCACTCGACGACCGCCGCCGCGCCGAGGTCACCGTCTTCCTCGACTTCAACGCCGCATCCCGTACCAACCCCGCCTTCCAGCCCCTCGCCCACAAGGCCGCCGCCGGCACACGGAAGCTCATCTTCCGTGCCCTCACCCGTCTCGCCGAAGAACGCGTCCTCCGCCCCGGCCTCGATCTCGGCGTCGAGACGGAACGGCTGGCGGCCCTCGTCGACGGACTCGGTCTCGGCGCAGTCCTGCACCCGGACGCACTGGACGCCCAGTCCTGCGCCGACGTGCTCCACGCCCATCTGCGCGAACTCACCCGATCCGCCGGAGGGTAAGTGGTCTGCTCCGGACGTCCTTGAGGACCTTGGAGCAGGTCTGTGACCTGCGGCGCTTCTGGCGGGGCTGAGTCGGGGGAGCTGTTGGCGGAGCTGTGATCTTCCTCCATAACTGGTCTTGCGGCACAACCATTTGTGCCGTCAGCAGTCATGTATGCGCACGTGCCTGACAGCTCAGGCGACATCTCAGGCAATACCACCTCAGGCAACACCTCAGGCAACACCTCAGGAAGGTCTGCTCGATGAAGTTCCGCCAAGCACTGACGGCCGCCGCGACGATGGCCGCCATCGCGCCCGCCGCCGTACTGGCCGCGCCCGCCGCCGCGTTCGCCACGGAAGCCCCGAGTCCGTCGGCACACACCCATGAGTCGCAGACGGACGGAGCGACCGGGCCGGGCGAGTCGTCCGGGGCGGCGGGCCCGGCCACCGAAACCGACGGGGGCGCGAAGTCCGGTGCGGAGAACGGTGCCAAGCCCGCGCCCGACGCCAAGCCCGATGAGGAATCCGGTACCAAGCCCGACAGGGAAACCGGCAGCAAGGTCGATAAGGAATCCGGCGCCAAGGCCGATAAGGAAACCGGCACCAAGCCTGACAGCACGTCCGAGAGCACGCCCGACGGGTCCGCGTCCGAGGAGAGGCCCCCGGGCGGGGATTGCGCGAGCGCGCCGAAGTACCTTCGGATGGCCATCAAGGGGCTCCAGTCCGAGTTCATCGCCGGGGCCGACTGGAGTCTGTCCTCCATAACGGTCACCAACACTTCCGACAAGGCCATGGAGAAGGTCCGGCCGCAGCCCTACATCTCCTCCGCCGAGATCGTCGACCGTCCGTACGAAGAGCTGGAGGCGCAGTTCCGCAATCCCGCGACGGGCAAGTGGCTGAGCTTCGAAGACGCCACGATTGACAGCGAGTTCACCGGATTCCCCGTTGCCGCGCACAGCACCGTCACGCTGCCGTTGCGCGTCCGCGCCATCGACCCGGCCAAGCCCGGTCACGGTTACGCGATCATGGAGGGGATGTTCGCCAACCAGGACGGTTCGTGCGGCTTCTCCAACCATGAGCAGTACGACTTCAAGATCCTCCCGGCACGCGGCAAGCCCGAGCGGCCCAGTCGGCCTGTCGATCCCCATGAGAGTGCCGAGGTCGGCGGTGGTGCCAAGGGCGGCTCCACGCCGCAGCGTCACCTCACGGCGCAGGGCGGCGCCAAGGTGACTTCGGCCGAGGCTGAGGGGCGGGGCCACCTGGCCGCGACCGGCGCGTCCTCCGCGCTGCCGGCGATCGCCCTGGTGGGCGGCGTGGCGATGGCCGTGGGAGCGGGCGCGGTGATCACCGTACGCCGCCGCAAGACCGCCGCCGGTTCCGGCGAGGGTACGGGAGCCGCAGCGTAAGGCCCTGATTGCCGGGCCCCGGCGGAAGTCAGGGCCCGGCTTCGGTCATCACGACATGTGCGGCCGGGCCCGCCACCGCGCGCGCCGTACCGGTGTCTGTCCCTTGCCTGTCCTTGCCTGTCCCTCAAGCGCGCGCCGAAGCGGGATCCCTCAAACCCCCTGCATCCGCAGCCCGTTGATCACCGTGTCCGGAGGTGTACCTCCCGTCAGCTCCAGTGCGGTGATCCGGTCCGACTCCCCGGGAACGAACCGCACCTCCCCGCCGGAGAGCCGCACCACGGTCCCGGACGCGTCCAGCGGCACCCCCGTCAGCGATTCCACCCAGGCCGCGGCCTTCTCCGGATCCGGCGTCTCGATGACGATGCCGATCAGATCGCGCTCCCCGCGTTCGCCGAGCGCCGACTCCTTCAGGCCGTTCATCACCTCGGGATCGATCCGATATGTGATGAAGAACGGTGCCCAGGCCGGCGCGTCCAGGATCATCACCTCCTGAAACCACACCTTCCCTTCCTGGAATTCGCAGGTGTGCACCTCGACCCGGTGTCCGGCCCGCCGCAGCCGTTCGGCGGTGGCGGCCGTATCCGTCACCTGTACCGCGAAGTTCAGCGCCCCGCCCTCGCCTGCCAGAAGGGGATCGATGTACTGCATCCACGAGGCCGTGGCCCGCCCGAACGGCGAATCGGGGAACACCTCCCGGTCAACGATCGTCAGAATCTCGACATACCGCTCATCCGGCCGCCATCCGCCGTTCTGAAACCCCTCGAACGGCTCGTTGGCGTGCGCCGGCAGCCCGGCCGCGCTGTACTCCCGCGCGGCCTGCTCGACATCGGGTACCACATGCAGCAGATGGTCGAATCGTGGCGACTCCGCCGCCAGAACGGGCAGGTTGGAATCCGTGGACACAGTTACCCTCCCCAAGTAAGTTAGGTAACCCTAACTCACTTGGGGGCTTGTTTGGGGAGGGGGATGAGTCGTCCGTGATACTCATGCTCCGTGATGCTTATGCTCCGTGATGCTCATGCGTGGCGCCGGTGGAGCGCTGCTTCCGCGCGGGTGGCAAAGTCCAGCACGGTGCGGGCGCCGAGGGACCAGGCCCGGGCGGTGGGGCGGTGCAGGGTCTGGACGATCAGAACCGAACCGTGGGGGAGTGGATCGATCGTCAGTCGTCGGGCCACCTGCCAGGTGTGATGCCGGTCCGGTCCGGCTGTGGCGGGTGTCAACGCATCTGCCAGGTCGAGCAGCTGGGCGTCCGAATTCAAGCGGTTCGCGATCACGGAGTCTCCTTCGAAGGCCGCGATCGCCGAACCCCGCGCTGGGGCCGTACTCAGTTGTACGCGTGAGGGAACCTGCGGCTCCAGCGGCACCGCGTAGACGAGGTGCCCCAGTCCTAGGCTGCGGCGGATCCCGGCGCGCCCGCCCATGACCGAAGCACGCAGTTCAAAGGCTCTGGGTGCATGGGCGTCGACGTACACGAAGCAGTGGGTGGGCGCGGGCATACCGCTGAACCGCTCGCGTGGCGGGAGCAGGCTCCCGGCCGGTACGCCGGTGCTCTCGGCCGGAAGGGATTCGGCCAAGGGCGGTTCCGCAAGCCCGAGTTCGTCCCTCAGGGCTGCGGCCATATCGATGGTGATCTTCTCCGGATATGCGCTCCGGCCGGACCAGACGGCGGCGGGCATGGCGGTGTCTCCTTGTTCCGTCAGGAAAGTCCGGCGGCTTCCAGGCGGACCTGCGCTGCCTGTTCCTCCTGCCCCATGGCAGCCAGCAGTTCACTCAGGCGCTCCAGCGCCGCCCGCCGTTCCGCATGGAAGCGCCCGGGCCGGACGCGGGTGAGCTCACGCCAGAGATCGGCGGCTTCCCTGGCCCGTGACAGCGCTTCCGCCTGCCGCCCCTGAGCGGCCAGCTCATCGCGGCTGTCGTCCGACTGCCGGGCCTGACGCAGCAGCGCCTGGCTGCGGTCCTCTGCCGGAGCCGGCGCGGCGGCCTCCTCTCGGGCGACCCTCCGCCTGCGTACGGCCACGCTGAGAGCTCCCACCAGGGCGATCAGTGCGCCAGTGATGACGGCGGAAACCAGCTTGTGCAACAGATCATCCATCGGGTCCTCGTTCACTTGCTGAGTGCTGAGTGCTGAGTGCTGAGTGCTGAGTGCTGAGACCTGGGGTCCGTGCACCTGCGGATACGCGTCCAAGACGACGCGGCGCGCGACTGGCTGTTCGGCGCGCTGCCGGCCAACCATCCCCGGAGTCATTGAAATGTCGATGAAACCCCGATGATGAAGCCCCGGTGAGTGCGGGGTCGGAGGGTTTGGGGTCTTCGGATGCCGGATGCCGGATGCCGGATGCCGGATGCCCGTGTGCCCGTGGTGCCCGTGTGGCCGTCATCACACTCCCCGGCTGTCACAGTCGCCGCTCGGGCGCTGTCCTCAAGGCGTGAGGTCGATCCGATCGGAGGTGGTTGCGTTGGCGCGAGTGGTAGTGGTCGGCGCAGGGTACGCAGGCGTGATGGCAGCGAACCGGCTGGCGGCCGTAGGGCAGCCGGACGTGAGTGTGACGGTGGTGAACCCTCGGCCGGAGTTCGTGGAACGCGTCCGGTTGCACGAGCACGCGGCTGGTGTGACGAAGGCGGTGCGGCCGCTGAGCGGTCTGCTGCACCGTGACGTACGACTGCGGGTAGCGACGGTGGGTGCGATCGCTGAGCGATCGGTGCGGCTCGATGACGGTGGGACACTCGCTTTCGACTATCTGCTGTACGCGGTGGGCAGCACGGCTGCCCGAGGCTTGGCCGGGTCCGAGAATGCGTGGAGCATCGCCGACCTCGATGGCGCCGAGTTGTTGCGTACGCGACTGCGGAAACTGCCCGCGGCGGCACGTGTCCTGGTGATCGGTGGCGGCCTGACCGGCATCGAGAGTGCTGCTGAAATCGCTTACTGTTACCCGTCGTTGAAGGTCGAGTTGGTTTCGGGGTCGTTCGCCGCGTGGCTTCCCGAGTCGAGCCGAGTGGCTCTTGAACGCAAGCTCGCGCGGGCCGGGGTTCTGCTGCGTACCGGGCTGCGGGTCACCGGAGTCCGCCCGGACGGTGTCGAGACGGACGCCGGCCGGCTGCTGCCCAGCGACTGCACGGTGTGGGCGGGCTCGTTCGACGTGCCGGACCTGGCGCGGCGCAGTGGCCTGCCGGTAACCGACGACGGCCGCTTGCGCACCGACGAGACTCTGGTGTGCGTGCGGCATCGACGGATCGTCGGGGCCGGTGATGCTGTTGCGCCACCCGGCGATGTCGGGGATCACCTGCGGATGAGTTGTCAGGCAGCGATGCCCATGGGTGCCCACGGCGCTGACACGGTGCTCGCGTTGATACGGGGCGAACGACCGGCGCCGGTGTCGATCGGCATGGTCGGACAGGGGATCAGCCTCGGCCGGCGTGACGGATTCATCCAGGCCACACACCGGGATGACACCCCTCGAAGGTTCGTGTTGTCCGGACGGGTGGCGGCGACGGTCAAGGAGCGAGTGTGCCGCTTCACCGTCACCGCGATGCGGTTCCCACGCGCCTACCGTTGGCTTCCCGGCTCGAACCGACAGTCGCCGCCCCGCCCGCAGTCCGATGCGCGAGGCGCGTTCCGGGGGGAAGGCGAGCGGGGGGCCCGAACTGACCAGCACCACACCGGCACAGTGGAAGCGAAAACCGACACCGTCGAAGTGAAAACCGACAGTGTGGAAGCGAAAGGAGTGTCAGCATGAAGGCTGTCATCGTGTGCGCCTCCGTGTCTCATGGCAACACGAAGAGGATCGCCGACGTCATGGGCGAGGTCCTGCAGGCCGCTGTGGTCACCCCTGAACAGGTCGACATGGCGGAGCTGTCCACCTGCGACCTTGTGGGATTCGGTTCGGGGATCTTCATGGGCAGGTTTCATCCACAGCTGCGCCAGTTCGTACGGTCGCTCCCGCAGGGAGAACGACCGCTCCCGCAAGGGGAACGACGCAGGGCGTTCGTGTTCTCCACCAGCGGACTGCCCGAGCCGCCGTTCCAGCCCTTCACCCGCCCCCTTGTACGGCTTCTCGAGCAGAAGGGCTTCGAGGTGAGCGACACCTTCTCGTGCCGTGGGTTCGACACCTGGCTCCCGTTCAAGCTCGTCGGCGGTATCAGCAAGAACCGGCCCGACGCCACCGATCTGGAGGCGGCGCGCACGTTCACCGAAGGGCTACGAGCTCGGATCAGTGCGATGCCCTGATCGATGACCGATTCGGCCGATCCGGCCGGTCCACCGCATGGCTCAGGTGGAGGCTATCGGCCACCTCGTACGCAAGGGCCCCGGGCATCAGGACTCGTGGCCCGCGCCGAATTCGTCTGCTCGAATTGCGGCTTATCGCAACACATCGGGCATGACGGCTATCTCTGGGTGGCCAGAGAAGTCGGGTATATCGGCTGTGTCGGCTACGTCCCCCCGTCCACCCAGTGGCGGAAATGCGACGGTCCTATTCCGGCTACCTCGACCAACATCATCTGACGTTGATTCACTTGCGTCACAGGAGCCTCATGGGTCGGCCGGCCCGTCACGAGGCTCCTTCTTGATGCAGGCGTTGATGCAGCCGCGCATACGGAGATGCAGGCGCTCATACGGAAAGGGGCCAGGATGTCGCAGCCGGAGCAGCCCGACCACTCAGCGGGCCGGGCACAGCTCAGTCTTGGGATCGCCGCCGCGCGGAACCTGTCGACCACCACCAAGACCGTGCCGCAGATGCAGGGTCTCAGCTCACGGTGGCTGCTGCGGATGCTGCCCTGGGTGGAGGTGAAGGGCGGCGCGTACCGGGTCAACCGACGGCTGGTGTACGAGGTCGGGGACGGCCGGGTGACGTTCGTCCAGGAGGGAGCCGCGGTCAAGGTCGTCCCCGCCGAGCTGGGCGAACTGCCGCTGTTGCGCGGCTTCGACGACGAGTCGGTGCTGCGGGCCCTGGCCGAGCGGTGCGAGCAGCAGGAGTACGAACCCGGCCAGGTGATAGCCAGGCAGGGCCGGGCCGTCGACCATGTCTACCTGATCGCGCACGGCAGGATCGAGAAGCTCGCGCCCGGCCAGTACGGCGAGGAGACCCGGCGCGGTGTGCTGTCCGACGGCGGGTTCCTCGGCGGCCAGATGGTCGCCGAGGAACCGGGCACATGGGAGTTCACCGCGCGCGCGATGACGGCCTGCACGGTGCTGGCGCTGCCCAGGGCCGCGTACGAAGAGGTCGCGGGCCGGAACGAGGGGCTGCGGTCCCACGTCCGGCGGTGCCAGGCCGAAAAGGCGCGGCCGCAGAACAAGAAGGGCGAGGCGGCCATCACCCTTGCCTCCGGCCACACCGGCGAGCCGGTGATTCCGGGTACGTTCGTCGACTACGAACTCCGGCCCCGCGAGTACGAACTGAGCGTCGCGCAAACGATCCTCCGCGTGCACAGCCGGGTCGCGGACCTCTACAACGACCCGATGGACCAGCTCGAACAGCAGCTGCGGCTGACCATCGAGGCCCTGCGCGAGCGCCAGGAGTCCGAGCTGGTCACCAACCCCGAGTTCGGGCTGCTGCACAACGCCGACCACAGCCAGCGCATCTCCACCCATTCCGGCCCGCCCACCCCGGACGACATGGACGAGCTGCTCAGCATGCGGCGCGGGACGAAGGTGTTCTTCGCCCACCCGCGGGCGATCTCCGCCTTCGGCCGCGAGTGCAACAAACGGGGGCTCGCGTTCGACACCGCGGAGGTCGGCGGGCACCCGGTGCCGGCCTGGCGTGGCGTGCCCATCCTTCCCTGCGGCAAGATCCCGGTCTCCGAGCAGGGCACCTCCGCGATCCTCGCGATGCGGCTGGGCGAGGGCGAGCAGGGCGTCGTCGGCCTGCGGCAGACCGGGATCCCGGACGAGTACGAGCCGGGCCTGAACGTCCGGTTCATGGGCATCAACGACCAGGCGATCATCTCCTACCTGGTCAGCACCTACTACTCGGCGGCCGTTCTCGTGCCCGACGCGCTCGGCGTTCTGGAGAACGTCGAGGTCTTCGGTACGCCGTCATAAGGGGGAGTGGTCCGTGTCATTGCTGTCCCGGATCGTGGCGCCCACGGCCCGTCACGACGTGGCCCGGCTCGTGGCCGCACTGCTCGCCGAGCACTCGGGTGTCCACCCGGAAGGGCCGACAAGGGGGTCTGCTCTGCCGACCGGGCCGTCAAGGCAGTCCGTCCTGCCGACCGAGCCGTCGAAGGGCTCCGTCCTACCGACCAAGCCGTCAAAGGGCTCCGTCCTACCGACCGGGCCGACGGGGCTGGGCACGTCGGCCGCCCGTATCAGGGCCAGGCGCAAGGATGGTGAGGGCGGGGCCGGCGTTCCCGAGCTGTACTGTCCGCCCGCACTCCGCGACGACCCGGCGCTCGCCGAAGAGGTCAACGCCCGCCTGCTGGCGTGGGCCGAGGAGATCGGCCTCTACGTCGGCCGTCTCGACCGCGTTCGCGCGGCGGACTTCGGGCGCCTGATGATGCTGGTGCATCCCGACACCGACGACCCGGACCGGCTCCTGGCCGCCGGCAAGTGCGCCCTGGCGGAGTGGGCCACGGACGACTACTACTGCGACGACGAGACGATGGGATCCGCGCCGGCGCTGCTCGGCGCGCACCTCGGGGTTGCGTACGCGGCCATCGACCCCGCCCACCCTCCGCTCCGCTACGTTCCCGACGTCGAGGAGGCGATGCGGGACGACCCGGTGCGGACCGCCCTGCACTCCGGTTTCGCGCACATGGCCCGGTACGCGGACTGGTCCCAGCTGGCCCGGCTGCGCCACGAGGTCGCGGTGCTGTTCGTGGGCTACGGACAGGAGGGGTCCTGGCGCTCCCAGGGCCGGATGCCCGCCGTCTGGGAGTACCTGGCGCACCGTCAGATCAATAGCTTCGTCCCATGTGTCGCGATGACCGACATGGTGGGCGGCTACGTACTGCCCGCCGCCGAGTACGCCGATCCGCGCGTCCGCCGCGCCGTGACCATGGCGTCCACGGCCGCCACACTCGTCAACGACCTGTACTCGATGGCGAAGGAACACCACTCGGACAGCGTCGAGTTCAACCTGCCGACCGTGATCGCCGCCGAGGAGCGCTGCACACCGCGCGAGGCGGTCGAGCGGAGTGCGGCGATCCATGACGAGCTGGTCCGCACCTTCGAGGCGGAGGCGGCGGCCCTGGCGCTGACCGGCTCACCTCAGCTGCGCCGCTTCCTCGCGGGGGTGTGGGCCTGGCTGGGCGGCAACCGCGCCTGGCACAGCGGCAGCCGGCGCTACACCTCCACCCCTTCCGGCACCCCGTCCGGCACCCCTTCCTGACTTCGCACACTGCACTGAGCCCACTGCAAGGAGCCCCACCCACATGACCACCACCCCTGCCACCACCCCTGCCCCTGCCCCCGTCCTGCGCACCGCGTACCAGAAGTCCGTGGCGGACTACTGGAACGCCGAGAAGGACCCGGTCAACCTGCGCCTGGGCGACGTCGACGGCCTCTACCACCACCACTACGGGATCGGCGACTACGACCCCTCCGTCCTGGACGGTCCCGAGGACACCCGCGACGAGCGCATCATCGCCGAACTCCACCGCCTGGAGTCGGCTCAGGCCGATGTCCTGCTCGACCACCTCGGCCCCATAGCCCCCGGCCACCGCCTGCTGGACGCCGGCTGTGGCCGCGGCGGCACCAGCATCATGGCCAACGCCCGCTTCGGCTGCCAGGTCGACGGTGTCTCCATCTCCGAGGCGCAGGTCGAGTTCGCCAACGGCCAGGCCCGCAAGCGGAGTGTGGACGACAAGGTGCGCTACCACTTCCGCAACATGCTCGACACCGGCCTGCCGACCGGCGCGTTCCAGGGCATCTGGAACAACGAATCCACCATGTACGTGGACCTGTTCGACCTCTTCGCCGAGCACGCCCGCCAGCTGGCCTTCGGCGGCCGTTACGTCGTCATCACCGGCTGCTCCAACGACGTGACGGGCGGCCGCTCCAAGGCCGTCAGCCGCATCGACGAGCACTACACCTGCAACATCCACCCGCGCAGCGCCTACTTCAAGGCCATGGCCGCCAACGGCCTGGTCCCGATGAACGTCGTCGACCTGACGGACGCGACCATCCCCTACTGGGAGCTGCGCGCCAAGTCCTCGCTGGCCACGGGCGTCGAGGACCCGTTCCTGACGGCGTACAAGGAAGGCAGCTTCCACTACCTGCTGATCGCGGCGGACCGGGTCTGACGGACCTCGGCTCTCCTCTTCAGGCCCCGGCCGCGCCTTCCGTCGAGGAAAGCGCGGCCGGGGCCCATGTGAGCGTGCGGGCAGGGTCTGTGCGTCAACTGTCAGCCGACAACCGTCAACGGCGTGGCGGATCAAGTGTCATGACGACCGTCACCGCCTGATGGGACGGGAGCGGGCTGGACCTGGTCGCTGTAATGGCGGGCGATCTCGCCGGCCGTGGTGAACCAGACGCCGTGTGCGTTCCGCCGGATGTGGTCCAGCGCGGCCTTGAAGTGCCTCAGCCGGAACGGCTGTCCGACGATGAAGGTGTGGACGGAGATCCCCAGCACCAGCGGCTGCCGGCGGGACTGCTCCAGCATTTCGTCGAACGAATCCCTGATGATGTCGGCGAAGGCGGCGGCTGTCCCGTGGTGGAGCGCGACCGCCGGGACGTCGTTGACCTCGTGGGGGTACGGCAGGCTCAACAGCGGACCGCCGCGGGTGCTCAGCCATACCGGCTGGTCGTCCATGGGCCAGTCCATGGTGTAGAGGAAGCCGCGTTCGGCGAGGAGGTCCTCGGTGACCGTGCTGGGGTTGGCACCCGGGCTCATCCACCCGGCCGGGCCGGCGCCCTCATGTGCCGCGATCGCCCGGTAGGCCTCGTCGATGACGAGCCGCTCGGCGGCCTCGTCGAGCTCGTTCGGCTGCACCGAGTTGGTACGGCCGTGCGCGACGAATTCGCCGCCCGCGTCCCGGAACGTGCTGATCAGCTCGGGAGCGTGGTCGTAATCCGCCGTGTTGAGCAGAACCGTGGGGCGGATGTCGTGCTGCGCGAGGGCGTCGGCGATGCGGAAGCCGCCCACCCGGTTGCCGTACTCCCGCCAGGCCCAGTTGTACGTGTTGGGATGGGGCAGCCCGGGGGAGTACGAGAGGCCGAGACCGCTTTCCCCGTAGGCGAAGTGCTCGGTGTTGACGGCGACGTACACGGCGAGGCGCGCTCCGCCGGGCCAGGTGAAATGCGGACGGGAGACGATCGGGGAGTAACCGAAGCGCCCGTGTGTGGGCAGGGTCATTGCTGCTCTGCTCCTGGAAGGACTGCGCGATCGGCACGCGCTCACGGATGGCATCGAGATAGTCGATCATGGCACGGCGGCGCGATCGGCGTCACCGTCGCGAATGATCTCGAAGATCGCACCGTGTCCGGAGGTTCTCCGGCCGTTCGGCGACCGCCGGGTGGCTGCCAGGGCAGGTCAGTTGTCGGTGCTGCTCCGGGCGGGCGGGAGCCGGAGTTCGGCGAGGGCTCCGCCGTCGGGGGCGTTGGAGAAGTGGAGGGTGGCGCCGAGGACGTGGGCCTGGCCGGTGGCGATGGTCAGGCCCAGACCGTGGCCGGTGCGCCTGCCGATGTCCGACCCGCCCGACTGGCTCCGGAAGCGCTGGGGGCCCTGGTCGAGGAGGTAGGCGGGGTAGCCGTCGCCGTGGTCCCGCACGGTGATGACAGGGGCGTCGACGGTGACCACGACGGGCGGGTGGCCGTGTTTGTGGGCGTTGGTGACGAGGTTGCCCAGGACACGTTCGAGCCTGCGCCGGTCGGTCTCCACCCGGGCGTCCCGTACGACGCGGACCTCGGTCGCCGTGCCCGTGGCCCGCACCGCGCGCTCGGCCAGTGGGCCCAGCTGGTGGATGTCGAGGTCGGCGCTCTCGACCTGCGCGTCGAGCCGGGAGATCTCCAGCAGGTCCTCGGTCAGCCCGCGCAGGGTCTGGACGCGGTCGCGCACCATCTCGGTCGGGCGGCCGGGGGGCAGCAGCTCGGCCGCGGAGTGCAGCCCGGCGAGCGGGGTGCGCAGTTCGTGGGAGACGTCGGCGGTGAAGCGCTGTTCGCTGTGCAGTCTGGTCTGCAGGCTGGCGGCCATCGCGTCCAGCGCGGTCGCCACGGCGGCGGCCTCGTCCTGGGCCCGGCCGGGGCGCCTGGCACGCGGGTCGTTCACGCGGGCGTCGAGATCGCCGGTGCTGATGCGCCGGGCGACGCGGGCGGTGTGGTGCAGCCGGCGGGTGATGCGGGAGACGGAGACCAGTCCGGTCCCCAGGGTGACGACGATCGCCGCGGCGGAGGAGCCGATGATGGCCCCGTCCAGGCCGCGGAGGGACGCCGCCTGTTCGCTGTAGTCCAGCCGTACCGCGAGCACCTTGCCGCCGGCGACGGGCGTGGTGGCCCACATCACGGGGCGGCCCCGGCTCGTGGCGAGCTGGGTCCCGCGCTCGTGCCCCCGCACGGTCATCTCGCGGAGCGGAGCGGGGAGGTCCGGCGGGTTCACCGCGACGTTGCGGTCGAGGGGGTCCCCGGCGACGTACGCGGACATGCTGCGGTCCAGTTCCGACAGCGCGGCGTGGCGTGCACGGTCCTGGGTCTGCCGGTCGACCAGGACGTGTACCAGGATGCCGATCACCGTGGCGAGCAGGCAGCACATGACGGTGATGAAGACGGCGGTCTTCCAGTAGAGCGTCGCCGTCCAGGCGGGCAGCCACTGCGGCGGACGCAGCCGGAGAGTGCGCACGGCTCACCCGCCCGACGGGGTTGCCGAGGCCGGGGTGCGCCGACCGTAGCCCACGTCCTCGATCGTCATGACCTGGTGCCGCGCATCCCACGCGTAGACCGTGCGGCTCTCGTAGCCGGGGGCTTCCCCGAGCTCATGAAAGACCAGCTTGTGGTCGGCGACCTCCACCGACTGCGGATAGCTGGTGGCGTCCAGGATCGAGTTCACCACCCCGTTCTTGATCGTGTAGGCATAGGTGATCAGGAGATGGTCCGCACTGTCGACGCCGACGATCAGCTCGTCCTTCCCGTCGCCGTTCAGGTCGTGGTACTCAGAGGCCCGCACAGGGCAGGAGCGCGCGCCCGGCTTGCCGGCGCAGGCGCGGATCTTGCGCTCCTCGTCCTTCTCGAAGACCTCGATGTCGCGACGCTTGTCCGCGTCGATCTGCGCCAGGAGGACAGAGCGCGCGGACAGCTTCCGGATGTCCCCGGACGGTACTCGCGGCAGCGCGGTCAGCGGCTGGGGCGACTCCTCCCCTCCGGGGGGCGGCGAGCTCGGTGGCGCGGGCTTGTGGCCGGGCCACAGCCGTTCCGGACCGGTCACGGCGGCGGCGTGTCCCGCGCCCCGGGGCGCACTGCCCTCCGCACACCCGCCCAGCAGGGCCGCCGTGCCCGCCACCACGGTCGCCAGTGCCACCGCTCGTACGGCGGCACGACGCGAGCGCAGGCCCCGGACGAGGGGCACGGCGCTGTTCCTGGAAGGCGTGGGGGCTGGGACGTACGGGGGCAAACACTTTCTCCGCGTCGCTGTGCGGCTGTTCGGCAAGTCTGCAAACGGTAACCCACCGGTTGGTCAACCAGTGGTGTCATCCGTCACAGCACCGGCCCCCGTTCGATATTCGGTGCCTGGATCTCGATATTCGGTGCCCGGTGGAGGTCGCCCCGTCCATCGGATGCCCGCCGCGGACGCTACGGCTACGGCTATGGCCGGAGCTGCCCGGCGATCTCGTCGGCGAAGGCCGAGACGCGGGTGTAGACGCCGGGCGTGGGCGTGGACGCGTTGCCGGGGGACAGGTGACTGACGATCCCGATCAGCCTGCCGCCGGCGACGAGGGGACCGCCACTGTCGCCTTCGGCGTGGTGGGCGCCGGTGACCTGGTCGTTTGCGCAGGCGTGCATCCGGGGGCGGTAGTCGCCCCATGGGTTGAGCCGCCGGCACGTTCTGTCGGGCAGGACGCGCAGCTCCGCCGAGCGCAGAGCGTGCGTCTCACGGCCCTCGTCGTCCAGCACGCCCCAGCCGAAGACCCGTGCGCCGGTACCCGGGCGGTACAGGAGGGCGTCGGCGCCGGTGGCGATCGGCAGCGGGGTGTACTTCGGCGGCATGGGCCGGTCGAGGGTGAGGACGGCGACGTCGTTCTCCAGGTGGCGGCCGAATCTCGGGTGGATCCAGACCTTGGTCACCTTGCGCAGGGTGCCGTCGTGGTGACGCAGGTCGGTGCGGCCCGCGACGGCCCCCAGATCGGTCGGCGCTTCGTCGACGACGCAGTGGGCGGCGGTGACGACCTTCGTCGGGGCGACCAGGGTGCCGCCGCAGAACTGCCCCGAGCGCGGGTATGTGTCGGTCTGCCGCCACAGGTTGAGCGCGACCGTCCAGGGCGCTCGCGCTGTGCTCGCGCTCTGCCCACCGACGATGGCCTGGGCGGCCGGGGCCGGCAGCACGGCGAGGCCGAGGGAGATGAGTCCGACGAGGGCGGCGAGTGCGGTGCCACGCGCGGTCGGCGCGGGCAAGCGCGCGTGCGTGAGTCGTCCGGTCACCTCGAGTGCCCTTCCTGTCCGGCTGTCTCTCCCGCTGCCTGTCCGGCTGTCTCCCTGTCTGCCTTTCCGGCTGTCTCTCCGGTTATCCGGCCTTGGAGGAGCGCGTAGTAGGAGGCGGTCTTCACTGCGACGCCCGGGTAGAGGCGGTCGGTGCAACTGCCGCCGCCGCTGATGACGCCGACGAGCCGCCCGCCTGCGACGACCGGTCCGCCGCTGTCCCCTTCGCAGGCGTTGACGCCGCCGGCCGGGTAGCCCAGGCACATCGTGTAGCGCTTGTCGTAGCGACGACTGCCGTACGCGGTGACGCAACTCTCGTCGCCCCGGTTCGGGATCAGCGCGGTCTGCAGCGGCGGTACCCGGTCATCGTTCTCGCGACCCGTTGTGGAGCCCCAGCCCAGGACCCTGCTGGGGGTGCCTTCCTCGTACAGCTTCTGCTGCGCGGGGGTGGCGAGCGGCAGAGTCCGGTACCGCATAGGGGCGTTGAGGGTGAGGACGGCGATGTCGTGCGCGTAGGTGGCGCCGTTGCCTTCGGTGTCGGCCTTGGGGTGGATCCACAGTTTCGCGACCTTGCGGACCGTGCCCTTGCCGGTCTGCCGGAGGTCTTCCCGTCCGCCTACTACGCGTACGGTGTCGACGGTGGCCTGCTTCACGCAGTGGGAAGCGGTCAGCACCTTGTTCGGCGCGATGAGCGTTCCCGCGCACTGCGGATTCTTCACGTCGTCCGACGACGTCAGGGCCACTGTCCAGGGGTACTTCGTGATGTCGGCCCGGTCTCCTCCGACGACCGCGGCAGCGGGTGCGGCGGCCGGGACAACCAGCGCCGCCGCACCCGTCAACACCGCGCCTGCCAGGGCAACTTGGCGTAATCTCGCTGCGTTCATCGCTCCTCCGTGGCGATCGGCAATGTCGCCCAGGGAGATGCCGCGCACCACCGCACGGTTGTCTGCGAATCGGCCACGGTGCCCCGCTTCTCGCGGCGCACGTTCGCCCCGTTGCGACGCCTGGCACGCGCCCGAGGCGAACGTTGCCTGAGCGGCGACTAGTTCGCAGAGGTGCGGCGGCCGCCCCGGCGGCCGGAATCGCGACCGCCGGTGTCGACAGCACCACCTGTGGCCTTGCCGGCCCCTGCCCGGCGGGCGGAACCGCGCCTGCTGGTTGCCGAAGTGCCACCAGCCGCTGCTGCCCCGGCCGAGGCCCGGCGGTCCGAACCTCGGCGGTCCGAACTCCGGCGGTCCGAACCCCGGCCTCCTGTCCCGGCGGCAGCAGTTGTTGCCGCTGCGGCCCCGTCGCCATTTCGGCGTCGGCGGCCGGACCGCTTGCCGGGCTGGGCACCGGCCTTCCGGTTGGGGTGGGACGGTGCCGGTGTCGCCGGGTGGGGGACCTCGATGGTGACGGCCACGCCGGAGGGCTCGCGGGCACCGGTGATGGTGGCCAGTTCCGCGTCGCTCGACCTGACGCGGGCCGTCCGGGGACGGATGCCGGCGTGGGACATGAGCTGGTTGACGGCCCGCTTCTGGTCGGGCAGCACCAGCGTGACCACGCTGCCGGAGCCGCCGGCGCGGGCCGTGCGGCCGCCCCGGTGGAGGTAGTCCTTGTGGTCGGTGGGGGGATCGACGTTCACCACGAGGTCGAGGTCGTCGATGTGGATGCCCCGGGCCGCGACATTCGTCGCCACCAGCGCGGTGACCTGGCCGTTCTTGAAGTGTTCCAGAGTGCGGTTGCGCTGCGGCTGGGAGCGGCCGCCGTGCAGCGCCGCCGCCCGGACACCGACGGCCAGGAGCCGCTTGGCGAGCCGGTCGGCCGACCTCTTGGTGTCGAGGAAGAGGATGACCCGGCCGTCACGGGCCGCGATGCGCGTGGTGACGGCCTTCTTGTCGGTCTCGTCCTGGACGTGGAGCACATGGTGCTCCATGGTGGTCACCGCTCCCGCGGACGGGTCCACGGAGTGCACTACGGGATCGGTCAGAAACCGCTGCACCAGGCGGTCGATGTTGCGGTCCAGGGTGGCCGAGAAGAGCATGCGCTGCCCGTCGGGCCGTACGCGCTGGATCACCTTGGTGATCTGCGGCAGGAAGCCCATGTCGGTCATCTGGTCGGCTTCGTCCAGCACGGTGATGCGTATGTCGTCGAGTACGCAGTCCCCGCGTTCCACGAGGTCGTTGAGCCTGCCGGGAGTCGCCACGAGCACGTCGGCGCCGCGTCGGAGTGCAGCGGCCTGCTTGGTGATGGACAGCCCGCCGACCACGGTGGTCAGCCGGAGGTTCACCGCCGTCGCGTAAGGGGTGAGTGCGTCCGCCACCTGCTGGGCGAGTTCCCGGGTGGGCACCAGGACGAGGGCGAGGGGTGCCTTGGGGTCCGCGCGCAGTCCGGCCGTGCGGGCCAGGAGTGCCAGCCCGAACGCCAGGGTCTTGCCGGAACCGGTGCGTCCCCGTCCCAGCAGGTCACGGCCGGCGAGCGAGTTGGGTAGCGTGGCGGCCTGGATGGGGAAGGGGGTGGTCACGCCTTGTGCGGTGAGGGTCTTCAGCAGCCCCGCGGGCATGTCCAGATCGGCGAAGTCCTCGACGGCGGGAAGTGCGGGTGTCGTGCTTTGCGGCAGCCGGAATTCCCTCGGCGGCGACGTGGACGGCGAGGGTGACGAGGGTGACGAGGAGCGCCGGTTCGACTTCTGGGGCCTGCGGGACATGCGGTTATCTGCCTTCCTGGAACAGCGCAAACCGGGGTCCGCACCATGACGGTGCGGACCCCGGTGAGTGGATACGCGTCCGGCGATCAGGCGGGAACGATGTTCTCCGCCTGCGGGCCCTTCTGACCCTGCGTGACGTCGAAGGACACGCGCTGGCCCTCCTGGAGCTCACGGAAGCCCTGGGACTGGATGTTCGAGTAGTGGGCGAAGACGTCGGGGCCGCCGCCGTCCTGCTGGATGAAGCCGAAACCCTTTTCGGCGTTGAACCACTTCACGATTCCCTGTGCCATGACCTTCTCCTTCTGTAGGCAGAGGCCCCATCCGGAGATGCCGGAAACAAATAATGCGCCTGAAGGAGAAACATTCCCGTCAGGCGCACATAGGTTCATGGGTACCACAACTGCAACATCGAAACCGTAGCACAGCTCGTCGGCCCGTGTCGGGGCTCCCCGGAGCCTTTCGGTGATCGCGAGGTTCACCTGGCCGGGGCGGCACCTGCCCGGCCCCGTACAGAAGTGGGCGGAAGATCGCCGGCTACCAGTAGTGCCGCCGGCCGCCAACGGCGTGGCCGATGGCGCCGAGGACCCATAGCGCAGCTCCCACCAGGACCAGGATGATCCCGATGGTCCACAGTATGGCGATCTTGAGCACAAAGCCGATCAAGAGCAGGACTATGCCAAGAACGATCACAACACTCTCCGATCTCGAGAATGCCCCCTACTCACACTGTGATCCGCTCCAGTCCCTGGGCAACACAGGTCACACCCTGTCCCGGTGGTGTGACGGAAGGCAGCGTGACGGTCCGGTCGTGATCGCGCCGAGTGGGATGCCGAGTGGGATCAGGTCTTGTCGTGCTGTCGGCGCACCATCTCGGTGATCCAGATGGGCGCGAACGGAGAGGTGCAGCCCGGGGAGGTCGGGTAGTCCTTGAGCACCTCCAGGCGCTCACCGATGTCGATCGCACGGGTGCGGTGCTCGGCGTGCTCGATCCCGATCTGAGCCAGGCAGTGGTTCATCGCCCATTGCAGGCGATCCGGGGCGTCTTTCATCTCCGCCTCGATGACGTCGAGCAGTCCTGAGAGGTCGAGGCCCTCGGGCTTCTTCGTCACGCGTTCGGTGGTCAGCGCCCAGCCGGCACTCGCGACCACGGGATCCGGATCGGCGGACCAGGCCAAGCGCAGCTCTTCGGCGTGCGGGTTCTTCTTCACCACGTAGTTCACGAGCCAGTCGTGCACCTTGGGTGCGCGCGCCTCGCGCAACATGACGTCCAACTCGTCACGCTCGAACGCCTTCGGGCGGCAGATCAGGATCGCCAGCAGTCTTGCCGCGGTGTCATCCGTCTCCCAGAGCCGGCGCGCGAGTTCCTGCTGGGTTTTCAGCCGCTTCGCGAGCGCGCGCAGCTTGCTGAGGTTCACACCGTGATCGTCACCGTGTCTCTCGTTCACCGCGCGTGTCTTCGGATCCGCCAACTCGGCCAGCTCGGCCATCACCTCGGGCACCGTCGTCTCGGCCATCTCTGCCATCTCGGCCTCCTGTCCATCTGGTCTCAGCGTCCTGTCCATCAGGTGCGAGATTCAAGATTCAGCTGATCGTCTGCCCCGGCCGCGCTTGCGGTCAGGTGTCAGGCGAATCGTCCAGGGCCCACCGTGAGGGGGCCTCTGCCGGCACTTCCAGGCCCCCCATCCGCGCCTGCTCCGCCAGCGCTCTGGGACCGTGCTCCTCGCACGCCAGAAAGTACCCGTACTCAGCCATTGCTCCTCCGTACCGGACCCGCCGGCCTCCTCCGACCGTACGGACCGATGCGGCACCCTGCAGGTGCGACCGTCCAGGGACGGACAGCCTCGTCGAGGAGACCTGCGCGGACAGCTGCCCCACCCGGTCGCCCGCTCCACCTCGGACGCCGGAGCTTGTGCGTCGCCGGATGGCCCCAAGGGCACGTCGACGTCGCGGGCTGGCGTCAGCCGGGAAGGAACTGCTGGCCCGCGTCGTAGATGAGCAGGCGGCGTTCGGGCCACAGCCGTGCCTCCGGGCTGATCAGGTGCGGGCGCAGTGTGCCGTCGTGCATGAGGTGCCACACCTGGACCTGACGGGCGAGGACCAGGAAGTCGGCGATCATTTTGCGGTGGCAGCGCCACCACACGGACTCGGCGCACATCACAGCGGTGCGCTCCGCGGCGGCGTCGGCGAGCAGGTCGTCGATGGCGGTGAGGAACTCCGGGGAGCGCATGTGCGCGGCGTACCCGGCAAAGGCCCGGTTGCGCAGTGCGGTGTCGGGTGTGTCCGGCCGTGCCGTCCGCCGTCCGCCGAGCCGCTTCTCCCAGCGGTAGGCGATACCGGCCTGCGGCAGCCACTGCTCCATGCGGTGGCGTCCGGCGTCAGGGTTGTGCCGGCTGCCTGGCGCCCTGCGTACGTCGACCAGGCGGCGCACCTCGGCACCCTGCAACACGTGCGTCATCTCCGCGGCATCGGCCGTGCCATGGCCGAACGTCAACAGGTGCATGGGGGCATCGTCCCCCTGGTCAGTCGATATCCGTATATCCGCATCCGGATATCCGCGGCGACGCCGGCCGGGGCGCGGCCGTACGCCTCGACCAGGACGGCGGATCGGTCCGGTGCCACAGTGGAAGGGGTGATGTCGTCTTACGGAGAGCACCATGTTCGTTCCGGGGCTCAGCAGCTTCTCCGTCTTCCTGGCAGGGCAGTGACCATGGCATCGGCGAAGGCAGCGAAGGAGACGAAGGCGCTGGCCGAGTACCGCCGCAAACGCGACTTCGCGAAAACCGGGGAACCGAAGGGTGACCGGTCCGGTACCGCTCGTGACCGCCCGTGCTTCGTGGTGCAGATCCACGATGCCAGCACACTCCACTTCGACTTCCGCCTGGAGGCGGACGGGGTACTGAAGTCCTGGTCGGTTCCCAAGGGGCCCTCGGACGATCCGCACGACAAGCGACTGGCGGTGTCGACGGAGGACCACCCCCTGGCGTACCGGGACTTCGAAGGGATCATCGCCGAGGGCGAGTACGGCGCGGGCACCGTCATCATCTGGGACGAGGGCACCTACCGAAACCTCACCACCGATCGTCACGGCAAGGAGGTCGGCCTCGTCGACGCCCTGGAGAAGGGCCACGCGTCGTTCCGGCTCGACGGATCCAAGCTGCACGGCGGCTATGCGCTCACCAGGATCCAAACGGGCCAGGGCCGAGATCGTGCGGCGTGGCTGCTGGTGAAGCACGACGACCGGCGTGCCTCCTCCCACGGCACGCCCGACCCCCGCCGTGCGCGGTCGGTGCGCAGTGGGCGCACGCTGCACCAGCTCGCGGCCGACGCTCCGGGAGGCGGCACGTGAGGGCGGCACTCCTCGACCGCCTGCCCGAGCGGCAACGGCAACGGCTGCGCCGCGCGCCACGCGATCGGCCGCCCGGGCCGCCGATGCTGGCCGTCCTCAGCGACCGCCGCGCTTTCGGCGACGGGTGGCTCTTCGAGCGGAAGCTGGACGGAGTGCGGGTCCTGGCCCGGTGCGCCACGGACGAGGTGTGCCTGACGTCCCGGAGTGGCAAGCCGCTGAACGCCACCTACCCCGAACTCGTCGACGTCCTGGCCGCACAGGACTGCGAGGACTTCACCGTCGACGGTGAGGTCGTCGCGCTGCGGCACGGCCGTACGGACTTCTCCCTCCTCCAGCAACGGATGGGGCTGACGGACCCGGCCGCGGTCCGGGCCAGCCGCGTCGCGGTCCACTACTACCTCTTCGACCTTCTCCGCCTGGACGGCTACGACCTCACCGGGCTGCCGCTGCGCACTCGCAAGGCTCTGCTGCGTGATGCCCTGGAGTTCCGCGCTCCGTTGCGGTTCACGCCGCACCGTAATCGGGGCGGCCAGGACCTGCTGGACCAGGCATGTGCCCGCGACTGGGAGGGACTGATCGCCAAACGCGCCGACGACGCCTACGTCCACAAGCGCTCCACCAGCTGGCTGAAGCTCAAATGCAGCGCAGGGCAGGAGTTCGTCATCGGCGGCTTCACCGAACCGGCCGGCAGCCGCGTGGGGTTCGGGGCCCTGCTGGTGGGCTATTACCAGGAAGGCCGGCTCCGGTATGCGGGGAAGGTCGGCACCGGCTACGACACTGCCACCCTCGTCGACCTGCGCCGCCGCCTCGACGGCCTGGTGCGGTCCCGCTGTCCGTTCGTCGACGAGGTCGGTGAACGGACAGCGCACTGGGTGCGGCCCAGACTGGTCGGCCCGTTCGACTTCACCGAGTGGACCCGGGCCGGCCGGTTGCGTCACCCGCGCTTCCTGGGGCTGCGTGACGACAAGCGTGCCACCGACGTGATCCGCGAACGGACGGCCGGAGGGACGTCATGAGCCGCGCACTGACATTGCGTGCCGGCCGCCGCACCGTGGAGATCAACCGCCCGGACAAGGTGCTCTTCCCCCAGGACGGCCTCACCAAGGCCGACCTGGCCGCGTACTACCGCAGCGCCGCCCGGGCGATGCTGCCGCATCTGCGCGGCCGCCCGCTGATGCTGGAGCGCCATCCCGACGGAATCGACGGCGAGGGCTTCATGCAGAAGGACGTGCCGGACTACTTCCCCGACTGGGTGCACACGGCCGAGCTGCCCAAGGAGGGCGGCAGCGTCACCCACGCGCTCTGCGACGACACCGCCACCCTTCTCTACCTCGTCGACCAGGCATGCATCACACCGCACCGCTGGCTGGCGAAGGCCGACCGCCCCGACTGCCCCGACCGCCTGGTGTTCGATCTGGACCCGCCCGACGACGATTTCGCCCCGGTACGGGAGGCCGCCGGCCTGCTGCACGACCTCCTGGACGAACTGCGCCTGCCCAGCGCCCTGATGACCACCGGATCCCGGGGCCTGCACGTCCTGGTCCCGCTGGACCGTCGCGCGCCCTTCGACGATGTCCGCGCCTTCGCCCGCGATGCCGCCGATCTGCTCGCCGACCGGTATCCCGACCAGCTCACCACCGAACCCCGGAAGAAGGCCAGGCGCCACCGCCTCTACCTCGACGTACAGCGCAACGCCTACGCCCAGACCGCCGTCGCGCCGTATGCCGTGCGCGCGCTGCCGGGCGCCCCCGTAGCCACCCCACTGGCCTGGCCGGAACTGGAGGAACCCGGCCTCGCCGCGCAAAGGTGGACCATCGCGACGATCGACGAGCGCCTGCGCGGCAGCAACCCTTGGCGCGACAGCCTGCGCCGCGGCCGTTCCCTCGCCCCCGCCCGTCATCGCCTGGCGCGCCTGTGCGGCGCCGAGTGAACGCCTACCCCCAGGACTGCGCCACGAGCGCGACCAGCAGCACGGCGATCCCGACCGCCGGCCAGGACACGTAGTCGCCGAGAAGGCCCGAGTGCAGGCGGCGCAACGGCAGGACGAGGCGGTGGTCGAGCCGAGCCGTCCGGCGCCCACCGGACGACCACACGGCTGCCGCTGCCGCTGGACACGGCGGACGCCGCCAGTGTTCTGACGACCCGTGACGAAGTCACCTGGCGGCCGGCCAGGTGATTCTCGACGCCGGTCTCGTCTACCAGCCTTCAGTTCCCAGCCTTCCGTCTCGTCTCCCGGTCTTCTCTCCCAGCCTTCCTCGTCTTCCTCGCGACCGATCCGGTCGGCCCGGAGTTCCGCCGGTCATGCCAGCCCCGGGGAAGCCATCCCGGAGCCGCGCCGTACGGTAGGCCAATGCTCGATCCGACACCTCCCACCACCTCCGTGGCCTCCTCCGAGTCCACGGCACGGCCCTGCCTGCCCGATGAGACGGCCGCCTCCGCACCGGCCGGCTTCGAAGGCCGCCGCCCCGTCGCGGCAGCCTTCCGCGTGCTCGCGGCCCTGACCGGGGTCACCGGCATCGTCCTGGACGTGATCGCCTCCCACGACCTGGGCCGGCTCTTCAGCTACTTCACGATCCAGTCCAACATCCTGCTGGCCGTGGTCTTCGCCTGCTCCGCCCACCGCGCCTGGACCGGGCGTCCCGCCCTCTCCCCGAGGGTCACCGGCGCAGCGCTGCTCTACATCTGCATCACGGGCATCGTCTTCCACTTCGTGCTGTCGAACGACTCCAGCGGCTTCTCCATGACCAGCGACCGCACCCCCCTGGAATCGGTCGCCAGTCAGCTCCTGCACACCGCGACCCCGCTCGCCGCCGTCCTCGACTGGCTCGTCCTCACGGCCCCCGGCGCCTTCCTGTTCCACGACGCCTGGAAGTGGCTCGCCTACCCCATCCTCTACCTCCCCTTCGCCCTCATCCGCGGCGCCCTCCTCGCCCCCGGCACCGACGGCCGCTACCCCTACCCCTTCCTCGACGTCGACCTCCACGGCTACGCCGGCATCGCCACCCACGCCGTCGTCTTCGCCCTGGCCTTCTACCTCCTGGCCCTCGCCCTCGTCGTCCTCGACCGCATACGCCCCCGCCTGCGCGGCCCCCGGAACCGGATGTCGCCCACGGGCTCCGGTCCGCTGGGTGACTAGGGTGATGACCAGGGCGCTTCTGACGGATCCCCGCGACGCCGCGGAGATCCGTCAGAGGCGCCCTCAGGCCCCAGGGCAGGCCACACATCGGAGGCAAGCCGGCCCGGACTGTCCGGCAAGGGAGTGTTGAGGAAGGGACTGTCCAACAAGGTGGACAGGTATGCGGGGCGCTCCTCGATCACGAGGTGCCCGGCCCCGGAGACCACACCCAGCTCAGCACCGAGTGCGCCGCGCACTGCCGGGCCGAGCCGCCACGGCGGGAGGAAGACATCGTGCTCCCCGGTGACGACCCGGAGGGGAACTGACCGCGCGGGCAGGGCGGCAGCGCCGGGCGCCCCGCTGGAGCGCGAGTGCCGGGCGACCAGGGTCATCCAGTTCACCAGTTCCTCACGGGGTGGATGGCCTGGCGCGAGCATGGTGCGCAGAAGCCGGGAGCTGTGCGTCGGCGCGGGCCGCAGGAACCAGGCGGCCGAGGCGGCCAGCACAGTGGGGGTCAGCCTCAGCCTGGTCAGTCCACCAGGGGAAACCAGAACGAGCCGGTCGATCCGGGGCGAGTCGCTGGACAGGGCAATGGCGGCACCGAAGGAGTGGCCCATCACCGCTACCGGCTCGGACGAGACCGTCTCGATCACCTCGCTCAGCCACGCCCCGTACCACGGCAACCCGCCACCGGAGCGAGGCCGCGCGCCGGAGCTGAGACCGGGCTGGCCCGGGACGTCCACGAGCAGGACCCGGTGGCCGGCGGCGACCAGGGCCGTGGCCAGCGGCAGGGACGCGGCGGCGTTGAAGTCGGTGCCCGGGACGAATACGACCGTCGTCGCGCCGGACCCGGCGAGGACCACGTGGGTCCGTGCGCCCTTGGCGGTCACCGTCCGTCGTTCATGCGGCACCGGCCATGCGGTGAGCTGGTCGAGGCACCAGCGCCGGATGAGGTCCCTGCCCGTCGCACTGCGGTAGATCGAGTCCACTCGTCGAGTATCGCGCCTTGTTCCAGGCCGTGACGTGAGAAGGGCTGAAGGCGAGAAAGTCACAAGGACCGTACGGGCTGGCCAAGTTGTGACGCGAGCCTCTGCTGATATGGCCTGCTCCCCTCCTGGCTGTTGCGGTGGCCGGCGGAGCGGCACGTGGTGTCATGCCGGCCCGTGCGCTGGCCTTGACACCGGCGTCAAGGTCTAGCCGCGAGTACGGGTCGAGGACCTGCGGATGGTGCGGGAAATCCGTGGTGAAGGGACCTAAACGGGGCTTTACCTGCTATTAACGTTTCACCTTGACGTCACTCGGACCTATGGCATGCTGGGCAGCGAAGGTGCCGTGCAGGACCGCGCTTCTGCGCGGCTTTTCTGCGCACTCTGCGGCATATACGAGGCGTGGTGCGGTACCGACGCTGTCCGCGCGAGCGAGGAGGTGATCGGGATGACCAGTCGGAGTCCCGAGGGAAGTCCTCGCTACAGCATGCTCTTTCGCTGATCTTTGATCTTTTTTGAGCTGACCCCCAGAGCCGCTCTGAGCTGACCCCAGGGTGCCCCGGGCGCTCGCTGCTGTCGCGTGCGTTTTCCCTTTTCCTCCCCTTGCCTTGTTCGTGCGCCCCGCCTTTCGTCATACGCCATGCGTCACGGGTTATGCGTCATGCGTCGTACGCAAGGACCCTTTCCTCAGGTGAACGGGCTGTCTTGAGGAATTTCGTCTTGCCCCGCCGGGACTTTCGGCTCGCCCGCCTCTTCGCTCGGCTTTCCGTGCAGTGGCCCGGCGCCGCCATGCCGCCATGACAGCCGCCATGACAAGCGAGGAGCAACGGCGCAGTAGAACAGAGCAGTAGAACAGAGAAGAAGCGCAGAACAGGCGAAGAACAGGCGCAGAACAAGCGCAGAAGGAACGAAGAGGGTGGATCATGACCGTGCTCAACGAGTGGCACCTGGCGGCCAACATAGGCGCCGGTCTGGGCTTCGGCGCGATCATCGGGCTGGAGCGCCAGTGGCGGGCCCGGATGGCGGGTCTGCGGACCAATGCGCTCGTCGCGGGCGGATCCGCCCTGTTCGTACTGCTCTCGCAGTACGGCTTCGTGGCGGCGACGAGCACCACGGGCTACGACGGCTCGCGGGTGGCCGCACAGATCGTCTCCGGTATCGGTTTCCTCGGCGCGGGCGTCATCATGCGCGACGGGCTGAGCGTGCGCGGCCTGAACACGGCCGCCACGCTCTGGTGCTCCGCCGCGGTCGGCGCGCTCGCCGGGACCGGGCTGTACGTGGTCGCGGGGCTGGGCACGGCGGGAGTCGTCGGCGCCAACACCCTGCTGCGGCCGCTCGCGCGCGGGCTGGACCGCGGAACGCGGGCCGGGGCCGAGGTGGCCACCGACTACCGCTTCGAGGTGGTCTGCACCGAGCCCGAGGAGGCGCACGTACGCACCCTGGTCGTCCAGGGTGTCACCCGCCCCGGCTTCCTGCTGCGCTCGGTGCGCAGCCAGGACGCGGAGATGCCGGGCAAGGTGATCGTCGCGGCCGAACTCACCACCGAGCGCCGCGACGACAGCCTCCTGGAGGAGGCCGTCAGCCGGCTGTCCCTGGAGCCCGCGGTCTCGGCCGTGAGCTGGACAGTGCTGCACGAGCCCGGTGATGACACGGACAACACGGACGACGGTTACGCGGCGGGGCGGCGCGTCCGGCCGAGGGTGCGCAACCTGTTCACCGGCGGCTGACCGGCGGCTGACCGGCGGCTGTCCGGTGGCTGTCGGGTGGTTGTCCGGCGGCGGTCCGGTGGCGTGCCAGCCCCCTTCGGCATGCCGGGGGGTGGTCGTCAGTCCACACACGGGATCGCTCCGTCGTCGAGCGTGGGAGCCGGAGGCGCGGTAGGCGCGGTAGTCGCGGGGGAGGAAGGTCCGGAAGTCGGCGTGTTCCCGTCGTTCGCGGACGGCGAGTGCTTCTCTCCGCTGCTGCGGCCCTTGCCGAGTCGCTCGGCGACCAGGCGCCGGATCTTGCCCGGATCGACACGGTTGATGTCCTCGCCGTTGTGCCGGCCGAAGCCCTCGATGGGCAGCGTGGAGAACTCCACATTCCCGCCGGAGAGGTTCCTGGCCTGCTTGATGAACGACAGCAGATCCCAGCCCTCGTCGATGACCAGGTCCTTCTTGGCCGTGTCCAGGAGCTTCAGCAGCCGGCCCGGGTCGGTGAAGGTGCCGGCCGAATTCAGCTTGTGGGTGGCGGAGGCCAGGAACGCCTGCTGGCGTCGCGTACGGTCCAGATCGCCGGCCGGCAGACCGTGCCGCTGCCGTACGAAGGCCAGCGACTGCGGGCCGTTCAGCGTCTGCCGGCCCGCCTTGAAGTCCGCGCCCGAATAACGGTCCTTGGCCGGTTTCTTCAGGCACACCTCCACTCCGCCGAGGGAATCGGCGATGTGCAGAAAGCCGACCAGATTCACCTCGGCGAAATGGTCGATGGGGACGCCGAGGAAACTCCGTACGGTCTCGATCTCGGCCCGGCGGCCCGCCTCTCGCCCGTCGTGCTCCAACTGGTGCTTGTCGCGTACCCCCTGCTGGTAAAGGCGGCCCTCCTTACGCGCCTTCGCGAGCCCGTACGCCTTCTTGATCTTGTCCTTGCCGTGGCCCGGGATGTCGACGAAGTCGTCGCGCGGGATGGAGAACGCGGTGGCCCGGCTGCCGTCGCCCGGTACATGCAGCAGGATCAGAGTGTTGGTGTTGTAGCCGCCGATGTCGGAGCTGCCGGCATGCAGCTTGTCCAGGACGTCCGCCGGCAGATCCTCGCCGTTCTGGTCCTTACGGCTGTCCAGCCCCATCAGCAGGATGTTGGTGTCGCCCCCGGCGGACCGGGGCGAGCCATCGTCCAGTGCGTACGAGGAGCCGATCTGCCGGGCCAGGTCGCGGTAGAGGTACCAGCCGCCCGCACCCGCGCACAGCACGAGGGTGAGGGTGCAGAGCAGCAGCTTGCGGCCCAGTCGGCGGGGTGCCTGCTTGCGGTGCTGGTTGCTGCGGCGAGGGTTCATCGGACCAGCGTCGGATGCCGGTGCTGAAGGAATCCTGAGAGTTCTGAAGGGACTTTCAGGAGTGTGGTGCGGGTGGGGAGTGTGGCGCGGCCGAGGGGTGTGGTGTGGGCGTGGGCGGGGCCGGAGTCGTGGGGAAGGTGGCCACCAGACGGGCACCGCCGAGCTCGCTGTCGCCGGCCGTCAGGTCGCCTCCGTGTGCACGGGCGATCTCCCGGGCGATGGCCAGGCCCAGTCCGCTGCCGCCGCGCCCCCGGTCACGGGCCGCGTCCAGCCGTGCGAACCGTGTGAAGACGTGCTCGCGCACGGCCTTGGGAATGCCGGGGCCATCGTCGGCGACCTCCAGTACGGCCTGGTCCGGGGTGCTGCGGGCGGTGATCCGCACTTCGCTGTCCGCGTAGCGCAGGGCGTTGTCGACGAGGTTGGCCAGCAGCCGCTCAAGCTGCGCCGGGTCCGCGCGTACGGGTACCGGCCCGGGCGCCACCACGGTGACCGGCACCCGGGTCCGCGGCCGGCGAGCCGTGTCCTCGGCCGCCAGCAGAGCCAGGTCCACCGGCTCACGGGCAGGCTCCAAGTGGGAGTCCAGCCGGGCGAGCAGCAGCAGGTCGGTGGCGATGCGCTGGAGCCGCTGGGTGTCGGCGAGCGCAGACCGTACGCCGTCGCGCAGCTCCTGATCGCGGGGGACGGTCCCCGTCGTGTGATCGAGAGGGGCGGTCCCCGTCGTGGCTGCCCGCTGTGCATCCGACCGTGTGGACTCCCTCGTGGTGAGCTCCCACGTGGTGAGGACGACCTCCAGTTGGGAGCGCACGGCGGCGATCGGATTCCGCAGCTCGTGCGAGGCGTCGGCGGCGAACTGCCGCTGGCGGGTGACGGCCTGCTCCAGCCGGTCCAGGGTGGTGTTGACCGTACGGGCCAGCAGCGCGATCTCGTCGCCGCCGGCCGGGTCCGGCACCCGGCGGTGCAGCGCGCTCCCGGTGACGGCGGCCAGCTCGGTGCGGATCGCGCTGACCGGCCGCAACGCCAGGCCAGTGACCGCCCAGGCGATGGCCGCGGCCAGGGCGATCAGCGGTGGGGCGCCGGCCAGCAGACCGAGGGCGATGGCGTGGGTGGCGTCGTCCACGTCGGACAGGACGGTCATCGCGTACACGTAGCGGGGTTCGCCGCCGGGCGGCGTGGCGCGGACCACGACCACGTCGCTGCGTTCGCCGTCCTTACCGCTCTTACCGCCCTTACCGCCCTTGCCGTCCGTGTCGCCCGCGGCCGGGTTGCCGGTGACGATGCGGGAGGCGGAGTCCTGGTCCGGCGGCGGGCGGAAGGCGGTCAGCCGGGTGGCGAGGGATCCGGCGGCGGGTTCGGTGGAGCGGCGGCTGGCGGCGACGACTCGGCCCGCGGGATCGGCGACGAATACCAGGTCGACGCCCGAGGACGGGGCGGGCAGCAGATCCGGGAGAGCGCCGGCGTCGGCCTGGGCGGCGACCTTCCGGGCGGCCAGTTCCGTCCGGCCCGTGGTGTTGTCCAGGAGGTTGGCACGCAGAAGCGTGTAGAGCCAGCCGCCGCCGACGGCCAGGACGAGGGCCATGGTGAGGGCGGCGGCCGCGGCACAGCGGGCCCGTACAGTGCGCGGCCGGCGCACTGTGGCCCTGATCCACCCCTTCCCGGTCTTCCTAGCCACCATCGGGTGCCATCCGGTAGCCCGCGCCGTGCACGGTCAGGATCGAGCGGCGCCCGAACGGCGCGTCGATCTTCTTGCGCAGCGAGGACACATACACCTCGACGATATTGGGGTCGGTTTCGGCGGGGGAGTCCCAGACCTCGTCGAGGATGTCCTGCTTGGCCACGGTCCGGCCCTCGCCCGCCATGAGGCAGCGCAGTACGGCCAGTTCGCGTGCGGTCAGCTCGATGTCGGCGGCGCCGCGGCGGCAGCGGCGGCCCTCGGCGTCCAGCGTGAGGTCTCCCGCCTGGAGGGTGCAGGGGCGCTCGGCGGCGCGGCCCCGGCGGCCCAGCGCGCGCAGACGCGCCAGAAGTACGACGAAGGAGAACGGCTTGGTGAGGTAGTCGTCGGCGCCCGCGTCGAGGCCCTCGGCCTCGTCGTACTCGCCGTCCTTGGCGGTGAGCATCAGCACCGGGGTCCAGTTGCCCTGGCGCCGCAGCCGGCCGCAGATCTCGTAGCCGTTCAGGCCGGGCAGCATGACGTCGAGCAGGATCGCGTCGTACGGGCCGGTGAGCGCCAGCTCCAGGCCGTGGTGGCCGTCGCAGGCGGCGTCGACCCAGTGGCCCTCGGCGGCCAGGCCGCGCTTGAGCGAGTCGACGAGACCTTCTTCATCCTCGACCAAGAGTATCCGCATGGGGCCATTGTCCTTCTTGTCCCGTACGTGGCTCCCACCGGCCCGTCTCGTCCCGTGGGTGCCGCCCCACCGGCCCGTCATCGGCCGGTCCGCGCCACGGACGCGCAAGGCGGGCGTGGGCGCGCAGATCGGGCGCGGGCGCGCAGGGCGGGCGCCCCCACTATGCGCGGGCGCCGCTCAGGGGTGCGCCTCGCGTTCCCTTGGGAAAGAACTCTGTGCACCCTGATGCGCTCTCACGGGAGGGGTCATGGTCTTGGTCTCGCGATTACTCCGTTGGGTGGTGAGCACCCGCGCCGCGTGGTTGCTCGCCTGTGGACTGTCGTGGCTGCTGTGCCGGCCGTTCTTCGGGCCCCTGGGCGGGCTCGTCGGGATTCCCGTGGCCACGCTGGTCTTCAGCCCGTTGGCGGAGACGGTGGGGCAGCTCCGGCAGCGGCCGGCGGGTGCCGGGCGGCTGGGGTGGCGGTGGCGTCGGCTGTTGCGGCCGGAGAGCGTGGTGTGGCTGCTGTCGGCGGTGGGCTGCGTCGTGCTGGCCATCCCGTTCGTCCCCGCCCTGCCGGCCCCGTACGGAACGGTTCTGGTGGGGACGGCGGCGGTGCTCGGGTGCGGTTCGAGCGCGGCGCAGGCCCTGGTCTGCCAGGAGGGAACGGGGACGCGGCGCAGGGTGCCGGATCTTCGGCTGCCGCTGCGGGGGGTGGTGCTGTGGGCACTCGCCGCGGCGGGTGTGCTGGGTGGCGCGGCCTGGGCCGTGCAGCGCTGGACGGTGCCGTTCGTCCGCGGGGAGTTCGTGCCCGAGGGGCGGACTGCGGTGGTGGGGGAGCTGCTCGGGTGGCTCGACCGGCAGGTGAGTGCCGGCCTGTTCGGCCCGTCGTTCGCCCAGTGGTACTGGCCGCTGCTGGTGGCCATGGTGGCGTTGGTGATCGGCGGGGGCTGTGCCGCGCTGCGGGAGTGGCCGGCGCGCCGGGCCCGGCTGCGCGACCCGTTCGCCGGAACGCCAGAGGGCGAGGGGCCGCCGCAACTGCGGGACACCGCCCGGGTGTTCCTCAGCTACTCCCGCGCCGACGCGGATTTCGCCACCCGTTATGTGCGCGCGCTGGGGCGGCACGTACGGGAGGTGTGGGTGGACTGGCAGGGGATCAAAGCGTCGGAGAAGTGGCGGCGGAAGATCTTCGACGCGCTGCGCGCCTCGGACGCCGTGATCGTACTCGTCAGCCGGAACTCGCTGCGTTCCGAGTGGTGTTGGCGTGAGTGCGAGGAGGCGATCGAGCTGGGGAAGCGGATCCTTCCGGTGCTGATCTCCCCGGAGCCGACGGGCAGTGCCACCGCCGCGCTGCAGGCGGCGGGCTGGGGTCCGCTGGCCGAGTACCAGCGGCTCACGATGGCGGATGCGGCGGATTTCGACCGGGGAGTGCGGGAGACGCTGGCATTCGTCGCGCAGGAGCATGTGTGGGTCGATCTGCACACCCGGTTCGGTGAGCAGGCGCATGCCTGGCGGGCGAGCGGGTTCAGTGAGGGGCTGCTGCTGCGTCCGCACGAGGTGCGGATCGCCGAGGCGTGGCGGGCGCACACGCCGCACACACCCGGCTTCCGGGCCCGGCGCACCGCGGCGCACGACGAGTTCATCGACCGGAGCCGGAGCGCGGGCCGGCTCCGCGCCCGCCGCTGGGGGCTGGGCGCGGTGGCGGTGGTGTCCGTCCTCGGCGTGCTGACCGGGCTGGTGCTGACCGGCCAGGCGGACGCCGAACGGCAGCGCAGGACCGCCCTGTCCCAGCGGCTGGCCGCCGCGGCGGACGCACAGCCCTACCCCGGGCTCGTACGGACCTCGCTGCTGGGCGCGGCCGCGTACGCGCAGGCGGACACCTACGAGGCGCGCGATGCGATGGCCGCCCAGCTGATGCGGGTCAACCAGGCCGTCGCGGTCCTGGCGACCGGGCTGCGCCGGATCGAGACCACGGCGTTCAGCCGGGACGGCCGGGTCTTCGCGGCGACGTTCGCCGACGGCCGGACCCGGATCTGGGACACCGAGGACTGGCGGCCGCGCGGGAGCGTGCCCGGGCGGCTGCCGGACGACGCACGGCGGGGCCTGAGCGGGGACGGGCGGCGGGTCGTGGTGGGCCGGGGGGACCGGATCGAGGTGCGCGACACCGGATCGCTCCTCGTGGTGGACGCGTTCCCTACCGCCGGGCGTCCGTCCTCCTCGGGTGTGTGGTCCGGTGGTCTCGCCGAGGACGGCGGGCGGGTGGTGGCCGCGGCGGCCGGATCGCCGGCCACCCTCGTCCGGGATGTGACCCACCGCCGGGACCTGGCCCGGTACACCTGCGCCGAACCCGCTCCCAGCCCGCGCGGCACCCGGGTGTGGTGCAACGATCCGGACGCGGGCAGGCTGCGCGAGGCCACCGGCCGCTCGCTGGACGTCCGCGTCACGCGCGATTTCCATGCCGGGGCCGGGGACAGCGTGCTGTACGGCTGGACCGTCGACGACAAACCGGTCATCGATGACCACCATGACCTGAAGGTGACCGGGCCCGGCGGGAACGACGTCTGGGTGCCGGATCGCAGGACGATGCCGTCCGCGGTCTCGGAGGACGGGCGGCGCGCACTGCTGACGCCCACCGGGACGAACCGCGGCGACGACGACGTCTGGGATCTGACGAACCGTCGCAAGCTGGGCCCGGTCTCCTTCGAAGAGCTGCGCAAGGCCGGACTGTACCGGGACTACGGTGCGACGGAGTGGGAGAGCCGGATCCCCGCGATGGTGGCCGGTGCGCCCCGGCACGGGATGCGGCTGGCCGCGCTCGGCGGGGTCCAGCCGATGTCGCACACGGGCGTTGTGCACAGCCCGGACGGCCGCCGCGCCGTGACCTTGAACGACCGGGGCGAGCTGATGGGCTGGCGCCTGGACGGCCACGGCCGCATCGTCTCGCAGCTGCCCGCGCCGCTCGCCACCGTCTCGGCGAACGCGCTGAGCCCCGACGGCCGCACCCTCGCCGTGCTGCACGGCACCGACCAGGGCCAGCTCGGTGCCATGCAGCACGGCACCGAACTGACCCTGGTCGGCAGCGCGGACGGGCGGCGCCGCCGGACCGTCCCGCTCACCGGCACCGGCTGGTCCGTCGCCTACAGCCCCGACGGATCACATATCGCCGTCGCGCAGACGGCCGGCACCGGCGTGGCGACTCCGGTGGGTCCGGAACTGCGGACCTTCGTCGAGATCTTCGCCAGTACGACGGCCCGCCGTACCGCCACCCTCCGTAGCACCGTCCGCCCCAACCCCAAGGAGGCGCCCGGGACTCTGGCGTTCTCCCCCGACGGGCGGCAGCTCTACCTCGCCTTTTCCCAGGAGTCCACGGTGGAACGCTGGCGCCTCGCGGACGGCCGTAGCGTACGGACCTACGGTTCGGTCCGGGAGAACGGCTATCTGGACTCGGTGGTGCTGAGCCCCGACGGGCGGACCCTCGCCGCCGCGGACCGCCAATCGCGGGTCCGGCTCTGGGACACCGCGACGGGCAGACCGCGCCCAGGAGCAAAGGACGGTACGTTGGTGACGTTCTCTCCTGACGGCCGCACCCTCGCGACCGTGGCCGGCTCCAGCACCTCCGTCCAGCTGTGGGACGCGCGGACCGGCGCGCGGCTCGGCCCCGCTTTCGACGTCGGCGAGCCGAGCACGACGGCGGTGCAGAACCTCCGGATCACTCCCGACGGAACGCACCTGCTGGTCATCACGCAACCGCTCGCCGAGTTCAACACCAGCAGCCTGTGGCTGTGGGATCTGCGCCAACGCAAGCGGGTCGGTCCGCGGTTGGCGAAGCTGGACGGCCGGGCCGAGCCCCAGATCACACCGGACGGCACCCGGGCCGTCCTCGCGGGTGCCGGCGTGCTGGTCTCCGTGGACCTCGATCCGGCGCACTGGCAGAGTTCACTGTGCCGGCAGGCGGACCGCCGGCTCACCACGGCCGAATGGAGGGCGGCGGCACCGGGGGAGCGCTACCCGGTTTCGTGCTCCAGGCCGTAGGGCGGAGCGGCAAGGGCCGTGACTCACTGCCCTTGCCACTTCACCATCCATGCCTCGTTCTGGACCGAGATCACGTCCTCGCAGCGTTCGATGATCCGGTCCTCGTCCGCCGGCCCGGCGGGCGGCTGCCTGCGCCAGTGCCGGTACACCCGGTCCAGCTCCTCCGCCGTACGGGAGAACTCCAGCTCCTGGTAGTCGTACTTGGCCGCCGCCGCATGCGCGGTCACCGCCATGGTGACGGTGGCTGCCACCCCCAACCACACGCCGGTCGCGGCGAGTTCGAAGGCCCCGCCGGCCGCTGCCAGTACGGCGGCGGCCGCACTCAGCGTCAGTTCGGCACGTCGTACGGCGGCCAGCCGGCGGCCCATCAGTACGGCGTTCGGCCGGTAGTAGCCGGCGATCTGGCCCCTGACCCGGAGGTCCATGTAGGACGCGAGGTCGTGGACGGCCGGCAGCGGGCGGGAAACCGGCACCAGGTGTGCGCAGTGCCGCGCCAGGTCCGCGCCGTCCGCCCGGAGTCCGTCGATCCGTTCGGCGAGCAGCGCGTCCGGGTCACCGGTGCGGTACGCGCCGCCGCCCGCCAGCCGCGCGTAGAGCTGCGCCTTCATCCCCTCGGACAGGGAGCGCAGCCGGGTCCAGTCCCGGATGCGCTGCGGGGTGGCGCGCTGGGCGACCAGAGAAGCGCTCGCCGCGGCCACCGCGGCGGCGAACGCCAGGGACTTTCCCCAGACCGCACTGACCGCCATCAGCTGCGCGGAAGCCGCCCCCAGCACGGCGAAGGAGACCCCCAGAAGCAGGGCCAGCAGCCGGGCCCTGACGATCGACGCCTTCACCCGGTCCGCTGCCTGCGACCAGACGTTCTGCTGCTCCCACGCCTCCGTCAACACCCCGCGCCCCTCCGACCCGTTGACCTCCCGTGCCCCGCCCACGGCCCCGTCCATTGTGGTGGAACGGCCGGGGGGCGTCACGACCCCCGCCGGGCGGCGTCACGAAGTGCGTCCCGAAGTGCGCCAAGCCTGGGTGAATTGCTCTTGGTCTCTGAGAGGGCCGGGCCCCGGCACCGCGCGCGTGTGGCGCGGCGCCGGGGCCCATTTTCCTCAGCCGCGGAAGACGTTGTTGCACCCCGCGGTCGTGCCGACCCCGGTGGACTGCCCGTCCGGGTGGTGATGGTGGCCTTCGCCGTTGCCCGCGTTGGTCAACAGGCCGTCGAGGATACTGACGTTGCCGAGTACGTCGACGTTCGCCTCGTGCGTCCTGCACGAGGTGCTCTGGCGGATCTCGAGCCTGTGGCCGTGCGACTTGCCCTGCTGGCGGGCGCCGTTCCAGGGCTTCGGGTGAGGGGCCTTGCGGGCCGACTGCTGTTGAGGGGAATCGACGCGGTTCGACTGGGTGCGGCTGTGGTTGCCGCCGTCTCGTCCGCCACCGGCGTTGGCCGTGCCGGTGCCGAGGACGCTGATGCCGACGAGGACGGCTGCCACGGCGGCAGCTTTACGAAGCTTAGGCATGTCATCTCCGAATAGGATGAACAGATTCGATCGGTAATCGATCGATTCCATACAGTTAATGAAGGGTATTGTGAAATACCGCGCATTTGCCGGGTGACGCGCCGATTCCCGCCGGATTCCCTTTCGCGTTCACTGGATTCCCTTTAGGCGTGCGCCCACTTCGTCGATGCGGAGAGGCCATCGATGCGGAGAGGTCATCGGCCGGCCTGCTGCCGGGCCAGAAGGGCGATGGCATGGCCGACGTTGTCGGCGCGCATCAGGTCCTCGGGAGCGATCTCGACGCCGAGGGCGCGTTCGAGCTGGGCTCCGATGGCCATCAGCTCCAGGCTGTCGATGCCGTGGTCGGCTTCGAGGTCGGCGCTGTCGACGATGGCGTCGGGCGTGGTGCCCAGGACGTCCGCGATGGTCGCGCGGACGGTGTCGGCCAGTTCGTGTCCAGTGGCGGCGTCCGGGCCGGCGGCGGGGGCCTGCTGGGCTGCGGTGTTGGCCATGTGGCTCTCCTGGTGTCGGTGGGGGCAGGTGGGGGACTGCCGCCGAGCGCGGCCAGGGCGTCCTGCGTGGCGCGGGCGATCGTGCCCTTCCGATGTGACAGCGAGAAGAGCGTGGGGACGGGGTCGCGGGGCGGGCTCAATGAGCGTGGCACCGCCGGATACGCGGTCGATAAACCGCGCATCAACGGATTGTCAGCGCGTGGCGAGCTGCTCCAGCTGTCAGCGCGTGGCGAGCTGCTCCTGATACGCCGGCGCGGCTTGCGTCCGGGACACGGGATGCTCCGGGCACCCGGAGGAGGCGGGGAGAAGGAGGCCGGAAGAAGGGGGCGAGGAGAAGGGGGCGAGAGAAGGGGGTGAGGAGAAGGGGGGTGAGGAGAAGGGGCAGCAAAAACGGCGCCCGCCGAGGTTTTCGGCGGGCGCCGTGGGAACCGGAGGCCGGCTGCTGGGTCAGCTGTTCAGCCTGGCCGCGATTTCACGGGCCTCGGGCATCCCGAGCCGTTCGAAGAGGGTGTGCGCCTGCCGGTAGTGGAATGCGGCCTGGCTCGCCCGGCCGCGGGCCGCGCAGGCGTGGCCGAGCTGGGCGAGGGCCCTGCCCAGCAGATAGCCACCACCATGCCGCTCGGCGCACTCCCTGGCCTGCTCGGCACATGCCGCGGCCTCCTCGGGCCGGCCCAGGAGGTTGTGGGCCTCGGCGAGCAGGCTCAGGGCCAGGGACTCGCGGAAGCGGGAGCCGGTGGCGCGCCAGAGGTCCAGGCTGCGGGTGAGGCAGTCCAGCGCCTCGTCCGGGCTGCCGAGCCACAAGCAGATCTGGCCCAGCACGCGCAACGCCTGGGCCAGACCCTCGCGGTCGCCGGAGCTCTCGGCGACCGCGACCGCTGCCCGGCCCGATTCCATCGCGGCCTCCGGTGCCCCGTTCGCCAGTTGGGCGAGGCCCAGGAAGCCACGCACATACGCGACACAGCCGGGACTCTGTGCCGCTTCGGCCAACGGCATGGCCTCGGTGAGCTGGTCGAGCGCGGCCGGGAAGTCGTGCAGGCCCAGCGCGCAGCCCCCTTGGACGCCGAGGGTGAGGGCGAGCAGCGTCGAGTGCCCCGCACGGCGGCAGATGTCGGCCGTGACCTGGAAGTGCCGTACGGCCGTGGCGAGTTCGAAGCGCTGGGCGTGGGAGCCGCCCAGCATGTAGTGGGCGACGGCCTCGGCCCCGGGGTCGCCGGAGTCTTCGGCCGCCTCCAGGACGGCCCGGGCCGCCCGGTACAGGCCGTGCGGCTGGTTCGCGTGGCGGCCCAGCGGGTCGGCGGACAGCAGCAGCTCGGCGGCGATGGTCACCGGGAGTCGGGGGTGGCGCGCGGCCTGCTCGGTCAGCGCGAGCACTGCGGAGAGCTCGTCGAGCAGCCATGTCGTGGCACTGTCCTGCGTGGCGAAGTGGCCTCGCGCGGACGGCACCGGGATGAGCGTGACGGGGAAGGCGTCGCCTGCCGTGACGCCACGGTAGGCGTCGCGGGCCAGGGCGAGGTAGGACTCCAGGAGCCGCAGCAGCGCGTCGTCGCACTCGTCGGCGGGTATCTCTTCGGCGGCGGTCTTGCGGGCGTACAGGCGCAGCAGGTCGTGGTACCGGTAGCGGCCGGGCCCGACGGACTCCAGCAGGCTCAGGTCGACCAGAGTCTCGCACAGGTCCTCGGTCTGCCGCTCGGTGCGGTCCAGCAGGACCGCCGCTGCCGCCCGGGTCAGTTCGGGGACCTCGGGCAGGGCGAGCAGCCGGAACGCCCGGAGCTGCTCGGCGTCGAGCAGGTCGGTGCCGAGCCGGAAGGTGGTCTCGACGTCGTCGGTGTCGCCGGACAGCTCGGCCAGGCGCTGCCGCTCGTCCGCGAGTGCCCGCGCGGTCTGCGCGAGGGAGGCGGCGGGTCGGGCCGCCAGCCGGGCCGCGACGATGCGGATCGCCAGCGGCAGCCGCCCGCAGTCGTCGAGCAGCTGCCGGGCGGCCTCCTCCTCGGCCTGTACGCGTCGTTCGCCGATGAGCCGTACCAGCAGCGCCAGCGCCTCGTGCTCGGTCAGCTCCCGCAGGTCGACCAGGGTGGCGCCGGGCAGCCCCGCCAGCCGGGTGCGGCTGGTGACCAGCACGCCGCAGCCGGGTCCCCCGGGCAGCAGGTCACGGACCTGGTCGAGGTCGCGGGCGTTGTCGAGGAGCACGAAGACCCGGCGGTCAGCCATCAGGGAGCGGTAGAGGGCGGCGCGTTCGGCCGGCAGCGCGGGGATGCGGCCGGGGACGACGCCCAGGGCGCGCAGGAAGTCGCCCAGCACCTGAGCCGGGTCGGCGGGCAGCGCGTCGGTGCCCCGCAGGTCGACGAAGAGCTGCCCGTCGGGGAAGCGTGTGCTCAGGCCGTGTGCCACGTGCACGGCGAGAGCGGTCTTGCCGACACCGCCCATACCGCTCACGGCGCTGACGGCCACGACCCGGCCGTGGTCCAGCGCGGTGCGCAGGTGGTGGATGGTGTCCTCGCGCCCGGTGAAGTCGGCGGTCCCCGGCGGCACGCGGAGGGCCGTCAGGCCCCCGGCCGTCGCGGGGGCCGCGGCTCCGGTGAGGATGCGCCGGTGGATCCGCTCCAGCCTGGGGCCCGGCACCGCGCCCGCCGCACGCAGCGCGCGGCGGGCGCGGGCGTGCACCTCGAGGGCCTCGGCCTGCCGGCCCGCCTCGTACAACGCCGTCATCAGCAGTTCCTGCGTCCGCTCCCGCAGCGGATGGTCATCTGCCAGGGCTTGCAGCGGGCTGATCGCCGCGGCGTGCCCGTCCAGCTGGAGTTCCGCTTCCCAGCGCGCCTCGACGGCGGCGAGGCGCCGCTCGGTGAGCCGGGCCCGCTGGGCGGCGGCGTACGGACCGGGTACGCCCGACAGGGGCTCGCCGCGCCACAGTTGAAGTGCCGCGTCCAGCAGGGAGCGCGCTTCCTGCGGCCGGCCGGCGGAGCGCGCCCGCTCGGCCGCGTCCGTCAGCCGGTCGAACTCCGCGAGGTCGAGGGCACCCGGCTCCAGCCGCAGCGCGTACCCCTCGCCGTGGGAGACCAGGATCCGGGCCGGGGTGCGCGCGGCGCGCCCGGGCTCCAGCATCCTGCGCAGGCGGGACACGTGGGTGCGCAGTGCGCCGAGCGCGTGCGGCGGCGCGGCGTCTCCCCACACGTCCTCGATGAGCGCCGACGCGGAGCCGGGCCGTCCTTGCCGCAGCAGCAGAGCGGCCAGGACGGCAGCGCACAGTGGCGGCCGGATGTCGGTCTCGGCGCCGTCGGTGACGGTCTGTACGGGGCCCAGAACGCGGAAGGAAAGCTGGGGCCGCGGGTCATGGGCGGTGCGGGTGGGGGCGGGATGGGGCACGTCGAACTCCGGATCGCTGGGGTGGTGCGGGGACGGGAGGCCCGCCCGTGGTGTCGGCCTCCGGGCCCGCCACGTTGGGGGACCTACTGGAGGGGGCGTCTCCCAGGGCCTGCCTGATGGTCAGGGGCGGAAGGCTCCTAGGAGGCGCAGTCGGTGCACGAAGCCCACTCGGACGGTGCGGCCGGGCGCGAGGGCGTCGGGCGTGGCATCGCCTCGCACTCGGAGCGGACTCGCGCGGCGGCGCGCGCGTACCGCACCGCGTTGAGCCGGTGGCTGCGCGGGATGCGCCGGACCGGGGCGGCAGCAGGCGGCCCGGGGGCGGGATACCGCCGCCCGGGGTCGGCTGCCGCGTGCACACCGGTGTCGTCGTCGGCCCGGGTGCGGGCGAACTCGGCCAGCAGGCTGTGGAAGCGGTACCGGCCGGGCTCCGGTGACTCCAGGAGGCTGAGGTCGACCAGCGACTCGCACAGCTCTTCAGCGCCCTGCGGAGATCTGCCGAGGGAGGACGCGATGCCGGCGGCCCGGAAGGCGGCGTCCGGCTTGTCGGCCGGCGGGAGCAGCCGGAAGGCCCGCCGCAATGGCTCGGGCAGCTGTCCATACTCCCGCCGGAAGACCTCTTCCACGGCGAGGCCGCCGACCTTGAGCTCGGCCAGTCGTCCTTCCCCGTCCGCCATGCGTGCAACGAGCGAGGCGACGGTCCACGAGGGGCGGGTGGCCAGGCGAACGGCCATGATGCGCACGGCCAGCGGCAGGTGGCCACACCTCTCCACGAGCCGGGCGCACTCCTCCGGCTCGGCGGCGGCCCGCTCCGGGCCGACCACCCGCCCGAGCAGAGCCAGTGCCTCGTCGGGCGCCATGGCGTCGAGGTGTACGAAGCGGGTGCCGGGCAGCCCGGCCGGCTTGGGGCCGCTGGTGACGAGGACGGTGCTGGAGGCGGTGCCGGGGAGCAGGGGGCGGATCTGGTCGGTCCCGGCGGCGTTGTCCAGGACGACGAGCATGCGCCGGCCCGCCATCCGGGCGCGGAAGAGGGAGGTGCGCTCGGCGGTCCCGGCGGGGATGTCGGCGTCGGCGACGCCGCATGCCCGCAGGAAGGATTCGAGTGCCGTGGCCGGGGCGACGGGGTGACCGCACGGGTGCCGAAGGTCCGCGTACAGCTGCCCGTGCGGGAAGCCCGCCCGCGTCCGGTGCGCGGCGTGCAGGGCCAGCGCGCTCTTGCCGACCCCGGCCAGGCCGGACACCGCCACCACGGCGGCTCCGGTTTCCGCGGGCGCGGCGAGCAGTTCGCACACCGCGCGTACCGCACCGGCGCGACCCGTGAAGTCCGCGATATCGCCGGGGAGCTGGGCGGGGCAGGGGAGGCGGTCCGGCTCCCCGCCCTCCCGATCGGCAGGGTGCGACGACGCGAGGGTGCCGTCGGCGGCGATGTCCCGGGCGAGGGCGGCCAGCTCGTGCCCGGGGTCGAGGCCGAACTCCTCGGCCAGGGCACGGCGTATGCGCGCATAGGCGGCCTGCGCCTCGTCCGGCCGGCCGCAGAGGACCAGTGCCCGCATCAGCAGCGCGTACAGCGGCTCCCGCAGCGGGTGTTGTTCCGCGAGCGCCGCCAGCTCGCTCAGCACGGCGGTGTGCCGGCCCAGTTCGAGGTCGAGTACGAGCCGGCTCTCCAGCACCGCCAGCCTGCGGTCGGCGAGCCGGGCCCGCTGTGCCTCGATGCCGGGCCCGGCCAGCCCCTGCAAGGGCTCCTCGCCCCACAGCGCGAGGGCAGAGCCCAGCAGGTCACGGGCCCCGGCCGAGCGGCCGGCTAAGCGCTCGCGCTCGGCGGCGGCCACGAAGGACTCGAACTCCCCCAGGTCCAGGGCGTCCTGTGGTGTGCGGACCGCGTAGCCGTCGGAGACCGAGACGAGGACGCTCGGGGCCGACCCCGCATCCCGCTCGGGCTCCAGGAGCTTGCGTAACCGCGACACGTACGTGCGCAGCGTGCCCTCAGCCCGCGCCGGTGCGTCCTCCCCCCACACCTCGGCCACCAGCCCACTGATCGTCACCGGCCGGCCCTGCCGCAGCAACAGCAGCGCGAGGAGGGTCCGCTGCTGCCGTGAGCCGAGCTCCAGCTCGCTGTCGCCACGCCAGGCCCGTAGCCGACCGAGCACGGCGAAGCGCACCATGCCGACTGTCATGACTCTCGCCCCTGTCCTCCCCGTCGTGCAGCGCGGCGCGCGCTACGGCGGCCGCCCCCTCATCAGTATCATCAAACAATCCTTCTCATCGGTTTTCTTTCGGCCGTCTTCGTGGCGCGAGCGGATGGGACCGTGCTCAGGACGGGGCCGGTCAGCGAGGTGCGGCGTTCTCCAGATCGGCGCTCCCCGGCTCGGCACCTGGCCCCGGCCCGGCACCGGGTCCCAGCGCCGAGTGCAGCCGGGCGTAGGCCCCTTCGGCGGCCAGGAGCTGGTCGTGGGTGCCGCGCTCGACGATGCGGCCGCCTTCCATGACGAGGATGAGGTCCGCGTCGCGGATGGTGGAGAGCCGGTGGGCGATGACGAAGCTGGTGCGGCCCGCGCGCAGCGAGTGCATCGCGCGCTGGATGAGGGCCTCCGTGCGGGTGTCGACGGAGCTGGTCGCCTCGTCCAGGAGCAGGATCGAGGGCCGGGCCAGGAAGGCGCGGGCGATGGTGAGGAGTTGCTTCTCACCCGCGCTGACACCGGCCGACTCCTCGTCCAGGACCGTGTCGTAGCCGTCGGGCAGGGTGCGGATGAAGCGGTCGGCGCAGGTGGCGCGGGCGGCGGCCACGATGTCCTCGCGGGTGGCGTCGGGGCGCCCGTAGGCGATGTTCTCGGCGATGGTGCCGGAGAACAGCCAGGCGTCCTGGAGCACCAGGCCGATGTGGGAGCGCAGCTCTTCGCGGGCCAGGGTGGTGATATCGGTCCCGTCCAGGAGAATCTGGCCCTCGTCGGTCTCGTAGAACCGCATGAGGAGGTTGCCCAGGGTGGTCTTGCCCGCGCCGGTCGGACCGACGACCGCCACGGTCTGGCCGGGTTCGACGGTGAGGGAGAGGTCCTCGATGAGGGGGGTGTCGGGGGAGTAGCGGAAGCAGACATTCTCGAACCGGACGTGTCCGCGGGTGTTCTGGAGCCGTGCGGGGCGATCGGGGCCGGGGCGTTGTTCGTCGGCGTCCAGGAGGTCGTGGATCCGCTCCGCGGAGGCGAGGGCGGACTGCAGGCGGGCGGCGATACCGGCGACCTCGACGATCGGATGACTGAACTGCCGGGAGTAGAGGATGAACGCCTGGACGTCGCCGATGGACAGGGCGCCGGCGACCACGCGCAGCGCACCGATGACCGCCACGACGACATAGCCGAGGTGGGAGACGAACGTCATCAGGGGTTCGATGGCGCCGGAGACGAACTGGGCCCGCGCGCCGGCGCGGTACAGGGCGTGGTTGTGCTCGTCGAAGGCCCGCTCGGCCTCCTCGCGCCGTCCGAAGCCCTTGACCAGCGCGTGTCCGGTGTAGACCTCCTCGACCTGGGCGTTCAGCGCTCCGGTGGCGGACCACTGCTGCGCGAACCGCGGCTGTGCGCGCTTGCCGACCAGGGCGGCGAGCACGGCCGACACCGGAACGCAGGCCAGCATGACCAGAGCCAGCAGCGGCGAGATGACGAACATCAGCACCAGCATGGTCAGCACGGAGAACGCCGCCGTGATCAGCTGGCTGAGGGTCTGCTGGAGGGTCTGCTGGAGGTTGTCGACGTCATTGGTCACCCGGCTGAGCACCTCGCCCGCCGGGTGGCGGTCGAAGTACCGCAGCGGCAGGCGGGCGAGTTTGGCGTCCACGGACCGGCGCAGGGTGAACACCGCACGCTGGACGACGGCCGCGACCAGCCGCCCCTGGAGGAGGGTGAGGAGGGATCCGGCGCCGAAGAGCGCGAGCGCGATCAGCAGTACCCGCGCGATACCGTCGAAGTCGACTCCCCCGGATCCATGGGTGTGCCGGATACCGTCGAAGACGAGGTCCGTGGCCCTGCCCAGGAGCATCGGGCCCGACGCGTTGAGCGCGACACCGCCGATGCCGAGGACGACCGCCACGCTCACCCGGGCACGGTGCGGGCGCAGCAGTCCCAGCGTGCGGCGGATGGGGCCGGGCGGCCGCCCCCGGCTGGCGCGGACGGGACCGCGTCGCCCACGGCTAGTGTCCGCCGGGACCATGGACAACCTCCTGAAGAGTCGTGGCGGCTCCGGCATCCGGGCCGGAGCCGCGGTAGCGGCCGGTGAGCGTGGTGAGTTGGGACCGGGCGATCTCCTGGTACGTCGTACTGGTACGCAGCAGTTCCTCGTGTGTTCCGGTGGCGGCCACCCGCCCCGCGTCCAGGACCACGATGCGCTGTGCGTGCCGGACGGTGCTGACGCGCTGGGCGACGGTGAGCACCGTCGCCCGGGAGAGCTCCGGCTCCAGTGCGGCCCGCAGCGCGGCGTCCGTGACGTGGTCCAACGCGGAGAAGCAGTCGTCGAAGAGGTAGATGTCCGGCCTGCGCAGCAGGGTGCGAGCGATCGCCAGGCGCTGCCGCTGTCCGCCGGACACATTGGTGCCGCCCTGGCTGATCGGCGAATTCAGCCCCTCGGGCAGGCGCTGGACGAAATCCCGGGCCTGGGCGATCTCCAGCACGCGCCAGAGTTCGTCGTCGGTGGCGTCCGGATCGCCGAAACGCAGATTGCCGGCGACGGTGCCGGAGAAGAGGTACGGCCGCTGCGGTACGAAGCCGACGGTGCGGCGCAGGACCTCCGGTGCCAGTGCGCGGACGTCGACGCCGCCTACGCGGACGGAGCCGCCGGTGGCGTCGAAGTGCCGGAGCACCAGATTGAGCAGGGTGGTCTTGCCGCTTCCGGTGCTGCCGAGGATCGCCACCGTCTCGCCGGGACCGGCGCTCAGATCGATCCCGCTCAGCACCGGCTCCTTCGCTCCCGGATAGCGGAACTCGGCTCCCTGCAAGGACAGTTGGCCGATCGCCGGCATGGCGTGTACGGGCTCGGGCGGCGCCGACACGCTCGGCTCGGCCGCCAGCACCTGCTGGATGCGCTCGGCCGAGACCCGCGCCCGCGGCATCGCCAGACACACGAAGGTCACCATCACCACCGACATCAGGACCAGCATCAGGTAGTTGAGAAACGCGCTGAGCGCGCCGAACCGCAGCGCCCCGGCCTCGACGCGGTGGGCTCCGAACCACAGCACGGCCACCATGAAGGCGTTCAGGGCCAGCAGTACGACGGGAATGACGGTGGCCAGAAGCCGGCCGACGCGCAGTGAGATGTCGCGCAGTTCGGAATTGGCGCGGCCGAATCTCGCGCTTTCATGGGAATCGCGCACAAAGGCCCGTACGACGCGGACTCCGGTAATGCGCTCGCGCAGGAGCCCGTTGATGTGGTCCAGGTATTTCTGCATACGGGCGTAGAACGGATCGGTGCGGCCGAGAATGAGTCCGAAGGACATTCCGAGGACCACCACCAGTGCCACCAGGAGGAGAGCGAGTTCGATGTCCTGCTGGAGTGCGAGCGCGACGCTGCCCAGACACATCAGGGGTGCCGATACGGCGACGCCGAACGCGGAGAGCGCCAGCATCTGAACCTGCTGCACATCGTTGACGGTCCGCGTCATCAGCGACGGAGTGCCGAACTGCCCGACCTCGCGGGCCGAGAAGTCCAGCACCCGGCGGAAGACGGCCGAGCGCAGGTCGCGGCCCATCGCCATGGCCGTACGGGCGCCCAGCGACACCGCGCCCACAGACGCCGCGATCTGGACGAGCGCCACGGCCAGCATGGCCAGGCCGGTCCGGGTGATATAGCCGCTGTCGGCCTTGACCACGCCGTTGTCGATAACCGCGGCGCCCAGTGTCGGCAGGGCCAGCGTGGCCAGGATCTGCACCAGTTGCAGGAGTCCCAGCAGGGCGAGGGAGCGCCGGTGGGGCCGCAGGTGGATTCGCAGAAGTCTGAACAGCACCGGGCGACGCTCCAGGAGACGGGCAGGCTCGTCCGGCGGCGGGGATGAGGGCGCCGGCCGGGCCTACGGGGGCACACCCGGACAGTGCAGCGCACCGCACACCCGAAATCCCCTAGTGTCCCGTCGGCGGGGTGTCTTTTTGCCGGGCCGTACCGGGTCCGGCGGTTCGGCGTGGCCCGGCAGCGGTCTCAACAACCGGCAGTGAAACGGTGGTTGGGACTCAGGAATTCCCTAGTGTGCCCGGAATTTCTTGACATCGCGACCGGCCGCTTGGAAGCGTGCGATTACCCAGCGTCCGGACCGCGGCGTTTTCGATGCCACCCGATGCCAAGAGGCCACGTAGCCGACTCGGCTCTGCGTTTGGGCGGTCTGTTCTATGCGGAGGAGAGGAATGAGATGTCCAAGCGTGCGCTGATCACCGGCATTACCGGGCAGGACGGCTCGTATCTGGCCGAGCACCTGCTCGCGCAGGGGTACCAGGTGTGGGGCCTGATCCGAGGGCAGGCGAACCCACGGAAGTCGCGGGTCAGCCGGCTCGTCTCCGAACTGTCCTTCGTCGACGGCGACTTGATGGATCAGGCAAGCCTGGTCTCCGCCGTCGACAAGGTGCAGCCCGACGAGATCTACAATCTCGGTGCGATCTCCTTCGTACCGATGTCCTGGCAGCAGGCCGAACTCGTCACCGAGATCAACGGCATGGGTGTCCTGCGTATGCTCGAGGCGATTCGCATGGTCAGCGGCCTGAACGGCTCGCGCGGCGCCGGCAGTGGCCAGATGCGCTTCTACCAGGCCTCCTCGTCGGAGATGTTCGGCAAGGTCGCCGAGACCCCGCAGTGCGAGACCACCATCTTCCGGCCACGCAGCCCCTACGGCGTGGCGAAGACCTACGGGCACTTCATCACCCGCAACTACCGCGAGTCCTTCGGGATGTACGCGGTCTCCGGCATGCTGTTCAACCATGAATCCCCGCGCCGCGGAGCGGAGTTCGTGACCCGGAAGATCTCCCTCGCGGTGGCGCGTATCAAGCTCGGCTACCAGGACAAGCTCTCCCTGGGCAACCTCGACGCCGTACGTGACTGGGGCTTCGCCGGAGACTACGTCCGCGCCATGCACCTGATGCTCCAGCAGGACGAGCCGGGCGACTATGTGATCGGAACCGGTGAGATGCACTCGGTCCGCGACGCCGTCCGTATCGCCTTCGAGCACGTGGGCCTGAACTGGGAGGACTACGTCAGTATCGACCCCTCGCTGGTGCGCCCGGCCGAGGTGGAGATCCTGTGCGCGGACGCCGAGCGCGCCCGCAACCAGCTGGGCTGGGAGCCCAGCGTCGACTTCCCCGAACTGATGCGCATGATGGTCGACTCCGACCTGCGCCAGGCGTCCCGCGAGCGCGAGTACGGGGACCTGCTGCTGGCCGCCAGCTGGTAGCCGGGCACACGGGACACCCGGATTCCCGGGTGACGGCAGGGCCCGGCCCGGGTGTATCCCGTACGGCTCCGGCCCGGCGGGCCCGCCGTCACGCGGACCACGGACGCTACGGAGCACGGACACTGCGGACCACGGACGCTATGTACCACGGACACTAGGTGATTTCCCGCATTCCTCCTTGTGGAATGGGTGTGGACCACAGGCGCGGTGACCGGCCGCCGTATCCCGGCGGACCGGTCCGGCGCCCTCACGAGGAGGAGGAACCCGCACCATGACGACGACCACGGCGGAAGGGCTCTGGGCCCGGTGCTACCACCCCGCGCCGGACCGCCCGCGCCAGCTCGTCTGCTTTCCGCACGCGGGCGGTTCGGCCCCCTTCTTCTTCCCCGTGTCGGCAGAGCTCTCGCCCGTGGCGGAGGTGCTGTCGGTGCAGTACCCCGGCCGCCAGGACCGGCGTGCCGAGACCAGCCCCGGCGACATCGCGGCCATGGCCGATCAGGTGTACGCGGCCCTGCGGGGCCGGCTCACGTCGCGGCCGACGGCGTTCTTCGGGCACAGCATGGGCGCGATGGTCGCGTTCGAGGTGGCCCGGCGGCTGGAGGCCGACGGCGGCGAACTGACCCATCTCTTCGCCTCGGGGCGGCGTGCCCCCTCGCGCTACCGCGCGGAGAGCGTGCACCGGCGCGACGACGACGGGATCGTCGCCGAGCTGAAGCTGCTCTCCGGTACGGACGCCTCGCTGCTCGGCGACGAGGAGCTCCTGCGCATGATCCTCCCGGCGATCCGCAGCGACTACACCGCGGTGGAGACCTACCGCTGCGACCCCGGGGCGGCGATCAAGGCGCCGATCACCGCGTTGACCGGTGACAACGACCCCAGGACCACGCTGGAGGAGGCCGAGGACTGGCGCGCACACACTACGGGCGCGTTCGACCTCCGGGTCTATCCGGGCGGTCACTTCTTCCTCAGCTCCCAGGCCCCCGCCGTACTGGCGCTGCTGCGTGAACGCCTCACCGCTTCGGAGGAGTTCACCCAGGAGGGCACGCACTGACCTGCCTTCCTGGCCACCGAGTCTGTTGATCATGTACTCTGGCGCACGTCGGACATCACTCTTTAGGGTGATTTACAGCACGATGTGGTGAGCTTTCGTCGCATCCGTTGTGTCCCGAGGTGCGAGGAGCCAGCCCTATGGTGCGAGACCGGAGCGCGAATTCCTCGTTAGACAGCCCTTTGTCGGACGGAACCCGGTTGGACGGCGCCTTGGTCGGCCGGACCGACGACGTGGGGACACTCAATGAGCTTGCCCGCGCGGCACGTTGGGGAAGCGCGAACTCGGTAGTTGTGACCGGTCCGACCGGAATCGGCAAGTCTGCCCTCCTGAGTACCTTCCTGGGTGGGGACGCCTGCCGACACGCGACGGTTCTGCACGGGGTCTGCGCGGAGGGCACCTCGGATGACTCTTCGGATGACTCCTTAAGTGGCGTACGCACCCTGCTCGGCCCCGTCGCGACCGTGCGGGACGCCTCCCCCGAAGGTGCCGCCCGCGACGCCCTCCTCGCCCTCACCCCTGGCGTACTGGCCGGCGAGCCGCCGCACGCCCCCGCCGTCCAGCGCGCGTTCCACGACTTGTACCGCCTCGCGGCGGACGAGCTGAGCCGCCGCCCGCTCGTCCTGGCCCTGGACGACGTCCACCACTGCGACGAACTCTCCCTGCGCTGGCTGGACTTCCTGCTGCGCCGGGCCGACGGCCTCCCGCTGCTCGTCGTCCTCACCCAGCGGACCGAGGCCGCCGCCCTCGCGCCCGGTGCCCCGGCCCACCGCGCCCTGACAGACCTCACCGCCCACCGTCGCACCACGACGCTGCGCCTCGGGCCGCTGACCGAGACAGATGTCGCCGAGGCCGTACGGCAGTTCTTCCCGGCACCCGCCGCCCTCGCCTTCGTCACCCGCGCCCGTGCCGTGACCGGTGGCAACCCCCGCCTGCTGGGCCGCCTGCTGCGCGAACTGCGGGCCGAGGGCGCCGGTTCGGGCGTGGGCGGCGCCGACCGGATCGCCGAGACCGGCGGTCGCGTACTGGCCCACTGGGCACGTGAACTCCTGGACCGCCGGCCGCCCTGGGTCGGTGAGGTCGCGCGGGCGGTGGCGGTCCTCGGCGAGCGGGGTGCCGACCACATCGGCCCCCTGGCTGCCGTCCCCGCCGAGGTCGTCGAGGACGCCCTGACGGTGTTGCGGGAAGCCGGCCTGCTGATGCCCGGCGCCAGGCACCTGGCGGACGGCGCGGTGCGCGCCGCGGTGCTGGAACCCTTGGACACCCAGGCGCTGTCGGGCCTGCGCACGCGGGCGGCCCTGCTCCTGAGCGACGCCGGCCGGCCCGCCGAAGCGGTCGCCGAACACCTCCTGCCGCTGCCCTCCCTCTCCGCACCATGGATGCCCGGCGTCCTGCTGGAGGCCGCCGCCCGGGCCGGGGCGCGCGGCGCGCCGGAGACCGCGGCCCGTTACCTGTACCGGGTACTGGAGGTGGATCCCGACAGCGTGGAGGTGCGCGTACGGCTGGCCGGAGCGCTGGCCGAGACCGACCCGCCCGAGGCCATCGGCCTGCTCCGCGGAGCGCTGGCGCCCGGCGTCGACATCCGTACCCGGGCGCGGATCGCCGCGCAGTTCGGCACGACCTGCCTGGCCGCGCGCGAAAGCTGCACGGCCCTGGGCATGCTCGAAGACGTCCTGGCCGCTCTCGACGCCGAACTCGGCCCCGACCCCCTGCCCGCCGACCGGGAACTGTGCACGCTGCTCGAGTCGGTGCTGCTGATCGTCGGCTCACACGGCCGCAGCACGATCGCCGCGACCCGGGAGCGGGCCGCGGCGATGACCGTGCCCGAGGGCGACACCCCCGCCCAGCGCCAGAAGCTGGCCGCGATGGCCGTACTGACGGCGCTCGGCGACCAGGCCCCCGAACCGGCGGTGAAGTGGGCCCTGCGCGCGGCCTGCTCACCCCAGCTTCCCCTGAAGAGCTGGTCCCTGATCAACTCCGCCTTCGTCCTGGGCCTCGCCGACCGCACCGAGGACGCGCTGCACGTGCTGGACCGTCTCCTGCGCCATGGCCGGGAGAACTCCGCCGTATGGACCTACTCCGTGGCCCTCTCCACCCGTGCCCTGCTCCTGCACGGCCTGGGCGCGCTCCCGGACGCGCTCGCGGACGCCGGGACGGCGGTGCAGATCAGTGGCGCGGAGCGGTGGGGCGAGCGGCTGGTCCTGCCGCGGGTGGCCCTGGCGGGCGTCCTGGTGGACCGGGGCGAGGCCGCGCGTGCCGAGAAGCTGCTGACCAGCACCGGACCCGCCGGGCGTGATCAGTACGTGTGGACCTACCACCGCTACCTCATGGCCCACGGCCGTGCCCGCCATGCCTTGGGGGACGCGGAGGGCGCGCTGGCGCTGTTCCGCGAGTGCGGCAGGTCACTGGCGGAGGCCGAAGTACACCACGCGGCATACCTGCCCTGGTGGGTGGAGGCGTCCTGCGTGCTCGCGGAACTGGGCCGCACCGAGGAGGCCCGGGAACCCGCCGCGCACGGCACGCGGCTCGCACGGCGCTGGGGCACCCCCCGCGTCCTCGGCCTGGCCGCCCTGGCCCGCGGCGTGGCCGCCCCCGGCGAGGAGGGCGTCGAACTGCTGGGGGAGGCGGTGCGGGAGCTGTCCGCCTCACCGGCCCGCGTCGAACACGCCCGTGCCGAACTCGCCCTGGGGCAGGCGCTGCTGGCGGCCGACGACCGCCCCGCCGCGCGGGAGCACCTGCGCGCCGCGGCCGACCTCGCCCAGCGCTGCGGCGCCCTCGCGCTGGGCCAGAACGCCCGCGGCGCCCTGCTGGCGGCGGGCGGCCGCATGCGGAAGATGACCGCCTCGCCCCTGGACCTGCTCACCAGTATGGAACGCAAGGTCGCCGGCCTCGCCGCGGGCGGCGCCGGAAACCGTTCGATCGCCCAGTCGCTGTATGTCACCGTACGGACGGTCGAGACCCATCTGACCAACGTGTACCGCAAGCTGGACATCGCCGAGCGCGCCCAGCTCGCCGCGGTTCTGCGCTCCCCGGGCGTCCGCGGGGCGGGGGCGCCATGGCAGGCGCCGCGGCCGCGCGGACAGCGCTGAGGGGCGGCCAGGTGACATCTGCGAAGGGGCTGAAGGGTGAGCAGCTATACGCTGGGTTTATACTGGAGGGGCCTCGACGCACCGACCCGCCCCTGCTCGAACGCGAGGAGGAACAGGCCGAGTTGAGGCGCGTGGTGGTCGCGCTCGGCGAAGGCCGCCCCGCCGTGGTCTCCGTGACCGGCCGCCCCGGCTTCGGGCACAACGCCCTGCTGCGCTGGACCGCCCGCCTCGCCGAGGAGCGCTCGGTACGCGTCCTGCGCGTCACCGGCTCCCTGGTCGAACGCGACCTGCGCCACGGAGCGGTGGCCCAACTCCTCACCCCGCTGGGCGAGGTGGCCGAACGCTCCCTGCGGGTCCTGCGCGGGCCCCGCGAGCCGGACGGCCTGCCGGGCCTGCCGGAACTCCTGCACACCGCCCGCCGCACCCCCACGCTGGTGACGGTGGAGGACGCGCAGTGGCTGGACGCGGCCTCCCTGCACTGGCTCCAGGCCCTGGTACGCCGCCTGTCCACCGGCATCCCCCTCGCCCTGCTCATCGGCCGCACCGGCCTGGATCCGCACGGCCCCGACTGGCTGGCCGACGCCGCTCCCTCCGCGCGGCTGACCCGCCACCTCACCGTCCGTCCACTGAGCCCTCGCGCGGTCGCCGTCCTCGCCGAGCAGATCTGCGGCACCCCCTGCGACGAGGCGTTCGCCGCCGCGGCCAGCCAGGCGTCCGGCAGCCCCGCCGTGGTGCACGCGGCCCTGCGCTGCTTCGCCGACGCCGGCCACCGCCCGACCGCCGACCGCGTCCCGCAGCTGCGCACCCTGATCACGGCCATCATCGGCGACCGTGCGGGGCGCGCCCTGCGGGGGCTGACCGACGAGACCACCGCCGTGCTGCGCGCGCTGGCCGTCGGCGGCGACCTGCTGGACTTCTCCCTGGTCTGTGCGCTGGCCGGGCTGCGCACCGTACGCGAATCCCGGCTGCGCGCCGCGCTGGAAGCGGCCGGCTTCACCGTCCCCGACGGCTCCTACGAACGCATCCGCCTGCCCGTCGTCCGGGACCGCGTCCTGGAGGACACGCCCGCCGCCGAACGCGCCGCCCTGCACGCCGATGCCGCCCGCCTCGCCTACCGGGCCGCGGCCGACGACGAGGACATCGCCCGCCTGCTCCTCCAGGCACCGCCCATCGGCGAGCCCTGGGCGGTCCACACCCTGCGCGGCAGCTTCGGCGCGGCCCTGCGCCGCGGCGACTTCACCCGCGCCGCCAGCTACCTCCACCGCGCACTCGACGAGCCCCAGGACCCCCTGCAACGCGCACACCTCGGCCTCGACCTGGCCTGCGCCGAGGCAGCGGCCGCCCCCGAAGCCGGCGACCGCAGGCTCACCGCCCTCATCCACGCCCCGGGCGAGGGCGAACCCTGGGCCCAACTGCGCGTACGCGCCCTGGACGTGGGCCTGGCCCGCGGCGACGAGACCTGGGGGCGCCGCACCGCCGCCCAGGCCCTCGCCACCGCCCACGGCAGCGAGCGCGACGATCTGATCGCGCTCTACTGGTACGCCGCCCGGACCGAGCCCGAGGTCACCGAGGTCCCCGCCCCCGGCGTCCCCGCCCTGCCCGAACATCCCCGCGCGCCCGCCCAGGCCGGTATCCGCGCCTGGCAGCTCGCCGCCCGCGGCCGGGACCGCGCACGGTCCGCGGAGCTGGCCCGCCAGGCGCTGACGGCAGGCGGCGCCGCACCCGTGATGCCCCGCCTGGTCGCCGCCAGGGCGCTGTGGCTCACCGACGCCGCCGTCGAAGCCGAGGACCGCCTCGCCGCCCTCGTCGCCGAACTGCGCCGCCGCCACTGCCAGCCCCCTCTCGCCCGCGCCCTGGTCCTGAGCGCTGAACTGCACCTGCGCGGCGGCCGCGTGGACGCCGCCGAACGCGCGGTGGACGCCGCCGAACGGGCACTGCCCGCCGCCGCCTGGCACCCCTTGGCCGTCCCGTACCTCATGGCCGTACGCACCCTCATCGCCCTGGAGACCGGCCGCCGCGACGACGCCCGCGCCCTGGTCGGCACCCCCATGCCGCCCGGATCCGAATATGGCGCCCACTGGCCCTCCCTGCTGTATGCCCGCGCCCGTGTGGCCACCGACGAAGAACGCTGGGACCAGGCCGTCGAACTGTTCAAGGAGAGCGGACGCTGGCTGCTGCGCAAACAATGGGCCAACCCCGCCGTGCTGCCCTGGCGTTCGCTGGCCGCCCGCGCCTGTGTCGCACTCGGCGACCAGGAACAGGCCCAGCGCCTGATCCGCGAGGAACTCACCCTCGCCCGCCACTGGGGCGCCCCCAGCGCACTGGGCCTGGCGCAGCTGTGTGCCGGATTCCTCGCTCACCGGGAACCGGGCGCCGGCGTCCGCACATCCCCCCGCGTCCCCCGCGAGCTGCCCGCCCGGCTCGGCTACACCTGGGCCCTGGCCGAACTCGCCACCGAGGAGACCACCAAGGGTGACCACGCCACCGCGGCCCGCCTGCTGACCGAACTGTCCCGCCTCACCGGCACCCACACCTCCCGTCGCCTCGCCGAACGCGTACGGTGGCTGACCACCCGGCTGGAACAGCCCACCACCCCCGACGACGCCCCCCTCCCCGAGGAGTGGGCCGCCCTGTCGCCCGCCGAGCGGCGGACCGCCGAACTGGCCCGCCGCGGCCTGGGAAACCGAGAGATCGCCGAACAGCTCGCGGTGAGCCGGCGCACCGTCGAGCTCCGGCTGAGCAGTACGTACAAGAAGCTGCGCATCACCTCACGCAAGGAACTCCGCGCGCGGAGCCTGCCGACGAAAGGGATGTAACGGATGCTGTATGAGCGGGAATCCGAACTGGCCCGTATCGACGCCGCGGTACATCGGGCCCGGGCAGGCCGCTCCTCGGTAGTGCTGCTGACCGGCCCCCTGGGCATCGGCCGGTCCACGCTCCTCCAGGAGGCCGGCGCCCACCCCGCCGACACCCTACGGGTCTTACGGGCCAACGCCGCCTCCATGGAGCAGGACTTCGCCTTCGGCATCGTCCACCAGCTCCTCGGACCCCTGGTGGCCGGTGACCTCACCGTCCCCGGCGACCAGGACGCGGGCGGCGCCGCCCCGCCGGGCCCCACCGGCCGCCTCCCCGCTCCCGGAGACCAGGACGACCCCGCCTCCGAAGCCGTCCTGCACGATCTGCGGTCCCTGCTGGCCGAAGCCTGCGCCACCGCCCCCGTACTCCTCCTCGTCGACGACCTTCAGTGGGCCGACCTCCCCTCCCTGCGCTGGCTCGCCTACCTGGCCCGGCGCCCGCACGGGCTGCGGGCCGTCCTCGTATGCACCCTGCGCGACGGCGACCCCCGCGCCCAGCACCCGCTCATCCGCGACCTCGCGGACGCCGCCGACGTCCTGCGCCCCGCCCCGCTCTCGCTCGACAGCACCCGGGCCCTGATCCACCGCCACCTGGGCGAACCCGCCGACGACAGCTACGCCCACGCCTGCCACGACACCTGTGCCGGCAACCCCCTCTTCCTCCAGTCCGTCCTGCGCGAGCTGGCCCTCAGCGGCCACCCTCCCACCGCCGAACACGCCGGCCGGGCCCGCGCGCAGCGCCCCGCCCAGCTCCGCGACCGCCTGGCCGGCTGCCTGTACACCCAGCCCGGCCCCGTGCGCGACCTGGCCGCGGCCATCGCCGCCTTCGGCGACCACGGCGAGCCCGACCTCATCCGGCGCCACGCGCGACTGGACACCATCGGATACCAGCAGGCCCTGCGCACCCTGCACCACCTCGGCCTGCTTGCCGCCCAGGACACCCCGCGCTTTGTCCACCGCGTCGTCCGCGACGCCGTCGAATCCGCCCTCACCGTCGCCGAACGCGAACGCGCGCGGGACGCCGCGGCCGAACTCCTCCACCAGGCCGGCCGCCCCGCCGAACACGTCGCGGACCTGCTGATGGCCGTCACCGCCACCCAACGCCCATGGGCCGTAGGCGTATTGCGCACGGCCGCGGAAGCCGCGCTGCGTCGCGGCGCGCCGGATACGGCCGCCCGCTGTCTGCGGCGTGCCCTGCTGGAGAGCACCGGGGGCGACGGCGAACGAGCCCGTCTGCTGATCGAGCTGGCCAACGCCGAGCGCGGCATCGACCCCGCCGCCTGTGAACGCCACATCAGCCAGGCCGTCCGCCTCCTGCCCTCGGCCACCGACCGGGCCGCCGCCACCCTGCGCATCCCGCCCAGCTTCCTGGGGGAGGGCCCCGCTTCGGCGGTGGACCTGCTGCGCCACGTCTCCGAAGACCTCGACCCCATGGCGCCGCACCAGGGGTGTGCCCGCGAAATCGCCCTGCGTCTGGAAGCACGCCTGTGGCACGCCGGGCACGAGAACCCGGCGGAACTGACCGGTGCGGTGGAACGGCTGCGCGCACTGGGCGCCCCGCCCCCCTTGGATACCGGCGGCGCCCGCGAACTGGCGGCCGTCCTGATCAACGCGGGGGTCCTCTCCAGCGCCTTGTCGGCACCCGAGGTCGCCGACCTGGCGGGACAGATCCTGGAACGCGAGCCGGTGACCTCCGCACGGGCCTGCACCGCTCTCCCGCTGGTCGCGGTGGCCCTGTACGCCGCCGACACCGTGGCGGGCATCAACACCCGCCTCTCCTGCGAGCAGCACTCCGACCGCCCGCACGCGGTGGTGCACGCCGAGAACGCCCTGATCCAGCTGGCCTGCGGCCGCCTGATCCAGGCCCGTGAACAGGCCGACCGGGCCGCCGCGTTGGCCGATGCGGACTGGCGCGAGCCCACCGCCGCCGTCCGGGCCGCGGTGGCCATGGAGTCCGGCGACATCCAGCTGATCGAACGTCTCCTCGCGGACGCCGGGCAGCGCTGGCCGGACAGCCTCGCCCTGACGGCGATGCTGCAACTCCTCAAAGCCTCACTCGACGCCCGCCGCGGCCGCGGCTCCGACGCCCTGCAGTCGCTCCTGGCCTGCGGCCGCCAGCTGGAAGCGGTCGGCTGGCGCAACTCCGCCCTCTTCCCCTGGCGGCCGCGCGCCATCGTCCTCCACCACCGCCTGGGCCGGCCCCGCTCGGCCCTGGCCCTGGCGGAGGAAGAGCTGGCCTGGGCGCGGCAGTGGGCGGCCCCCGCCGCTCTCGGGCGCGCCCTGCGCCTGAAGGCCCTCCTGCCCGGCGGAGGGGGCGTCCCCACCCTGCGCGAGTCCGTCGCGATCCTCCGCACGTCCGCCCACCGACTCGAACTGGCCCGTACGCTCCTCCAGTTGGGCCGGTCCCTGGAGGACGGCAAGGAATCGAGGGTGGTGCTGCGCGAGGCCGTCGATCTCGCCACCGCCTGCGGCGCCCCCTGGCTGACCGAACGCGCCTGCGCGGCCCTGGGGACCGCTGCCCCGGGAGTGGAGGCGTCGCTCACCCACAGCGAGCGCAAGGTCGTCTCGCTGGTGGGCCGGGGCCTGACCAATCAGGAAATCGCCGATGAACTGGGTGTGAGCACCCGTGCGGTGGAGAAGCATCTGACGTCGTGCTACCGGAAGTTGGGTGTGGTGGGGCGCCGGGAGCTGCTGGGAGGCCGGAGTGCGGGCGGGGCGCTGGTCCCGCGCTGAGTACGCCGTGTCGAATGCCCGCTGACGGTACGGCTTACCGGCGGTAAGCAATGCGGGATCTTCGAGGGGGCCGAAAGGGCAACGGCGGGGCATTCTGGGGGGCCGAAAGGGCAATGGCGGGGCGGGGTGTTCGGGGGGACCGAAAGGGTGGTGCGGGACCGTACCGTGGGGGAGTGCGACCACAGGTTTAGCGGCAGGGGCCTGGTGAGCGTTGACGCTTGTCCGGATCGCTCCTTAGTGTCGTATGCGTCGGGGAGATCGCAATTCTCTCCCGACGGTTTCCGGGCCCTCGGATTCTCGGCCCGATGTATTCCCCGGATTTCTCTTTCTCACTCGATCTCTTGATTGCTGGTTTGCAGACGGGGGGTTGGAAAGGATGACGGTCCCTTGAAGTCTTCTGCTCTGATGGATTCTCCGCGTATTTCCACGGACCGGAGTGCGAGTGCGGCGGGACGGGGGGAAGCGCGGCCGTCGCCCGACCAGCCGGGCGTGTGCATGGCCGTACTGGACACGGGGCTGACGATACGTCAGGCCAACCAGGACTTCTTCCGCCACTTCGCGACCCCTGCCGCGGCTTCCGCCGACGTGCTCGCCGCTTCCCCCTCCGAATCCTCGACCACGGCACCCGACGTCTGCGGGCGCAGTTTCCGCGATCTGGTGCATCCCAGTGTGCGGCAGCCGCTCATGCGGCAGTTCGAGCGGCTGCTGAAGGGCCGCCGCGACCGGTTCGCCGCGGATGTAGTGGCACTGCGGCCCACAGGTGACCCGTTCACCGGCAGCCTCACGGCCGCCGCCGTGAGCGGCTACGCCCCCGACCCGGCAGCGGTTCTCGTGCTGATGCGGTCCGGGCAGAGCGCGGAGGGCGACGCGGTGCTGGCGCCGCGGAAGAAATTGCTCAGCGAGATCGACGCGCGCATTCTGGAGGGGATCGCGGCGGGTCTGTCCACGATTCCGCTGGCATCCCGGCTGTATCTCAGCAGGCAAGGGGTGGAGTATCACGTCACCGGACTGCTGCGGAAACTGAAGGTTCCCAACCGTGCGGCTCTGGTATCCCGCGCGTACGCGATGGGGGTGCTGACGGTGGGCACCTGGCCACCCCGTGTCGTGGACGACTTCATCAAGTAACACACTCGCAAACACCCGGAATCCCGAGGTTCGCCGCACGGACTCGCGGCGCGAGGCCTGCTTTTCGGACCTTTCCCTGTCCGGAAGCGAACCCAGGGGACACAAGGCGCCGGGGGCGCCGCGGACCATCCGCGGCGCCCCCGGCGCCTCGGCGTACGGCCGGCCCCGGGTCCGGCCGACACTAGGGAATTCCATGGCCATCCCCGTCGAGACTGAACGTGTGGCGTGCGGAAGTCGAGCTGCCTCGTGCAGGGCACGCAGATAACTCAGTCGCTGTGGAACGCCGTCCCCAGTGCCGGATGCCCACATCGAAATCCTCTGCTGTCCGCCGGTCTTGAGATGGGTTGGGTTGAACGTGGCGAAGATGGACCAGGAACAGAAACTCCGCGACTACCTGAAGCGGGCCAGCGCCGATCTGCGGCGCTCCCGGCAGCGGGTGGGCGAGCTGGAGGCGGCGGCCCGCGAGCCGATCGCGATCGTGGGCATGAGCTGCCGCTTCCCGGGAGGGGTGCGCAACCCCGAGGAGCTCTGGTCCCTGCTCGTCGCCGACGGGGACGGCATCACGGGCGCCCCTGCCGACCGCGGCTGGGAGCAGGCGGCCGAGGACGCCGGGGAGTTCTCCGGCGGATTCCTGCACGACGCGGCCGAGTTCGACGCCTCCTTCTTCGGAATCTCCCCCCGTGAGGCGCTCGCCATGGATCCGCAGCAGCGACTGCTGCTGGAGTCCTCCTGGGAAGCCTTCGAACGCGCCGGCATCGACCCGGCGGCGGTCCGGGGCACCAGGACGGGCATGTTCGTCGGGGCGATGCCCCAGGAATACCGGGTGGGCCCGGACGACGACGTCCAGGGCTTTGCCCTCACGGGCACCACCACCAGCGTCATCTCGGGCAGGCTCGCGTACTTCTTCGGCGCCGTCGGCCCGGCGGTCACCGTCGACACCGCCTGCTCGTCCTCCCTCGTGGCCCTGCATCTGGCCGCCCACTCCCTGCGCCAGGGGGAGTGCTCCCTGGCGCTGGCCGCCGGTGTCACCGTGATGTCCAGCCCCACCACCTTCGTGGAGTTCAACCGCCAGGGCGGGCTCTCCGCCGACGGGCGCTGCCGTTCCTTCGCCGACTCCGCGAACGGCACCGGCTGGGCCGAGGGCGTGGGCGTCCTGGTCCTGGAACGCCTCTCGGAGGCCCGTCGCAACGGGCACGAGATCCTGGCCGTCATCCGGGGCTCCGCCGTCAACCAGGACGGCGCCTCCAACGGACTGACCGCACCCAACGGCCCCTCGCAGCAACGGGTCATCGAGCAGGCGCTGGTCAGCGCGCGGCTCTCGGCCGACGAGGTCGACGCCGTCGAGGCGCACGGCACCGGCACCACCCTGGGCGACCCGGTCGAGGCCCAGGCGCTGCTGGCGACCTACGGCCAGGGCCGCGACGCCGACCGTCCGCTCCTGCTGGGCTCCGTCAAATCGAACCTCGGCCACACCCAGGCGGCGGCCGGTATGGCCGGCGTCATCAAGATGGTGCTGGCCATGCGGCACGGCCTGCTCCCGCGCACCCTCCACGTGGACGCGCCGTCCTCGCACGTGGACTGGACACAGGGAGCGGTGCGCCTGCTCACCGAGCAGGCCCCGTGGCCGCAGGGCGAGCGGCCGCGCCGGGCCGGCGTCTCCTCGTTCGGGCTCAGCGGCACCAACGCGCACACGATCCTGGAGGAGACCCCGGCCGCCCCCGAGGAGGACACGGAGCCGGACGCGGCCGAACCCGTGGCGGCGGGCGCCGTCCCGTGGCTCCTCTCCGGCCGTACCCGCGAGGCGCTGCGCGCCCAGGCGGCGCAGCTCCTCGAACACCTCACGTCCCGCCCCGGCCCGGCACCCGTGGACGTGGCCTACTCCCTGGCCACGGCCCGTTCCGGCCTGGAGCACCGCGCCGCGTTCACCGCGGCCGACCTGGACCGGGCCCGCGCCGCCCTCACCGCGCTCGCCGACGGCGCGCCGGCCTCGGGCCTGGTCCAGGACACCGCCCGGACCCGTTCCAAGCTCGCCTTCCTCTTCGCGGGACAGGGCTCCCAACGGCCGGGCATGGGGCGTGAACTGGCCGCCCGCTTCCCCGTCTTCGCCACCGCCCTCGACGAGGTCCTCGCCCACCTCGACCAGGGTCTGGAACGGCCCCTGAAGGACGTGCTGTTCGCCGCCGAGGGTACGCCCGAAGCCGCCCTGCTCGACGAGACCGGCTACGCCCAGCCCGCGCTGTTCGCGATCGAGGTCGCGCTGTACCGGCTCGCCGAGTCCTTCGGCATCAAGCCGGACTTCCTCGCCGGGCACTCCATAGGCGAGATCGCCGCGGCGCATGTCGCCGGCGTCTTCACCGTGGCCGACGCCGCGGCACTGGTGCTCGCCCGCGGCCGCCTCATGCAGGCACTGCCCGAAGGCGGCGCCATGATCTCCCTCGAAGCGACCGAGGACGAGGTCCGGCCCCTGCTGGAGGACCGGCCGGACCGCGTCTCGATCGCCGCGGTCAACGGGCCGGCCGCCGTCGTGGTCGCCGGTCGGGCCGACGACGCCACCGCCGTTGCCGAGCACTTCGCCGCGCTGGGACGCAAGACCAAGCGGCTGCGGGTCTCGCACGCGTTCCACTCCCCGCTCATGGAGCCCATGCTGGAGGAGTTCCGCGCCGTCGTGTCCCGGCTCACTCCGCGGGCACCCGTGATCCCGGTCGTCTCCGGCCTGACCGGCACCCTCGCCACGGTGGAGCAGCTGACCTCCCCCGACCACTGGGTGGACCACGCCCGCCACGCGGTACGGTTCGCCGACGCCCTCGCCTGGCTCGACGGCCACGGCGCCGCCACCTTCCTGGAACTGGGCCCCGACGGCGTCCTGTCCGCCATGGCCCAGACCTGCCTGACCGCCGCCGACGGAGCCTCCGGACCCGCCACCGAGATTGCCCCCGAATCCGCCGACGGTGTTCCCGCGACGCTCGCCGTGCTGCGGCCGGGCCGCCCCGAGGCCGAGACCCTCACCGCCGCGCTGGCGGGGCTGCACACCCGCGGCGTGGCCGTCCAGTGGGAGCCGTACTTCCAGGGCACCGGCGCCCGGCGCACCGACCTGCCCACCTACGCCTTCCAGCGCCGCCGCTACTGGCCCAAGGGCGGGCCCGCGGCGGGCGGTGACATGCGCGCCGCCGGCCTGGGCGCGGCACACCACCCGCTCCTGACGGCGGCCGTGTCGGTCGCCAACTCCGACGGCCTGCTGCTGACCGGCCGGCTGGCGCGGCGCACCCACCCCTGGCTCGCCGACCACGCCGTGCGCGGCACCGTACTGTTGCCGGGCACCGCCTTCCTGGAACTGGCCGTGCGCGCCGGGGACGAGGCCGGCTGCGGCAGAGTGGAGGAACTCACCCTGGCCGCCCCGCTGGTGCTGCCCGAGGAGGGCGGCGTCCAGGTGCAGGTGTGGGTGGGCAGCCCGGACGAGTCCGGCCGCCGCGCTGTGAGCGTCCACTCCCGCCCCGACGGGCCGGAGGAACTCCCCTGGACCCAGCACGCCGCCGGCACCCTCGTCGCCGACGAGCACCGCGCCGCCTTCGACGCCACCGTCTGGCCCCCCGCCGACGCCCGCCCGCTGGACCTCGCCGGCTTCTACGACCGCATGGCCGGCACCGGCTTCGGATACGGCCCGCTGTTCCAGGGCCTGTGTGCCGCCTGGCGCAGCGGCGACGACGTCTACGCCGAGGTGACGCTCCCTCAGGCCGACGGCGCCGACACCGCGTCCGCCGAGTCGTCTGCGGCGTTCGGGATCCACCCGGCCCTGCTGGACGCCGCGCTGCACGCCGCGGTCTTTGTGGACCTGGGCGAGGACGCCCGCGGCGGCCTGCCCTTCTCGTGGCAGGACGTCACCTTGCACGCGAGCGGGGCGAGCACCGTCCGCGTGAAGTTGACCCCGGCCGAGGACGACGCGGTGGCCATCGCCGTCGCCGACACCACCGGCGCCCCCGTCGCCTCCATCGGCTCGCTGGTCCTGCGCACCCTGCCAGACGAGCAGATCGACACGGCCAACTCCCTTGTCCGCGACGCCCTGTTCGCGCTGCGCTGGAGCGAACCGCGCCAGGCCGTCCAGGCGGCGCCCGCCTCGGCCGCCGTCCTCGGCCCTGACCTCTTCGGCCTGGAGCGGGCCCTTGCGCCGACGGACCTCACGGTCACGGCGCTGCCCGTCCCGGACGCGGCCACCCATGCCCCGGACGTGGTCCTCGCCCCCGTGGAGGGCGCGGCCGAGGGCGACGTCGTCACTTCCGTCCACGCCCGCACCGCCCACGTCCTGGAGCGGCTGCGGACCTGGCTGGAGGACGAGCGGAACACCGCGTCCAGGCTGGTCTTCGTCACCCGTGGCGCGGTCGCCACCGACGACCGGCAGGCACCCGACCCGGTGGCCGCCGCCGTCTGGGGCCTGGTGCGGGCCGCGCAGAGCGAACACCCCGGCCGCTTCGGGCTGCTGGACCTCGACCCCGACACCGCCGAGCCCGCCGCGGAGCCGGTGCTGCGGGCCCTGGCCCTGTCCTCGGACGAGTCGCAGACCGCCGTCCGCGGCACCTCGGTGCTCGCCGCGCGGCTCGCCCGCGCCCAGGCATCGCCGACCGGTACGGAGTGGGACCCCGAGGGCACCGTGATCCTCACCGGAGCCACCGGCGGCCTGGGCCGCGTACTGGCCCGGCACCTGGTCGCCGAGCGCGGCGTACGGCACCTGCTGCTCGCCGGCCGCCGCGGCGCCGACGCCGACGGCGCCAGGGAACTCGTGGCCGAACTGGCCGGGCACGGCGCGCAGGTGGCCATCACGGCATGTGACCTGGCCGACCGGGACGCCGTGCGGCGGCTGCTGGCCGGAGTGCCCGCCGAGCACCCCGTCACCGCCGTCGTGCACAGCGCCGGCACCCTCGACGACGGCGTGATCGAGTCGCTCACCCCCGAGCGGATCAGCGCGGTCCTGCGGCCCAAGGCCGACGCCGTCTGGCACCTCCACGAGGCCACCCGGGACCTGGATCTGGCCGCCTTCGTCGTCTTCTCCTCCCTCTCCGGCACCGTTGGCGCGGCCGGCCAGGGCAACTACGCCGCCGCCAACTCCTTCCTCGACGCGCTGGCCCAACTGCGCCGCGCCCAGGGCCTGCCCGCGCTCTCCCTGGCCTGGGGCCCGTGGGAGCCCACCACCGGAATGACCGGCGGCCTGACGGACGAGGACCTCGACCGCCTGGCCCGTATGGGCACGCCCGCGCTCACCGTGGAACAGGGCATCGCCCTCTTCGACGCGGCCACCGCCACGGACGCCGCCGTCCTGCTGCCGACCCGGCTCGACCTGTCCGTCCTGCGCGCCCAGGGCCTTCAGAGCCTCCAGGGCGAAGTAGCGCCGCTGTGGCGCGGCCTGATCCGCACGCCCGCCCGCCGCGCGGTGGTCTCGGGCGCGGAGACCGCCGTCCCCCTCGTACAGAAGCTGTCCCGGCTGGCGGAGACCGACCGCCGCGAGGTCGTGCTCGACCTCGTGGCCGGCCAAGTGGCCGCCGTACTCGGCCACGCCGACACCGCCGACATCGACGCGCGGCGCCCGCTGCGGGACCTGGGTTTCGACTCGCTCACCGCCGTGGAACTGCGCAACCGGCTCAGCGCGGCCACCGGCCTGCGCACCGCCGCGACGGTCGTCTTCGACTACCCGACCGTCGACGCCCTCGCCGGGCACCTCCTCACCGCACTCATGGGCTCCGAAGCCGCCGCCGCGGCCGACGCGCCCCGTAGCGCGGCGGACGACGACCCCGTCGTCATCGTCGGCATGAGCTGCCGCTACCCGGGCGGCGTCGCGTCGCCGGAGGACCTGTGGCGGCTGGTCAGCGAGGGCACCGACGCCATCTCGGGCCTGCCCGCCGACCGCGGCTGGGACCTGGACGCGCTCTACGACCCGGACCCGGACCGCACCGGCACCTCCTACTCCCGCTTCGGCGGATTCCTGCACACCGCCGCCGACTTCGACCCCGCCTTCTTCGGCATGAGCCCCCGCGAGGCCCTGGCCACCGACTCCCAGCAGCGGCTGCTCCTCGAAGCGTCCTGGGAGGCCGTCGAGCGGGCGGGCATCGACCCGGTGTCCCTGCGCGGCAGCCAGACCGGCGTGTTCGCGGGCGTGATGTACAACGACTACGCCACGGTGCTCTCCGGCGGGCAGTTCGAGGGACACCAGGGCAGCGGCACCGCCCCGAGCGTCGCCTCCGGGCGGGTCTCGTACACCCTCGGGCTCGAAGGCCCCGCCGTCACCGTCGACACCGCGTGCTCGTCCTCGCTGGTCGCCATGCACTGGGCGATGCAGGCCCTGCGCGCGGGGGAGTGCTCGCTCGCGCTGGCCGGCGGTGTCACGGTGATGTCGACGCCGGGCGCCCTCATCGAGTTCTCCCGGCAGCGCGGCCTGTCCCCGGACGGCCGCTGCAAGGCGTTCTCCGACGGCGCCGACGGCGTCGGCTGGTCCGAGGGCGTGGGCGTCCTCGTCCTGGAACGCCTCTCCGACGCCCGCCGCAACGGGCACCGGGTCCTGGCCGTCGTACGCGGCTCCGCCGTCAACCAGGACGGCGCCTCCAACGGCCTGACCGCACCCAACGGCCCCTCCCAGCAGCGAGTGATCCGGCAGGCGCTGGCCGCCGCCGGCCTGTCCGCCACGGACATCGACGCGGTCGAGGGCCACGGCACCGGCACCACCCTCGGCGACCCCATCGAGGCCCAGGCCCTGCTCGCCGCCTACGGCCAGGACCGCGACCCGGACAGCCCGCTGCTGCTGGGCTCCGTCAAGTCCAACATCGGCCACACCCAGGCCGCGGCCGGCGTCGCCGGTGTCATCAAGATGGTCATGGCCCTGCGCCACGGCGTGCTGCCCCGCACCCTGCACGCCGACGAGCCGTCCTCGCACGTGGAGTGGGACAGCGGAGCCGTACGCCTGCTCACCGAGGAGACCCCCTGGCCGCGGGCCGGCCGGCCGCGCCGCGCCGCCGTCTCCTCCTTCGGATTCAGCGGTACCAACGCCCACCTCATCGTCGAGGAGCCGCCGGCCGCCCCCGAGCAGCGCGAACAGCCGGCGCTCACCCCGGCCGTCGTGCCCTGGACGCTGTCGGGCAGGAGCCGGGCGGCGCTGCGGGACCAGGCCGCCCGCCTGCGGTCCTTCCTCGACGAGCGCCCCGCCCTCGACCCGGCCGGCGTCGGGCTCTCCCTCGCCACCACCCGCACGGCCTTCGAACAGCGCGCCGTCGTCATCGGCGGCGACCGCGACGAACTGCTGCGCGCCCTCGCCGACCTGGCCGCCGACCGGCCGGGCTCCGCGCTCACCGAGGGCGAGGTCGGCGGCGCGGGCAAGCTGGCCATGGTGTTCTCAGGGCAGGGCAGCCAGCGCCCCGGCGCCGGACGTGAACTCGCCGCCCGCTTCCCGGCCTTCGCCCAGGCCCTCGACGAGGTGACCGCCGTCCTGGACCCGCACCTGGACCGGCCCCTCAAGGACGTCCTGTTCGCCCCGGAGGGCAGCCCCGAGGCGGCGCTGCTGGACCGCACCGAGTGGACCCAGCCCGCGCTGTTCGCCTTCGGGGTGGCGCTCCACCGGTTGTTCGCCACCTGGGGCATCCGCCCCGACGTGCTGATGGGCCACTCCATCGGCGAGATCACCGCCGCGCATGTCGCGGGCGTCCTGTCGCTGCCCGACGCGGCCCGCCTGGTGATCGCGCGGGGACGGCTGATGCAGGCGCTGCCCGCCGACGGCGCGATGATCTCCGTTCAGGCCGCCGAGGACGAGACCGCGCCGCTGCTCGCCGGGCGCGAGCACGAGGTCTCCCTCGCCGCCGTCAACGGCCCGCGCAGCGTCGTGGTCGCCGGAGACCTGGCCGCCGCCGAGGAGATCGCCGCCCACTTCGCCGCCCAGGGCCGCAAGACCAAACGCCTGCCGGTCAGCCACGCCTTCCACTCGCCGCTCATGGGGCCCGCGCTCGACGGGCTGCGCGAGGTTGCCGCCGAGCTGACCTACCATGCGCCGGACGTGACCGTGATCTCCGGTCTCACCGGACGGGCCGCCACCGGCGACGAACTGCGTTCCGCCGACTACTGGGTCGCGCACGCCCGTGGCGCCGTCCGCTTCGCCGACACCCTGCGCGCCGCGCACGACTGCGGCGCCGGCACCTTCCTCGAACTCGGCCCCGACAGTGTGCTGTCGGCCGCCGCCCAGGAGGCCCTCGGCGACGACGCGGACGCGTCCATCGTCCCGCTGCTGCGCGCCGGGCGCGGCGAGGAGCGCTGCGCGGCCACCGCGCTGGCCCGCCTGCACGTCCGCGGCACGGCCGTCGACTGGCCGGCGTACCTCGCCGGTACCGGAGCACGCACCACCGACCTGCCCACCTACGCCTTCCAGCACGAGCGCTACTGGCCCGAGCCGGCCCCGGCCCGCCTCGCGCAGGCCGCCGCCGACCCCGCGGACGCCGAGCTGTGGGGCGCCGTCGAACGCGGCGATGCCACGGAACTGGCCGCGCTCCTGGGACTGCGAGACGAACAGCACGCCTCCCTGTACGCGCTGCTGCCCGCGCTGTCCTCCTGGCGCCAGCACCGGCACGAGAAGGCGCTGCTGGACTCCACCCGCTACCGCGTCACCTGGCGCCCCGTGCAGGCCGCCGCCGCGCCCGTCCTCGACGGCACCTGGCTGCTCGTCACCACCGACGGCATCGACAGCGACGAGATCCTCGACGCGCTGCGCGGCCACGGCGCCCAGTTCGAGACCCTCGTCCTGGACGACGCCTGCCGCGACCGCGCCCACCTGGCCGGCCGGCTCGCCGCCGTACGGGACCAGGACCGGCCGCTGACCGGCGTGCTGTCCCTGCTCCCGCTCGCCGACCGCCCCAGGGCCGAGACCGGCGCCGAGACCGGGGCCGAGCCCTCCACCGGGCTCGCGCTCAGCCTCGTGCTGATCCAGGCGCTCGCCGACACCGACCTCGCCGCGCCCCTGTGGACCCTGACCCGCGGTGCCGTCACCACCGGTGCCGACGACCCGCTCACCCACCCCCTCCAGGCCGCGGTCTGGGGTCTGGGCCGGGTCGCCGCCCTGGAGCACCCGCAGCTGTGGAGCGGCCTGATCGACCTGCCGCCCGTCCTCGACGCCCCCGCCACCCAGCATCTCGTCAGCGCGCTGGCCGCCGAGGGCGGCGAGGACCAGATCGCTCTCCGCGCCACCGGGGCGCTCGCCCGCCGACTGGTGCGCCACCCGCAGGCCGAACTGCCCCCGGCCGACGCCTTCACCGCGCGCGGCACCGTACTCATCACCGGCGGCACCGGAGCACTCGGCGCCGAGGCCGCCCGCTGGCTCGCCCGCAGCGGCGCGGAGCACCTCCTCCTCACCAGCCGCCGCGGCCCCGACGCCCCCGGCGCAAGCGAACTGGCCGCCGAACTCGAGGAGTTGGGCGCCCGCGTCACCCTCGCGGCCTGCGACACCGCCGACCGCGCCGCACTCGCCGCGCTGCTGGACTCCGTACCCGACGAGCACCCGCTGACCGGCGTCGTGCACGCGGCCGGTGTCGGCCAGGCGGCCGCCCTCGCCGACACCCCGCTGGCCGACGCCGCCCAGGCGATGGCCGCCAAGCTGCTCGGCGCGGCCCACCTCGACAGCCTCCTGGACGGCCACGACCTGGACTTCTTCATCCTGGTCTCGTCGATCGCCGGAGTCTGGGGCAGCGCCGGGCAGAGCGCCTACAGCGCCGCCAACGCCTACCTCGACGCCCTCGCCGAGCACCGCGCGGCCCGCGGCCTGCCCGCCACCTCCGTCGCCTGGGGCCCCTGGGCCGAGGCCGGTATGGCCACCCACGAGGCCGTCACCGACGAACTGCGCAAGCGCGGACTGCGCTTCCTCGCACCCGCGACCGCCCTCGCCGAACTGCGGCGCGCCGTCGTCCAGCAGGACGTCACCGTCACGGTCGCCGACATCGACTGGGAGCGCTACCACCCCGTCTTCACCTCCACCCGCCCCAGCGCGCTCTTCGACGAACTGGCCGAGATCCAGGCCCTGACGCGCGCCGAGAGCGAAAGCGCCGCGCCGGAATTCGCCGCGCGCCTGCGAGGCCTGGACGAGGACGGGCAGGAGCGGCTGCTGACCGACCTGGTGCGCGCCGAGGCGGCCATCGCCCTCGGCCACGACTCCGCGGACGCCATCGCCGAGCGGCGTGCCTTCCGTGACGCCGGCTTCGACTCGCTGACCGCCGTGGAGCTGCGCAAGCGGCTGGCCGCCCTCACCGGCCTGGCCCTGCCCGCCACCCTCGTCTTCGACTACCCGACCCCCGCCGTCCTCGCCCGCCATCTGCGCGAGGAACTCCTGGGCACCGGCGGTGCCCAGGCCGCTCCCGCGGCGGTGTCATCGGGCGGCTTCGACGAGCCCATCGCCATCGTCGGTATGAGCTGCCGCTTCCCCGGCGGCGTCCGCTCCCCGCGGCAGTTCTGGGAGCTCGTCTCCGAAGGCGTCGACGCGATCACCGACTTCCCCGTCAACCGCGGCTGGGACACCGGCCTCTACCACCCCGACCCGGACAACCCCGGCACGACGTACTCCAGCCAGGGCGGCTTCCTGCACGACGCGGGCGAGTTCGACGCCTCCTTCTTCGGCATCTCGCCGCGCGAGGCGCTGTCCATGGACCCCCAGCAGCGGCTGCTGCTGGAGACCACCTGGGAGGCGTTCGAGCACGCCGGTATCGACCCCACCACCGTCCACGGCTCCGCGACCGGCACCTTCATCGGCTCCACCTACCAGGAGTACGGCCTCGGCGTCGAGGACGGCTCCGCCGGCCACCTGGTGACCGGCACCAGCCCCAGCGTGCTCTCCGGGCGCTTGGCCTACCTCTTCGGCCTCGAAGGACCGGCCGTCACCGTCGACACCGCCTGCTCCTCGTCCTTGGTCGCGCTGCACCTGGCCTGCCAGTCGCTGCGCAACGGCGAGAGCTCCCTGGCCCTGGCCGGCGGCGCGACCGTGATGACCCACCCCGACCCGTTCGTCGCCTTCAGCCGGCAGCGGGCCCTGGCCGACGACGGCCGCTGCAAGGCGTTCTCCGACGGCGCCGACGGTATGACCCTCGCTGAAGGCGTCGGTGTCCTCGTCCTGGAGCGCCTCTCGGACGCCCGGCGCAACGGGCACGAGATCCTCGCCGTCGTCCGAGGCTCGGCCATCAACCAGGACGGCGCCTCCAACGGCCTGTCCGCCCCCAACGGCCCCGCCCAGCAGCGCGTCATCCGCCAGGCCCTGGCCAACTCGGGGCTGACCCCGGCGGACATCGACGCCGTCGAGGCCCACGGCACCGGCACCGCCCTCGGCGACCCCATCGAGGCCCAGGCCCTGCTCGCCACCTACGGCCAGGACCGCGACCCGGACAGCCCGCTGCTGCTCGGCTCCGTCAAGACCAACATCGGCCACACCCAGTCGGCGGCCGGCGTCGCCGGTGTCATCAAGATGGTCCTGGCCCTGCGCCAGGGAGAGCTGCCGCGCACCCTGCACGCGGACACCCCCTCCCACCACATCGACTGGACCCCTGGCACCCTCGCCCTGCTGCACGAACCCGCCGACTGGCCCGAGGGCGAGCGCCCGCGCCGCTGCGCCGTCTCCTCCTTCGGCATCAGCGGGACCAACGCCCACACCATCCTCGAAGAGGCCCCCCGCCCCCAAGAGGCGGCCCCCGCGCGGCCGGTGCCCCCGGCAGGTGGCGTCGTCCCCTGGGTGCTGTCCGCCCGGACCCCGGGCGCGCTGCGCGCCCAGGCAGCCGCCCTCGCCGCCCACCTCGACGGCGAGCAGGCACCCGGTGCGCTGGACGTCGGCCACAGCCTGGTGGCCTCGCGCACCCTCTTCGACCACCGCGCCGTCGTCGTCGGCACCGACGACCGGACCCGGCGCGCGGCCCTCGACGCCCTCGCCGCCGGCGGCTCCGCACCCGGCGTCGTCCAGGGCACGGCCGACACCGACGGCAGGACCGTCTTCGTCTTCCCCGGCCAGGGCTCCCAGTGGGCCGGCATGGGCGCGCGGCTCCTCGACGAATCCCCGGTCTTCGCCGAGCGCCTGGCCGAATGCGCCACCGCCCTCTCGGAGTTCGTCGACTGGTCCCTGCTCGACGTGCTGCGCCAGACCGACGGCGCGCCGACCCTGGACCGCGTCGACGTCGTCCAGCCCGCCTCCTTCGCCGTCATGGTCTCCCTGGCCGCGCTGTGGACCTCCCACGGCATCACCCCCGACGCCGTGGTCGGCCACTCCCAGGGCGAGATCGCCGCGGCCGCCGTCGCCGGGGCGCTCTCCCTCGAAGACGCGGCCCGCGTCGTCGCACTGCGCAGCCAGGCCATCGCCCGCGGGCTGGCCGGATCCGGCGGCATGCTGTCGGTCCCGCTGCCCGCCGCCGACGTCGAACAGCGCCTCGCCGCGTACGAGGACCTCTCGATCGCCGCCGTCAACGGCCCCCGGTCCCTCGTCGTCTCCGGCGCCACCGCGCCGCTGGACGCCCTCCAGGCCGAGCTGGTCGGCGAGGACATCCGCGCCAAGCGCATCGCCGTGGACTACGCCTCGCACTCCGCGCAGGTCGAGCGGGTGCGGGACGAACTGCGCACCGTCCTCGCGCCGGTGCGCCCGCGCCCGGCGCAGGTGCCCTTCTTCTCCACCGTCACCGGCGACTGGCTGGACACCACCGGCATGGACGCCGACTACTGGTACACCAACCTGCGGCAGACCGTCCGCTTCCAGCCCGCCGTCGGCGAACTCCTCGCCCAGGACCACCACTTCTTCATCGAGGTCAGCTCCCACCCCGTCCTCGCCATGGGCATCCAGGCGACCGCCGAGGAAGCCGGCGCCACGGCCGCGGTGCTCGGCACGCTCCGGCGCGACGCGGGCGGCACCGACCGCTTCCTGACCTCCCTCGCCGAGGCCTTCGTACGGGGCGCGAGCGCCGACTGGGCCGGTGTTCTCGCCGGCACCGGCGCCCGCCGCGTGCCGCTGCCCACGTACGCCTTCCAGCGCGAGCACCTGTGGGCGATCCGCGACCGGTCCCAGAACTCCGGGTCCGCGGCGGACCCGGCGGACGCGGAGTTCTGGACGGCGGTCGAGGAGGAAGACGTCGACACCCTCGCCGCCAGCCTGCGCCTGGACCGCACCTCCCTGGCCCCGGTCCTCCCGGCCCTCTCCCACTGGCGCAAGCGCCGCCGCGACCTGTCCACCGTGGACTCCTGGCGCTACCGCGCCACCTGGAAGCCGCTGACCAGCCTGCCCACGGCGGCCCTGACGGGCACCTGGCTCGTCATCGCCCCCGAAGGGACCGACACCGACAACCTCACCGGTGTCCTCGCCGCCCACGGCGCCGACCCGTGCGCCCTCGTCCTGGACGACGCCTGCGCCGACCGCGCCACCCTGGTCGCGCGCCTGACCGGCCTCGGCGACCCGGCGGACCTCACGGGCGTGGTGTCCCTGCTGGCCGAGGCCGAGGGGCACAGCGCGGTGCACCCGGCGCTCACCCGCGGGCTCGCCCTGAGCCTCGCGCTCGTCCAGGCGCTCGGCGACGCCGGAATCGGCGCACCCCTGTGGTGCCTGACCCGAGGAGCCGTCTCCACCGGCCGCGCGGACCGGCTGACCCACCCCGAGCAGGCCCCGATCCTCGGCCTCGGCTGGACCGCCGCCCTCGAACACCCGCAGCGCTGGGGCGGCCTGGTCGACCTGCCCGAGCAACTCGACCAGCGGGCCGGTGAGCACCTGGCCGCCGTCCTGACCGGCCGCACCGGCGAGGACCAACTCGCCCTGCGCACCTCGGGTGTCCTCGCCCGGCGCGTCGTACGCGCCACCGGTGCGGCCCCCGCCCCGGCGAGCCCCTGGACGCCGAGGGGCACCACCCTCGTCACCGGCGGCACCGGCACGCTCGCCCCGCACCTGGCCCGCTGGCTCGCCCAGCAGGGCGCCGAGCACATCGTGCTGACCAGCCGCCGCGGCCCGGCGGCACCCGGCGCCGCCGAACTCATACAGGAACTGGCCGAGTTGGGCTGCGAAGCCGAGGCCGTCGCCTGTGACCTCACCGACCGCGACGCGGTCGCGCAGATGCTGGCCGCACTGGAGGCCGAGGGCCGCACCGTACGGACCGTCGTGCACACCGCCGTCACCATCGAGCTCGCGCCGCTGGACGAGACGACCCCCGACGACTTCGCCAAGGTCATGGACGCCAAGGTCACCGGCGCCCGGCACCTGGACGAACTCCTCGGCGACGGCCTCGACGCCTTCGTCCTGTACTCCTCCACCGCCGGTATGTGGGGCAGCGGCGCCCACGCCGCCTACGTCGCAGGAAACGCCTACCTCAACGCCCTGGCCGAACACCGCCGCGCCCGCGGCGCCCGTGCCACCGCCGTTTCCTGGGGCATCTGGGCCGACGACCTCAAGCTCGGCCGCGTCGACCCCGGCCAGATCCGCCGCAGCGGACTGGTCTTCATGGACCCCCAGCTGGCTCTCACCGGCCTGCGGCAGGCCCTCGACGACGACGAGACGGTCCTGGCCATCGCGGACGTGGACTGGGAGCGCTACTACCCCGTCTTCACCGCCGCCCGGCCCACCCCGCTCTTCGACGACCTCCCCGAGATCAGGGAGGCGGCACAGCAGGGCACCGAAGGCCCGGACTCCGGAAACGAGTTCACCACCCGGCTGCTGGGCCTGGCCGCCGTCGAGCAGGACCGCATCCTGCTCGACCTGGTCCGCACCGAGGCGGCCACCGCACTCGGCCACGCCTCACCCGACGTGCTCTCCGAACACCGCGCCTTCCGCGACGTCGGCTTCGACTCGCTGACCGCCGTCGACCTGCGCAACCGGATCGCCGCCGTGACCGGGCTCGCCCTGCCCAGCACCATGGTCTTCGACTACCCCAACCCGCTCGCCCTCGTCGCCTTCCTGCGCGAGTCCCTCGCCGGTTCCGCCACGGGCACCACCGCCACGATCACGACCACGAACACCGCCACCGCCGACGACGAGCCCCTTGCCATCATCGGCATGAGCTGCCGCTACCCCGGCGGCATCGGCTCCCCCGAGGACCTGTGGCGCCTGGTCGTCGAAGGCGGCGACGCCACCGGCGAGTTCCCCGCCGACCGCGGCTGGGACACCGAGGGCCTGTACGACCCCGACCCCGACCGGGCCGGCCACACCTACTCGACCCGGGGCGGCTTCCTCCACGACGCCGCCGACTTCGACGCCTCCTTCTTCGGCATCTCGCCCCGCGAGGCCCTGGCCATGGACCCCCAGCAGCGCCTGCTGCTGGAGGCCTCCTGGGAGGCGATGGAGCGCGCCGGGATCGACCCCGCCACCCTGCGCGGCAGCAGCACCGGTACGTTCATCGGCGCCAGCTACCAGGACTACGGAGCCTTCGGCACGAGCCCGGAAGGCACCGAGGGACACCTGATCACCGGCACCATCTCCAGCGTCCTGTCCGGCCGGCTCTCCTACACCTACGGCTTCGAGGGCCCGGCCGTCTCCCTCGACACCGCCTGCTCCTCGTCCCTGGTCGCCCTGCACCTGGCCTGCCAGTCGCTGCGCAACGGCGAGAGCACCCTGGCCCTCGCGGGCGGCGTCAGCATCATGTCCACCCCCGGTGCGTTCGTCGGCTTCAGCCGGCAGCGCGCGATGGCGGCCGACGGCCGCTGCAAGGCGTACTCCGACCAGGCCGACGGCATGAGCCTGGCCGAGGGCGTCGGCCTCGTCCTCGTCGAGCGGCTCTCCGACGCCCGCCGCAACGGCCACCAGGTCCTGGCCGTCATCCGGGGCTCCGCCGTCAACCAGGACGGCGCCTCGAACGGCCTGACCGCGCCCAACGGTCCGTCCCAGCAGCGCGTCATCCGCCAGGCCCTGGCCAACGCCAAGGTGGACCCGGACGGCATCGACGTCATCGACGGGCACGGCACCGGCACCGCCCTCGGCGACCCCATCGAGGCCCAGGCCCTGCTGGCCACCTACGGCCAGGGCCGCGACCCCGAGCACCCGCTCCTCCTGGGCTCCGTCAAGTCCAACATCGGCCACACCCAGATGGCGTCCGGCGTCGCCAGCGTCATCAAGATGGTCATGGCCATGCGCCACGCCACCGTGCCGCGGAGCCTGCACATCGACCGGCCCTCCTCGCACGTCGACTGGAGCTCCGGCGCCATCCACCTGCTCACCGAGCCGCTGCCCTGGCCGACCACCGGACACCCGCGCCGTGCGGGCGTCTCCTCCTTCGGACTCAGCGGCACCAACGTCCACACCATCCTCGAACAGGCCCCGGAGGACCGGCCCGAGGAAGACACCGACACAGGCACCGCACCGGCCCTCCCGGCCGACCCGGCCCCCGTTCCCCTGATCCTGTCCGGACGCACCGAAGCGGGCCTGCGCGCCCAGGCCGGACGGCTCCTGACCCACCTCGCCGACCACCCCCGACTCCCGCTCACCGACCTCGCGTTCTCCCTCACCACCTCCCGGGCCGCCCTGGAACACCGCGCGGCGGTCGTCACCGACGACCCCGACACCCTCACCCGCGCCCTGACCGCGCTGCGCGACGCGACCCCCGACGGCGGCCTGCTCACCGGCCGCCCGGACCGCGGCCGACTGGCCTTCCTCTTCACCGGCCAGGGCAGCCAGCGTCCCGGAATGGGCCGCGAGCTCTACGACCGCCACCCGGTCTACGCCCAGGCCCTGGACGCCGTACTGGCCCGATTCGACCTCGAACTCGACCGCCCGCTGCGGGACATCCTCTTCGCCGGCCCCGGCACCCCCGAGGCCGCACTCCTGGACGACACCGGCTACACCCAGCCCGCCCTCTTCGCCCTCGAAGTGGCGCTGTTCCGGCTCGCCGAGTCCTGGGGCCTGCGCCCCGACTACGTCGCCGGCCACTCCATCGGTGAGTTCGCCGCCGCGCACGCCGCCGGAGTCCTCTCCCTGGAGGACGCCTGCTCCCTGGTCGCCGCCCGCGGCCGGCTGATGGCCGCACTGCCCTCGGGCGGCGCCATGGCCTCCGTCGAGGCCACCGAGGAAGAGGTGGCCGCCGTGCTCGCCCCCTACGAGGGACGGGCCGCGGTCGCCGCCGTCAACACCCCGGCATCCCTGGTCGTCTCGGGCGACGAGGACGCGGTACTCGCCGTGGCGGCCCACTTCCAGGAGCTCGGCCGCCGCACCAAGCGGCTGCGCGTCAGCCACGCCTTCCACTCGCCGCACATGGACCCGATGCTGGCGGACTTCGCCCGCGCCGTCGGGGCCGTCACCTGCCACGAACCCACCGTGCCGCTGGTGTCCACCGTCACCGGCGCACTCCTCACGCACGACGAGCTCGCCGCGCCGGAGTACTGGACCGGACAGGTCCGCGGCACCGTCCGCTTCGCCGACGCCGTACGGCACCTCACCGAGCACGGTGTGACGACCTTCCTCGAACTCGGCCCGGACGCCGTCCTCAGCGGCGCGGTGCGCGAGAGCACCGCCGAGCAGATCAGCGGTGAGCAGATCGCTGGTGAGCAGACCCACGCCACCGCCATCCCGGCACTGCGCCGCGACCGGCCCGAGGCCCCGGCACTGACCACCGCACTGGCCCGGCTCCACCTCCACGGGGTACGAGTCGACTGGGACGCCGTGTTCGCGGGCAGCGGTGCCCGGCGGACCGACCTGCCCACCTACCCCTTCCAGCGCGAGCGCTACTGGCCCGAGGCAGCCGCCGAAGCCGCCGCACCCGCACACCCCGCAGACACGGCGGACACGGAGTTCTGGTCGGCCGTGGAGCGCGCGGACCTGCGCTCCCTGAGCTCCTCGCTGGACCTGGACGACGACACCCTCACCGCCGTCGTGCCCGCCCTCTCCTCCTGGCGGCGCAAGAGCCGGGAACGCTCCGCAGTCGACGGCTGGCGCTACCGGACCACCTGGAAGCCCCTCACCGGCACGGCCGCCGCCGGACATCCGGCCGGGACCTGGCTGGTGCTCGCACCGGCCGACGGCGAGCGGGCCTGGCTGGACCCGGTCGTCGGCGCCCTGGGCGCCGGCGCCGACTCCGTACGGGTCGACGTCACCGCCCCGCAGCGCCGGGAGCTGGCCGAGCAGCTGGCCGAACTGGCCGCCGAACACGGTGAGTTCACGGGAGTCCTGTCCCTGCTGGCAACGGCCGGCGAAGGGGCTGAGGACACTGAGAACGCCGAGGGCGCGGAGGGTGACGAGGATGCCACGACCGCGGGCCTGCTGCTGACGGCGACCGCCCTCCAGGCCCTCGGCGACGCGGGCATCGAGGCCCCCATGTGGTGCGTGACCCGCACTGCCGTGGCCGTCGACCGCGCCGAACACCCGGCCCGGCCCGGCCAGGCCGCCGTCTGGGGCCTGGGCAGAGTGGCCGCACTGGAGCACCCGCAGCGCTGGGGCGGCCTCGTCGACCTCCCCGACGAGCTCGACGGCACCACCCTGCGCCGCCTGACTACCGTCCTCACCGACAGCGGCGGCGAGGACCAGCTCGCCCTACGCACCACCGCGACCTTCGTCCGCCGCCTGGCACACCACCGCACCGCACCGGCCCCCGAGACGGGCACGTTCAGCCCCACCGGAACTGTGCTGGTCACCGGCGGCACCGGCGCCCTCGGCGGCCACGTCGCCCGATGGCTGGCCGAAGCGGGCGCCCGGCACCTGCTGCTGGTCAGCCGCCGCGGCGCCGAAGCCCCGGGATCCGGTGAACTGGCCGCACAGATCGATGAGTTGGGCGCCGAGGTCACCCTCGCGGCGTGCGACACCGCCGACCGCGACGCGCTCACCGCCGTCCTCGCCGCGATCCCCGACGAGCACCCGCTCACTGCGGTGTTCCACACCGCCGGCATCGTCGACGACGGCACCCTGGACACGCTCACTCCCGAGCAGTTCCGCTCCGTCCTGCGCGCCAAGGTCACCGCCACCCTCAACCTGCACGAGACGACCCGCGACCGGGACCTGACCGCCTTCGTGCTCTTCTCCTCCGTCGCCGGCACCCTCGGCGCACCCGGCCAGGGCAACTACGCCGCCGCCAACGCCTTCCTCGACGCCTTCGCCGAACACCGCCGTGCCCACGGCCTGCCCGCGACCTCGCTGGCCTGGGGCCCCTGGGCCGAGACCGGAATGGCGGCCGACGGCACCGGCATCCAGGACCGCGTCCGCCGCGGCGGCTTCACCCCCATGGCACCCCGACTCGCCCTCACCGCCCTGCGGCAGGCGATCGAGCACGGAGCCACGACACTGACCCTCGCGGACATCGACTGGCAGCGGTACGTGGACGTGTTCGCCGCCACGCGCCCCGCCCCCTCCGTCGGCGACCTGCCCGAACTGCGCCGGGCCACCCCGCCCGCCGGGACGCCGGGAGCCGCCCTGCCGGAACCGGCCCTGCGCCGGCGCCTCGCCGGACTCTCCCCGGCCGCGCGCCCGCGCCTCGTCCTGGACCTGGTACGCACCCAGGTGGCCGCGGTCCTCGGACACTCCGGCACTGCGGACATCGGCGCCGAACGCGCCTTCAGCGACCTCGGTTTCGACTCGCTGACCACCGTCGAACTCCGCAACACCCTCACGGCCGCCACCGGCCTGAAACTGCCCGCGACCCTCGTCTACGACTACCCGACCCCGGCCGCCCTGGCCGCGTTCCTGCTCACCGAACTCCTGGGCGCCCTGCCCGAGTCCGGCACCGGCACCCCGGCCCCCGCGGCCCGGGCGGCGGACGACGACCCCATCGCCATCGTCGGCCTGAACTGCCGCTTCCCCGGCGGCGTACGGTCCCCCGAAGACCTCTGGCAGCTGCTGAGCCGGGGCGAGGACGCGATCAGCGGATTCCCGGCGGACCGCGGCTGGGACCTCGACGCGCTCGCCCGCGGCGCCTCCGCCACCCTCGAAGGCGGATTCCTCGACGGCGTCGGCCTCTTCGACGCCCCCTTCTTCGGCATCGCGCCCCGCGAGGCCCTGGCCATGGACCCCCAGCAGCGCCTGCTGCTGGAGACCACCTGGGAGGCGTTCGAACGCGCCGGAATCGACGCGACCACCCTGCGCGGCAGCCGCACCGGCGTCTTTGTCGGCACCAACGGCCAGGACTACGCCACGCTCCTGCGCCAAGGCACCGGCACCACCGACGTACGCGGCCACGTCGCCACCGGCAACAGCGGCAGCGTCCTGTCCGGCCGCCTCTCCTACGCCTTCGGCCTGGAAGGCCCGGCCGTCACCGTCGACACCGCCTGCTCCTCCGCGCTGGTCGCCCTGCACATGGCCGCCAACGCCCTGCGCAACGGCGAGTGCACCCTCGCACTGGCCGGCGGCGTCTCGGTCATGTCCAGCCCCGGCTCCTTCACCGAATTCACGGTCCAGGGCGGGCTGGCCCCCGACGGGCGGTGCAAGCCGTTCGCCGAGGCGGCCGACGGCACCAGCTGGTCCGAGGGCGTGGGCGTGCTCGTCCTGGAACGGCTCTCCGACGCCCGCCGCAACGGCCACGACGTATGGGGCATCGTGCGCGGCACCGCCGTCAACCAGGACGGCGCCTCCAACGGGCTGACCGCGCCCAGCGGACGGGCCCAGCAGCGCGCCATCCGCCAGGCCCTCGCCGACGCCGACCTCGCCCCCGCCGACGTCGATGTCGTCGAAGCCCACGGCACCGGCACCACCCTCGGCGACCCCATCGAGGCACACGCCCTCATGGCCGCCTACGGACAGGACCGGCCGGAGGACCGCCCGCTGCTGCTCGGCGCCGTCAAGTCGAACCTGGGCCACACCCAGGCCGCCGCCGGCGTCGCCGGCACCATCAAGATGCTCCTGGCCATGCGCCACGGCGTCCTGCCCAAGACCCTGCACACCGACTCCCCGTCCTCGCACGTCGACTGGACGGACGGCACGGTCTCGCTCCTCACCGAGCAGCGGGAGTGGCCCGAGACCGGGCACGCCCGGCGGGCCGGCGTCTCCGCCTTCGGCGTCAGCGGCACCAACGCCCACGTCATCATCGAGCAGGCGCCGGAGGCGGCCGAGGAGCCCGTCGTACCGGACCCCGCCACGGTGCCGGGCATCGTGCCCTGGCCGGTGTCGGCCAAGTCCGAGGCCGCGCTGGCTGCACAGATCGAGCGGATCTCGACGCTGACCGGCCCGTCAGGCCCGTCCAGCCCGTCCAGCCCGTCACCGGTCGACGTGGGCCACACCCTCACCACCGGCAGGGCGGCGTTCGCCCACCGCGCGGTCCTCGCGGCCGACGGACAGGGAGCAGTACGGGAACTCGCCCGCGGCGTCACCCAGGAGGTCGACGGGAAGCTCGCGGTGTTGTTCTCGGGTCAGGGTGCGCAGCGGGTGGGGATGGGTCGGGAGTTGTACGGCCGGTTCCCGGTGTTCGCCGAGGCGTTGGATGAGGTGCTGGGGCACTTCGACGCGGGGCTGCGGGAGGTGATGTTCGGTGCTGCGGAGGGCCTGGACGAGACCGGGTTCACTCAGCCTGCGCTGTTCGCCGTTGAGGTGGCGCTGTTCCGTCTGGCGGAGTCCCTGGGTGTTCGGCCGGACTTTGTGGGCGGGCATTCGGTCGGTGAGGTCGCTGCGGCGTATGTGGCCGGGGTGTTCTCGTTGGCGGATGCGTGTGTGCTGGTGGCGGCTCGTGCGCGGTTGATGCAGGCGCTGCCGGCTGGTGGCGCGATGGTCGCGGTCGAGGCGGCGGAGAGCGAGGTGGCGGGTCGGCTGGTTGAGGGGGTGTCGCTGGCGGCGGTCAACGGGCCGGATTCGGTGGTACTAGCGGGGGAGGAGTCTGAAGTCCTGCGGATCGCTGATGAATTGGCGTCCCAGGGGCGTAGGACGCGTCGTCTGTCGGTGAGTCATGCTTTCCACTCGCCGTTGATGGATCCGATGCTGGAGGAGTTCCGGCGGGTGGCTGAGGGGCTGTCGTACGGGGCTCCGCAGATCCCGGTCGTTTCGAACGTGACCGGCGAACTGGCCACCGAGGAGCTGCTGTGCTCCGCGGAGTACTGGGTGCGGCATGTGCGGGAGACCGTGCGCTTCGCTGACGGTGTGCGTGCCCTGGCCGCCGAAGGAGCCGCCGTCTTCCTGGAGTTGGGTCCGGATGGCGTGTTGACGGCGATGGCCCAGCACAACCTGGACGGCGGCGTGACCGCTGTTCCGGCCCTGCGCAAGGACCGGTCCGAGGAGAGCGCACTGGTCACCGCGCTCGCCCACCTGCACGTCGTGGGTGTCGGGGTGGACTGGTCCGGGATCTTCGCCGGTACCGGCGCCCGCCGCGTCGACCTGCCCACTTACCCCTTCCAGCACCAGTGGTACTGGCCGGACGGCGCGCCCGCCGAGGACGCGCGGGCCGGTGCGCAGGACCCGGTGGACGCCGCGTTCTGGGACGCGGTGGAGCGCGAGGACCTCTCGTCGCTCTCGGCCGATCTGGAGCTGGGGCTGGACGATGCCGCGCTGTCGGCGCTCGTACCCGCCCTGTCGGCCTGGCGCCGCAAGCGCCTCGAGCGCTCGACGGTGGACGGCTGGCGCTACCGCGTGACCTTCAAGCCCCTGCCCGGCACGGCGCCCGGCGCTCTCACCGGATCGTGGCTGGCGCTCGTTCCGGAGGGCGGCGCCGAGGACGAATGGACCGCCGCCGTGCTCGCGGCGCTCGGCGGGTCGGCCGTCACGGTCGAAGCCGACCCGGCCGACCGCGACGCGCTCGCCGGAAGCCTCTCCGAACTCGCCGCACAGGACAGTGAGTTCACCGGAGTGGTCTCCCTTCTCGCGACCCCGTACGCCGACGCCCTCCCCTTCGGGCCCGCCTGGCCCGACGAGGCGCTGCGGGCACTGGCGGACGCCGGAATCGATGCCCCGCTGTGGTGCGTCACCCGCGGCGCGGTGTCGGTGGGCCGCTCGGAGACCGACGTCAGCGTCGCCCAGGCGGTGGTGTGGGGGCTCGGCAGGGTCACTGCCCTCGACCACCCGGACCGCTGGGGCGGCCTGGTCGACGTATCGCAGGTGCTCGACCGGCGCTCGGCCGAAAGGCTGTGCGCCGTGCTGTCCGGCGCCGGCGACGAGGACCAGGTGGCGCTGCGGCCCTCCGGAGTCTTCGGGCGACGACTGGTGCGCGCCATGGACGACACCCCCGCGACCCCGTGGCAGCCGGCCGGCACTGTCCTGGTCGTCGGCCCGGCGTCCGGCACCGGCGGACACTGCGCCCGCTGGCTCGCCGAACAGGGCGCCCGGCACCTGGTGCTGGCCGATCCCACGGCAACCGACCCCACGGCAACCGACCCCACCGCACCGGACGCCGCACACCTGTGTGCCGAACTCGACGCCCTGGGCGTGGCGGTGACGGTGCTCGACTGCGCACCGGCCGACGGTGAGGCGCTGCTGACTGCGCTCGCCGCACTCCCGGCCGAGGAGCCGCTGACCGCCGTGATCTACGCGATGGTCTCCGCGGACGGGCCGTCCGACACCGACACCGACACCGACACCGACGCCTACGGACCCGCCACCGCCGAGGAGCCCGGCGCCGCCCTGGCCGCGCTGCGCGCCGACGTGGAGAACCTTGCGGCCGTGGCCGAGGCGGCGACCGGCGACCGCCCCCTGGACGCGTTCGTCCTCTTCTCCTCGATCGCCGGGACCTGGGGCGCCGGAGGCCGGGGTGAAGAGGCGGCTGCCGGAGCCCAACTCGACGCACTCGCAGGCCTCTTGCGTGCACGCGGACTGCCTGCCGCGACGGTCTCGTGGGGCGGCTGGGCCGACACCACCTCCGACAGCCTGGCCGCCCACCTGAGGGCCAACGGACTGCCCGCGATGGACCCCGCACGGGCCCTGACCGCGCTCGCCCGCTCCTTCGGCACCGACACCTCGGTGACGGTCGCCGACGTGCGGTGGGACGGGTTCGCGCCCGCCTTCACCCGCAACCGGCGCAGCGCCCTCTTCGCGGAGCTCCCCGAGGCCCGCGAGGCGCTGGCGGAGTCGGGCGGCGGCACCGAGCCGGGAACGGCGGACACCGCGACCGGCCTGCGGGCCGAACTCGCCACCCGCCCGGACGCGGAACGCAGCGAAGTCCTGCTGGCCCTGGTCCGCGCCAAGGTGGCCGCGGTGCTCGGGTTCGCGGACGCCGACGCCATACCCTCCGGCCAGGCGTTCAAGGACCTCGGCTTCGACTCGCTGACCGCGGTCGACCTGCGTAACCAGCTCGCCACCGCGACGGGTCTGGCCCTGCCCGCCACCCTCGTCTTCGACCACCCCACGGCCGACGCGCTCGTCGGTCACCTGCGGGCCGAGCTCCTCGGCGAGGGCGGGACGGACACGGAGGCACTCCCCGCGGCGGTGCGGGCGAAGAACGCCGACACCGCCGAGGACCCGGTCGTCATCGTCGGTATGAGCTGCCGCTACCCGGGCGGGATCCGCTCGCCTGAGGACCTGTGGCAGCTGGTCATGGACGAGGCGGACGCCATCGGAGGCTTCCCCGCCGACCGCGGCTGGGACCTGGACGGGCTGCGGCACGGCGACCGGGACGGCCGCGGCCGGACCGTCACCAGCGAAGGCGGATTCCTCTACGACGTGGCCGACTTCGACCCCGGATTCTTCGGGATCGCACCACGCGAGGCGATGGTGATGGACCCGCAGCAGCGCATTCTTCTGGAAGCCACCTGGGAGGCCCTGGAGCGTACCGGCATCGACCCCGCGCAGCTGCGTGGCGGCGACACCGGCGTCTTCATCGGCGGCGGATCGGGCGACTACCGGCCCGAGGCCGGACAGCTGGGCCACGCGCAGACCGCGCAGTCGGCGAGCCTGCTCTCCGGCCGGGTGGCCTACCACTTCGGCCTGGAAGGCCCCTCCGTCAGCGTCGACACGGCGTGCTCGTCGTCCCTGGTGGCACTCCACCTGGCCGCCCAGGCCCTGCGCAACGGCGAGTGCTCCCTCGCGCTCACCGGCGGTGTGACGGTGATGTCCAGCCCGGTGAACTTCGTCGAGTTCGGGGAGATGGGAGCCCTCGCGCAGGACGGCCGCTGCCGGCCCTTCGCCTCCGCGGCGGGCGGCACCGGCTGGTCCGAGGGCGTGGGCGTCCTCGTCCTGGAACGGCTCTCGGACGCCCGCCGCAACGGGCACGAGGTTCTCGCGGTGCTGCGCGGCTCGGCCATCAACCAGGACGGCGCCAGCAACGGCATCACCGCGCCCAACGGACCCTCGCAGCGCCGCGTCATCCAGCGGGCGCTGGCCAACGCGGGGCTGGTACCGGCCGACGTGGACGCCGTGGAGGCGCACGGCACCGGCACCACCCTGGGCGACCCGATCGAGGCGCAGGCGCTGCTGGCCACGTACGGCCAGGGCCGCGACCCTGAACTGCCGCTGCGGCTCGGGTCGGTGAAGTCCAATATCGGCCACACCCAGGCGGCCGCCGGCGTCGCCGGTGTGATCAAGATGGTGCTGGCGATGCGCCACGGCGTGCTGCCCAGGAGCCTGCACATCGACGAGCCCTCGGCACATGTCGACTGGACCACCGGAGCCGTCGAACTGCTGGCGGAAGCGGCCGACTGGCCGCGTACGGGCCGCGCGCGCCGGGCCGGAATCTCGGCCTTCGGTGCCAGCGGCACCAACTCCCACGTGATCATCGAACAGCCCGCGGAATCCCCGGCGGACGAGCCCGAGCCTGAGCACACCGTGGAGGCAGGCGGCCCGCTGCCGGTGCCCGTGTCGGGCGCCGTGCCGGAGGCGCTGCGCGCCCAGGCCCGGCAGCTGCACGCCTACGTGGCCGCGCGGCCCGACCTCACCGTCGCCGAGTTCGCGCGGTCCACGGCCACCACCCGGTCGGCCTTCACCCACCGGGCCGCCGTCCTCGCCGAAGGCCGCGAGGAGCTGCTCACGGGCCTGGCCGCGCTCGCCGACCGGCTCGACACCCCGCAGGTCCTGCGGGGCGAGGCGGCGGAGCGGCGCGGCAAGCTCGCGGTGCTGTTCTCCGGCCAGGGATCGCAGCGCGTGGGCATGGGCCGGGAACTCCACGCCCGCTTCCCGGTGTTCGCCGAGGCCCTGGACGCCGTGACGTCACGCCTGGACGCGGAACTGGAACTCCCCCTGCGGGACGTCATGTTCGAGGACGCGGAGCGGCTGAACGAGACGGGCTACACCCAGCCCGCGCTGTTCGCCCTCGAGGTGGCGCTGTTCCGCCTGGTCGAGTCCTGGGGCATCCGCCCGGACTTCGCCGCCGGACACTCCATCGGCGAGATAGCGGCCGCGCACGTGGCCGGGGTCTTCTCCCTGGACGACGCGTGCCGGCTGGTGGCCGCCCGCGCGCGGCTGATGAACGCCCTGCCCACGGGCGGCGCCATGGTCGCCGTACAAGCCACCGAGGAGGAGGCCCGGGCGCACCTGACCGACGGCGTCTCCCTCGCCGCGGTCAACGGACCGCGGTCGGTGGTGCTTTCCGGCGACGAGGCCGCCGTACTCGGCCTCGCGGAGAAGTTCACCGCGGACGGGCGCAAGACTAGGCGTTTGCGGGTGAGCCATGCATTTCACTCACTCCACATGGACGCCATCCTCCAGGACTTCCGGCGAGTCGCCCACAGCGTCACCTACGACGCCCCGGCGATCCCGCTCGTGTCCAATCTGACCGGCGAGGCGGCGACCGAGCAGCAGGTGTGCTCCCCGGACTACTGGGTGCGCCACGTCCGCGAGGCCGTCCGCTTCGGCGACGGCGTCCGCACCCTCGCCGAGCGCGGCGTGACCGCGTTCCTGGAGCTCGGCCCCGACGGCTCGCTGTGCGCCATGGCCCAGGACACCCTGGACACCCTGCCCGCGCAGGCGGTCACCGTACCGGCGCTGCGCAGGGACCGCGGTGAGCAGGAGAGCGTGGTCACCGCGCTCGCCCGGCTGCACGTCGACGGAGTGAACCCGCACTGGTCCGCCGTACTCACCGGGACCCGGGCCACGCCCCGCCGCCGCACCGATCTGCCCACCTACCCCTTCCAGCACCAGCGGTTCTGGCCGGACACCCAGCCCGCCACCGACCCCGCCCCGGCGACCGCCGCGGACGACGGATTCTGGTCGGCGGTACGGGAGGCGGACTTCGGCGCACTCGAAACGACGCTCGACGTCGAGCGCGACGCGCTGGCCAAGGTGCTCCCCGCGCTCGCGGACTGGCGCCGCAGGCGCGAGGCGTCCGGCACGGTGGACGGCTGGCGGCAGCAGATCACCTTCACACCGCTGACCCGCACGCCCGCCCCCACTCCGGCGGGCCGCACCGCGGGCACCCGTCTCGCCGTGATCCCGGCAGGACACGACGACGACCCGTGGGTCGCCGGCGTCGTCACCGCCCTGGGCCCGGACACCGTGCGCCTCACGGTGCCAGGCGCCGACCGCGCCGCCCTGGCCGAGACGCTGCGCCAACAGACCGCCGAAGGACCCGAGTTCACCGCCGTGGTCTCCCTGCTCGCCCTCGCCACGGAGCCCGCCCGCTCGGAAGCCGCCTACTCGGAAGCCGCCCGCTCGGAAGGCGCCCACCCGGCGCACGCCCCCGAGGCGCTGGCCCTCACCACCACCCTGATCCAGGCGCTCGGCGACGCGGACCTCGCCGCACCCCTGTGGTGCGTCACCCGCGGCGCGGTCGCCGCCACGCCCAGTGAGCCGGTGCCCGGCCCCGCCCAGGCCGCCGTCTGGGGACTGGGGCGGGTGGCCGCCCTGGAGCACCCGCAGCGCTGGGGAGGCCTGATCGACCTGCCCGGCACCCTCGACGACCGGTCCGCGGCCCGCCTCGCCGACGTGCTCGCCGCCCCCGGCGGCGAGGACCAGATCTCGATCCGGCCCTCCGCCGTCCTCGGCCGCCGGCTGGTACCCGTACCGGCCGGGCGGGACACCCAGGAGTGGAACCCCACCGGAACCGTCCTGATCACCGGCGGTACCGGAGCACTGGGCGCCCACGTGGCACGCGACCTGGCCCGGGCGGGCGCACCGCACCTGCTGCTGCTGAGCCGCCGCGGCCCGGACGCGCCCGGTGCCGACGCACTGCGGGCCGAACTCACCGCGCTCGGCGCGGACGTCACCCTCACCGCGTGCGACGCCGCCGACCGCGACGCGCTCGCGAAGGTGCTGGCGGACATCCCCGAGGAGGCACCCCTGACCGGCATCGTCCACACCGCCGGCATCATCGACGACGGCGTCCTGGACAGCCTCACTCCGGACCGCTTCGAGGACGTCTTCCGCGCCAAGGCCGCCTCGGCCCTGGCCCTGCACGACCTCACCAAGGACCTGGACCTGGCGGTGTTCGCCCTGTTCTCCTCGTCCTCCGGAGCGGTCGGCAACGCCGGCCAGGCCAACTACGCCGCCGCCAACGCCTTCCTGGACGCGCTCGCCGAACACCGCCGGGCCCAGGGCCTGGCCGCGACCTCCCTCGCCTGGGGCGTGTGGGGCGGCGGCGGAATGGCCGCCGACCACCGGGCGGCCGACGTGGCGCGGCGCATCGGAATCCGCCCGCTGAACCCGGACCTCGCCGTCGTGGCGCTGCGCCGGGCCGTGATGGACGGGCGTCCCACCGAGGTCGTCGCCGATATCGAACGCGACCGGTTCGTCCGCTCCTTCACGGCCGTACGGCCCAGCCCGCTGCTCGGCGAGCCGACTGCCGACGCCGAGCACCGGGCGGCGGGGGACACCGGCGAGGACACCACGGGCGACGCGCTGCGCGAGAAGCTGACGGGCCTGCCGCCCGCCAAGCGCTCCGAAGCCGTGCTGGACCTGGTCCGCACCCGGTCCGCGGCCGTACTGGGACACCCCACAGCCGACGCCGTAGGCGCCGACCGGGCCTTCCGCGACCTCGGCTTCGACTCCCTCAGCGCAGTCGAACTGCGCAACCAACTGGGCGCCGCCACCGGACTGACCCTGACCGCCACGCTCGTCTTCGACCACCCCAACCCCCGCGATCTGGCCGCTCACCTCCTGAGCCTGCTCCTCCCGGAGGACGGCACGCGGGAGGCGGCCGGTGCCGACGACCTCGACCAGGCCGGCATCAGGGCCCTGCTCGCCTCCGTCTCCGTGGCCCGGCTGCGCGAGATCGGCGTGCTCGAACCCCTGCTGAAGCTCGCCGCCGAGCAGACCGCGGCGTCCGGAGCCGAGGCCGCCGCCGCGACCGAACCGGACGCCTACGAAGAGTCGATCGACGCGATGGACATCGCCGACCTGGTGCAGGCGGCCTTCGACGGCAACTCCCCCCAAGAGCGCTGAGAGAGCGGAAAGAGCGGACCACCATGACCACATCCAGTGAAACCGTCGTCGCAGCCCTCCGCGCCTCGCTGAAGGAAGCCGAGAGCCTGCGCCGCCAGAACCGCAAGCTCGTCGCCGCGGCCACGGAACCGATCGCGATCGTGGCGATGGCCTGCCGCTACCCCGGCGGCGTGCACTCGCCCGAGGACCTGTGGGAGCTGCTGACCGTGGGCAAGGACGCGATCGGCGCGTTCCCCACGGACCGCGGCTGGGACCTGGACGCCCTGCGGGGCGCCGGGGTCGACCAGCGCGGCAACGCCGTCAGCCAGGAAGGGGGCTTCCTCGACGGCGTGGGGGACTTCGATGCCGGCTTCTTCGGCATCTCGCCCCGTGAATCCGTCACCATGGACCCGCAGCAGCGCCTGCTGCTGGAGACCTCCTGGGAGGCCGTCGAGCGCGCCGGGATCGACCCGACCACCCTGCGCGGCAGCCGCACCGGCGTGTTCATCGGCACCAACGGCCAGGACTACGCCTACCTGCTCGTACGCTCCCTGGCCGACGCGACGGGCGACATCGGCACCGGAATAGCCGCCAGCGCCACCTCCGGCCGGCTCTCGTACACGCTGGGCCTGGAGGGCCCGGCGGTGACCGTCGACACGGCATGCTCGTCCTCGCTCGTGGCCCTGCACACGGCGACCCACGCCCTGCGGGCCGGCGAGTGCTCGCTGGCCCTGGTCGGCGGGGTGAACGTCATGTCGTCCCCCGGTTCCCTGATGGAGTTCAGCAGGCAGGGCGGGCTGGCGGCGGACGGCCGGTGCAAGGCGTTCTCGGACGCGGCCGACGGCACCGGGTGGTCCGAGGGCGTGGGTGTCCTGGTCGTGGAGCGGCTGTCCGACGCCCGCCGCAACGGGCACCCAGTCCTGGCGGTCGTACGGGGTTCGGCGATCAACCAGGACGGTGCTTCCAACGGCTTCACGGCTCCCAGCGGTCCTTCCCAGCAGCGGGTGATCCGGCAGGCGCTGGCGGCGGCCGGTCTGTCGGGCTCGGATGTGGATGTGGTCGAGGCGCACGGTACGGGCACGCCGCTCGGGGACCCGATCGAGGCCCAGGCGCTGCTGGCCACGTACGGCCAGGATCGTGACCCCGAGCGCCCTCTGCTGCTCGGGTCGGTGAAGTCCAACCTCGGCCACACACAGGCAGCGGCCGGTGCGGCGGGGATCATCAAGATGATCCTGGCGATGCAGCACGGCGTGTTGCCGAAAACGCTGTACGCGGATGTGCCGTCCTCGCACGTGGACTGGACGTCCGGCGCGGTGGAGCTGCTGACGGAGTCCCAGGAGTGGCCCAAGGCCGACCGGCCGTGGCGGGCCGGGGTGTCCTCGTTCGGGATCAGCGGCACCAACGCACATGTGATCGTCGAGCAGGCGGAACCGGACGAGGAGCCGGTGGCAGAGCCGGGTGTGGTGCCCACCGTGGTGCCGTGGCCGGTGTCGGCCAAGTCCGAGGAGGCGCTGGCGGTACAGATCGAGCGGATCTCCTCGCGCAGGGGTATGGCGTCACCGGCGGACGTGGGGTTCTCGCTCGCCTCGGGCCGTTCGGTGTTCGAGCACCGCGCGGTGCTGCTGGCACAGTGCCCCGATGGCGAACTGTCCGAGGCGGCCCGGGGCCGCGCGGAAGCGGGCCGCCCACTCGCGGTGTTGTTCTCGGGTCAGGGTGCGCAGCGGGTGGGGATGGGTCGGGAGTTGTACGGCCGGTTTCCGGTGTTCGCCGAGGCGTTGGATGAGGTGCTGGGGCACTTCGATGCCGGGCTGCGGGAGGTGATGTTCGGTGCTGCGGAGGGCCTGGACGAGACCGGGTTCACTCAGCCTGCGCTGTTCGCTGTCGAGGTGGCGCTGTTCCGTCTGGCGGAGTCTTTGGGTGTGCGGCCGGACTTTGTGGGTGGGCATTCGGTCGGTGAGGTCGCTGCGGCGTATGTGGCCGGGGTGTTCTCGTTGGCGGATGCGTGTGTGCTGGTGGCGGCTCGTGCGCGGTTGATGCAGGCGCTCCCGGCTGGTGGCGCGATGGTGGCCGTTGAGGCGGCGGAGAGCGAGGTGGCGGGTCGGCTGGTTGAGGGGGTGTCGCTGGCGGCGGTGAACGGGCCGGAGTCGGTGGTGCTCGCGGGGGAGGAGTCTGAAGTCCTCCGGATCGCTGATGAGTTGGCGGCTGGGGGGCGTAGGACGCGTCGTCTGTCGGTGAGTCATGCTTTCCACTCGCCGTTGATGGATCCGATGCTGGAGGAGTTCCGGCGGGTGGTCGAGGGGCTGTCGTACGGGGCTCCGCAGATCCCGGTCGTTTCGAACGTGACCGGCGAACTGGCTACCGAGGAGCTGCTGTGCTCCGCGGAGTACTGGGTGCGGCATGTGCGGGAGACCGTGCGTTTCGCCGATGGTGTGCGTGCTCTGGCGGGCGAAGGAGCCTCTGTCTTCCTGGAGTTGGGTCCGGATGGCGTGCTGACGGCTATGGCCCAGCACAACCTTGACGAGACAGCGGTGACTGTCCCCGCCCTGCGCAAGGACCGGTCCGAGGAGAGCGCGCTGCTCACTGCCCTCGCGCGGCTGCACGTGGCGGGTGTCGGGGTGGACTGGTCCGGGATCTTCGCCGGTACCGGCGCCCGCCGCGTCGACCTGCCGACGTACCCCTTCCAGCACGAGCGGTACTGGCCCCGGCTGGCCGCGCTGAGCGGCGATGTGACCGGTGCGGGCCTGCTGCCCGCGGAGCACCCGTTGCTCGGGGCGACGCTCACCCTCGCGGAGTCCGGTGAGGTGGTGCTGACGGGCAGGCTGTCGCTGCAGACGCATCCGTGGCTGACGGACCACGCCATTGGCGGCAGCGTCTTCTTCCCGGGAACCGGCTTTCTGGAGTTGGCGATGCGCGCCGCTGACCAGGCGGGCTGCGACCGCGTCGAGGACCTTGTCCTGATGGCGCCGCTGGTGCTCGCGGAGGAGCGCGCCACGCAGGTCCAGGTGCTGGTCGGGGCCGCCGACGAGGCGGGGACCCGCACGATCTCCGTACATGCGCGCCCCGACGGTGACCCCGGTCGACCGTGGATGCAGCACGCGGGCGGCACGCTGACCAGCGGAGAGCGGATCGTGGACTTCGGTTCTGCGGTCTGGCCGCCGCAGGACGCGGTGGCCGTCGACCTGGAGGGCTTCTACGAGGGGACCGGTTACGGTCCCGCGTTCCAGGGCCTGCGCTCGGTGTGGCAGTGCGCGGACGGGGCCTTCGTCGAGGTGGCGCTGCCGGACCAGGTTGCCGGGGAGGCCGGTTCCTTCGGGCTGCACCCGGCGCTGCTGGACGCGGTGCTGCAGTCGCACCGCATCGCCGGGGTCGGCAGTGCGGACGACCAGTTCCTGCCCTTCGCCTGGCGGGGTGTGTCGCTGCATGCGGGCGGTGCCTCAGTCCTGCGGGTCCGGGTGGTGAAGACCGGTGACGACTCGATGTCCATCGCGGCCGTCGACGTCGAAGGCGCGCCCGTACTGTCCGCCGAGGCGATGGTGATGCGCGCCTACCGCGACCCCGGCGGCAGCCCGTCGGCGGTGCGGCGTGGTGCGGAGCGCGATGAACTGCTGTCGTTGGAGTGGGTGCCGGCTCCCGAGGTGCAGTCTGCCGAGGTGCGGTGTGTGTCCCTGGGCACGCTGGGCACGGATGAGCTGGGTGCGGACGGGCTGGGAGTGGGGGCGTCGGTCGCGTCCCTGGCGGATCTCACCGGCGACGAGGATTTCGTGGTGGTCCCTGTGTCGTCCGGTGCGGGCGGCGATGTGCCCGCCCGTACACACGAGTTGACGGGCCGGGTGCTGGGTGTACTTCAGGAGTGGGCCGGCCTGGAGGAACGTGCCGGCGCGCGCCTGGTGTTCGTCACTCGCCACGCGGTCTCCGCCGACGAGGGGGAGTCCGTACGGGATGTGGCCGCGGGTGCGGTGTGGGGTCTGGTGCGTTCGGCGCAGTCGGAGCACCCGGGTCGGATCGCGCTGGTGGACCTGGACGACCTGGAGGGCCTGGAGGATGGTGCCGGGGGTTTGGCGGATGTGCTTGGGGGGCTGCCGGGTCTGCTGGCTTCGGGGGAGGGCCAGTTTGTGGTGCGGGCGGGTGCTGTGCGGGTGGCGCGGCTGGCTGAGCTGGGTGCGGGTTCGGGTGCGGGAAGAGTGTCGCCGCGGGCTTGGGATGTGGACGGTACGGTGCTGATTACGGGTGGTACCGGGGGTCTGGGGCGTGAGCTGGCCCGGCATCTGGTCGCCGAGCGTGGTGTGCGGCATCTGCTGCTGGTCAGCCGGAGTGGAGCTTCGGCGCCCGGTGTGGGGGAGCTGTGTGAGGAACTGACCGCTTACGGTGCCGAGATCGATGTCCGTGCGTGTGATGTGGCGGACAGGGCGGCGGTGGAGGCAGCTGTTGCCTCGGTGGATGCTGTGCATCCGTTGACCGCCGTGATCCATACGGCGGGTGTGCTCGATGACGGTGTGATCGCCTCGCTGACGCCGGAGCGGCTGTCGGCGGTCCTGCGTCCGAAGGTGGATGCCGCCTGGAATCTGCACGAGGCGACGAAGGGTCTCGACCTGGCCGCGTTCGTGCTGTATTCGTCGATCTCCGGGGTGCTTGGTGCTCCCGGACAGGGCAACTATGCGGCGGGCAATGTGTTTTTGGATGCGCTGGCCTGGCACCGTATGGCACAGGGTCTGCCCGGGCAGTCGCTGGCGTGGGGTGCCTGGGAGCAGGGTGGCGGGATGACCGCCGGCCTGTCCGAGGCGGATATGCAGCGGATGGCCTCGTATGGGACCGTGCCGCTGAGCCCGGAGCGGGGCCTGGCGTTGTTCGATGCCGCTACTGCAAGCGGCGTGGCGCACCTTGTCGCGGTCGGTCGGGTCTCCGGGCCGGTGCGGGCCCAGGGTCCGGTTGTCCCGTCCGTGCTGCGCGGCCTGGTCAGGGGCGTCCGCCGGACGGCCGCCGGTGCTGCCAGGGGCGGTGCCGAGGCGTCCGTGGCGCTCGCCGACCGGCTGCGGGCAGCGCGCCCGGAGGAGCGGACACGGCTGATGACCGACCTGGTCCGCGCCGAGGCCGCCGCCGTACTCGGACACGTCTCGGCCAAGAACGTCGACGCCCGGCGGGAGTTCAATGAGCTGGGCTTCGACTCGCTGACCTCCGTCGAACTGCGCAACCGGCTCTCCGCCCTCACCGGACTGCGGCTGAGCGCCACCCTCGTCTTCGACTACCCCAACCCCACGGCACTCGCCGACCACTTCGTCTCGGAGCTCGTGGACGAGGCCGCCACGAGCCCGGCCCTGCTGGCGGAACTCGAACGGCTTGACTCCGCACTCGCTGCCAGTGAGCCCGACGCACCTACCAGGGCCGCTGTCACCGGCCGTCTGACGCAGATCCTGGACAACTGGCGGAGCGCCCAGGTGGAGAAGGACGACGCAGCAGTCGCCGAGCGGATCGAAGCCGCCAGCACCGATGAGATCTTCGCCTTCATCGACAACGAGCTCGGCCGTGACACCGAGCTGGGCCGCCAGAGCGAGCTCGGCCGTCACAGCGAACGCTGAGTCCCCGGCCCCGGCCCCTTATTCACACGGAAGGTTCCACGGCATGCCGAACGACAAGAAGCTCGTTGACTACCTCAAGTGGGTAACGAACGACTTGCACCAGACCCGCCAGCGGCTTCGGGAAGTCGAGTCCGCCAAGCAGGAGCCGATAGCCATCGTCGGGATGTCCTGCCGGCTGCCGGGCGGCGTGCGATCGCCGGAAGAATTCTGGGAGTTGTTGCAGGACGGCCGGGACGGCATCTCGGCGTTCCCCACGGATCGCGGCTGGGACCTCGACCTTCTCGCCGGCGACGGAAGCGGTAGCAGCGCGACCACCGAAGGCGGCTTCATCGACGCCGCCTCGTTCGACGCGGACTTCTTCGGCATCTCGCCCCGCGAGGCCGTGACGATGGACCCCCAGCAGCGAGTCCTGCTGGAATCCTCCTGGGAGGCCCTGGAGCGGGCCGGCATCGACCCGGTGTCCCTGCGGGGCACCGAGACCGGTGTCTTCGTGGGCACGAGCGGTATCGACTACATCAACACCGTGATGAACTCCCGCGAGGACATCGAAGGCCACGGCAGCACGGGCCTCATCGCCAGCATCCTGTCCGGCCGGGTCTCGTACAGCTTCGGCCTGGAGGGCCCGGCCGTCACCGTCGACACCGCATGCTCGTCCTCGCTCGTCTCACTGCACCTGGCGGCCCAGGCGCTGCGTTCCGGGGAGTGCTCGCTGGCCCTGGCCGGAGGGGTGACGGCGATATCGACGCCGATGAGCTTCGTCGGATTCACCAGGCAGGGCGGGCTGGCGCCGGACGGCCGCTGCAAGGCGTTCTCCGACACGGCCGACGGCACCGCATGGTCCGAGGGCGTGGGTGTCCTGGTCGTGGAGCGGCTGTCCGACGCTCGCCGCAACGGGCACCCTGTCCTGGCGGTCGTACGGGGTTCGGCGGTCAACCAGGACGGTGCTTCCAACGGCCTGACGGCCCCCAGTGGGCCTTCCCAGCAGCGGGTGATCCGGCAGGCGTTGGCGGCGGCCGGTCTGTCGGGCTCGGATGTGGATGTGGTCGAGGCGCACGGTACGGGCACGCCGCTCGGGGACCCGATCGAGGCCCAGGCGCTGCTGGCCACGTACGGCCAGGATCGTGACCCCGAACGTCCCCTGCTGCTCGGGTCGGTGAAGTCCAACCTCGGCCACACACAGGCAGCGGCCGGTGCGGCGGGGATCATCAAGATGATCCTGGCGATGCAGCACGGCGTCCTCCCCAAGACGCTTCATGTGGCGGCGCCGTCGTCGCACGTCGACTGGTCGTCCGGCGCGGTGCAGCTGCTGCTGGAGCCTCAGGAGTGGCCCAAGGCCGACCGGCCGTGGCGGGCCGGCGTGTCGTCCTTCGCCATCAGCGGCACCAACGCACACGTCATCCTTGAGCAGGCGCCGGCCGTCGAGGACCCCGAGCCCGAGGCCGAGGCCGAGGACGAGACCGAGGAAGGGCTGTGTACTCCGCCGTCGGTCGTGCCCTGGCTGGTCTCTGCGAAGTCCGAAGAGGCACTGGCCGCGCAGCTTGAGCGGATCTCCGCACTGACCGACCGGTCGCCGCTCGACCTGGGGTTGTCGCTGGCGACCACCCGGGCGCACTTGGAGCACCGTGCGGTGCTGCTGTCCGAGGGCGACGAAACCGTCGAGGTGGCGCGCGGCTTGGCCGAGCACACCGACGGGAAGCTCGCGGTGTTGTTCTCGGGTCAGGGTGCGCAGCGGGTGGGGATGGGTCGGGAGTTGTACGGCCGGTTCCCGGTGTTCGCCGAGGCGTTGGATGAGGTGCTGGGGCACTTCGACGCGGGGCTGCGGGAGGTGATGTTCGGTAGTGCGGAGGGCCTGGACGAGACCGGGTTCACTCAGCCTGCGCTGTTCGCTGTCGAGGTGGCGTTGTTCCGTCTGGCGGAGTCTTTGGGTGTTCGGCCGGACTTTGTGGGCGGGCATTCGGTCGGTGAGGTCGCTGCGGCGTATGTGGCCGGGGTGTTCTCGTTGGCGGATGCGTGTGTGCTGGTGGCGGCTCGTGCGCGGTTGATGCAGGCGCTCCCGGTTGGTGGCGCGATGGTGGCCGTCCAGGGCACGGAGGGGGAGGTGGCGGGTCGGCTGGTTGAGGGGGTGTCGCTGGCGGCGGTCAACGGGCCGGAGTCGGTCGTGATCGCTGGGGACGAGGGCCAGGTTCTCCGTATCGCAGAGGGGTTTGCCGCTGAGGGGCGTAAGACGCGTCGTCTGTCGGTGAGTCATGCTTTCCACTCGCCGTTGATGGATCCGATGCTGGAGGAGTTCCGGCGGGTGGCCGAGGGGCTGTCGTACGGGGCTCCGCAGATCCCGGTCGTCTCGAACGTGACCGGCGAACTGGCCACCGAAGAGCTGCTGTGCTCCGCGGAGTACTGGGTGCGGCACGTACGGGAGACCGTGCGCTTCGCCGATGGTATTCGTGCCCTGGAAGCCGAAGACGTAGACACTTTCCTGGAGTTGGGCCCGGACGGTGTGCTGACCGCGATGGCTCAGCACACTCTGGACAGTGCCAGTCCGGACCGTGCCGGTGACCGGGTGGTGGTATCGGCTCTCCGCAAGGACCGGTCCGAGGAGAGCGCGCTGCTCACCGCGCTCGCGCGGCTGCACGTGGCGGGTGTCGGGGTGGACTGGTCCGGGATCTTCGCCGGTACCGGCGCCCGCCGCGTCGACCTGCCGACGTATCCCTTCCAGCACGAGCGGTACTGGCCCCGCCCGGCCGCACTGTCCGGCGATGTGACGGGTGCGGGCCTGCTGCCCGCGGAGCACCCGTTGCTGGGGGCGACGCTCACCCTCGCGGAGACCGGTGAGGTGGTGCTGACGGGCAGGCTGTCGCTGCAGACGTACCCGTGGCTGACGGACCACACCATGGGCGGCAGCGTCCTCTTCCCCGCCACCGGCTTTCTGGAGCTGGCGATGCGCGCCGCCGACCAGGCCGGCTGCGAACGGGTCGAGGAGTTCGTCCTGATGGCGCCGCTGGTGCTCGCGGAGGAGCGCGCCACGCAGGTTCAGGTGCTGGTCGGGGCCGCCGACGAGACGGGGAGCCGTTCCGTCTCGGTGTACTCGTGCCCCGATGGTGACCCCGACCAGCCGTGGGTACAGCACGCGGGCGGCACGCTGACCAGCGGTGAACGGATCAAGGACTTCGGTTCTGCGGTCTGGCCGCCGCAGGACGCGGTGGCCGTCGACCTGGAGGGCTTCTACGACACGACGGGTTACGGCCCTGCCTTCCAGGGCCTGCGCTCGGTGTGGCAGTGCGCGGACGGGGCCTACGTGGAGGTGGCGCTGCCGGACGGGGTCGCCGAGGACGCCGGGGCCTTCGGGCTCCATCCGGTGCTGCTGGACGCGGTGCTGCAGTCGCGTCGGATGGCCGGGGTCGGTGCTGCGGGGGACAAGCTCCTGCCCTTCGCCTGGCGGGGTGTGTCGCTGCATGCCGGGGGCGCGTCCGTGCTGCGGGCCCGGGTGATCAGGACCGGTGAGGACACGGTGTCCATCGTGGCCGTCGACGTCGAAGGCGCACCCGTTCTGTCCGTCGAGGAACTCGTCCTGCGCGCCCAACTAGCCGATACGGGCGACTCATTGACGGACCGGCGTGGCACGGCGCGTGACGCCCTGCTGTCGTTGGAGTGGGTGCCGGCTCCCGAGGCGGAGCCTGCCGAGGTGCGGTGTGTGTCCCTGGGCACGCTGGGCACGGGTGAGCTGGGTGCGGACGGGCTGGGCGTGGGGGCGTCGGTCGCGTCCCTGGCGGATCTCACCGGCGACGAGGATTTCGTGGTGGTCCCTGTGTCGTCCGGTGCGGGCGATGATGTGCCCGCCCGTACGCACGAGTTGACGACCCGGGTCCTCGGCCTGCTGCAGGAGTGGGCCGGTCGGGAGGGCTCCGGTGCTTCGCGTCTGGTGTTCGTGACGCGAGGGGCCGTGTCGGCCGATGAGGGGGAGTCCGTACGGGATGTGGCTGCGGGTGCGGTGTGGGGTCTGGTGCGTTCGGCGCAGTCGGAGCACCCCGGTCGGATCGCGCTGGTGGACCTGGACGACCTGGAGGAGCTGGAGGATGGTGCCGGGGGTTTGGCGGATGTGCTTGGGGGGCTGCCGGGTCTGCTGGCTTCGGGGGAGGGTCAGTTTGTGGTGCGGGCGGGTGCTGTGCGGGTGGCGCGGCTGGCGGAGCTGGGTGAGGGTGGGGTGTCGCCGCGGGCTTGGGATGTGGACGGTACGGTGCTGATTACGGGTGGTACCGGGGGTCTGGGTCGTGAGCTGGCCCGGCATCTGGTCGCCGAGCGTGGTGTGCGGCATCTGCTGCTGGTCAGCCGGAGTGGAGCTTCGGCGCCCGGTGTGGGGGAGCTGTGTGAGGAACTGACCGCTTACGGTGCGCAGGTAGATGTCCGGGCGTGTGATGCGGCCGACCGCGAGGCGGTGGAGGCAGCTGTCGCCTCGGTGGATGCCGGGCATCCGCTGACCGCCGTGATCCACACGGCCGGTGTGCTCGATGACGGTGTGATCACCTCGCTGACGCCGGAGCGGCTGTCGGCGGTCCTGCGTCCGAAGGTGGATGCCGCCTGGAATCTGCACGAGGCGACGAAGGGCCTCGACCTGGCCGCGTTCGTGCTGTACTCGTCGATCTCGGGTGTGGTCGGCACTCCGGGACAGGGCAACTATGCGGCGGGCAATGTGTTTTTGGATGTGCTGGCCTGGCACCGTATGGCACTGGGTCTGCCCGGGCAGTCGCTGGCGTGGGGGGCCTGGGAGCAGGGTGGTGGTATGACCGCCGGCCTGTCCGAGGCGGATATGCAGCGGATGGCCTCGTATGGGACCGTGCCGCTGAGCCCGGAGCGGGGCCTGGCGTTGTTCGACGCCGCTACTGCAAGCGGCGTGGCGCACCTTGTCGCGGTCGGTCGGGTCTCCGGACCGGTGCGGGCCCAGGGTCCGGTTGTCCCGTCCGTGCTGCGAGGCCTGGTCAGGGGTGCTCGCCGGACGGCCGCCGGCGCTGCCATGGGCGGTGCCGAGGCGTCCGTGGCGCTCGCCGACCGGCTGCGGGCAGCACGCCCGGAGGAGCGTACGCAGCTGATGACGGACGTCGTACGGACCGAGGTGGCCGCCGTGCTCGGTCATGGCTCGGCCAGGAACATCGACGCCCGGCGGGAGTTCTACGAGCTGGGCTTCGACTCGCTGACCTCCGTCGAACTGCGCAACCGGCTCTCCGCCCTCACCGGACTGCACCTGTCGGCGACCGTGGTCTTCGACAGCAAGACCCCCGCCGACCTCGCGGCCCGCCTCTACGGCGACCTGGCCGCACAGTCGTCCCTGGACGGCTCCGCGTCCCCAGCGGGCCTCCTCCAGGCCACCGCGCCGGAGACCGACTCGCTGGAGCGGCTGTTCCTCGACGCGGTGGAAGGCGGCAAGATCCCGGAGGCACAGCAGATGCTCTCCGCCCTCGGCGCCCTCCGTCCGAGCTTCGAGAACACCGCCGAACTGGAGGATCTGCCGGTGTCGGCCACCCTCGCCGAGGGCCCCGGAACGCCGCGGCTGATCTGTGTCAGCACACCCACCGCCAACGGCGGCGTGCACGAATACGCCAGGCTCGCCGCGCCCTTCCGGGGCGAGCGGCACGTCAGCGCGCTGCCGCTGGTCGGCTTCGCCACGGGGGAGCGTCTGCCGGCCAACCCCGAGACCGCGGTGCGGGTCATCGCGGAAAGCGCGCTCCGCGCGAGCGACGGCAACCCCTTCGTTCTGGTCGGGCACTCCTCCGCCGGAGCCTTCGCCTACCTGGCGGCAGCCCTGCTGGAGAACACCTGGGGCATCAGGCCCACGGCCGTGGTGCTGCTGGACACCCTCAGCCTCCGGCACGAGCAGAACGAGACCGTCGACTACGCAGGCCTGATGCGCCGCCACTTCATGGTCGACGAGGTCGCGCCGGTACGGATGACGAACTCCAGGCTGTCGGCCATGGCGCGCTGGATGGGCATGCTGAACCAGCTCGAAGTGCGGCACACGACCGCCCCCGTACTGATCGTCCGGGCTACCCAGGAGACCTTCGGCATCGGGACCGACACCGGTGTCTACGGTGATGAGCACGGCGGCCTGGTCCACGTCCGCGGCGTGGACGCGGACCACTTCTCCATGGTCCGCGAGGACGCCCCGGAGACCGCCCGGATCGTCAAGGAGTGGCTCGACTCCCTCGGTAACGTGTAACTCCCTCGGTAACGCGTAACTCCTTAGGCAACGCGTCACAACGGCACAGCGACAGAACGCGAGGGCGGGCGGCTACCGGGCCGCCCGCCCTCGCGCCTCCCCGTATCGGGCACCGGGGGCCTGAGCACCCCCGGGAACAGCCTCTACATAGGATCTACATCGGCCTTACATCGGCCCTACACAGTACACAGCCTCTACCAGGTGATCCGGAGCTCGGCGAAGCCGCCCGACAGCTGGCCTTCCTTCTGGCGCAGTTCGTCCACCGGGAGTTCCAGGCGCAGCTCCGGCAGACGGGTGAACAGCTTGGTGAACATCGTCTTGAGCTCCAGGCGCGCGAGGGGGGCGCCGATGCAGTGCCAGATGCCGTGGCCGAAGGTCAGATGCGGATTGGGGGCCCTGGTGGTGTCGAACTTCTCCGGCGCGGTGAACGCCCGCTCGTCGAAGTTGGGCAGGCCGAGGTCGAACAGGACCAGGTCTCCGGCGCGTATCGTCACCCCGCCGAACTCCATGTCCTCGCTGGCGTAGCGCGGCGGCAGGACCGATCCGCCGGCCCGGGCGGTCCGCAGCACTTCTTCCACGGCGCGGGTCATCACGTCGGGGTCGGCGAGCGCTGCCGCGCGCTGGTCGGGGTGGCCGGCCAGCAGTGCCACGCCGTTGTCCATGATGCTCGCGACACTGTCCAGCCCGGCGAAGAGCAGCCCCATGGCCAGGTGTGCCACGCGGTCCTGGGGCAGCTCGCCGTCGTTGAGCCGGGAGATGATGTCGGGGCCCGGCTCGGTCCGCTTGTGCTCGACCAGCCCCTCCACGTACGCGCGCAGGTCGCTCTGTGCCCGCAGGGCGCTGTCGCGGTCGTCGAGCTTGGCGATGCCGGACAGCAGTGCGGTCAGCTCCTCGCGGAGCCGCGGCGGTACTCCGATGACATCGCAGAGCACAGTGAGGGCGAACGGGACGGTGAGCTGACCGTGCAGGTCGCCGGGAGGCCCCTGGGCGATGAACGCGTCCAGCAGGGTGTCCGCGGCCTTCTCCACCCTGGGCTGCATTTCCAGGACGCGACGGGCCGAGAACAGCGGTGTGAGCAGGCGGCGGGTCTCGGCGTGCTGCCGACGTCCGGTCTCGGCATCGTCGTCGCTGATCAGCAGGTCCAGGAACGGGCTGCGTACGTACTGCGCGGCGGAGGCCGGGCAGGGGTGCGTGCGGCCGATGCGCTCGTCGTGCAGCAGCTCCTTGAGCTCGGCGTGGCGGGTCACCAGCCACGCCTCGTCCCCGGCGGGTGTGCGCACCCGGTGGATCGGCCCCTGGTCCTGCAGGGCGCGCAGGAGCGGGCTCAGCTCCAGCGTCTTGGGCGGTTCGAGGTCGAGGCGGGGAATGTCGTGGGAGGCGGCGGCGGTCATAGGGAGGCCCCTTACGTGTGCTTCATGACGTGATGCGTGATGACGTGATGCGTGATGACGTGATGCGTGATGCGTGGTGACGTGACGCGGGATGACGTCACGCGTGCGGGGCGACGGTAGCGAGGTCAGGACCGGGAAAACCCTACAAATGCCCCGGGTGCGGCCCCCGTTACGGCCCCCGCCGCGGCCCTTTGCGAACGGGGCGTGATCTAGGGAAACCCGCAGTCCGCCTTCGGGAAGATGGCGGGGAAACGGTCGGACGTGCGTGTCGGCGCTCTGTGCCCCAGGTCCGGCATTCCACCGAGCGGATTGGCGTCCTGATGTCGAACGAGGAGAAGCTGCGCGAGTACCTCAAGCGCGCGATCGCGGACCTTCACGAGACTCGTCAGCAATTGGACGAGACGGAGGCGAAGCAGACCGAGCCCATCGCGATCGTGTCCATGGCCTGCCGCTTCCCCGGCGGCGTCCGTTCGCCGGAAGAGCTGTGGGAGCTGCTGCGCGACGGCGTCGACGCGATCTCCGCCTTCCCCCGCAACCGCGGCTGGGACCTGGACGCGCTCCACCACCCCGACCCGGCGCACCCGGGTACCACCTACGCCCGCGAGGGCGGATTCCTGCACGACGCGGGCGAGTTCGACCCGGGCTTCTTCGGGATCGCCCCGCGCGAGGCGCTCGCCATGGACCCCCAGCAGCGGCTGCTGCTGGAGACCGCGTGGGAGGCCGTGGAGCGGGCCGGTATCGACCCGGAGTCTCTCGCGGGCAGCCGCACCGGCGTGTTCGTCGGCACCGGCCATGGGGGGTACGACGCCGAGGGCGGCCGACGCGCCGACGAGGTCGGTGGACACCTGCTGACCGGCAACCACATCAGCATCGCCTCCGGCCGGATCTCCTACGTCCTGGGCCTGGAAGGGCCCGCCCTGACCGTGGACACGGCCTGCTCCTCGTCGCTGGTCGCTCTGCACCTGGCCGCGCACGCGCTGCGGCGCGGCGAGTGCGCCATGGCCCTGGTGGGCGGCGCGACCGTGATGTCCACACCGCAGATGTTCGTGGAGTTCGCCCGGCAGCGCGGGCTGGCCCCCGACGGCCGCTGCAAGCCGTTCGCGGCGGCCGCCGACGGCACCGGCTGGAGCGAGGGCGTCGGCCTGCTGCTCGTCGAGCGGCTCAGCGACGCCGTACGCAACGGCCATCCCGTACTCGCCGTGCTGAAGGGCTCGGCCGTCAACCAGGACGGCGCGTCCAACGGCCTGACCGCCCCCAACGGCCCCTCGCAGCAACGCGTCATCCGCCAAGCACTCGCCGGCGCGGGCCTGGCGGCCTCGGACATCGACGCGGTGGAGGCGCACGGCACCGGCACCACGCTCGGCGACCCCGTCGAGGCGCATGCCCTGCTGGCCACCTACGGGCAGCAACGCCCCGCCGACCGGCCCGTGCTGATCGGCTCCATGAAGTCCAACATCGGGCACACCCAGGCCGCCGCCGGTATCGCGGGCGTGATGAAAATGGTCTTGGCGATGCGGCACGGGCACCTGCCCAGGACCCTGCACCTTGACGAGCCCACCGGGCACGTCGACTGGAGCGAGGGCAGCGCCAGGCTCCTCGCGGAGTCCGAGCCCTGGCCCGGCGCCGACCGGCCCCGCCGTGCCGCCGTCTCCTCCTTCGGTATCAGCGGCACCAACGCCCACGTCATCCTGGAGCAGGCGCCCGCCCACGAGGCCGAAGCCCACGAGGCTGAACCGGCCCCCGAGCCGACTGCCGAGTCGGACCCCGAGCCGGCTGCCCCGCCAGGCGCGCTGCCCTGGATCCTGTCCGCCCGCACCGAAGGGGCCCTGCGCGCCCAGGCCGCACGCCTCGGCCGCCACATACGGGACCGCGCCGACCTCGAACCGGCCGCCGTCGCCCACGCCCTCGCGGACACCCGCACCCTCATGGAACACCGCGCGGTACTCGTGGCGGGCGACCGGGAGGAGTTCCTGCGTGGCCTCGACGCCCTCGCCGCGGGTCGTACAGCCACCGGCTTGGTCAGTGGCGTCGCCGCCAAGGCCACCACCGCGTTCCTCTTCGCCGGACAGGGCTCCCAGCGCCTTGGCATGGGGCGCGAACTGCACGCCGCACACCCCGAGTTCGCCACCGCCTTCGACGCGGTGTGCACCGCACTCGACCCGCACCTGGACCGGCCCCTGCGCGATGTCGTCTTCGCCGAGGAAGGCAGCGCTGAAGCCGCCCTGCTCGACCGGACCGCCTACACCCAGGCCGCGCTCTTCGCCCTGGAGACCGCCCTGTTCCGGCTCGTCGAATCCTGGGGCGTGGCGCCCCGATTCGTCGCCGGACACTCCATCGGCGAGCTCACCGCCGCCCATGTCAGCGGCGTGCTGACGCTCCAGGACGCGGCACGGCTGGTCGCCGCGCGCGGCACCCTCATGCAGGCCCTGCCCGAAGGCGGCGCCATGGTGGCGATCCAGGCCACCGAGGAGGAGATCCGCGCCCACCTCGTCGGCCATGAGGATCAGGTCTCCCTCGCGGCCGCCAACGGGCCCGATTCCGTTGTCATTTCGGGCGACGAACAGGCCGTCACCGAGATCGCGTCCCACTGGGAGGCACAGGGCCGCCGCACCAAGCGGCTGCGGGTCAGCCACGCCTTCCACTCCCCGCACATGGACGGCATGCTGGAGGACTTCCGGCGCGTCGCCCGTGGCCTGACCTTCCACGCCCCGCGCATCCCCGTGGTGTCCACGGTGACCGGCGCGCTCGCCACCGAAGACGAACTGCGCTCGCCCGACTACTGGGTGCGGCAGGTCCGCGAGGCGGTCCGTTTCCGCGCCGCCGTGCGCACCCTCGAAGCCGAGGGCGTCACCGCCTTCGTGGAGATCGGCCCCGGCGGCGTCCTCACCCCCATGGTCCAGGACTGTCTGACCACCCTCGAAGAGCCCGTCCCCCCTGTTCCGGTCTCCCTGCTGCGCACCGGCCGCCCCGAAGCGCCCGCCCTCACCGAGGGCATCGCCACAGCCTTCGCGCACGGCGTCCGCGTCGACTGGTCCGCCTGCCTCGACACGCCCGGCACGCCCGACACCTCCCGCGCCGACCTGCCCACCTACGCTTTCCAGCGCCAGTGGTTCTGGCTGGACCCGGCCGCCCGCGACGAGGAGCAGGCGGCCGTGGCCGAAGCGGGCGAGGCCGGATTCTGGGCGGCCGTCGAACGCGAGGACCTCCAGGAGCTGTCGGCCGTCCTGGCCATCGACGGCAGCGAGGCGGACTCCCTGGGCAGCCTCCTGCCCACCCTCTCCTCCTGGCGCCGGCAGCGCAGGACCCGGGCCGCCGCGGACCGCCTCAGCTACCGCACCCACTGGGCCCCGCGCACCGCGTCCAACGGGCCCGCCGCCACGGGCCACTGGCTCGTCGTCCTGCCCGACGGCACCACCGACGACCCGTGGACCGCCCGTCTCCTGGACACCCTGCGCGACCAGGGCCTGCACACAGACGTACGCGAACTGCCCGACATCCCCGCACTCGACATCCCCGCACCCGGCACCCCCGCACCCGGCACCCCGGCACCCGACACCCACACACTCGGCGGCCTCTTCGCCTGGCCCGACACCCCCGTCGACGGCGTGCTCTGCCTGCTGGCCCTCGATGAGCGACCCCACCCGGACTTCCCCTCCGTACCACGCGGCCTGACCGCCACCACCACGCTGCTGCGCGCCCTGGGCGATGCGGGCATCCAGGCACCGCTGTGGTGCGTGACCCGCGGTGCCGTCGCCGTCGACCGGCACGACGCGCTCACCAGCCCCGTACAGGCACAGATATGGGGCCTGGGCCGGGTGGCCGCGCTGGAGTCCCCGCAGAGCTGGGGCGGGCTCGTCGACCTCCCCGACAACCTGGACGGCCGGGCCGTCTCCGCGCTGCTGGACACCCTCGCCTCGGAGGAGGACCAGGTCGCGATCCACCCGGCCGGGGTCTTCGCCCGCCGCCTGGAACGGATCACACCCGGCGGCGACACCGGCGACCGGTGGAGCACCCACGGCACCGTCCTGGTCACCGGCGGCACCGGTGCCCTCGGCGCACACCTCGCCCACTGGCTGGCCGACGCCGGAGCCGAACACCTCGTGCTCACCAGTCGCCGCGGCCCGCGAGCCCCCGGCGCACCGGAACTCGCGGCCGCCCTCACCGACCGGGGCGTCAAGGTCACCCTCGCCGCCTGCGACGCCGCCGACCGCGACGCGCTGGCGGCCGTCCTCGCCGACATCCCGCCGGACCTGCCGCTGACCGGCGTCGTCCACGCCGCGGGCGTACTGGACGACGGCGTACTGGACGCGCTCACCCCCGAGCGCTTCGAGACCGTACTGCGCCCCAAGGCAAGGGCCGCACAGAACCTGCACGAACTCACCCAGGACCTGGAACTGGACCTGGACCACTTCGTGCTGTTCTCCTCGATCGTCGGCGCCCTGGGCAACGCAGGACAGGCCAACTACGCCGCCGCCAACGCCTACCTGGACGCCCTCGCCGCGCACCGCCACCGGCACGGGCTGCCGGCCACCTCCGTGTCCTGGGGCCCCTGGGCGGGCCAGGGCATGGCCACCGACAGCGACGCCGCCGACCGGATGAGCCGCGACGGACTGCTGCCCATGGCCGCGGCCCCCGCGCTCGCCGCCCTGCGCCAAGCACTGGCCCAGGGCATGACGCACGTGACCGTGGCCGACGTCGACTGGAGCGCGTACGCCCCCGCCCTGACCGCCGTCCGCCCCAGCCCCCTCATCGGCGACCTGCCCGAGGCCCGCCGCGCGCTCGGCCCCGCGGGCAGCAGCCCGCGCCGGGAACGCTCCCCGCTGCGCGACCGGATCGGCGCACTGCCGCCCGCCGAACAGGAACAGGCATTCCTGACGATGGTCAGGGAAGAGGCCGCGAAGGTCCTCGGACACCCCTCACCGGATACGGTCGACGCCCAACGCGCCTTCCGCGAGCAGGGATTCGACTCGCTGATGGCCGTCGAACTGCGCAACCGGCTCTCCGCCGCGGCGGGCCTGCGGCTGCCCGCCACCCTGCTGTTCGACCACCCCGCCCCCCTCGCGGTCGCCGCATACCTCCGCTCCGAAGTCCTGGGCGCCGCAGGGCCCGCCACAGTCGTCCGGGCGTCGGCCGCCGCCCTCGACGAACCCGTGGCGATCGTCGGCATGGCCTGCCGCTTCCCCGGCGGCGTGGACTCACCCGAGGCCCTGTGGCGGCTGCTGGCCGAGGGCGGCGACGCCATCACCCCCATGCCCACCGACCGGGGCTGGGACCTGGACCGGCTCTACCACCCCGACCCCGACCACCAGGGCACCAGCTACGCCCGCGGCGGCGGCTTCCTGGACGGCGCGGCCGGTTTCGACGCGGACTTCTTCGGCATCTCGCCGCGCGAGGCCCTCGCCATGGACCCGCAGCAGCGGCTGCTCCTGGAGACCACCTGGGAGGTGCTCGAACAGGCGGGTATCGACCCGGAGTCCCTGCGGGGCAGCAGTACCGGTGTCTTCGCGGGCACCAACACCCAGGACTACGGCACGGTCCTGGACTCGGCCCAGGACGATGCCGACGGGCACCGGCTCACCGGCAATGCGATGAGCGTCGTCTCCGGCCGGGTCTCCTACACCTTCGGCTTCGAGGGACCGGCCGTCACGGTGGACACGGCGTGCTCCTCCTCGCTGGTGGCCCTCCACATGGCGGCGCAGGCGCTGCGCCAGGGCGAGTGCTCCCTGGCGGTCGCGGGCGGCGTGACGGTGATGTCCACCCCGTCCTCCTTCGTGGAGTTCGCCCGGCAGCGCGGGCTGGCCCCCGACGGCCGCTGCAAGCCGTTCGCGGCCGCCGCCGACGGCACCGGCTGGAGCGAGGGCGTCGGCCTGCTGCTGGTGGAACGGCTCAGCGACGCCCGCCGCAACGGACACCAGGTACTCGCCGTCGTACGCGGCTCCGCCGTCAACCAGGACGGCGCGTCCAACGGCCTGAGCGCCCCCAGCGGCCCGTCCCAGCAGCGGGTCATCCGGCAGGCCCTGGCCAACGCCCAGCTGGCCGCCGGTGAGGTCGACGCCGTGGAGGCCCACGGCACGGGCACAACGCTCGGCGACCCGATCGAGGCCCAGGCACTGCTGGCCACCTACGGCCAGGAGCGGCCGCCGGAGCAGCCGTTGCTGCTGGGTGCGGTGAAGTCCAACCTCGGGCACACCCAGGCCGCCGCCGGTGTGGCGGGCGTGATGAAGATGGTGCTGGCGATGCGGCACGGCATGCTGCCGCGCACCCTGCACGTCGACGAGCCCACCGGGCACGTCGACTGGACCGCGGGTGCGGTCGAGCTGCTCACCGAGCACACGGACTGGCCCGAGACCGGCCACCCCAGGCGCGCCGCGGTCTCCGCGTTCGGCATCAGCGGCACCAACGCGCATGTGATCCTGGAACTGCCCGCGGCCGGACTGCCCTCGGCCTCGGAGCCCGAAGCGCCCGCCACCGAGCCCGAAGCGCACGCCGGCGTTCCCGACGGCACGGCCACCCTTCCCGAGGGGAAGGCCGCCGACCCCGACGGCACGGCACCGCTGCTGCTCTCCGCCAAGAGCGAGAGCGCCCTGCGCGCCCAGGCGGCCCGACTGCACTCCCACCTCGACCGCGAGCCCGCCCCCCGGCTCACGGACGCCGCGTACACGCTGATGACGCGCCGCACGGCCTTCGCCCACCGCGCTGCCGTCCGCGCCGACGACCACGCCGCCGCACTGCGCGCCCTGACCGCCCTGGCCGCGGGCGAGGCCGACCCCGCCGTGGACACGGGCACCGCCCGCACCGGCCGGGACGCCGTCCTCTTCTCCGGCCAGGGATCACAACGCATCGGAATGGGCCGGGAGTTGTACGGCCGCTATCCGGCGTTCGCGGAGGCCTTCGACGCGGTCTGCGCCGCCCTGGACGCGCACATGGCCGAACCCACGGCCGAGCACATGGCCGAGCGCGTGAACGCGCACATGGCCGAGCACCAGGACCGCCCCCTGCGGGACGTCGTCTGGGGCGAGGACGCCGAACTGCTCAACCAGACGGCCTACGCCCAAGCCGGGCTGTTCGCCGTCGAAGTGGCCCTGTTCCGGCTCGTGGAGTCCTGGGGTGTACGGCCGCAGTACGTGGCCGGGCACTCCGTCGGCGAGATCGCCGCCGCGCACGTCGCCGGGGTGTTCTCGCTGGCCGACGCCTGCGCGCTGGTGGCCGCACGCGGACGGCTCATGCAGGCCCTGCCCGCCGGTGGCGCGATGGCCGCGATCCGGGCCACCGAGGAGGAGGTGCTCCCGCACCTGACCGAGGATGTCGCGATCGCCGCCGTCAACGGCCCCCGGGCCACGGTGGTCTCCGGTACCGAGGAGGCCGTGCTCGCGCTCGCCGCGCACTTCGAAGCCGAGGGCCGCAAGGCCACCCGGCTACGGGTCTCGCACGCCTTCCACTCGCCCCTGATGGACCCGATGCTGGCCGACTTCCGCACCGTCGCCGAGGGCCTGTCCTACGGCGAGCCGGAGCTGGCCGTCGTCTCGAATGTCACCGGCGAACTTGCCACCCGGGACCAGCTGCGCACCCCCGAGTACTGGGTGACCCACGTCCGCGCGGCGGTCCGCTTCGCCGACGGGATCCGCACCCTGTGCGCACAGGGCGTGACGCGCTTCCTGGAGCTGGGCCCCGACGGCACGCTCTCGGCCATGGCGCGCGAAGCGCTACCGGACGGCGAAGCGGTCGGCCGGAGCGCTTCCGAGGAGACCGTTCTCGTCCCCGCCTTGCGCCGGGACCGCCCGGAGGAGGCGACGCTTGCCGCGGCCCTGACACAACTGCACGTGCACGGCGCCGAGATCGACTGGTCCGCGTTCCTCGCCGGCCGGGACGCGCGCGCCATCGACCTGCCGACGTACGCCTTCCGGCATCAGCGGTTCTGGCCGACCCCCGACCACACCCGGACCGGGGACATCGGAGCCGCCGGCCTGGAAGCGGCCGGGCACCCGCTGCTGAGCGCCGCCGTGGAACTGCCCGACGGCGACGGCCTGCTGTTCACCACCCGCCTCTCGCTCCACACCCACCCCTGGCTCGCCGGGCACGTCGTCATGGGCTCGGTCCTGCTGCCGGGTACGGCCTTCGTCGAACTCGCCCTCCGCGCCGCCGACGAGGTGGGCTGCGACCACGTCGAGGAACTGACCCTGGCCGCCCCACTCGTCCTGCCCGAGCAGGGTGGCGTACAGCTCCAGCTGTGTGTGGGGCCCGCCGATGAGTCCGGCCGCCGCACCCTGACCGCCCGCTCCAGGGCGGAGGGCGACGGCGACCGTCCGTGGGTGCAGCACGCCACCGGCGTCCTCGTGGCAGGGGAGCCGACAGTCGAACCGGGATACGACTTCCACGCCGAGACCTGGCCGCCCCTTGACGCCGAGGCCGTCGAACTGTCGGACCTCTACCCAGACTTCGCCGCGCGCGGATTCGACTACGGTCCGCCCTTCCAGGGGCTGCGGACCGCCTGGCGCCGAGGCGACGAGGCGTTCGCCGAGGTCGCCCTGTCCGCGGACGCGGAAGGCGACGCGTTCGCGGACGCATCCGCGGAAGCATCCGCGTACGGACTCCATCCGGCACTGCTCGACGCCGCCCTGCACGTCGTCGCGTTCAACGGAGTGGACCACGGCGTCGTGCCGTTCTCCTGGGAGAGCGTCGCGCTCCACGCCTCCGGCGCCTCGGCCGTACGGGTCCGGGTCGTCCGGCACGGCGGCGACACGGTGTCCGTGGACGTTGCCGACACCGCGGGCGAACCCGTCGCCTCCATCGGCACGCTCGTCCTGCGGACGGTCTCTGCCGACCAGTTGCAGGGCGCCGCGAACCCGGTCGCCCGCGACGCGCTGTTCCGTGTGCAGTGGAACGCCGTACGCCTGCCTCCGGCCGGGGGCGCGGAGCCTGTGGTGACGCTCGGCTCCCTTGCCGACGCGCCTGCCGACACGCCGTTCGACAGTTACCCGGACCTGATGGCCCTGGCGCAGTCCGGTCGCGTGCCGGGCGCGGTGCTGGTGCCGGTGGGAGCCGGTGCCGGCGATGTGGTCTCCGGCGATATGGTTTCCAGTGATGTGGTGGAGTCCGTCCACGCCGCGGCTGCCTGGGCGTTGGAGATGCTCCAGTCGTGGCTGGCGGATGAGCGGTTTGCGGCTTCGCGTCTGGTGTTCGTGACGCGTGGTGCGGTGTCGGGTGTGGATCTCGCGGGTGCGGCGGTGTGGGGTCTGGTGCGTTCGGCGCAGTCGGAGCACCCGGGCCGCTTCGTACTTCTGGATGTGGACGATGACGCCGAACTGACTCTCATACCTGGGGTGTTGGCGTCGGATGAGCCTCAGTTGCTGGTGCGTGGTGGTGAGGTGCTGGCGGCCCGGCTGGCCCGCGCCCAGGCGAAGCAGACCTTCGGCTGGGATCCGTCCGGCACGGTTTTGATCACCGGTGGTATGGGTGGTCTGGGCCGCGTGATGGCGCGTCACTTGGTGGTGGAGCATGGGGTGCGGAGTCTGCTGCTGGTCAGCCGGAGCGGTCCGGCTGCTGAGGGCGCCGAGGAACTCGTCGCCGGACTCGAGCAGCTTGGCGCGCAGGTCGCTGTCGAGGCGTGCGATGTGGCGGATGCGGCGGCTGTGGCTGACCTGGTTTCCCGTCATGCTCCTACGGTTGTGGTGCATACGGCGGGTGTGCTGGATGACGGTGTGGTGGAGTCGCTGACGCCGGAGCGGTTGACGGCGGTGTTGCGTCCGAAGGTGGATGCGGCTTGGTATCTGCATGAGGCGACCAGGAACGCGAATCTGGAGCTGGATGCGTTTGTGGTGTTCTCGTCCGTGGCGGGCACGATCGGCAGTCCTGGTCAGGCCAACTACGCGGCGGGTAACGCTTTCCTGGACGCGTTGGCGCACCACCGCCGGGCGGAAGGGCTTCCGGCCACGTCGCTGGCGTGGGGCCCGTGGTCCCAGGACGGTGGCATGACCGGCACCCTCACCGAAGCCGACCTCCAGCGCATCGCCCGCCAGGGCATGCCCGAACTCACCCCCGCACAGGGTGTGGCCCTCTTCGACGCCGCGCTGGCGGCCGGCGACGCCCAGCTGCTCCCCGTACGCTTCGACATGGCGACACTGCGCGAGCAGGGGGAGGTGCCCCCGCTGCTGCGCGGCCTGATCAGGACCCGAGCCCGGCGCTCGGCGGTCGGCGGATCGGCCGCGGTAGCCGGTCTGGCGGGACGCCTGAACGGACTGGGGACGGTGGAGCGGCGCGAGGCGCTCCTGGACCTGGTACGTGCCCAGATCGCGGTCGTCCTGGGGCACGCGAGCCCGGAGACGATCGACGCGACTCGCGTCTTCCAGGACCTCGGCTTCGACTCCCTGACCGCCGTCGAACTCCGCAACCGCCTCAACAGCGCAACCGGCCTGCGCCTTTCGGCCACCGCCGTCTTCGACTACCCCACGGCGGACGCGCTCGTCGACTTCCTGCTGGACGAGCTGTTCGGCGCGCAGGAGGAGGCCGAGCTACCGGCGCGGGCGCCGTCACCGCTGGAGGCGGCCGACGACCCCGTAGTGATCGTCGGCATGAGCTGCCGCTACCCGGGCGGTGTCGCCTCCCCCGAGGACCTGTGGCGTCTGGTGTCGGAGGGCGTGGACGCGGTGTCCGACTTCCCCACCGACCGCGGCTGGGACGTAGAGGCCCTCTACAACCCGGACCCTGAGGCGCTCGGTACCTCGTACACCCGCTCCGGTGGATTCCTCCACGAGGCAGCGGAGTTCGACCCCGAGTTCTTCGGGATGAGCCCCCGAGAGGCGCTGGCGACCGACGCTCAGCAGCGGCTGCTGCTGGAGACGACCTGGGAGGCGTTGGAGCGCACCGGTATGGACCCCGCCACCCTGCGGGGTAGCCGTACGGGCGTCTTCGCCGGCGTGATGTACACCGACTACGGCGACCTCCTCGTGGGCAACCAGTTCGAGGGCTACCGCAGCAACGGCAGCGCGGCCAGCATCGCTTCGGGACGGGTCTCCTATACCTTCGGTTTCGAGGGTCCGGCGGTGACGGTGGACACGGCGTGTTCGTCGTCGTTGGTGGCGCTGCATCTGGCGGCGCAGTCGCTGCGTCAGGGTGAGTGCTCGCTGGCGCTGGCGGGCGGTGTGACGGTGATGTCGACACCGACGACCTTCGTGGAGTTCTCGCGGCAACGCGGACTGTCGGCGGACGGGCGCTGCAAGGCGTTTGCCGAAGCGGCCGATGGTGTCGGTTGGGGCGAGGGCGCCGGGATCCTGGTGCTGGAGCGTTTGTCGGATGCGCGGCGGAATGGGCATCGGGTGTTGGCGGTGGTGCGTGGTTCGGCGGTGAATCAGGATGGTGCGTCGAATGGTTTGACGGCGCCGAATGGGCCGTCGCAGCAGCGGGTGATCCGGCAGGCGTTGGCGAGTGCGGGGTTGTCGGCGGTGGATGTGGATGCGGTGGAGGCGCATGGTACGGGTACGACGTTGGGTGACCCGATCGAGGCGCAGGCGTTGTTGGCCACTTATGGTCAGGAGCGGTCGGCGGATCGGCCGTTGCTGTTGGGTTCGGTGAAGTCGAATATCGGTCATGCGCAGGCGGCTTCGGGTGTGGCGGGTGTGATCAAGATGGTGCTGGCGATGCGCCATGGTGTGCTGCCGCGGACGCTGCATGTCGATGAGCCGTCGACGCATGTGGACTGGAGCGCCGGTGCGGTGGAACTGCTGGCCTCTCCGACTGTGTGGCCGGAGGGTGACGGGCCGCGTCGCGCGGGTGTCTCCTCCTTCGGCGTCAGTGGGACGAATGCGCATGTGATCCTGGAGCAGCCCGAGCCGGTCGTGGCCGACGCCGAACCGGACGCCCCGCTGACCGAGCCCGGCGCGCTGGCGTGGGTGCTCTCCGGCAGGAACGAGGACGCGCTGCGCGGCCAGGCGGCACGCCTGCTGCCCCTGGTCGCCGGTCGTGACGCGCTCTCCGCGCGGGACATCGGCCACTCACTCGTGACGGGGCGGTCGAACTTCGCCCACCGCGCGGTGGTGTGGGGCCAGGACCGCGACGCACTGGTGCGTGCCCTGTCCGCACTCGCGGTGGGCGAAGCCGACGCCGGTCTGGCGGAGGGCTCGGCCGGTGCGGGGAAGACGGCGTTCTTGTTCTCGGGGCAGGGTTCGCAACGGCTGGGAATGGGGCGGGAGTTGTATGCCCGCTATCCGGTGTTCGCGGAGGCTTTCGATGCGGTGTGCGCCGCCTTGGACGAGCACGTGGCCGAGCACGTGGACGAGTGCCTGGACGAGCGCCTGGAGCACCCCGTGCGGGACGTCGTATGGGGCGATGACCCGGAGCGGCTGAACCAGACCGCGTATGCGCAGGCCGGATTGTTCGCGATCGAGGTGGCGCTGTACCGGCTGGCGGAGTCGTGGGGTGTGCGCGCGGACTTCGTGACGGGGCACTCGATTGGTGAGGTCGCGGCGGCGTATGTGGCGGGTGTTTTCTCCCTCCCGGATGCCTGTGCGCTGGTGGTGGCCCGGGGTCGGCTGATGCAGCGGTTGCCGGCTGGTGGGGCGATGGTGGCGGTCCGGGCGACGGAGGAGGAGGTCCTGCCGTATCTGACGTCGGAGGTGTCGATCGCGGCGGTCAACGGGCCGTCGTCGGTCGTGCTCTCCGGTGTCGAGGACGTGGTGCTCGCCCTCGCGGCGCATTTCGAGGAGGTGGGGCGCAAGACCAGCAGGCTGCGGGTCTCGCATGCCTTCCACTCACCGCTCATGGAACCGATGCTGGACGACTTCCGCGCGGTGGTGGCACGGCTGTCCTTCGGTACGCCGACGATCCCCGTCGTGTCGAACCTGACAGGCCGCCTCGCCGAGCCCGAAGAGCTCGCCCACGCCGACTACTGGGTCCGGCACGTCCGCGAAGCAGTGCGTTTCGCGGACGGGATAGGGGCTCTGCGGGCGGAAGGGGTGACGCGGTTCCTCGAGCTCGGCCCGGACGGTGTGCTGTCGGGAATGGCCCGGGAGTCGGCACCGGACGAAGCCGTACTCGTTCCCGTACTGCGCAAGGACCGGCCCGAGGAGCCGACGCTGCTGGGTGCCCTGGCGCAGCTGTACGTGCGGGGCGCGAGCGTGGACTGGGGGGTGCTGTTCGCCGGTTCGGGTGCGCGGTGGGTGGATCTGCCGACGTACGCGTTCCAGCACGAGCGGTTCTGGCCATCGGGCGGGGCGGTGCGCTCGGGCGATGTACGGTCCGCGGGGCTCGGCTCGGCGGGGCATCCGATGCTGGGTGCGGCGGTGGAACTGGCGGGCTCGGGTGGTTTGTTGTTCACGGGTCGGTTGTCGGTGTCCTCGCATCCGTGGCTGGCGGATCATGTGGTGCGGGGGGCTGTGCTGGTGCCCGGTACGGCGCTGGTGGAACTGGTGCTGCGGGCGGCCGACGAGGTCGGCTGTGATCGGTTGGAGGAGCTGACGCTCGCCGCGCCGCTGGTGCTGCCCGCCTCGGGCAGTGGAGTGCAGGTGCAGGTGTGGCTGGGGGAGCCGGACGGTTCGGGCCGCCGCTCGGCGTCGGTGCATGCGCGTGAGGGCGACGGCCCATGGACGCTCCACGCCAGCGGCGCGGTGACCACGGGGACCGAAGCGGCCTCCTTCGATGCCGATGCCGATGCCGATGCCGATGCCGATGCCGGTGCCGGTGCCGGTGCCGGTGCCGGTGCCGATGCCGCCGTATGGCCTCCCAAGGGTGCGGAGCCCGTGGAAGTGGCGGACTGCTACGACGCACTCGCCGATGCCGGGCTCACGTACGGCCCGGCCTTCCAGGGCCTGCGGGCGGCCTGGAAACTCGGCGAGGACATCTACGCCGAGGTGCGGCTTCCCGAGGGCACGGACGGCGACGGCTACGGGCTGCACCCCGCGCTCTTCGACGCCGCGCTGCACGCTGCGGCGCTGGGCGGCACGGAAGCGGGCGGAGTCCCGTTCTCGTGGACCGGAGTGTCCCTGCACGCTTCGGGCGCTTCGGACCTCCGCGTCCGTATCCGCGGCGCGGGCGGTGCGATGTCGGTCATGATCGCGGACTCGTCCGGTGCACCGGTCGCCTCGGTGGAGTCGTTGGTGGTTCGTCCGCTCCTGGCCGGGCAGTTGCAGGCCGCCCACCGCGACGCCCTCTTCAAGGCCGAGTGGGTCCCCGTGCCGCTCACGGACGAGCGTGTCGAGCTCGGCACCGGTCCGGAGGGCGAGCCGTTGCAGACCCTCGCGAATCTGGAGTCCCTGACGGGGGCGACCGTGCCCGGGACGGTCCTGGTCGGGCCACCTGCCGGCGCCGCCGGAACGGTGGAGTCCGTCCACGCCGCGGCTGCCTGGGCGTTGGAGATGGTCCAGTCGTGGCTGGCGGATGAGCGGTTCGCGGCTTCGCGTCTGGTGTTCGTGACGCGTGGTGCGGTGTCGGGTGTGGATCTGGCGGGTGCGGCGGTGTGGGGTCTGGTGCGTTCGGCGCAGTCGGAGCACCCGGGCCGCTTCGGCCTGGTGGATCTGGAGAGTGACGCCGATGTGACCGTACTGGCGCACGGGCTCGCGACCGACGAGCCCGAACTGCTGGTGCGCGGGAATGAGGTGCTGGCGGCCCGGCTGGCCCGGGCGCAGTCCCCGCACACGATGACCTGGAACACCTCCGGCACGGTTCTGATCACCGGTGGCACGGGTGGTCTGGGGCGTGCTGTTGCCCGGCATTTGGTGGTGGAGCACGGGGTGCGGAGTCTGCTGCTGGTCAGCCGGAGCGGCCCGGCTGCCGAGGGTGTTGAGGAACTCGTCGCCGGACTCGAGCAGCTTGGCGCGCAGGTCGCTGTCGAGGCGTGCGATGTGACGGACGCGGCGGCTGTGGCTGACCTGGTCTCCCGTCATGCTCCTACGGTTGTGGTGCATACGGCGGGTGTGCTGGATGACGGTGTGGTGGAGTCGCTGACGCCGGAGCGGTTGGCGGCGGTGTTGCGTCCGAAGGTGGATGCGGCCTGGCATCTGCATGAGGCGACCACCAACGCGAACCTGGACTTGGACGCGTTCGTGGTGTTCTCGTCCGTGGCGGGCACGATCGGCAGTCCTGGTCAGGCCAACTACGCGGCGGGTAACGCTTTCCTGGACGCGTTGGCGCACCACCGCCAGGCGCAAGGGCTCCCGGCCACGTCCCTGGCGTGGGGCCCGTGGTCCCAGGACGGTGGCATGACGGGCACCCTCACCGAAGCCGACCTTGAGCGCATGGCTCGTTCGGGTATGCCGCCGCTGACCCTCGAGGAGGGCCTGGCTCTCTTCGATGCCGCACTCGGAACCAACGAGCCCATGGCACTCCCCGTCCGCCTGGACCTGGCTGCGCTACGCGCACAAGGCGAGCCGCAGCCGCTGCTGCGCGGCCTGATCCGGACGAGGATCCGCCGATCCGGTGCCGTCGCGGCATCCGGCATCCGGCAGCGACTGGCCGGGCTGTCCACGGCGGAGCGTCGCGAGGCGCTGCTCGATGTCGTACGCGGTCAGATCGCGACGGTCCTGGGCCACGCGAGCCCGGAAACGGTCGCCTCGGACCGGGCCTTCCAGGACCTCGGCTTCGACTCCCTGACCGCAATCGAACTCCGCAACGTGCTGGGCAGGGCCACCGGGCTGCGGCTCCCGGCAACGACCGTGTTCGACTACCCGACGGCCGACGCCCTGGCGGGTCACCTCCTGGACGAGCTCGTCGGCGCGGAGGCGGAGACAGAGACGGAGGCAGAGACGCGCCTTCCGGTCTCCGCCCTCCCGTCCCTGACGGACGATCCGGTCGTGATCGTCGGCATGAGCTGCCGCTTCCCCGGCGGCGTCGGCTCGCCCGAGGACCTGTGGCAGCTGGTGTCCGAAGGGGTGGACGCCGTCTCGGACTTCCCGACCGACCGAGGCTGGGAGATCGACGACACCTACGACCCCGAGCGGGAGGGCGCCATCGCCACCCGCTCCGGTGGATTCCTCTACGACGCGGCGGAGTTCGACCCCGAGTTCTTTGGAATGAGCCCCCGAGAGGCCCTGACCACCGACGCCCAGCAGCGGCTGCTGCTGGAGACGACCTGGGAGGCGCTGGAGCGCACCGGTATGGACCCCGCTACCCTGCGGGGCAGCCGTACGGGCGTCTTCGCCGGCGTGATGTACCACGACTACTCGACTCTGCTCTCCGGGCGCGAGTTCGAGGGTTACCAGGGCAGCGGCAGCGCGGGCAGTGTCGCTTCGGGACGGGTCTCCTACACCTTCGGTTTCGAGGGTCCGGCGGTGACGGTGGACACGGCGTGTTCGTCGTCCCTGGTCGCCCTGCATCTGGCGGCGCAGGCGCTGCGCTCGGGTGAGTGCTCGCTGGCGCTGGCGGGGGGTGTGACCGTGATGTCCACACCGCTGACCTTCGTGGAGTTCTCCCGCCAGGGCGGACTGTCGGCGGACGGCCGCTGCAAGGCGTTCGCCGATGCGGCCGACGGTGTCGGCTGGGCCGAAGGCGCCGGGATCCTGGTGCTGGAGCGTCTGTCGGATGCGCGCAGCAACGGGCACCGGGTGCTCGCGGTGGTGCGGGGCAGTGCGGTGAATCAGGACGGTGCGTCCAATGGTCTGACGGCGCCGAACGGTCCGTCGCAGCAGCGGGTGATCCGGCAGGCGCTGGCGAGTGCGGGTCTGTCGGCGGCGGATGTGGACGCGGTGGAGGCGCACGGTACGGGTACGACGCTGGGTGACCCCATCGAGGCTCAGGCGCTGCTGGCCACGTACGGTCAGGAGCGGTCGGCGGACCGGCCGTTGCTGCTCGGTTCGGTGAAGTCCAACATCGGTCATGCGCAGGCGGCTTCGGGTGTTGCGGGTGTTATCAAGATGGTGTTGGCGATGCGGCACGGTGTGTTGCCGCGGACACTGCATGTGGATGAGCCGTCGTCGCACGTGGACTGGGGTGCCGGTGCCGTCGAGCTGCTGACCTCCGAGGCCCAGTGGCCGCAGGGTGCCGGACCGCGCCGCGCGGGCGTCTCCTCCTTCGGCATCAGCGGTACGAACGCGCATGTGATCCTTGAGCAGCCCGAACCGGACACCGCCGAGGACGAGGCTGCCGATTCCGGAACGCCGGTGCCGGTACTGCTGTCCGGCAGGAGCGCATCGGCGCTGCGGGCCCAGGCGGCACGACTGCTGTCCTGTCTCGACGACGATCCGGCGCCGCGGATCACGGACGTCGCCTACTCACTGGCGACGGGCCGCTCGGCCTTCCAGCACCGCGCGGTGATACTCGCCGCGAACCGATCGGACCTGCTGCACTCGCTGTCCGCCCTGGCCGAGGGCCACACCGAGGCGCCGGCCGTCGTAGCACAGGACCGAGTCCGCCCAGGCAAGCTGGCCTTCCTGTTCTCGGGCCAGGGATCCCAACGCCTCGGTATGGGATGGGAGTTGTACGGTCGCTACCCGGTGTTCGCGGCGGCTTTCGACGCCGTATGCGCGGCGTTGGACGAGCACCTGGACCGCCCCCTTCGGGACGTGGTCTGGGGCGAGGACGCGGAGCTGCTGAACCAGACCGCGTACGCCCAGGCCGGGCTGTTCGCCCTCGAGGTGGCCCTCTTTCGCCTGCTGGAGTCGTGGGGCGTACGCCCGGACCACCTGCTGGGACACTCCATCGGAGAAATCGCCGCAGCCCATGCGGCGGGCGTCTTCTCCCTCCCGGACGCCTGCGCCCTGGTGGCGGCCCGAGGCCGCCTGATGCAGCAACTGCCGACCGGCGGCGCGATGGTGGCGATCCGGGCGACGGAGGACGAGGTACGTCCGCACCTCACACACAAGGTGTCCCTCGCGGCGATCAACGGCCCCACGTCGGTCGTGGTCTCCGGCGCCGAGGACGAGGTACTCGCCATCGCCGCGCACTTCGAGGAGGAGGGGCGCAGGACCACCCGACTGCGGGTCTCGCACGCCTTCCACTCACCGCTCATGGAACCGATGCTGGCCGACTTCCGCGCCGTCGCCGACCGCATGACCTACGCCGCGCCGCGCATCCCCGTGGTCTCGAACGTCACCGGCCGGCCCGCCACCGCGGAAGAGCTGTGCTCCGCCGCGTACTGGGTCGGCCACGTACGCGAGGCCGTACGGTTCGCCGACGGGGTCGGCGCGCTCCGCGAGCAGGGCGTCTCGACGTTCCTGGAACTCGGCCCTGACGGCTCCCTCTCCGCGCTCGCCGCCGAATCCGCCGCCGACGAGACCGTACTGGCCCCCGTACTGCGCAAGAACCGCCCCGAGGCACCGGCACTGCTCACGGCCCTGGCACGACTGCACGCCCACGGCACCCCGGTCGGCTGGTCCGCCGCCTTCGCCGGTACGGGTGCGCGGTGGGTGGACCTGCCGACGTACGCGTTCCAGCGCGAACGGTTCTGGCCGTCGGGCGGGGCGGCGCGCGTGGGCGATGTGCGGTCCGCAGGTCTGGGCTCGGCCGGGCACCCGTTGCTGGGCGCGGCCGTGGAACTGGCGGGCTCGGGCGGTCTGCTGTTCACCGGCCGGCTGTCGGTGTCCTCGCACCCGTGGCTGGCCGATCACATGGTGCTGGGCTCCGTACTGGTGCCCGGCACGGCTCTCCTGGAACTGGTACTGCGGGCGGCCGACGAGGTGGACTGCGCAGCGGTGGACGAGCTCACGCTCGCCGCGCCGCTGGTGCTGCCCGCCTCGGGCGCCGCGATCCAGGTACAGGTATGGGTGGGCGAGCCCGATGACGCGGGCCGCCGGCCGGTATCGGTCCATGCACGTGAGGGCGAAGGCCCCTGGACGCTGCACGCCAACGGCGCCCTGGCGCCCGCAGCCGGGACGGTGTCGTTCGATGCCGCGGCATGGCCCCCGCAGGGTGCCGAGCAACTGGACGCGGCGGGCTGCTACGAGCGGTTCGCGGACGCCGGATTCGCATACGGCCCGGTGTTCCAGGGCCTGCGGGCGGCCTGGAAGCTCGGCGAGGACATCTACGCCGAGGTCAAACTCCCCGAAGGCGCAGACGCCAACGCCTACGGCCTGCACCCCGCACTCTTCGACGCCGCGCTGCACGCAGCGCTCCTGGGCGGCGAGGGAACGGACGAAGGAGCCGTCCCCTTCTCCTGGAACGGAGTGACACTCCACGCCACCGGCGCTTCCCAGGTGAGGGTACGCATCCGTCCCACCGAAAGCGGTACGTCGATCGCCCTCGCGGACACCACCGGTGCGCCCGTCGCCTCGGTGCAGTCCCTGACCGCACGTCCGATCACGGCCGGGCAGCTGCAGACCGGCGACCGCGATTCCCTCTTCACGGTCGACTGGACCACGGTCCCCCTCACGGACGAGCCCGCGAACTCCCTCGCCCTGCTCGGCAAGGACACCGAGGGCGTCCTCACCGGACTCTCCCTGCCGCCCCACGCGGACCTCGACGATCTCGCGGCGACGGGCGCCCACGACACTGTGCTCGCCCCGCTGCCCACCGAGACCGCCGGAACGGTGGCATCCGTCCATGCCGCCACGACAGGGGCACTGCACCTGATCCAGTCCTGGCTGGCCGACGACCGGTTCACCACCTCGCGCCTGGTGTTCGTGACGCGCGGCGCGGTGTCCGGTGCGGATCTGGCGGGTGCGGCGGTGTGGGGTCTGGTGCGATCGGCGCTGTCGGAGAACCCGGGCCGCTTTGGCCTGGTGGACCTGGACGGTGACGCCGAAGCAGCCCTTGTACCAAGGGCGTTGGCGTCGGATGAGCCGCAGTTGTTGGTACGCGGTGGTGAGGTGCTGGCGGCCCGGCTGGCCCGGGCGCAGTCCTCGCACCCGGTGACCTGGGATCCGTCCGGTACGGTCCTGGTCACCGGTGGTACGGGTGGTCTGGGCCGTAGGGTCGCCCGGCACCTGGTGGCCGAGCACGGGGTGCGCAGTCTGATGCTGGTCAGCCGTCGTGGTCCCGCCGCCGAGGGCGTGCAGGAGCTGGTGGACGAGCTCCAGGGCAGTGGGGCCGAAGCGGTCGTCGAGGCATGTGACGTGACCGACGCGGCGGCGGTGGCCGACCTGATTGCTCGCCATGCGCCTACAGCTGTGGTGCATACGGCTGGTGTTCTGGACGACGGTGTGGTGGAGTCGCTGACCCCGGAGCGGCTGTCGGCGGTGCTGCGTCCGAAGGTGGATGCGGCCTGGCACCTGCACGAGGCGACCAGGGATCTGGACCTGGACGCGTTCGTGGTGTTCTCGTCCGTGGCGGGTACGTTCGGCAGCGCGGGTCAGGCCAACTACGCGGCGGGCAACGCTTTCCTGGACGCGCTGGCGTATCACCGCCGGGCGGCGGGCCTGCCGGCGACCTCGCTGGCGTGGGGGCCCTGGTCCCAGGACAGTGGCATGACCGCCACCCTCACCGAAGCCGACCTGCAGCGCATCGCCCGCTCGGGCATGCCACCGCTGACCGCCGAGGAGGGCCTGGCCCTCTTCGACGCAGCGCTCGGCAGCGCCGAACCCGCGCCGCTGCCCGTCCGCCTGGACCTGGCGGCGCTGCGGCGGCAGGGCGACATCCCCCCGCTGCTGCGCGGCCTGATCCGTACCCCGGGCCGACGTGCGGCGGCGGCCGCGACGGAGGGCGACGCCGCGGCCGCCTTCGCTCAGCGCCTGACCGGCCGGTCGGCGGCGGAGGGACGCGAGGTCGTACTGGACGCAGTACGCGGCCAGGTCGCGGCGGTCCTCGGACACGCCGGAGCCACGGACATCGACCAGGACCGTGCCTTCCTGGACCTCGGTTTCGACTCCCTCACCGCGGTCGAACTCCGCAACCGCCTGAGCGCTCTCACCGGAATACGCCTGCCGGCGACCCTGCTCTTCGACTACCCGACGCCGGCGGAACTCGTCGACCATCTCCATGCCCGGATCGCACCCGAGCCGTCCTTCGGCCCGGAGGCGCTCCTGGGCGAACTCGAAAGGCTGGAAAAGGCCTTCGGCGGACTCGACATCACGGAGGAGATACACGAGCAGATAGCCGGCCGACTGGAAGTCCTCAGGTCGAAGTGGCACGCCCTGCGGGACACGACCGCGGCGGCCGGGCAGGCCGGCTCCCCGTCCGACGAGGACTTCGACTTCGAGTCCGCCTCCGACGAAGAGGTCTTCGACCTCCTGGACAATGAGCTCGGCCTCTCCTGACCCCCACGCCAACGGCCCGTACCGGTAACTCCGTATAGACACACAACACACAACACACAACACACAACACACAACGTCCCCCCTCCCGGCCGGGAGGGGGGACGTTCTTTCGTGCCGATGGCCAGTGCCGATGGCCAGTGCCGATGGCCGGTGCCGATCAGGGCGGAGGTCAGCCGGTGAGCAGCGCTGCTCGCAGCCGTCGCAGGTCCTGCTCGCTCAGACGCAGCCCGTCCCGCAGGTAGGCGTCGAAGGTGCCGAAGCGGGCCGTGACCTTGTCGAAGGATGCGTTCAGATACGCGGCGGCCCCGGCGTCCAGGACCGTGGTCAGGCAGTCCCGTATGACCATGTCACGGTCCACGCCCAAGGCTGTGAGCAGGGCGGCGGTGGCCCAGACCGTATGGTCCTGGCCGCCCTCGCAGTGGTGGACGAGCGGGTAGGAACGGGCGTCGCCGGCAAGACGGAACAGCGAACGACAGGCGTCGATCGCCGAGGGCTTGGAGACGAACCGCCGGCAGGAGGCATCCGTACGGATGCCCAGGCGCTGGAGCTTGGCCAGGTCGGCGTCGGTGAGCGCGTGCAGGTCGTGGGTGCGGTACAGCATGCCCATCTTCACCCAACGGCCGTCGGTGGTGCGACAGCCGCCCGCGTCGTGGAAGTCGGCGGCGCCCTCCAAGCGGAGCGAGCGGTCCGCGAGGGTGAGCGGGTCGCCCTGGTCGGGGGCGAGGCGGAACCACTGGCGGTCGGTGGCGGGAAGTCCGCGTACGGTGATGGTGGCCTCGGGCCCGCCGTGCGCCACAGCCTTGTCACCGGCGTAGACGGTCACCGAACCCGCGTCGGGCGCCTGCCAGGAAACGGTGAACGAGCCGCCCTGCTGCTGGGCGACCGTGGCGTGGGTGAACGGAAGCCTCTGCGTGGCGAGCTTTGCCTTCGGCGCGTGCCGGCCCGCTTCGGTGGGCGCACCGAGCGGGTCGGCCGAGGCGAGGGGCGGGGTGGTCCCCACCGGGGTGACCCCCACTGCCGATATGGCGGCCACGAATGACACGGCGATGCGGCGGGCGGTCAGTACCGCGGCCGCGGAAGGGGAGTTCATAACGGGACCATACGGCGCGAAATAGCGTGGAATTACCTAGAATTGGCGAGGGGCCCGCTCCGGACCGGGAAGTCGGGCGGGCCCCACTCGTCAACTCTCGACCTGTCAACTCCCGGCGTCCATCAGCCGGAACAGTTCCTCGTCGCTGGCCGACGCCAGGTCCAGCGCCCCTCCGGGGGCCAGGTCCGGCGTCCCGCCAGGGTTGGCGCCCGTGCCCTCGCCCGACCCCGTCGCCTCCGACGCTTCCGCCTTCCACCGTGCCACCGCCCTCAACCGTGCCACCGTCTCCGCCGAGACCTCTGCACCGGCCGTGACCAGGGACTCCAACTCGGCCACGACAGAGGAGACATCGCGTGCGGGGGCGGTCGGCCGGGCCAGTCGTTCGCGGACGAGCCGGACGATGGCGTTCGGCGTGGGGTAGTCGTACACGAGCGTGGAGGGAAGCCGCAGGTCCGTGGCCGCGATGAGGCGGTTGCGCAGTTCGACGGCGTTCAACGAGCCAATGCCCAGTTCCTTGAACGTGCGGTTGCCGTCTGCGTCACTGGGCTCCTCACCACCCGTCTCCTCACCACCCGTCTCCTGGCCGCCGAGCACGGCCGAGGTCTCGGCGAGAACCAGGGCCAGTACGAGTGCGTCCTGTTCGGCGTCGTCGAGACCGGACAGGCGGGCCTCCAGTCCCGGCGGCTCTTCACCGGCCGCCACCACCCCGCCCGCCGCAACCGCGGTGACTGCGACACCTTCGGAAGCTGCGGCATCCGCGACGCCCCCGTCGCCGGCCGAGCCCACTGGACCCGCCGAGCCCACCGCGGTCATCGGAGCCGGCGCCAGCCAGAACCGCCGCCGCTGGAACGCGTACGTCGGCAGGGCGACGGGCCGGGCCCCGGGAAGCACCGCGTCCCAGTCGACGGGCACGCCATGGGCGTGCACCCGGGCGACCGCGGTGAGCAGGGCGTGCCGCTCCGGTACCCCGGCGCGCAGACTCGGCACCACGGCGACCCCGGGCTGCGGGCCGGCCGGCTCCAGGCACTCGTCGATCATCGGCGTGAGCACCGGCTCGGCACCCAGCTCCAGGAACCCGGTGACGTGCTCGTCGCGGAGCCGGCCGATCGCGTCCTCGAAGCGTACGGACTGCCGCACGTGCCGCACCCAGTGGTCCGGGTCGCGCGCCTCCTCGCCGGTCAACGGGCGGCCGGTGACGGTGGAGACGAGGGGAACGGCGGGCGCGGCGTAGGACAGGGTACGGGCGACCACGCGGAACTCCTCCAGCATGGGGTCCATCAGCGGCGAGTGGGGCGCGGTGCTCACCATGAGCTTCCGGGTCTTGTGGCCGGCGGCGGCGAGCCGGTCCGTGAGCGCGGCGAGCGGGGCCTCGGCTCCCGAGAGTACTAGGGAGTGCGGCCCGTTGACGGCCGCGATCGACACGGAGTCCGTCACCTCCGCCAGCCACGGGGTCACTTCGGCCTCCGTGATGCGCGCCGCCACCATCGCACCGCCGGGCGGCAGCGCGCCCATCAGCCTGCTCCGGGCCGCCACCAGGGTGCACGCGTCCTGGAGAGAGAGCACGCCCGTCACGTGTGCGGCGGAGATCTCGCCGACCGAGTGCCCCACCAGGTGGCCGGGGACCACGCCCCAGGACTCGAACAGCCGGTACAGGGCGACCTGGACCGCGAACAGCGCGGGCTGCGTGTAGGTGGTGTCGTCGAGGAGGGCCGCCTCCTGGGAGCCAGGAGCCGCCCACATCACGGAGGTCAGCGGCCGCGCCAGCAGCGGATCCAGCGCGGCGCACACCTCGCGCAGCGCCTGCCCGAAGACGGGGAACGCCTCGGCCGCCTCGCGACCCATGCCGCCGCGCTGGCTGCCCTGCCCGGAGAAGACGAAGGCCGGCCCGCCCGGTGCGGACTCGTGCGGGGTGACACCCGCGGTTCGCTCACCGCGTCCGAACTGAGCTGTCATGGAGAGCAGTTGTGCCCGGTCGGAGCCGCTGATGACGGCCCGGTGCCGGTGCAGGGCGCGGGTGGTGGCCAGGGCATGGGCGACATCCCGGGCGCGCAGACCGGGGTCGGCGGTCACGTGCTCGGCCAGGCGCCGCGCCTGCGCGCGGAGCGCCGCCCGGCTGCGGGCGGACAGCACCCAGGGCGCGGCCGCGTCACCGGCTGCCTCCGGGCCCCCAGGGCCTGTGTCGGAAGTCCCGCCTGCCCCGGACTCGTGGCGCACCTCTTCCGGAACCTCGCCGGGAGCCCCTCCCGCTCGCTCAGCCGTCTCCTCGCCCGGTGCCTCCTTGCCCGGTGCCTCCTCCAGGATCACGTGCGCGTTGGTGCCGGTGAGCCCGAACGAGGAGACCCCCGCCCGGCGTGTGATACCGCTCTCCCGCGGCCAGGGCCGGGCCTCGGTCAGCAGCCGTACCGAACCGGCGGACCAGTCCACCTTGGCCGAGGGCGCGTCCACGTGCAGTGTGCGCGGCAGGACGCCGTGGCGCAGCGCGAGCACCGTCTTGATGACCCCGACGACCCCGGCGGCGGCCTGGGTGTGCCCGATGTTCGACTTCACCGACCCCAGCCACAACGGCCGCTCCTCGGACCGCTGTTGGCCGTACGTGGCCAGCAGGGCCTGGGCCTCGATGGGGTCGCCGAGCGGGGTGCCGGTGCCGTGCCCCTCCACGGCGTCCACGTCCCGCGGCGTCAGCCCGGCGTCGGCCAGGGCCTCGCGGATGACGCGCTGCTGTGCGGGCCCGCTCGGCGCGGTGAGCCCGTTGGAGGCGCCGTCCTGATTCACGGCGGAGCCCCGTACGAGCGCCAGGACGGGGTGTCCGTTGCGCCGGGCGTCGCTCAGCCGCTCCAGCAGCAGCAGTCCCGCGCCCTCCGACCACGCGGAGCCGTTCGCGGCGTCCGCGTACGCCATGGAGCGGGAGTCGGGGGACAGTGCGCGCAGCCGTGAGAAGTGGGCGAAGGGCGCCGGGGTCGCCATGACGGTGACACCGCCGGCCAGCGCCAGGTCGGTCTCGCCCGACCGCAGGGACCGGCAGGCCAGATGCAGGGCGACGAGGGAGGACGAGGAGGCGGTGTCGACCGTCAGCGCGGGGCCTTCGAGCCCGTAGGTGTAGGCGATGCGCCCCGAGATCGCGCTGGCGGAAGTCCCGGTGATGAGCATGCTCTCCCACGCGCTGGGCGTGGCGGACGCGTGGGCGCCGTAGCCGCGGTCCATCGCGCCCGTGAACACGCCCGTACGGGTTCCCCGCACGGACCTCGGGTCGATGCCCGCCCGCTCGAAGGTCTCCCAGGCCGCCTCCAGCAGCAGCCGCTGCTGTGGATCGGTCGCCGTCGCCTCCTGGTCGGACAGGCCGAAGAAGCCCGCGTCGAAGTCGCCCGCGTCGTGCAGGAAGCCGCCTTCGCGCGCGTAGGAGGTGCCCGGGCGGTCGGGGTCCTCGTCGAAGAGCCGGTCCAGGTCCCAGCCGCGGTCGGTGGGGAACGGGGACATCGCGTCGGTCCCGTCGGCGAGCAGCTCCCACAGGGCGTCGGGGGAGTCGGCTCCGCCCGGCAGCCGGCAGGCCATGGCGACGATCGCCACCGGGTCGGGACCGTCCGCCGGGATCTCCCACGGCTCCTCCCGAGACAGTTTCTCCCGAGAGGGCTCCTCCCGAGACGGGTCCTCCAGGGACGGGTCCTCCTGCTCTGCCAGTACGTGCGCGACGGCCCGCGGGGTGGGGAAGTCGAAGGCCAGCGTCACCGGGAGCGGCAGCCCGGTCTCCTCCCGCAGCAGATTCCGCAGCCGTACCGCGAGGATGGAGTCGAGGCCGAGCCGGCGGAAGTCCGTGTCAGGGGAGAAGGAGTCGGTGTCGGGGGAGAAGGGGACGGCGGTTCCGTCGTTGCCGAGCAGCCGGCCGACGCAGTCGCGTACGAGGTCCAGCGCCTCCTCGGCCGTGTACGGCGGGATCGCACCGAGACGGGCCGGAACGGTCACCGCTTCAAGGCCGGCGAGCAGCCCCTTGAGCGCCCGGCGGTCGAGCTTCCCGGCGGGGGAGAGGGGAAGCTCGCGCACGGTGACCAGTTCGAGGGGGATCTTGTGGTCGGCGAGCCCCAGCCGGCGCAGGAACGCGGTGACCTCGGACAGGCCGATCGTGCGGTCCGTGTGGTCGGTCACGACCAGGCACGGGTACTCCCCGAGCCGGTCGTCCGGTGCGCCGGCCACGGCCAGCGGGCCCAGGCCCGCCAGGTTCGCGAGCAGCCCCTCGACCTCGGTGGCGCTGAACTTCCGGCCCCCGGTATTGATCAGCTCGTCCGCCCGGCCGTGCAGGACCACCACGCCGTCCGCGCCGATGGCCGCGAGATCGCCGGTCCGCAGCCAGCCGTCATCGGTGAGGGCCGCGCGCGTCAGCTCCGGCTCGCCGAAGTAGCCGCGGAACAACCCCGGCCCCCGGTACTGGAGTTCACCCCTCACGCCCGTCACGCCCGGCGCGCACACTCCACCGTGCTCGTCGACGACCCGCACGTCCACCCCGCTGACCGGCACTCCCACACTGCCGTCGGGGTCGTGGGCCCGGGTGCGGGTGCCGGTGCCGATCTCGGACATGCCCCACACCACGACCAGTTCGCAGCCGAGGACGGTGCGTACCTGTGCGGCGAGCGCGGGTGCGACGGCGGCCCCCGCCGTACGCACCTGGTACGGGGTGAAGCCCGTCGGCTCGCCCGTCCTGGCCAGCCGCGCAACGACATCCCGCAGTTGGGCGGGCACGGCGAAGACGACGCGGGGGTCGTGCTCCCGCGCCAGTTCCAGGAAGCGGTTCACGTCCCAGCCCGCGAACAGGACCTGCCGGCGGGCGGCGAACAGCGCCGCGTGCATGGCCTGGAGGCCGAACAGATGGGTCATCGGGCAGGCCGTGAGGACCGTACCGGCGAAGGCGTCGGCGGCCTCGGCGGTGACGGCCACGGTGTTCGACAGCAGACCGTCGTGGCTGTGCACACAGAGCTTGGGACGCGCCGAGGCCGTACCGGAGGAGGGGACCAGGACGAGCGGCATATCGGGGGTGACGTCCACCGGCCGGGGCCCGCGGCCCGCCCAGGCCGCCAGCAGCCCGTCCAGTGACCCGACTCCCGGCTCCTCGCCCTCCGCCTCCTCGTCCGCTGTCTCCTCTGCCTTCTCGCACCCCGTCTCCGGCTCCCCGGCCACCAGCACGCCGCGCAGCGACGGCACGCTCTCCAGCAGCGAACGGGCCGTCGCCGGGCTCTCGCTCCCGGAGGCCGACAGGACGAGCAGGACGGGTTCCGCCCGGGTCAGCAGCGCGCGGACCTCCGGGGGCGTGGTGCCCTGGTGGACGGGCAGCAGTACCGCTCCGATGGCCGCGACGGCCAGGTGCAGGGTCTGCAGCTCCCAGCAGTTCGGCAGCCGCACCGCCACCACGTCGCCGGGTGCGACGCCCGATTCCTGTAGTCCGCGGGCGAGCGCGCCGACGTCCTCCCGCCACCGCGCCCACGTCCAGGAGCGGTCCCCGTCGACGACGGCCACCGCGTCGGGGACGGATTCCACGGCGGTCTCGAACACCTCGGGCAGCGTGCGGCCGCCCCGGGCATCAGCATGCGCCGCGTCGGCGGGCGGCTGGATCGTGTAGTCAGCTGTGTGGACGGGCACCATCACTCCCGGATCGTTCTCGAGCACTCTCGTCGGTTGAGGGGAACGGGCCGGGGTTCGGACACGAGCTCCTGCCCGGTGCGGGCGTCAGCCCTCGTGCACGGTGATCGCCCGGGACGGGCACAGCCCGCTCGCCAGCCGGGCGGCGGACTCCTGGCCGGTACCGGGCTCGGTGAGGAGCGTGACGAGCCCGTCGTCGTCCTGATCGAAGAGCGCGGGCGCGTTCAGCACGCACTGGCCCGCCCCGACGCAGCGGTCGGGGTCAACGGTGATGCGCATGTCGGTGTCTCTCCTGTGGTGGATGAAGGCCGCCCGGTGGCCGGTGTACGCGTACGCGCCACCGGGCGGACGGGGCCGGGCGCGGCTACCAGCGGACGGGCAGCTCGTTCACGCCGTAGAGCACGCCGTCGTACTTGATGTCCAAACCGTCGACGGGCACGGCGAGTTCGAGGGTGGGGATGCGTTCGAAGAGCTTGCGGTAGGCGACTTCCATCTCGACCCGTACCAGGTTCTGCCCCAGGCACTGGTGCACGCCGTAGCCGAAGGCCACGTGGTGGCGGGCGGAGCGGGAGGGGTCGAAGGTGTGGGGGCAGGCGAAGAGGCTCTCGTCGTGGTTGGCCGCGGCGACCAGCGGCACGATGCCCTCGCCCGCCTTGATGAGCTGTCCGGCGATCTCCACGTCCTGGACCGCCACGCGCAGGGACACCAGGTCGGCGACCGAGTGGAAGCGCAGGGTCTCCTCCACGGCCCGGTCGTCGCCGATCCACTGGGGGTTCGTCAGCAGGGTGACCACGCCGAGCGCGATGTTGTTGGCCGTGGTCTCGTGGCCGGCGATGAGCAGCAGCATCAGCACGCCGGACATCTCGTGCGGGGCGATGGCGCCGGTGGCCAGCAGCCGGGTGATGAGGTCGTCGCCGCCCCACTTCTGCTTGATCTCCACCAGCCGGTTGATATAGCGCAGGAGGTCCTTGGCGGCGGTCATCCGGTCGTCGTCGGTGGAGGAGCGGAGGGAGACCAGGACCCGGGTCCGGGACTCGAAGAACTCGCGGTCGGCGGGCGGCACGCCGAGCAGTGCGGAGATCACCAGGGAGGGGATGGGCAGGGCGAAGTCGGCGACGAGGTCGGCGGTGTTGCCCGCGGCCAGCATGGCGTCCAGTTGCGCGTCCACCGTGCGCTCGATCGCGGGCTTCATCGCGCGTACGCGCCGGACGGTGAACTCCGGGATGAGGGCCTTGCGGAACCGGTCGTGCTCGGGGGAGTCCATTCCCACGAACCAGCCCGGGATCTGCTCCTGCTTGGGCACGCCCAGGTTCCCGACGTTGGGGAATCCCTCGTGCTCGGGGTTGGAGCTGATGCCCGGGTGGGTCAGTACGGTGCGTACGTCCTCGTGCCGGGTGACCAGCCACACCCGTTTGCCGTCGGACAGGTGTGAGCGGACCAGCCCCTTCCGGTCGCGGTAGTCGGCGTAGTCGGGCGGCGGGAACGGTACGCCGGGCCTGCGCACCGGAAAGTCGACGGTCAGCGGGTCCGTCTCGGGCACGGCCGGAGCCGTCCGGGCCGAGACCGGGCAGGCCGGCGGTATGGCCGGGTCGGTGTGCGTCATGGGTCGGTATCCCCTCTCGAACGGGCCGTCAGCCGGCGCCGTAGAACGCGCGGACCCGGTCGATCACGTGGTCCTGGTCGTCGGCGGTCAGGCCGGTGTGGGTGGGCAGGTACAGCCCGTCCTCGGCGAACGTGTTCGCCTTGAGCGAGGGCCAGTCGGGGTGGAAGTACATGGGCTGCCGGCTCATCGGCTTGAAGAACAGCCGGGTCTCGATCGACTCCCCGGCCAGGAAGTCACGGAGCTGCTCGCGGCGTTCGGCCCGCAGGTCGTACATCCACAGCACGTCCCGCGGCGGCATCAGGGTGATGCCGGGGACGTCGGCGAGGCCCTCGTCGTAGCGCTTCTCGATGCCGCGGCGCACCTCGAGGATCTCGTCCAGGCGCTCGGTCTGGGCGAGCGCGACGGCGGCCTGCATGGCGGTCATCCGGAAGTTGTAGGCGACCTTCTTGTGCAGGAAACTGTGGTCCTTGGTGAACGCCATGGCGCGCAGGTGTGACAGCTGCCCGGCGAGTCTGGGGTCGTCGGTGAGGCAGATGCCGCCCTCACCGGCCGTGATGATCTTGTTGGCGAACAGTGAGAAGCACGCGATGTCCCCGACCGGGCGGACGCCGTGGGCCTCGGCACTGTCCTCCACGACCCGCAGGTTGTACTGGTACGCGATGTCCATGATCGCGTCCATGTCACAGCGGCGGCCGTAGATGTGGACGGGCATGATGGCCTTCGTCCGCGCGGTGAGCTTCTCCTCGATGCGGGTGACATCGATATTGAGGTCGTCCGCGCAGTCGACGAAGACGGGGGTCGCGCCGGTGTAGGTGACGGCCCATGCGGAGGCGATCATGGTGAACTCCGGGACGATCACCTCGTCACCGGGGCCGATGCCCAGGGCCCGCAGGGCCAGCGTGAGGGCCGCCGTCCCGGAGGAACAGGACACGCCGTGCGCGACACCGTTGTAGTCCGCGAAGGCGCGCTCGAAGCGCCCGACCATCGGGCCCTGCGACGATATCCAGCCGTCCTCGACGGCACCGGTCAGATACTCCAGCTCTTTGCTGTCCAGAGCGGGCCTGGACACGGGGTACTTGAACGACATCCGCTGCCTCTTCCTTCTCTTCCTCGTGGTCCTCGTGGGTACGTGCGTGTGCGAGCGGCCCTACGCGCGGGCCGGGGCCAGGGCCGGATGTCCGAGGAGGAGCTCGGCGGCGGTCTCCCGGCCGCCCGCCGCACGCTGCAGGGCACCGAGCCGCTCCGCGTTCTCGCGGAAGGAAGGGGTCTCCAGCACCCGTGTGAGCTTGTCGAGAACGTCGTCGACGTCGATGTCCCGCGGCCGGTCGAGGGTCAGGCTGATGCCGAAGTCCCGGCCGCGCACGGCCTGGTCGTAGCAGTCCACCCACAACGGCCGGACCACGAGCGGCTTGCCGAAGTACACGCCCTCGTTGTAACCGTTGCCGCCACCATGGGTGAAGAACACCTTCACCTTCGGATGGGCCAGCACATCCAGCTGCGACGGCACCCAGCTCTCGAAACGGAGATTCGCCGGCAACGACTCCTCCGGCGGCAGCAGATGCTGCTGTTCCGAGGGCAGCTTCCACAGCACCTGGTGCCGTCCCTGGAGCCGGCGGGCGACCTCCACCATGGACTCGACCTGGCCACGGGTGAGACGGGTGATCGTCCCGAACCCCGCGTAAATGACCGAGGACTGCTCATCCAGCCACCGCGAAAGACCGTCGTCCTGCGGAGCCTCCGGCAGAGGCGGCACCATCGCACCGACCAGCCGCATCTTCGCCGGAATCTCAAAGGGATAATCCAGCTCGGCGATCGAATTGCACAGCACCAGATCGGCGTGGTCGATCCGCGCCATCAGACTGGGCTTTCCGAGCCCGTGCGCCGTGCGCCGCCGCTTCTCCTCCGCCACCACCTTGCTCATCTCGGGCGTGCAGAACATCGCCAGGGTCCGCCACTTGAAGAGCGCGTTGCTCACGCGCTGCGCGAACGTCATCGGATACGGCAGCCCCGTATGCGGCACGGGGAAATCCCGCGGGGTGTAACCCTTGCCGAACGGCATGAACGCCGTCAGCACATTGCTCGGCACGAACGGCACACTGAGCACATACGGAATCCCGCGCGAAGTCGCCAGCTCGATCGCGAAAGAACTGATGCAGTCGATGACCATCAGCGCCGGCCGCACCTCGTCGACCACGGCCGCCAGCCGGTGGAACTTCTCCTCGTGCCGTCCGGGCTTGAAGGAGTGCCGGACCACCGCGCGGTGCGCCTTGAAGCGCGAGGACTGAGTGACCTCACGGTAGACCGCGTCGTCCCACGTCACCGCGGACAACTCGGTGACCACCTCACCCAGCGAGGCGAACTCCACCGGGGACCCCACCGAGATCCTCTTCACATCCTCGCGGCGCGGCTCATCGGTGGCGAACCAGAGATCCGGCACGTTCTGCCGGGAGAGCTCCTCGGCGAGGACGAGCAGCGGATTGGCCAGCCCGCTCTCCGGAAGAGTGACGAAGAGGATCGGCCGTCGGGCGGAGTCCATGGAATTCCTTTCGTGATGACGGACGGGGTGCGGCAGACGCACCCCTGTGCGCGGGTAACGGTGAGCCGTCACCGGAGCGCTGCTACGCGGCCTTGACGTCCTCGGCGATGATCCGCTCGATGTTCCGCTCGGCCAGCGCCGTGATGGTCACAAAGGGGTTGACTCCGATGGACCCGGGTACGAGCGCGCCGTCCGTGACATAGAGGTTGCGGTAGCCCGCGACCCGGCCGTAGAGATCGGTGGCCTTGCCCAGGACGCAGCCGCCGAGCGGGTGGTAGCTGAAGTCGTCGGAGAAGTTCTTCAGGTGCGGACCGAACAAGTCGTAGCGGTACATCGTCACGTTGGCCCTGTTGATCCGGTCGAAGAGCGACTTCGCGGCGTCGACCGCGGGCGTGTTCTGGTCCCGGGTCCAGCGCAGCACGGCCCGGTCGGTGGCCTTGTCGTAGACGAACGTGCCGCGCTCGGGGTTCTTGGTGATCGCCAGGTAGAGACTGACCCAGGTCTCCAGGCCGGCCGGCATCGGCGCGATCTCCGCGAAGACCGGGGCGGCGGGGTTGTCCCAGTCGTCGATGCCCAGGGCGGGGATCGACGACTGGTGGGCCCCGGTGGGGTTCCAGATGTGGTTGGCCCGGCCGGTCATGATGTTGCCGTTGGGGCCCCAGCCCGCGCCGACCTCGGCGTTGAGGTCGGGCAGCGTGCCGGTGTCCCGGGCGCGCACCAGCAGTTCGGTGGAGCCGAGGCTGCCGGCGCCGAGGAACAGATGGCGGCAGGCGATCTCCTTGTGGGCGACGGCCTTGCCGTCGGCGTCGGTCTGGTCCACGGACAGCACATAGCTGCCGTCCGGCTGCCGGCGGATCGCCTTGACCTGGTGCAGGGTCTCGATGGTGACCTTGCCGGTGCCGAGCGCGGCGGCCAAGTAGGTCTTGTCCAGGCTCTTCTTGCCGTGGTTGTTGCCGTAGATGACCTCGCCCGCCAGCGCGGACCTGGGCGCCTCACCGGCCGCCTCGCGCCGCATGTGCCCGAAGTCGTAGACGTTGGGGACGAAGGTGGTGCCCAGGCTCGCCTTGGCCGCCTGTTCGCGCGAGACCCGCGCGAACTTGTACCACTCCGTCTCCTCGAACCAGCCCTTGTCGATGTGGTTCACCCCGAGCATGGAGTTGGCCCGCGGGAAGTACCGGTCGTACATCTCGGCGGCGTCCACCCGTGGGAGGACCTCCTCGAAGTACGCGCGCTTCGGCACGACGGCCATACCGCCGTTGACCAGCGAACCACCGCCCACCCCCCGTCCCACGTACACCGACATCTGGTCGAAGTGCACCTTGTCCAGCACGCCCGCGTACGGGTCGATGTCCCGGTTGATCACATCCAGCCACAGGAACGAGCCCAGCGGTGCCTCGGTGCGGGACTTGAACCAGCTTGAACGGCGGTCGGGTTCGAGCATTCCGCAGAAGACATTGCCGTCGTCGGCGGGGGTGTTCCACAGTCGGCCCATTTCGAGCATGAGCGTGGGAATTCCGGCCTCGCCGAGCCGCAGCGCGGATACCGCGGCGCCATATCCCGTACCGATCACCACGGCCGGTACGAACGAGCCGCTGCCGGCCCGCGGACCGCGCTTTTCGGCGGCCGCGGCACGCGGGGTGGCGGAAATCGTGGTCATTCCGGCGACGGCGGCGCCGCCCAGGGCGGCCAGTCCGAGCAGACGACGCCGTGACAGAGAGGGATTCTGCTGGTTCTCGAACACGCTGGTAGTACCTGACCTTCGCCGACAGGATTCTTCCCCGCAGGGCTTCCACGGCGCTGTCCCGGTGGGGATTGCGGGCCTTGTTCATCGGGCCCGAGCCGCCGCGCGCCACCATCCTGAGCGAGAAAGACTGAGGGAAATGCCAGATACCCGGTGGCCGTTGGACCGGCCGGAAGGCTTACTCCTCGTCGTCGACGTCCCCGTAGAAGACGTTGCCGTCTTCGTCTTGGAACGGGTGGATACGGTCGGGGCCGTGGCTGCTGGTATCGGACGGGCGCGGTCCCTCGGGACCGTCGGGGCCCCAGCGCAGCAGGCGGCGGGCGCGGCCGATCCGGTAGACGGTGCCATGGACCTCGAGCTGGTTGACCCGGCCGGCGCGGAGCCGCTCGGCGGCCTCGGCATACGCGGCCAGCTCCGAGCCCGCGGCGGCGGCGCCGTCGGCGACGAGGGTGCGCGCGTCGACATCCGTGCCGGAGTCCATGGGGATGAGACCACGGCTGCGCGGCTCCCAGTACGTCAGGGAGAAGTCCAGTGTCTTACGGGCGTCTTGAGCACTGGCATGCAGGCCGCTGCCCGGCTTCCATCCCGTGGCGGTCCGCTCCACGATCAGGAACGTCGCGGGCAGCAGCAGGACGTCGGGGTGGGTGTCCAGGGCCCGGTGCGAATCGGCCAGCACGTCGTCGGGGTACGGGGCGCCGGCGTAGGCCATACCGCGCAGTGTCAGCCGTTCCGCGGCCTGGGTGGGGGTGACCGGCGCGTCCGGATCCAGGACCAGACCGTCATCGATCTCCGCGTCCCTGGAGCCCCGGTCCCAGTCGGGGGTGACAGGCTCCGGATCGGTCGGACGCGGCTGCTCGAAGCCGTCCGGACCCAAGCCCGCGTACTCCTCGGCGCGCACGATCCGGTAGCGGGTCCCCCACACGGTGAGATCGTTGACGCGCTCGCTCTCCAGCCGGGCGACCGCCGCCAGCAGGGCACGTCGCTCGTCCCTGTCCTGGACATCGTCCTTCGCCCGGAACCACAACAGCGAGTTCAGGTTGTCGCGGGCCAGCTGCGGACAGCCGTCCGTCAGCGGAACCACCACCCGCCACCGCGGCCCGTCCTCCGCACTCTGCGCGGCCACCCCGAACCGCGGGCCACGTACCGCCAACGCGCCGGCCCGCACCACGGCGTCCACCGCGTCCGCCTCCACAGCGGACTCGACCGGCTCTACCGGAACCCGCACCACCACCGGCCGCGCCGCGCCCGGCTCCACATCCTCATGGTCCATGCCCCCATCCTGCCGACCAGGGCACGCCGTCATGACGGATTTCCCCATTCCTGCCTCGCTCGTGACTCTCGGAACTCCTTTCTCGCGACTCCTCGCGGGACTGTGATAACGCCGCACGGAGTTCTTGGATCACGGGTGTGACCTTCTCGCCGGTATCACCGGCGTCGTCGGCATCACCGGTGGACCTGTGCCGGCCAGGAGGGCCGCGCGCAGTTCGCCCCGCCTCCGTATGCCCAGCTTTCGGTAGGTGCTGGTCAGATGGGTCTCCACGGTGCGCCGGGCGAGGTGAAGGAGGGCGGCGATCTCGGTGTTGGTGTGGCCGGTGGCGGCGAGTTCGGCGATGCGGCGTTCGCCGTCGGTGAGGGAGGACGGGCCGGTGCGCGAGGTATGCGGGTGGCGGGCGCCGAGGTCGCGCAGGGCCTGCTCGGCGAGGGTGCGGTGGCGGACGGCGCCGCGGCGTTCGGCGCGTTCGGCGGCCTCGTGGAGGCAGTCGCGGGCCCGGGCCCGGTCGCCCGCGGCGGTGAGGGCGCGTCCCTCCGTGATCAGGGCGGGGAGCAGTTCGGACTCGGCCGAGGGGGCGGTGCGGAGGATGCGTACGGCCTCCGAGGCCAGCTTCAGGCCGTGGCGGCCGCCGGTCGCCATGGCCAGGGCGCGCAGGGCGCGGCCCACCGGTCGGGGGGTGTCCCACACCTGCGCGAGGCGCAGCTCCTCCTCGGCCAGCGCGACGGCCTCCTGCGGGTTGTGGAGCGCGAGGCAGCACTCGGCGGCCGCCGTGCGCCACGGGGTGACCACCGGGCTGATCACGTCGCGGGCCGACTGGCGCCGGCCGCACTCCAGGAAGTCGTGGAGCGCGCCCGCCGGGTCGGCAGCGGCGGCCCGCAGCACACCACGGGCATACAGGAAGCGGTTCAGCTCCCAGGAGTCCGGCGCTTCGGCGAGGTCGAAGGCCGCCGCGAGCCGTTCGGCCCGCGCCATACGGCCCGTCTCGACCAGCGCGATCAGGACGTGCCCGTGCCGGTTGCACGGGCCGGCGTGCCCCGCCTCGGTGTCCAGGGCGTCCGGGGCGCCCAGCAGGCGGGCGTAGTCGCCGCGGGCCGCGGCGATGTCGATCCCGGTGTTCAGGATCGCCTCGTGCATCGGGTGCAGCAGGGCGGGGTGCTGCCCGGCCAGGCCCCGCTCGACCAGGCGCTCGGCCTCGTCGAGTTCGTCGGCCCACTGGGCCACGGCGGCGGCCGTGCCCAGCAGGAACGGTTCGGTCAGCGGGTCGGCGGGCTCGGCGAGCAGGTCCCGCACCTGCTTCATGGCCTTGTCCGCAGAGGTCAGTCCGGCCGTCGACGCGTACCGCACCATCAGCATCTGCCCGGCGGCGCCGAGCAGTTCGGGGGAGTGCTCGGCGGTCTCCGTCAGCCACCGGTACACCTCCTGCCGCACCCCCTGGTCGTGGTCGGAGAGCAGTGCCGAGGCCGTCTGCACCGTACGCACCAGATCGGGGCGGTCGGTCAGCTCGCCGTCCAGCTCGCGCAGTTGGTCGACCGCGGCCCGTACCTTGCCGCGGCCCGCCAGGGCGGTGCCCAGCGCCACCGCCGCGTGCACCCGGCCCTGCGGCGTGCCCTCCAGGCGCAGCGCCTCCGCGAAGCGCGACAGCCCCGCCGAGGCGTCGCGTGCGGCGTGCTCCAGCGAGCCCAGCCTGGTCAACAGCCGCTGCCGGTCGGCGTCGGGCATCGGCTCCTCCAGGGCACGGCGCAGAAACGCGACTGCATCGCCGGGCGGCCGGCCGTCCCGTGCGGCCAGGGCCGCGGAGTCCACCAGTACGGTCAGCGCCCACGGCTCCCCGACGGGCCCGGCCCGCATCAACTGCCGTGCCACGGTCTCGACGCGCGCGCCACGGCGCAGCATCTCCTCGGCCGCGTCCCGGTGAACCGCCTGCCGCCGGGTCACCGGGACATCGGCGAGCACCGCGTCGCGCAGCAGCGCATGCGCATAGCGGGGGCGCCCGTCCGGTGCGGTGCGCAGCACGCCGAGCCGGGTCATGGCCGTGAGCCAGCCGGAGATCCGTGCCGGGTCGGCCCCGGTCGGCCCGGCGAGGAGTCCCGCGAGGGCCGCGGTGGCGGAGGGGGCAGGGTACGGGACCGGATGCCCGGCCGGGGCGGGTTCCGCCCACCCCTCGTCCAGCGCCGCCAGCACCCGCGCCACTTCGCCGGTCAGCGGCCCCGTGCTGTCCAGCCACCATGCGACGGCAGCCGGGTACGCGCCCGGATACAGCTCGGCGCAGCACTCCGGCACGGTGCCGGCCGCCGGTACCCCGCCCCCAAGGTCCTCCAGCAGGGCGAGCAGCAGCAGCGGGCTGCCCGCGCCGGCCCGCACGCAGTCGTCGGCCCAGGCTTCCGGCGCGTCGGAGAACGCCGAACGCACCAGCTCGGCAGCAGAGCCGGTGCCCAGGGGCGCAAGCGTGCAGGTACGGACGAGAGCGGGCGGCAGTGCATGCGCGATGCCGGGGAGCGGCGGGTCCACGTCGTACTGGCTGCGCTCGGTCACCGCCAGCACCACGGGTAATCGGTCGAGGCGCCGGGCGGCCTCCGCCAGCCACTGGCGGGAGGACCGGTCGGCCAGGTGCACGTCGTCCACGGCGAGCAGCAGCGGCCCCTCGTCGGCGTACGAGCGCAGCAGCCGCCACAGCTTCGCGGAGGTGCTGCGCTCGTCGACACCCGGGGACAGACCGGCGAACTCCGTCGACAGCCCCAGAAGTTGCAGTACGGCGGAGAAGGCGAGCGCGCTGTCGCCGGGGGAGCATCGGGCACGCAGTACCCGCATACCCGCCGCGGCCGCGTCTTCGGCCGCGGCCTCCAGCACGGAGGTGCGCCCGGTGCCCGTCGCCCCGCGCACCAGGACCGTACGGCCGGCGCCGGCCCTGGCACGTGTCGCCTCGGCGGCCAACAGCGCTACCGCGTCGCGGTGCTCACCCGGCGGGCTCAGCGGGCCCGGTGGTTCGGGTGGTCCCGGCGCTCCTGGCGCTCCCGGTAGTCCCAGCGATCCTGACATCCTGCCTCCTGTTGCGCCCGCCGGGTTCCCTACGGGCCCCGCTCGTGGAGTCCGTACGGTGATTTCGTGGTAGGCCTCGTGGTCCTCCACGATTGCCCGTGCCGCTGCCCCTGCAAGAGGCTGATGTCATGACACCGGCCATCAATTCCACCCAGTCGGCGGGGCCCCGGGCATGGGGGGAACGCTTGGACAACTCCTTGGGAACCACGGACCGCACGGTGGCTCCCACCGACGGGCCGATACCCGTGACGGTGCACGCGGCCGATCCGATCTCCTTCGAGGGCGTACGCAGCCAGCTGCGCAGGCACCCGGAGATCGAGCTCTGCGAGGAGCCACGGAGCGGCCCCGGCACGGTCGGCCTGCTGGTCGGCGAAGCGCTGGACAAGGCCGCGCTGACCCGGCTGCGCCGCATCGCACGGAGCGAAGGAGGCCGCGCCGTGCTCGTGGTGGGGGCACTGCGGGAGACCGAGCTGCTCGACATCATCGAGTGCGGGATCGGCGCCATCGTCTGGCGCCACGAGGCCACCGGGAACCGGCTGGTACAGGCCGTATGTGCGGCCGCGCGCGGCGACGGCGACCTGCCCGCCGACCTGCTCGGCCGGCTCATCAACCAGGTGGGGGCGCTGCACCGCACCACCACGGGCCGCCCAGGGGCACTCTCCTCGGGCCTGGCACCGCGTGAGGTCGACGTGCTGCGGCTGGTGGCCGAGGGGCTCGACACCGGGGAGATCGCAAGCAAGCTGTCCTACTCCGAACGCACGGTCAAAAACGTGGTGCACGAGCTCACCACCCGGCTGCACCTGCGCAACCGGGCGCACGCCGTGGCCTATGCCCTCCGGGAAGGTTACCTGTGACCCAACGGGCACATGAGGTGCACTCTCGGTCATTGCAACCTGCCCCCGCGCCGTCCCCGCCACGCCTGCGGGGACGGCACGTGCGGGCCCGCCGCCGGCGCGGACACTGAGCGACCCGGGCCTGTTGATCACTTGGCTTCCCCGGTGAGCAAGGCCAGGCCGTCGAGCATGGACGAGAGGCCGATGTCGAACAGCTCGTCCAAGCGCAGGTCGTAGCCGTTTTCGCCGAGGGATTCGATGACCCGGGTGAACGTCGGGTACTCGCCGGAGGCGGTGATCGCCTCAAGGGCGGGCAGCTGGGCGTCGAGCCACTGCTCTTCGGACAGGCCCGTGACACCCTCGGCCTGGGCTTCCCGTTCCAGGTGGACCGCGATGCCCTGCACGTAGCTGTAGATGAGCACGTTCAGGTTGAGCATGGTCGCCGGGTCGAGTCCGTGCCCGTCCAGGGCGCTGAGCATCCACTCGGAGTAGGCCATCAGGTTGGGCAGCATCAGCGGGCGGGTGAGCGGGCCGATCTGCGCCAGCCAGGGATGTGCGCGGTGCAGTTCCCAGAGCGACCGGGCGCCCAGCTCCAGCCGGGCCCGCCAGTGCCGAGGGGGGTCGGAGGGATAGGAGAGTTCGCCGAGGACTGCGTCGGCCATCAGGAGCACAAGGTCGTCTTTGCTGTTCACATAGCGGTAGGGCGACATGGTGCCGGCACCCAGGCGTGCGGCGACGCCCCGCATGGACAGCGCGTCCAGGCCTTCTGAGTCGGCGATGTCGATGGCGGTGCGTACGATGCGCGCGCGGGTCAGTTCGTGTTCGGGCGCGGGTGTTGGGCGGGGGCGCCGGCCTCGCGGCGGGCGGCGAGGGGGTGCCACCACGGTCCCGACGCGTGGCCGGGCCTGTACGAAACCCTCCTGGCGCAGGGTGGTCAGTGCCTTCGTCGCGGTGGCCAGCGCCACGTCCCACTCCTTGGCGATCTGACGAGTCGACGGAACTCGGTCGCCTGGAGCGAGTTCACCGTCCTCGATGCGTCGCCGGATCTCCGCGACGATGCGCAGGTAGGGCGGAATGATTTCCGAGGCCACCGTGCCCTCCTTCTTCCTGTACTAGGACAGAGATTATCAGGGAAGATGCCGCTCGCGACCCTCGCTGCGCTAGGACAGCAGCAGGAAATCGGCACTTGGCAGCGCTGCGCGTACGCCGTACATTCAGTGCGTACACCGTATGGAGAAGGGATTCCAGATTCCATGAAGACCGTACTCATCTCCGGTGCCAGCGTCGCCGGACTCACCCTCGCCTACTGGCTGCACCAACACGGCTATGCGCCGACCGTCGTCGAACGTGCCCCCGGCGTGCGTCCAGGGGGCCAGGCGATCGACGTCCGCGGTGTCGCGCTCGACGTCCTCGACAGGATGCACCTCCTGGAGCAGGCCCAGCAGGCACGGACCCGGATGCGTGGCATGTCGATGCTGGACGGCGATGGCAACGAACTCTGGCGCTCCACCGAGATGACTCTCAGCAGTGGGCGGCTCGACAGCGACGACATCGAGCTGTTGCGCGAGGACCTCACGCAACTGCTGTACCAGCAATGCCATGAGGGTATCGAGTACCTCTTCGACGACTCGGTCAGATTCCTTCAAGAAGGCGTGCACGGCATACGGGTCGGCTTCGAACGCAGCCGGGACCGCACGTTCGATCTTGTGGTCGGTGCGGACGGCCTGCACTCGAAGGTGCGGCAACTCGCCTTCGGCCCGGAGCGACAGTTCATCCGCCATCTCGGTTCCTACGTGGCCGTCTTCAGCACCGACAACTTCCTGAACCTGGATGACTGGCAGGTGTGGCTCCAGGACGGTGCCGCGAGCTACTGCGTCTACCCGGTGCGCAACAACACCGAGATCAGGGCCACCCTCGGCTTCACATCGGACCCCCTTGACTACGACTACCGCGATATCGAGCAGCAGAAATCGATCCTCGCCGACCGGATGTCACATCAGGGCGGAGATACCCCGGGATTGCTGAAGGCCATGTGGGAAGCGCCCGATTTCTACTTCGACGCGATGGCTCAGATCCACCTGGATCGCTGGTCGGAGGGCAGGGCGGTGCTGGTCGGCGACGCGGGATACTGCCCGTCGCCGTTGTCCGGCCAGGGCACCAGTCTGGCTTTGGTGGGCTCCTACGTACTGGCCGACGAAATCCGCAAGGCGGGCGCCGACCACCGCACGGCATTTGCCCATTACGAGGAACGACTGCGCCCGTTCGTAGCGCGCAATCAGGCACTCGCCACGGAGAACCCCGGGGGGCCGGCCGCGGAGGAGTCCGTGGAGCGAGCCAAGACCGCGATCACACTCGACAACTGACCGTTCGCACCAGGGAGGTCAGAGCGGAGCGGCGTCCCAGGGAGGTCAGAGCGGAGCTGCGTCTAGCCGATTGGCCCCCGCTCCACTCGCGCGTCCTTCCATTCGGCACTGAAGGAGGGGCAGGCCGCATCACCGCCGTCCCAGTACATGGTGAGGGCGACCGCGTTCGGAGTGCGGTTGATGACGAAATCGTTCTTCACCGTGTACGTGTGGAGCCATCTCAAGCTGCCGCTGCCGACACGATCGCCGTCCACGCTGATCTCCCATCGGATGCGCCGGTCGGCGCAGCCGCGGGGTGTGGAGAATGTGAGCTCTCCGCGCAGTGTGCGGCCGTCGAAACCGAAGCCGCGGCCCAGACCTTCGGGGCGGAAGCTGGTTTCGGCGCGCTTGCGTACGTCCCAGGTGAGGAAGCGGTGTTCGTTGGCGCCTTGCCCGCCGACCGTTTCGGTACGGAAGACGAAAGCCGATCCGTGATCGGCGTGGATCAGAGAGAAGGGCTGCATCGCAAAGATCCCCAGGATCATGCCGGTGAGCACTACCACGATCGTGAGGATGACGGCTGAGCCGGTGCCCCTCCCCGCGCTGCGTCCGGTTCCTCTCCCCGCCCTGCGTCCGGCGTCACGCGCCCCCGCGTCTGCCTCCCCGTCAGAGGACATAGGACACGTCGTAGCGCTTGGACAGGCGCGGTCCCTCCCACACCAGGCCGAAAGTGTCACACGTACCGGCTGCACCGGTCGAACCGACGCTCAGCGTGATGGTGTCCACGTTGTCCACGCCGTCCACGGTGGATTCGTAGGGGAAGTCGTTCGCGATCTTTGTGCCTGTGCCCGGCTTCACGACCTTCGCCGTTCCGCTCCTGAGGCGTCGGCCGTCAAGAGCGATCTCCCATTCCGCTTCGACGGGCTTGCCCGCGCACTCTCTTCCCGCCTCCAGGCGCAGACTGCCCTGAAGGCGGTCGGTGGGGGCGTCGGCGTCCGTTGTGAAAGTGCTCTCCGCCCTGCCCGCCACATCCCAGACGTAGGTGTCCCCCGCGACGGTGGGCTTTCGGCCGCCGGAGGGCTTGAGATCGATCGTGTCAAGGCTGACGAACCAGCCGACGAGAAGATAGGCCGCCACCAGAACGGACAGTCCGGCGACGAGGCCGCCGCCGACAGCCGGCGCCCGGTGCGGGGGGTGCCGGTGTCGCCGCACCGTGGGGGCGGCCGAGGACGAGTCCGGCCCGGCAGGGGGCGTAGCCGTCGCATCACAGCCCTCGGCGCGCCCCTGTTCCACCACCACGGCCGGCACCTTCGCGCCGACGGCCGACTCATACGCCGTCGACTCCTCGGTCCCGTCCTCGGTCCTGGCCGTCGCTTCCGGAGCCAGAAGTCTGCGCACCTGCCGGCGCAGCACCTCGACCTCGCGCCGCAGCAGGCGGACGTTCTCCCGTTCGGCGGCCAGCTCGTCCGCGGTGTCCCTGACGTACTGCCGGGCGTGATCGAGCTGACGCAGCAGCCTGTCGCGTTCCTCGACGAGCGCCGATCCGTCCAGCACCTGGGCGAGGTCGTCCAACTCGGTCTTGAGTCTGTCCGCCTCCTCCCGCCAGTACAGCAGTTGTGTGTCCGTGTCCTTGCTCGCGCGCTGGGCGGCGCGTCGCAGGGCGTGCAGACGGGCCAGTTCCGGCGCCGGGAGCGGACTGCCGCATGAACCGATGAAGTCCGTGACCGCGTCGAGCACCTCCTCGGGAGCGATGCTCCCGCCCTTGAGGTAGCGCTTGACCTGGGCCGGGGACAGTGCGAGGGCTCTGTCCGGCCCGGCCGTACCGAGCGCGGCGGCAATGGCGGCCATGGCGGCCGTGGTGGCAGAAGCGTCCCGGTGCGTACCGCCGCCGCCGTCCAGGACGGGTCTGACGGCCGCGCCCAGGGCTTCCGCGTATGCGGCGGCTTCCCGGCTCACCGCCTGGTCCCACCGGTTGTGCCCGAGGACGATGCGGTGCCCGAAATGGTCCGCGCGCTGCTGGGGTTCGGGACGGCCTTTGGCGATCAGCTTGCGGCGGACATGCCTGAAGAACGAATCCGCGTCGAGGAGGTCCGGGCCGTGCGGAATGCCCTGGTCGAGTGCCTTGATGACCTCGCCGGTGAACGCCGTGTACGGCTCGCCCTTCGGGGCTAGGGCACGAGCCGTCGCTGACGCCGCCGTCAGCAGGTAGGTGCCCTTGATCCCCGTGAGGTCGGCCAGTTCCTCGTGCGGTGCGCCGAGGTGGTCCGCGAACGCCCGCCCGCCGTAGCAGCAGTCCAGGATGACGAGGCGCTGCCGAGCGGTGCACACCTCCATCAGTACGTGCCGGATGTGATGGAAATCCAGGGCGTTGTAGAGACGTTCGGCATCCCCGCCGCGCAGGGCCAGATGGAGGCCGAATTTGAGCGGGGAGAGGCCGTGGCCGGCGAAGTACACCAGGAAGGCGTCCTTCGCTTCCTCGGCGGCCGTGTGCAGCGTGTGCATGACCTCCTGTGCGGAGGCGACCTTCTCGCCGGACAGCTCGATGCAGTGTTCGTCGGGCAGGCCCCACAGGTCGTCGTCCGTGAGCAACTCCTTCAGCTTGCTCACGTTGTTGTCGACGGCGGGCAGATCCGGCAGCCTCTCGTAGTCGGCCACTCCGATCAGCACCGCACGAGACCGGGCGGGGTCGGGAAAGGGCGAGTTCATCGGGCGCCGGACGATCCCCGGTCGCTGCTGTCCTCTCCCGCTCCGCCGGTGTCGGCAGGGCCGTCGGCACCGGGCGCATCGGGCGCATTGCCATGGAGAGCCGCCACGATACGGCCGATCTCTTCGTCGGAGCCGCCGTGGACCGTTACGGAGCCACGGCTGGTCGTCAGCGTCACGGCGGGCGCGGAGGGGCGAGCGCCGCGCCAGGACGCGTACGCGAGGGCCAGGTTGAGGGCCGCGAATCCATGCCCCAGGACCAGGTCGATGATCTCGACCGCTCCCATCGTCTCCGCGTCGTCCTGCTGCGCGGGACGGAGGCTGATGTCCGCGTACTCCCGGACCTCGGGGGTCTGCCTCAGCCATGCACAGAAGTCGAGGGTGGCCCTCTCCCCCTCCCCGTCTCCGGCCCCGGACGTGCCGAGACGGATGTGCACGCTCTCTCCGCTGCGCCGACGTTCCATGGAGAACATGGAGAACAAGGTAGTCAGAACTCTCCTCGGATGTGGGTGAGTTGCCCAGCAGACCTCCATGCACACGCGTAGCCGCGCCACCGCCTGGGGACCGGCACCGCCCTGGACGCACGATCGCCTCCACCGCCCGGTCCGGCTCTGACTTCGGGACCAAAGTCCCTAGGCGTTGCGGGAGATCACCGATTGCATGGCCGCCAAGAACGTTTTCTCCGTTCTGCCCCTATCATCCGCCTCTATCGGATCGGGACCTCCATGAGCCATGTCTCCCGACGGCGTGTTCTCGCCCTCGCTCCTGTCGCCGGCCTCGCTGCGGCCGTGCCCGTCTCGTTGGCCACCGCGGGTGTCGCGTCCGCGGCCCCCGGTCGGCAAAGTGCCCAGCAGGCCGCCTCGAAGCGGAAGGCGGCCGCCCGCTCGCTCCAGGAGATAACGGACGAGTGGGGGAAGTGGATGGCCCGGGAGCGGTTCCCGCGTTCCAACGGCTGCCGCTTCACCGCCTCCACGGACTACGGCAAGCAGAGCGCGCTCGGCGATTACCACAAGTACCAGGTCAGAGCCAAGTACAGCGGCATCACCTACGACCCCAACGCCCCCTCGCCCATACCGGGCCAGGTCAGCTCCGTGACCACCAACTACCGCAATGGTTCGTCGGTCGAGCAGCAGATCACGTACAAGCAGAGCAAGACGACCGAACAGGACCTGCGGATCTCCGTGACGGAGTCGCTGAAGATCGGCGTCTCCATGGAGGTATCGGCCGAGATCCCGGCCGTGGCCAAGGTCACCGAGACCACCTCGATCGAGGCCAGCCTCTCGTCGACACAGGAGTTCACCCACAAGGAGACTCAGAACTGGAGCGTCGACCTTCCCATCAAGATCCCGGCCAAGTCGGTCGTCGAGGCGTCCCTTGTGATCGGCACGCAGAAGTACGACATCGACTGGACGGCCACCGTCAATATGTCGGGAGCCGTGGCGATCTGGTTCAACGACAAGGTCGACCTCAATCACGACGGTGACTACCACTGGCTCTGGTTCGTCCCCATCGAGGAGGTGTTCCGCGACTGCCGCACGCACTCGATCGTGGACACCACCGGCTATGAGATCACCCCGGACGGCGTGGACGCCTTCGCGAGCGGGAAGTTCGGCGGGGGCCAGGGCGTGTCCCTCAATGTGAACGTCGTCCAGAAGGATCTCGACGGCGGCCGGCTGCGCAGCGCCCCGCTGTCGATCCCGGTCCCGCTCAGCCAGGACGGCAAGAAGGTCATCCACGCCGGCCGCTGACCGGCACCCGCGACGACCGAGGGCATCCCCGGCCCCGAGGCTGGGGATGCCCTCGGTCGTTGCGCGCGCCTGGCAAGAGCCGGACTGTCACCTCCCCATACCGTGGAGGTGACAATGGTGTGCGACACACAGTACTGTTTCCTGTGTGGGCACCGATGAACTGATCCTCAGCCAGGCCCAGGAGCTGCGCCGCGGCACGGTCGTCCTGGCCTGCCTGGCACTCCTGGAGGAGCCGCAGTACGGCTACGCGCTCCTGGAAACGCTCGGCGATGCCGGGATTGCCGTCGACGGCAACACCCTCTATCCGCTGCTGCGCCGCCTGGAGAAACAGGGACTGCTGATCAGCGAGTGGAACACCGACGAGTCCAGACCGCGCAAGTTCTACCGGGTCAGCCCCGAAGGCACTCGGGTCCGCACCGGACTGCTGCGCGAATGGCAGGACCTCGTCGCCTCGATAGCACGACTGACCAACTGACCAACTGACCAAGGGGGACCGTTGAGCAAGTTCCATGCGTCCGGCAACGGCACGCTGACCGACCGCTACGTGGCGGAGGTCGTCCGGCGCATCCCGGCCGGCCGGCGCGGCGACGTGGCCGACGAGTTGCGTGCCACGATCGCGGACACCGTCGAGGCCCGCGGCTCGGCCGCCCCGGAGACCGCCGAGCGCGAGGTGCTCACGGAGATGGGCGACCCGATCCGGCTCGCCGCCCAGTATGCGGACCGGCCGCTCGCACTGATCGGGCCCGGGCTCTACCCGACGTACGTACGGCTCCTCACGGTCCTGCTGTCCACCGTGCTGCCGATGGTCATCGCCCTGAGCGCGGTGCTCGACGTCATGGACGGCCGGGGAGCCGACGAGGTGATCGGCGGGGCCGTCGGGGCGGTGCTCTCCGTCGGCGCCCAGATGATCGCCTGGCTCACCGTGGTGTTCGCCCTGATAGAGCGGTCGGACAAGCGCTCCGACACACGGTCCGGCGCGGTCAGGGGAGCCTGGACGCCCGACGACCTGCCCGACCGCGGCGTGCCGAAGGAGCATGGCGCGGCGGCCTACGCCGGGGTGGCGTGGCATGCGCTGCTGATCGCCCTGATCGTCTGGCAGCACACCGCGCAGCCGTACCAGACCGACGGCGGCCTACGCCTCGATGTGCTCAACCCGGACCTGTGGTCGGGCTGGATCTGGCCGATCCTGGCCGGGCTCGTCGGCCTCGTGACACTCGACGCGATCCGGGCGGTGCGGGTGTGGACGCGTTCGCTGGCGGCCTGGACCGTGGGCGCCGAGGCGGCCTTCGCGCTGCCGCTGGCGTGGGTCCTGCATCGGCATGAGCTGTTCAACCCCGCCTTCCTGTCCGACGCCAATGGTGGCTGGCAGACTCCGCAGTTCGTCTACACCGTGGCGGCGGTGGGTGTCCTGGCGGGAGGCGCGCACAGGGTGCTGAAGCGGTTCCGCGAGACGCGGGACTGAGTCCGCGGCAGCTGCTGGAGTTCTCCGCACAGGAGGGTGAGGTCGGGGGATGGCCCCGTGGGTTCGCGGTCGACTCACGGGGCGGCTTCGGGTGCGAGCCCTTTGCCCGGGCTACTTCAGATCGGCAAGGAGGTCATCGAGGGCCTTCTTGAGGGCTTCGGAGTTGGCCGGGTCGAACCATGTGGTGCGGATGCGTTCGTTGTTTCCGTTCGGGGTCTCGTGGTCGGCTGCGAGTTGGTGCAGGGAGCGGGTCTCGTCACTCAAGGCGCGGCCGACACCCTGGAAGAGGTTGCGGAGGTAGCGGTCGGCGTCGTCGGAGGCGATGCCCTGGTCCGCGGCCCACGATGTGAGCGTGGCGAGATACGAGTAGTGGGCGGTCAGCGTTCCTGTCAGCGCGGAGAAGACGTTGAAGGCCGCTTCGTCCGCGACGGGGAGCGCTCCACCCATCTGCTCGAAGAGGAAGTTCACCTCCGGGTGCGATGGGTACGTCACGGTGACGGAGCGGCGTTCGCGTATGGCCGGCAGGGGGATGGCTCGGATCAGCGGGGCATCGGTGGCGAGTATCCGTCGCAGGTCGTCGTTGCCGACGCCGGCCATCACGTTGACCACCACTTTGCGGCCGTCCACCCTCAGGCCGGCCAGGGCATGGTGCCGGTCTTGGCGGCGTACGGCGACGATCACCAGCTCGGAGCGGTCCACCACCTCCTGATTGTCGGCGCACACTCGTACCCCCGTGTAGCGCTCGGACAGCTCCGCGGCAGTGCGGGCTCCCCGGGGGGAGAGGAAGATTTCTGGCGACTCGCCGCCCCCGTGACGCAGGCCCGTCACGATGGCTCGGCCGATCTCGCCCACTCCGATGATGCCGATGCGCTGCACTGCGTCTACCTCCATGTCTACGTCCATGTCTGCCTCCATGGTGCGTGGTGGTGGTGACCCATGTGGGTCCGGGGCTGTGACGTTCGAGTCATGCGGCGAGGGAGACGCGCAGGAATTCGAGGATCTCCGCCCGCGCGGCCTCGGCCTGCTGCGCCACGCCCGGCATGCTGAGGAACGCGTGCCCCGCTCCGGGGTATTCGGTGAGTTGCGCGGGCGTCCCCGCCGCTTGCAGCCGTTCGGCGTAGCGGCGGCCGTGATCGGCCAGCGGGTCGTGGGTCGGCACCACCACAAGCGCGGGGGCCAGCCCCTTCAGGCTGTCGGCATACAGCGGCGACAGCCCACGAGGGTCGGTGCCCGGGGGAACGGCGAGCCGCCGGAACAGGTGCAGTTGCGGCTCGGCGAGGGTCGGGGTGTGGGCGTGCCGGGTGACCGAGGCGTGGTCGAGCATCGTGTCGGTCATATCGGCAGCGGGGTTGACCAGCACCTGCGCCTGGAGGTGCAGGCCGGCCTCTTTGGCCCGGATCGCCGCCAGGGCGGTGATCAACGCGCCGCAGCTCTCGCCGAACAGGGCCGCCCGCGCCGGGTCGATGCCCCACTGCGCGGCGTGCCGCACCACGTGCCGGAGCACGTCCCAGCCGTCGTCGGCGGCGTCCGACAGTGGGCTGTCGGGGGCGAGGAGGCGGTGCTCGACCGAGACGACGACGGCGGGCAGCCGGGCGGCGAGGTGGCTGTTGACCCAGTCGCTCTGCACCGCCGTGCCCACGTACCCGCCTCCGTGCACGTGGAGCACGAGTGGCAGGTCCGTCCGTCCGGTGACTTCGCCGCCGCGCCCGGGCGCCGGCCGGTACACCCGGACCGGGAGTTCACGGCCGGGCAGCACTGCCTTCTGCCATTCCATCACGGCGCCGGGATCCGGAGCGCCGGTGATCGCCCGCGCCGCGCTGGACGCACGGAAGCGGTTCTCCGCGTCGCGGTAGGCGGCCAGTTCCTCGGCCGTCATCACCGGCCAGTTCGGCTCCGGCGGCCGCTCCGTAGCAGTGACCTCGCCAGTGACCTCGTTCATGCCTTCTCCTCGCTCAGAGAGTTTCGCTACCTCGAGTATCGATACCTAAGGTAGCGAAAAAAGGTATCGTGTGGGTATGGCATCGACCACATCCGCCAGACCACCCGGCCGTCCGCGTGCCGGCGTCAACGCCGTGGTGTTCGCCGCCACGCTGAGCACGGTTCAGGAACTCGGCTACGCGCGTGCCACGGTTGAGCGCATCGCCGCCGCGGCCGGCGTCGCGAAGTCGACGGTCTATCGGCGCTGGCCGTCGAAGGGCGAGCTGATCGTGGACTGTCTCCTGGACGCGTTCGGCCCGGCGCCGCTGGAGGGCACCGGTCGCGCCGAGCTCATGTCCTCGACCATCCGGTGGATCGCGGGGAAGATCGGCGAGCCCGGGGTGGGTGACGCGTTCGCCGGCGTGTTCAGCGACGCCGTCAGCGACCCGGCCCTGCGTGAGATCCTGTCCGCGCGGTTGCAGGACCCGTATCGGCTCGCTCTCCAGGACGCGCTCGGCGAGCCGGAGAACCGGGTCCTGTTCTTCATCGACGTCGTGGTCGGTACGTTGCTCCACCGGATGGGCATGACCGGCGAGCCCATGGTCGATGCCGATGTCGCCGCGCTGGTCGAGATGATCCTGCCGCACTTCGCCGAGGGGCCCAGCCCGACTTAGTGCCGCGTCCACCACTTGGTGCCGCGTCCGCCTTTGCCCGGTTGGTGACCTGTGGACTCGCCGAGCAGATCAGGATGGCTGAGCAGGTATTCCCCGTGGAATTCCCCTAGGTGCACAGGGGTGAAGCCGAGCCGTGGAGGGTGTGCGGATCCTGTGACGCCACTGTGACGGCGAGGGGCTGTAGTAGGAGAACCTGCACACCGGATCAGGGGTCGGTGGCGACCGGAGGGGAACAAGCCGAGATGCTCCCATACGACCCGTCACCGGCCGGCGACCCCTGGACGGACCGGGCGCGCGCCCACGGATCCGCACCGGCCGACGGTGCGGGCAGGGGTACCCCGCAGACCCCGGCGGCGCCCGCCGTGGCGTCCCCGGCATCCGCGCCGTCGGTGTCGCTGCCGAAGGGCGGTGGCGCGATCCGCGGCATCGGCGAGAAGTTCAGCGCCAACCCGGTCACCGGAACCGGCACGCTCTCCGTGCCGCTGGCGGTGAGCCCCGGCCGGTCCGGCTTCGGTCCGTCACTGGAGCTCTCCTACGACTCCGGCGCCGGCAACGGCCCGTTCGGCCTCGGCTGGCACCTGGGTCTGCCCTCGGTCTCCCGTAAGACCGACAAGGGGGTGCCGGCCTACCGCGACGAGCCCGTGGCCGGCGGCGATCCGCTCGCCGGCTCATGGCCCGGTTCCGACGTCGGCCCCGGCGCAGCAGAGGACACCTTCGTCCTGTCCGGCGCCGAGGACCTCGTCCCGGTGCTCGACGGACAGGGGCACGGACACGGGCGCGGCCACTGGGCGCCGGTCGAGCGGGCCCGCACCGAGGCGGGACGCACCTTTGCCGTACGCCGCTACCGGCCCAGGACCGAGGGCCTGTTCGCGCGGATCGAGCGGTGGACGGACACGTACTCGGGGGAGACGCACTGGCGGTCGGTGAGCAAGGAGAACGTCACCACCGTCTACGGTCGCAGCGCGCAGAGCCGCGTCGCCGACCCTTGCGATCCGGGCCGGGTGTCCACCTGGCTGATCTGCGAGAGCTACGACGGGACCGGCAACGCGATCCGCTACGAGTACAAGGCCGAGGACGCGGTCGCGGTCGACCTCGCCGCGAGTCATGAACGCAACCGCGGCGGCGACGACCGGTCCGCCCAGCGCTACCTCAAGCGCATCCGGTACGGCAACCGGCTCCCCGCGTGGGCCAGTTCGGAGGAGGCCGGTTCCGACGGGTCCGGGGCGGACTGGCTGTTCGAGGTGGTCTTCGACTACGGCGAACACGACGAGCAGAACCCCGTGCCGGCCGAAGTCCGGCCCTGGACCTGCAGGGCGGACCCGTTCTCCACCTACCGATCCGGCTTCGAGGTCCGCAGCTACCGCTTGTGCCACCGGATGCTGATGTTCCACCACTTTCCCGACGAGCCCGGGGTGGGCGCCGACTGCCTGGTGCGGGCCACCGAGTTCACCTATCGCGGGGACCCGGTGCGGGGTGAGCCGGTCGTCTCGTGCATCGAGTCGGTGCGGCAGCGCGGATTCCGGCGCCGTCCCGGCGGCGGATACCTCAGCCGCTCCCTGCCGCCTCTCGAACTCGGCTACAGCGAGGCGCGCGTCGACGACAGGGTGCACACCCTCGATCCCGAGAGCCTGGCAGGTCTCCCCGCCGGCCTCGACGGAACGACGTACCGGTGGATCGACCTGGACGGCGAGGGGCTCTCCGGGGCCCTGACCGAACAGGCCGGAGCCTGGTTCTACACACCCAACCTCGGCGGTGGCCGCTTCGGGCCGGTGCGCGCGATCGGCCGGCCCAGCCAGGGCGCGTTGGGCGGCGGGCGCCAGGAACTGCTCGATCTGGCGGGCGACGGACGGCCGGACCTGGTCGAGCTCGGCGGGCCGCTACCCGGCTTCACCGAACGCACCGAGGACCGCGACTGGGGCGTGTTCCGGCCGTTCCGCGCCCGCCCCGACATTGACTGGCACGACCCCGGTCTCCGCTTCGTCGACCTCAGCGGGGACGGGCACGCGGATGTGCTGATCACCGGCGAGCAGGTCTTCACCTGGCACCCCGCGCTCGGTGCGGACGGATTCGGCGCGGCCGGCCGGGTCTGGATACCCGACGACGAGGAACGCGGCCCCCGCCTGGTGTTCGCCGACCGCACCCAGTCGATCCACCTCGCGGACATGTCCGGCGACGGCCTCGCCGACCTGGTGCGGATCCGCAACGGGGAGACGTGCTACTGGCCGAACCTCGGCCACGGCCGCTTCGGGGCCAAGGTCGCGATGGACGACGCGCCGTGGCTGGACGACGCCGACCTGTTCGGCCCGTCCCGTGTCCGGCTGGCCGACGTCGACGGGTCCGGTACCGCGGACCTGATCTACCTGCACCCGCGCGGTGCCCGCCTGTTCGCCAACCAGGCCGGCAACCGATGGGGACCGGCACGGCCGCTGGGCGTACCGTTCCCGCGCGCCGACGACGCCGCTCAGGTCAGCGCCGTGGACCTGCTCGGCAACGGGACCGCCTGCCTGGTCTGGTCCTCCGCCCTGCCCGGTGACACCGGCCGGCAGCTGCGCTACCTCGACCTGACGGGAGGGCAGAAGCCCCACCTCCTGGTCTCTGCGCGCAACAATCTGGGCGCGGAGACGCACATCCGCTACGCGCCCTCCACCCGGTTCTCCGTCGCGGACCAGGAGGCCGGTCGGCCGTGGGCCACTCGCCTGCCGTTCCCGGTGCACGTCGTCGAACGCGTCGAAACCGCCGACCGGATCAACCGCAACCGGTTCACCACCCGCTACGCCTACCACCACGGCTACTTCGACGGTGTGGAGCGGGAGTTCCGCGGATTCGGCATGGTCGAGCAGTGGGACACCGAAGTGCTCGCCGCACTCGGCCCCGAGGGGACGCAGGGGACGTGTCCGGATGCGGCGAACCTCGACCCGAGCTCGTACGTGCCGCCGGTGCTCACCCGCACCTGGTTCCACACCGGTGCCTTCCTCGACGGACAGCGGATCTCCCGGCAGTACGCACACGAGTACTTCGCCGATGACCTGCGCCTGCCCGACTCGGTGCTGCCCGAAGCCGTCCGGCGCACCGGCCGCACCCCCCTGCCCTGGCGGCTGTCGGCGGACGAGACCCGACAGGCGCACCGCGCGCTGAAAGGGCTCCCGCTGCGTCAGGAGGTCTACGCCCTCGACGGGAGCGCGGCCGAGGACCGGCCCTATCTGGTCACCGAACACAACTACACCGTCGAACTCCTCCAGCCGGCCGTGCCACGTTCCCCCGACGCGACGGACCTGCCCCTCGCGGTCTTCCTCAGCTCCCCACGCGAGACACTGACCGCACACTACGAACGGCAGACCGATCCGCGCATCGGCCATGAACTCGTCCTGGACGTCGACGACTACGGCAACGCGCTGCGCTCCGCATCCGTCGGCTACGGCCGCCGCCACCCCGACCCCGACCCGGTGCTCACCCCTGCCGACCGGGAGGCGCAGCAGCGCCCGTACGTCATGGTCACCGAGAACGACTACACCAACGCGGTCGACACCACCGACGCGCACCGCACCCCGCGGCAGTGCGCGGCCCGCTCCTACGAGATCCGCGGCCTCGCACCCCGGCCCACCCGCTACGCGTTCGCCGAACTGCGCGACCGGCTCGCCGCGATCACCGTCGAGTTGCCCTACGAGGCGTGGGACGCCACGCCCGCCACCGGGGCGCGGCGGCTGATCGAGCACACCCGCACGCTGTTCCGCCGTGACGACCTGACCGGACCGCTGCCGCTCGGCTCGCTCCAAGCGCTCGCGCTGCCGTACGAAAGCTACCGCCGGGCCCTGTCCCCGGGGCTGCCGGCCGCGCTGTACGGGGACCGGGTGGACGCGGCGATGCTGGCCGAGAGCGGTTACGTCGAGGCGGAGGGCGCCTGGTGGGTTCCCTCCGGGCGGAGCTTCTACTCCCCGGACGCCTCCGGGGGCCCCGCGGCCGAATCCTCCTATGCCCGCCGGCACTTCTTCCTGCCGCACCGCTTCCGTGATCCGTTCGGTGCGACGACAACGGTCCGCTACGACGGGTACGACCTGCTCGTCACCGGCACCGAGGACGCGCTCGGCAACCTCGTCACCGTCGGCGAGCGGGACGCCGAGGAGCGGGCCCTCGGCAACGGCAACGACTACCGGGTGCTCCAGCCCCGGCTGGTCACCGATGCCAACCGCAACCGTGCCGAGGTCTGCTTCGACGCACTCGGCAGGGTGGCGGGCACGGCGGTGCGGGGAAAGCGCGAGGAGCGGCTCGGCGACTCGCTCGCCGGGTTCGACCCGGATCCGGCGGACGAGGCCGTGACCGGCTACCTCGCCGATCCGCCGACCGACCCCGCGGCGCTGCTGGGGGACGCCGGAACCCGTGTCGTCTACGACCCGCTTGCCTACTGGCGCACCCGTGACGACGCGGAGCCGCAGCCCTGCGTGACCGCGACACTGGCCCGCGAGATCCACACCGGCGACCTCGCGCCCAGCGAACACACCAGAGTTCAGCACAAGTTGGACTACTCCGACGGCTTCGGCCGGACGGTCCAGAGCAAGTCCCTCGTAGAGCCGGGCCCGTTGACCGACGGCGGTCCGGAGCTCGGCACCCGCTGGGCCGGGACGGGCTGGACGATCTTCGACAACAAGGGCAACCCGGTCCGCGAGTACGAGCCGTTCTTCACCGCGACCCACCGTTTCGAGTTCGCCGCGGCCACCGGGGTCGGCACGGTGCGCTTCTACGACCCCGTGGGACGGGTCGTCGCCGAACTGCGCCCCGACGCCACCTACGCCAAGACGGTGTTCGGCCCCTGGCGGCAGGAGACCTGGGACGGCAACGACACCGTACTGACCGATCCCCGCCGTGATCCGGACGTCGCCGGATACGTCAGCCGCCACCTGGACGGCATCGACGGCTGGACGACCTGGTACACCCGCCGCGTCGACGGCCGGCTCGGGCCGGCCGAACAGCGCGCGGCCGAACAGACCGCGCTGCACGCGGGGACACCGGCGCGCTCCTGGTCCGACTCCCTGGGCCGCACGTTCCTGACCGTCGCGCACAACCGGTTCCTGCGCGAAGGGAACCCCGTCGACGAGATATCCGCCACCCGCTCCCGCCTCGACATCGAGGGCAACGAGCGGGAGCTGCGCGACGCTCTGGGCCGGGCCGTCGTGCGGTACGGGTACGACATGCTCGGCAGCCGGGTCGCCCGGTCGGGCATGGACACCGGCGGCGGCGTCCTGCTGGCTGACGTCGTCGGCAAACCCCGCTACAGCTGGAACTCCCGGGGCTTCCGCTTCCGCACCGAGTACGACCCCCTGCACCGCCCGGCACGCTCCTGGGTCCAGGGCCCCGGACTCGCCGGGGAGGTGCTCCAGCACCGCACCGAGTACGGCGAGGGGCAGCCGGACGCGGCGGCGCGGAATCTGCGCGGCCAGGTCCACCGGCGGTTCGACGAGTCCGGGGTCGCCACCCACGAGTCGTACGACTTCAAGGGGAACCTCCTGGCCGCCGACCGGCGCCTGACCCGCCGGTACCAGGACACCCCCGACTGGAACCACGACGTCGAGACCGAAGAGCGCAGCTACCCCGGCACTACCCGCTACGACGCGCTGAACCGGCCGACGAGTGTGACGACACCGGACGGCAGCGTCCTCCACCCCGTCTACAACGAAGCCGGACTGCTGCACAGGCTGACGGGACGACTGCGCGGTGCCGCCGAGACCACGGTCCTGGTGGCCCGCCTCGACTACAACGCCCGCGGCCAGCGCACCCACATCGCACACGGCAACGGCAGCCGCACCGGCTACACCTACGATCCGGCGACCTTCCGGCTCACCGGCGTGCGCACCGAGCGGAACGGCCGGCGCCTCCAGGACCTCGCCCACACCTACGACCCGGTGGGCAACATCACGGCGGTGGACGACCGGGCCCAGCAGACGGTCTTCTTCCGCAACCAGGCCGTCCGGCCGGAGGCGGCCTACGTCTACGACGCGCTGTACCGCCTGGTCGAGGCGACCGGGCGCGAGCACCTCGGACAGACCGGACCGGTCCCGCCGCAGGCGGCCGACGCACTCCGGGCCGGACTGAGCCACCCCGGCGACGGCGCGGCGATGAGCCGCTACATCGAGCGGTACGTCTACGACGCCGTCGGCAACATCCAGCGGGTGTCCCACCGTACGACGGCCCGCGGCGGCTCCGGCTGGACCCGCGCCTACGCCTACGCCGAGCCGAGCCTGCTCGAACCCGGGCGGCACGGCAACCGCCTGAGCCACACCACCGCCGGAGGCGAGGCGGCCCCGCCCCAGCCGTTCCGCTACGACCAGCAGGGCAGCATCACGGAGATGCCCGAACTGCCGGTCATGTGCTGGGATCCGCAGGACCGCCTCCGGTCCAGCGCACGGCAGGCGGTCGCGGACGGCGTGCCGGAGACCACGTACTACGTCTACGACGCCACCGGCCAGCGCGTCCGCAAGGTGACCGAAAGCGCCACCGCTGCCGCGGGCGCCGCCCCCCGCCGCATGTCCGAACGCATCTACCTCGGCGCCTTCGAGATCCACCGCGAGTTCGGCGCCGACGGACAGGTGAGCGTGGAGCGCGAGACGCTCCACGTGCTGGACGACCAGCAGCGCATCGCACTCGTGGAGACCCGCACCCTCGGCGACGACGCCGGCCCGGAACAGCTGATCCGCTACCAACTCACCGACCACCTCGGTTCGTCCGTCCTCGAACTCGACGAGACCGCGCGGGTGATCTCCTACGAGGAGTACTACCCGTACGGCAGCACGTCCTACCAGGCCGTACGCGCCGGGACGGAGACCCCGAAGCGATACCGCTTCACCGGAAAGGAACGCGACACCGAGTCCGGCCTCTCCTACCACGGGGCCCGCTACTACGCGCCCTGGCTGGGCAGATGGATCAGCAGCGACCCGGAAGGCACCGCCGACGGCCCCAACGGCTATGAGTACGCGCGGTCTTCGCCGACCCGCTTCGTGGATCCCACCGGGCGGTCGAACATCCCCTTCACGGACGCCGACATCGATCAGGCGCTGAGCCGCCTGGAGAGCGGCGCCCGAGCCGTGGGCAAGGGGCTGAGGGGAGCCGCCGCCAGGATCAACATCGACGAGATCCAGGCGGTCGCGCGCGGCGGCAGCTGGGACGATCCGGCGAACAAGCAGTTCCTGGAATCCATGACCAACCAGGTGTCGAAGGGCGCTCGCATCGATCCACGGGTGGTGGCCCCGCGACCGCCGTTCTCGCTGGCCCAGGCGGCCACCGAGGGCGAGGAGGCGTTCCGCCGTGCGGCGGGGGAGATGCTCACCCGGCCCTTCTCCGAGGTACAGGAACTGGAGGCGATCACGCGCGACGCCCGCGGTGCGATGACCTCGCTCAACAGGACGCCGCGGAAGCTCGCCGACGCGATCAACTCGGCGATCAGACGGCGTATCGCGACGGGTGCCACGACCGAGGCCGGTCTGGTCAACCGGGCACTGCGCACCGTGGGCATCGACCCGTCGACCTTGACCCAACTGCCCCAGCAGGCCTCAGCGGCCGCCGGGCAGGCGCCCGCCGCCGCGGCCGCGGGCGAAGGAACCGCGGCGGCGGCCACCGCCGTCACGGCCGAGGCGGCCGGGACCGGCGCCACCGTCGCCAAGACGGCGGCCACCGCCGGGCGCCTCGCCCGTGCCGCCGGGACGGCCGCCCGGGTGGTACGCGCGGCGGCTCCCGTCCTGCGCGCGGTCGGCAAGGTGGCCGGACCCGTCGCCCTCGCCGCCAGCCTGCACCAGGCGGCAACCGCGCAGAGCACGGCCGACAAGGCGGACGCGGCCGTCAATGTCTCCAGCAGCGCGCTCGCCGTCGCGTCGTCCAACCCGGTCACCGGCATCGCGGCGGGTGCGCTGGTGGCCGGTGGCTACGTGGGCAACAAGGTGGAGAGCGCGGTCACCGAAGCGACCGGGAGCCGGGCCGCCGGGGTGGCCTCCGGGACGCTGGCCGGGGCGGCGACCGGGGCGGCCATCGGTGCCGTCGTCGGATCCATCGTGCCCGGCGTGGGAACGGCGGTCGGCGCCGGCGTCGGTGCCGCGGCCGGAGCCGTCGGCGGCTTCATCAGGTCGTACTGGAAATAGCGCAACGGCAGACATGGACAGGGAGCCCGATCGTGCCCGACTTGATCATCGTCAGACTCCACCCGACGGAGCCGGTGACGGCCCAGACCTTCACACAGGCGTTGACCGGGCTCACGATCACGGCCTACGACCTGACGTTCGGCGACAGCACCCACGGTGTGGCGATCGGCACGGCGAAGGGGCTGGCCGATCCTCATGTGCCGCCCGGCGGCATCGATCCGGTGGACGACTCGGTGGATCTGACACAGACCCAGATCATCCAGCACTACAAGGACGTGACCATCGGTCTCGGTACGAAGGTGCGCGCGCTCCAGTCGGCCGCGACCGCGGTCATCGTGGCCGACCCGCCCGGCGGCCACACCGAGTACCCGACCGCCAACTCCTTCGACCTGCGGCTGGACATCAGCCGCAACGGAACGCAGATCGCCGACAAGACGCTCGACTTCAACATCGTCGTCACCACCGTCACCACTCTGCCGACCGACCAGCCGGCCTGCTTCGGGATGGCTCCGAGCGCCTACGCGACGCTGCCGCCGCTGCTCGGGAACACGGTGATCGAGGTGCCGCCGGACGGCACGGCACCCGCCTTCGACCGGTTGGCCAAGGCGATCGACGCGGTCCTGGCCAAGGATCCCGCGGACGGTGTCGCGCTCAAGGACCGCGGCCCGCTGACCGCGGCGCAGAGTCGCCAGATCGCCTGGGAACTGGTCTGGGACCGCACCGTCTATCCGCCGCCCGCCGAGCCCCGCCCGCTCGGCGAGATGTACACCAAACCCTCGGACTCCCAGGACATCGACCGGGACGCCGACAACGACCGCAAGCGGTTCGAGGGGGAGCTCACCGGCTACCACGCCACCCATGGCGCCGAGGCCGACCGGCTCGCGAAGTTCGTCTTCACCGCGTCGGCGGCGGTCCAGTGCGAGCTGCTCAGCGCCGGCGGGACGATACCCAAGGCGGGTGCGTCCGGAGAGGACCTGGTCGGGGCACGGCTGGCGGCCTTCCCCTTCCCGGTCATCACCGGCGCGGGCGCGCCCCTGGACACCGCCGTCATCCTGCAGCCGGCGTCCGGGGCGACCCTCGTCGACCAGTTCACCGTCCCGGCCGCCTACTTCTACGCGCTGGCCGCCTCACTCCCCGCGCAGGTGGGCGTCGGCCAGCGGTACGACATGGCCCGGTTCGGCGCGGAGACCAAGACGCTCCAGGAGATCCGGACCGCGATCGACGCGGGATCCGTCACCGTGTCCGAGCAGCCTTCCACCCAGCCGTCCGCGGCGGTCAACCCCGCCCAGGCCGCCCGCCGGCTGCACGCGCTCGGCACGGTTCCCGGCTCGCTGCCCGCGGTCCGCTATGACGCGTCGATCGGGCTCCTCGTGACGGACTGGCTGGCCTACGCCGACTCCACCGCCGAGATCGACGCGAAGTTCTGGCAGGCCGAGGTGACCGCCACCCACCCCGCCGCCTACCTGGACCTGCTGCTCCACGTGGTGACCGAGAGCTTCCAGCCGCTCATCGACGCGATCACCGGACCGCCGCTCGGCATCACGTCCGCGCCCGCCCTGGTCGCCGTCACCGACCAGCGGTGGCGCGACCTGTTCCGCACCCCGGAGCCCCGGCTGGACCTGCTGCCGCCGTTCACCCAGCCGGGGACCCCCGCCCAGCGGACCGAGGCGTTCATCCGCCGCCTGCGGAAGTTCTTCACCGTGCCGCCCGGAGCCGTCAGCGGCACCGGGGCGACCCCCGAGGGCCCACCGGCTCTGCACACCTCCGCCGCGGACGTGTTCGCACGGTTCAGCGCCGCCTACGCGGCCCACGGCGGCGGCACCTTCGCCTTCGGCACCGCACGTGACGCGGACGCCTCGTCCGCCGCCGTCGCCGACACGTGCCCCGGGGACCGCGAGGCCCAGGCATGGCTGGCCGAAACACTGGACATCGTCGACGCGCTGTGCCGACTCACCGCGTTCGCCGCGCCACCCGACGCCCGGGCCGAGCTGCGCTTCTCGCTCATGGAAGCGCTCTACGCCCGGGGCTTCAGCGACGCCGAAGGGGTACGGGCGCTCGCCCCGGCCGACTTCCAGGCCGCGCTGGCCGGTACCGTCGCCCACCCCTACGCCACGGACATCCAGGCCGCGGCGGGCGGTTCGACCGCGTCGGGACCACGGGCACCGGAGGGGTTCCAGCCGGTCAACCCGGACGGTGCGCTGACCGACTGCGTTCCGCCCGCCCACCTGTCGCCCTTCGGCCCCGTCGGCTACCTGCACGAACTGCTCCTCGCCTCCGCGGCCTCCACCCTCGCCCAGCCGGTGGTGCCCGGCGACCCCGACCCTGTGGGCACACTGCTCGCCGGGCGACGCGGTCCGCTCGGCCGGCTGCACGTGACGCGCGCCAACCTGGAAACGCCGCTCCCCGCCATCGACCTGGTGAACGAGAGCCTGGAGAATCTGGCCGCCGCGGTCGCCCCCGGCGGATCGGCGGCGGCCGCGGGCGCGGTGCACGACACGGCCTCCGACGCACTGGCCGGCCATGCGCTGCATGGGCCTGACGCTACGTCAGGACACGATCCGGCCACCCTGTTCGCCGCGATCCCGGAACACTCGTCACCGGCGGCGGTGGCCGCGCCCGCGGCCGGAACCGCGGCCTACGCCGCACTGCGCACCGACTTCTCCGCACCGCGGCTCCCCTACGATCAGCCCCTCGACGTGGCCAGGTCGTACCTGCGCCAGGCGCGCACCACCCGGTTCGAGGCGATGCGCCGATTCCGCCGGCGGATCACCGAGTTCGTCCTCGATCCGGAACATGAGCCCGCCGGATTCGCCGACCACCTCTGGCGTTACCCGGTCAGCTTCGACATCGCCCGCGAGTACCTCGGCGTCTCCACGGAGGAGTACGACCTGCTCTACCGGCAGGACATCACCGACGACGAGAACCCCGGCGCGGGCCGCCTCGCGCTGCACCAGCTCTACGGCTTCGCCTCGGGCACGCTGAACGGCACCCCGTGGACCGAGATCGTGCTGGACGTCGCCACATTCCTGCCGAGGACCGGGCTGGACTACTGCGAACTCCTCGACCTGCAACGCTGCGGCTTTGTCGGTTTCGTCCGCGCCGGCTCGGGCAACGGCGAGCGGGCCGACGGGGAGAGGCCTGAGGGGGAGCGGGCCGGCGGGGAGTACGGCGGCTTCCCGCCGTGTGAGCCGTGCTGCCTTGACGATCTGCGGATCGCCTTCACCGACCCGCACCACGCGCAGGATCCCACGACCGCACTGCGCAAGCTGGCCGTCTTCATCCGCCTGTGGCGCACCCTGCGCAACGGACCCGTCCGGCACCTCACGTTCGCCACCGCCGCTCGCCTCGCGAGGGAGCTCCACCTGTTCCACGGCGACACGGTCAACCCGGACCACCTCCGCCAGCTCGCCGCGCTGCTGATGCTGACCGGAGAACTGCGGCTGCGCGGGCAGAGCCCCCTCGCGCTGCTCCCGCTGTGGCAGACACCGCGGCCCGGCACCTGGGAGGACACGGTCGCGCTGCTCCTCGACGCGGCCGAGGACCACGCCGAGGCACGGCACCGCTGCCCCCGCCGGGGCCCGGAATTCCGCAAGGTCATCGCCGACAACCTCGGGCCGCTGTCGGTCCTCGCGGGGTTCGATCCGGACACACCCGGCGACACGTGGTACGCGCTGCCCACCCACACGCTGCGGCTGGTCGAGGTACTGGGCAAGATCTACGCCTCGGACTTCACGGTCGGCGAGATCCTGTTCCTGTTCACCACGGGCGGCCACCTCGACGGCGACGACCCGTTCCCGCAGCAGGACGCGAACGAAGCGCTGGACGACCCCCTGGCGCTTCCGGAAGCCGAGGAGGGGGAGGAGGGGGACGGCGAGCATTCCCTGTGGGCCCTGCGCCGCACGCTGCTGGGGATCCGCGTGGAGAGCGAACAGGCCCGGCAGTGGAGCTGGCCGAGGATCGTCGCCTCGCTCCGCGAGGAGTTCGGACACCTCACCCCCAGCGGCGGACCGGACCCGCTGACCGCCCTCGGCCGGCGGTTCTTCCCCGGCACACTGCGGCGCTGCGGCCACTCCGCCGACCCGCGGGACCAGCAGTACCGCACGCCCCTCGCCGCCGCCGACACCTCCCCGCACATGTGGACCGCCCCACCGGACGGGCCGTTCGGCTACGACGAGGCAGCCGAGGAGCTGTGGACCAGTCTGCCGCTGACGGACGCGGCGGTGATCCGGCGGCTGAGCGTGCTGCGGCCGCTGGGGGACGCGGAGCGCGTCGCGGTCCGCAACCTGTACTTCGCGCCGCGCGCCGCCCTCGCGCCGATCGCCGCGGTCTTCGAGAACTTCGACCACGCCGTCGACCGGCTCGTCCAGGAGCCCGACGAGGCAGCGCGGTTCACCTTCTTCCAGCACGAGTTCGCCCGCTTCCACCTGCGCTGCCGGGCAGTCGCCGAGCATCTCGCCGCCCACGTCCGCGCCGTCACCGGCCGAGCGGAACCGGGGGACGGCCACGCCGCCGCATGGCGGGTGCTCCGTGCCCTGCTCGCCGACGAGAACGCCGCCCGCACCCCGTGGGAGGACGACTCGGGACGGCCGCCGGAGACCACCTGGGGACCGCGGCCGAGCGGCGGCGCCTTCTCCGCGCTGCTCGGCCTCGCCGGAACGGGCCTGCTCGGCGAGTTCCGTACCGCCGGCGGCGACCTGGTGTGGCGCGAGACCCGCGGCCCGCTGAGCGCGTTCGGCCCCGTACGTGACGCGCACAACGCGCCGGTGCCCACCGTGCTGCCCGCAATGGGCCTGGAACTGACGCAGGATCAGCTACGGTTCGTCGGTGCCCGCAACGGCTTCGCGTTCCTCGACAGCGATGGTGAACCGCTCGGCGGCGCCCAGCCGTTCAGCGTGTGCTGGAGCGGGGTGCTGCTCGTCGAGGAACGCGGCGCCTACCGCTTCCACGCCGGCCCGCCGGCCGGCGACAGCGGCGAACCCGGCCCCGAGGCCGCGGCACACCAAGGCTGGCGGATCACCGTAGGACGTGGGCAGAAGACCTGGACGCTGCTCAACCACCACTGGGGCGGCGAGGACGCACCCGCGCACCACTCGGAACCGCTGACGCTGCGCCGAGGCGCCTACCGCATCCGCGTCGAGCTCGCACAACACCGCCCCGCCTTCGACCGGCCCGAGGACATCTGCCCGGTCACCACCGGCTTCCAGGTCACCTACGCCGGTCCGGACACCGGCGGTGTGCCCCAGTCCCTCCCGTACGACCGGCTGTTCCGCGACACCAAGGACAGCACCCTGGGATCCGGTATCGTCCGGCACGACCACACCGACGTGCCGAACGACTCCGGCCCGCGCGGAGCCGCCGACCCGATCCACGCCGGTGAACAGGCCGCCGCCTACCTGGACCGGCACTACACCAGCACACTGCGGGATATCCGCCGCACCTACCAACGGGCCTTCAAGGCACTGCTGTTCACCGAACGCTTCCGGCTGTCCGCCCACCCGGTACCCGGGTACCGGCAGTCCGAACTCGGCTTCCTGCTGGACTCGCCGCAGGCCTTCGAAGGCACCGCCCACCCACGGACCGGCAGCGGGTCCTTCGGAGTCCACCACGCCTGGTTCGACCCCGACCTGCTGCCCGTGGCCGACCCGTACCCGCCGGTGGAGCTGCTGGGGCGTGACACCGCGGTGCCCGACCAGCGGTCCGACCCCAGCCCGCAGCGCCAGGCAGCGCTCTTCGACTGGTGGGAGCGGATCTTCGACTACTGCGCCCTGCGCGCGCGGACCGAACGCGCCAGGGAACGGCCGGCCTGGCTGCTCTTCGCCGAAGTGGCCGAGCGCAAGCCGGACAACCCGGCCGAACTGCTGCGGCATCTCGGCGTCGACCTGCGCCACGCGCCCCTGGTCCTCACGCAGTTCGACCCGCGGGCCACACCACCGCTGTACGCGGTCGGCGACCTCGGAAGCCCGGATCTGACCGACGAACGCTGGCCGGTGCGGATCTGGCACGCCGAGACCTGGCTGAGGGAACTGCGCCGCCACTTCGCCGTGGCCCGGATCGAGACCGCCCGGCCCGCCCTGTGGGCCGCCGACGACCCGGGCGCCCAGGTGGACGCCCCACCCTGGATCTCCCCGCCGCAGTCCGGGAACGCCAACCTCACCCGGTTCCTCCAGGACGGCTTCCTGGAGCGCGGCGAGCCACGCCGGTACGAAGACCTCCGGCGGCTCAACGACGGACTGCGGGAACGCGCCCGTAACGCCCTGCTCGCCTACCTGTGCGGGAGGGACCGGGTGGCGCTGCCGTGGGCCGCCGGCCGGTACGCCCGCACCCCGCAGGACCTGTCCGACCTGCTGCTCCAGGACGTGGAATGCGGGCTCGCGCAACGGGCGAGCCGCGTCGAGGAGGCCGTCGGGGCCGTACAGACGTACATCCAGCGCGCCAGGCTCGGCCTCGAACCCGGGTTCACCGTCACCCCGGCGTTCGCCCGTCTCTGGGAGCGCAGGTTCGCCGCCTTCCCTGTCTGGTCGGCCGCCAGGCGCCGGGAGATCTACCGGGAGAACTGGATCGAATGGGACGAGCTGCGCACGGCCGACGGCTCGGAGGCGTTCCGGTTCCTCCGAGACGAACTGCGCAGAAGCGCGCTCACCGTTCCGGTCCCCGGCGGGCCCGAGTGGTGGCCCGAGCCGTCGGGCGGACGCCCGCCCGCGCATCCCGCCCTCGTCGCACGGCAGGCCCTGGAGCCCGCCGAGATCCACCTCCTGCCCACCCCGCCCGAGGGGCTCGGCCTCCTCGGCACTCCGCGGCACGCGGCGCAGCCGTCCTGGCTCGCACCGGTCTCGTACGGCGACAACGACGGCGACAGCGGACAGAGCGGTGAACGCGGAGGCGAGGACGCCGCGGTGGCGGCCACCGGCGGCGCCCCGTCAGCCGACGGCCGACGGCTTCCCCTGTGGCTTCAGGCCGCCGCCAACCTCGGCGCCCGCTTCGTCCGCGTCGCCGCCGCCGGGACACCCCGGGCATCGGCCGCGTTCGTGCCCCGCCCGCACCTCCGCGAGGACGACTGCCGCGCCCGGTACGGCCAGGAGCGGCCCGCGACGGTCGACGAGTACTACTTCTGGCTCGCCGACGCGCGGTTCTTCGCGGAATCCGGGGCGCCGCAACACGCCGACGCCGGGATCGTCGTGGAGCACGACCCGGCCGTCACCGCCCAGCAGACCTCGGACTGGCACCGCCCCGACGCCCTGCCGGGGCTGCTGAACTGGGAACCGGAGCAGCAGGTCCACCTGTACTGGTCCCGCCTTCGGGACGGCGAGTTCGAGCCCCCGCGGCGCTCGGACGAGGCGCTGGCCGTCACCGGCGAGGCGACAGCGCTGCGCTTCGACGGGCGCACCGGGGACTCCCTGCGGTTCGAGGCGGTCGACGGCCCGGTCAACGTCGGTGTGACACCCACCGGATACGGGAACTACCCCGGCGCGCCCGCCCCCGGCTTCCGGTACGACCTCGCCACCGACTCCGCCGTCGTGCTCCCCCTCGTGGCCGAGCCCGGCGGCCCCGCGCAGCAGGAACACTTCGGCCTGCCCGCGTACCCCTTCTTCGCCTACGCGGCACCGGGTGCCCCGCTTCTCCCGCAGTCGCCCTTCGCGGTCGCGATGACCGTGGCCGGTGCCCTGCGCACGCGGTGCGGCTTCGAGGCCGCACTGAAATGGTACGAGCTGGTCTACGTGCCGACCTCCCGGGACAACACCTGGGCTCACTGCTTCACGGACGGCGCACGCTTCACGGACGACGCAGGCCTCACGGACGACGCACGCGCGCGCAACCGGCGACGGGATGTGGAGTGCTGCCCCACCTCGCCGGTGACCGACGATCAGGCCCGCGACCGTGCCGTTCTCCTGGAATACCTGGACACCCTGCTGCGCTGGGGGGACTCCCTGCTGTGCCGGAACTCGCCCGAGAGCTCCCGGCAGGCCGCCGTGCTGTTCGAGACCGCTGACCGGCTGCTCGGCGCCCGTCCCACCGTTGTTCCGGCACAGGACGACACGGGCACCCCGCGCACCGTCGCGACGTTCCGGGCCCGGCCCGCTCCTCTCAACCCGAGACTGACCGCGCTGTACGAGCGGACCGCCGACCGGCTGGCCATGGTCCGCCATGCGCTCAACGGCCGTCGGCTGCACGGCCGGAACGGGGGAGCGGACCGGGCGTTCTGGGGTGACGACGCCCTCGGCGACGAGGGGTACGGAGCCGCCGTCGACGCATGCGACGCGGAGTGCCCGGGTGGTCAGGAGTGCCTGTGCCGAACCGGGCCGTACCGCTTCGGCTATCTGGTGCAGAAGGCCCTCGACCTCGCCGGCGAGGTCCGTTCACTCGGAGCCGAGTTGCTCGCCGCCTACGAGAAGGGCGACGCGGAGGCTCTCGCCGCGCTGCGTGCCGCCCATGAGCGGCAGCTGGCCGAACTCACCCGGAGCACCCGTCAGTTCCAGTGGCGCGAAGCCGACTGGCAGGTCCAGGCGCTCCAGAAGACGAAGGAGGGCGCGCTGGCCCGGCTGCGCTACCACCAGCAGCTCATCCTGCGCGGCCTCAACGCCGGGGAGACCGCGTACGAGGCGCTCACCGGGGTCTCCATGACGTCGCGCACCGTCGGCAACGTGTCCGAGGCGATCGCCCAGGGCATCGGGATCATCCCCGATATCGCTGTCGGCGTGGCGGGGCTCGGCCCGTACGAGGCCACCCAGCTACCGATCGGCACGAAGCTGGCGAACGCGAGTTTCGCCACCGCGGCCCGGATCATGAACGCGCTCGCCGATATCGCGGGCACCGGCGCCGGTCTCAGCCTCACCGAGTCGGGCTGGCAGCGGCGGCTGGAGGAGTGGCAGCACCAGGTCGAGATCACCGGCATCGAGATCGACCAGATCGAGCGGCAGATCCTCGCTGCGGAGCGGCACCGGGACGCCGCCCTGCGCGACCTCGACAATCAGCAGCGGCAGTACGAACACACCGTGGAGGTACAGGACTTCCTCCGCGACAAGTTCACCCACACCGAGCTCTACCTCTACCTGCAGAAGGAGACCGCGGCCCTGCACCGGCGGCTGTACGAGGTGGCATTGCGTACGGCACGCCGGGCGCAGCGGGCGTACACCCACGAACGCGCCGAGCCGGGCCGGGCCTTCCTGCCCGAGAGCGGCTGGGACAATCTGCGGGACGGTCTGGCGGCGGGGGAGCGGTTGCAGGTCGCCCTGCGGCAGATGGAGATCGCCTACCTGGAGGCCAACTGCCGTGAGTACGAACTGACCAAGCACCTTTCGCTGCGGCTTGACTTCCCGTCCGCCTTCCTGCGCTTGCAGACCACCGGTACGGCCGAGATCGAGATCCCCGAGTGGCTCTTCGACCTGGACCACCCCGGCCACTACCTGCGCCGGATCAAGAATGTGACCCTCAGCGTCCCGTGTGTCGTCGGCCCGTACACCGGGGTGCACTGCCGGCTGACCCTGCTGAGCAGCACCACACGGCTCACCCCGCGGCTGACCGCACCGGTCGCGGGCTGCTGCGGGGAGCGCGGCGACGAGTGCCACTGCCCGGACGGCTACCGGCCGCTGCCCGACGACTCGCGCCTGACCCGCAGCTTCGCGGCCACCGAGGCGATCGCGACGTCCAGCGGCCAGAACGACTCCGGACTGTTCGAGCTGAACTTCCGGGACGAGCGCTATCTGCCCTTCGAGTTCGCCGGCGCGGTCAGCCGTTGGCGGATCGAGCTGCCGCCGGAGAACAACCGGTTCGACTTCGACACACTCGCGGACGTGGTGCTGCACCTGAACTACACGGCACGCGAGGGCGGTGAGGCGCTGCGGCGCGCGGCCGGCGCACTCGCCCAGCGGCACCTGCCGGGCGCCGGACTGCGGCTGTTCGACATCCGCCACGACTTCCCGGACGACTGGTACCGGCTGACCTCCGGCGAGCCCGACGGCCGGCACGTGCTGCCACTGAAGCTGGGCCGGGAGCACTTCCCGTTCCTGCCCGGCGAGCGCGATCTGAAGGTCACCCGGGTGGAACTCTTCGTCGAACTAACCGATGTCGAATTCACCGATCCGGACCGCCGTGCAGCACTGCCCGTACGGTTCGTCACCGAGCACGAGAGCGACCACGGGGTGCGGGAGGCGTGCCGGTGCTCCTGCCACGACATCGAGTGCGTCTCCAGCGCCGAATGGCCCGCGCTTTACCACGGCGTGCTCGATATCGCGCTGCGGCCACTGCGTCATCGCGGCGACCGCGAGCTCGGACAGTTCCATTTCCCGGCGCTGCGGCAGCCGCTGGGCCGGGTATTCATGATCTGCCGCTATTCCGCGTCGCATGCGAAGGGAGGGCGGCGCTGATCGGCCATGAGGCCATGAAGCTTTGAGGGCCATGAAGCTTTGAGGCCACGGGACCCCGGGGTGGCGCGCTGCCGGCGTGTCGCCCCGGTATTCCGAAGACCGGAAAATGGCCGGGTTTACCTACCGCTAAAGCCGCAGCTGCGGCCGCATGTGCCGCCCCGGGCCGGCTGGGGCGACGGGCCGTACCGCCTCCCGGACGAGCATCTGGAGGGCGGGCGACGGCGCGACGCCGAGTTCGCGATGGAGCAGTGTCCGGTAAGCGTGATAGGCGCTCAGCACCTCGCTGTGATTCCCCTCCGCGATGTGGACCTGGATCAGCAGCCGGTGCGGGGTCTCGCGCAGCGGATCGGCCCGCAGCGCCCGCAGTGCCGCATCGAGTGCGTCCGCGTAGCGCCCGGTACGAAGGTGGTGCGCCGCGAGATTCTCCAAGCCGTGCAATGCGCACTGGCGAAGGCGTTCCCGCTCCACCAGTACCCATTCGTCGAGCCAACCGGGCAGCAGCTCGCCGCATCCGTGAGCCAACAGGGCTGCATCCGAGGCCGAGTTGTCGTCGGTGAGCACCAGCCGGGCGGCGTGGACGAGCGCGTCGACATCGACCTGCACACGGGTGTCGAGGGCGAGGGTTTCCCCCTGGGCGACCACGATCCGCGGACCGCACTGCTGTAGCCGCCACAAGGCCGTGCGCAGACTGCCCAGGGCCTTGTCCTCCCTTACCTCCGGCCACAATCCGCCCACGGTGTCTGCCCGTGTGGTCCGGTGGCGCAGTCCAATGAACGCGACCAGTCTCTGGAGCGTCTTCGGCAGCTCGACGTGCGTTTCGCCGTCGGCCAGCGTGAATCCCCCCAGCAAGCCGAGCCGTGTACCGTACACCATTCCCCCCGCAAGAATGCGATGGCCAGTCAGCCGGACTGGCCATTGAGGCCCAAACGAGTTATCGACATTCCGCTACTTCATTCGAACGATCCCATGGCCTTCTCGCTGGGATAGGTGAGAAAGAAGTGAATGGATTCCGACTGTGAAACTGGCAGTGAAGTAGGAAGATGCGGATTCCTCGCTGCGGCCCTCCAAGGTTCCTCGCCAACAAGGTCAGCGTCAAGATAGAAGGTTTGACGTCCCAGCGGGAAGTTTTTTGCGTCTACTCGGATGGTGAGTACCTGTACTCATGTTGGGTTGCCCACAGATGGGGCGAGTTGTGCTTCATATACAGGAAGGGCATGATTCGTGGCGTCTTCCGGCGGTATCGGCGCATACGTCGCGCTGATGCGCCGGCGGCAGTTCTTGCTGGTGTGGGTGGCGTCCTGGTGTGCATGGTCGTACCCGCGGGTGCGACCATCGCCTACCTCGCGATGGCGCAGGAGCGGCGACACCGCGGTGGCCGGCCGGTGGCGGGATGAGTGACGGGCGGGGCGTTCCTCGGTACCAGGGGCTACACGGTTGTCCCCGTCCGGCTACATCCCCGCGGATGTCGTGCAGCGGAGAGCGAGTGTCTCAGCGCCGGGCGAAAGAGACGAGAATATCCGGTCGGTCCGGCCTTCGGCGCCCGCAGACGGGGTGGCGGAGGCCGGTGCCTTTTTGCCTGCCGCGCTTCTCCCTTGTGCTCCCTGGAGCGTACCGCCGCGCCACGAAATAGCACTTAGGTCTACCTAACTTGGCACCCTGGTCCACAGTCCGCTTCCCGCGCTCGTGATGGAATCAATTCCAGCGGATTTCACCGGAGATGACGGAGCGTTGCGCTCCCCAGGGCCACCGGAGAACGCTGCCGCGACACGAAACGCGCAGACCTTCGCCATGGCGAGGGCGGGAAAGGAAACTCCCAAGTGACTTCTGATATTTCGCCGAGGTTCCGGGGCCGGTCGGCCACCAGCAGGCGCACCATGGTCATGGCCGCAGCGGCCTTGGCGGCGGTCATGGGCACCACCGCGGCTGCGACGGATGCCGCAGCCGCACCGAGGCCCGACCGGAGCAGCAGTTCCGCCGACACGACCGGCGACTGGCGCACCCGCGCAACGCAGCCCAAGCCCTACGTCACGCACCTCCACGCCGAGACGTTCCAACTGTCCGCGAAGCCGTCACAGGCCGAGGAGCAAAGGCGTCTGAAGTCCTCGTTCCAGCTGAGCGGTGCGGAGAGCACCGGTCTGTTCCTGCCGCCGAACAGGCGGGTGCTCGCCGATGTGGCCGACACCCCGGACAGCCGGGCAGGAAAGGTCAAGCTGCGGATCGGTGTTCCAGGCGCCGAAGGCGAGGGGGGCAACCAGCGCGTCCTCACCCTCAAGCCCGGCACCAACCGCATCGGCGACGAGACCGGCGGCATGCTCTACCTCACCGTCGAGGGGAACTCGTCCGCCACCACCTCGGTGGAGCTGCTGGGCGGGATGGCGAAGGCCCCGCGCTTCGTGCTCGGCGAAACGAGCAGCGAGGAGTTCCGTGCCATGCTCGACGACGCCGGTGCACCGTGGGTCGAGTACGTCAGCAAGCGGGCCATCGTCACGGTGGACCGGGCCACAGCTCTGAAGTACCGCGACCAGAACCCGGAAAGGCTGATGCGGCTCTACGACGACATCGTTCGCATACAGGATGGTGTCAACAATGTCGGGGAAGGCCGAGGATTCGCCCCCAGTCCGCTGCGCCAGCACGTCGTCCTGGACGGCCTCAAGAAGAACGGTACGGCCCAGGCCGCGGATGGCTATATGGCCTTCGATCCCGCCCACGCCGATGTCCTTCTCTCCCCGGACAAGTTGTCCAGGGGTGGGACCGCTTGGGACGTCTGGCGAGAGCTGAGCCGCCCGCGTCAGCTCAAGCCCATGAGCGGTGGAGGGCTGAGCGAGGCGGTGGGGGGCATCTACGCCGCCCAACTCGACCGGCTCCTGGGGCGTTTCGACGTCGGATTCAGTGTGGGGCTGTGGTCGTGGCACCCCAACACGCTGGAGAAGCTCCGCGAGACGAACCCCTCGCTGGAGAGTGTGCGAGGGGCCGTCATGCTCGACCAGCTCACTCTCACCTATGGACGGAACTATTGGAGCAAGGTCAACGACCTGATCCTCAGGGGCAATCCCAAGAACTCGCGCGGTGCCCAGGACACCCTGATCCTGACGACCAGTGTCATCGCAGGTGAGGATCTGCGGGACTTCTTCGCGAAGTCGGAGATATTCGCAAGCGGGTCCGCCGGCAAGGTCTTGGACAGTCTGGACCTTCGGAAGGCGAAGGCCGATCCGTCCACCCGCGGGGGTAAGAAGAAGTCCTCGATAATGCCCCTCGCTGAGTAGTCGGGGCTCGGTGCTAGATAGCCCCGGATGACGGGTGTGGATCCGGATAGGGATGTTCGCCTTTCAAGTACCTTTCCGGGGCTGTCAATCCTGATAGTCCGGCTCTGACGCGCTGTCAAGAGGTTACGCGTGCGAGTGTGGTTGGTTACGTATGGCCCTTTCTGGAGGGACTTTGGTCCCTAGGGGGCTTGCTCGCGCGCTGCAATGATCTTGTGAGGGAGAGGGTGGGCGGCCGAAACTGCCTTCGGTATTGTCTGCGCCCCTCGTCCTCTTCCTCGTGGTCCGCATTCCGTGGGTGCGATGCGATGGTGTCGCCTGACGTCGTTCAATGAGTTCTGAAGTGCTGAGCTGCCGTCGATAAGTCCTGGCAAGGCCGTCGGCCAGCGTGAGATAAGGAGTTGTGGGTGCCTAATTATCTGTCCCCGGGCGTGTTCGTGGAGGAGATGGAGGGCGGATCGCGTCCTGTCGAAGGGGTGGGCACCGCAGTAGCGGCCTTTGTCGGATTCGCAGAACAAGGGCCGCTGGACCGGCCCGTGCGCATCACCAATTGGAGCCAGTTCACGAATATATTCGGCGACTTCATGGAGGGCTCGTACCTCGGGCACTCGGTCTACGGGTACTTCGCCAATGGCGGTGGCACGTGTTACGTGGTGCGGGTAGCCGGAGACGGTCCGGCCGGGGCGGGGCGGGCTACGACGGGCTCGGCCGTGCCGGGCGTGGTGGAGGCGGCGGCTCCGTCGCAGGTGCTCGGGGGCTTCCGGATCGCGGCACTGCCGTCGGCCGCCGGGCAGGACATCTCCATCGACGTGCAGCGCGTGGAGCCGGATGGCGGCACGGGGACCAGGACTCGTAGGTCCGCCGCCGAGAGCGCGAAGAGCAGGGCAGGTGGGAAGGACGGTGACGAGGCGTCCGCCACGAAGGACGGTGACAAGGAAGCCAAGCCCGCCACGGATGCCAAGAACGCGATGGACGCCAAGAACGCCCTCGACGGGCAGGGTTCCTACCGGCTGGCCGTGCATGTCGGCGGCTCGCCGGTGGAGACGTTCGATGTCTCCACCGACAAGTCCTCGGCCCAGTACGTGGTCACCCAGGTCCGCGAGCGGTCGAAGTTCATCCTCATCGACGAGGCTCCCACCACCGGCGCCACCGGTGCCGCCCTGGCGCTCCCCGAGAAGAAGTCCCTGATGCTGCCTGCCGCTTCGGCAGTGGGCGAGGACGCTCAGGGAACCGGTACGGCGGGCGCGACAGGCAGCACGGTCGGCCGCTACGTCGGCGACGTGAGCAGACGCTCGGGGCTGTCCGGTCTGGAGGCGATCGACGATGTGACCATGGTCGCCGTCCCCGACCTGATGGCGGCGTACGAACGCGGTGCCCTGGACCGCGAGCAGGTCAAGGCCGTTCAGATGGCGGTGATCAACCACTGCGAGGGCATGGCCAACCGCATGGCGATCATCGACCCGCTGCCGGATCTGGGCCCCTCCGAGGTCTACGACTGGCGGCAGAACGAGGCCGGCTTCGACTCCAAGTTCGCCGCCCTGTACTACCCCTGGATCAAGGTGGCGGACCCGTCCAGCGGCAAGAGCTTTCTCATGCCCCCCTCCGGCCATGTCGCAGGCCTGTGGGCGCGCAATGACGAAGCCCGTGGGGTGCACAAGGCGCCCGCGAACGAGGTTCTGCGCGGTGCGGTGGACTTGGGCATCCAGATCACCAAGGGCGAGCAGGAGCAGCTCAACCCCGCAGGCGTCAACTGCATCCGCAGCTTCCCCGGCCGCGGCATCCGCATCTGGGGCGCCCGTACGCTCTCCAGCGACCCGGCGTGGCGCTACCTGAACGTCCGCCGGCTCTTCAACTACCTGGAGGAGTCCATCTTCCAGGGCTCTCAGTGGGTGGTTTTCGAGCCCAACGACGAGCGGTTGTGGGCCACCATGCGCCGCAATGTGGCCGCCTTCCTGGTGGGCGAGTGGCGGCAGGGCGCCCTCTTCGGCGCCACCCCTGACGAAGCCTTCTACGTCAAGTGCGACTCCGAGACGAACCCGCCGGACGTCATCGAGTCCGGACAGGTCGTGTGCGAGATCGGTGTGGCGCCGGTGAAGCCCGCCGAGTTCGTGGTCTTCCGCATTTCGCAGGAATCTCTGGGCGGTTCGGGGGCGTAACCGGAAACCGGACCTGCTCCTGAACCGGCGGAGGCTCGTCCGGACGGACACCCGGCCCGACGTAAGCCAACAGACTTCCAGAACCACACCCATACCTATACCCACACCCATACCCACACCCATACCCACACCCATACCCGTACCCATCTCAAAGTGCTGAGTGCAGCAACGAAAAGCGAGGATCGATAGTGGCGGATATGCAGGACAACTTCGTCGTCCACACCTTTGGTATCCAGATCGACGGTGTTCAGCTGGAGCAGCTGAAGAGCATCAGCGGGCTGAGTATGCAGCAGGACGTCATCACCAGTCAGCATGTGACGGACAAGGGCATCGTCTACACGCGGAAGCAGCCGGGCGCCAAGACCCCCGGCAGTGTCACCATCACCCGCGGCATGGACAAGAGCAAGGCTCTGGGTGACTGGATCAAGGAGACGTACGACAAGGGTGATGTGACCAAGGGTCGTAAGAACGTCACCATCGAGATGAAGGACAACACCGGAAAGACCGTCCGGCGTATCACTCTGATGCGGGCCTGGGTGAGCTCTTGGCAGAGCGGCGATCTGATCGCGGGTCAGACGAATGCGGTCGATGAGTCGGTCACCATCGAATTCGAAGAGATGAAGGTCGAGGACTCGTGAGGCGCGGGCGTATCACGGAAGGTCCGTCGCCGGCAGCGCCGGCGCAGCAGGCCGTGCCGCATACGCCCACCGCGCCCCTTCCGGCTGCGGGCTCGTCCCATGGGCCCGCAGCCCTCCCGACGGAATTCCCCTTCACCTTGCCGCGCGGTTACGTGGACGGCGCGGGGAATATCCACCGGGAGGGCGTGATGCGCCTTGCGACGGCCCGTGACGAGCTGATTCCGCTCAAGGACCAGCGGGTGCAGGAGAACCCTGCCTATCTGTCCGTCGTCCTGCTCGGGCGGCTGATCACCCGGCTGGGCACCCTGACGGACATTCACGCCGGGGTCGTGGAGGAGATGTTCGCTGCGGACCTGGCATTCCTGCAGAGGTTCTACGAGAAGATCAACACCGATGGCTCCGCTCTGGCATCCACGGTGTGCCCGAACTGCCGGCACGAGTTCCAGGTGGACATGGGGAGCCGCCTGGGGGAATGACGGTGTACGCGATCGACGACCTCCATGCGGAGATCGCGTACATCGCCTATCACTTCCACTGGCCGCTGAGCGAAATCCTGGATCTGGAACACGGCGAACGCAGGCGTTACATAAGGCAGATCGGAACCATCAATCAGCGGTTGGCGGGCGAGGACCAGGGGCTCAGGTGAGTCCAGGGCCGACAACGGTGACAGGGCCGACAAGGGCGATGGGCCGAAAAGGCTGATAGGGCTGATCAGGCCGACAAGGCAGTGAGGGACGGCAGGGAAATGTGGCAGCGGATGTTCGGCGGGGCGGGGCGACAGCGGCGGTCGGCCCCCGCAGGAGCCGAGGCGGGGATTTCGGGATCGCAGCCGGCGCCGGAGTCGGATCCGGAGTCGGATCCGTCGGCGGTGGCGGTGACGGAGCCTGGGCACGGTCCGGGGTCCCGGCTCATCTCTCCCCTCACCCTTGCCTGTGTGGATGGCGTACGGACCGTCACGGACGCGCCGCGCGCCGGCGCTGCTTTGACGGCCTGGCGCGACCCTCGGCTGAGCGGGGAGCAGAGGCTGGTGGTCGATGTGGAGCCGCCGTTGGTGTTCCGTACGGCCATCGGCCTGTGGAGCGCGGCCGGTTACCCGCTGTACCGCCGGGCGGCGCCGCTGGTGTGGGCCGTGGACCGGGAGCGGGATGGGGACGGGGATGGGGCTGGGGCTGGGACTGGAATGGGAATTGGGGCTGGAGGTGGGGATAGCGAGCAAGATGGGCAAGATGGGCAAGGCGGGGGGAGTGCCCGCCGGGAGAGGCGGTGGCGGGCCGGCCGGCGGCGGCGCGGCGGAGACCGAGCCCGCGCCGACCGGCTGATGGGGTGGCAGGACACCAACGATGTGCCAGAGGAGATGAGTTCTGCGTCGGTGCGGCGGGCGAGGAGCCGGGGCGCCGATCGGACTTCTCCCGTGCTGGGCGAGAGGCCGGACGGCATGGGGGACTGGGAAGTAGCGCCGCCTCACGTGGGATCGCGCCGTGAAGGGACTTGGGTGGATGCTTCGGCGGGAATTCCGGTGCATGCCGAAGCGAAGCGCAATGACCAGGCAGAGAAGACGAGTTCGAGGGTGAGTACTCCGATCGGCGTAAGCGCTTGGGAGGGCGGCACATCGGGGGCTGACCAGGGTGTTCCTTCGGTGAAGCGGTGTAAGGGTGACGAGGGGAACGCGGTGCCACATACCCGTGGTGCATGGCGGTCACTCGTGTCCGAGCACGCGAAGCGTGAAGAGCGGCCTGCCGAGGCCAGTCGGCCTGCCGAGGGCAGTGGCGGACGCGCGGTGAGAGGTACGCAGGACCGGCCGGGACGAGATCCGCAGGCTCAGCTGGAGGAACGATGCACGCGGGAACAGTCGGAGGAACAGGGCGACCTGGGCGGGCCGACTGGGCGGCCTGTGCAGACGGAACGCCGGAGCAGTTCAGTTGATGGGGACGCACCGGTATGGGGTATGCGCAGCGCATCGGTCGAAGCTGCCGGACGAGCCGCAGGAACCGGAGAGGCCGAAGGGGCAGGAGAGAGGCCGGCACGACACGATGTGTCCCCAGTGATGTCGTCCGAGTCACCTGTGTCTGCTGACGGGTTGCGCGGTGGCCGCGACTGTAGTGCGGGGCGGACGAGTACACCTGAGGCTGCTGGGCCCCGTGCGCGCGAGTCGGTGTCTGCTGGGGCCGAGCCGGTGCTCGCCAGTCCTGGGACGGTGTCTGCTGAGGATCGTCCTCGGTCCGGCGGAGCTGCGCTGTCCGCCCATGAACGCCCCGAGGTGGCAAGGGAGTCGAAGGCCGACGTGCGGGCGCCTCTCGACGTGCAGGTCTCGCGCAACCGTCCTCCGGCGCGTGCTGAGGAACGTGCTGAGGAACGTGCTGAAGAAGCTGAGTACGTCGTGGGGGAGGCCGGCGTTGGCGCCGGTTGGGAGTCGGGTGCGGGGCATGGCCCTGCGGTGCAGGTGGTGACGGGCGTTGGCCGTGCTGAGCCCGGTGCATGGGGCGGTCGGGCCGACAAGCCGGGTACCGCCGGCTCGGCGGCACTGCCGGAGCCGGTGGTGAGGCTTGCTTCCCTTGCGGGGAGTCCCACCGCATCGACTCAACTTCCCCTGCGCGGGGCGGTGTCCGAACCGCTGGTGCTCGGTGGGGGCTGGCTGGAGGGGCTGGGGGCGTACGGGTGGGTGCGACGGCTCCCCGGGGCAGCTCGCCCTGTGCGCAGCCGAGGTGTGCGTACGGACGGGGTACCGCGAACACGCCGATTGCAGGAGCGGATGCGGTCGGAGGGACAGACGCAGCCGGAGGGGCAGTCGCGGCGGACACAGCCGCAGTGGCCGGTGCGTTCGTCACTCCACCGCATGCGCCGGCGAGCACCGGTCGTGCGGAAGGCAGGTCTGGCAGCGCAGTCCCCGGTATTCGGCGCCTTGTCCGTCTTGACGCGGCTTGGTACCGGGCCGCTTGTCACAACGAGCGTCTCAAGAATCTCAAGCTTGCCGAGCGTCTCAAGTGTCTCAGGCATGTCGAGCGTGACGAGGGAGTTGGGAGCGACGAGGGAGTTGGGGGTGACGCTCGTGACAAGGGTGACAGGGATCGCTGGGATGCCGAAGGCGACGAGCGCGATGGGCGTGACTGGTGTGACTGGTGTGACGGGTATGGCGAGCGTAGGGCCGAACGACGCAAGGAGTGGGCCTGCGCGGGCGGGCAGCCGTGCCGTGTGGCAGGAGACGTTGAGGAACTCCGGAGGTTCAGGTCGCTCAGAGGGCTACACGGGCTCAGGGGGGCCAGCGGGTCCGAGGAATTCATGGTCGGAACCATGGGGGGAACGGGGCGATCTGGCGGTGTGGACAGAATCGGAAGAGGCGGCGTCGTGGACGGATGGGGTCACGGCCGCCGCGTCGGGCCTGCGGGCGGACAAGGTGAGGGCCGTGGGCTTGGCCTCCCGCCCCGAGTCGCATCCGCAACCTGTCCGGTACGGGCACCCCGATCTGGACGCGCACGCGGTTGCGTACGGGCACCCGGTTGCGTACGAGCGTCCCTTCCCGAACACGGGCCCCCTCCCGAACACGGGCCCCCTCCCGAACACGGGCCCCCTCCCGAACACGGGCCCCCTCCCGAACACGCATCCCCTCCCGGACACGCATCCCGTCCCCGACGCGCAACCTGTCCGGTACGCGTACCCCTCCCCGTACGCACATCCCGTCTCGCACCCCCTCCCCGCCGTCACCGGAGCGTCCCTGTCCCCGCCCGTATCCCCGTCTCCCTCCCCGCCTCCCTCCCCACCCCCCTCCCCGCCTCGGCGGGCCTTTGCCGCCATCGCGTCGACCGCTCCTGTGATCGACCCGGAGGTGTGGGACGAGCAGGGGACGGCTGAAGGGCGCGGAGGGGCGGGCGCGGCGCAGTCCGCGCTGCCGATGAGCGGTGGTCGCAGCCGGCTGGCCTCCGGACTTCCGGTCGGCGCCAAGTACCGGACGCAGAGGGGGAGTCGGAGTATCCCGGCGCGTGGAAGCGGCCCGGCCGCGACTCGCACGCCGCCAGCGGCGGGCACCGACAGGGCGGACGCAGGCGGGGCCGGCACCGACGGGCGGCCATGAACGGCCAGGGGAAAGACAGGGGAAAGAACAGGGGAAAGGGATAGCAGAATGTCAGGAATATCGGCAGCGGCGGCCGATCCGGGAACGACGCACCGCTTCCGGCTCGCCATCGACGGAACCGACCTGGGTGTCTTCACCCGGTGCACCGGTCTGGCCTGCACGGTCGAGGTCGAGGAGTACACCGAGGGCGGCCGAAACGACTCGGCCTGGTATCTGCCCCGGCGGATCACCTATCCGCCGTTGGTCCTGTCGCGTCCGGTGACCGCCGACGCGGAGAAGACCAGCCAGTGGGTGCTCAACGCGGTGAACGACACCCGGCAGCGCACCGGGCAGATCGCCTCGCTCTCGGCCACCGGCTCGGTGCTGGCGAAGTGGGATCTGCTCAATGTGGTGCCGGTGTCCTGGAGCGGGCCGAACTTCGACACGGCGGCACCCGACGCGGCCATGGAGGTGCTGGAGATCGTGCACCACGGATTCTTCACGGCGGGGACGACATGAGCGGGCCGCAGGAGAGCCGGGACAAGATGGTGCGGGCGACCCTGGAGATGTACGCCCCGCCCAGCGGCGGCGGAACCGACCCCGGGCCGCTCGTGGACGAGGTCCGGATGCAGTTCAACCCGGCCGAACTGGTCCTGGCCAAGGGGGCGGCCTGGGCTCGGCACACCGTACGCTCCGCGCCCCGCACCGCCGTCCCCGAATTCACCGGAAGCCGCCCGCGCGTCCTGGCCATGACGGTGCTGCTGGACGGCGCCGACAAGCGCGGGCGCTCGGTCGATGCCCGGGTCTCGAAGCTGCTGGAGTGCTGCGCGCCGACCGAGTCCAGCATCGATGCGGAGCGTCCGTCGCCGCCATGGGTCAGGTTCCGGTGGGGCGACTTCGCCTCGGTGTCCTTCCTGGCGTACATGCGCAAGGTCCACGCCACCTACACCCGCTTCTCCCCGCAGGGCAGTCCCCAGCGGGCGGTCTGCGAGATCACGCTGGAGGAGATCGGCGGTGCGACGAAGGGGCAGAACCCGACATCCGGTGCGCTGACGTCGCGCCGAGCACGCACCGTCGTCGCGGGCGACTCGCTCCCTTCGATCGCGCACCAGGAGCTGGGCAGCGCGGCGGCTTGGCGCGACATCGCCCGGCTCAACGGGCTGCGCGACCCCTGGCGGCTGCGTCCGGGCGCACAGGTCCTGCTGCCGGGTCACGAGGATCAGTGACGGCCTCATGGCGGCGACGGCAGGGGCATAGCGGCGAGGGGAGCTGAAGAGGCACGGCGCCAAGGAGAGTTCCGGGCAAGTCGGTCAGCTGGGGCGGGCAGGAAGCGTGGAAGGCAAGTGAGGGAAGGTAAGTGATGGAGCGTCATACCGCAGGGCTCACCGTACGGGTCGGTGGGCAGCCCTTGCCCACGGCCTGGGGTCTCGCTCTGGGATGGGCGGTCGTCGAGGAGTCCCTTCGTGCCTCGGCCTCGGCGGAGCTGGGATTCCGCGACCCCGGCTGCGAGCTGCCCGCAAGGACCGGGCTCAAACTCGGCGCGCCGCTCCAGGTGACCGCCCGCGACGGCAAGGGCGCCTTCGAGCTCTTCGAGGGCGAGATCACCGGCTGCGAGGCCCGTGCTTCGGAGTCGGGCACCTTCAGCGTCGTCCTTGCCGAGGACTGTGCCCACCGGCTCAAGCGGGGTCGCCGGGTGGCCGGCTACCAGCAGATGTCGGCCGGCGAGATCGCCGCCAAGCTGGCGCGGCAGGCGGGCCTGAAAGTCGGCACCGTGGACCGTACGTCCCTGGTCTACGAGATCATCACCCAACCCGGCGTGTCCGACTGGGAGTTCCTCACCCACCTGGCACGCGAGAACGCCTGCGATGTCTTCGTACGGGAGGGCGCGCTGCACTTCCGTGGCCTCGCCAAGGCCACCGAGGCGCCGGCCAGGGGGACCGGCGCCCGGCAGAGCCCCTTCGTCCTGGAGTACGGACGGAATCTGGTGCAGGTGCGTACCGGCGCCACCCTGCGCGAGCAGGTGACCGCGGTGCAGGTCCGCGGCTGGGACCCGCACCACAAGAAGGAACTGGTGGCCGACCGGCGCATCGGCGGCACCCCGTCACGCGATGTGTCCTGGAAGGCGGGGGAGCGGGCCGTCCGGGGAACGCCGCTGCAGCTGTCCTCGGTGCCGCGGTCCAGCCAGAACGAGGTCGAGGCGGTCGCCGATGCCATGGCGCAGGAGGTCGCCGCGGGCCTGAGCGAACTGGAGGCCGTGGTACGCGGTGAGCCCCGGTTGCGACTGCGCTCGGCGGTCACCCTGGGCGGGCTGGGCAGCAGCCATGCAGGCCGCTACACCGTCACCTCCGTACGCCACGAGTACCACCCCGACACCGGCTACCTCACCGACGTCGTGGTCCGCGAGGGCGCCGACCGCGCGGTGGCGGGGCGGCCGGGCGACGCGGAAGCGGGCCTGCGCCGGATACCGGGGATGGTCTCCGCCCAGGTCGTGGACATCAAGGACCCCAAGGACGAGGGGCGGGTCAGGCTGCGCTTCCCATGGCTGTCCGACGACTACGTCAGCGACTGGGCCCGCACGGTGCAGTTCGGCGGCTGCAAGGGCGGCGGCATCATCGTCCCGGAGGTCGGCGACGAGGTGCTCGTCGGCTTCGAACAGGGCAGCCTGGATCGTCCCTACGTCATCGGCGGGCTCTACAACGGCGTCGACAAGCCGCCCCGGCATTCCGTACCGCTCTACGACAAGACCAAGGGCGTCACCAACCGCCGCTCCTTCGCGTCGAAGAAGGGGCACCGGCTGGAACTGCTGGACGCGGACCGGGGGCGGCTGGGTGTCCTGATGGCCACCGGTGACGACAAGCTGCAGATCGAGCTGGACCAGAGCGGCACTCGGATCGCCATCCAGAGCAACGGCACCGTCGAGATCGAGGCGAAGCGGGCCGTGAGCGTCAAGGGCGACGGCATCACGCTGGACGCCGGGTCGGGCGCGCTGAAGCTGAACGGCACGCAGATCAAGCTCTCCGGCACACAGGTCGATGTTTCCGGAACCGATGTGAAGGTGTCCGGGAGCGGAGCGGTGAAGGTCAAGGGTGGTGCGCTGGCGGAGCTCTCCGCCGCGCTGGTGAAGATCAACTGAGCCGGATCAACCGAGCGAGAAGCAGTACCGAACCGGATCAGAGTCAACCGAGCGAGCCGTACTGAGCCGGATCAGAGTCAACTGAGCGAGCCGTACTGAGCCGGATCAATCAACCGAGTAAGGAGAAGAGAACCCCCATGCCCCCCGCAGCGCGGATCGGCGACGCCACGTCCCACATCCCCAACCCCACCCCGGTACCGGTCCCGGTGGGCACCGGCGCCATCACCGGGCCGCCGATGGTCCCCACCGTGCTGATCGGCGGTCAGCCCGCGGCGGTGGCCGCGTCCCTGGCGACCTGCATGTTCCCCGCGCATGTACCGCCGCTGCCGCCCATGCCGCTGATCGCCGTCCCGGTGCCCGGCAAGACCGTGCTCATCGGCGGCATGCCCGCCGCGAAGATGGGTGACAAGCTGCCGTGCGGTGCGACGGTCACCGGCGGGGCGCCCACCGTACGGATCGGTGGCTGACATGTCCGAGGTCTTCATCGGACGGGGCTGGTCCTGGCCGATCGGCGTGAGCCCCTCCGGAGGGACGGCCATGGCCGAAGGGCCCGCCGACGTGGAGCAGGCCCTCCGGCTCATCCTGGGCACCGAACCCGGCGAGCGGCCCATGCGGCCCGAGTTCGGCTGCGCGATCCGGGACCGGATCTTCGGCTCCTTCGACGCCGCGACCAGCGGAGCCATCGCCCACGAGGTATGGCGGGCGCTGGAGCGCTGGGAGCCGCGCATCGTCGTCGACGACGTGGACGTCGTGCAGAGCGCGGACGAACAGGACGTGCTGCGCATCCACGTGGCCTATCGCCTGGCGAGCACCAACAGCCGCCGCAACCTGGTCCACCCGTTCTACGTGATCCCCGCACACGAGGGGGACGGCGAGCCGAGGGACAGCCAACCCGGGCACAACCAGGGTGTGTTGAGCACGCCCCCTGCTGCCCCGACCCTCCGCTGACCCGTCCCCACCCGCCGACCTACCCCCTCTCCGAACCACCCCACCACCCCTTCAGCAACCCCGCCCTCACCAAACCACCCCCCCGACCCGAGCCCCACCGACCGCAGAGCGACCCTCCGGAGCCCCATCGATGCCCCTGCCCAGCCCGAACCTCGACGACCGCCGGTTCCAGGACCTGGTCGACGACGCCAAGAGGTTCATCCAGCGCCGTTGCCCGGAGTGGACGGACCACAACGTCTCCGACCCCGGAGTCGCCCTCATCGAGGCGTTCGCGCAGATGGTCGACCAGCTCTCCTACCGGCTCAACCAGGTCCCGGAAAAGGTGCACCTGGGCTTCCTGGACCTGCTCGGCATCCAGCGGATGGCTCCTCAGGCGGCTCGTACGGAGCTGACGTTCTGGCTGTCCGCGCCCCAGGAGGCGGTCGTGTCCGTCCCCGTCGGCACCGAGGTGGCCAGGCCGCGCACCGGACACGGCCCGGTTTGCGTGTTCACCGTGGACCGCGAAGTGGACATCGTCCCCAGTGCGTTCGCGCACATCGGCACCGCGGAAGCGGGTCACACCGCGGTCCTGGTCACCGAGCGCTTTCTCGCGGGCGATGTGGTCACCTGCTTCGCGCAGCCCCCCGTCCCCGGCGACAGCCTGCTGATCGGGCTGACCGAGGCCGCCCCTCGCTGCGCGGTGGCGCTGGGCATCGACTGCTCGCTGGAGGGGGTGGGCGTGGACCCCCGCCGTCCCCCGCTGGTGTGGGAGGCGTGGTGCGGCCGGAGCTGGGAGGAGTGCGAGGTCGGCAGTGACACCACCGGTGGCCTCAACCGGCCCGGCGAGATCGTGCTCCACATCCCGGACGGCCATGTCCCGTCGCTGATCGGACGGCGCCGCGCCGGATGGCTGCGCTGCCGGGTGCTCGCACCCGCCCCCGGCCGGCCCGACTACTCCGCCTCGCCCCGCATCACCGCCATCGAGGCCCACACCATCGGCGGTACCACCACCGCCCTCCACGGAGAGGTCGTCACCGACGAGGAGCTCGGCACCTCCGACGGTACGCCCGGACAGGTCTTCACGCTGGAGCGCACCCCGATAGCCGCCGGGTCGCTGAGTACGGTCACCACCGAGGGCACCGGGGGACGCCAGGAGTGGACCGTCGTCGCCGACTTCGCCGGCTCGGGCCCACAGGACCGGCATGTGACCGTGGACGAGGTCAGCGGCGAGGTGAGCTTCGGCCCTTGTGTGCGCGAGGCGGACCGTACCGTGCGCCAGCGCGGCGCCGTCCCGGAGATCGGCGCCCGCATCGGCGTCGCCGCGTACCACCAGGGAGGCGGCCGCGACGGCAACGTCGTCTCCGGCACCCTCTCCGTACTGCGGACCCCGCTCGCGCTGATCGCCCATGTGGAGAACCGCAAGGGCGCGGTGGGCGGCGTGGACGCCGAGTCGGTGGAGAGTGTCAAACAGCGCGCCGCACAGTGGCTGCGCACCCAGGAACGCGCGGTCACCGCCCGCGACTACGAGGCCATCGCGGCAGCCGCCTGCCGCGAGGCGGGCCGCGTCGAATGCCTCGCGGACACCTCCGGCGATGGGCCGCCGCTGGTACGGGTCCTGGTCGTGCCCAGGGTTTCCGAACCGGGCCGCGTCCAGGACCCGCGGGAACTGGTGCCCTCGGCGGGGATGCTCGACGCGGTGGCCACGGCCGTCGAGGCCGCCCGGCCGCTGGGCACCCGGGTCGCGGTCAGCGGCCCCGCCTACCAGGGCGTGACCGTGGTCGCCGAGGTTGAGCCGGTGGCCGGCGCCGACCAGCGGGCCGTACGCGCCCAGGTGCTGGAGGCGCTGCACCGCCTGCTCAGCCCGCTGCCCACCGGTACGGGGGCGGGCGGCGGCTGGCCGCTCGGCCGCGCCCTGCGGCTGAGCGACGCCTATGCCGTGGTGGCGCGCTGCCCGGACGTGGAGTCGGTGCCCAAGCTCGAAATGTATCCGGCCGATCCGGCCACCGGTGAACGGGCACCGGCGCAGGAGCGCATCGAGGCGGGCCCCACCGGGCTCTTCGTGTCCTACCGGCACCAGATAGCCGTCAAGACGGCGAAGCGCGCGCGATAGGAAGGGGGAGAACATGCCAGACGCGCCAGACCTGCCCGACGCACGAGGCCTGCCAAACGCACGAGACCTGCCAGACGTGCCAGACCTGCCGGTGACGCTGGGGCGGGCTGCTCAACAGAGCTGCGCGGCAGGGGAGTTGCCGCCGCTCGTTCCGGGCAGCCGGTCGCTGCGGGCCCTGCTGCCGGAGAGCTACCGGCACGGTGACTTCGCCGACCGTCTGCTGCTGGGCTTCGACGACACCATCGCCCCGGTGATCCGCGCCCTGGACTGCCTGGACGCCTATTTCGACCCGCGGACCGCGCCCGCTGACTTCCTGGACTGGATGCTCGCCTGGACGGGCACCGAACCGGCCGCTCCGGTGGCCGAGCCGGGCCGGCGCCGGGCTCTGCGACTGGGGGCCCGGCTCCAGGGCCTGCGGGGCACCCGTGCCGGGCTGGAGCTCTTCGTGCGCGAAGTGCTCGGCGGTGAGGTGCAGTTGGCCGAATCCGGCGGTACGTACCAGTCCCCGCGCCCCGATGAGTGCCCCGCGGCCGCACACCGGGCCTGGGCCGAGATCCGCGTCGTCCTGCCCGCCGCGGCGACCGCGTCCGACGGGTGCACCACGACGGTGGATACGGCTACGGATACAGCGGTGGATACGGTGGCGGATACGGCGGTGGATACGGCGGTGGCTGTCGACGAAGCAACCGCGGACGTCGTCGAACGGCTGGTGCGCGACTGGGTACCCGCCGATGTCGACGTCCGCGTCCGTGTCAGCGTCGGCGTCGGCGTCGGCGCCGCGGGCAGCGGCCCCGCGGTCGCACAGGGCGTGGTCTGATTGACGGCACGAGCACACGGCGAGTCCGGCACCGGCCCGGCCGGGGGCGCGGGGATGTGCCACGCCTGTGGGGTGCCCGCGTACGGCGGTGAGATGTTCTGCGTGGCCTGCGGCGCCTACCTGGGGTGGGAGGAGACCGGCGGCCGCCCCGCGGTCCGGCAGCCCCCGGAGCGGCCCGGGCCGGCCTCGCCCCCGGGTGCCGCGCCGGCTACCGCACCGGGCCCGGTGCCCGGTTCCGTACGCGTGCCGAAGACACAGTCCGGATCGGCCCCGAAGGCGCGGTCCGGCCCGGCCCCGGAGCCGTACGCCGGTCACGGCCAGCCGTCACCGGAGGCACGGACCGTGCCCGCCCGCGACGAGACGCTCCAGCTCTCCCGCGCCGTGGTCCCCCTCCCGTACGGAACCGGTCACGGCCCCGGCCCCGGCACCGGCCCCGGCCCCGGCCGTGGGAACGGTGAGGGGAGCGGAACCGGGCAGGCGGACGCGCACGGGACCGGCGAGCACCCGCAGGGCTACGACCACTTCCCCCGGCTCCTGCTGTGCCCCGACTGCCGCTCGGACAACCCCGACACCCGCACGTACTGCGGGCTGTGCGGTGCCCTGCTGCGCCCCGTCCCCGAGCCGCCGCCGCTGACCCGGTGGCAGGAGCTGCGCACACGCTGGTCCGGCCGTCCGCGGTTGTGGCACTGGGACCGCCGCTGGCTCGCGGTGCCACTCGCCCTGCCGCTGTGCTTCGCCGTGGGCACCTCCGGCGGCTGGCTGGCGAGTACGGCACGTGAGGCGGTACCGGCGGTGCAGGACCGGTTCAGCGGTCAGGCGGCCGTGGCGCCCGTCAGCGTCGAGGCGTCGACCGAGGAGCACGGGTTCGGGGCGGGGATGGCCGCCAACGGGGTGAGCAACAGGTTCTGGGCCCCTGCGCGCAAGGGCGCGGAAGCGGTCGGCGAGACCTGGACGGCCACGTTCGGGCAGCCTTTCCGGCTGACCGCGCTGGTGATCTTCAACGGGGCGGCGACCGATCCCAAGGCCTATCTGGCGGCCGGCCGTCCCACCCGCCTCACCGCGATCGCCGAGACGGTCGGCCAGGACGGCAGGAAGACCGTGCAGAAGGAGATCGATCTGGCCGATCAGCCCGGCGCGCAGGACTTCCGGTGGGGCGTGGATGACGTGGTGTCGCTGACGCTGCGCATCGCCGCCGTTCACGCCGGAGCCCAGCCCGACAGCCCCGTAGCCCTGGCCGAGGTGCAGTTCTTCACCAGGCGGGCACGATGACGCTCAGGGCCCAACTGGTCGTCCCCGAAAGCGCCGTCGAGCCCGGGGACTCGCTCACCGCGCAGCTGCTGGTGTGGAACGAGAGCCGTATCGTCGATGCGTACGACCTGACCCTGCTCGGTCCGCCGGCGCAGTGGGGCGAGGCGCGTCTGGGCCAGCTCGCGGTGTACCCGGGCAACCACGAGCAGATCACCATCCCCCTCACCGTGCCCCGCAGCAGCGACATCCCGCCGGGTGCCCTGGTCTTCGCGGTCAGGGTCGCCTCCGCCCAGGACCCGGCCCAGGTCGCCGTCCCCGAGGCCGAGATCACGATCGGCGCGTTCCGGGAGGTGGAGCCGGAGCTGACCCGTGCGCGGCTGGGCGGCCGCTTCTTCGGCTCCAACCTCGTCACCCTGACCAACCGCGGCAACACCGCGGTGCAGTTGCGGCTCCGGACCGCCCCGGAGGACGCCGAGGCACCCGTGCGATCCCGGGTACGCCGTTCCAGGGTCGCGCTGCGCGTCGGCGAGAAGGCCCGTATCGGGGTGCTGCTGCGCGTCACCAGGCCGGTGGGACTGGGCACACCCGTCGGATGGAACGTCGGGGTCAGCGCAGAGTGGGACGCTCAGGAGGTCCGCCGCGAGAACTTCACCTTCGAGCAGCGGCCGCTGCTGACCAAACGGGCGGTGAAAGCACTGACCGCACTGGCCGCGGCCGCGGTGGCCGGGACCGTGCTGTGGATGTCCCCGGTGGGCGGCGGTGAGCCGAAGGCGCAGACCGTGTCCGCCGATGGCCCTTCCCAGCAGGAGCAGGCCAAGGCCGCCGAGCAGAAGACGGCCAAGGACGAGGCGCGGAAGAAGAAGGACGAGGAGAAGCAGAAACAGGAGAAGGAGAAAGCGGCGGAGGAGGCCAAGGCCCCGAAGAAGAAGCCGTTGCAGCGGTCCCTCGTCGTGAAGCTCCAAGGCGGCACCGGACAGGACGCGTTGACGGTGGCCAAGGGATACCGGCTGAAGCTCTCGGCCATCCAGATCACCGCGGCCGGACCGCCCACCGCCACCCTGACGCTGACCGCCGGAACCCTGCCGCTCGCCACCATGAACCTGGACAAGGCAAAGGACTTCACACCCAAGACGCCCGTCGTCATCCAGGAAGGGCAGACGGTGCGGCTGACCGTCCGGTGCCCCGCCGGCGGCGGCACCGGGCCCTCCGTCTCGCCTCCGTCCTCGGCCTCCCCGGACGGCGGTACGGCCCGGGCGCCCACGGACTGCTCGGTCATCGCGCTGGTGACCGGGGAGCAGATCCCCAACCAGGGCCCGTTCTCGAAAGACGCCTGAACCACAGGCCCCGGTCTGCGACCCCTGCCCCTCTGCCCCCTCTGCCCCTCTGCCCCCCGAAGGACCCACACCCCATGAGCGTTGTTCACCGGGTCGACGAGACCCTGAAGGAAGGACTGCTGCGCGGCCCGCTGCGGGGCGCCCATGTCCAGGTGCTGTTCGAGACACCGGACTCCGACTGGGCCGCCCGGCGCTCCGGTCCGTGTGTGAACGTCTTCCTGTACGGCATCGAGGAGGACTCCTCGCGCAGCCAGTCGGGCGGCGTCAGCGTCATCGACGAACAGGGTGCCGTGGTCGGCTACGGCGCCCCGCCGCGCTTCTTCCGGCTCACCTACCTGGTCAGCGTCTGGGCCCAGTCCGTACAGGACGAGCACCGCATGCTCGGCACACTGCTCGAATGGTGCGTCAGGACAGAGGAGTTGACGCTGACGCCGGCTGGGTCGGGGTCGGGGGCGGCGCCGGGGTCGGGGTCGGGGTCGGCGGGCGGCGCTGACGGCGGAACACGGCTGTCGCTGGGCCTGCGGGAGACACCCCCGGGAGCGGAGAGCGCCGCTTCGCGCCTGTGGTCGAGCCTGGGTACTCCGGCCCGGCCGGTGCTGGACCTGGTGGTGACGGTTCCGCTGGGCAGGCCCGTACAGGACACCGGACCGGCCCCCGCCATGGGACTGGCCCTACGGGCCCGCCAGTTGCCGGATACGGAGCAGCCGGCCGGGGATCCCGCGTCGGCACCGCCTGCGAGCGAGCCGGGCCGGCCCGTGCGCCGGCGCGACATCCGGGAGATGGCATGACCAGCGGCCTGCTGCGGGCGCGCCTGGCCGTGCTGGAGGAACGCCTCCTCCAGCACGCGGCACGCGCGGTCGGATCCGGCGATGCCACTGTCGTGGGCGCCGGGTCCGGAGAGGCCGGGGCCGGGGCCGGGGACGGGGACGGGGACGGGGACGGCGGCGGAAGCGGCCCGGACCCGCAGGCTCCGGCAGCCGGCCCGCCGACGACCGGGCACGAGACCGACGGCGATGACCACAGCCACTACGGCGACCACGACTCCTTGCCCTACGGTGACGACGACTCCCTGCTCTACGGCGACCACGACTCCCTGCACTACGGTGAGGACGACTCCCTGGCCCACGTGGAGCGGGAGTTCGGACTCAGCCGTACCGAGCGTGACCTGCTGGTGGCCTGTGTACTGCCGGAGCTGAGCACGGTCTGTGGCGCCGCCTGCCGGGTGCTGACCGGGGCGGCACCGGCCTCCCGGCCCACCGTGGCCGTAGCCCTGGGGATCCTCGGGATCACACCGGCCCAGGCCGTGACCCGGGGGCTGCTGCGTACGGGCGGTCCGCTGCTCGATTCAGGCCTGGTGCGGTACGAGAACCCCGAGGCGCCCTATCCCGACCGGCTGCTGCGCGTACCGGACCGGGTGCTGGACTTCCTCGTCGGCGCGCCGCAGCCGGCTTCCGCCACGGGCGGTCTGCTGCGGAGGCTGCCCGCCGGCCCGGGATCCGTTGCCGACGAGGCGGTCGACCGCCTCGTCGAGGCGCTGAGCCGCAGTGGCACCGGCAGCCTGTACATACGCGAGGGCATCGACGGCTGGGCTCTGCCCGCCGCTGGTGCCGCGCTGCGCGAACTCGGCCGGGTGCCGCTCCTGGTGGCTCCCGAGGATGTCGAGGACGGCCCTGCGGATCTCCCCGCCCTCCTCGCCGACGCCGTCCTGGAAGCGCGGCTGCTCGGCGGCGGGGTGATCGTCCCGGCTTTCACCCCGCCGGACGGGCCCGCCGGGAGCCTCCTGCGCGCGGTGCTGCGCACCTTGGAGCGGGTGCCGCTGCCGCTGGTGGTGTACGGCGGGGAGGAGTGGGACGCCGAGGCATGGGGGGTCGCGCCGACGGGGTCCGTGGACCTGTCGGCGACTCCTCCCAGTGAGTGGGAGGCCGGGGCGCCCGGACGGGAGCCGGTGAACGCGGCCGCGGCATCGGTCGTGGACCGGGCTCGGCGCACGGCCGCCCTGCACGGTGGCGTCTTCGGCCCCGGCGATGCCGGATCCCTCGCCCAGCAGTGCGCGGCCCAGCACCTGGCCCGGCTGGCGCGGCACATCCGGCCCCAGGTCACCTGGAGCGATCTGGTACTGCCGGCGGCCGTACGCGAGCGCCTGGACATGCTGATCTTCCGGATTCGGCACCGTGAACAGGTGCTGGGGGAGTGGGGGTTGCGGCGCGGCGGAGGACGGGGCTGGGGTGCCACGGCGCTGTTCTCGGGCGAGTCGGGCACGGGCAAGACCATGGCGGCCGAGGCCATGGCGGGGGAACTGGGCGTGGACCTGTTCACCGTCAGCCTGCCCACGGTGGTTTCGAAGTACGTCGGCGAAACGGAGAAGAACCTGGAACGGATCTTCTGTGCGGCCGAGTCGCTGGGCGGGGTCGTCCTCTTCGACGAGGCCGACTCGATGTTCGCCAAGCGCGGTGCGGTACGCGATGCCAACGACAAGTACGCCGCCATGCAGAGCGGCTACCTGCTCCAGCGCCTGGAGGCCTTCGGCGGCCTGGCCGTTCTCACCACCAACCTCCGTTCCAACATGGACAGCGCCTTCACACGCCGGTTCGACGAGGCCATCGAATTCGAGAGCCCGGGACCGGACGTACGGGCCCGGCTGTGGCGGAAGTTCTTGGGCGCGGCCCTCGCCGACTCCTGTGACATCGACCGGATGGCGACCGCGTTCCCGATCGCCGGAGGCAGCATCCGCGCGAGCGTGGAGACCGCGGCTTTCGCCGCCGCGGCGGCAGGACGGAAAGTGTCGACGGAGGATCTGCTGAACGCCGTTGAGGTCGAATACCGCAAACAGGGCCGGCTGTTCGATCGTCCTGAGCCCCTGAGCCCCTGAGCCCCTGAGCCCCTGAGCCCTGAGCCCTGATCTCCCGAATTATCTGAACTGGGGAATGCCCATGCTGTCCACCAGGACGTTCGTCAACCGCACCGCCGCCGAATTCATCAACAGACGCGGGGCGCGCGTCTTCGCCGGTGCGCCGATTCCACCGTCGGCCGTCTCGTCCGCGGCGCGGCTTGCACCCGGCACTTCGGGAACGCGGCAAGCGGGGCTGCCGATACAGGCCCTCACCGCCGCCGGCCGGTTGCCCGCCCTGCTCGACGTCCCCGCGGCCCTATCAGCTCCGGCGGGCCCGGATCCGCGGGCCGAGGCGGTGCGGGCCGAGGCGGTGCGGGACCGTGCGCATATCGCCATCGTGCGGCTGACCGCTCAGCTGGAGGCGCTCGCGCAGCAGCGCAAGAACCTTCTGGAGCGGGACCTGGAGCTCGGCTACCGCCTCATGGAATCCGCCCCCGGCAGCGAGACCGGACGGCACTTGCAGACCACGGTCGACGGCATCAAGTCCGCCCTCGCCGAGAACGACACACTGACCGGTGAGTACGAGGCCCGCCTTGACGACGCCCGGCGCATGCACCGCCTAGCCATGGCCCGCGCTTGCAGAGCAGGAGCAGGAGCAGGAGCAGGAGCAGGAGCAGGAGCCGCGGGCCATGGCCCGGACGCGGCCCTGGCCGTGGCCGGAACGCTGCAGGCCGAGGCCGATATGTCCCGGCTCGGCGACCGCAGACGGGAGTTGGCGAAAGAACGGGCCGTACTCGAAGAGCACATCACGGGCGTGGCCCGGCGGCTGGCCGAGGCCACCGGTGACGAAGCGGAAGCCCTGGCCGTATCCCTGGAAACCGCCCAGTCCGCCCTACGGGACAACGCGGCGGAGTACGAGGTCATCGCATCCACCCTTGAGACCGCCACCACCCACTACGAAGGCGCACTGCGCGTCACGCCCGGACTCTTCGGCGACCCGGCCACCCGTATCGACCTCGCGGGCCACGCCTTCACCACCGTCTCCTCGCCGCTGGAGAACCGCCTCACCCAGCTGACCGACCGGCCGGACATCCGGCTCGTTCCGTCGGCCCGCACCCTCCAGGACGTGCCGGAGCCGGAGGAGTTCGACTCCCGGGCCCAGGCGTGGCTGACCCGGCAGGAACTGAAGTCCGGCCGGCAGGCGGCCGAGCTGCTCGGGCCCGCCGCCCTGCAGGCGCTCGGCGGGTACGGCAACCCCGCCCTGGAGCCCGTCGGCCTCGGCGCCGCCGCGCCGTCCCACGAACTCGTCCAGCAGCGCCTGGCCCGCACCCGTGCCCTGGACGGCCACGCGGCAGGCGCGATCCCGGGCGCCCCGGGAGCCCCAGGCACCCCGGACGTGACCACCACCGACCTGACGGCCGAGGCGACGACCGCGTTGCTGGAGTCCGACCGAACCGCCACCGAGAACCTCGTCTCCGGGGTGTCGCGGCTGCGCCCCATGGCAGGACCGGTCTGGGTGGTCACCACCGCACCGGGCAGCGTCGGTCAGCCCGATCGGGCCCCGGCGGCCAAGGAACAGCGCGCCGACGGCGAGGAGTTCGTGCCGTGGTCCGCCACGGTGGCCTACGAATCCGCGTTCACCCGCTTCTACGCCGATTCCGAGCGGCATGCCGCACTGGCCGATTTCGACCGCATCATCGCCGGGCTGAATTTCAGCGCGGCGGGCACCGTGGTCGGCGGCGAGCTCACCAAAGGCACGCTCTCCGCGCTCTTCGGTCTGCTGACCGGGGGAATCGAGCGCTTCACCAGTTCTGCCATGAGCCGGCTGTGGAGCCTCTCGCTCGATCTCACCAGCATCACCCTGGCCGGTGGGGGAGTGAAGAGCCGCACCGTCGGCGCGCTCCTGGACGAGATCCGGGACGCCCCGTTCGGCTCCTTGTACAAGGGAGTGCAGGAACTGGGCAACAACGTCTGCGCGGTTGCCGCCAAGGCCCAGGACAAGCTGCTGCACCTCCTGGAGAACGCCCCGGAGATCCAGCAGCAGGTCGTGGCGGCGACGGGAAAACTGGACCAGGGCTGGGACCGGATCTGTGCCGTTGCCATGAAGGCGCTCGGCATGATGAAGGGAGCGCTGAGCGCCCTGGGCGGGAAATTGACCGCTCTGTGGAACTCGCTCCCCGCCCTCCAGGAGAAACTCTCCGCTGCCTGGACCAGGATCGCCGAACTGGTCGGGAAGAACCCACACTTGGAGCGCGTCGCGAAGTGGCTGAAGAAGGCCGTCGCCATTTTCCGGGAGAACATCGTCGATCTCCTGACGAAGCTGCAGAATCTGCCGGACCTCATGAACGCACTGTCCGGCCTGGTGAACAGCATCGGAAAGGCGCTGCTGGAGGCCGTTCCGGCCCGGGCGCTGAAGGAGGCCATCAAACTGGCCGGTGAATGGACCGCCAAGTGGGGCGGGCAGTTCGCCATGCGGCTCACCGGCGGAAAGGAGGGGTTCGACCGGACCCTGGAATCCTTCTCGCAGCATCTGGCCGACCTCAAGTCGAGCACGGTCGACTATGCGCTGAGCCGCTCACGCCACGAAGAGCACAGACCCGCCGTGGGACAGCGCCTGGAAACCCAGCGGCCGGTCCTGGCCTTCCGGGACCAGCAGGCCGCATTCGACCACGCCGCAGACCGGGCCGCCACCGAGCCCAGGGACCGGCATGTGGTGCTCACCCAGGTCCACCTCAACGACCGTTCCGGACGGGACCTCGGCCCCCTGCTGTCCTACTCCCCGCACCACCGCGGCCAGGACGTCCTCCTGCTCCCCGGGGCACAGTTGGAGATCACCGAGACCGGCGTACTCGACGTCGGCAACGGCGCCGGGCGGGTCGAACTCCTGGCTGCCAAGGAGACCGTGGGCCAGGGCGAGATCGTCGGCACCGATCGTAGGACCACGGGCCTGGAGAACCTCATGTGGCTCACCGCGGCACCACCCCGGCCCTCGCACGGCGGAGCGGTGAGAAACGCCCTGGAGATCGGCACCCGTGCCCATGCCTTCCACCAGATCGCCCGGTTCGTCATGCGCTACTACGGCGGGCGCGTGGAGAAATGGGTCGCCGAGGTCCTGGGCGAGATGGCCTCGCGGACCTGGCTCGCGGTACGCGACCGCTACGACAGCGAGGAACCCCCGGAGGGCCTGAACGTCCTGCGGGGCAAGGCGGCGGCCTGGGCGATGCGCAAGACCGGCCTCGGTGAGGAACTCGCCATTCTGGTCGAGAATCTGGCGTCCGGCGTCGGCCTGAAGGACTCCCTGGCCGAGGTCCGTAAGCACCTGGAAGGGCAGGGCGACGGCGACAGCGCCCGCACCCAGGCCATCACCAAGGCCATCGCGCTGGCGGAAAAGGCCCTGGACGAACGCGAGTACCGCAAGGAGAAGGCCCAGCGGAAGAAGAAGGCGGAACGCACCGCCTTGGCCATCGGTGCCGCGATGGGGGTGATCGAGACGATTCTCAAGCACGGCCCGCAGGAGATGGTGGACACGATGATGGCCGTCAAGGGCCCTGGCGGCGCGGCTCTGCGCGGATTCTTCGCCCACCGCTTCACCGATCAGGGATACGACTTCGTCCGCCGGACCGACGGGTACACCGCGGCCGTGTTCGGTGGTGCCGCGGCCCAGGGCATGCTGTGGACGCACTGGGCGGCCCGGGGCGTCCGCGACCTGTACGCCAACCCCTACGTCGGCGGGGCCATGGCCCTGGCGCCCTACGTGAGCGGAGGCCTGGTACTGGCTCCCTATGTGGCTCCCTACGCGGCCGGAATGCTCGGCCTGTCGGCATTCGGCCCCTCGACGTCCTCCACGCTGAGCGTCACGGCCGGTATCGCCGTGGCCGCCGCCAAGGGAATGCACACGCTCTGGAACACCCAGACCGTGCAGAAGTTCTCCGGACTCGGGGAAGAGGCGGTGAAGGATCTGGCAGGACTGGCCGGCGGCGCCGGTGCCGGAATGGGCGCCGGAGCGGTCAGCCTCCTGGAGTGGCTCTCCTCGCGGTACCACCCGTCGGCAATGGCCCCGGCCACCACCTGAGGTCGTGTTTGTGCCCCTGCTATGGTGCGCCGATGTCTTCGATCAAGCAGTTCCAAGTCACCTTCGACTGCGCAGAGCCTGCGCGCCTCGCCGGATTTTGGTGCGAGGTGTTGGGGTACGTCGTACCGCCGATTCCGAAGGGGTTTGCCACTTGGGAGGACTACCATCGCTCGCTGCCGCCAGAGGATCAGGTCATCTACTTCGCATGCAGTGATCCCTCGGGTGTGGGCCCGCGCCTGCTCTTCCAGCGTGTTCCCGAAGGGAAGATCGTCAAGAATCGGGTGCATCTCGACGTGCGGGTCGGCACCGGACTCGTGGGTGAAGAGCGCCTCGCCGCATTGGAGGCCGAATGCGCACGTCTGATCGCGCTCGGTGCGGTACATCTGCGAACGCTGCTTGCCGATGACGACAACGAGTCGTGCATTCAGATGCAGGACATCGAGGGCAACGAGTTCTGTCTCGACTGAGCATCCTCCGCGACGGCGAGACCGAGGGAGCCGTCTCCCTCGGGCTCTCCCTGCTCTGGCCGCGTTCGCGCCGGTGTCCCGCGCACGCATGGTGCGCGGGACACCGAGTTCTCCTGGCTCCTCTTGGTTCAGTTGTTGCCGGTGACCGAGGTCTCGGTCAACGTGCACTCCGGGCGGGCGGTTTGCCGCAGTCACCGCCGGCGCACTTCTTCAGCCAGTCGGCGAAGTCGGCGTCGTACCTGGTGCCGATGGTGTCGTGGAGCAGGCTGTGGGCGGCGTCGTACTCGCCTGCGCGGTAGTGGCCGAGCAGGGTGGCCACATCGTCGGGGTGCGACTGGAGCATGTAGCGGACGCCCAGGTAGCCCCACTGGTAGATGCGGGTGGTGTCGGCGTTGTCGTAGGTGTTCTCGAAGAGCTGGCTCAGCTGGTACGTGCCCTTGCCCGCCTCCTCGATCGCCCGGTCGTAGTTGACGCCGCGGTACGTGTAGGAGACGTACTCGGCGAAGCCCTCGACCCACATCACGGTCGGGGTCTTCTGCCCGGCCGCGAAGTCGCCGTACATGTCGAACCGGCCGTCGAGGTAGTGGGTGTACTCGTGGTTGAGGTTCCAGATCTGGAAGGCGCCGTCGTCGGCCGGCTGCTCGTAGGCGATGAAGCGCGGCTGGTTGCCCTCAGCGGCCGGGTCTCCCTCCAGGTACATACCGCCGTTGTTGGTGTCGATGCCGAAGACGACACCGGCGTAGGTCTTGTAGTCGGTGCTGGAGTTGAAGGCGACGATCTCGATGTTGGTGTTCTTGTCGTCCTTGACCGGGCCGTTGTCCTTGACGATGCCGTGGAAGACCGGGTCCTGCTTGAGGATGCTGTCGCAGGTGGCCGAGAGTTCGGACTCCTTCATCTCCTGCGCGAGGATCTTCGCGCTCGGACCGCACTCGTGCTTGATCGTCAGCACGGCGTCGCGCACGCGGTTCTGCAGGTCACAGGTGTTGTACTCGGCGCAGTTCGCCTTGTCGAACTCATCGGTCATCTCGGCGATGCCGACCCAGAGCGGGGCGGTGCGCCCAGTGATGTCGCTGCGGCCGAGCAGCTCCTTGACCAACGGCTTGACGGTGTCCTTGAGGTCGGCGTGCTGGAGGAAACGGCCGAGTTCGCGTCCGGCGTTGCTGGCCAGGTAGGACTTGTCGGTGCCGAGCAGATCGTCGTGGGCGACGGCGAAGTCACGCATTCCGGTGAGGACGCTCGGGTCGGCCTTCACGGCTTCCACGAACTCCGGCAGCTGGTGGCCGCGGAACAGCACGGTGTAGGTGTTGTTGACCGCCGCGAGCATCCCGTAGAACTTGTCGTACGACGCGTTGTAGTCCTTCTGCAGACGCTTGACCACGTTGAGGTAGCGGGCGTTCTCCTCGGAGCTGTCGATCAGGGTGACCGTCTCGGCCAGGGTCTCTCCGTTGGCCTCGGTGACGTCGAAGGCGTGGGACGAGCCGAAGAAGCCGTCCAGGGCGCCCTGAATGGCGCTCTTCAGCGCCGGGCCGTACTTGCCGACGTTGTCCGGCTGGTTGTACTGGATGTAGTAGCCGGCGCGCAGGTACAGCACCACCTGGGCGGTGGAAGTGCTGTTGTCTCCCGGGTAGTTGGCCGCGAGGTCCTTGAACGCGTTCGCGACCGTGACCATCTGTTCCTCACGGAAGAGGGCCTTGGAGTCCTCACCGGTCACGTTGAACAGCGTGTTGATGCAGGTGGTCTCCGACTTCTTGATCTGCTCGACCAGTTCAGCACCGGTCTTCGAGGTGAAGTCGCTGACGTTGCAGTCCGCCGCGGCCTTGGCCGCGGAGCGGGCCTTCTTGCGCTGCGCGGCGTTCTGGGCCGCGGGGAGCGGAGGGCGTTGCGCGGAGTTCGGGGCCTTCGCGGCCGAGCGCGCGGGGGCGGCGGCGTGTCCGGGGGCGAGATCGGCGGCGAGGACGGTGGCAGCGGCGGGCTGCGGGGCGGGGGCCGACCTCGGTGCGGGCTTGGGCGCCTCGGTGCCGGCCGGTGCTGCCCCGCCGTTGGGGGCGAGCATGGTCAGCCCCAGGCCGGCGGCGGCCACGGTAGGTATCAGCAGTCGGGCGAGTCTCTTCACTGTGGGGGGTCTACGCATAGCGATGGCCTCCAGGCCAGTCGGCAGCCGCGCGAGGGGCACGGCAGTGGGGGCGCGGACCTTGACGGCACCGGGAGTTGAACACTCTCGGGGCTGTCATGTCCGCGAAAAGTGTGACCGTACAATGTCACAGTTCACGTGTCAGTGAAAAGGGGGTTGCAAGCAACAGAACAAGCCCCGTTTTCCGTCCCTCCAGCGCGTCTTGCTCGCCGGGCTTCGGTAAGCGCCCCGGCGCTGGTTCCGATGGAGAGGTCGTCCGCAGGCCCGGTCGGTCAGGGCGCGGCTGTCACCGGTCGGGCCGCGTGCGGGTTCCGTTCCCGCCAGCGCGCGTACACCGGGCTGTCACCGCATGCGGCCAGATAGCCGTCGGCGACTCGGCGCCGGATCTCGGTGCCGTACGGTGCGAGCGGACCGTCCTGGTGCCAGGCCAGAATATGCCGGTACCACAAGGGGTTTTCGGCCAGGGGACGGACCACGACGCCGGGTACCTCGATGAACGTGGCCTGACAGAGGCTCACGGCCAGGCCGGCTCGCACGAGCTCGATCAGCTGCCGCCCCTCGGCTTCATACGGGGTGAAGGGAGCGCGGCCGGTCGAGGCGCAGACGGAAGCCCAGTACTCGGGGGTCCGGTCGCTGTCGGGCCGGGGGACCGCCCAGTCCTCCTCCACGAGTTCGGTCAGCCGGACCTCGTCCCGCGTGGCGAGCGGGTGGGCCGCCGGCAGCAGGGCGAAGACCGGTTCGGTGACGATCGTGTGGACTGTCACGCCCGCACGCTGCGGCAGCTCCTGGTCGGGGTGGTCGCCGAGTACCGCCGTTTCCAGGCGGCGTGCGGCGAGGTCGTCGAGCAGAGCGACGGGGGAGTACTGGCAACGGCAGGTCAGGCCGGCCTCGGGCAGCAGTGCCCGGACGGCCAGGAGGAGGTGCCCCAGAAGCGGGGCGCCGACTGAGCCGACGCGGATCCGGTCCGCGGCTGTCATGCGATGGGCGGCACGGTCCGTGTCGGAGAGCAGTCCGTCGATGCCCGGCAGTATGGTGCGGGCCCGTCCGATGACCAGCTCGCCGAGGGGCGTGGGGGCGGTGCCCGACTGCCCCCGGTCGAACAGGGGCCCGCCCAGCGCGGCCTCGATGCGGCGCAGTTGGGCGCTGAGCCCTGGTTGTGTCATACGGAGCGAGGCGGCGGCGCGGGTGAGACTCCCCGCCTCGGCGATCGCGCACACCACCCGCAGATGCCGTAGCTCCAGGTCCATGGCGTGGATGCTATGGACCGGCGATGGCTTTCGGACAGGGGCGTGCGTCCGCGGTCTTGTGTGACATGAGGCAGGCGATGCGCAGGTGCGGAGATGGGGTGATGACCTGAGACGGATCGTTTGCCGGGTGCACCGAGTGCCCGGCCGACGACGCCCCCGGTTCCCGGTCGGGAGCCGGGGCACGACCGCGCTCAGGCCGTTTCGGGGAAATGGCACGCCACCTGCCGGGCCGGGCCCGGAGCTGTGCTCCGTAGGGTGGGTGCCTCGGTGCGGCAGATCTGCTGGGCCTTGGGGCAGCGCGGGTGGAAGGTGCAGCCGGGCGGGGGAGCGGCGGGGCTGGGAGGGTCGCCGAGCAGGGTGATCCGCTCGCGGGCCCGTTCGGCGGCCGGGTCGGGCAGCGGGACGGCGGACAGCAGCGCGCGTGTGTAGGGGTGCGCCGGGGCGGCGTAGACCTCGTCCTTCGCTCCGATCTCGACGATCCGGCCCAGGTACATCACGGCGACCCGGTCGCACACCCGCTTGACGACGGACAGGTCATGGGCGATGAAGAGATAGGCCAGGCCGAGTTCGCGCTGGAGCCGTTCCATCAGGTTGACGATCTGGGCCTGGACGGAGACGTCGAGGGCGGAGACCGGTTCGTCGGCGACGACGAGGCGGGGGCCGGTGGCCAGTGCGCGGGCGATGCCGATGCGCTGGGCCTGGCCGCCGGAGAACTCGTGGGGATAGCGGTCGATGTGCTCGGGGATGAGCCCCACCAGCTCCATCAGCTCGGTGGCCCGCGCTCTGGCATCCGCCGCCGAACTGCCCCGCACCAGCAGCGGATCGGAGATGATCCGGGCCACCGTCTGGCGCGGATTGAGCGAGGAGTGCGGGTCCTGGAAGACCATCTGCAGGTCCTTGCGGAGCGGCTTCAGTGCCCGCTGCGACAGGTGGCTGATGTCGCGTCCGTCGTACGTGACGGAGCCGGCTGTGGGTTCCAGGAGCCGGACGACGGTGCGGCCGGTGGTGGACTTGCCGCAGCCGGACTCGCCGACGAGGCCCAGCGTCTCACCCTCCGCCACGTGGAAGGTGATGCCGTCGACGGCCCGGACCGGCGCGGATCGCCGCCTTCCAGGGAACGTCACCGTCAAGTCCCTTAGGGACAAAAGGGGTTGGGGCGTGGTCGTCATGAGGCCTTGCCTTCGTACGCGGGGAAGTGACAGGCGGCCGGATGCCCGGCCGGGCCGTCGAGGAGGGGGAGTTCGCTCTCGCATCGGGAGTGCTCCCCGGTGGGGGCGCCGGCCAGCCGGGGGCAGCGGGGTGCGAACGCGCAGCCGGGGGCCGGGGTGAGGAGGGACGGCGGGCTGCCCGGGATCGGCCGCAGCGGTTCCTCGTCGCTGTCGTCGAGACGGGGAAGGGAGTCGAGGAGGGCGCGGGTGTAGGGGTGGGCCGGTTCCGCGAACAGGGTGTCCACCGGGGCCCGTTCGACGCCTCTTCCCCCGTACATCACCAGGACGTCGTGGGCGACCCGGGCGACCACGCCCAGATCGTGCGTGATCATGATGACGGCCAGTCCCCGCTCCTCCTGGAGCCGGGCGATGAGCTCCAGTATCTGCGCCTGGACGGTGACATCCAGGGCGGTGGTCGGCTCGTCCGCGATGAGCAGCTCGGGTTCGCAGGCCAGGGCCATCGCGATCATCACGCGCTGGCGCATACCGCCGGAGAACTGATGCGGGTACTCCCTGGCCCGGCGCCGCGGCTCGGGGATACCCACCTCGCCCAGCGCTTCCACGGCCCGCTCGCGGGCGGCCCTCCTGCCGCTGCCGAAGTGCACGCGGTGGTGCTCGGCTATCTGTTCGCCCACGGTGTAGTACGGGTGGAGGCTGGAGAGCGGGTCCTGGAAGATCATTGCCATCTTCCGGCCGCGCAGCCGGTTCAGCTCGCGCTCCGCCAGGCCCGTCAGCTCCTGGCCGCCCAGGGCGATGGAGCCGGTGACCGAAGCGCCGGTGTGCAGCCCCATCACCGCCAGGGAGGTGACGGACTTGCCGGAGCCGGACTCGCCGACGATGCCGAGGGTCCGGCCCCGCCGGACCTCGAAGCCGAGGCCGTCGACGGCCCGTACCGGACCGCGCGGGGTGGCGAAGGTGACCGTCAGATCCCGGACCGAGAGCAGGGGTTCACCGGTGGCGCTCATCAGTACCTCACTCGGGGGTCGACGACGGCGTAGAGCAGGTCGACGGCCAGGTTGGCGACGACGATGAAGGTGGCGGCCAGCAGCGTCACTCCGAGGATCACCGGCTGGTCGCCGCTGGAGAGCGCACCGTAGAAGAGCCGCCCGACGCCGGGGAGCCCGAAGATGGACTCGGTGATCACCGCGCCGGCGAGCAGTCCGCCCAGATCCATGCCGAAGAGGGTCAGGACCGGGGTCATTCCGGCCCGCAGCCCGTGTTTGACCACGACCGTCCGGCGCGGCAGGCCTTTGGCGCGGGCGGTGCGGATGTACGGCTCCGCCATCGTCTCGATCATCGAACTGCGGCTCTGCCGTGCGTACATCGCCGCGTACAGGATGGCCAGCGCCAGCCAGGGCAGCAGCAGGTTCGACGCCCAGTCCAGCGGGCCGTCGCCGAACGGCACGTACTGCGGGTAGGGCAGCAGGCCCGCGATCCGGATCACCCCGTAGATCAGCATCATCGAGGTGAAGTAGACCGGCAGCGAGGCGGCGGCCACCGCGCCGACCATCAGCACGCGGTCGGTGAGGGTGTCCTTGCGCAGGGCCGCGGCGACCCCCGCGGACAGCCCGAGGACCAGCCAGATCACGGCCGCGCCGAAGGCCAGCGAGGCGGAGACCGGAAGGCGGTCCATCAGCAGGTCCCAGACGGCCTCGCTGTTTTCGTAGGAGTAGCCCAGGCACGGGAAGCCGCAGTGCAGCTCGTACTGCCCCGTGCCCATGGTGCGGCCGGTGAAGATGCCGGTGACGAAGTCGGCGAACTGCCGCCACAGGGGCTGGTCGAGGCCCATGTGCGCACGGATCGCCGTCAGCCGCTCGGTGCTGCACGACTTGCCGCAGGCCGCGGCCGCCGGGTCGGACGGCAGGACGTAGAAGATGGTGAAGGTGATGGCGGCGATGGCGATCAGGACGCCGATGACGCCGAGTGTCCGGCGCCCGAGGTAGAGGATCATGTGCGGCTTCCCCTCGGGTCCAGGACGTCCCGCAGTGCGTCGCCGAGCAGCGTGAACGCGAGCACGGTGAGGAAGAGGCAGGCGCTGGGGATGATGAAGTACATGGGGTCGGTGTCGTAGAAGGCGACGCTCTCGGCGATCATCTGGCCCCAGGAGGGGGTGGGCGGGCGGACGCCCACGCCCAGGTAGCTCAGGGCCGCCTCGGTGGCGATCATCCCCGGAATGATCAGGGTGGTGTAGGCGATGACGGGCCCGGCGACGCCCGGGAGGATGTCGCGGGTGAGCACCCGCCAGGGGCCGGAGCCGCCGACCCGGGCGGCATCGACGTACTCGCGGTGTTTGAGGGAGAGCGTCTGGCCGCGTACCACGCGGGCGATGCCGGGCCAGCCGAAGAGCCCGATCACGGCGGTCATCAGCACGATCCGGTTGACGTCCCGGGCCACCGACATCATCGCGATCATGAAGATGAGGGACGGGAAGGACATGATGAGATCCATCAGCCGGGAGAGCACCGCATCGGTGCGGCCGCCGAAGTAGCCGGCCGCGATCCCGGCCGCGGTACCGGCGGCGACGACGATCGCGGTGGCGGCGAAGGCGATGAGCAGGGAGACCTGCGCGCCGTGCACGACGCGGGCGAACAGGTCGCGGCCGGTGACGGGTTCGACTCCGAGCCAGTGATCGGCGGAGATCCCGCCGAGCGGGCCGATGGGCTGCCCGCCCAGGTAGGGATCGACGGCGGTCTTGTCGAACTCCTCGGGTGACCAGCCGCCCAGCATGCTGAGCAGCGGGGCTCCCGCCGCCATGACGGCGAAGAGCACGATCACGACGAGGGAGATCTGCACGGCGGTGCGTCGGCGCAGTTGCTGCCGCGCGAGCTGCCAGGGGCCGCTGCTCGCCGGAGCGGTCTTGGCGGCCGGTGCGGAGAGGGAGGTGGTGGCCATGGTGGGTGCGCTCCTCAGCCCTCGCTCTGGGCAGGGTTCTTGAGGCCGACCGAGGCGTAGTCGAGCTGGCCGCCGTAGGAGGTGTGCCCGTACGCGCCTGCGATGTTGGTCCCCACCACCAACGGCCAGCGACGCACCAGGACCGGTACCGCCGGGGCCTTGGCGAGGATGTCGCCGTCCAGCTCCTGCCAGGCCACGCTCGCCTTCTTGGCGTCGGTCATCGCGGCGATCTCGTCCATCCGCCGCATGGTCGGCTCGTCGCGGAAGAGGGAGTGGTTGCCCGAGTTGCCCTTCTCCTTGATGTAGCGGCCGTCGAAGACGAAGGGAAGGAAGGTGGAGCCGGAGGGGTAGTCCTGGCACCAGCCGGTGTACACCATGTCGGTGCGGTTGGCGGTGTCGCCGATGGTGGCGTAGAACGCGGACGGGTCGACCGTTTCAATAGTGACCTTGATACCGGCCTTGGCGAGCGACTGCTGGATCGCCTCGGCCCGCCCCTTGTCACCGTTGGAGACCGTCATCTTGGTGGTGAAGCCGTCCGGCTTCCCGGCCTCCTTCAGCAACTGCTTGGCCTTGTCCGCATCGCCGGTGGCGGGGATCTTCAGGGTGTCCGGCTGCTTGCCGCCGAAGAGGGCCGCGGGCATGTAGGCGTGGGAGACGTCATTGAAGGCGGGGCCGCCGGAGGAAGTGATCACGGCCTCTTTGTCGAGGGCGTACTGCACGGCCTGACGGACTTTCACCTTGTCGAAGGGGGCCCGCCCGGTGTGCATCTGCACCATGTCGGTGCAGTTGGTCGACTCGGCCAGCAGCCGCTCGCGCACCTCGGCCCTGGGCAGGACCTTGCCCGCGCTCTCCGGCCGCAGCGCGTACCACGGGACGGCGGAGGCATCCGTGCCCTGGGCGGCGATCATCCGGTCGTCGATCTGGTTGGGCTTGAGCCCCATCACCATGACCAGTTTGTCCGGGTACGCCTTGCGTATCTCATCGGTCCTGGGGTCCCAGTGCCGGTTGCGGACCAGGGTCAGCTTCTTGTTGCGCTGATACGTCTCGATCCTGTACGGGCCCGAGGAGAACGGTCGGTTGTCGTAGCGGGGCCCGTTGTCCTTCGCCTTCGGCACCGGGGCGAAGGTGGGCAGCACCGTCGTGTAGGGGAACTCGGCGAAGGGCTTGCGCAGTTCGAAGACGATCGTCCGGTCGTTCGGCGTCCTGACGGAATCCAGGTGCTCGCCCTGGGCCGGGCCCCGGTAGTCCTTGGCGTCCTTGAGGTAGCGGGCCGCGTAGTCGGCGCCGCCGGGCAGGTCCGGAGAGAAGGACCGCTCCACGTTGTACTTGATGTCCTGGGCGGTGACCGGCGTCCCGTCCTCGTACTTGACTCCAGGTTTGAGGTGGAACGTCCAGGTCTTGGCGCCGTTGGAGGGCGTGCCGAGGTCGGTGGCGAGGTCGGGGACCAGCTCGCCGCCGGCGGTTCCGGGGGCCGCCTTGTACGACACCAGGGTGCGGTAGAGCAGCCGGGTCCCGAAGTCCATGTCGTTCATGACCCAGTTGCGGGCCGGGTCGAGGTGGCTGAAGTCCTGGTTGGACAGGATGGTGAGGGTGCCGCCCTTCTGCGGCGTCCCGCCGATCGCCCGGCCGCTGTTGGCCGTTGCGGGGTTCTCGCGGCCGTGGGTGCCGTCCGCCTTCTGTCCGCCGGAGCAGCCGGCCGTGCCGAGGGCGAGGGCCGCCACCAGTGCGGCGGCCAGAGCTGTGCAGGTGCGCTTGTTCATGAGCGGTCACTCCGGAGGCAGTTGGGCAGCTGGCTGGAATGTGACGGGTAACATAGTAATGTGAAATTGCACTGACAAGGCTTCGGCGACTTCGTTACTCACCCGTGGCCGAGGGTCCCTCCCCTGCCTGTCAGCGCTACAGGGGGCGGACGCAATTGGCCTGACGCGATGAGCCGCGGGCTCTTGGCACGGGCAGTGCAATGTGAAATATTACTGACGTGCTCACAAGGAACTCCGCAGACGTGATCGTCGTCGGGGCAGGCGTGGTCGGCGCGGCCTGCGCCCACTACGCCGCCCGGGCCGGCCTCCGGGTCCTGGTGCTCGACCGCGGCCCCGTGGCGGGCGGTACGACGGGGGCAGGTGAGGGCAACCTCCTGGTCTCCGACAAGGAGCCCGGACCCGAGCTCGAACTGGCCCTGCTCTCCACGAAGTTGTGGCGCGAGCTGACCGAAGAGCTCCCGCCGGCAATCGAGTACGAGCCCAAAGGCGGACTGGTCGTCGCCTCCGGCGAGGCCGCGCTGGCCGCGCTGCGGGACTTCGCGGCCGGGCAGCGGAAGGCAGGTGTCACGGCGAACGAGGTCCCGCCCGACGGCCTGCACGACCTGGAGCCCCATCTGGCCGCCGGCCTGGCGGGCGGCGTCCATTACCCCCAGGACGCGCAGGTCATGCCGGCACTCGCCGCCGCGCATCTGCTGCGCGCGAGTGGCGACCGGATCGGGTTGCGGCTCGGAGAGGAGGTCACCGGCCTGCTCACCGGGTCGTCCGGCGAGATCCGAGGGGTGCGGACGACGGCCGGGGAGGTGCACGCCCCGTACGTGGTCAACGCCGCCGGGACCTGGAGCGGCGATCTCGCCCGCCTCGCGGGTGTCGCGCTTCCGGTACGGCCCCGCCGGGGCTTCGTCCTGGTCACCGAGCCGCTGCCGCGCGTGGTGCGCCGCAAGGTGTACGCGGCCGACTATGTGGCCGACGTGGCCAGCGGCTCCGCCGCGCTGCAGAGTTCGGCGGTGGTGGAGGGCACCCCGGCGGGGCCGGTGCTGATCGGCGCGAGCCGGGAGCGGGTCGGCTTCGACCGCACGCTCTCCGTGGAGGTGCTGCGGCGGCTGGCGGCCCAGGCCACCGCACTCTTCCCGGCCCTCGCCAGGGTACGGGCGATGCGCACCTACGTCGGCTTCCGCCCGTATCTGCCGGACCACCTGCCCGCTGTCGGCCCCGATCCGCGGGTCCCCGGTCTGCTGCACGCCTGTGGTCACGAGGGCGCGGGGATCGGGCTCGCGCCCGCCACCGGGCTGATCGTCGCACGGTCGCTCACCGGCGGCGAACCACCGCTCGACATCACTCCGTTCAGGCCGGAACGCTTCCCCCCGCCTGCCTGAGACCGCCTGCCGTGACCGCCGTAACTGCGATGACCGCCATGCCCGCCATGACTGCCATGACCGCCATGAGAGGAGCAATCGTGGCCCGTACCCCCGCCGAGCTGGTCGGCGCTCAGCCCGGTTCACCGTTCCGGATCACGTTCGACGGCCGCGCGGTGACCGCCCTGCCCGGTCAGTCCGTCGCCGCCGCACTGTGGTCTGCCGGAATCCTGTCCTGGCGCACCGCCCGCAACGGCGGGCGCCCGCGCGGCGCGTTCTGCGGCATCGGCCAGTGCTACGAATGCCTGGCCACGATCAATGGAGAGCCCAACCGGCGGGCCTGCCTGGTGCCGGCCCGGCCGGGGGACACCATCGCCACACAGGAAGGACACGGCCATGCCGCTCTCGGCGTCTGAACCGTACGACCTCGCGGTGATCGGTGCGGGCTCCGCCGGCCTCGCTGGCGCCGTCACGGCCGGCGAACTCGGCCTGTCCGTCGCCTTGTTGGACACCTCCACTCATACGGGCGGGCAGTTCTACCGCACCCCGGCACCCGCCCTGGGAGCCGTCCGGCCCGAAGCCCTGCACCATGACTGGTCCGCCTACACCGACCTGCGCCGACGCCTTGCGCGGAGCGACGTCCGCCATCTTCCCGGACACCACGTGTGGAGTGTGACCAAGGACGACGAGGCCGCCGATACGTGGGCGGTGCACGCCGTCACGGGAGCTGACGGCGAGGGTGAGCGTCCGGTGCGGGTGCGGGCCCGCGCGGTACTCCTGGCCACCGGCGCGTACGAACGGCAGCTTCCTTTCCCTGGCTGGACGTTGCCCGGCGTCGTGGGTGCCGGGGGAGCGCAGGCCATGCTCAAGTCCGGGCTGGTGCTGCCGGGGCGGAGGGTGGTCGTGGCGGGCAGTGGTCCGCTGCTGCTCGCGGTCGCCGCGTCACTGGCCGCTGCCGGGGCGAGAGTGCCGGCCGTCGTCGAGGCATCCGGCTATCTGCGGTACGCCCGGCACCCCCGCGCGCTGGTCACCAACCCGCACAAGGCGGCCGAGGCGCTGGTCCACGGTGCCGCCCTGCTGTGGCACCGAGTGCGGGTGAGACCGCGCAGCGCGGTCACCGAAGTGCACGGCACCGACCGGGTGGAGGCCGTCACCGTCAGCCGCCTCGATCGCGACTGGCGCCCCGTACCGGGGACGGGACGCCGGATCGGCTGCGACGCGCTGGCCGTCGGGCACGGCCTCGTCCCCCAGACCGACCTGGCCACAGCGCTCGGCTGCGCCACCCGCGCGTTGCCCGACGGCACCAGGGCGCTGACCCTGGACGGCCTCCAGGAGACCTCGGTACGCGGCCTGTGGGCGGCGGGTGAGACCGGGGGAGTCGGCGGGGCCCAACTGGCCAGAATCGAAGGTGAGTTGGCGGGAGTGGCCATCGCCGCACGGGTTCTGGGGCGCGCCGCCCATGGCGGCCGGGTCGGGGAACTCGGACGACGCAGGGACCGGATGCGCGCCTTCGCCGAGGTGATGGTCGCGGCTCACGCGCCGGGCCCGGAGTGGTCGCGCTGGCTCGCGGACGACACCGAGGTGTGCCGCTGCGAGGAGGTCTCCGCCGGGCGGATCCGCGAGGCGGTCGAGGACCTCGGCGCACGTGACAGCCGCACCGTCAAACTGCTGACCCGGGCCGGTATGGGGTGGTGCCAGGGCCGGACGTGCGGCCCCGCGGTGCTCTGCCTCGCGGCCCGCGGCCGGACCGCCGAACCCGCGCCCGAACCCGCGCCCGAACGCCGCCCGTTCGCCGTACCCGTCCCGCTCTCGGCGCTCGCCGCGCTCGACGACCCCGTCGTCGACGCGCCCGGGTGCCCGTCCCGGACCACATCCGAGCCCGGCGCCGCTCCCGGCGCCGATGGCTGATCCGGCGGTGACGGTGCCCCGCGGCGAGTCACCTCGGAGCACCGCACCGCACATGTCTCACTCCGTAGAGAGGTTTTCCGGCATGACCCCCACCACGTGGAACAACGCCCGCCCCTGGCGCGGCATCATGGTCGCCACCGCCCTGCCCCTGCGCGACGACCTGTCCGTCGACCACGACGCCTACGCCGAACACGTCCGCTGGCTGCTCGACAACGGCTGCGACGGCGTCGTACCCAACGGCTCGCTCGGCGAGTACCAGACCCTGACCGACGAGGAGCGGGCCCGCGTGGTGCGGACCGCGGTCGAGGCCGCGGGCGGCGGGGCGCGTGTCATGCCCGGCGTCTCCGCGTACGGCAGTGCCGAGGCCCGGCGCTGGGCGGAGCAGGCGGCCGACGAGGGCTGCGGCTCGGTGCTGCTGCTGCCCCCGAACGCCTACCGGGCCGGTGAGCCGGGCGTGCGCGCCCACTACGCCGAGGTCGCCCGGGCCGGCGTGCCCGTCGTCGCCTACAACAACCCCATCGACACCAAGGTCGACCTCACCCCCGGCATGCTGGCCCGGCTCCACCAGGACGGCAGCATCGTCGCCGTCAAGGAATTCACCGGCGATGTCCGCAGGGCATATGAGATCGCCGAACTCGCCCCGGAACTCGATCTGCTGATCGGCGCCGATGACGTCCTGCTCGAACTCGCCGTCGCCGGTGCCGTCGGCTGGATCGCCGGATACCCCAACGCCTTCCCCGCCGCCTGCGCCACCCTGTACCACGCCGCGGTCGCCGGAGACCTGGAGACGGCCCTCCCGCTCTACAAGTCCCTGCACTCCCTGCTGCGCTGGGACTCCAAGACGGAGTTCGTCCAGGCCATCAAACTGTCCATGGACCTCGTCGGGCGCCGGGGCGGGCCCACCCGCCCACCGCGTTCCCCGCTCACTGGGGAGACCGCGGTGGCCGTGCGGGCCGCCACCGAGAAGGCCGTCGCTGACGGCCACCGCTGACCACACCACACCTGACTACACCACACCTGACCGAAAGGAAGCCCGGTGCGTACCCGTCACGTCTTCCACGCCGTCGACTCGCACACCGAGGGCATGCCCACCCGCGTGATCACCGGTGGCGTCGGGGTCGTTCCCGGCGCCACCATGGCCGAGCGGCGGACGTACTTCATGGAGCACATGGATCACCTCCGGACGCTCCTGATGTACGAGCCGCGCGGCCACGCTGCGATGAGCGGTGCCATCCTGCAGCCGCCCACCCGCCCCGACGCCGACTACGGGGTCCTGTACATCGAGGTCTCCGGGCTGCTCCCGATGTGCGGACACGGCACGATCGGGGTCGCCACCGTCCTGGTCGAGACGGGCATGGTGCCGGTGGCCGAACCGGTCACCACCGTGCGTCTCGACACCCCGGCCGGGCTGGTGACCGCCCAGGTCCAGGTGGTGGACGGCGCCGCCACAGCGGTCACGCTCACCAACGTGCCGGCGTTCTGCGCCGGGCTCGACCGCAAGGTCCAGGTCCCTGGCCATGGCACGGTCACCTACGACCTGGCATTTGGCGGGAACTTCTACGCCTTCGTCGAACTCGACGCGCTGGGGCTGCCGTTCGACCGCGCGCGCAAGGACGACCTGTTGGCCGCCGGGCTCGCCGTCATGGACGCGATCAACGCCTCGCCCCAGCGGCCCGTGCACCCCGAACAGCCGGAGATCGCCGGAGTCAAACACGTCTACCTCGCCGCTCCCGGATCCGACGCCCGCCACTCGCGGCACGCGATGGCCATCCACCCCGGCTGGTTCGACCGCTCCCCGTGCGGGACGGGCACTTCGGCCCGGATGGCTCAGCTCTACGCCCGCGGCCGACTGCCCCTCGGTCAGGACTTCGTCAACGAGTCCTTCATCGGCACACGCTTCACCGGCCGTCTGATCGAGAAGACCACCGTGGGCGCACTGTCCGCCGTCGTACCGACCGTCACCGGACGTGCCTGGATCACCGGCACCGCCCAGTACTTCCTCAACCCGGACGACCCCTTCCCCGGAGGATTCCTCCTATGACCGACGCTGCCGTCACCGACTCCGTCTCCCTGATCACCTCGCGCAACCCTGCCGACCCGTCCGACGTCCTGCTCCAGATCGCCGCTCCCGGTGCCTTCGCGGCAGCCGACGCCGTGGAACGGGCCCGCGTCGCCCAGCCCGACTGGCTGTCCGGCGGGGCGGCCGCCCGCTCGGCCGCCCTCGGCGCGGTCGCCGCAGCAATCGAGGCTGCCGGGGCCGAGCTGGCCGCGCTCGCCGTCTGCGAAGTGGGCAAGCCCGTCACCGAAGCCCGCGCCGAGGTCGCACGCACCGTCGCGATCTGGCGCTACTACGCCCAGGCACCGTACGAATCCGTCGGCGCCGTCCACGAGACCGCCGCGGGTCCCGGCCTGCTGCTCACCCGCCGTCGCCCGCACGGCGTGGCCGGACTGATCACCCCCTGGAACTTCCCCTTCGCCATCCCGAGCTGGAAGGCCGCCCCGGCGCTCGCGGCCGGCAACGCGGTCGTCCTCAAGCCCGCCCCCGAGGCCACCGCCTGCGCGCAGCGCCTGGCCGAGATCGTCCAACAGGCCCTGCCCGAAGGGGTGTTCACCATGCTGCCCGGCGGGGCGGTGGAGGGCGGCGCGCTCGTCTCCGCCGCCGACGTCGTCTCCTTCACCGGCTCGACCACGGTCGGCCAAGCCGTGGTACGCGACGCCACGGCCCGGGGCATTCCGGTCCAGGCGGAGATGGGCGGCCTGAACGCCGCGATCGTCCTCCCGGACGCGGACACCGAGCGGGCCGCCGCCCACATCGCTGCCGCGATCGCCGGCTACGCGGGCCAGAAGTGCACCGCCACCAGCCGCGTCATCGCGGTCGGCACGGCCCTCGTCCCCCTGCGCGAAGCGCTCTGCGAGGCCCTGCGGGCGATCCCGGCCGGCGACCCGGCCGATCCGGCGACCGTGTGCGGGCCGCTCATCGACGAACGCGCCCGCGATCAGGTCAGCGACGCCCGGCACGGCCTGGACGCGCTGACCGGCGGCACCGTGCCCGACGGTCCCGGCTGGTACGCGGCCCCGACGCTGGTCGAGAAGGTCCCCGCGGGGCACCGGCTGCTGCGCGAAGAGGTCTTCGGGCCCCTTGCGGTCCTGCTGCCCGCCGATGACGTGGCACACGCCGTACGCCTCACCAACTCCGTGCCGTACGGACTGGTCACCTCGGTCCACACCGCCGATCTGGACGCGGCGCTGTACGGCCTCGACGGGCTCGACACCGGGATGATCCGGCTCAACGCCCCGTCCACCGGCGTCGACTTCCACCTGCCGTTCGGCGGCACCAAGGCCTCCAGCCTCGGGCCGCGCGAACAGGGCCGGGCGGCACTGGAGTTCTACACCTCCAGCCGGACCTACACCCTGTCGCCCGCTCGAGAAACGTGACATTGTACGGTAGTGGTCCATACCAGGCGAAGGGATCATCACCACGATGGGGCACCTGAAGCACCGTGACCTCAACGCGGGCCGGGAGCGGCTGCGCGATCAGGTGAGCCATGCTCTGCGAGCCGCCTTGATCTCCGGCGAGCTGCGTCCGGGTGTGGTGTATTCGGCGCCCACTCTCGCCGGGGATTTCGGGATCTCCGCCACGCCGGTACGTGAGGCGATGCTCGACCTGGCCCGTGAAGGCCTGGTCGAGCCTGTCCGGAACAAGGGCTT
>NZ_JBIAWT010000009.1:0-385938 GCF_042895955.1 Streptomyces sp. NPDC001339 | reverse complement strand
ACGCCCGGTTACATTCCGAACCCGGAAGCTAAGCCTTTCAGCGCCGATGGTACTGCAGGGGGGACCCTGTGGGAGAGTAGGACGCCGCCGAACAAATTGTGGGATAGACCCCGCACCGTGATGGTGCGGGGTCTTTCTGCGTTCCGGGTTCGTTCGCCCTCTCTCATGCGCCGGCCGCCGCGTCGGCTTTACGGGCGTTTTGGACGGGGTACTTGGTACTTGCCGAATCGCTGCTGTCTGAGCCGCTGCCGCGTCGCTGGTCCCACTGCCTCGGTATGGCAGAGCGAGCCCGATCCGTTCAGCCGGCCGGTAGAGGGCCTATTGGTTGATCCGCGAGCCGTATATCACTCGGCTTGGAGCGTCTCCTTTGCGGGAATGCCGGAGAGCCACCGCTCGGCCCAGGCATTGGCCCCATCTCGCCTCTTAACATGCGCTGTTGCCTGGGGCTCGCCTTCGAGCAGCGCACTGAGGCTGTCCATCAGACCGGTACCCGCCAGGAAGTGGGCGAGTGGCGTCACTGACGTAGCAGCCTCCGGAGTGACGGGACCGCCATGGGCAAGTGAATTGCGCACGGATCTCAGGCGGTTGAGGGCGCGCGACCAGCGGTCATTGAGCTCCTCGTACCAGGCGCGCATGCCCTCACTCCCCGCTAGTCGGCCCGCCATGCTCTCGGCACGTCGGCGCTGTTTGCTGTGCGTGGGATAGACCGACACGAGGTCGGGCAGCGTGGAGATGACCTTGCGTACGTCTGCGCGGAATCCCATCCCTTCGTACTGCACCATTTCCCTGTGCAGGGTCTCGGCGGCTTGACGGACGTCCGGCGTGAAGTGCCTCAGATCGTCGCGGGCGTGCCAGGCCACTCGTACCAGCGCGTGGATGACCTGATGCTGGATCCAGGCGTTTTTGTGGAAGCTGTCCACATACACGTACCAGTCCTGGCCCGAGACTCTGCTGGCCAGCAGCTCGAGAATCCTCACATCCAGGACGACCGATGGCAGCGAGGGCTGCGCACTGGAGGCTTTCCACCAGCCCACCGCGTCGATGACCTCGGACAGGTTTGAGCTTGCCCCGGGGAGATGTGGTGCGATGCGAGGGGCCATGCGGTTCAAGCGCTCTGCCGTGGCGTCCATTTGGATATACGGCGTTGCGAAATCCTCCTCGGTCAGGCGGAACACCTCGTTGGAAGTGCAGACGCCGTCGACAGCATGGATGTACCCCTCGTACATCTCCCAGCCACGGAAGTCTTCCGGGAACGTTGCGGCCAAGATCATGGATCGTGCCTGCAGGCGCGAGACGGCCGGAGCGTCTGCCTGTGCTCCCACGCCGAGATCCACCCGGGCGAGGACGACGTGTGGCCCGTCAGGAAGCCAGTCCGTGGGGAAGAAGGACTCGGCTCCGGTCACCTCGTACGGCAGTTGGTCTCGGAATGGACCGTGCTCGGCCGCGTTTCCGTGAAACCAGTCACGGTTGTACAAGGTGATGGGGCCGAATGCCTGCACCGTGCCCGCAATCCGCGCCTTCGCGAAGGCGTGCCACACCACGTGATGGGCCTGACGCGGAGGAGCTGTCAGCAACCGCGCACACAAGCCGAGCCGGGTCTCTTCGGAAAGTCCGGCTGACGACATGACGTCTTGGCGCGACAGTGCGTTCAGATCCTCGATGTCTCCCAGCTTGAGCCGAGCCATCTGTACATCCAGAAGACGATCGAGCAAGACACCTGCGAGGGAGTGCATCACCTCAGCGGAGCCACGCCGGGAACGCTCCAGGAGGGCGCGCAGCAGGACGGTACGTGTGCTGATGTCCTCGTAGCACTGGCCGTCCCTGACCGCAGAGACGATGTCCTGCCAGGCGTGGACCAACTGGCTGTCCGAATACGCTTCCTGGGACAGAGTGCGCATGAGCTGCCGTGCTTGTGCCACCTGCTCTTGGACCCCTGCCGCAGGCAGGCCGGCCATTGCCGAACGGAAGGCGTTCACATGGACGTCCAACCCTTGTCGGTATTCGGACCCCAGACGATTGACGCCGAGGTCGAAGTCGGCCATGGCGGCCTGCCAGGAGAACCGGTGCCGCCTCTCGAAGTCGCGCGGATCGTCGAGCCATGATGCGAGCTGGTCCAGTGCTTCCGGGAAGGCCAGATCCTGTAGGTCCTTCTCGTACCAGCGGTCGCGGAGGGCCTCCGCCAGCTCGAAAGTCCACGACGGGTCGACTACTACATCGCCGAAGAGCATGCGCTTCAGTGTGCCCCTGCCGTCCAGGGCGGTGCTCGTGGATGAGGATTTCGGCTGTGTGGGGGCGCTGATCACGGTGTAGGCGGGGACGATGCCGGCGTCCGGGCCTCGTGTCACGGCTGCGCCGCTCTCGCCAATACGCCCCTGACCAGCAAAAATACCCTCCCGAAGGGAGGGCAGAGCACTGCATGACCAAGAGCGCCCCCGGCAGGACTCGAACCTGCGGCCAAGTGCTTAGAAGGCACCTGCTCTATCCACTGAGCTACGGGGGCCGGGTGTGGACGTGGATCACGGACCGCGGTCAAGAATAGAGGTCCGGGTGCCTCGTCCCGGTTGCTTCACCTCCGTGGCACGTTGTGGAGGTTCGGTGAAGCGGTCCCGATAATCGCAGGCAGGTGCGAATTCTGCACTGCTTTTGGCGTCTCGCGCGTCGGGTGTTGTGCACTCGTTATGCCTGCGTCCCACGTGTCGCGACTGTCCCATGTGTCACTCGTCCTGTTCTGCGCGGGTTCCCGCGGCGCGCACAAAGGGTCATACGCTTCAAAAAGCTAACGAAATTGGGCATTCTGCACATGTGGTGACCTTGGACGTACGACCCCGGCTGATCGACGCACTGTCCGTACTGCGTGACCGCGTCGATGCCGCACGCTTTCCGCTGCCACTTCGGGGGGCCGCCCGCGCCCGGCGCAACCGGGACGAGCTGCTCGCCCAGCTTGATGACTATGTGATTCCCCGGCTTCGGTCGCCTCAGGCACCGCTGCTGGCAGTGATCGGCGGGTCCACCGGGGCGGGTAAGTCCACCCTGGTGAATTCGCTGGTGGGGCGGCGGATCTCGGAAGCCGGGGTGCTGCGTCCGACGACGCGTACACCGGTGCTGGTCTGCCATCCCGATGACGCCCCCTGGTTCGCCGGGCCGCGGGTGCTGCCGCAGCTCACCCGGGTGTGGGTCCCCGAACAGGATGACAGGGGGGAGACCCGTGGGGGTGTAGGGGAAGGAGAAGGAAGGGGAGGAGAGGGGAGAAGAAGGGGAGGAGGGGGCGAGGGGGAGGGGTGTGGGGGTTTGGGGGGCGGGTTTGGAGTGGGGGGTGATCGTGGGGCGGCCGAGGTCGGGGTGGGCACGGTGCGGATCGAGACCGATGTGGCGCTGCCCAGTGGGCTGGCGCTGTTGGACGCGCCGGATATCGATTCGCTGGTCGCGCGCAATCGGGAGCTGGCGGCCGAGCTGATCTGCGCGGCGGATGTGTGGGTGTTGGTCACCACCGCCGCCCGGTACGCGGACGCGGTGCCCTGGCATCTGCTGCGTACGGCCAAGGAGTACGACGTCACGCTGGTGACCGTGCTGGACCGGGTGCCGCACCAGATCGCCACCGAAATCTCCGGGCGGTACGCGGACCTTCTGCAGCGCGCCGGACTCGGCCACGTCCCGCGGTTCACGATTCCGGAGCTGCCCGAGTCGGCGGGCGGGGGGCGCGGGCTGCTGCCGGCGACGGCTGTCGCGGCGTTGCGGGAGTGGCTGGAGCGGCACGCGGAGGACTCGGCGGCCCGTACCGCGGCCGCGGAACGTACCGCGGCGGGCGCGATCGCCGCCCTGCGCAGCCGCCTGCCCGCGCTGGCCGGGGCCGCCGCCGCCCAGCACGCCGCCGCGCTACGGCTGGCCGGACGGGTCGAGGACGCGTACGAGCGGGCCGCGGAGCGAGTACGGCGGGAGGTGGCCGACGGCGAGGTGCTCGCGGGGGACGCGCGAGCCCACTGGCGTGATCACGAGCTCGGCGGGCGGGCGGACGAGCTGCTCGACGCGCTGACCCACGGCCTGGCAGCGCTGCTGACGTGCGCGGTCGAGGAGGCCGACGAGCGGGCCGCGGATGCCTGGCGGCGAGACCCCGCGGCGGCGGAGATCGTGGTGATGGCCGCCGCGGATGCCGTGGGCGCGGGCGGACGTCTGGGGGTCATCGTCCGGCGCTGGCGGCGCTGCCTGGAGGAACTCGTCGAGGAGGAGACCCGGGCCGCGCGGACCGGGCGGGCCGGTGAGCACGGCGGCACCGTGGAGCCGGAGCTGCCGGCGGCACTGCTTGCCACCGCATTGCTCGGCGGCCGGCGCGCTCGTACGGCGGGCGAGAACCTCGCCGACCTCGTGGGGGCGCAGACCGCGCTGCGGCTGTGCGAGCGGGGCCGCCGGTTGCTGACCACGTACCTGGAACGGGCCGTGGACGGCGAGCGCGAGCGGCGGCTGGCACCGCTGGACCAGCTGACCGTGCCGCCGCGTCAGCAGGCCGGGCTGATCGCCGCGCTTTCCGTGATGCAGCGGGAGAAGAAGGGAGAGGAGCGGGAGAAGGAGCGGGAGAAGGAGAGGGAGAAGGAGCGGGAGTGGGAGAAGGAGAGGGCGCGGCAGCGGGCGGAGGAGCGAGAACGGGAGTGGGAGTGGGCGGGCGAACGGGGGGCGGGTGGCGGGTCCGGATGGGGTACGGGGTGGGAGTTGCCCAAGGAGGAGGTCAAGGAGGAGGTGTCGCGGTGAGTGGGATCAGTGGGCCGGTGGACGCCTCCGGAGAAGAGCGTGAGGGCGGAGGCGGGCAACAAGGGGCACGGGAGGCGGCGGGCGGCGTGTGGGATGACGGGTTGATCGCGCGCAGGGCTCGTGCGGGAGGTGCGTCCACGGGTGGCGTGAGGGGCGGGGTTGTGGCGGAGAGCGTGCCGGGGGCCGAGGGGGCGGGTGGTGAGGCAGGTGGTGAGTCATGGGTCGCGTCATGCGCCGAGTCGTGGATCGAGCCGCGGGAGCGGTCATGCGTCGATTCCCGTACCGGATCGGGGGGCGGGGCAGCCGTCGCCGCACGTGTCGCCGTCAGCGCCGGTTCGCCTGCCGGATCACGTAGCGCGTCGTGCGACAGGGCGTACGCCGAGGCTGAGGCGGTGATTCCGCCGCGGGCGCCGGCGGGTGGGGCAGGGCTGGAGGGTCTGAGGGGTGTGGAAGGCGGGGCGGGGCTGGAGGACGGGGTGGGCCTGGGGGGCAGGGGAGATGTGCGGGGTGCGTCGGGCGGCGGTGTGGGTGGGGGCGCGGCTGGGTATCGGTGGGTCGCGGACGGGGGGCGGCCGGCCGTGGGTGGGCGGCTGCGGGAGCGGCTGGAGGCATTGCGGGAGCTGATCGCGCTGTCCCGGAGCCGGCTGGACGGGCGGAAGCTGGAGGCGGCGGGGCGGGTGCTGGAAGTGGCCGACGAGCGGTACCGGCTCTCCGGTGAGTACACCGTCGTCGCCCTCGCGGGGGCCACCGGCAGCGGTAAGTCGTCGTTGTTCAACGCGCTGGCCGGGGCGAACCGTTCCCAGGTGGGGCCGCGGCGGCCGACGACCGCTGAGCCGGTGGCCTGTGTGTGGCCGGGCGGCAGACCGGGCGCGGAGGGGCTGCTGCGGCGGCTCGGCGTGCCCGTGCACCGCCGGCACATCCCGGCGGACGACGGCTCCGAGCTGCGCGGCCTCATCCTGATCGACCTGCCCGACCACGACTCCTCGGCCACCGAGCACCGTGCGCAGGTGGACCGGATGCTGGAGCTGGTGGACGCGGTGATCTGGGTGGTGGACCCGGAGAAGTACGCGGACGCGGTGCTGCACGAGCGGTATCTGCGGCCGATGGCGGGCTATGCCGAGGTGATGTTCGTCGTCCTCAACCAGGTGGACCGGCTGCCCGGCGACGCCGCTGACCAGGTGGTGGACGATCTGCGACGGCTGCTGGACGAGGACGGGCTGGCGCTCGGCGAGCACGGGGAGCCGGGGGCCGCGGTGTTCGCGCTGTCCGCGGCGACCGGCAGGGGCGTTGCGGAACTGCGGGAGGCGCTCGGCCAGTTCGTCGCGGAACGGGGCGCCGCGGACCGGCGGCTGGCGGCGGATGTGGATGCGGCGGCCGAACGGCTGCGTTCCGTGTACGTGGCGCGGAGCGGGGTGGGGCTGACGGAACGGGCCCGGGAGGAGTTCGACGGCCAGTTGGCCGAGGCGGTGGGGGCGGCGGCCACCGGGCGCGCGGCGGAGCGGGACTGGCTGCGGCACGCGGAACGGGCGTGCGGGTCGCCGTGGCTGCGGCTGCGGGGGCGGCGGGAGCGGCGGGGGAGTACGGATGGTGTGGAGGGGGCCGGCGCGGGGCGGGGCGGTGCGGAGGGAGCTCGTACGGGGCCGGGGGAATCCGCCGCCGACGGGCGGGTGGCGGCGCGTCCGGTGGTGGAGCAGGCCGTACGGTCCGTGGCGGGTGAGGCGGCGCGTGGACTGCCGGCTCCCTGGGCGCTGGCCGTGCGCGAGGCGGCGGAACGGGGCGCGCGGGGGCTGCCCGAAGCGCTGGACGGGGCGGCGGCCGAGGCCGAGGAGTCGCTGCGGGGCGGGCCGCTGGTGAAGCCACGGTGGTGGACGGTGGCCGCCACTTTGCAGGTGCTGATGTCCGTGCTTCAAGTCTTCGGTGTGCTGTGGCTGTTGGGTGCGGTCATGGGGGTGGGGGGTGCGGTGGCCTGGGTCTCCGGGCTGCTGTCCGCGATCGTCGGCTCGGTGGGCGGGCCGGTGCTGGCATGGCTGTGCCGGGTGGTGGCACGCGGTCCCGCCAGGCGTTACGGGCAGGACGCCGAGCGGCGGTTGCGGAGCGCGGTGGCGGGGCGCGGGCGGGCACATGTGCTGGACCCGGTCGCCGCCGAGCTGTTGCGCTATCGGGAGGTGCGGGAGCAGTACGCGGTGGCGTCGGGCGCGTGACTGTTTCACGGGAATTCCTAGAAGTTCTTAGAAGTTCCCGGAAGTTCCCAGGAGTTCCCGGAAATTCCTGTGATGTTGTGCTGCGAGGCCGCCGCGAAGTCCCCCTGTCGGGTGGCCGGGTTATCCACAGTCGGCCGCTCGTCCACAGGCCTTCGCGGCGGTGGCCGGATGCGAGGAACATGAGGTCAACGCAGCGCGAGCGGTAAGAACCGGCGCGCGGAACACGGGGGAGGCGTGTGCGGTGAACGACACGATGGTGACGCTGGTGGGGAATGCCGCAACGGCGGTGGAACACCGGCTGACGGCGGCGGGCGTGACGGTGGCCAGGTTCCGGCTCGCGGCGACGTCCCGACGATGGGACAAGGCCCAGGAGCGCTGGACCGACGGGGAGACGAGTTTCTACACGGTCCGGTCGTGGCGTGGGCTCGCGGACAACGTGGCCGCCTCGGTGGCGGTGGGGGAACCGCTTGTGGTGCAGGGGCGGTTGCGGGTGAGGGAGGGGGAGCAGTCTCCCGAACGGGGTGGTCGGCGCTGGTTCTCGGCCGAGGTTGACGCCGTCGCGATCGGCCACGATCTCTCGCGCGGCACCGCCGCGTTCCGCAGAGTGACGCGGACGGCTCGTACGGGAGCGGAGCTTGGCCTGGAGCCGCGCCCCCACACCCACCCCCACTCACAGTCGGATTCTCAGGCGGCCCTGACCCCGGCCCCGGCTTCGACCCCGGATCCGGTCCGGGACCCGGACCCGGACCCGGGCCCGGGCCCGAACCCGCCGTCGCCGCCCGATCCGTGGCATTCGGGGGCAGAACTCTCAGAAGCAGCAGAACTGTCAGAAGCGTCAGAATCGCCACCGCAGTCCGCCCCGTTGACGCTTGGACGGGCTCGGGACGAGGTGCTCAAACCGGCGCGTGGCGAGGCGAAGGGGGAGGCGCGGGGCGAGGCGAGACACACGGTCAGGGATGAGGGGGTGGAGCGCGTACAGACGGAGTGCGTGCAGGCGGTCCGGAGTGATTCACCCCAGAAGGTCGCAGTGTCCTGAAAAGTCCCTGGAGATTTGTCGATAAGGCCAGGTCAAAGTGCCCGAGTTCGGTAACGATTGCGATTCGGATCGCTTATGGGAGGACATTGGTGGGGACCCTGAGGCGCCTGCTTCATAAGATCCGAGCAGCACTCACGGGGGCTCACGGGGGTTGACGTTGGCTCATGAGAGCCGAAAAACAACAACGTCCAGCTGTTGAGTTCTTTGGGATCTTTCGGCGAGGCACCGTCCCCACTCGACCGCCTCGCCCAGAGGGGAAATTCATGCTTTCGATGAAGGGGCGGGGCGCAGCCCGCCTTGCCGCCGCGATGGTGGCCTCGGGCCTCATCGCGGCCGGCGCGATAGCCACCGCGGGCACCGCGGTGGCGGACGAGAACACCCCGGCACAAGGGGGTGCCACTGCCACACTCGGTGGGCTGAAGACCTTCGACCAGGCGGTCGTGCACGGTGAGGGTGGAGAGCAGCGCATCGGCGCCGGGCTCTTCGAGATGTCGGTGGACAACGGCGGCACGCTCCAGACGTACTGCATCGACATCCACAACCCGACGCAGCAGCAGGCGCGGTACCAGGAAGTGCCGTGGAGCGCCTCGTCGCTGCACAACAACACGGACGCCGGCAAGATCCGCTGGATCCTGCAGAACTCCTACCCCCAGGTGAACGACCTCGCCGCGCTGGCCTCCAAGGCCGGTGCGGGCAACCTCACCGAGAAGACCGCCGCGGCTGGTACCCAGGTCGCGATCTGGCGCTTCTCCGACCACGTCAAGGTCGACGCGCTCGACCCGGCGGCCGAGAAGCTCGCGGACTACCTCGAGAAGAACGCCCAGAGCGTGGCCGAGCCGAAGGCTTCGCTGAGGCTGGACCCGTCGGCCGTCTCCGGCAAGTCCGGCAGCAAGCTCGGCCCGGTCACCGTGCACACCAACGCCGACAGCGCGACGGTTTCCCCGGCCGCCGGTGCGCCGGCCGGCGTCAAGGTCGTCGGCAAGGACGGCAAGCCGGTCACCAGCGCGACCGACGGCACCCAGCTGTTCTTCGACGTCCCGAAGGGCGCCGGGGACGGCAGCACCTCGCTGACGGTGCAGGCCGCCACCAAGGTCCCGGTCGGCCGTGCCTTCACCGGTATCGGCCGGCACGCCAAGAGCCAGACCCAGATCCTGGCCGGCTCCAGTGAGTCCACGGTCTCCGCGGGCGCCAGTGCCTCCTGGAAGAAGCAGGGCGCCATTCCGGCGATCACCGCCGACAAGAACTGCGCCAAGGGCGGCGTGGACGTGACCGCCAGCAACAAGGGCGATGAGGCGTTCCGCTTCCAGCTGTCCGGCAAGGACTACGAGGTCGCGCCGGGTGCGTCGAAGACCGTGACCGTGCCGGTGGCCGAGGACCAGGCGTACGAGATCACGATCAAGGGTGCGGGCGGCTTCAAGAAGACCTTCACCGGCGTGCTGGACTGCAAGACCGCCGGCAGCAGTGGTGCCAAGCCCACCCCCCAGCCCAGCCCGGCCACGGTCGGCGGCAGCAACGGTGGCGGCCAGGGCTCCGACCTTGCCGAGACCGGTGCCAGCAGCGCCACCCCGATGATCGCGGGCATCGCGGTCGGCCTCGTCGTGGTCGGCGGCGCGGCGGTCTTCTTCCTCCGTAAGAAGAAGACGGGCACCCCGGCTCAGTAAGGCGGCGCCGGCGCCAGTCGGCACCGTCCGGCGGCACCTCATCCGCCCGTGACCTTCGGCGACCGTCCCGTCGCCGAAGGTCACCCCAGGCCGCCCGGCCGGTGACCGGGTGACCGTCGAGGGAACATCCCGTGGCCCCGGAGCGTTGATTCGCTCCGGGGCCACGGGCGTCCACCCCTCGATAGTCGTTTTCTCCGAGCGATGGACGTACGGCAAGATGGGGTGTATCTGCCCCCTCCCATGGCCCCGGCGACGCCGGTCCTGGGGCGGTGCCGCACACAGACCCTGATAGATCCCAATCTGCCGGACGGTTTCTCTTGGCTGAGTACATCTACACGATGCGCAAGGCGCGCAAGGCGCACGGCGACAAGGTCATCCTCGATGACGTGACGCTGAGCTTCCTTCCGGGCGCGAAGATCGGTGTCGTGGGTCCCAACGGCGCCGGTAAGTCCACGGTGCTGAAGATCATGGCCGGTCTCGAGCAGCCGTCGAACGGTGACGCGTTCCTCTCCCCCGGCTACACCGTCGGCATGCTCCTCCAGGAGCCGCCGCTGGACGAGTCCAAGACGGTGCTGGAGAACGTCCAGGACGGCGCCAAGGAGGTCATGGGCAAGCTCAAGCGCTTCAACGAGGTCGCCGAGCTGATGGCGACCGACTACTCCGACGCGCTGATGGAGGAGATGGGCAAGCTCCAGGAGGACCTGGACCACGCCAACGCGTGGGACCTGGACACCCAGCTGGAGCAGGCCATGGACGCGCTCGGCTGCCCGCCCGGCGACTGGCCGGTCACCAACCTCTCCGGTGGTGAGCGCCGTCGCGTCGCGCTGTGCAAGCTGCTGCTGGAGGCCCCCGACCTGCTGCTGCTCGACGAGCCCACCAACCACCTGGACGCCGAGTCCGTGCAGTGGCTGGAGCAGCACCTCGCGAAGTACCCCGGCACCGTCGTCGCCGTCACCCACGACCGGTACTTCCTCGACAACGTCGCCGAGTGGATCCTCGAGCTGGACCGCGGCCGTGCCCACCCCTACGAGGGCAACTACTCGACCTACCTCGACACCAAGCAGACCCGTCTCAAGGTCGAGGGTCAGAAGGACGCCAAGCGTGCGAAGCGTCTGAAGGAAGAGCTGGAGTGGGTGCGCTCCAACGCCAAGGGGCGGCAGGCCAAGTCCAAGGCCCGTCTGGCGCGTTACGAGGAGATGGCCGCCGAGGCCGAGAAGACCCGGAAGCTGGACTTCGAGGAGATCCAGATCCCGCCGGGCCCGCGCCTGGGCAACGTCGTCGTCGAGGTGAACAACCTCAACAAGGCCTTCGGCGAGAAGGTCCTGATCGACGACCTGAGCTTCACCCTGCCGCGCAACGGCATCGTGGGCGTCATCGGCCCCAACGGCGCCGGTAAGACCACCCTGTTCAAGATGCTCCAGGGCCTGGAGACCCCGGACTCCGGCACGATCAAGGTCGGCGAGACCGTCAAGATCTCCTACGTCGACCAGAGCCGCGAGAACATCGACCCCAAGAAGACCCTGTGGGCCGTGGTCTCCGACGAGCTGGACTACATCAACGTCGGCCAGGTCGAGATGCCCTCGCGGGCGTACGTCTCCGCGTTCGGCTTCAAGGGCCCGGACCAGCAGAAGCCGGCGGGTGTCCTGTCCGGTGGTGAGCGCAACCGGCTGAACCTCGCGCTCACCCTGAAGCAGGGCGGCAACCTGCTCCTCCTCGACGAGCCGACCAACGACCTCGACGTCGAAACCCTGTCGTCGCTGGAGAACGCGCTGCTGGAGTTCCCCGGCTGCGCCGTGGTCGTCTCCCACGACCGTTGGTTCCTCGACCGCATCGCCACGCACATCCTGGCGTACGAGGGCGAGTCCAAGTGGTTCTGGTTCGAGGGCAACTTCGAGTCGTACGAGAAGAACAAGGTCGAGCGGCTCGGTGCGGACGCCGCCCGTCCGCACCGCGCCACGTACAAGAAGCTCACCCGGGGCTGACCGTCGTGCGGCACCTTTACTCCTGCCCCCTGCGCTGGTCGGACATGGACGCCTTCGGCCATGTCAACAACGCGGTGTTCGTCCGCTACCTCGAAGAGGCGCGGATCGACTTCATGCGGCGGCTGGCGCCGGGGGACGGGAGCCCGTCGTTCACGGGTGGCTCGGTCGTCGCCCGGCACGAGATCGACTATGTGCGCCCGTTGGTGCACCGGCACGCCCCGGTGGCCGTCGAGCTGTGGGTGACCAAGATCAGTGCCGCGTCGATGACCGTGGCCTACGAGGTGAAGGACGAGGACAGGCTCTATCTGAGGGCCTCGACCGTCGTCGTGCCGTTCGACTTCGCCGAGGAGCGTCCGCGCCGCCTCACCGCGGAGGAGAAGGCGATCCTCACGGAGTACCTGGACGGTCGGTCGCTGGAGGAGGGAACCGTCGCGGTATGACGGTGCTGCACCTGGTCGACGCGGGGGAGGCGGCGGACCTCGCCGCCTTCCTCGCCCGGCTGATCCACTACGACCGGGCCGCGGTCGTGCGCCTGCAGGCCGGCGGCGGAGTGCTCGCCGTCTTCGGCCGCCCGCCGTCCTTCGAGGTGCTGGCCATCCGCACGGTCCGGCTCGCCGAGGACCACACCCTCGACACCACCGTCTCGGCCGGTGAACTCCTCGACGGCATCGACGAGTCGGTGGAGACGCTGACCGTGCCCGCCGGCGTCACGGGGCCGCCGTGGACCGGTGTGCTGCCGCCGCGTGGCGGCTGGCAGCGGGTGCCGGGGCTGCCGGCGCCCGAGGCACTGGTACGCGCGGTGGCCGCCGCGGTCGCCGAATTCCGCGCCCGGGCCGAGGCGTTGCCGCCCCAGCACCGCTCTCGCGCCGAACGCGACCGTATCGGCCGGGAGATCTGGTCGCGCAGCCTCGGTGACACCCACCTCCCGCTGCGCGCCGCGCACGCCGCCCAGTCGCTGGGCTTCCTCCGCCCGGCACGGACCGGGGCGCTCGCCGGGGACGGCCGTACCGCGAACGGCACTCAGGCCCCGGGTACGCGGTCCCAGCAGCTGAGTCTGCTGTCCGCGGCCGGGTGGCTGCGGCTGAGCACCCCGTACGGATCGATCGCCGTGCGGATCGGGGGCCCGGCCGGGCTCACGGGGCTGTCGGGGCTCACGGTCACGCCGGTCTGAGGCGCGTCTGAGGCGCGGGCGGTGGTGACGGGGCGGTGACGGGGGTACGGGGGGGACGGGGCGCGGGGCTGGGGCTCCCGAGTTCGGGACGACGGCCGTGGCGCCCGTACGGTGTGACGCGTTTCTCAGTGGTTCCCTGATTCCGTCCGGCCGATTCGCTGATTCAGTCCGCGGTGTTGATCATTGAGGCGGCGGCGTAGGTGAGGTAGTTCCACAGCTGCGTCTCGTGATCCTGGGACAGGCCGAGGGAGTCCACCGCGTCCCGCATATGGCGCAGCCAGGCGTCGTGCGCGGCCCGGTTGACGGTGAACGGGGCGTGCCGCATCCGCAGCCGGGGGTGTCCGCGGCCTTCGCTGTACGTACGGGGGCCGCCCCAGTACTGCATGAGGAAGAGGACGAGCCGTTCCTCGGCCGGCCCCAGATCCTCCTCGGGGTACATCGGCCGCAGCAGCGGGTCCTCGGCGACTCCCTGGTAGAAGCGGTGCACCAGGCGCCGGAAGGTCTCCTCGCCGCCGACCTGCTCGTAGAAGGTCTGCTCCTGAAGTGTGCCGCGCGGAATCTTGTTCACCCGTCCATGGTGGCAGACGCCCCGGGGTAGGACTTCGGTCGTAGGGCGGGCCTGTGGGGGGTGGTGGAAGAGGCGGGCGGGGGCGTACGAACGGGGCGCGATCAGCTGATCACGCCCCGTTCGCCCGTTGTTCGTCTGTTTCCGTCCTGTTTTCGTCCGCCGGGTCAGCCGCGGCGGACGGTCAGCGTCGTCCAGGCGCCGACGTGCACCCGGTCGCCCTCGTGGAGCGGCACCGGTACGTACGGCTGGATCGGCTCCTCGGCGAGGTTGATCGTCGTGCCGTTGGTGGAGTTCTGGTCCACTACCGCCCAGCTGCCGTCCTGCTGCTGCACCAGCAGCGCGTGCTGATGCGAGACGCCCGGGTCCTCCGGTGTGCTGCCCAGGTCGATGTCCGGGGATTCGCCGGTGCTGTTGCGGCGGCGGCCGATCGAGAGCTGGCCGTTGGCGAGCGGGAGCACCTGCTCGGGGGAGTAGGAGGGCAGGTTGAGGCCCGCCGCCTCCGGGCCGCTGCGGCCCATCATCGCCATGAAGTACTCACGGTCCGGCGCGATCGCCACCACCCAGCCATCACCGACGACCGGCGCCGGACCCTGCGGCGGCGCCACGGGGCCGGGGCCCTGGCCGGGTCCGCCGTTCCACTGCTGGTCCGGTCCGGGCGCCTGCTGCGGCGGCATCTGCTGTTCGAACGGAGCCTGCGGCGGCTGCGAGAACGGCGCGGGCGGCTGCTGCTCGAACGGGGCCTGCGGGCCGGGGCCCGGCTGCGGCGGTGCCATCGGAGCGGGTCCGGCCTGGGCGTTGCCGGGAGGCATATGGCCGACCGGCGGGGGGCCGGGCTGGGCGGCCGGCGGGGTCAGCGGCCAGTCGTCGGCGCTCTGCTGCTGTGGCCAGTCGTCGACGCTCTGCTGCTGCGGCGGCGGCCCGGGCTGACCGGCCGGGCCGGGGCCGGGCATGCCGGGCGGCGGGCTGGGCGGGCCGGGCGGCTGGCCAGGGAAACCACCGGGACCGGGTTGACCGGGGCCGACCTGGCCGGGGCCGGGCATGCCCTGGTGCGGGGGTGGAGTCGAGGGCTGGCCGGGGCCGGGGCCGGGAGCGCCTGGGCCGGGTGCGGGGGGTGGGAAGCCGTAACCGCCCTGGTTGCCCTGGGTGTCGGGGCCGGGCATGCCTTGGGGCGGGGTGGGGGCAGGGGGTTGGCCGGGGCCCGGTGCGGGCGGCGGGAATCCGTAGCCGCCCTGGCCGCCGTGCGTACCCTGGCCGCCCTGCGCGGCCGGGCCACCGGGGCCGGGCATGCCAGGGCCGGGCATGCCGGGAGGGGCGCCGTACTGCGGGCCGGGGCCGGGAGCGCCTGGGCCGGGTGCGGGGGGCGGGAAGCCGTAACCGCCCTGGCTGCTCTGGGTGTCGGGGCCGGGCATGCCTTGGGGCGGAGTGGGGGCAGGGGGTTGGCCGGGGCCCGGTGCGGGCGGCGGAAATCCATAGCCGCCCTGGCCGCCTGGGCCGCCCGGGCCGCCCTGAGTGTCGTGCGTACCGGGCACGGGCCCACCGACGGGTCCACCGGGCGGCGGCCCGGCTTGTCCCGGGGGCGGGCCGGGCTGACCGGTCGGCGGTGTGTTCAGGAAGCCGGCAGGCAGGGAGGGCGGCGGGGGGACAGCACCCGCCATTCGCTGGCCGCACACCTCGCACCAGTCTTCGGCCACCGACTGATGGCCGTTCGGGCAGGTCGGCATGTCGGATCTTCCCCCTCCGTGCCGTTCTCTCTCAGGCACACTGCTTGGTTTCGGTGTTGCTCGGTACTGATGGTGTCGGTACTGATTGTGGTTTGTTGTGGCTGTTGCTTTACGCGTTTTACGCGAATGGTGTGCGTCGAGGGCGTCCCGAGAGCTGTCTCGTCGGCCTCGGTGCCCTTCGCCGTCAGTCGCACAGTACCGGTCGCCGCATCGGCGACGCCCACCACCTTCGCAAGGAGTTTCGCCGTCCCCGTGTTCCCCGAGGTGCCGACGAGCTGCACGACTCGGCCCGGTTTCCTCACCAAACAGCCTGATACCTCCCGACTTCCGGCGGTCAGGATGCGCGTGGGGCCGATCCTGCCCCCACCGACGGCGCGGGGAACGGCACCACCGCCACCGTCACGTTGTCGTGCCCGCCGCCGTCGAGCGCATGGCCGACCAGCGCCCGGGCGGCGTCCAGCGGCCTGACGGGAGCGTCGTAGGGCAGCGCCGCGGCCATCCGCTGGGCGGTTTCGGCGTAGTTCCACAGCCCGTCCGTACACACCACCACGACACCGGGACCGTCCGGTTTGAATGTCGCGGTGTGCGGCTCTACCTCGTACGCGTCGGCGCCGAGCCAGGCGGTGATGGCGTGCGCCCGCTGATCGGCGTTCGCCTCCGCCTCGGACATCAGGTTGTTGGCGACCATCTGGGCGGCCCAGGAGTCGTCCTCGGTGAGCCGGACGGGCGGCGCCGTACGGTCGTTGGGGATCCAGTAGGCGCGGCTGTCGCCGACCCAGCCGACCGTGAGCAGCCCGCCGCCGACCACCACACCGATGAACGTGCAGGCCGGGGCGTTCTGCTGATGGTGCTCGTGATGTGCCAGGGAGGGGTCGGCAGCCAGCGCGTCGACGGCGGCGGAGGCCATCAGGGCGGCCTCGTGCATGGCCTGCTGGGGGTGGATGCCGCGCGGCAGCGAGGCGAGCAGCGCTTCGCCGGCGGCCTCCGACGCCGCCAGGGACGCCTCGTCCGGACGGGTCGCCGACGAGACCCCGTCACAGACCACCGCGGCCACGGCGGGCGAACCGTCGGGCAGCGCGGTGGCCCGGAGCGCGAAGAAGTCCTCGTTGCGATGGTGGCGGTGGCCTCGGTCGCTGACCGCCGCGATCCCCGCCAACTCGCTCTCCAGGTGGTCGCGTTCGCGGGGCCGGTCGTGGCCGCACCGGTCGCAGTAGCCGTCGGGATCCACGGTACCGGCGCGGCAGGCGGCGCAGACCGCGGAGGCCTGGGCGAGCCGGCTGAGGGCGCTCCGGGCGGGAGCGCGGTGGGCCGGGGTGTCCTGGACGGGGGTGCCGGACACCTCGGGGGCCGCGACCGGATCCTCGGCCTCCGGCGTGGCGCGGGCAGCTGCCCCGGTTGCGGCGTCGGCGACCCGTTCGTACCCGGCTACCCGGGGGTCGACTGCGTACCTGGGGACACGGGGGTCGATGGGTGGCGGCGCCGACCATTCCGGTGCCGCGGGGCCGGACGGTGCCGGGGCACGGCCCGGTGCCGACGGCGCGGGGGCGTCCCCGTACGGGAGGCGGGTCTGCGGATCCGGAGGCGGCGGCCCCACGGGGCCGGACGCGCCGGCCGCGTCAGCCGACCGGGCGGCGGTGTCCGGTACGGAGGAGGCCATCGGAGACGCCGGCGACACCGGTGGACCCGGCGGCACTGGTGGACCTGGTGGCACCGGTGGACCTGGTGGACCCGGTGGCAGCGACGGTACCGGCGGGACGGCAGGCACCCCGTACGCCGGTGATGCCGCGGAACCGTACGGCGGTGGCGCGGCAGAACCGTACTGCGGCGGCATGGCAGGACCGTACGGCGCACCGTATGGCGGCGGTGGTGCGGCAGGACGACCGTACGCCGGCGGTGTGGCCGGCATGCGCAGCGCGGTGCCGCACCGGCCGCAGAACTTGTCCCCCGCGTCGAGCGGTTCACCGCACCCGGCACACCGGACCGGCCCCGTCACACCCATGTCACACCCACGTCCTGGGGCGGAAGCGGTTGGCCCGTTCCACCAGCTCGATCCTTCTCTCGCCACGCTGCGCCAGCCGCGCCAGCAGTCGGTACGACCGCTCCAGGCCGAACCGCAGGCCGCGTTCGTCCAGTGGGCAGCCGAGCAGCTCCGGCCGCTCGCCCGTGGCTCCTACGGTGGCCCCTTCGATTTCGGTGGCTCCTTCGAATGCTCCTTCGGCCTCCGGGGCGGCGCCGTGGCTCCCGGAGAGTACCCAGTCCAGGGCGGCGCCCAGTACTTCGGTGGCGAGTTGTTCCCGGCGCTCGGCATCCAGGCCGAAGCCGGCGAGGGCCTCGACCTGTTCGGCGGCGGCCCTCAGGTCGGGCAGCAGCGCGTCGCCCGGCGCGCGCTGCCGCAGCCGGGCGCGCACCGCTGCGATCCGCGCCGGGGTGTAGTGGATCGATGCCTCCGGTACGGACTCCAGCGCCTCGACCGCGCCCGTACGGTCGCCCGCCGCCAGCCGCACCCGGGCCAGCCCGAACGCGGCGCTGACATAGCCGCGGTCGGCCGTCCACACCAGGCGGTAGTAGGCCGCCGCGTTGTCCAACTGGCCCAGCAGCTCGGCGCAGATGCCCAGGGCCAGCTTGGGCGCCGGCTCGCCGGGGAAGGCGTCGTAGACCGCGTCGAAGGCCGGTGCGGCGTCCTCGACGTCCCCGGTGGCGAGCGTCACCAGGCCGCGGTGCCACACCACCCGCCAGTCGGTGTCCCACTTCCCGGCGCCGTTCCGCGCCGCGGTCGTCCACGGCTCGGCGGGCTCCGCCGCGATCGCCTCCAGCACCGCCCGGGCCGCCGTGCCGTCGCCCGTCTCCAGGTGGGCGCGCAGCTCCCGCAGCCGGACCTCCAAGGACGTGGTGGGCGCGGAGCGCAGCGCGGCGAGCAGTTCGGCCGGGGCGGCGGTCAGCAGGCCGGCGAGCAGTCCGGCGTTCGGATCATCCGGATCCACCCGCGGCAGAGGAAGCGCGAGGGCGGCAGCCGCGACATCCAGCGGGCGCACCACCGGACCGCCGTGCCCTGCCTGCTCGGAGTGCCCTGCTCGCTCGGAGCGTTCTGCGCGCTCCGCGTACTCTGCGCCGTGCTGTGCGCGCTGTGTGCCGCGCGGTGCGCGCTTGGCGTACGCCGCGCGCCCGGCGTACCGCGTGCCGGGGGCGCGCACCGGCACCGCGCCACGCGCCCCCAGGAGCGAACTGTCCCCGTCCTGCGGGGCCATCACCTCGGTGTCCACGGCGCGCAGCTCCGGCCCGAACAGCTTGGACAGTGCCGGCCGCGGCTCGCCCGACTGGAGCGCCACCACCTCCCTCAGTACGCCCGTCAGCTGCTCGGCCATCTCCTCGGCGGACCCGAACCGGCGCTCCCGGTCCGGGTCCGTGGCGCGCACCAGCAGCCGGTGAAACGACTCATAGGTGCGGAACACCCCGATGTGGTCGGGATCAGGCAGAGAGTCCGCGAAGACGGTGGTATAGCCCTGGAAGTCGAAGGTGAGGACGGCGAGGGTGCGCGCGACCGTGTACAGATCGGATGCCACCGACGCGCCCAACTCGGCGATCTCCGGCGCCTGATAGCCGAGGGTGCCGTAGATCGGGCTCTGGTGGTCGTCCATCCGGCGTACCGCGCCCATGTCGATCAGCTTGAGCTGGTCGTGCTGCTGGATGGCGTTGTCGACCTTGAAGTCGCAGTACAGGAAGCCCCGGCTGTGCAGATGGCCGAGTGCCTCCAGGGCCTCGATACCGTACGCGCAGGCCTGCTCGACCGGCAGCGGATCGCGCCTCCCCTGGAGCGTACGCCGGCCGTTGGCTATCTCCTTGAGCGACATGCCACCGACGTACTCCATGACGATATAGCCGTCGAGGCTGCCCGTGGCCCGGTCGAGATGCTCCACGAAGTTGTAGATCCGCACGATGTTGGCGTGCTCGATCTCGGCGAGGAAGCGGCGCTCGGACATCGCCACCGAGAGCGCCTCCTCGTCCCCGGTGTCGAGCAGCCCCTTGAGGACCACCCACCGGTCGGAGACCGCGCGGTCGATCGCCAGATAGATCCAGCCGAGCCCGCCGTGCGCCAGACAGCCGACGACCTCGTACTGGCCGTGCACCATCTCGCCGGGCCACAGCTTGGGCACAAAGCTGTACGGATGGCCGCACTTGGTACAGAACCCTTCCGTCCGGCTCACCCGCCCACCCCGCGAACGGCCCACCGGCGCACCGCAGTCGGCACGGCTGCAGAACCTCTTGCGCTCCGGGACCTCCGGGTGCTCCAGCACCGCCGTCCGCGGATCGGGCCGTGGCACTTGCGGCACCGTCACCAGGCCCGCCCCCAGCCGTCCCCGCGCCGACCCGGAGGACGAGCCGCTGCCCGCGCTGCGTACCGGTACCGCCGCCTTCGCCCCGCCGCCGGAACGCGACCGTGACAGCCGGCCGGAGACCGAGCGTGCGGACGGAGAGGAGCGGTCGGACGGTGAGGAGCCTTCGGACGATGAGGGGCGTTCGGACGGCGAGGGCCGTGCGGATGTCGATAAGCGGTCGTACGGTGACGAACCGCCTGAACCACCTGAATCGCCTGAACCGTCTGAACCGGGGCCGGGGGAGGGGACCGTCAGCAGTGCCCCAGCCGCGGCCCGGCCCGCTGCTCCGGTGAGTGCCCGGCCCGTCAGGCCGGTGGGCGGTGAGGACAGCAGACCGGCCGGTGAGACCACCGGCGGCCGACCGCACCGGTCGCAGTAGAGCTCGCCGCCGCCGGCATCCTCGTACCTGCCCGTGCAGTCCCGGCGCTGGCAGCGCTCGTCGGCCCGCTCGGTCACGAATCAACCCCCTCACCCGGTGGCGGAGGCGCGCTCATCGCCTCCGCCGCGGCCTGCTGATAGCGCCACACCGCGTGCTCGGCCGCCCGCAGATCGCACGGCGCGCTCCACAGCATCCGGCGGGCCGCGTCGTACCGCTCCACCAGCAGCGGGTCCTCCCCCATGCCCTGCCGGGCCAGCTTCGCCCGGTATGCGTCCAGCCGTCCGCGCAGCTCGGCGCGGACCGCCAGCGGTGCGGTCACCGCCGTCAACGACGCGCGGGCGCGGTGGAGTTCGTCCTCGGCCCGCTCCTCCAGGCTGTCGAGCAGCGGCGAGAGGCGGTGCCACAGTGCGTGCCTGCGGTACTCGGCGGCGGTGGCCAGCTGCTCGTGCAGCGCCGTCGACGGCCCGCTGACCGCCGGTACCTCCGATGCGGCGATCTTCGCCAGCACCTCACCGCGGGCCTGCCGCGCCTCGGTCAGCGTGCGGTCGGCGCGGGAGAGCACATCGCGCAGCTGCATCAGCCGCTGCTCCGCGTCCTGCCGGACGTCCAGCACCGCCGCCACCTCCCGCCGGATGTCCTCCAGCGCCCGCGCCGCGCGGTCGTAGCGGGCGGTGTCCGGACGGCCTCCGCCGGGCGCGGAACTCCCCGTCGCCGACGACACCCAGAACGCCAGCGGATCCGCGATCACCTGGCCGCGCAGCCGTTGCAGCTCGCCCGTGATCCGCTCCAGGTCGTCGCCCGCCGGATGTTCACCGGGGCGCACACCCACCGAATGCGCCAGCGAACGCGTGCGCTGCAGCTCGGCGGAGAGCAGGTCTATCCGGGCCGGCAGCGCCGACCAGACCGCGTCGGCCGCGACGATCACATCCAGCGACCGTGCGTACAGCCCGTTCATCCGCTCGACGACGTCCTCGAGGCGGTACCGCTGGCCGGGGCCGGCCGGATCACTCCCCGGACTGCTCCCCGGACTGCTCCCCGGTCCGATCCCCGGACCGCTCCCCGGGGTGTCGGCCGTCGCGGTCGGCCCGGGTACCGTCACCGATTCGCCGTGCAGCAGCTCCGTCAGCTCCACCAGCTCCTGCGGGGACGGCCAGCGGTGCCGGGACCGCAGCTCACGCGCCGCTTCCAGGGTCGCCGCATAGGCGTCGAACAGCGACCACAGGACCGTGACGGACCGCTCCGTGGCGGCCCAGCGCTCCTTCGTGGTGCCCGACAGATCGGCGCCTTCGAGCAGCCGGCGCCCGGCGTGGTCCTGCAGCGCCAGCAGCGATGTCTCGATCGCCTCGTACTCGGCGCCGAGCCGGTCCAGGGCGCGGTCCACCTCCTCCCGGCCCAGCACCGGGGCATCGGGACTCCCCGGAGAACCGGGGGCGGGTCCAGGGACCCCCATCGATCACCTCTCCAATACGCGTACGGTGCACGGCGGTTGCTGCGACCGAGTGGCTGCCGCGGTGTCGTCGGCTCCTGCGGTCTTTCCCTTCCCCGTTCCCTCGCCCGGTCCTCCCGTTCGTCGTCCCGTCTGCCCTCCGGTTCGCCCTCCCGTTCGTCGCGGCCGCCTGTTGTCCCGTTCGCCGCCTTATGCGTTCTTCCCCCTTATGCGTTCTTCCCCCTTATGCGTTCTTCCCCAGTGAACGGCACCGGGGCGCTCCATGCGGCGATCGGTCCCGGACTCCGCTCCTTGGGGCGGTCCCGCGGCGGAACGGGCCCCATCGGCGGGTCAGTCGCTGTACTCCGGCGACGGCGGCCTCGATATTCCCGGCATATCGGCCCGTAGCCAGGTGCGATAGGCCTGCATCCAGGGGCTGTCGGGGCCCCCGTCGCCCCGGTAGTCGTCCAGGACCTTGTTGACCCGTCGCACCAGATCCGTGTCGTCCCGGTTCATCGCGACGCCGTACGACTCGTCCGTGAACGGCTCCCCTTTGAGCTCCACCGCGGGATCCTGCGCCGCCTGCGCCGCGGCCAGCGCACTGTCCGTCACCACGGCGTCCGCCGCACCCAGCTGCAGCCGTACCAGACAGTCGAGTTGGTTGGGCACCGTGAGCACGATCGCACCGTGCCGCTGTGCCGTCAGCACCGACTCGCCCGTCGAACCCGCCGCCGTGCACACTCGTTTGCCGCGCAGCGAGTCGTCGAAGGCTGTGATCTTCGACGATTTGAGGGCCAGTACCTGTTGCCCGGCCTGGAAGTACGAAGTCGAGAACGCCACCTTCCGCTTGCGCGCGCAGTTGATCGTCATGGTCCGTACGACCATGTCCACCGAGCGTTTCTGCAGCGCGGGTATCCGTTGGTTGGTCGGCACCGCCTTGAAGACGACCTTGGCGTCCGGCCCCAGGATGTCCTCGGCGATCGCCCGCGCCAGATCGATGTCGAAGCCCGCCAGCCTGCCCGTGGCCGGGTCGCGGTAGCCCCACCGGTAGGTGTTCTGGTCGACGCCGACGACCAGTTGGCCCTTCTCCTTGATCCGGGTCACCGCCGCACCCTCGGCCGACGACGGCCGCAGGCTCTCCGCCGCGTTCCGCTCCGTACACGTCGCCGCGGCCGGCGCGGCTCCCGGCGGGTACGCGTGGTGTGTGACCGGTGGCGCCGTGCCGGCACGGCCGGATCCCCCTCCCGCGGTGCCCCCGCCCAGCGCCGGCACCAGAACGGCCGCGGCCGCCGCCATCACACACATCCCCGCCGCGACCGGTGCCAGGACGGCACGCAGATTCCTCAGCCCTCGCGCGCGCATCCTCATGTCCCCCTCTCTCCGCTCACCAGGCCCCCTCACCGGTACTCCGCCAGCCTGCGGCCGATCCCCAGCACCGCGCCGACCGCGGCCAGCGCCGCCAGTGCCCCGGCGCCCACCGGCAGTCCGCCGAACGCCTCCCGTCCGTCGTCCGCCGCCGACCGGAACTGCGCCTGCTCGTGCTCCAAGGCCTTCCGCAGCCCGGCCACCACCCGGTCGAACGACTCACCGGTGGAGCCGTCCGCGCCGGTCACCTGCTCCAGCGCCCGGTCGTAATCGCCCTTCTCGTCCGCCGTCCGCGCCTCGGCATGCCGTACCTGCCACTGCCGTACGTATGTCAGCGCCTCACGCACCGGACCCCGCCCCGCCTCGTCGTCGGCCAGCGCCAGCGCCGCCCCCAGCCGGCCCGTCGCCGCTGCCGCACCATGATCGCCCGCCCCCGCCAGATCCTTCATCCCCTTACGGAAACCGGCCTCGTAGAAGTCCTGTTGGTCTTCCGTGAGCACCGCCCCGCGTGCCACCAGCGTCAGATTCTCGTCCCCGCGCGCCTGCAGCGCGTCGATCCGCGCCTCATGGAGCACGCGCAAGGACCGGACACCGTGCTCATCCGACTCCGTCAGCCCCCCGCGCGCCACCGCATGCCCCATCACCAGCCACAACAACATCGCGACGGACGCGGCCGTCGCGGCCAGCAGGCCCCGGTTGAACACCCGGTTGGTGTGCCGGTAGTGCCGCCGCTGCGCCCACCCCAGCGCACCGAGTGCCAGGACGCCGGAGGCCAGCGCGAGCCACGGCCAGGCCTCGGCGCTGGCGTAGTCCGCGGCGAGCCGATCCGTCTCTGTGTCGTACAACGCCCGGGCCGCCGGGAGAAGTTCCGTACGCATGCGCTCATTCGCATACCGCAGATACGCGCCGCCCAGCGGCAGCCCCTGGCGGTTGTGCGCCCGCGCCGTCTCCACCAGTCCCGTGTAGCGCGGAAGTTGCCGGCTGAGGCGGGAGATCTGTGCGGCCGCGCCGTCCGGGCCCCGCCCGTTCCGCGAGGCCTTGACCAGCAGTTCCCCCGCCGTCGCGATATCGCGGTCATAGCGCTCGCGGATCGCCGCACTGTCTTCCCCGCCCATGAGGAACCCGACCGCGGCCGCCGTGTCCGCGTCCGCCAGCGACCGGTAGATGCCGGCCGCGACCGCCGTCAGCGGCTGGCTGTGCTCCACCACATCGTCCGCGGCGGCCGCCCGCTCCGTGACCTGCCAGGCCGTGGTCGCACCGAACACGACGACCAGCAGCGCGAGTACGGCACCGATCACCCGCAGCCGGCCCGGCTCGGTCGTCGCGGCGGCCCGCAGGTCGTCCAGGCCCTCGGCCCAGGCCGGCCGGCGATCCGGCATGGGCGGTGACACGCTGCTGGTCGAGGCGGATGACGCGGACGGCACGGAACCTCCCCCTGGTCGCTGACTGCGGTCCGGCCTCCGCGCCCGACGCCCGAGAGCGTTCATGGCGGGGACCGGTGCATGGGCAGCAGTATGTCCGCCGCCACCGACAAGCACACCGGTATTGACCTGATCTTGTACGGATCACGGTCGGTGAGGGGGGCCAACTCTCCTGCGCCGAAGCCGCGACGGGCCCGGGCCGCCCGCTCGCCGGCACCCTGCCCGACACCTCAACGGCGCATGCCGTGGTCTCACACGCCCTCATTTTCACCCCCGTGCGCCCTGCCAAGCGCACCCTCTCTCCATTACTCTAAGTGACGAAAGTCGAGCTCGACGGCTACAGACATCACAGCGAACGGCGTGGACCAACCACGCTTCATGAAACGGAGGTACCGGCATGCGCCGCATGACCACACTCTTCGCCCCTCTCAGGGCAGCCGCGTCCCGAGATGCCGCGGTCGCCGTAACCACCACTCCGGCCAGTGGTTTCCTCACCATCGGCGGTACCACGTACATCGACCCGGGCGGCGGCAGCTACCCCATCGACCACCGCGTCGACGGCTGCGCGACCCTCGTCGTCAACGACACCGACCGCCTCATCACCATCCTCACGGAGCGCAACCACCATCCGCCCTCGCCAGGCCCGGGCCACGCCCCGCCTCCGGCCCTCGTCCTCGCGCCGGGCGAGCGCACGGAGACACGGACGGGGGACAGTGTGCACGTCGACTGAGACAGCCCTACCCCCAAGTCCCCCGCAATCGCAGGTAGGCGTCCGCCTGTGCGTCCGCCCGGTCCAGGGCGGTGAGGGCGGCGCCCAGCACCGGTGGTGCGGTGACGACATGGGGGAGCGCCTTCGGGGCCTGTTCCGAGAGGAGCTGGAGGACCCGGTCGTGGAGGAGGGGATGGCGGGCGGCCAGCACGCTGCCGCCGAGGACTACGGGCGTGGGTTCGCCGAGGAGGCCGAGGCGTCGCAGGGAGACGGTGGCCATGAGGGCGATCTCCTCGGCCTGGCGGGCGACGATGGCGCGGGCCACCGGATCGCCGGTGGTCGCCACGGCGAAGAGGACGGGGGCCAGTTCGTGGCGGCGGTGGCGGGGGATACGCCGCAGGTGGAGCTCCTCGATCAGCGCCTGCATGGTCGTCAGACCGAAGTGGGCGGGCAGCGCACGGGCCAGCTCGGTCGGGGTGCCGCGGCCGTCCTCGGCGCGGGCCGCGAACCACAGGGCCTCCTTGGCGAGGCAGGCACCGCCACCCCAGTCGCCGGAGATCCGGCCGACGGCCGGGAAGCGGGCGGTGGTCCCGTCGTGGCCGAGGCCTGCGCAGTTGATGCCGGTCCCGCACACCACGGCGACGCCCACCGTTGCCCCGTCGTCCGGAAGGCCGGCCCGCAGGAGGGCGAAGGTGTCGTTGCGGACGGAGACCGCGTGCGCCCAGCCGCGGTCGGCGATCTCGGTGGTGAGGGCTGTCTCCTCGACGGGGAGGTCGGCGTTGGCGAGGAAGGCGCAGAGGTGGTCGACGGGGCCGCACCCGGTCAGCCCGGCCTGGCCGAGGGCGGATTCCACCAGCGGCGTCAGGGTGTCGACCGCGCGGCCGACACCCGTCACCTGCGGCCGGAAGCCGCCGCCGCGGGCGGTGCCGAGCAGTCTGCCGTCCGTGGCCACTAGTGCCACATCGGTCTTGCTGTTGCCCGCGTCGACGGCGAGCGCCGTGCCGGTCAGGCCCACGTGAGGTGCTCCCGGTTGTGCGCGATCAGCTCGTCGGTGAGGCGGTCCGCGTAGTCGGTCTGGCCGATGAGGGGGTGGGCGAGGAGGGCGGAGAACACCCGGTCCCGGCCGCCCTTCAGCGCCGCTTCCAGGGCCAGTTGTTCGTAGCCGGTGACGTGGGCGATCAGGCCGGTGTAGAGGGGTTCGAGGGGGCGTACGGGCAGAGGGGCGGGGCCGGCGGAACCCACCGTGGCGGGGACCTCGATCACCGCGTCGTCGGGGAGGAAGGGCAGGGTGCCGTTGTTGGACGCATTGACGATCTGGACGTCTCCGGTGTCGCCCAGCAGAGAGGAGGTGAGAGCCACGGCGGCCTCGGAGTAGAAGGCGCCGCCGCGCCGGGAGAGGAGCTCCGGCTTCTCGTCGAGGGCGGGATCGGCGTACAGGCCGAGGAGCTGTCGCTCGATGGCGGCGACCTCGGCGGCACGGGAGGGTTTGCTCCGCAACTCCTCCACCACCGCGTCGTGTTGGTAGTAGTAGCGCAAGTAATAGGAGGGGACGGTGCCCAGACGGTCGAGGAGCGAGCGGGGCAGGCGCAGATCGCCCGCGATGGCGTCACCGTGTTCGGCGAGGAGCTTGGGGAGGACGTCCTCGTCGGCGACGCGTACGGACCGCTCCCAGGTGAGGTGGTTGAGACCGATGTGCTCCAGCTCGACCTGCTCGGGGGAGACCCCCAGCAGTTTCGCGAACTTGCGCTGGAAGCCGATCGCGACATTGCACAGACCGACGGCCTTGTGGCCGTGGGTGAGCAGTGCGCGGGTGACGATGCCGACCGGATTGGTGAAGTCGACGATCCAGGCGTCCGGGTTGCGGCGGCGCACTCGTTCGGCGATGTCCAGGACGACGGGCACGGTGCGCAGCGCCTTGGCGAGGCCGCCGGCGCCGGTGGTCTCCTGCCCGACGCAGCCGCACCCCAGCGGCCAGGTCTCGTCCTGGTCGCGGGCGGCCTGCCCGCCGATCCGCAGTTGCAGCAGTACGGCGTCGGCGCCGTCGATCCCGGCGTCGAGGTCAGCGGTCCAGGAGACGGTGCCCGGGTGGCCCTGCTTGGCGAAGATCCGCCGGGCCAGGCCGCCCACCAGCTCCAGCCGGTCCAGCGCCGGATCGATCAGGACCAGCTCCGCCAGCGGCAGGACGTCACGCAGCCGTGCGAAGCCGTCGATGAGTTCGGGGGTGTAGGTCGAGCCGCCGCCGATCACGGCGAGTTTGACGCGGGGGCGCGGGGAACGTCCAGCAGGAGACGGCAGCATGCTGCATCAGCCCTTTACTCCGGTGCGGGTCGGGTGACGCCTTCCATCACTCGGTGCGAAAGCGAGCCAACTGATCACTTACCTATAGCAGTTGGCTCGATCTGGCAACACATGGCCCACAATCCGATGGGCCAGGCCCCCGTCGGGAACGGGGAGCCTGGCCCATCGGCCCGCGACACGGGAGCGGGCTACTTCTCCAGCTTCGAAGGGGGTGAGATCGGTTCGGCGGCCCGGGACTGGGGGGACAGGGGGTTGTTGAGTGCCGAGGGGGCCGAGACGCCGGCGGAGGGGTCGGCGGCCGTGGGAGCCTCGGCGTCCTCGGGCTCGGGGCGAGGGGCGAGGTGGATACCGGCGGCGTCGAGGGCGTGCTTGATGCGCCAGCGCAGCTCGCGCTCCACGCCGAGCGCCTTGCCGGGCATGGTCTTGGCCGAGACGCTGAGGGTGACGGTGTCCAGGTGCACCTCGCTGAGGCCCAGCACCGCCACCGGCTCCCACAGCTGCTCGTTCCAGGGCTCGTCCTTGGACATCTGCTCGCCGGCGGCGGTGATGATCTCGCGGGCCCGCTCCAGGTCCTGGTCGGCGGCGATCACGACGTCCACGGCGGCCGTGGACCAGCCCTGGCTGAGGTTGCCGATCCGCTTGACCTCGCCGTTGCGGATGTACCAGATCGCGCCGTTGGGGCCGCGCAGCTTGGTGACGCGCAGGCCGACCTCGATGACCGTACCGGTGGCCACGCCCGCGTCGATCTCGTCGCCGACGCCGTACTGGTCCTCAAGGATCATGAAGACCCCGGAGAGGAAGTCGGTGACGAGGTTGCGGGCACCGAAACCGATGGCGACGCCGGCCACACCGGCGCTCGCCAGCAGCGGCGCCAGATCTATCCGCAGGACGGAGAGCACCGTCAGCGCCGCCGTGCCCATGATCACGAAGGATGCGACACTGCGGAGCACCGAGCCGATGGCCTCCGAGCGCTGACGGCGGCGTTCGGCGTTGACCAGCAGACCGCCCAGCGCGGTGCCCTCGGCGGCGGCCGCGGTGCGGTTCATCCGCTCGATGAGCTTGGTGATCGTGCGGCGTATCACATGCCGGAGCACCACCGCGATCACGATGATCAGCACGATTTGCAGGCCGGACGTGAGCCACGTGCCCCAGTTCTCCTGCACCCAGCCGGCGGCGTTGGTGGCCTCCTTGGCGGCCTCGTCGAGCGAGGTCGGACCGGTTGGGCCGGGCGCGGTGGCGCTCAGGGGCGCGCCGGCGACCGACGAAACGGACCAGAACACAGTCGAATCCTCCGTGTGGGACAGTCACCCGGAACCATGGTGGAACTCCGACCACCGGGCTGATTCACCACACTAACGGGGCAACGGGGACGGTCCGTGCCCGTGTTCGAGGGGTGGGGCCCCGGGCGGCCGGAATGAGCCGTATTCGGAGGCGCGTGCGGAGTGTGGGAGAAAACACCTCGGACCCGTTACTCGGTCATGGTGGCGCTCCGACCAGGCACCGGGGGACACTGTGGGGAGATCGTCCCGGCGCGAGCCACGCGCCGCCGGCGTACAAGGAGGCACCCGTGCCGCATGTCCTGGTCCTCAACGCGTCGTACGAGCCGCTCGGCGTCGTACCGCTCCGCCGCGCGCTCATCCTCGTCCTCAATGAGAAAGCTGTGAGTCTCGAGGAGTCCGGCGCCCTGATGCACAGCGCGACCCGTGTCATCCCCGCTCCGAGCGTGGTCCGCTTGAAGCGGTTTGTGCGGGTGCCCTTTCGCGGCCCCGTGCCCCTGACCCGCCGGGCACTGTTCGCTCGTGACGGCGGGCGCTGTATGTACTGCGGTGGCGTCGCAACCAGCGTCGACCACGTCATCCCGCGCAGCCGCGGAGGTCAGCACACCTGGGAGAACGTCGTCGCCGCCTGCCGGCGCTGCAATCACGTCAAGGCCGACCGCCATGTCGCCGAGATCGGCTGGCGACTGCGTCATCCGCCCGCCCCGCCGTCAGGTCTGGCGTGGCGGATCATCGGCACGGGTCATCGCGATCCGCGCTGGCTGCCGTATTTGCAGCCATATGGCGCGGATGACGCGTTGGCCCGGATCGATGCCGTTTCGGCGTAGAGCCGGGCTTTTCCGTACGTGCAGGTGTAGCAGATGTCAGCAGGTGCCAGCAGGTGTCACGGCGTACGGGCGTACGGGCCGGGTTCGTCCGGCATGCCGACGGATCCCCACCGTCCCGGCCCCACGCCCCGCTCTCCGCCGCTCACGTCCCTCGCTCCGCGGCTCACGCCCCTCTCGCCGCGGTCCACGTCCGCCGGCAGCGCCCTATCGCCAGGACACTCCCTAGTCGCGGGCAGAGCCGGATGCGACCGCGTATGCCTCGACCGACCACAGGGAGTAGCCGAACTTCGTCGCCCGCTTCTCCCCCTGAATGCGGACGAACCGCACATTCTCCGCGTCCATTCTGACCGACTCGCGGCCGCCCTTGCCGTCCCGTACCACCGCCGCCGTACGCCAGCTGTGGCCGTCCGGGGAGACCTCGACGCGGTAGCGGGCCGCATGGGCGTCCTGCCAGTTCAGGACGAGCCGGCCGAGGCGGGTCGGGTGGGCCAGCGCGAACTGGAGCCAGGCGCCGTCGTCGGCGGGCGAGGACCAGCGGGTCTTCGGATCGCCGTCGGTGGCCGCGGAAGCCGGGAAGCCGGCGGTCTCGTCCCCGGACGAGGTGGCGACCGTGCCGCGCGCCAGGTCCGCCCCGCCGGTGCGCGGATAGGCCCGTACGGTCAGTGTCCGCTCCTCTCCGCCGACGGCCACCGGGATCTCGTACGTCCCGGAGGGGGCGGACTCGGGGACGTCCACCGTGATCCGGGCCGTCGCGGTGCCGCCCCGGGGGGCGGTGACCTCCTCGGGCGCGTGCACGGTGAAGCCCTTGGGCGCCTTGACCGCCAGCCGCTCCCGGATGTCGCCGGGGCGGCGGGAGAAGATCCGCGCATCGACCGTCACCCTCCCGCCGGTCTGCGCGTCCGCTTCCTTGCGGGAGAGCTCCAGACCGGCCGGCGCGGTGTCGCCGAACCACGGGGTGAGCGCGTGCACGGACGGCGCCTGGGCACCGTCCGCCCAGGTCAGCCGGACCGCGTCGGCACGCAGTCGCGGCGTACGGGACTCCGTCCAGCCGGTCGGTGAGAGCCCGCCGAGGCGGCGCCAGCCCTCGCCGGGAACGTGCGCCTCCAGGGAGACCGCACCCACGGACGGGCCCGGGTCGGTCAGCGCGGTGACCGCGGCCAGTGGACGGGGCCGCTCGAAGGGGACGGTGAGGGACGTCGGATGGGCGGCCTCGGTCGGGTGCGGGGCATCGTGTCCGGCGCCGGTCCAGGCGTCGGCCTCCAGCATCGCCCGGTCCAGGAAGGGGGTGAGGACCCCCTTGCCGACGGTCGCCGGACTGTCCGCGATCGCCTTGCGCAGCCCCACCACCTCGCGCTGCGCGGACCAGGCGGCGGTGCCGTCGCTCCGGGCCTGCGCCAGCAGCGTGTCCACGGCCTGTTCGCCGGCTCGGCCGTAGCGCGCCAACTGCTCGGCCCAGGGCCGTATTTCGTCGGCCAGATCGGAGGTGAGCTCCTTGGGTGCGGTGCTCATGGTGCGGAAGGCGTCGCGCAGCGCCCGGGCCGCCTCGGCGTAGTCCTCGTCCGTGCCGGGACGGCCCCCACTGACCGCCGCCTCCCTGGCCTTCCAGAAACGGTCGATCAGCGGCCGCAGATACGCCGACTCGTCCTTGTCGAGCAGCGACGAGGCGGCGTTGCCGGCGAGCGCGTGGAGCGCGGCCCGGGTCTGCCGGTCGCCGCCGGCCAGGTCGCCGATGGCCGCGTGCCAGGACTCGGCCGGGCGGTAGTGGCGCGGGTTCCACGCGTAGTCGGCGGCGGTGAACAGCGGGATACGGGACGCCAGCGGCTGCTGCATGGCGTTGGCCAGCAGCGCCGCCGAGCCGGTGGCGACGGCCGGCTCCCGGCCGCGGTACGGGCCGAGGAAGATCCGGTCCTCGGCGTAGTCGTTGACCGGGTAGTTGTCCATGGTCACCAGCGGGTGCCCGAACGCCTCCCGGGCGGTGGAGAGTTCCCCGCCGGTGATGGTCCGCGGGACCACCCCGACGCCCGTCCAGGCCACCTCGACCCGGCTGCCGAGCGCGTCGGCCAGCGCGCCCCGGTACGCCGTGGCGCCGTCCTGGTAGTACTCGGTCGGCATCAGGGACAGCGGCGCGGAGCCCGGGTACCGCTCCCGGAGGTGCTCGGCGAGCGCGTTGGCGACCCGGGCCTGAGCCCTGGCGGCGGCCCGCGGACCGGTGCCGAACGCTTCCACGTCGGCGTCGCAGTGCCACTCGTGGTAGCTGACGTCCTGGAACTGGAGCTGGAACGCGCGCACGCCCAGCGCCCACATCGCGTCCACCTTGCGCCGCAGCGCCCGCAGGTCCTCCTCGGAGGAGAAGCACATCGCCTGGCCGGGGGCGAGCGCCCAGCCCAGCGTGAGGTGGTTGGCGCGGGCCCGCTCGGCCAGCGCCCGGAATTCGGCACGCTGCCCGGCCGGGTACGGCTCGCGCCAGCGCGCCTGGCGGTACGGGTCGTCGCCGGGCGCGTAGAGGTACCGGTTCTGCTTCGTACGGCCCATGAAGTCGAGCTGGGCGAGGCGCTGGGCCTGGGTCCACGGCCGGCCGAAGAACCCCTCGGCGGTGCCGCGCACCGCCGTGCCGGGCCAGTCCCGTACGGCCACGGACGCCAGCTGCCGGCTTCTGCCCTCCCCGGTGGTGACCAGCTGTCGCAGCGTCTGCGCGGCGTGGAACAGGCCGTCCGGGCCGGCACCGGCCAGCGCCACGGTGTCGCGGCCGGCGACCTGGCCGACGGCGAGCCGGTAGCCGCCGGAGGGCAGGTCCCCGCGGGCCGGTGCGCGCAGTGCGCTCAGCGCCTCCTCGGCCTGCTCGCCGCCGACCAGGATCACCGGCCCGTCCGCGGGCGGTCGCTCGCCCGGCGCGATCTGCCGGACCGTGCGCACCCCGGCGTCCCGCAGCAGGCCGCGCACCACGTCCAGCGCGTACGGATCGGCGTCCTGCGCGGCCACCACCGCCGCCTCGTCGCCCAGCGGCACCGCGTCGCCGAGCTCCCGCAGCGACTGGGGGCGCGGCCAGACGGTCGGCGCCCGGCCCGCGCTGATCGGCCGGTTGTCCGGCCCGCCGGGCCGGTCCGGCCGGTCTGTCCGGTCCGGCTGGTCGGGGGCGCCGAGGACGGGGTCCGCGGGGCGTCCCGTCGCGGCCTGGGCGCTGGGCACCCCGCCGAGCAGTCCTCCGATGACCGCGGCGGCCAGCGCGGTGGTTCCCGCGGCCCGTGCCCGGGCGCCCGCGCCGCTCCCCCTGCCGCTCCTACCGATACCGGTACCGATTCTTCCGACGCCCCACACGCCCCGGCCTCGCACGGCTGCTCCTCGTCCCCGTCCCGCTGTCCACCGGTCCGCACCGGCGCCGCCCCGTAGGTCCCACTGTTCTCCCCGCCGGCGCCTGTTCGGACAGGTCTTCGGCCGTGAGCCCACCATTCTGGCGGTGAGGGTGTCAACAGGGGGGTGGCGGGGTCCGGGCGGCATGTACCGGGTGTCCCGGGTGAGTGGGGATGCGCGGTCGGCGGACGGCCCGTAGAACTTCCGCAGAACTTCCGGCGCGGTGCCGAATCTTCCGCCTTCTGTGCGCCTACTGGTGTCCCGAACCGGGAAATCGCCTGCGTGAGCGTAGTGTGACGTGGGTCACGTTTCGTGGGTGCAGGCGTCTGCGATCGTGACGAGTGGGTAGGGCCCACGTGTCCCATTACCGATGAACGGGAGGCCCTCGTGGCCGCGTCCGCTCAACTGCTCCTCGACGCGCTCTCCGCGAAACCGGGAGGCGCGACGGAGGAGCCCGACCCCTTCGCCGGAGTGTCCGACCCCGATTCCGGCCTGGACGGCTCCGGCTCCGCCAGCTTCGTCGAGCCGCCGCTGACCAGCGAGCCCCCGCTCGCCGACGCCGCCCCGCTGACCAGCGAGGTCCCCATCGCCGCCGAGCTGCCGCTCACCAGCGAGCCGACAGCCGCCGGCCTGGGGACGGAGTCCATGGAGGTCTGACGGCCCATGGGCCGCGCGCGGCTCGCCCGGTTGCACGGTATCGCCACGTCGTACGAACCGTCGCCGGGCAGAAGCGTTCAGATCGGCGAGGACACCGTCGTCGCCGTGCTCGCCGCACTGGGAGTCGACGCCTCGACCCCGCGGGCCGTACGTACCGCGCTGGCCGCCTACGAGGACGGTCCGGGCCGTGCCCTGCTTCCCCGTACGGTCGTCATCCGGGCCCGCCGGCCACCGGGCCGCCCCACACCTCTTGACCGCTCCGGCGGCCCCACACCTGTTGACCGCTCCGGCCTCCCCGGACCTCTTGGCCGCTCCGGTTTCCCCGACCTCTCCGGTCTCCCTGAAGGCACCGTCCTACGGGTGGAGACCGAGGACGGGAGGACGGGCGAGGAGGCGGCCGGGACGAGGGGCAGGAGGGGGACGGGAGGGGCGATCCCGGAGATCCCAGCGGGTGCGGACCTCCCGGAGACCCTGGCCCGCCTGCCCCTCGGCATCCATCTGCTGCACGCCCGGGCCCCCGGCGGCCGCACCGCCACCGCCCGGCTGATCGTCGCGCCCGACCGGGTTCCCGCGCCGCCCGGCCGCAGTCACGGCTTCCTGGTGCAGCTCTACTCCCTGCTCTCCCGGCAGTCCTGGGGCATGGGCGATCTCGGGGACCTCACCGACCTCGCCGCCTGGTCCGGGCGCGCCCTGGGCACCGGCTTCATCCAGCTCAACCCGCTGCACGCGGCCGTCCCCGGCCCACCCGCCGACCCGTCCCCCTACCGCCCCTCCTCGCGCCGGTTCCCCGACCCGGTCCATCTGCGGATCGAACACGTCCCGGAGTACGCCCTGCTGTCCGGCCCCGCTCGGTCGCGGGCCGACGCGCTTGCGGCGCGCGCTCGTGCGCTCCGCGCGGAGGTGCTCGAAGGGGGCGCGCTGATCGACCGGGACGCCGTATGGGTGCTCAAACGGGAGGCCCTGGAGCTGCTGTGCGCGGTACCGCTCACCCCGGGCCGCCGGGCGGCGTACTGCGACTTCCTCGCCGAACAGGGCCAGGCGCTGGAGGACCACGCCACCTGGTGCGCGATCGCCGAGCGGCACGGCACCGACTGGCGCGCCTGGCCCGCCGCGCTGCGCGATCCACGGTCCACGGGCACCGCCCGCCTGCGGCCGCGGCTGCTCGACCGGATCGACTTCCACTCCCGGCTCGCCTGGTACACCGATCAGCAGCTGGCCGCCGCCCAACGGGCGGCGCGGGACGCCGGAATGGACATCGGTCTGGTGCACGACCTCGCCGTCGGCGTGCACCCGTCCGGCGCCGACACCTGGGCGCAGCAGGACGCCTTCGCAGCCGGCATGTCCGTGGGGGCGCCGCCCGACGCCTTCAACTCCCGGGGCCAGGACTGGGGCCTGCCGCCCTGGCGCCCGGACGCGCTGGCCGCCGCCGGCTACGCCCCGTACCGGGAGCTGCTGCGCGCCGTGCTGCGGCACGCCGGCGCACTGCGCATCGACCATGTGATGGGGCTGTTCCGGCTGTGGTGGGTCCCGGAGGGCCGCCCGCCGACCGAGGGCGCCTATGTGCGCTACGACGGTGAGGCGATGCTCTCGGTGCTGGCCCTGGAGGCGCACCGGGCCGGCGCCGCGGTGATCGGTGAGGACCTGGGCACGGTCGAGCCGGGCGTGCGCGGCGCACTCGCCGAGCGCGGCGTGTTGGGCACGTCGGTGCTGTGGTTCGAGCGGGATTACGGGAACGGGGGCACCGGGAACGGGGACACCGGGGACGGGCACGCCGGGGACGGGCACGCCGGCGGCAACGGGGACACCGGCAGTGCGGAACGGCAGGCAGGGCGGGAGGCGGAGCAAGGGACGGCGGGCCGGGCGGCGGCTGCCCCTGACTCCGCTTCCGACACCGCCCCCGACAACGCCGCCGAGGCCCGGATCCTCGCCCCCGACGAGTGGCGCAGCGCCTGTCTCGCCACCGTCACCACCCACGACCTTCCGTCCACCGCCGCCCGGCTGACCGGCGAAGACGTCGCGCTTCGCGAGCGGCTCGGGCTGCTGGCCGGGCCGCCGGAGCGCGAGCGGTCCCGTGCCCGGTACGAACTCGCCGAATGGCTGGGGGAGGTGGCGCGGCTCGGGCTGCTGCCGGAAGGTGCCGGTGACGAGGAGGCGGCGGTCCGCGCCGTACACGGCTTCCTGCTGCGCACCCCGGCGCGGATGGTCGGGGTGTGGCTGCCGGACGCGGTGGGGGACCGCCGTCCCCAGAACCTTCCGGGAACATGGGACGAGTACCCCAACTGGCGCCTCCCGATCGCCGGCCCCGACGGACGTCCGCTGACCCTTGAGGAACTGGCGGCATCGCCCCGATTGCACGCCCTGATGCGGGTGTTCGCCGCCATGGACCGGTGACGCCGATCGCGCCCCGGTGGTACCCCACTACCGTCCACCGCCGTCCACCGCCGTCCACCGCCGGCCCCTGTGGTGGCGGTGACCGCGGGAGCACCATGACCGCTGTGCCACCCCGGGCGCGCGGGGTGACAGCGCGTCCGCTACGTTGACTTCGTGAGCAACCAGGCTAAGAAGACCACCCTGCGTGCCGGAACCATCACGGCCGGTACCGCGCTGCTGATGCTGATCTCGTCCCCCGCGTTTGCGCTCACCCGCGACGACGGTGACGACCCGGGCCAGGGCCTGAGCGTGATCGAGACGCTCGGCCTCTACGTCGCTGCCCCCATCGTGCTCTTCCTGGTCATCGCCGGACTGGTCATGGTGGGCGACAAGTCCCGCAAGCAGGTCGACGCGAAGGGCTGAGCCCGCGGTCCGGCCACCGGCCGACGCGGGATTCCGCCGCCGCCCCCCAAGGGCGCCCATCGGTGACAAGAACCGAGGGCGCCCTTTGTCGTACCCGGATATTCCCGCAGCTCGCGCCGGGGGCCACCGGGTGTCTATCGAGCCCTTTTGGGTCGGTTTGCGGTGCGCAGTGTTTAAGCGGTCCTAACCTACGATGGCGTAACCTACGCAGCCGTAGGTCAAACCTGCGGCCCCGTAGGTCGTCGTCCCCCCAGGAGCCCCCGTGACCATCGCCCCCGCCCGCCATCACGGAGAGCGCGGCCAGACCGCCTGGAGCGACGCCCAGCTGCTCTACGCACTCGAAGAGGTCGTCGAGAAGGAACTCAACCGGCATCTGAAGGTCGCCAAGGAATGGATGCCGCACCAGTACGTGCCCTGGAGCGACGGCCGGAACTTCCCGGGCGTACTGGACGACGGTGAAGCCTGGGCCACCGAGCAGTCCAAGGTCAGCGACATCGGCCGGATCGCCCTCGTGGTCAACCTCCTCACCGAGGACAACCTCCCCAGCTACCACCACGAGATCGCCACCCTCTTCGGGCGCGACGGCGCCTGGGGCACCTGGGTGCACCGCTGGACCGCCGAGGAGGGCCGGCACGGCATCGTGATGCGCGACTACCTGCTCACCAGCCGGGCCGTCGACCCGGACGAGCTGGAACGGTTCCGTATGGCCCATACGTCGGAGGGCTTCGAGTCCGACAACGCGCACAGCATGCTGCACTCGGTGGCCTATGTCGCCTTCCAGGAGCTGGCCACCCGGATCTCGCACCGCAACACCGGGCGCCACTCGGGCGACCCGGTCTGCGACCGGATGCTCGCCCGGATCGCCGCGGACGAGAACCTCCACATGCTCTTCTACCGCAACCTGCTCACCGCGGCGTTCGAGCTCGCTCCCGACCAGACCATGTGCGCGGTACGCGATGTGGTCACCGGCTTCCGGATGCCCGGCCACGGCATGCCCGGCTTCGAGCGGGCCGCGGCCCGGATGGCCTTCGGCGGGATCTACAACCTGCGCATCCACCACGACGACGTGCTGCAGCCGGTGCTGCGCCATCTGAAGGTGCTGGAGATCGGCGGCCTGGGCCCGGCCGGCCTGGCCGCGCAGGAGGAGCTGGGGATCTTCATGGAGGGCCTGGACGCGAAGGCGCGCAAGTTCGACGAGCGAATCGCTCGCCGCCGGTCCGCTGCGCTTGGCTGACCTCCCACGTTTTTGGCTTTCCCGCCGTGTTGCCTGGCGGCGGGCTGTTGCCGCTGCGCGGGGCTGTACGTCACGGGTGCGCCCCTCCGAACTTCGTTCTGCGGTCCGCCCCCTCCCGTGGGTGGGTGGGAAAAGGCCGGTGGGGGTGTACGTAAGCGATAATCCGCAGGAAGCGGACCACTTGCGTACACCCCCACTCACCGTTTGTTCTCCCACTCCCGGGAGGGGCCGCTCCGCAGGACGAAGTCCGGAGGAGCGGACCCGCACCCGACAAAACCACGCCCGCCGCAGGCGTCACGGCGAGAAGACGCACGGCGGGACGGCCGACAACGTGGGAGGTCAGCCAAGCGCAGCGGACCGGCCAAGCGCAGCGTCAGCGGCTTGCGCCTTAAGCGCCCGCTCGATGCCCGCCCGCGACTCCGTCACCAGCCGGCGCAGTGCCGGGCTCGGCTCGGCCGAGGCCAGCCAGGCGTCGGTGGCGTCGAGGCTCTCCTGGGAGACCTGTACGGACGGGTAGAGGCCCACCACGATCTGCTGCGCCATCTCATGGCTGCGGGTGTCCCAGATGCCCTTCACCACGTCGAAGTACTTCGCGGTGTACGGCGCCAGCAGCTCCCGCTGGTCGGTCTGTACGAAGCCGCCGATGACGGCCTCCTGCACGGCGTTGGGGAGCTTGTCGGACTCCACGACCGAGGCCCAGGCCTCCGCCTTCGCCTCCGCCGTCGGACGCGCCGCCCGCGCGGTGGCCGCGTGCCGCTCACCCGCGGAGGTCTTGTCGCGCTCCAGCTCCGCCGCGATGGCCTTCTCGTCCGCCCGGCCGGTGGCCGCCAGCCGCTGCAGCAGCGACCAGCGCAGCTCGGTGTCCACGGCCAGCCCGGCGATCTCCTCCGTACCGTCCAACAGGCCCTGAAGAACGTCCAGTTGGCCGTCCGTACGGGCCGAGGCGGCGAACGCCCTGGCCCACGCCAGCTGGTGATCGCTGCCCGGCTCGGCCGCCCGCAGGTGCTCCAGCGCCGCCTCCGTCCAGGTGGCCAGACCCGCGTCGCGCCGCTCCGGTGCCGCGTACAGGTCCAGCGCCAGCTTCACCTGCCGGTGCAGCGACTGGACGACGCCGATGTCCGACTCCTTGCCGATGCCGGAAAGCACCAGCGACAGGTAGTCGCGGGTGGCCAGTTCGGCGTCCCGGGTCATGTCCCAGGCGGACGCCCAGCACAGGGCGCGCGGCAGCGATTCGGTGAAGTCCCCGAGGTGCTCGGTGACGGCCTTCAGCGACTCCTCGTCCAGGCGGACCTTGGCATACGACAGATCGTCGTCGTTGAGCAGGATGACGGCCGGCCGCCGTCGGCCCACGAGCTGCGGTACGGCGGTCAGTTCGCCGTCCACGTCCAGCTCGATCCGCTCCTTGCGGACGAGCCGGCCGTCCTCCAGCTCATACGCGCCGATCGCGATCCGGTGCGGGCGCAGCACCGGCTCACCCTTGGCGCCGGCGGGCAGCGCCGGGGCCTCCTGCCGGACCGCGAACGAGGTGATCTCACCGTCCGCGCCCACCTCGATCTCCGGCCGCAGGATGTTGATACCGGCCGTCTCCAGCCACTTCTTCGACCAGGTCTTCAGGTCACGGCCGGAGGTCTCCTCCAGCGCGCCCAGCAGGTCCGACAGCCGGGTGTTCCCGTAGGCGTGCGCCTTGAAATAGGCCTGGACGCCCTTGAAGAACTCCTCCATGCCGACGTACGCGACCAGCTGCTTGAGGACGCTGGCACCCTTGGCGTAGGTGATGCCGTCGAAGTTGACCAGCACGTCGTCCAGGTCGCGGATCTCCGCCATGATCGGGTGGGTGGAGGGCAGCTGGTCCTGCCGGTACGCCCAGGTCTTCATGGAGTTGGCGAAGGTGGTCCACGAGTGCGGCCACTTGCTGCCCGGGGCGTACGCCTGGCAGGCGATGGACGTGTAGGTGGCGAACGACTCGTTCAGCCACAGGTCGTTCCACCACTCCATGGTGACCAGGTCGCCGAACCACATGTGCGCCAGCTCGTGGAGGATCGTCTCCGCGCGCACCTCGTACGCCGCGTCCGTCACCTTCGACCGGAAGACGTACTGGTCGCGGATGGTGACCGCGCCCGCGTTCTCCATCGCGCCGGCGTTGAACTCCGGCACGAAGAGCTGGTCGTACTTCGCGAACGGGTAGTCGTAGTCGAACTTCTCCTGGAACCAGTCGAAGCCCTGCCGGGTGACCTCGAAGATCGCGTCCGCGTCCAGGTGCTCGGCCAGCGACGGCCGGCAGTAGATCCCCAGCGGCACCGACCGCCCGTCCTTCTCGTACGAGCTGTGCACGCTGTGGTACGGGCCCACGATCAGCGCGGTGATGTACGTCGAGATACGCGGCGTCGGCTCGAAGGCCCAGACGTTGTCCCGGGGCTCCGGCGTCGGCGAGTTGGAGATCACCGTCCAGCCCTCCGGGGCCTTCACGGTGAACTGGAACGTCGCCTTCAGGTCCGGCTGCTCGAAGGACGCGAACACCCGCCGGGCGTCCGGCACCTCGAACTGCGTGTACAGATAGGCCTGCTGGTCCACCGGATCGACGAACCGGTGCAGCCCCTCACCCGTGTTCGTGTACGCGCAGTCCGCGACGACCCTCAGCTCATTACGGCCGGCCCGCAGCCCCGGCAGCGCGATCCGCGAGTCCTTGAACACCTCGCCCGGCTCCAGCGCCTCGCCATTGAGCACGACCTCGTGCACGGCCGGCGCCACCAGGTCGATGAACGAGTCCGCGCCCGCCTCGGCGACGTCGAACCGCACCGTCGTCGCGGACCGGTACGTACCACCCTCCTGCGCACCGGAGAGGTCGAGATCGATCTCGTACGCGTCCACGGTCAGCAGCCGCGCCCGCTGCTGCGCCTCGTCGCGGGTCAGATTCGTGCCAGGCACCCGTTCATCTCCTTCGCGTTGGTCATCGCACCGGATGTCCCGGCCATCCTTCCATGGCCACCCATATGGGTGGGCGGTGGTATTTGAGGTAGCGGACGGGTGACTGCCTGGGATCGCGCCGTCCGTTTCCCGCCAGCGCCGCACGCCGGCTCAGGCCACGCTGGTCGCATGACGACCTACATACCGCTGCCCATCCCTCTCACCGCCCTCAGGGAACTCCGCGACACCGATGACGCCGGGCGGCTCGTCGAGCCGTACACCGCACGTGAGGACGGCGTACCCGTGGACTGTGTCGGCAGTCTGGCGCGCTGCTGTCTGCGCGGGATCCGGGCAGGTGAGAAGGTCGCGCTGGTCTCGTACGCGCCGCTGCGGAGGTGGGCGGCGGAGACCGGGGCCGGGCCCGGGGCGTATGACGAGCAGGGGCCGGTGTTCATCCACGCCGAGGAGTGCGGCGAGCCGGACGGGGACGGCCCCCGGTATCCGGTGACGCGGCCCGGAGCGCTGCGGATGGTGCGGCGCTACAACGCCGAGGGACAGATCATCGGCGGGCGGCTGCTGGAGGTCCCGGAGGAGGCGGAAGCCGGGCTCGACGCGGCCGTCGGTGAGGCCTTCGTCGACCCCGAGGTGGCGCTGGTGCACGTGCGGGCCGTGGAGTACGGCTGCTTCCTCTTCGAGGTGCGACGGCACCGAGCGGGGTGACGCGGGACGACCCGGGACGACGACGGGCCGGCCGCGGAGTGCGGCCGACCCGTCGACTGCGGTCTGTGGTCCGCGGTCAGCCGCGCAGCTCCGCGGCGACCAGCTCCGCGATCTGGACGGCGTTCAGCGCCGCGCCCTTGCGGAGGTTGTCGTTGGAGACGAACAGCGCCAGCCCGTTCTCGACGGTCTCGTCCGCGCGGATACGGCCCACGAAGGACGCGTCCTGCCCGGCGGCCTGGAGCGGGGTGGGGACGTCGGAGAGAGCGACTCCGGGGGCGGCGGCCAGCAGCTCCTGGGCCCGGGCGGGGCTGATCGGACGCGCGAAGCGGGCGTTGATCTGGAGGGAGTGGCCGGTGAAGACCGGGACGCGGACGCAGGTGCCGGACACCTTCAGCTCCGGGATCTCCAGGATCTTGCGGCTCTCGTTACGGAGCTTCTGCTCCTCGTCGGTCTCGCCCAGGCCGTCGTCCACGATCGAGCCGGCCATCGGCAGGACGTTGAAGGCGATCGGACGGACGTACTTGTCCGGGGCCGGGAGCTCCACCGCCGAGCCGTCGTGCGTCAGCTTGGTGGCGTCCTGCTCGACGGCCTTGCGGACCTGGCCGTCGAGCTCCGCCACTCCGTCCAGGCCGCTGCCGGAGACCGCCTGGTAGGTGGAGACGACCAGCGAGACCAGACCGGCCTCCTCGTGCAGCGGGCGCAGCACCGGCATCGCGGCCATGGTCGTGCAGTTCGGGTTGGCGATGATGCCCTTGGGGCGGTTCGCGATGGCGTGCGGGTTGACCTCGGAGACGACCAGCGGGACTTCGGGGTCACGGCGCCAGGCTGAGGAGTTGTCGATCACCACGGGGCCCGCTTCGGCGACCTTCTCCGCCAGCGCCTTGGACGTCGCGCCGCCGGCCGAGAAGAGGACGATGTCCAGCCCGGAGTAGTCGGCGGTGGCCGCGTCCTCGACGGTGATCTCGGTGTCCCGCCACGGCAGGGTACGTCCCGCGGACCGGGCCGAAGCGAACAGCCGCAGCTGCTCGACCGGGAAGTTCCGCTCGGCGAGAATGCCGCGCATCACGCCGCCGACCTGTCCGGTGGCTCCGACGATTCCGACCCTCATGGGACTCCTTCTTTCTGGCCTGACAGCGATGTCTGCTCGGAACACCTGCTCAGTAGTGCCTCCATCATGTGTGTGACACCCGTCGCGTTGTCCAATCCATTCCAATCTGTGGAGCATGGGGGGCATGAGGGCGACGGAGGGTGTTCGTCACATTGCGGCAGGTGGCGTGTGTGACTTCGTGAGGTGAACGCGCGATAACCCTCGGTTGTTCCCGCCTGATGCCCTGGTCCGGATGCGCGTCCGGTGATGGGCGCTCCGTGTTGTGGTGGCGTTCACGCGGAGGCCATCCCTGATGTCAACGATCCCTGACGGCAGGGCAGTTGTGCCGCCCGGCCGTCGGTCGTCGCGTTCGCACCCGGGGAGCTACGCGTATGTCCCGTATCCCGCGCATGCCTGATGCCTCTCTTGTCTCTCGTATGCGGTCTGCCGCTGCTGTCGACCGCCGCGCCTTCCTCGCCGCCGCCGGCGCAGTCGGCGCCGCCACCGGGCTCGGGCTCGCCTTCGGCGCCGGTCCGGACCGGGCGGCCGGGGCCACCGCCGCCGCTCGCGTCCCGGCTCCGGTCGCCCCGGTGACTGTCGAGGGCCCCGCCGTGCCCCGCGCGCCGTACACCCGGGGCACCACCCTCGCCGGTGTCGCCGCCCCGCGCGGGGGCGGGCGCTGCGGAGGCTACCGCCGGCTCGCCGCCGGCCCGGCCTGGAAGCGGGTCGTCCGCGCCGAGCTGGCCGCCGCGCACCGGGGCCGTGAGCGGCGGCGCACCGCGCTGGCGTCGTTCGTGCAGTTCACCGATCTGCACCTGGTCGATGTGCAGAGCCCGCTGCGCTACGAGTACCTGCGCGCCGAGACCGCCAGTGCCTGGCGGCCGCAGGAGGCGCTGTCCGTCGCCGGGGTCGTCTCCCTGATCGAACGGGTCAACGCACTGCCCGGCGGCCCCGCCACCGGCGCCCCGCTGTCCTTCGTGATGACCACCGGCGACAACACCGACAACAACTCCAGGCTGGAGCTGGAGTGGTTCCTGACCGCGATGAGCGGCGGCCGGATCACCCCCAACTCCGGTGACCCGCGCCGCTACGAAGGCGTCCAGGACAGCGGGCTGACGTTGTACTGGCAGCCGGACAGCGTATTGCGCGATGCCGACAAGGGGCGGGGCTTCCCGCGGCTGGACGGGTTCCTGGACGCGGCGATCCGCACCGTGCACAGCCCCGGACTGCGGCTGTCCTGGTACTCGACGGTGGGGAACCACGACTCGCTGCCCGGCGGGTGCTACGCCCCCGGTGACCCGTACTTCACCGAGATCGCCACCGGGAGCCGCAAGCTGGAGGCGCTGCCCGCCGCCGAGGCGAAGAAGGTCTGGCGGGCGGTGAAGGACGGGCTCGACCCCAAGGGGGCGGATTTCAAGCGGCTGTTGAAAGCCCATGCCCGGCAGGCCAGGACGGTCACCCCGGACGAGCGCCGGGCTCCCTTCACCCGTGCCGAGTACCTGCGTGCCCACCTCGACCCGGCATACACCGGGCCCGGACCGCACGGCCACGGCTACACCGCGGCCAACCTGGAGCAGAACCGCCTGTACTACACCTTCCGGGTCTCCGACCGCGTCCTCGGGATCAGCCTGGACACCACCGACCCCGGTGGCCACTACACCGGCTCGGTCGGCGCGTCCCAACTGCGTTGGCTGGAGGGGGTTCTGAAGGGGAACGAACGGGGCGAGCGGGCGCATGTGCTGGTCTTCAGCCATCACACCAGCGCGACCATGACCAACTCCCGCCCCGATCCGGCCCGTCCGGAGGAGAAGCGGTACGGCGGTGCGGAGCTGGTCGAGGTGCTGGCCGCTCACCGGAGTGTCGTCGGCTGGATCAACGGCCACTGCCACCGCAACGCCATCACCCCGCATGGCGGCTTCTGGGAGGTCTCCACCGCCTCGCACATCGACTTCCCCCAACTGGCCCGGGTCATCGAGCTGGTGGACAACCACGACGGGACGCTGTCGCTGATCGCCACGCTCGTCGAGTCGGCCGCCCCGCACCGTACGGACTTCGCCGACCTCTCGCAGACCGGACTGGCCGCCCTCTACCGCGAGCTGTCCTTCAACGCCCCCGAGGCCCGCCGGGACCTGGCGGGCACGGCCCGGGACCGCAACGTGGAGCTGCTGCTCACGCGCCGCTGAGGGGCCGGGCGGCCCCCGACTCCGGGGGGACTCAGGTGTCGTTGTGGGAGCCGAACGCGATGTGTTCCCGGATCTTCATACTGGCGATGACCGCAAGCCCGACCGCTCCCCGGTCGCGCGCCTGGGTGCGCTCCTCGGCCTGCGCTGCGCACTCGTCGCAGCCCTTTACGGGTGGGGGGTCGAGATCCTGCTCGCTGTACGGCCAGGAAAGCTCTACGGGCTTCTCTTGGTAGCCGCTCATCCTCGGGTCCTCTCCTCCAGAATCGCCGCCAGCCGATCGACGTCCGCGAACGACAGGTGCGGCGGGGCGATCTTGCTGGGGCCATCGCGGGTCACTGAGACGAGGGATGGTGGAAGATCGAACCCCGCACGACGCAGCGCCCGGTCCAGATGTTCACGCGCTCCGCTCGCTGCCGTCCACGCCGTCTGGACTTCCGGAACTGCCATGATCGTGCCCCTCGTTGGCCTGCTCTGACTGGCTTCCACCCTGCTCCAGCGGCAGTACTGTGACCAGGAGTTGAGTACCAGCGCGAGATCGGGGTATCCGGCATATGCCAAGAGTCCGCGACGTTGATCCCGGCGAGGGCCTTCCGCAGTACATCGGCAATATGGTCAGAGACGCCCGCCTGGCGAAGGGCAGGGCCAAGGCCGAAGGCAAAGACTGGTCGCAGACCTGCCTGGCCGGACGGGTCTTCGAGAGCCAGACGCGCATCTCCGAGGTGGAGCTGGGGGACGTACCGCCGGACAGGAGCCTGGCGAGCAAGCTGGAGAAGGCGCTGGATCTCCCCCGGGACTGCCTGGTGAACCTGGTGAGGTTCATGGAGGAGGAGACCGTTCGTGACTACGCGAAGCCATACCTGGACCGCCAGGCCAAGGCCCACCTGATCCACACGGTTGGGTACATCGTGCCTGGTTTGCTCCAGACGCCGGACTATGCCCGCGCGTTGCTGCTGTCAGGGCAAGCAGGAGACCCTACGGACATAGAGCGGTACGTAGATCAGCGAATGGAGCGACAGAAGGTGTGGGAGCGCCCAGATCCCCTATGGCTTTCTGTGGTGCTTGACGAGTCCGCGTTGCTCAAGTGCTCCGCAGCTCAGCTTGAGCGCCTGCTCGAAGACCAGGAGAAGCCGAACATCAGCCTTCGGGCCCTACCCTTCGGGGCCGCAGGGCATGCGCTTGGAACCGTCGTTGCGCTCCTGACGATGCCGAATGGTAGTCGGGGCGCCTACACGGAGGGTTTTGATACGGGCAACTACACGGAAGACATTGCAACTGTCCTGCGGTTTCAAAGAGTCTATGATCGCCTCGCCGACAGCGCGTTGACGGTTGAGGCGACCACGGACCGACTGCATGAAGCACTGAAGAGGCTCAAGTGAACGTTCCCAACTGGCACAAGTCCTCCTACAGCGGAGGAAGCAACGACTCTTGCGTCGAGGTCGCCGACAACCAGCCCCGCATCCTCGTCCGTGACACCAAGCTGAGTAACAGCCCGGTCGTGAAGGTGACGCCCTCCGCCTGGTCCGCGTTCATCAAGGCCACGGCCAACGTTGATGCGTAATCCGTCTTAGCGGGGCAGGGCCACCACGTACGACGTGGGGTGGCGGTCCGGGGCTGCCATGAGGGCCGTGCGGACCACGGCGGCCTGCTGGTCGGGGGCGTCGCGCAGGGTGCGGGGGAGGCAGCGGACGACGGCGATGCCGAGCCGCTCCAGGTGTTCGCGTTTGTGGTCGAAGGCCGAGTGCGGCGACGGGCCCTCCTCGGGGCGGGGGGCCCGGGTGTCGATCTCCAGGGCCACCCCGTGCTCCGGCCAGAAGGCGTCCACCCCGCCCAGATGCGGCCCGCCCGGCAGCCGCAGATCGACGTTCCACAGCGGGTCGGGCAGGTCGTGGTCGCGCACCATGGCGTACAGCCGCTGCTCGGCCAGCGCCCGGCCCTCGGCGAGCAGGGTGTCGACCGCGTCGACCACATGCGGCCGGCTCAGCAGCCGCGCCCGGCTCAGCTCGCGGACCACCGCGGGCGCCTCGCAGTGCCCGCCGCGGACCGACTCGGTCAGCAGCCGGCGGACCGCCGACGCGTCACCGATCCCGGCGACCGCGTCCGCCAGCGCGCGCGGCACCGGCGCCGTCGGCACCCCGGTGACCTCCTGCGCCACCGGCAGCTCCACCGTCCGGACGACCCGCGCAAAGCCGGCCGAGCGCAGCCGCCGGCTGCGGGCCACCAGCACCTCGATCCGGTCCAGTGCGAGCAGCGGGGGCGACTCGGAGAAGCCGTGCAGGGCGAGCGCCGCCAGGCCGGTGATCATCGCCTGCGGGGTGTCGCCGGACGGATCCGGCTGCCGGGGCACACCCGGCCCGCGGTGGGCGGCGTAGAGCAGCACCGCGTGCAGCCGCTCCTCGCTGGTGGGCGCCCCGGGGTGGAGCAGGTACACCCCGGGGAGCAGCTGCTGCCAGCCCCCGCCGGGGCGGCAGCGCTCGGTGAGCTCCGCCGCCGGGACACCGTGCTGTTGCAGCTGATGCCTCGTCAGCACGCGGCAGCGGAGGCCGGAGAGGAGGTGCAGGGGGAGGGGGGAGAGCGGGGTTTCGTGGTTCATGACCGGTCGATTCCCGCGCCCGTTCCGCCCCCTAACCGCTGTTACACGCCCGTACCGCAACCTGGACAATCCCGCGCTAAAGTACGGGCGTTCGACTGCCGAGAAGGGCTGGTCGGAGCGGGGGTTACGGCCGCGCTCCGGCCGTCTCGTCACAAGCCTGTGCGCGCAGCGCCCGGGCCAGATCGTCCCGCTCCTCCAGTACCAGCCGCCGCAGCGCGGGCGCCGCCTGCGCATGCTCGGCCAGCCAGGCGTCCGCGGCGTCCAGCGTCGACTGCCGCACCAGCCACGACGGGAACAGCCCGCGTACCACGGACATCGCGATCTCGATGGACCGCTCCTGCCAGATCCGCTCGATCGCCGCGAAGTAGCGCGGCGCGTACGGTGCGAGCAGCTCCCGCTGCCCGGGCTGCGCGAATCCGGCGATGGTCGCCTCGACCAGGGCGTTGGAGAGCGCGTCGGACTCCACCACATCCGCCCACGCCCGCGCCTTGACCTCGGCCGACGGGCGGGCCGCCAGACAGCGCACCTGATAACGCCTGCCGGACGCGGTGTCGTCCCGGGCCAGCTCCGCGGTGATCACCGCCTCGTCCGCGATCCCGTGCGCGGCCAGCGGCTCCAGGAACGACCAGCGCAGCTCCTGGTCCACCTCCAGGCCGTCGATCTTCGCCGTACCGTCCAGCAACCCCTGGAGCAGCTGAAGACCGGACGGCGTGGCGGGGAGAGCGGCGAAGTGCCGGGCCCAGCTGAGCTGATGGCCGCTGCCGGGCCCGGCCAGCCGCAGCTCGCGGAGCGCGCCCTCGGCCTGCTCATGGGCGGCGCGCTCCCGGCGGTCCGGCGCCGCGTAGTGCTCCAGCGCCGTCTGCACCTGGCCGTGCAGCGACTGCAGCACGCCGATATCGGTCTCCTGGCCGCCGAACCGCCGTACCAGGTCCAGGTAGTCACGGGCCGGCATCAGCCCGTCGCGGGTCAGCCCCCACAGCGCCGCCCAGCACAGCGCCCGTGCCATCGGGTCGGTCAGATCGCCGAGCCGGGTCCGCAGTGTGGCCAGCGATCCCTCGTCGAACCGGACCTTGCAGTACGTCAGATCCTCGTCGTTGACCAGGATCAGCTCGGGACGCTCCAGGCCGGCCAGCTCCGGTACCGCGGTCCGCGGGCCGGTCACGTCCACTTCGGCGCGGGCGTAGCGCACCAGCGCCGAGTCCCCGCTTTCGGAGAACACGGTCCGGCTGCGGTAGAGGCCCACCGCGACCCGGTGCGGGCGCAGCTCCGGCTGCTCGGGAGCCGCCTCCTGGAGAACGCTCAGTTCGGTGATCCGCCCGTTGGCGTCGTAAGTGGCCTGCGGGGTGAGGGAGTTGACCCCGGCCGTCTCCAGCCAGGCGCGCGACCAGGCCGCCAGGTCCCGCCCGGACGTCTCCTCCAGCACCGCCAGCAGGTCCGCGAGCCGGGTGTTGCCGTAGGCGTGCCGCTTGAAGTAGCGCCGGGCGCCCTCCAGGAACGCGTCCTGCCCCACGTACGCCACCAGCTGCTTGAGCACCGACGCGCCCTTGGCGTACGTGATGCCGTCGAAGTTGAGCTTGGCGTCCTCCAGGTCACGGATGTCGGCGGTGACCGGGTGGGTGGAGGGCAGCTGGTCGGCGCGGTAGGCCCAGGCCTTGCGGCGGTTGGCGAAGGTGATCCAGCCGTCGCGGAAACGGGTCGCCTCCACCTGCGCGAACGAGCCCATGAAGTCCGCGTAGGACTCCTTGAGCCACAGGTCGTCCCACCACTCCATGGTGACCAGGTCGCCGAACCACATATGCGCCATCTCGTGCAGGATGACGTTGGCCCGGCGCTCGAAGGACGCCTCGGTCACCTTCCCTCGGAAGATGAACTCCTCGCGGAAGGTGACACAGCCCGGGTTCTCCATCGCACCGAGGTTGTACTCGGGGACGAAGGCGGTGTCGTACTTCCCGAACGGGTAGGGGAAGTCGAAGTGGTCGTGGAAGAAGTCCAGGCCCTGTTTGGTGACGGTGAAGACGTCGTCCGCGTCGAAGTGCTTGGCCAGGCCCTTGCGGCAGAGCGCGCCCAGCGGGATCTCCAGCTCGGTGCCGTCCGGGAACGTGCGGCGGTAGTTGTCGGTGACGTAGTGGTACGGGCCGGCGACCACGGCCGTGATGTACGTGGCGATCGGCCGGGTGGTCGCGAACCGGTGCCGCCCTCCCTCCGTGGCCCCCTCCTGCGCGCCGTTGCTCAGCACGGTCCAGCCCTCGGGCGCGGTCACCTCGAAGGTGAACGGGGCCTTCAGGTCGGGCTGTTCGAAGTTGGCGAAGACCCGGCGGGCGTCGGCCGGCTCGTACTGCGTGTAGAGGTAGACCTCGCCGTCCTCGGGGTCCACGAAACGGTGCAGGCCTTCGCCGGTGCGGCTGTAGGCGCACTGCGCGTCGACGGTGAGGGTGTTCTCGGCGGCCAGGCCGTCCAGCGCGATCCGGGTACCGTCGAAGACCTCCGCGGGGTCCAGTTCCCGCCCGTTGAGGCTGACGGAGGTCACCTGCGGCGCCAGGAGGTCGGCGAAGGTCGACGCACCGGGCTCGGCGCAGCGGAAGCGGATGGTCGTACGGGACCGGAAGGTCGCCGCGTCCGGTCCCGGTGCGACCGCTGAGCGGACATCCAGCGCCACGTCGTACGCGTCGACGCTGAGCAGCCGGCCCCGCTCACGTGCTTCGTCCCGGGAAAGATTCTCACCTGGCACGACGTGACTCCCTCGACTTCGTCTCGAATATCGAACAACGGGAATCATGGCACGCCCGCCGACGGTTGAACCGTCCACGGAGCACATCGTTCATCACCAGCCTTTTGAGGAGACCGCAGACGTGTCCGAGAACGCAGAGAAGGCCAAGACCCCCGCAGACTTCTGGTTCGATCCGCTGTGCCCGTGGGCCTGGATGACCTCCCGCTGGATGCTGGAGGTGGAGAAGGTCCGCCCGGTGGAGGTGCGCTGGCATGTGATGAGCCTGGCCGTGCTGAACGAGAACAAACTCGACGAGGTGCCCGAGGAGTACCGCGAGAACATGCGCCCCGGCGGCAAGGCCTGGGGCCCGGTCCGCGTGGTGACCGCGGCGCAGCAGCTGCACGGCGACGAGGTCGTCGGCAGGCTCTACACCGCGCTCGGCACCCGCTTCCACAACGAGGGCCTGGGCGCGAACCGCGAGAGCATCGCCGCCGCCCTCGAAGACGCCGGCCTGCCCGCCGACCTCATCGAGTACGCCGACAAGGACACGTACGACGCGCAGCTGCGCGCCTCCCACAAGGAGGGCATCGACCTGGTCGGCCAGGAGGTCGGCACCCCGGTCATCGCCGTCCCCGGCTCGGACGGCGACCGGATCGCCTTCTTCGGCCCGGTCGTCACCCCCGCGCCCAAGGGCGAGCAGGCCGCCAGGCTCTGGGACGGCACGCTGATGGTCGCCTCCATCCCGGGCTTCTACGAGATCAAGCGGACGCGGACGGCCGGCCCGAGCTTCGACTGACTCTCCCCTTGAACCAGTTGAACCGGCTGAACAAGTTGAACCGGTTGAACCAACAGGCGAGCCCCCACGAGTCACGTCCTCGTGGGGGCTCGCCGTTCATCCGCCTGCCAAGTGAAAGGTGAGAAGACGATCACGAGGCAGGACGCCTGGGGCGCCGGGCGACAGGGCCTGGGCCGTTACGGCGCCAGCAGCAGGTTGTTGGCGCGCTCCTTGGCGGCCGTGTAGCGCTTGGCCACGTCCTGCCAGTTCACGACCTGCCACATGGCCTCGATGAAGTCGACCTTCTGGTTCCGGTACTGGAGGTAGAAGGCGTGCTCCCAGGCGTCGAAGACCAGGATCGGGACCGAGCCCTGGCCGACGTTGCCCTGGTGGTCGTAGACCTGCTCGACGATCAGCCGGCCCGTGACGGGCTCGTACGCCAGCACGCCCCAGCCGGAGCCCTGCGTGGTCGCCGAGGCCTTGGAGAGCTGCGCCTTGAACTTCGCGAACGATCCGAAGCTCTCGGCGAGGGCATCGGCCAGCTCGCCCACACCGTCCTTCTCCAGCGGCTCGCCGCCGCCGTCGCCGGTCATGTTGTGCCAGTAGATGCTGTGCAGGATGTGGCCGGAGAGGTGGAACGCGAGGTTCTTCTCCAGGCCGTTGATGGTGCCCCACTGGTCCTTGTCGCGGGCCTCGGCGAGCTGCTCCAGGGTGTCGTTCGCGCCCTTCACGTACGCCGCGTGGTGCTTGTCGTGGTGCAGCTCGATGATCTCGGGGCTGATGACCGGTGCCAGCGCCGAGTAGTCGTAGGGGAGTTCCGGAAGTGTGTAGAGAGCCATGCCGATCCCGCCTCCAAGCTGCGTGAATGCAGTAGTTGCGAACCTGTGTAGTTGCAATTGATGTGCAAGAGCACGCTATCAGCAGAGGTGATCATTGACGGGGGAAGGGGACCCGCCTGGTCCCAAAGACCGAGGCGGGGCGGGACCTCGGAAGGAGGTCCCGCCCCGCCTCGGGGGATCTGCCGTAGCCGCGATGGCGCTACCGCGAAGCCGCCTCCGTGTCCGCGCCCCCGCGCAGTGCCCGCTGCCGCAGCACTCCGATCACGGTCAGCACCACCCCGAACCCGCCGGTGAACAGCAGCTGGATGCGCTGGTTCTCATCGCGCAGCATCAGCAGCAGGACGGCGACGATGCCCGCCAGCGCCACCCAGGTCAGCACCGGGAACGCCCACATCCGGACCACGAGCTTCTCCGGCGCCTCGCGCTCCAGCCGTCCGCGCATCCGCAGCTGGGCCACGGAGATGAAGCCCCACACCACCAGGGTGGCCGCGCCGACCATGTTGAGCAGCCACTGGAAGACCGTCGTCGGCCACCAGAAGCTGAACAGCACCGCGAGGAAGCCGAACGAGGAGCAGAGGAACACCGCGCGGCGCGGCACCCCGCCGCTCACCTTGGCGAGGGCTCGGGGACCCTGGCCGCGGGACGTCAGCGAGAACGCCATCCGGGACGAGCCGTAGATATTGGCGTTCATCGCGGACAGCAGGGCCACCAGGATGACGACGTTCATGATCTGGCCGGCCGCCGGGATGTGCAGGTAGTTCAGCACCGCGACGTACGGGCCGCTCTTGGCGATCGAGGAGTCGTTCCACGGGATGACGGTCACGATGATCGCCAGCGAGCCGACGTAGAAGAGGGCGATCCGCCACATCGCGGTACGTACCGCTCGGGCGACGCCGCGGACCGGGTCCTGGGACTCGGCGGCCGCGATGGTCACCGTCTCCAGCCCGCCGTACGCGAACACCGACGCCAGCAGGCCGACCATCAGGCCGTCGGCGCCCTTGGGCAGGAAGCCGCCGTCACCGGTGAGGTGCGCGGTGCCCGGCGCCTCGGTACCGGGAAGCAGACCGAGGATCGCGAGCACGCCCAGGACCAGGAAGAGGGCGATCGCCACGACCTTGAGGGTGGCGAACCAGAACTCGAACTCGCCGAAGTTGCTGACCGCCGCCAGGTTCGTACCGGTGAAGACCACCATGAACAGCAGGACCCACATCCAGGTCTCGGTGGCCGGGAACCACTGGACCATGATGTCCGCGGCGCCCAGCGCCTCGGCGGCCACCGCCACGCACAGCAGCGCGGTGTACATCCAGCCCGCGGTGAAACCGGCCCAGGAGCCTATGGAGCGCTCGGCGTGCACGGAGAAGGAGCCGGAGGCCGGATTGGCCGCGGACATCTCACCGAGCATCCGCATGATCAGCATGACCAGGATGCCGGAGGCCGCGTAGGCCACCACGATCGAAGGGCCGGCCGCCGCGATGCCCTTGCCCGAGCCGACGAACAGGCCCGCGCCGATCACCCCGCCCAGGGCGATCATCGAAAGGTGTCGCTGCTTGAGGCCGTTGGACAGTGTGGAGCCGTTGTCCGGGCCGGCGCCCGGAGCGGCGCCGGTCTGCTCGCGCGCGGGTGTGGCGGACGAGGATGTCCGATTCATGTCGTACCTGTCCCAGTAGGTGAGAGCGGAGCAAGGTGGTACCGCGTTCTCCCGGTGCCCCGACCGGTGCGGCCCTGCTGCCAGGCCCCCCGGACCTCTGCCGCGGCAGAGCGTCCCGCAGGGGCTGCCGACGGCGGAGCTCCGGGGGCCTCGGCAAAGCTGGCTCAGTTTGAGCGTCGATGTTCGGTCACGGCAACAGGCTTACGGCGGATGTTCGATATTCAGACGGGATCGTTACCGTACGTGCCTGAATCGTCATCGATTTTCCGACACCGTCTGGTGCGCCTTCCGGACAGCCGGAGCAGCGTCCGGCATACGGCGGTCCCGGGCGGCTCAGCGCCGCCGCGTACGAAGGCCCCCGCGGCGGTGCCGCAGCTCCCGTGCGCCCGCGACGGCCAGCACCGCGCCGGTCGCCCCGGCCGACCACAGCAGCTGGGGCCGGGCCGCGTCGTCGAGCAGCATCAGCACGATCACCGCGGCCATCGCCAGCAGCGCCACCCACGTCAGATAGGGGAACGCCCACATCCGCAGGGCGAGCTTCCCGGGCGCCTCACGTTCGATCCGCGGGCGCAGCCGCAGCTGGGAGACCGCGATCAGACCCCAGACGAACAGCAGCACCGCGCCGACCGCGTTGAGCATGTAGAGGAACACCGAGTCCGGCCACTTGAGGTTCAGCAGCACCGAGACGAACCCGAAGGCCACCGAGGCCAGCACCGCCCGGCGCGGCACCCCGCCGCGCGTCACCGTCAGCAGCGCGCGCGGCGCCTCCCCCCGTTCCGCCAGCGAGAACACCATCCGCGACGAGCCGTAGAGATTGGCGTTCAGCGCCGAGAGCAGTGCCACGAACACCACGATGTTCATGATCTGGCCCGCGCCCGGCACCCCGATGCCGTCCAGCACCGCCACGTACGGGCTCTGCCCCGGCCGCATCGACGACCACGGCAGCAGCGTCACGATGACCAGCATCGAACCGACGTAGAAGAACAGGATCCGCCACACCGCGCTGCGTACCGCCCGGCCCACCGCCCGCGCCGGATCGTCCGACTCGGCCGCGGCGATGGTGACCACCTCCAGCCCGCCGAAGGCGAACACCACCGCCAGCACACCGGAGACCACCCCCGCCCAGCCGTGCGGCAGCAGCCCGCCGTGCCCGGTGAGGTTCGTCAGCCCGACCGGTTCCGTATCGGGGAGCACCCCGAAGATCGCCAGCAGGCTCAGCGCGAGGAACAGCACGATCGCGGTGACCTTCAGCGCCGCGAACCAGAACTCGAACTCCCCGAAGTTCTTCACCGCCGACAGGTTGGCCGCGGTGAACACGACCATGAAGATCAGCACCCAGCCCCACTGCGGCACCGCCGGAACCCAGCCGGCCGCGATCCGCGCCGCACCGGTCGCCTCCACGGCGAGCACCACGACCAGCAGGAACCAGTACAGCCAGCCGACGCTGAAACCGGCCCACCGCCCCAGCGCCCGCTCCGCGTGCACCGAGAACGCCCCGGAGGCCGGCATCGCCGCCGACATCTCACCGAGCATCCGCATGATCAGCATCGCCAGCGCACCGGCGATCAGATACGACAGCACGATCCCCGGCCCGGCCACCGCGATCCCCGCGCCGGACCCCACGAACAGGCCCGCGCCGATCACCCCGCCCAGGCCCAGCATCGTCAGATGGCGCTGCTTGAGCCCCGCGGACAGCGGCTCCTTCTCACCGGCGCCCTCGCCGAGCGGGGTCGGACCGACGGCGGTCGGTATGTCGTGCATCGGTTCGTCACTCTCAGGGAGAAGGGCTTGAGCGGCGCCGGGGGTTTGGGGGAACTCCACAGGTCACCGCGGGTTCCACCCAGTGTCGCCGCACTTCGCGCGCTACCACAAAACCGACACCATGGAGCGGCCGCCTCCGTGATGAGCATCACGTGACCTGCGCAGACGCCGATGGCCCGCACGGACCGGGCGCGAGGTGGCGGTTCGGACCGCTCCATCGGAACTCTCCAAGCGGGCCGTTACGGCTTTGTCACCGCTACACGATGATCGCCGTGGGCCCGCTGGACTAACGTCAACGCGTCCCGACCCGTCCCGCACCACTCACACACTCGCGGAGTCCCGATGAGCACTGCCGCTCTCACCAGCCCGGCCAGCTCGGGCACTGTCCTCGCCGACCTGCTGCCGACCGCCACCACCGCCACCCGCGCCCGCGTCCGTGACGCCGCGCTGGTCGTCGGCGGTGCCGCGCTCACCGGCCTCGCGGCCCAGATCGCCCTCCCGCTGCCCGGCTCCCCGGTCCCGGTGACCGGTCAGACCTTCGCCGCGCTCCTGGTCGGCACCTCGCTCGGCGCGGGCCGCGGGCTGCTCGCCCTCGCGCTGTACGCCCTGGCGGGCCTCGCCGGCGTGCCGTGGTTCGCCGGCGGAACCTCCGGGACCGGCGCCACCCTCGGCTACGTCGTCGGCATGGTGCTCGCCGCCGGCCTGGTCGGCGCGCTGGCCCGCCGCGGCGGCGACCGCGGAGTGCTGCGCACCGCCGTCACCATGGCCGCCGGCACCGCCGTGATCTACGGCGTCGGCGTCCCCTGCCTCGCGCTGAGCACAGGGATGTCCCTCGGTCAGGCCGCCGCCGTCGGCCTCGTCCCGTTCCTGATCGGTGACGCCCTCAAGGCGGCCCTGGCCATGGGCGCCCTGCCCGCCGCCTGGAAGCTCGTCGGCCGCCGAGGCTGACAGCGCGGACGGATGACAGAACGGAAGGGCCCGCACCACCACTATGGCGGTGCGGGCCCTTCCGCGTGGTGATGCGTGCGTTCGTCCCTACTGGCGTATGCGCCGCCGCTCCAGCAGCAGCCCGACCACCAGGACCACCACGGCCGCGACCACCGACAGCACCATCTGCTTCCGCCCGTTCGGGTCGTAGAACATGTAGCCCACGACGAAGACGATCAGCCCGATGGTCGCGTACGTCAGCCACGGGTACAGCCACATCCGCACCGTCAGCCGCTCCGGCGCCTCCTGCTCCAGCGTGCGGCGCATCCGCAGCTGCGAGAAGCAGATGACCAGCCACACGAACAGGGCCACCGCGCCCGAGGAGTTCAGCAGGAACTCGAAGACGGTGTCCTTCGAGGTGTAGCTGAAGATCGTCGCGATGAAGCCGAAGGCCACCGACGCCCAGATCGCGACCGCCGGCACCCCGCCCTTGTTCACGGTGGCGAACGACTTCGGCGCGTCGCCGCGCTCACCGAGCGAGAACGCCATCCGGGAGGCCGTGTACAGCCCGGAGTTCAGACAGGACAGCACCGCGGTCAGCACCACGATGTCCATCACCGTGCCCGCGTACGGAATGTCCAGCGACTTCAGCACCGCCACGTACGGGCTCTTGAGCAGCTCCGGGTCGTGCCACGGCAGCAGCGTCACGATCACCGCGATCGAGCCGATGTAGAACAGCGCGATCCGCCAGATGACGCTGTTGACGGCCTTGCGGACGGCCTGCACCGGGTTCGGCGACTCGCCCGCCGCCAGGGTCACGATCTCGCTGCCCATGAAGGAGAAGACCACCAGCAGCATCCCGGACAGGATCGCCCCCGGCCCGTGCGGCAGGAAGCCGCCCTCCCCGGTCAGATTGCTCAGCCCCACCGCGTGGTCACCGGGCGGCAGCCCGAAGACCGCCAGCGCGCCGATCACCAGGAACACCACGATCGCGACGACCTTGACCCCGGCGAACCAGAACTCGAACTCACCGAACGAGCCGACCGAGACCAGGTTGGTGCCGGTCAGCACCACCATCACCAGCAGCGCCCAGGCCCACTGCGGGACGGCCGGGACCCAGCCGGTGAGGATCGCGCCGGCCGCGGTCGCCTCGACCGCCAGCACCACCGACCAGAAGAACCAGTACAGCCAGCCGATGGTGAAGCCCGCCCAGCGGCCCAGCGCCCGGTCCGCGTACGCGGAGAACGAGCCCGAGGCGGGGGACGCCGCGGCCATCTCGCCCAGCATCCGCATCACCAGGACGACCAGCAGCCCGGTCAGCATGTACGAGAGCAGAATGCCCGGCCCGGCGGCCGCGATCCCGGCCCCGGAGCCCACGAACAGTCCGGCGCCGATGACACCGCCGATCGCGATCATCGACAGATGGCGGTTCTTCAGGCCCGCCTGCAGCCCGTCCGGCGACTGCCCTCCTGTGGGTCCGTGGCCGGGATCGCCGGTCACGGGGGCCGCTGGGGTGGTGAGGGTACCCCTCGCTCCTTTGGAGCTCGGGGGATGGTGCGCACCCATGTGCACCGTCCTTTGTGGTTCGCGGATGGAACCCCCGCATTAGAACTGCGTCAACAGCCGATCGGAAGGGTCCGAATCCGGATCGTTGTGCGAATCACCGGTCGGGCGCCTTCCCGGCATATGGATGGAAGGCAGAGGGTGGGGTTCCGTGCACAGAACGTGGGGAGACCCGGCGGCGCCGGCCCGGCGAGTGCCATGTCACACTCATGCCATGCGCGTGTATCTCGGCTCCGACCATGCCGGCTTCGACCTCAAGAACCACCTCGTCGAGTGGCTCACGGCCCATGGCCACGAGCCCGTCGACTGCGGCCCCCACATCTACGACGCCCAGGACGACTACCCCCCGTTCTGCCTCCGCGCCGCGGAGCGGACCGCGGCCGACCCGGAGAGCCTGGGCATCGTGATCGGCGGCTCCGGGAACGGCGAGCAGATCGCCGCCAACAAGGTCAAGGGCGTACGGGCCGCGCTGGCCTGGAGCGAGGAGACCGCCAAGCTCGGCCGTGAGCACAACAACGCCAACGTCATCTCCGTCGGCGGCCGGATGCACACTCAGGAGGAGGCCACGAAGTTCATCGAGATCTTCCTCGCCACCCCCTACTCCGGTGAGGAGCGGCACACCCGCCGTATCGAGATGCTCTCCGCGTACGAGACCACCGGCGAACTCCCGGCCATCCCGGCACACCACCCGCAGGGCTGACCGCCGCACCCCGCCGCCGCAGTCGCCGCCCGTCCTCCCCGCCGCCGGTGGGGGTCCCCCCTGCTCCTTAAGAGCTTGGGGGAGGGCGGGCGCACCCACTGGAGACCACACCCATGCCCGAGGGCCACACCATCCACCGCCTCGCCGCGGACTACGCCCAGAACTTCCAGGGGCAGACGGTGCGCGTCACCAGCCCGCAGGGCAAGTTCTCCGACGGCGCCGCCCTCCTCGACAACCAGGTGCTGGCCCACACCGAGGCCCACGGCAAACACCTCTTCCTCGGCTTCCGCCCGGACCAGTGGGTCCACATCCACCTGGGCCTCTTCGGCAAGCTCGGCTTCGGCGGCGCCCCCGCCCCGCCGCCGACCGACACCGTCCGACTGCGGATCACCGGCCCCACCGCCCACGCCGACCTCCGCGGCCCCACCACCTGCGCACTGATCACCGACGCCGAGAAGCAGGCGATACACGACCGGCTCGGCCCCGACCCGCTGCGCCCAGGGGACGACGGCGGCCGCGCCTGGCAGCGGATCTCCCGCAGCCGCACCACCATCGCGGCCCTGCTGCTCGACCAGAAGATCATCGCCGGGGTCGGCAACGTCTACCGCGCCGAGGTCCTCTTCCGGCACGGCATCGATCCGTACCTCCCCGGCCGCGACCTCACCCGTGCCGCATGGGACGCCGTCTGGGCCGACCTGGTGTTCCTGATGGCCGAGGGCGTCCGTCACAACCGCATCGACACCGTACGGCCGGAGCACCTGCCCGAGGCCATGGGCCGCCCGCCCCGGGTCGACGACCACGGCGGCGAGGTCTACGTGTACCGCCGCGCCCGGCAGGACTGCCACATCTGCGGCAGCGAGATCCGCACCGCCGGCCTGGCCGCCCGCAACCTCTTCTGGTGCCCCGGCTGCCAGCCGGCCATGGCCACGGCCACCGGCGGACGCTGACCCCCGGACAACACCCCCGGACAACACCCCGAACACCGCACCCGGGCACCGGTCGCCGCCCAGGCGTATCCGCGCGTCGTCCCCGCCACCCGCGTACGCCCTCCCCGTCGGCCGTGCTCCCTCGTGCCGAACGAGGATTCCCGGCAATTGGCCGGTGCGTCGTGCGGCGAATCGACGCACCGCCGAACGGGTGGATAAGGTCCCAGAGCGATGACAAACGGCCCGGGAACGGAAACCCTGACGGCCCGGGTGCACAAAGGTCTGCACCGGGCCCGCGTCGGCGTGCGCAAAGCCGGGGTCGACTACTTCCGCGGTGAGGGCTCCGACCGGCTCGCGCTGGCCGCCCTGCTGATCGCCATCGCCGTCATCGCCGCGGGCACCCTCTGGCGCCCCGAATGGTTCGCCCCCACCTCCCTCGTCCTTCCCGTGATCGCCGGCGGTCTGCTGCTGCGCCCGGCCAACCTCCTCGTCCTCTACGGCGCCTCGGCCACCGCCCTGGTCGTCGAGTCCGCGCTCTTCGGCCCGTACGAGGACGGACCCGAGCGGATCACCCCGGGCACCGTCCTGGTCGTGGCCGCCGTCGGATTCTTCGGCCTGCTCATCGCGCAGTTCCGCAGCCGCGTCGGGGTGCCCTGGCGGCGCGGCGGCACCATGCTCTTCGACCTGCGAGAACGTATCCGCGTCCAGAGCAAGCTCCCCAGACTGCCCAAGGGCTGGCACCACGAGATGGCGCTGCGCCCGGCGGGCGGGCAGTCCTTCTCCGGTGACTTCGTCGTTGCCTCCCGCACCCACGGGGGCGACATCCTCGAAGTCGTGCTCACCGACGTCTCCGGCAAGGGCATGGACGCCGCCTCCCGCGCCCTGCTGCTGTCCGGCGCCTTCGGCGGTCTGCTCGGCTCCCTCCCGCCGCACGGCTTCCTCCCCGCCGCCAACGGCTACCTCCTGCGCCAGGACTGGGACGAGGGCTTCGCCACCTCCATCCACCTCGTTCTCGACCTGGAATCCGGCGACTACGAACTCTTCTCCGCGGGCCATCTGCCGGCCCTCCAGCTCAGCGCGGGCAGCGGCCGCTGGGAGGAGAAGCCGGGCGAGGGCCCGCTCCTCGGCGTCTACGACGGCGCCCAGTTCGACCCTGTCAAGGGCACCCTGCGCCCCGGCGACGTCCTGATGCTCTTCACCGACGGCCTGGTCGAGGCCGCCGACCGCGATATCGCCGAGGGCATCGACCGGCTCACCGGCGAGGCCGACCGCTATGTCGCCGGCGGCTTCGCCGGCGCCGCCTGGCATCTGATCGAGGCCGTCGCGAAGGATGTCAACGACGACCGGGCGCTCCTGCTGATCTGCCGCGACGCCTGAGCGCGACGCCTGAGCGCGATGCCTGAGCGCGACGCCTGAGCGCGATGCCTGAGCGGGCTTCTCAGGCGGCGGACCGGGTCCGCGAGCGGGCCGCCGCGTCGGCCGGGTCCTGGCGGAAGGCCCAGGCCATCGTCGGCTCCATGGCGAAGCGCAGGGCACGGCGGACGGGCGGTGTGCACAGGCCCGTCACGATCAGCGCGGCGACGAGGGTGACCGTGACCTCGCCGAGGGGCGTGTGGAGCCAGGCGTAGTCGTCGAACCAGCCCCAGAAGCGGGAGCCCTTCGCCAGGAACCCGTGCAGGAGGTAGCCGTACAGCGTTCCGGCGCCCAGCACCGTGAACCATGTCCGCCGCGTCGGCACCCAGGAGAAGAAGCAGGCCACGAGCACGATCGAGCAGCCGAGGAGGGCGAGGGTCATCGCCGCGCCGATCCACCAGGTGGTGCCCAGTTCCTGCGCGCTGTCGCGGTGGTAGAACCACGCCGAGGCCATCCGCGGCGCCGCCCAGTAGGCCATCACCAGCGCGACCGCGAAGACCGGCAACGCGGCGATCCGCACCCACCGCCGCCGCACCAGCGCGAAGTGCTCCGGCCGCAGCGACAGCCCCAGCACGAAGAACGGCAGGAACTGCAGGACGCGCTGGAGGTCCAGGTCGTCGCCGATCTCCGGGCTGACGGACGCGAGCACGGCGATCGCCACGGCGAGCGGAACCGGCCAGCGGACGATCTTCCACAGCGGGGCGGTCAGCCGCCACACGAAGAGCGCCACCAGGAACCACGTCAGGTACCAGGGATCGAGCAGGCTGATGGGCCCGGGATCGTCGCCCGCCCAGCTCTTGAAGCCGGCGTAGGCGGTCTCGAACAGGACGTACGGGACCGCGACTCCGGTGATCAGCCGCTGCAGCCGGTCCCTGCGCAGGTCGAAGCTGCGCGAGAAGTAGCCGGAGATGATGATGAACGCCGGCATGTGGAAGGCGTAGACGGTCATATAGAGCGCCTTGGCGGTCCGGCTGCCGTCGGTCAGCGGCTCCCAGGCGTGGCCCATCGCCACCAGCACGATGGCCAGGTACTTCGCGTTGTCGAAGAACGCATGACGGCCGTCGGAACCGGTCGTCGGCGACGCGGCGGCCTCGGGCGCATCGGACGGCCGCGGCGCGGGCTCCGCCGGGCCCGTACCAGGTGCCTCCCGGGGAGGGGGGAGGTCACGTCGTGGCGTGGGGGGAGCGGGAAACATCTGAGGCACGATAGTGGCGCCCGGTGCATGCGTAAAACCGTGTCCGGCCATTCCGTGGGGGCGGGCCTCGCTATCCCCTTTAGTGCACTTCTTAGTACACTTCATGCGCCCAAAAGGGGCTATATCTCCGGTGGGTGGCGCGGGTGGAATGCCACTTCTTTACGCCCAAGTGGGCTGGACGGGTACCGGCCGTCCTGGGGCCGTCGTGTGCGCGCTCCGTCCGCTGCCCTTGCGCTGGTGGCCCCCGGTCGGGACCCCGCGGCTGCGGCGGCCGGAAACGGGCGAAGCGTTGGCCGATGATTCGTCACCTGCCTGCGGTGGGCATGAAGTTGGTGGCACGATGGTGCCAGGGGGGTGTGCGCGGCATGCTCCCGGGGCCGGTGAGGCGTTCCGACCGAGGGTGTGATCAGTTGTGGCTCTATCGCTGTCAGTTGTACTGCTGTTGGGGATCATCCTGGTCGTGTTGATCAGGGGTAAGTCGATCAAGGCGGGCCCCGCGATCGTGGCCATACTGTTCGGCTTCTTCCTGGCCTCCACCGGCATGGCGCCCGCCATCAACAGATTCTTCAACTCGGTGGCGAACACCATCAATCACATCTCGTTCTAGATGTGTCAAGCCCCCGACGCCACGCACCACGTCCCAGGTGCCGCCCGCTGGACCTGATGTCAAGGCCGGGTCGCCACCTGCGGGTTGGCGGACCCGGCAGTGGGTCAGGGCGAGGCGGAGACCGGGCCGCGCGGACTGGGCCGGCCGGCCGCCACCGCCCGCTCCGCCCTGAACCGGCTGGGCGAGGAGGCCACGGCCGAGGAGACCTGCAACGCCTTCGTCATGGTCCCGGTCGGCACCGACCCCGACACCTGCCGCGACCTGGTGCTCGAGGTCCAGCAGGCCCTCAAGTCGGAGGCGGTGTCCGCCGGGAAGACGGTCGGTGAGTTCTTCCCCGGCCACCCCATGCAGGGCATCCACCGCACCGGCTTCCGCCCCCTGGCCGGCCCGCACCCGGTGCTCGCCGTGCGCGCCATGGTGATCACCGACATCCTCTTCCTCACCCTCCCCGGCATCCCCGCCGCCGAGCGGCTGCCCTGTCTGAAGGTGTGGCACAGTCGCTTCGGCGAGGTGACCGGTGGCCCGTGGGCCCAGTTGCACGCCGACGCCCTGGCCGCGGCAGAGAAGGAACTCGACGACCGATGACCGACCTCGACCTCGACGACGTCAACCTCGACCGTGAACGCCTGCGCCTGGCCGAGCTGTTCGACGTGGCCCCCAGCCGCGTCCTGCACGCCTTCAGTGTGCTGGGCGTCGCCGACCACATCCCGGACGCGGGCACCGGCCTGGACGCCCTGGCCACCGCCCTGGACACCGATCCGGGCCGCCTCGCCCGCCTCGTGCGCGCCGCCGAATGCCTCGACGTCGTACGTGTCGACGCCGACCGCACGGTCCGCCTCACACCGGCCGGCACCCTGCTGCGCTCCGGTCAACCCGGCGGTCTGCGTGCCGAGTTCAGCGACAACTCCCTGTTCACCGCCTGGGGCCCGTTCGCGGACTGCGTGCGCGGCGGCCGGCCCAGTTACGAACTCGTCCACGGCACCGCGATCTTCGACGCGATCGGTGACGACCCCGAGGCGCTGGCCACCTTCCACGAGCACATGCGGACGCGCGCCGCGCGGCTCTACCGCCCGCTGCTGCCGTTCCTCCTCGACCGGTGCGCGCCCGACGTCGTGGACGTGGCGGGCGGCACCGGCGGACTGGCCCGGCTCCTGCTGGAGCACGGCACCACCCACCACGTCACCCTCACCGACCTGCCCGAGGTGATCGCCCTCGTCCCGGACGAGCTGGCCCGGCGCCACCCCGGCCGCTTCGCCACCGTCGCCGCCGATATGCGCGAGCACATTCCGCCGGGCCACGGCACCTACGTCCTGGGCAGCGTGCTGCACGACTGGCCCGACGCCGAGGCCGGCCGTCTCCTCACCCGCTGCGCGCGGGCCATGGGCCCCGGCAGCGAGGTGATCCTCCTGGAGCGGGTGCTGTCCGAAACCGGACCGGATCCGCGCACCATGGGCGACATGTGGATGATGGCCATGACCGGCGGCCAGGAGCGCACCCGCGCCCAGTGGGCCGCGCTGGCGTCCGGCGCCGGCCTGTCCCTGCGGGAGGTCCACGACGCGGGCGGCGAGCTCTCGGCGGTGGTCCTGGCGCACTGAGCCCGCCGTATTCCGTGAAGCCGCCGTATTCGGTGAAGCCGCCGTATTCGGTGAAGCCGCCGTATTCCGTGAAAGAAGCCGTCGGCCGGATTTCTGCGATTCCCGCACCGCATCCACTTCATACAGGCCGGTTCCCCGCAGTACGGGGTCCTGCCGCGTCTCGGAGAGGAATCCGTGCCGGTGCAGGATCGCCTGGAAAGCGGCCATGCGCCGCGAAGCTCTTCGCCGGGCACGCGAACACATCGGGCGCGGGCTCGGCGGCGATGACCTGGATGGCGACGATGACCTGGATATCGGGCTGGGCGTCGGCGAAACCGATCGAGGCCGGCCCGACGTTGCCCCCGATGTTCCCGCAACAGTAATTACGGCGGTGGATGTGACGGGCATCGCGGCGGCAGCGGCGGCGGCAAGCCGAAAAGACTCAGGGCCGGACCGTGGAGTTCCACGATCCGGCCCTGGGTATTTCCGGAGCGGGCGACGGGAATCGAACCCGCGTAGCTAGTTTGGAAGACTAGGGCTCTACCATTGAGCTACGCCCGCGAGCACCGCAGGTCAGGGACCTCGGCACGCAGTGCATCCTAGCGGGTCATCACGGTGCCCCGCACACCCCGTGCGCACCCCGTCCGGTACGCCCCCTCTTGTGCGCCGTTCCGCGCTCCGCCCGCACCGGTGTCCACACCGGGTGTTCCGATATCCGGCAGCCGTACGGCCTGCGGCCATGTACCCTACGTGTCGCACCGACGGGGTGTGGCGCAGCTTGGTAGCGCGTCCGCTTTGGGAGCGGAAGGCCGTGGGTTCAAATCCCGCCACCCCGACCATGACCGGCCGATCGCCGGCCACCTGCGCGATCACCACACACGATCGCCTTTTGGGGCGTTCAGCGGCTGCGGTTACTATGCAAGCTGCGCGCCCGTGTGTCTCTCTTCTGAGGAAGTCCTCCGGGCGGCGAAATCCGCCGGACCAGTCTGGCTCCGGCAGAACCCCAGAAGTCAGCCACAAGGAGACCGAACCGTGAAGAGCGCCGTGGAGACCCTGAACCCGACTCGGGTTCGGCTCACTGTCGAGGTGCCCTTCGAGGAGCTCAAGCCCAGCCTCGACGCGGCGTACAAGAAGATCAACCAGCAGGTCACGGTGCCCGGCTTCCGTAAGGGCAAGATCCCGGCCCGGGTCATCGACCAGCGGTTCGGCCGCGGCGCGGTGCTGGAGGAGGCCGTCAACGACGCGCTCCCGAAGTTCTACACCGAAGCGGTCAACGAAGGTGAGCTGAACGTCCTCGGCCAGCCCGAGGTCGACATCACCGAGCTCAAGGACAACGAGCTGCTGGCCTTCACCGCCGAGGTGGACATCCGCCCGGCCCTGGAGATCCCGGACTACTCCGGCATCGAGGTCGAGGTCGACACCGTCGAGGTGTCGGACGAGGACATCGACAAGTCCGTCGAGCAGCTGCGTGAGCGCTTCGCCTCCACCAGCCCGGTCGAGCGCGCCGCCCAGGACGGCGACGTCGTGACGATCGACCTGGAGGCCAAGGTCGAGGGCGAGGTCCTCGAGGACGGCGTCGCCCAGGACGTCAGCTACACCATCGGCTCCGGCGAGCTGCTCGACGGCATCGACGACGCCGTCAAGGGCCTGGAGGCCGGCGGCAGCGCCACCTTCACCTCCGAGCTCAAGGGCGGCTCCGCCCAGGGCAAGGAGGCCGAGGTCACCGTCAAGGTCACCGAGGTCAAGGTCCGCGAACTGCCCGAGCTGGACGACGACTTCGCGCAGCTGGCCAGCGAGTTCGACACCCTGGAGGAGCTGCGCGCGGACAGCCGCACGCGCCTCGAGCGGATGAAGAAGTTCGACCAGGCCACCCAGGCGCAGGAGAAGGTCCTGGACGAGCTGCTCAAGCTCGTCGAGGTGCCGATGCCGGAGAAGCTGCTCGCGGACGAGATCCAGACCCGCAAGCACAACCTCCAGCACCACCAGCTCGGCCAGATGGGTCTCGACCTCGCGAAGTACCTGGAGATCCAGGGCAAGACCGAGGAAGAGTTCGACGCCGAGACCAAGGAGCAGGCCGAGAAGGGCATCAAGACCCAGTTCATCCTCGACGAGCTGGTCAACAAGGAGAAGCTGAACGTCAGCCAGGAGGAGCTCACCGAGCACCTCATGCGCCGCGCGCAGTCCTCCGGCATGTCCCCCGACCAGTTCGCCCAGGCCGTCGTCGAGGGCGGCCAGGTGCCGATGCTCGTCGGTGAGGTCGCCCGCGGCAAGGCCCTCGCGGTGGTCGTCGAGGCCGCCACGGTCAAGGACGCCAGCGGCGAGGTCGTCGACATGTCCGACGAGGACGAGACCGAGGCCGCCGAGGACGTCGTCGCCAAGGCCGAGGGTGCGGACGAGAAGGCCGCCGAGGCCGCCGAGGAGAAGACCGAGGCCTGAGCCCCGGCCGTCCCGCGCCCCGCGCAGCACGACTGAGCACGGGCCCGAACACGCATGTCGGCGTGTTCGGGCCCGTGTGCCGTACCGTGCCGGACCCGGGTCCGGCGGCGGACTCACCCGGATGCCGTATCCGACCCGTGAGCCTGCGCTCACAGCGAACAGTTATCGATGTGGGATGGCGTTGTCCTACCTGCGCGTTAGGGTCCGTAGATACGGGAGCAGGGGAGTCCCCGGAACCGCGCCCGGGCAGGATGCGGCGGCGGTCCCCACGCCCCAGAAGACGACGCTGAGACGGCCCCGGCCGTCCGAATCAACGAGCAGGTGGACACGTGACGATCCCGAAGCCCTCCGCCGCCGCTGAGCCGACCTACGGCGGCCTCGGCGACCAGGTCTACAACCGGCTGCTCAACGACAGGATCATCTTCCTCGGCCAGCCGGTCGACGACGACATCGCCAACAAGATCACGGCGCAGCTGCTGCTCCTCGCCGCTGATTCCGAGAAGGACATCTACCTCTACATCAACTCCCCGGGCGGCTCGGTCACGGCCGGCATGGCGATCTACGACACCATGCAGTACATCAAGAACGACGTGGTGACCATCGCCATGGGCATGTCCGCCTCGATGGGTCAGTTCCTGCTGAGCGCCGGCACCCCGGGCAAGCGCTTCGCGCTGCCGAACGCCGAGATCCTCATCCACCAGCCCTCCGCGGGCCTGGCCGGCTCGGCCACGGACATCAAGATCCACGCCGAGCAGCTGCTGCGCACGAAGAAGCGTCTGGGTGAGCTGTCCGCCCAGCACACCGGCCAGACGCTGGAGCAGTGGACCAAGGACGCCGACCGTGACCGCTGGTTCACCCCCGAGGAGGCCAAGGCGTACGGCCTCATCGACGACGTCATGCCCTCCGCCGCCGGTGTGCCGGGCGGGGGCGGCACCAAGGCCCGGGGCTGACCCCCGGTCCGCGCCCCGCAGTCGACCCCCAGCCCCACTTCGTCACCAGGATGGTGAACCACCAGATGATCAACTACCCCGGAAGCGGTCTCTACGAGCGCACGAAGGCCGAGTACTCCGGCCCGGTCGCGGAGTCCCGCTACATCGTTCCGCGCTTCGTCGAGCGCACCTCGCAGGGCGTGCGCGAGTACGACCCGTACGCGAAGCTCTTCGAGGAGCGGGTGATCTTCCTCGGGGTGCAGATCGACGACGCCTCCGCCAACGACGTCATGGCGCAGCTGCTGTGCCTGGAGTCGATGGACCCGGACCGTGACATCTCGGTCTACATCAACAGCCCCGGCGGCTCCTTCACGGCGCTGACGGCCATCTACGACACGATGCAGTTCGTCAAGCCCGACATCCAGACGGTCTGCATGGGCCAGGCGGCGTCCGCCGCGGCCGTGCTGCTGGCGGCCGGCACGCCCGGCAAGCGGATGGCGCTGCCGAACGCCCGCATCCTGATCCACCAGCCGTACAGCGAGACCGGCCGCGGCCAGGTCTCCGACCTGGAGATCGCCGCCAACGAGATCCAGCGGATGCGCACGCAGCTGGAGGAGATGCTGGCCAAGCACTCCACCACGCCGATCGAGAAGATCCGCGAGGACATCGAGCGCGACAAGATCCTGACCGCCGAGGAGTCCCTGGCGTACGGTCTGGTGGACCAGATCGTCACGACGCGGAAGACCTCCGTCTCGGTCTGATCGTGTTCTTCGCGAAGTGAGGCGGAGCGTTGCCCCCTTGGACCGGGACGCGATCGACTGAACCGAGTCGGTCCAAGGGGGGCCCGTACGGGGGGCCCGGCAAGGTACCGTCGATAGGCAAGCACTCGGGTCCGTGGAGCAATGCGGATCCCAGGCGAAGGGGAAGCACCTCGTGGCACGCATCGGTGATGGCGGCGACCTGCTCAAGTGCTCATTCTGCGGAAAGAGTCAGAAGCAGGTGAAGAAGCTCATCGCGGGACCTGGTGTGTACATCTGCGACGAGTGCATCGACCTCTGTAACGAGATCATCGAGGAGGAGCTCGCCGAGACCTCCGAGGTGCGCTGGGAGGAGCTTCCCAAGCCCCGGGAGATCTACGAGTTCCTGAACGGCTACGTCGTCGGCCAGGAGCCCGCCAAGAAGGCGCTGTCGGTCGCCGTCTACAACCACTACAAGCGGGTGCAGGCGGGCGAGAACGGCCCCGGGCGCGGCGACGACGGCATCGAGCTCGCCAAGTCCAACATCCTGCTGCTCGGCCCCACCGGCTCCGGCAAGACCCTGCTCGCGCAGACTCTCGCCCGGATGCTGAACGTCCCCTTCGCGTTCGCCGACGCCACGGCCCTGACGGAGGCCGGCTATGTCGGCGAGGACGTCGAGAACATCCTCCTGAAGCTGATCCAGGCCGCGGACTTCGACATCAAGAAGGCCGAGACCGGCATCATCTACATCGACGAGATCGACAAGGTCGCCCGCAAGAGTGAGAACCCGTCGATCACCCGTGACGTCTCCGGTGAGGGCGTCCAGCAGGCGCTGCTGAAGATCCTGGAGGGCACCACCGCCTCGGTGCCGCCCCAGGGCGGTCGTAAACACCCCCACCAGGAATTCATCCAGATCGACACCACGAACGTCCTGTTCATCGTCGGTGGCGCGTTCGCCGGTCTGGAGAAGATCATCGAGGCCCGGTCCGGCGCCAAGGGCATCGGCTTCGGCGCCACGATCCGCTCCAAGCGGGAGATCGAGTCCAAGGACCAGCTCCAGGACGTGATGCCGGAGGACCTGGTCAAGTTCGGGATGATCCCGGAGTTCATCGGCCGCCTCCCCGTCCTGACCTCCGTCCACAACCTCGACCGCGAGGCCCTGCTCCAGATCCTGGTCGAGCCGCGCAACGCCCTGGTCAAGCAGTACAAGCGGCTCTTCGAACTCGACGGCGTGGAGCTGGACTTCGACCGCCCCGCCCTGGAGGCCATCGCCGACCAGGCCATCCTCCGCGGCACCGGCGCCCGCGGCCTGCGCGCCATCATGGAGGAGGTCCTCCAGGCCGTGATGTACGAGATTCCGTCCCGCAAGGACGTCGCCCGCGTCGTCATCACCGAAGACGTCGTTCACTCGAACGTGAACCCGACCCTGGTACCCCGCACCCGGGGCGACGCCGGTGAGCCGCAGGAGAAGAGCGCGTAGCCCGCGCGTCCCACGGACACAACCAGTCCCACGGACACACACAAGAGCCGCCCGGCGGAGGAGTCTCCTGCCGGGCGGCTCTTGGTGTCACGGGTCCGTCCGTGCCTGCTTCGTCTACTTTTCCTTGCGGACCTCGTTGCGGACCTGGGCGGCCTTCTCGGAGAGCTGCTCCGCGGTGAGCGGCGAGGCGCTGGGGACACCCCCGGACGGCGACGGCGGAGCGGCCTGCGACTGGACGAAGCCGAGCGCGCTGCTGTCGCCCCAGATGCAGAGGGAGACCTGCTGGGAGGCGCTGACCCCTTGGATCGTGGCCGTCGCCTTCTGCGTCTGGCACTTCATCACGGCGCCGTCGAAGTCGCTCGGTGAGTACGCGGTCTTCGGCGTGACCGTCTCGATCTTGGCGCCGGTCTGCTGGGCCTTCTCCTGCTGGGTCTTCTCCAGCTTGGCGAAGAGCTGGTCCACGGCCCTCTCCGGGTCGCTCACCTTCCCGTAGACGCCCCCCACGCTGAGAATCAGCTTGCTGACGTTGGTGTACGCGCCGTTCACGGACTTGCCGTCCGTGATCCCCATCGCCCGCAGTTCCTTGTCGTCGGAGATGTCCTTCGGCGGTTGGCCGCCCGACTTGTCCGGCAGCTTGCTGTACTCGTTCTTGAGCAGGCTGTTCGGGAGCGAGATCGTGTACGGCTTCACCTCCCCGCCGGGGCCGAAGACGACATAGGCGCCCACGCCGATGGCGGCGACGACCGCGACCGCGCCGGCGATCAGGCCGATCTTCTTGCCGTTGCCGCCGCCGGTCTCCGGGGGGCCCTGCGGGATCATGCCGTAGGGGGTCTGCTGGCCGCCGTAGGGGGAGCCGGGCTGCTGCTGGCCGAAGGCGGGCTGGGGGGCCGGCTGCTGGGGGTAGCCGTAGCCCTGCTGCGGGGGCACCGGAGCGCCCTGCTGCGGATAGCCGTAGCCCTGTTGCGGAGGTACCTGGCCGCCCTGCTGCGGATAGCCGTACCCGGGCTGCGGAGCCGGCGGCTGCTGCGGCTGGCCGTACGGTCCGGGCTGCTGGGGCTGCTGCCCGTACGGGCCGGGAGGCGGCTGGTTGTAGCTCATTGAGCGGTTCCCCTCGTGACAACTGAGGACAGTCGAACTTCTGTGTGATGCTGCTGTGCGGCGGCGCCGCGTGGTGAATTCTGCTGAAGTCTGGTGACGTCTTATGCGTTGCTCACATCCTGTACGACGGCACTGACAGCCGTTGCCCCGGGTGCCAAACCGATTCGAAGCTGGTACATCCGCGCCCGTACACTGTCCGTCGTGACCGAGAACACTCAGCAGAACAACCACAGCGCCCCCGAACTGCCGACTCAGTACACGCCGGCCGACGTAGAGGGGCCGCTGTACGAGCGCTGGGTAGAGCGCGGTTACTTCGAGGCCGACGAGAAGAGCGACAAGCCGCCGTACACCGTCGTCATCCCGCCGCCGAACGTCACCGGCTCCCTGCACCTGGGGCACGCCTTCGAGCACACCCTCATCGACGCGCTCACGCGCCGTAAGCGGATGCAGGGGTACGAGACGCTCTGGCAGCCGGGAATGGACCACGCGGGCATCGCTACCCAGAACGTGGTCGAACGCGAACTCGCCAAGGAGGGCGTGTCGCGGCACGACCTGGGGCGCGAGGCGTTCGTCGAGCGCGTCTGGCAGTGGAAGGCCGAGTCGGGCGGCCAGATCTCCGGCCAGATGCGGCGGCTGGGTGACGGCGTCGCCTGGTCGCGTGAGCGCTTCACCATGGACGAGGGCCTGTCCAAGGCCGTCCAGACGATCTTCAAGCGGCTCTACGACGACGAGCTGATCTACCGCGCCGAGCGCATCATCAACTGGTGCCCGCGCTGTCTGACCGCCATCTCGGACATCGAGGTGGAGTACCAGGACGACGACGGGGAGCTCGTCTCGATCCGGTACGGCGAGGGTGACGAGTCGATCGTCGTCGCCACGACCCGTGCCGAGACGATGCTGGGCGACACCGCCGTGGCCGTGCACCCGGAGGACGGGCGGTACGCCCATCTCGTCGGTACCGAGATCGAGTTGCCGCTGACGGGGCGCCGGATCCCGGTCGTCGCGGACGAGCATGTCGACCCGGAGTTCGGTACGGGCGCGGTGAAGGTCACGCCGGCGCACGACCCCAACGACTTCGAGATCGGCCAGCGGCACGGCCTGCCGTCGCTCACCGTCATGGACGAGCACGCGGTGATCACCGTGCACGGCCCGTTCCAGGGTCTGGACCGGCTGGAGGCCCGTTCGGCGATTGTCGGCGCGCTGCGCGCCGAGGGCCGGATCGTCGCCGAGAAGCGCCCGTACACGCACTCCGTCGGGCACTGCTCGCGCTGCAAGACCACCATCGAGCCGCGGCTGTCGATGCAGTGGTGGGTCAAGGTCGGCCCGCTGGCGAAGGCGGCCGGTGACGCGGTCCGCGACGGCAAGGTCGCGATCCACCCCAAGGAGATGGAGTCCCGCTACTTCAGCTGGGTGGACAACCTCCACGACTGGTGCATTTCACGGCAGTTGTGGTGGGGGCACCGGATTCCGGTCTGGTACGGGCCCAATGGTGAGGTCGTCTGCGTCGGCCCCGACGACGAGGCGCCCACCGGCGAGGGCTGGCACCAGGACACCGACGTCCTCGACACCTGGTTCTCGTCGGGTCTGTGGCCGTTCTCCACGCTGGGCTGGCCCGAGCAGACCCCGAGCGTCGAGAAGTTCTACCCGAACTCGGTGCTGGTCACCGGCTACGACATCCTGTTCTTCTGGGTCGCCCGGATGATGATGTTCGGGCTGTACGCGATGGACGGCACCCCGCCGTTCCACACCATCGCGCTGCACGGCATGGTCCGTGACCAGTTCGGCAAGAAGATGTCCAAGTCCTTTGGCAACGCGGTCAATCCGCTGGACTGGATGGACAAGTACGGATCGGATGCCGTCCGCTTCACCCTCGCCCGTGGTGCCAACCCCGGCGTCGACGTGCCCATCGGTGAGGACTGGGTCCAGGGATCCCGGAACTTCGCCAACAAGATCTGGAACGCCACCCGCTTCGCGCTGATGAACGGCGCGACGGTGGAGGGCGACCTGCCGCCCGCCGAGCAGCTGTCGGCGACCGACCGGTGGATCCTCTCCCGGCTCAACTCGGTCGTCGCCGAGGTCGACGCGTACTACGACGACTACCAGTTCGCCAAGCTGTCGGACACCCTCTTCCACTTCGCCTGGGACGAGGTCTTCGACTGGTACGTCGAGCTGTCCAAGACCACGTTCATGGCGGGCGGCCCGGCCGCCGACGCCTCGCGCCGGGTGCTGGGCGAGGTCCTGGACGTCACGCTGCGGCTGCTGCACCCGGTCGTGCCGTTCGTGACGGAGACGCTGTGGACGGCGCTGACCGGCGGTGAGTCGATCGTCATCGCCGACTGGCCCGCTGACTCCAGTTTCCGGGACGCCGCGGCCGAGAAGGAGATCGAGACCCTTCAGCAGGTGGTGACCGAGGTCCGGCGGTTCCGCTCCGACCAGGGGCTGCAGCCCGGCCAGAAGGTCCCGGCGCAGCTCGATCTGGCGGGTACGGGCCTGGCGGCGCACGAGGCCGCGATGCGCTCGCTGCTGCGCCTGCAGCCCGCGGGCGAGGGCTTCACCGCCACCGCCTCCCTGCCGGTCGCGGGCGCCACGGTCGCCCTGGACCTGTCCGGCGCGATCGACGTGGACGCCGAGCGCAAGCGGCTGGCCAAGGACCTGGCCGCGGCCCAGAAGGAGCTCGCGCAGACCACGGCCAAGCTCGGGAACGAGGCGTTCCTCGCCAAGGCGCCCGAGCCGGTCAAGGAGAAGATCCGCACCCGCCAGGCCGCCGCCGAGGCGGACATCGCGCGGATCAGCGCCCAGCTGGAGGCTCTTCCCACGGCGTAGTCCCCGCCTTCCACGCGGCTTCCGCGGGCCCCACGTCCGGAGGGATGTGGGGCCCGCCCTTTTGGGCGTCGCGGCCCCGTTCCCGTACCGGCCACAGCAGGACGTACCCGGTGGAGACGGCCACGAAGGCCAGGCGGATCAGGCCGCGGGCGGAGTCGTCGGGGACGACGAAGACGCTGCCGTAGAGGACCAGCAGGGCCAGCCAGCTCCACCAGGGGACGAGCCGGCGCTGGCCGATGACGTCCCAGAGCAGGGTGCCGAGCAGCACCGACGCCGTGTAGTACGTGTACACGCTGGGATCCAGCACGATGCGGGCGTTGGCGCCGATCAGCACCACGGCCGCCCAGCGGCCCCGCCACACGGCGACACTGCCCAGCACCAGACCCAGCGCGAACTGCGCGGGACGGTCCCAGCCGGGCGTCTCGGGGTCGCCCACGCCCAGCCAGCGCAGGGCGGACGCCGGGTGGTTGGGGATGGCGAACCTGGCCGCGGAGAACGACTGCGCGTCGTGCAGGAAGAACGGCAGCCAGGCGACGGCCACCAGCCCCGCGCACCAGGCGCCCGCGCGCAGCCAGTCCTTGCGGGGGAGCGCCAGCAGCAGGGGCAGGAAGGCCACCGCGGTGGGCTTGGAATCCATGGCGAGGGCGAGGAAGACGCCCGTCGTCACGGCATTGCCGCGGGTCAGGGACCGTACCGCGAGGGCGGTGAAGAACAGCGCCAGGACGTCGTCGAGGTGCCCGAAGCGGACCGCGACCTCGATCCACATGGGGATGAAGGCCAGCCCGGCGATCAGGACCCGCTGGCGCAGGCGCTGGTGGTTGGTGCCGGTGCCCAGGAAGTACGTGGCGGCGCTCCGCCCGGCCAGTACGACGATGACCAGACCGAGTACCGACATGATGGCCAGCGCGAGGAACTGGCCGACGTGCTCGGGGAACGGGTTGAACAGGCCCGCGGTCAGGAAGCTGATCGGGCCCATCTGGAGTTCGGGGTGGTGGGCGTAGAGGTTGAGCCCGCCGGTGCTGTCGCCGCCGTAGATCAGCTCGCCGCCGGTGCGCAGGTAGTGCCAGGAGAAGCCGCCGTTGGGCACCACCACGGCGAACCACACCGCGGTCCAGGCGGTGAGCAGCACCAGGTGCATCCGCTGACTGATTGCCGGCACTCGTCTCGCTCCCGCTTTTCCGTCCACTGTGTGCTGATGACCACCGGGGGCGCGCTCGCGGCCGGTGGCCACCGGGTACGCACAGCCCGCCGTGGAAGAGGGGCGAATGCCGCAGAAAGTTGCCCTGGCCAGCTGTTTTTCGTGGGAATCGACGGATTCGAGCCGTTCTTACGCTGCTCTCATGGCGCTCTCAGGAAGCCGGGGCACGGTGGGCCGGAACCGCCCGGGTCCGGCGGAACCGGAACTGTACGTCCAGCAGCGAGGAGCCGCGCCCGATGAACAAGCCCCTGCGACGGGTCTCGGTCTTCTGCCTCGTCCTGGTCCTGGCGCTGATGGGCTGGGTCACCTGGATACAGGTGGCCAAGGCGAGTGCGTACCAGGACGACCCGCACAATCCACGGGTCGCGATCGGCAAGTACGGGGCGCCGCTGGGCAACATCCTCGTCGGCGGGGAACCGGTCACCGGCTCCGCCGCCACCTCGTCCACGCTGAAGTACAAGCGGACCTACAAGGACGGCCCGCTGTACGCACCGGTCACCGGCTTCAGCTCGCAGATCTTCGGCAGCAACCAGCTGGAGAGCCTCTACGGCGACCTCCTGGACGGCTCCGACAGCCGGCTGCGGACCCCCGCCGACGCGCTGACCCGTACGCGCGCCAAGGGCGGCGATGTGGCCACCACCATCGATCCGAAGGTGCAGAAAGCCGGTTACGAGGCGCTGGCCGGCAAGAAGGGCGCGGCGGTCGCCCTGGACCCGGCCACCGGACGCGTGCTGGGCCTGGTCAGCACCCCGTCGTACGACCCGGGGAAGTTCGCCGGGTCCTCCGCGGCCGACCAGAAGGCCTGGCAGAAGCTGACCGGTGACCCGGACCACCCGGAGGTCAACCGCGCGCTGCGGCAGCCGCTGCCGCCCGGCTCCACCTTCAAGCTGGTGGTCGCCGCGGCCGCGCTGGAGAACGGCCTGTACTCCTCGGTGGACGAGCCCACCGACAGCCCCGACCCGTACACCCTCCCGCACACCCGCACCACGCTGAAGAACGAGAACGCCGCCGCCCCCTGCAAGAACGCCACCCTCCGCACCGCGCTCCAGTACTCCTGCAACACCGTCTTCGCGAAGATGGCCGTCGACCTGGGCAAGGACAAGGTCAGGGCGCAGGCCGAGAAGTTCGGCTTCAACAACGACAGGGTGGACATCCCGGTGCGGGCGGCCAAGAGCGTCTACCCCTCGGACATGGACCAGGCGCAGACCGCGCTGTCCGGTATCGGCCAGTTCGACGACCAGGCGACCCCGCTGCAGATGGCGATGGTCGCCTCGGCCATCGCGGGCGGCGGGGAGCTCAAGGCCCCTCAGCTGGTCGACAAGCTGACCGACGGGGGCGGCAACACGGTCCAGGAGAACAGCCCGCGGAGGTACGGCAAGGCCATGTCGGCGCGGACCGCCGAGCAGCTGCGGTCGGCGATGCGGACGGTGGTCGAGCAGGGCACCGGGGCGAACGCCAAGATCGACGGACTGACCGTCGGCGGCAAGACCGGCACCGCACAGCACGGTGTGGACAACAGCGGTACGCCTTACGCGTGGTTCGTCTCGTACGCCGAGGACGGTGCGGGGCACCGGGTGGCGGTGGCCGTGATGGTGGAGGACAGCGACGCGGCCCGCGGCGAGGTCTCCGGTAACGGGCTGGCGGCGCCGGTCGCCAGGGCGATGATGAAGGCGGCGCTGGGGTAGTGGGGATGAAGGCGGCGCCGGGGTGGCGGGGCGCCGGGACCCGGCTGTCACCGGCGGACTACACCGCTGGCACCGGCGGACCACACCGCTGTCAGTGGCGCCTCGTAGACTTGTCCTCGTGAGCGAGCGCCCCCGAAACGACGATCCCGACCCGACCGACCCGACCGATCCGAGCGATCCGAGCGACCCGACCGACGACGCCTTCGACGAGCTGGTCGAGGCCGAAACGGACCGGGACCCCGACCTCGCGGTGATCGAGGCCGGCAGCCGGACCCTGCGCACACAGGCCGGACCGCCGCAGGGGGACCAGGTACCGGCCCGGCCGGCCGACCCCGAGGTCGACCGTGCGCTGCGCGCCGTCGAGGAGGAGCTGGCGGGCCGCTGGGGCGAGACCAAGCTCGACCCGTCGGTCGAGCGCATCGCGGCGCTGCTGGACATCCTGGGCTCGCCGCAGCAGGCCTACCCGTCGATCCACATCACCGGCACGAACGGCAAGACCAGCACGGCCCGCATGATCGAGGCGCTGCTGGGCGCCTTCGACCTGCGCACCGGCCGGTACACCAGCCCGCACGTCCAGTCGATCACCGAGCGGATCAGCCTCGACGGCAGCCCGATCTCCGCCGAGCGGTTCATCGAGACGTACCGGGACATCGCCCCGTACCTGGAGATGGTCGACGCCCAGCAGGAGTTCCGCCTGTCGTTCTTCGAGGTGCTGACGGCGATGGCGTACGCCAGCTTCGCGGACGCGCCGGTGGATGTCGCGGTCGTCGAGGTCGGTATGGGCGGCACCTGGGACGCGACGAATGTGATCGACGCGGATGTCGCCGTGATCACCCCGATCGCGCTGGACCACACCGACCGGCTGGGGGAGACGCCCGAGCAGATCGCCGTGGAGAAGGCCGGGATCATCAAGAAGGACGCGACGGTGGTGCTGGCCCAGCAGCCGGTGGAGGCGGCGTCCGTGATGCTCAAGCGCGCGGTCGAGGTGGATGCCACGGTCGCCCGTGAGGGCATGGAGTTCGGGGTGCTCTCCCGTGAGGTGGCGGTCGGCGGCCAGATGGTGACGCTGCGCGGGCTGGGCGGCGAGTACCCGGACGTCTTCCTTCCGCTGCACGGTGCCCATCAGGCGCACAACGCCGCGGTGGCGCTTGCCGCGGTCGAGGCGTTCTTCGGCGTCGGCTCCGAGCAGGCCCGGACGCTCGACATCGACACCATCCGCTCCGCGTTCGCCGCGGTCTCCTCGCCGGGCCGGATGGAGGTCGTCCGCCGCAGCCCGACGGTGGTGCTGGACGCGGCGCACAATCCGGCGGGTGCGCACGCGGCGGCCGAGGCGGTCACCGAGGCGTTCGGTTTCAGCCGGCTGGTGGGCGTGGTCGGCACCAGTGACGACAAGGACGTCCGGGGCTTCCTGGAGGCGTTCGAGCCGATCTTCGCCGAGGTCGTGGTGACGCGTAATTCCAGCCATCGTGCGACGGATCCCGATGAGCTGGCGGCGGTCGCCGTGGAGGTCTTCGGGGCCGAGCGGGTCCAGGTCGAACCGCGCCTCGACGACGCCCTGGAGGCGGCGATCACGCTGGCCGAGGAGGAGGGCGAGTTCTCCGGGGCGGGCGTCCTGGTGACCGGTTCGGTGATCACGGTCGGTGAGGCCCGGATGCTGCTGAGGAGGAGCTGACCGTGCGCACGCTGTGTGCCAGCACCCTGATAGGCGAATTCTTCGTGATCGGCTTCGCCGGTCTGGTCGCCATGCAGCTGACCGATCTGCCGAAGGCCACGATCTGGACGGTCAGCGGGATCGCGATGCTGCTGAGCCTCGTGCTGTGCGGGATGCTGAGCCGTCCCGGCGGGGTGCAGCTCGGCTGGGCGCTCCAGATCGCGCTCATCGCCAGCGGGTTCGTCGTGCCGACGATGTTCTTCCTGGGTGCGGTGTTCGCCGCCCTGTGGTGGGCGTCGGTCCACTTCGGCCGCAAGGTGGACGCCGCGAAGGCGCGTTGGGCGGAGCGGGAGCAGGCGGAGACCGCGGACGGTGCCGCGTAGTTGCCGTATCTCCGCGGCGACTGCTTTGCTTGGCGCGGAGCCCGGGCCGGTTCCCCGCAGCCGCGGGGGTGATCCGCCCGAGGCCGTTCGCTGCGGTCTGATCGGCGAGTATGGTCCGGGCGCCATCCTCTGGAGGGCTCCCTGTAGCCTGCGGCTTACCGCAGTCGATGTTTGCAAGGAGCTGAACCCATGAGCCAGCGCACCCTCGTCCTTCTCAAGCCTGACGCGGTCAGGCGCGGTCTGGTCGGCGAGATCATCGGCCGGATCGAGAAGAAGGCCGGATGGACGATCAGCGCGCTGGAGCTGCGGACCCTCGACCGGGCCCTTCTGGAACAGCACTACGCGGAGCACGTCGGCCGGGACTTCTACGAGCCCCTGGTGGAGTTCATGGCCTCGGGCCCGGTCGTGTCGATGGTCGTCGAGGGCGAGCGGGTGATCGAAGGCGTACGGGCGCTGGCCGGTCCGACTGACCCGATTGCCGCGCCGAGTGGGTCCATTCGTGGGGACTTCGGAACGATCACTCGCGAGAATCTGATCCACGCGTCGGATTCCGAAGAGTCCGCCGAGCGCGAGATCAAGATTTTCTTCCCCGCGATCTCCTGACGCTCCATCAGTTGTAAACCCCTCGTGACCAGGGGCGACCGAGGAATTACTCGGTCGCCCTTTGGTGTATATGGCACGATCGGGGGAACGCATCACCCCGACACGACGTCACCATTAAGGGGGACGGGTGCGTGTACGGCTGACAATGGCGGAACAGCCTCCCGGCGTGTTCGAGTGGGTTCACTACGAACTACGATGGAGGCTTCCGCGCCGTAGCGCGCATCACCTCCTGCCGACCTCCAGTAAGCATTCGCTCCAGTTGGGAAGGCCAGACGTATCCTCATGGGGAACAACATGTCGTTCATCGGCCGTGACATGGCTGTCGACCTCGGGACCGCCAACACGCTGGTGTACGTCAGGGGCCGCGGAATCGTTCTCAACGAACCGTCGGTCGTGGCCATCAACACCAACACCGGCGGCATCCTCGCGGTGGGTGCTGAGGCGAAGAAGATGATCGGGCGCACGCCCGGCAATATCGTCGCCGTGCGGCCCCTGAAGGACGGCGTGATCGCCGACTTCGAAATCACCGAGCGGATGCTCCGCTACTTCATCCTCAAGATCCACAAGCGGCGCTATCTGGCGCGCCCCCGGGTCGTGGTGTGCGTTCCCTCCGGTATCACCGGAGTTGAGCGCCGCGCGGTCATCGAGGCCTCGACCCAGGCCGGTGCGCGGCAGGTGCACATCATCGAGGAGCCGATGGCCGCCGCGATCGGGTCCGGTCTGCCGGTCCACGAGGCCACCGGCAACATGGTGGTGGACATCGGCGGCGGTACGACCGAGGTCGCGGTCATCTCGCTCGGCGGAATCGTCACTGCCCAGTCCATCCGGGTGGCCGGCGACGAGCTGGACAACGCCATCATCCAGCACATCAAGAAGGAGTACAGCCTCCTGCTGGGCGAGCGCACCGCCGAGAGCATCAAGATCACCATCGGTTCGGCGTACGACCTCGAACAGGACGAGCACACCGAGATCCGCGGCCGCGACCTGGTCTCCGGTCTGCCGAAGACCGTGGTCATCTCGGCCGCCGAGGTCCGCAAGGCCATCGAGGAGCCGGTCAACTCCATTGTCGACGCGGTCAAGACGACCCTCGACAAGTGCCCGCCGGAGCTGTCCGGCGACGTCATGGACCGCGGCATCGTGCTCACCGGAGGCGGCGCCCTGCTCCGCGGCCTCGACGAGCGGCTGCGCCGCGAGACCGGTATGCCCATCCACATCGCCGAGGACCCGCTCGACTCCGTCGCGCTCGGTTCCGGCAAGTGCGTCGAGGAGTTCGAGGCGCTCCAGCAGGTCCTCGACTCCCAGCCCCGCCGATAGCGGTCTCACGGTTCCCGACCGCGCCGCGGCCGTCCTCCGGCGTCCGCGGCGGTCGGGCACCACGGCGGAACCACTCGGTCCCCCGGTCCCGCCGATGTGCTCCGCACAGACGAAACCTTCGCGAAGACGAAACCGCTGATACGGATCGCCGCCGCGAATCGTTGATATACAGGCACCACACCTCCACAGACACGGTGCGCCGGCGTTCACCGCCGGAACCGTCACAGCAAGGCAAACGCTCAACTCCCGAACGAGACCGGCGGGGCCCGCAGCCGGCCGGTCCTACGAGGAAGGACACGGCCGCCGCACGTGAGGGACACACGAGAGAGCCGGCTGCTGCTGGTGCTGCTGGTCGCGATCGCGTTCGCGCTGATCACGGTCGACATCCGCGGCGGTGAACAGTCCCCGCTCGATGGCGCCCGGCAAGTCGCCGCCTCCGCCTTCGGCCCGGTCGAGAGCGGCGTCGCCCACGTCGTCGACCCGGTGGGCAACGCCGTCGGCGCCGTCCGGGACTCCGGCCGCCGGCACGGCCGGATCGCCACGCTGGAGCACGAGAACGAGGCGCTCAAGGCCAAGCTCGGCTCCTCCGACCGCAACCGCAGCCGCGCCGCCGAGCTCGACAAGATCCTCAAGACCGCCGGCACCGGTCAGTACGCCATCAAGGGCGCCCAGGTCATCGCCATCGGCTCGGCCCAGGGCTTCTCCTGGACCGTCACCATCGACGCCGGCAGCCGCGACGGCATCGCCCGCGATATGACCGTGCTCAACGGCGACGGTCTGGTCGGCCGGGTCACCACCGTCGGCGCCGACACCTCCACCGTGCTGCTCGCCGCCGACCCGGACTTCACCGTCGGCACCCGTATGGAGAAGACCAACGAGATCGGCTTCGCCAACGGGCAGGGCGTCAACTCGCTGCGCGTCCAGCTGCTCAACGGCCGGGCCGTGGTCAAGAAGGGCGACCGGCTGGTCACCTTCGGCTCCAGCAAGGACAAGCCGTTCGTGCCGGGTGTGCCCGTGGGCCGGGTCGTCAAGGTCGAGCCCTCCAACGGCGATCTGACCCGCATCCTCCAGGTCCGCCCGTTCGTCTCCTTCTCCCAGCTCGACATCGTCGGCGTCGTCGTCCAGCCGCCCCGTGAGGACCCGCGCGACACCGTCCTGCCGCCCCGGCCCGCGAAGCCCAAGCCGGCGCCGACGGTCACCGTCACGGCCACCCCCTCCGCCAGCGCCTCCCCCAGGGACTGACCGATGCGCATCAACCGGATCCTGCTCTCCGCCCCGCTGGTGGTCGTCGCCCTCGTCCTCCAGGTCGGCGTCCTCGCCCGCCTCCAACTGCCCGGTGCCGTACCGGACCTGCTGCTGCTCGTCGTCCTCGGACTCGCACTGGTCTACGGACACGTCGCCGGCTCGCTCATCGGCTTCTTCGGCGGGCTGCTGGCCGACCTCGCCCCGCCCTCCGACCACGCCATCGGCCGCTATGCGCTGGTGCTCTGCGTCATCGGCTACATCGCGGGCCTGACCAAGCCGGACACCGGCCAGCACCGCTCGGCGACGCTCCCGCTGATGGTCGTCATCGGCGCCGCCATCGGCTCCACCCTGATGTACGCCGGGGTCGGCTCGCTCGTCGGCGACACCGCGGCCCGGCACGTCGGCGTCCTCGGACTGCTGCTCAGCGCCACCTTCTACGACCTGCTGCTGGCGCCCTTCACCGTCCCGCTGGTGATGGCCCTGGCCCGCCGGACGGAACACGAATCGGTGATCGGCGACGGCACCGGCAGCCCGAGCGGCACGGCCACCAGGGACACCGCGTACGGCTGGCTGCACACCGGCACCGGCCTCAAGTCCAGCCGTGGCGCCATGAAGTCCCTGCGCACCGGGACGCGGATCGGCAGCCAGCGCGGCGGACTGCTCGGCAAGTCGTCCCGCGACAAGGCGGGCCGCATCAAGGGGGTCAAGCGGCTGTGACCAGTCTTCCGGGAACCCGGACGTCGCGGGTGACGGTCCGGCTCGTCGCCCTCCAGATCCTCGTCTTCTCCCTGCTGCTCACCCTCGGCGGCCGGCTCTGGTACCTGCAGATCCGCAACGGTGAGGAGTACGCCAACGAGGCGCGGAGCAACCACGTCCAGCAGGTCATCGACCCTGCCACCCGCGGTGCCATCCTCGACGCGCGCGGCGTGCCGCTGGCCGACAACCAGACCCGCCTGGTCGTCTCCGCCAGCCGCACCGAGCTGCTGAAGATGAAGGACGACGGCAAGGCAGTCCTCGGCCGGCTCGCCAAGGTGCTCGGCATGTCCGAGAAGGAGATCCGCAACAAGGTACGGCTGTGCGACTCCAAGACGCCGCAGCCCTGCTGGAACGGCTCCCCGTACCAGCCGATCCCGATCACCGACGAGGCCACCACCCAGCAGGCCCTCCAGATCCGCGAACGCGCCGAGGAATTCCCCGGCATCAGCGCCGAGCCCACCGCCGTCCGCCGCTACCCGTCCCCGGTCGACGCCAACACCGCCCAGGTCCTCGGCTACCTCTCGCCGGTCACTGACGAGGAGATCCAGAAGGCCAAGAACAGCAACTCGCCGTTTCTGCGCTCCGACCAGATCGGCCGGTCCGGGCTGGAGCGGATGTACGACAAGTACCTGCGCGGCAAGGCCGCCGTCACCCGCTACGAGGTCGACAACCTCGGCCGGGTCATCGGCCAGGCCGCGAGCGACAAGGGCCAGGCCGGAGCCAGCCTGATCACCAGCATCGACGCCCGCGTGCAGGCCATAGCGGAGAAGCAGCTCGACCAGGCCATGAAGGAAGCCCGTAAGCAGATGGACCGCAACACGGGAACCAACTACAAGGCCGACTCGGGCGCCGTCGTCGTCATGGAGGCGAAGACCGGCCGGGTGGTGGCGATGGCCTCCAACCCCAGCTACGACCCCAACGCCTGGGTCGGCGGCATCTCCGGCAAGGACTACGCCCGCCTGACCGGCAAGGCCTCCAACTACCCGCTGCTCAACCGCGCCATCCAGGGGCAGGCCGCCCCCGGCTCGATCTTCAAGGTGATCTCGACCGCGGCCTCCGTCAACGCCGGCTACGACTTCAACGGCAGCTACCCCTGCACCAGCTCGTACAGCATCGGCGGCCAGACCTTCATGAACTTCGAGGGCCAGGGCCACGGCGCCATCAACCTGGGCCGCGCGCTGGAGGTCTCCTGCGACACCGTCTTCTACCGGCTCGGGCACGAGGAGTGGAAGAAGGACGGCGGGGACAAGCCGAAGAAGGACGCCCACGACTGGTTCTACAAGACCGCCCACCAGTTCGGCCTCGGCAAGGAGACCGGCATCGACCTCCCCAACGAGGTTTCCGGCCGGGTCCCCGACCGCCGGTGGAAGAACGCCTTCTGGCGCGCCAACAAGGACGCCTGGTGCAACCAGGCCAAGGCCTGGCCCAAGAAGAAGGACTTCCAGACCAAGCTCGCCCGGGAGGGCTGCCTCGAAGGCATGAAGCTGCACGCCTACGACTCGATCAACTACGCCATCGGCCAGGGCGACACCCTCGTCACCCCGATCCAGATGGCGACCATCTACGCCGCGCTCAGCAACGGAGGCACGCTCTACAACCCGAGCGTCGGCAAGGCGATCGTCAGCCCCGACGGCAAGGACATCAAGACGATCAAGCCCGCCTCGCACGGCCGGCTGCCCGTCGCGCCCGCGACGCTCCGGCAGATGGACGCGGCACTCGCCGGCGTCGCCGAACGCGGCACCGCCGCCTGGCGCTTCCAGGGCTGGCCCCAGGACAAGATCCCGATGCACGCCAAGACCGGTACCGCCGAGGTCTACGGCAAGCAGACCACCTCGTGGTTCGCGACGTACACCAAGGACTACACGATCGTCATGACGATCTCCCAGGGCGGCACCGGCTCCGGCGCCTCCGGTCCGGCCGTCCGCAACCTCTACAACGCCCTCTACGGTGTCGACGAGGAGGGCAACATCCACCCGGACGCCGCCCTGCTCCCGAAGCCGCAGACCAGCCTCCCCAAGATCGAGAGCGACGGCACGATCGCGGCCCAGCCCATCAAGCCGTACCGCCTGCCGACGCCGTCGCCGTCACCCTCGGAGAGCCCACAGTGACCACCGGCCGCACCTCCCGGGCGTTCTCCATCCGGCGCTACACCCCCGAGCTCGGCACCTGGGGCAGGCTGACCGCGCGTGGCTCGGTGCTGCGCAGGCTGGACTGGGTACTGCTGCTGTCCTGCCTGCTGCTGTCGCTCATCGGCTCGGTACTGGTCTTCTCTGCCACCCGCAACCGCACCGAGCTCAACCACGGCGACGAGTACTACTTCTTCCTGCACCATCTGCTCAACGTCGGCATCGGACTGGCGCTCGCCGGCGGCACGATCTGGCTCGGCCATCGCACCCTGCGCGGCGCCATCCCGGTGCTCTACGTCCTGTCCCTGATCCTGTCGGTGCTGGTGCTGACCCCGCTCGGCGCCACCATCAACGGCTCGCGCTCCTGGCTGGCGATCCCCGGCGGCTTCTCCCTCCAGCCCGCCGAGTTCGCGAAGATCACCATCGCGCTCGCCATGGCGATGGTCCTGGCGTCCCGGGTCGACGCCGGCGACCGCCCGCACCCCGACCACCGGACCGTCTTCCAGGCCCTGGGCCTCGCCGCGGTCCCCATCGTGATCATCATGCTGATGCCCGACCTCGGCTCGGTCATGGTGCTCGGCGCCGTCATCCTCGGCGTCCTGCTCGCCTCCGGCGCCTCCAACCGCTGGATCCTCGGCCTGGTCGGCACCGGCGTCGTCGGCTGTGTCGCCATCTGGCAGCTCGGCCTGCTCGACGACTACCAGATCGCCCGCTTCGCGGCGTTCGCCAACCCGAGCCTCGACCCGGCCGGCGTCGGCTACAACACCAACCAGGCGCGGATCGCCATCGGCGGCGGCGGACTCACCGGTTCCGGCCTCTTCCACGGCAGCCAGACCACCGGCCAGTTCGTGCCCGAACAGCAGACCGACTTCATCTTCACCGTCGCCGGTGAGGAGTTGGGCTTCCTGGGCGCGGGCCTGATCATCCTCCTGCTCGGCGTCGTCATGTGGCGCGCCTGCCGGATCGCCCGTGAGTCCACCGAGCTGTACGGCACGATCGTGGCCGCCGGCATCATCGCCTGGTTCGCCTTCCAGTCCTTCGAGAACATCGGCATGACCCTCGGCATCATGCCCGTCACCGGTCTGCCGCTGCCGTTCGTCTCGTACGGCGGCACCTCGATGTTCGCGGTCTGGATCGCCATAGGGCTGCTCCAGTCGATCCGCGTCGGACGCCCGCTGTCCGCCTCGCGCTGATGCGCCGAGGTGCTGGTGCGTTCAGGTGCTGATGCGCCGGTGTACTGATGCGCGCGTGTACTGATGTGCTGATGTCGCGTCAGCGCCCCGTGTACAGCTCGAACCAGAGCGAGGCGGACCGTGGCACGCCCGCGTACGGTGTGACGCCCCAGTCGTCCGCGAGCCGGCTGGTGAGCAGCAGCCCGTGGTCCGCGTACGGCTGATCGGCCATCGGGGCGTACGGCCAGTGGCCCCGGACCGGAAGGCGGACCGGCGCCTCGTCGTACACGCTGATCCGCAGCCCGTGCCCCGCCGTCAGCAGCCTCAGCAGGATCTCCGCCGACCGCGGGGTCCTCAGGTGGGAGCTGGTGACCGCCTCCGAGGTCAGCAGCACCGCGGTGTCCACGAGTGGGGCGAGGTGCGTCCCGCGCAGCACCGCCCGGACGAAATCGCGGGCGGCCTTCGGGGCGGTGGGCCTGCTCGGCGCCGCCAGCAGGAACGGGCGGGCGCCCGCCGCGGCGCGGATGGCGCTCCCGGCGACGGCTGCGGTGTGGGGGTGCACGGGTCTCCCTCCCCGAAGGGCCGAGTGAGCGCCGGCGGACACGCCGCGTGACGCGCCGGCCACCCTGTGTGGACGCTCAGTGGCACACCGTAGATCACGGTCCCCGGCGCATGCCACTGCTTCTCCGTATCCCGCACTTCCTTGTCCCGCGCTTCCTTGTCCCGTACTTCCCTGTCCCGCCCTTCCCTCCCGTGGGAGAGCTCCGGCAGGCGGGTGGTCCCTGGAGGGGTGGGTGACTAGATTCGATGCATGGCGGAGACCGTGCGCGAAATCGAGCGGAAGTACGAGGCCGACGACGGCATACGGCTGCCCGACCTGGCCGGTGTCGACCGGGTCGCGACCGTGGTGGAACGGGGTGCCGAGTCCCTGGACGCCCTCTACTACGACACCCCCGACCAGCGCCTCGCGGCCGACGGCATCACCCTGCGCCGCCGCACCGGCGGCACGGACGCGGGCTGGCACCTGAAGCTGCCGGTCGCCCCCGGTGTCCGGGACGAAGTGCGGGCTCCGCTGTCAGACGCGCCGCCCCCGGAGCTGACCGCGCTCGTACGGTCCCGGGTACTGGACCAGGATCTGGCCCCGGTGGTACGGCTGCGCACCAGCCGCACGGTCCGGGAGCTGCGGGACGCCGAGGGCGTACCGCTTGCCGAGGTCGCGGAGGACGTGGTGCGGGCACGTCGGGTGGCTGAGGCGGGCGGGGGCGAAGGGCCTGATGGGGTCGAGGGGGCCGAGGGGGTCGAGGGGGCCGAAGGGCGCGAAGGGGCCGGGGAGGGAGCCGGCGAAGTGCGCTGGCGGGAGATCGAGGTGGAGCTGGTCGGCGAGGGTGCCGGAGCGGCGGGCGAGGGTGGTGGGGGCGCCGGGCTGCTGGACGAGGTCGGCCGGGCGCTGACCGCCGCCGGCGCGCGCCCCGCCTCCGCCGCGTCGAAGCTGGCGCGGGCGCTGGCCGAAACCGGCCGGGGCCGCGACCGGGAACGCACCCGAGCCGGGGAGCGCGGCGCCGGGAAAGCCAGGGCCGGGAAAGCCGGGGCCGGGAAGGCCGGGAAAGGGAAGCCCGGCGGCAAGAAGGAATCCGGCGGTATGAAGGAGCGCGGCGGTAAGGGCGGCAAGGGCGAGCCCGCCGCCGGGGATGTCGTCCTGCGCTACGTCCGCGAACAGGTCCGCGCGATCACCGCACTCGATCCCGCGGTACGCCGCGACCTCCCCGACTCCGTGCACCAGATGAGGGTCGCCACCCGCCGGCTGCGCAGCGCCTTCCGCTCGTACGCGAAGGTCCTCGACCGCGTCGTCACCGATCCGATCGGCGCCGAACTCAAGTGGCTGGCGGCCGAGTTGGGCGTGGACCGGGATCGCGAGGTGCTGACCGAGCGGCTCGAGGGCGCGCTGTCCGAGGTGCCCCGGACGCTACGGCTCGGCCCGGTCTCGGCCCGGCTGCGCATCTGGTCGCAGCGGCGCCGGGCCGGCTCACGCGGCCGGCTGCTCGCCGTCCTGGACGGCGACCGCTACCTCGCGCTCCTCAAGAGCCTGCGCGCCCTGCTGGAGGCGCCGCCGCTGCGCCCGGCAGCCGCCCGCCCGGCGCCCGGGGCGGTGGCCAAGGCCGTCCTGAAGGACTACCGGCGGCTGGCCGGCCGTATGGAGGCGGCCCTGGCGGCGCCCGCCGGGCGCGAGCGGGACGAGTTGCTGCACGGTGCCCGTAAGGCGGCCAAGCGGACGCGGTACGCGGCGGAGGCGGCCTGCCCGGTGCTGGGCCGTCCGGCGGAGAAGTTCGTCAAGGGCGCCAAGCGGGTGCAGCAGCTGCTGGGCGACCACCAGGACAGCGTGGTGGCCCGCGGCGCCCTGCGCGAGCTGGCCACCCAGGCCCGGCGGGCCGGCGAGAGCGGCTTTACCTTCGGGCTGCTGTACGGCCGTGAGGAGGCCCTGGCGGCCGACCGGGAACGCGAGCTGCCGAAGGTGTGGAAGAAGGCCTCGCGGCCCGGCCTGCTGGCCCGGCTCGGGGCGTAACCGTACGGGTGGTCGATCGTTGTATAGGTGCACGGTCGCTCCGCGGAAGCGGAGGTGATCCGCCGTGGGACGAGTGCGAAGCGCGCTGGGCCCTGTGTTCCCCGCTGCTGCGGGGTGCTTCAAGATCGCCGTGCCGAGGGGCGACTCCGAGCGGTTACGCTTGAGAGTCGCCCTTTGCCAGTCCACGAAGGTTCGAGATGTCCGAATCGGTCTTCCCGCAACTCGAGGCCCTGCTCCCGCACGTGCAGAAGCCCATCCAGTACGTCGGCGGTGAGCTGAACTCCACTGTCAAAGAGTGGGACTCCTGCGACGTCCGCTGGGCGCTCATGTACCCCGACGCCTACGAGGTCGGCCTGCCCAACCAGGGCGTCATGATCCTCTACGAGGTCCTCAACGAGCAGGAGGGCGTCCTCGCCGAGCGCACCTACAGCGTATGGCCGGACCTCGAAGCGCTGATGCGCGAGCACGGCGTCCCGCAGTTCACCGTCGACGCGCACCGCCCGGTCAGCGCGTTCGACGTCCTCGGCCTGAGCTTCTCGACCGAGCTCGGCTACACCAACATGCTGACGGCCCTCGAACTCTCCGGCATCCCCCTGGAGTCCAAGGACCGCACCGACGAGCACCCGCTGATCCTCGCCGGCGGCCACGCCGCCTTCAACCCCGAGCCGATCGCGGACTTCCTCGACTGCGCGGTGATCGGCGACGGCGAGCAGGCGGTGCTGGAGATCACCGAGATCATCCGCGCCTGGAAGGGCGAGGGCCGCCCGGGCGGCCGCGACGAGCTCCTCTTCCGCCTCGCCAGGACCGGCAGCGTCTACGTCCCCAAGTTCTACGACGTTGAGTACCTGGCCGACGGCCGGATCTCCCGCGTCGTGCCCAACCGCTCGGGCGTCCCGTGGCGGGTCTCCAAGCACACCGTCATGGACCTCGACGAGTGGCCCTACCCCAAGCAGCCGCTCGTCCCCCTGGCCGAGACCGTCCATGAGCGGATGTCGGTCGAGATCTTCCGTGGCTGCACCCGCGGCTGCCGTTTCTGCCAGGCCGGCATGATCACGCGTCCCGTACGGGAGCGAAGCATCACCGGCATCGGCGAGATGGTGGACAAGGGCCTGAAGGCGACCGGCTTCGAGGAAGTCGGCCTGCTCTCCCTCTCCTCCGCGGACCACACCGAGATCGGCGATGTCGCCAAGGGCCTCGCCGACCGGTACGAGGAGGACAAGATCGGCCTGTCCCTCCCCTCCACCCGCGTCGACGCCTTCAACATCGATCTCGCCAATGAGCTGACCCGTAACGGCCGCCGCTCGGGTCTGACCTTCGCGCCCGAGGGCGGCTCGGAGCGGATCCGCAAGGTCATCAACAAGATGGTCTCCGAAGAGGACCTGATCCGGACCGTCGCCACGGCGTACGGCAACGGCTGGCGCCAGGTGAAGCTCTACTTCATGTGCGGTCTGCCCACCGAGACCGACGAGGACGTGTTGCAGATCGGCGACATGGCGGTCAACGTCATCGCCAAGGGCCGCGAGGTGTCCAGGTCCAACGACATCCGCTGCACGGTGTCGATCGGCGGGTTCGTCCCCAAGCCGCACACACCGTTCCAGTGGGCCCCGCAGCTCTCCGCCGAGGAGACCGACGCCCGCCTGGAGAAGCTCCGCGACAAGATCCGCGGCGACAAGAAGTACGGCCGCTCGATCGGCTTCCGCTACCACGACGGCAAGCCCGGCATCGTCGAGGGCCTGCTCTCGCGCGGTGACCGCCGGATCGGCGCGGTCATCCGCGCGGTCTACGAGGACGGCGGCCGCTTCGACGGCTGGCGCGAGCACTTCTCCTACGACCGCTGGATGCGGGCCGCGGAGAAGGCGCTGCCCGAGTTCGGCGTGGACGTCGCCTGGTACACCACCCGTGAGCGGGAGTACGAGGAGGTCCTGCCCTGGGACCACCTGGACTCCGGTCTGGACAAGGACTGGCTCTGGGAGGACTGGCAGGACGCTCTCGACGAGACCGAGGTCGAGGACTGCCGCTGGACCCCGTGCTTCGACTGCGGCGTCTGCCCCCAGATGGACACCCAGATCCAGATCGGCCCGACGGGCAAGAAGCTCCTGCCGCTCTCGGTCGTCAAGTAGACGCCTCCGGTAAGGGGCCCGTGTACCCCTGCCACGTCACACGTCCCGAAGCGGCTTTCGGCCCGGTTCCGCACCCCGCGGGGCCGGGCCGGCGCGTACTCCCTCCGTACGCGGCCGCCGCCCGGCGGCGACGGTGCGGCAGCCCGCCGGGAACCGGAGGCTCCCGCGGCACGTACTGTAGGTAGCAGTACGACCGCACTCACGAAGGACTAGGACACTGGGCAAGCGACAGCCCGAAGGCCCGCCGCCCGCACCGGCGGTGCAGCGCATCCGACTGCGCTACACCAAGCGCGGCCGCCTCCGGTTCACCAGCCACCGCGACTTCCAGCGCGCTTTCGAGCGGGCGCTGCGCCGCGCCGAGGTCCCCATGGCCTACTCGGCGGGCTTCACCCCGCACCCCAAGGTGTCGTACGCCAACGCGGCCCCGACCGGTACGGGGAGTGAGGCCGAGTATCTGGAGATCCAGCTCACCGAGCGGCGTGATCCAGACATACTGCGCGAACTGCTTGACGCATCGCTGCCGGACGGACTCGATGTGATCGACTCCGTCGAGGCGCACACCAGCGGGCTGGCCGACCGGCTGCAGGCCTCGGTGTGGGAGATCCGGCTCGACGGGGTGCCGGCCGAGGCGGCCGAGGGCGCCGTGGAGGCGTTCCTCGCCGCCGAAGAAGTGCTGGTCGAGCGCCGTACGAAGAACGGTATGCGGACCTTCGACGCGCGGGCCGCAGTGGCGCGTCTGGAGGCCGCCGGTCGGGCGGGCGATAGGCCCGACGGCGATGCCTGTGCGATACTGCGGCTGGTTGTTCGGCATGTGACACCCGCCGTTCGACCCGACGACGTCCTGTCCGGCCTCCGAGCTACGGCCGACCTGGCGCCGCCGGTCCCCGCTGCGGTGACCAGGCTGGCGCAGGGGCTGCTCGATGAGGAGACCGGCGCGGTGACCGACCCGCTTACGCCCGACCGCGACGCTGCCACGGCCGCCACATCCCAGGCCGCCGGGCTGAGTGCCGCGAAGGCGCCGAGTGGGTCCTCCCCGGCAGCCGGGGAAGGCACTGCGTAGGACCGCCGTCGTCGCGTCACCGGTAAACCAGGGCCCCACCCCGGTCCGGCGGACGCACTGACCAGGAGACTTTCGCCGGTTCCCGCCCTAAGGGGCCCGGCGAGCGAGACGACAGCTCCCGTGCGGCGCCCACGCCCCGGACAGCGGGCCCGCGCTCATCACGCGGACCGTGGCCGGAATCAGGCGCGGCGCCCGGGGGCGTGACGGGAGAACCGCCCGCATGCTCGAGCCCATTGAGCCCATCGAATCCACGCCGTCCGCGGACGGTGGGATCGAGGAGAACCACTCACCCAGCGACACCCTGCCGCCGCGCCGTCGGCGTCGTGCGGCGTCCCGGCCGGCCGGTCCGCCGGTGGCCGGAGGTACCGCCGAGGTGTCCGTGATCAGCACGGACGCCGCCGCCGATCCGGCCCCGGCCGCCGATCCGGCTCCCGCCGGGGAGCCCGTTTCCGCCACGGCGGACGAGGCGGCACCTGTCGCCGCCGAGGCGGCGAAGCCCGCCCGTACCCGCCGCCGTGCGACCCGTAAGGCCACCGCCCCGGCCGGGTCCCCTCAGGCACCCGCGACGGCTGCGGAGGAGCCTGCCGAGGCCCCGGCCGCCGCCGAGGTGCCCGCTGCCGGGACGCCCGCCGAGGCGCCGCAGGCCGAGGAGGCCGCGCCGCGCCGTACCCGCCGTCGCGCCACCCGTAAGGCCACCGCGCCCGCCGGATCCCCGCAGGCCGAGGCCGTCGCGGAGCCGGCCGCCGTCGCCGGGACGCCCGCGCCGGAGGCCGAGGTGGTCGAAGAGGCCGCACCGGCCGCCGCCGAGGAGACTGCCGCGCCCGCCGCTGAGGCGGCCAAGCCGGCCCGTGCGCGCCGTCGTGCGACCCGTAAGGCGACCGCGCCCGCCGGCGCTCCCCGGGTGAGCGCTGCCGAGGAGGCCGCCGCCGCGACGGTCGAGAGCGCCGTTCCGGCTGCTCCGGCCGCCGAGGAGGCGCCCGCGCCCGCCGAGGAGGCAGCGCCTGTCGCCGCTGAGGCGGCGAAGCCCGCCCGTGGCCGCCGTCGTGCGGCCCGTAAGGCCACCGCGCCCGCCGGCTCGCCCCAGGCGGCCGAGGAGGCCGCCGTGGCCACCACTTCTGCGGCTGCGGCTGCGGAAGCCGAAGAAGCCGAAAAGGTCGAAAAGGCCGAGGAGCCGGAAGTGGCCGAGGCCGAGGCCGCGGCGCGCGGCCGCCGGACGCGCCGCCGTGCCGTGCGCCCCGCCGCGTCGGCGGCCGAGCCGGCCGCTGAGGCGCCGCGTGCCGAGGCTGCCCGCGCCGAGGAGGAGCCGGCCAAGGAGGCGCCGGCGCGCGGCCGTCGCCGGGCGCAGCGTGCGCCGACCGCCGTCTTCCAGGCGCCGGTGTTCGCCGAGCCGATGTTCCAGACCCCGGAGACCGCGGCCGCCGCGGCCGCCGCGGCCCGCCAGGAGGAGGCCGCCGCCGAGCCGTCGCCGGAGGAGCAGCCCGCCGCCGCTACCCGCCGTCGTCGCCGCCGTGGTGCGCCGGCCGAGGCCGAGCAGGCGCCCGCACCCGCGGCCGTGGCCGAGGAGCCGGAGGCCGCCGAGGCGGCCGAGCCGGAGACCGCGGAGGCCGAGGCCGGTCACGGCGAGGAGGAGGAGTTCGCCGAGCGTCCCTCCCGTCGCCGTCGCCGTGGTGGCCGTCGCCGTCGCCGTGGTGAGGCCGCCGAGGAGCTCGCCGAGGCCCCCGCGGCCGAGGACGAGGCCGCCGGCGCGGAGGCCGGGCCCGAGGCGGGCGAGGAGCGCGCCGCCGAGGAGGAGGCCGCCGAGGAGCAGCCGTCGGGTGCCGGCACCAGCAGCAGCCGTCGCCGCCGCCGTCGCCGCCGTCGCGCGGGTGAGCCCGCCGAGGCGATGGGCGAGGCGGGCACCGACGAGCCGGAGCGTACGGTCGTCAAGATCCGTGAGCCCCGGAAGAAGGAAGAGCCGTCGGACGAGGTGCAGTCGATCAAGGGGTCGACGCGTCTGGAGGCCAAGAAGCAGCGCCGCCGTGAGGGCCGTGAGCAGGGCCGCCGCCGGGTGCCGATCATCACCGAGGCGGAGTTCCTGGCCCGTCGTGAGGCCGTCGAGCGGGTGATGGTCGTCCGCCAGAGCGGCGAGCGCACCCAGATCGGCGTCCTCGAGGACAACGTGCTCGTGGAGCACTTCGTCAACAAGGAGCAGGCGACCTCGTACGTCGGCAATGTCTACCTCGGCAAGGTGCAGAACGTCCTGCCGTCGATGGAGGCCGCCTTCGTCGACATCGGCAAGGGCCGCAACGCCGTGCTGTACGCCGGCGAGGTCAACTTCGAGGCGCTGGGCATGGCCAACGGCCCGCGCCGCATCGAGACGGCCCTCAAGTCCGGCCAGTCGGTCCTCGTCCAGGTGACCAAGGACCCGATCGGCCACAAGGGCGCCCGGCTGACCAGCCAGGTCTCGCTGCCCGGCCGCTACCTGGTCTACGTGCCCGAGGGCTCGATGACCGGTATCAGCCGCAAGCTCCCGGACACCGAGCGGGCGCGGCTGAAGCAGATCCTCAAGAAGATCGTTCCCGAGGACGCGGGCGTCATCGTCCGTACGGCCGCGGAGGGTGCGAGCGAGGAGGAGCTGGCGCGCGACGTCCAGCGGCTGCAGGCGCAGTGGGAGGAGATCCAGAAGAAGGCGAAGGCCGCTTCCACGAGCTCCCCGTCGCTGCTCTACGGCGAGCCGGACATGACCGTCCGGGTCGTCCGCGACATCTTCAACGAGGACTTCTCCAAGGTCATCGTCAGTGGTGACGACGCCTGGCAGACCGTCCACGGCTATGTCGCGCACGTCGCCCCGGACCTCGTCGACCGGCTGCAGAAGTGGACCTCGGAGGTCGACGTCTTCGCGACGTACCGGATCGACGAGCAGCTGATGAAGGCGCTGGACCGCAAGGTCTGGCTGCCCAGTGGCGGCTCGCTGGTGATCGACCGGACCGAGGCGATGGTCGTGGTCGACGTCAACACCGGCAAGTTCACCGGCCAGGGCGGCAACCTGGAGGAGACGGTCACCAGGAACAACCTGGAGGCGGCCGAGGAGATCGTGCGCCAGCTGCGGCTGCGCGACCTCGGCGGCATCATCGTGATCGACTTCATCGACATGGTGCTGGAGTCCAACCGGGACCTGGTGCTGCGCCGGCTGCTGGAGTGCCTGGGCCGGGACCGTACGAAGCACCAGGTGGCCGAGGTCACCTCGCTCGGTCTGGTCCAGATGACCCGTAAGCGGGTCGGCCAGGGGCTGCTGGAGTCGTTCTCCGAGTCGTGTGTGCACTGCAACGGCCGGGGCGTCATCGTCCACATGGAGCAGCCGACGACGGTCGGCGGTGGCGGCAAGCGCAAGAAGAAGGGCAAGGCCGCGCAGGCCGAGCCGCACGTCCACGAGGTGGAGGCGGCGGCCGAGCTGCCGGACGGTGCCGGACCCGAGCTGGAGCCCGCCCCGGTGACCGAGGCCGAGCTGCAGCCCGCGGTGGCCGAGGCCGACGAGTGGTTCAGCAGCCCGGCCGAGGCCGAAGCGGCCGCCGGACGGAGCCGGGGCCGCCGCCGGGTGAGCCGGAAGGTGTCCGCTCCGGCGGGCGCCCCGAAGGCCGCCGCGGAGCCGGCCGAGATCGTGGTGCCCGTCGAGGCGGCGCCGGCTGCCGAGCCGGAGCCGGTGAAGGCCGCGGAAGCCGTGGAGCCGGCTGCCGAGGCGCCGGCCGCGGAGCCCGCACCGGCCCGTACGCGGCGCCGGGTGACCCGTAGGGCGTCCGCTCCGGCGGGCTCGCCGGATGCCGCGGAGGCCGCCGCCACGGTGGTCGTCACGGCAGCCGCGGCGGAGCCGGAGAAGGCCGCCGAGCCGGTTGCCGAGGCCGTGGAGCCCGTCACGGGCGCCGGGGCGGCCGAGGCCCCCGAGGCGGTCGAGGCGGTCGAGGCTCCCGAGGCCGTCGAGCCGGAGACCGAGCCCGCGGTCAAGAAGACCGCGAAGAAGGCCGCGGCGAAGAAGACCACGGCCAAGAAGGCGGCGGCGAAGAAGACCACCACCGCCAAGAAGACCGCGGCGAAGAAGACCACGGCCAAGAAGACGGTGGCGAAGAAGACCACCACCGCCAAGAAGGCCACGGCGAAGAAGACCACCGCGAAGAAGACGACGACGAAGAAGGCCGCGGCCAAGAAGACCGCCGCCGCCGAGCAGGCCTCGGCCCCGTCGGTGTCCGCTTCCGCGGAGGACTGAGCAGCAGGACCGTGCCCCGGGCCGTCAGTGGCCCGGGGCCGGTTTGACCCCCTGGTCAAGGCCCCGTAACCTTGACCGTCGGTGTCTGAGAACCATTGGTGGAGAACCGTTGGCGTCGAAGACCCGAAAACCCCTGAGCAAACACCTCTCGGTTCGCCGAGGGAGGCCGCTCGTCCTCTCGGATTCCACGGGTCGTCCCGAGCCCGTGAGAGCGGCTGGCATCAGAGGATCGAAACCCTAGCGAAAGAGAGTTCCGCGTGTACGCGATCGTGCGCACCGGCGGGCGCCAGCAGAAGGTTGCTGTTGGCGACGTCATCGAGGTTGACCGCATTTCCACCAGCAAGGTCGGCGACACCGTCGAGCTCTCCACGCTGCTGGTCGTCGACGGTGACGCGGTCACCAGCGACCCGTGGGTCCTCGCCGGCGTGAAGGTCCAGGCCGAGGTCGTGGACCACCACAAGGGCGACAAGATCCGGATCCAGAAGTACAAGAACAAGACCGGTTACAAGAAGCGGATCGGCCACCGCCAGCTCCACACGGCGCTGAAGATCACCGGCATCGACGCTCCGGCGAAGTAAGGGACTGAGGAGACATGGCACACAAGAAGGGCGCATCGTCCACTCGGAACGGTCGCGATTCCAACGCTCAGCGGCTCGGCGTGAAGCGCTTCGGCGGTCAGGCCGTCCTCGCCGGTGAGATCCTGGTCCGCCAGCGTGGCACCCACTTCCACCCGGGCACGGGCGTCGGCCGCGGCGGCGACGACACCCTGTTCGCCCTGCAGCCCGGCGCGGTGCAGTTCGGCACCCACCGTGGCCGCAAGGTCGTGAACATCGTTCCGGTCGCCGAGTAATTCCGGCCCGGACACGGCAGCTCGGCTGCTGACCCGGGGCCGTGGCGTCATCCGTTGATGCCGCAGGCCCGGGGGCACCACAGCACCACCCAGGGGCGGACCGCCTTTTCTCGCGAGAGCGGGAAGGCCGGTCCGCCCTTGGCGTGTTACGACAGAGACAACGAGACAACTCCGCACCACCTGCCGCGCACCCCGTCGCGTACTCCCCGTGGTGCGCCGTACGCAGATCACCCCGCTCACCTGGAGGCACCCACCATGACCACCTTCGTGGACCGCGTCGAACTGCACGTCGCCGCGGGTAACGGAGGCCACGGCTGTGCCTCCGTACACCGGGAGAAGTTCAAGCCGCTCGGCGGCCCCGACGGCGGCAACGGCGGCCGGGGCGGCGATGTGATCCTGGTGGTCGACCAGGACGTCACCACCCTGATCGACTACCACCACCACCCGCACCGCAAGGCCACCAACGGCCAGCCCGGCGCCGGTGACAATCGCGAGGGCAAGAACGGCAAGGACCTGGTCCTGCCGGTGCCGGACGGCACGGTCGTGCTCGACGGGAACGGTGAGGTCCTCGCCGACCTGGTCGGCCAGGGCACCACCTTCGTCGCCGGCCAGGGCGGCCGCGGCGGCCTCGGCAACGCGGCGCTCGCCTCCGCCCGCCGCAAGGCCCCCGGCTTCGCGCTGCTCGGCGAGCCCGGTGAGACCCGCGACATCGTCCTGGAGCTCAAGACCGTCGCGGACGTGGCGCTGGTCGGCTACCCGAGCGCCGGGAAGTCCTCCCTGATCTCGGTCCTCTCCGCCGCCAAGCCCAAGATCGCCGACTACCCGTTCACGACGCTGGTGCCGCACCTCGGCGTGGTCACGGCCGGTGCGACGGTCTTCACCATCGCGGACGTGCCGGGGCTGATCCCCGGCGCCAGCCAGGGCAAGGGCCTGGGCCTGGAGTTCCTGCGGCACGTCGAGCGCTGCGCGGTCCTCGTCCACGTCCTGGACACCGCGACCCTGGAGTCGCAGCGCGACCCGGTCACCGACCTCGACGTCATCGAGGCGGAGCTCGCCCAGTACGGCGGCCTGGAGGACCGGCCGCGGGTGGTCGTCCTGAACAAGGTCGACATCCCCGACGGCAAGGACCTCGCCGAGATGATCCGGCCCGACCTGGAGGAGCGCGGCTACCGCGTCTTCGAGGTGTCCGCGGTCGACCGCCAGGGCCTCAAGGAGCTGACGTACGCCCTGGCCGAGATCGTCGCCCAGGCCCGCGCCGCCCGGCCCGTCCAGGAGGCCACCAGGATCGTCATCCGGCCCAAGGCCGTGGACGACGCCGGCTTCACGGTGACGCGCGAGGCCGACGGGTTCTTCCGCGTACGGGGCGAGAAGCCCGAACGCTGGGTCCGCCAGACCGACTTCAACAACGACGAGGCGGTGGGCTACCTCGCCGACCGGCTCAACCGCCTCGGCGTCGAGGACGAACTCCTCAAGCAGGGCGCCCGGGCCATGGACGGGGTGGCGATCGGCCCCGAGGACAACGCCGTGGTCTTCGACTGGGAGCCGTCGATGACGTCCGGCGCGGAGATGCTCGGCCGCCGCGGCGAGGACCACCGCTTCGAGGCCCCGCGCCCGGCCGCCCAGCGCCGCCGCGACCGCGACGCGGAGCGCGACGAGGCCGCCGAGGAGTACGACGGCTTCCGGCCGTTCTGACGGGACACGACGCTCCGTTCTCACGGGCACCGGCGCTACAGCTCTGACGGGCACCGGCACTGCAGCCCGTCTGACAGGCACCGGCACCACAGCCCGTCCGACGGGCACGACGAGCGGGCCCGGGCCGCCGTGGACCACTGACTCCACAGCGGCCCGGGCCCGCTCGTCGCTCAGGACCGCCCTGCGCGGCCACAGACGGCCATGAACGGCCATGGACGGCCCCGCTGCGGCCTAGACGGCGGCCGCCGCACCCGAGGCGCCGTTGGGCTTGCGTCCGGCCGCCTCGGAGGCGTCCAGGGCCTCCCTCTCCTCCTGGGTGCGCTGCCCGGGGATGCCGGCCAGCCGCCTCTCCATCCGGACGCGCCGCTCGTCGGCCTTGGCGCACAGAGCCCGCGCGGCCTGGTTGAAGCGGACCGACGACGGCGGGTCCGACGGGCCCAGCAGGTGGTCCTTCAGCTCGGCCCGCTCCGCCGCCAGGGTGTCCTTCTCCGGATCGCGGACCGCGTCGAGCAGACCGGCGACGCCCCGGCCGTCGGGCGTGAGGATGGTCGCCGCCCGGACGGTCGGGAAGTTCACCCGGAACTCGTGCTCCGTCATCCCCGAGGTGTTGGCCACCGCGTACGGCTTCTCGCTGGTCAGGTAGTCGGAGACGACACTGGAGACATCGCTGATCAGCACGTCCGCCTGGTTGAAGCAGCTGAAGATACCGGGGCGGGCGGTGGTGATGACCAGGTGCTCCCACTCCGGGAAGGAGTTCCAGTAGGCCTCCTCCCAGGCGGCGCCCGCGTCCTCCACGGCGGCCGCGCGGCCCTCCTCGGGGGTGCCCTGGAGCCGCATCCGCTCCAGTTCGTCCGCGCTCTTACGGAACGCCGAGGTGGTCAGCGCCTCCAGCTCGTCGGTGCGGCGGGCCAGTTCGGCGGCGGCCTCGGGGCCGGGCCGCGCGCCGCCGCGCCGGGCGTTGGCCTCCGTGATCATCGCCTGGATCCGGGCGTCGGCGGCGGCCGCACGCGGGTCGACGGAGCCGGTCATCGGATGCGGCTTGTAGAGCAGCCGCACCCGCGCATCGGCCAGCAGCTCGCGGACGATGTTCTCGCCGGCCAGGATCACCGAGGTGTTGCCGGGGTTGCCGTCCCAGCCCTCCCAGGTCGGGGCGTACAGCACCGTGGTCGTCCGGGGGGCGGCCGGGGCGCCGCCGGGGCCGGGCGGCCGGACCGCCCGGATCGGGGCCAGCTGCGGGCGGCCGACCTCGACGACGTCCTTGTCCTCGACGCCGATGTCCGCGAGCTGGTAGCGCTCACGGGCCGCCGGGCCCGCCACCCACACCTCGTCGTACGCCTTGGCGTACGGGTTGCAGGAGGACAGCTTGTCGCTCTCGCCGTGGTTGGTGAAGGCGTGCTTGATGGACGGGATGCGCAGGATCTGCGAGGTCTTGCCGGAGTTCGCCGGGTGCAGCAGCACCTTGAGGGTGGAGTGCTCCAGGCGCATCAGGTGGGCGACCTTCGGGATGCAGACGATCGGTACGTCCGTGGCCTCGATCTTCTGCACCATGAAGCGCTCACGGAGCACGATGATCGGGTTGCCGTCGAGGGCGGCCAGGGTGCTCAGCCACATGTTGGCCTGGTAGGCGGAGGTGGCGCCGCCGGAGAAGTACATGCCGACCGTCGGCCGGTACGCGGCCAGCCAGTTGTCCAGCCACCGCAGCGCCTGCTGCTCATCGGCCACCCGCTTCCCCGGCAGCAGCCAGGTGCTCAGGTAGAGCGTGCCGCCGGCGGACAGGGTCAGCGAGACGGTCAGGCCGATGCCGCCCCAGTACGCGTCCGCGGTGATCGCGGTGATCATCATGCCCACCGTGGTCGGCACCGAGAAGCGCAGCAGCCGCCGGCCCGTCTGACGGGAGAGGATCCGCGGCGGGGCGTCGCACAACCGCAGCGCGGTGGCGTCGATGTTGCGGGTCACGAACGGCAGACTGCGCGACCGGCGGACCAGTACGGCGACCGCCTGGCACACGAAGTGGGTGCCGTAGAAGAGCAGCAGCGTGATGGTGAGCGGAGCCTGCTCCTCCAGCGGGTTGATGCCGTCGATGTGCAACAGGCCGACCAGTATCAGCATGTCGCGCAGCAGCTGACGGACCGTGACATCGAACCGGATCCGGCCCAGCACCGCGAGCAGGCCCGGCTGCTTGTGCTGGAGGACCAGGTCCAGGCCGAGGTTGACCACGGACGCGGCGATGAACAGGGGAATGACGGACAGCAGCGCACCGACGAGCTGGGCGATGAACGCGACCATCATCGCGAGGAGTGCCGCGAGCTGTACGGCTCGGCGGGGAACGATTCCGGCGGAAGGCACGGGGGAGGGCTCCTGGCAGCAAGAAAGGTTCTGGGGGGAAGGCCAGTGGGGGGTGGCCCGGTCCCGCGCTGCGACACCGCCGGGGCGGCGAAACGGGACCGATGGACACCCGACCGTATGACCTCGTTGGCCTTGGTGACAATCTGCTGTGGCTCTCATCGCCGCGAAATCGGGCCAATCGAACGCAACCCATGAGGCACTTTCTGCGTCTTAATAAAAATTAATTACGGCAGAAAATCGTGTGAGGCGTCGCCCGCCACGGCCCCGGATCTCCTGGATTCCCCGGCCCGGGGGCTCCGGGCGGCAGGCCTCCGCACGCCCCCGCACGCGCCCGCAGGCCGTACTGCCGTAGATTGCGCCCGTAGGGACGCGATACGGGACGACGGGACGAGCGGGGACCGACGGCGCCGGGACGCCCGTACAGGACCGGGAAACGACGCCCGTACGGTCACAGGACCGGGAAACACAGAGGTACGGACACATGGCAGGCGCTGCAGCCGCAGCAGGCGCACGGCAGGAAGTGGCGGACGCCCGCCGGATCGTGGTGAAGGTCGGCTCGTCGTCGCTGACCACGGCCGCCGGAGGTCTGGACGCGGACCGGGTGGACGCCCTGGTGGACGTGCTGGCCAAGCACCAGGACCGGGAGATCGTGCTGGTCTCCTCCGGCGCCATCGCGGCCGGACTGGCGCCCCTGGGGCTGGACCGGCGCCCCCGTGATCTGGCCCGCCAGCAGGCCGCCGCCAGCGTCGGCCAGGGGCTGCTGGTCGCCCGCTACACCGCGTCGTTCGCCCGCTACGGGCGCCGCGTCGGCCAGGTCCTGCTGACCTCCGACGACACCAGCCGCCGGGCCCACTACCGCAACGCCTACCGGACCCTCGACCAGCTCCTGGCCATGGGCGCGGTCCCGATCGTCAACGAGAACGACACGGTCGCCACCGACGAGATCCGCTTCGGCGACAACGACCGGCTGGCCGCGCTGGTCGCCCATCTCGTCCGCGCCGACCTGCTGGTCCTCCTCTCCGACGTGGACGGCCTCTACGACGGCGACCCGTCCAGGCCCGGCACCTCCCGGATAGCGGAGGTCCACGGGCCCCAGGACCTGGAGGGCGTCTCCATCGGCAGCGCGGGCAAGGCCGGCGTCGGCACCGGCGGCATGGTCACCAAGGTCGAGGCGGCCCGGATCGCGGCCGGCGCCGGCATCCCGGTCGTACTGACCTCCGCCGTGCACGCCTCGGAGGCGCTGGCCGGCGGGCCCACCGGCACGCACTTCCTGCGCACCGGCCGGCGCACCGCCGACCGGCTGCTGTGGCTCGCGCACGCCTCCACGCCGCGCGGTGCGCTCGTCCTCGACGACGGGGCGGTGCGGGCCGTCGTCGAGCGGCACTCCTCGCTGCTCCCGGCCGGCATCGCCGCCGTGGAGGGCGAGTTCTCCGCGGGCGACCCGGTGGAGCTGCGGGACGGCACCGGCCATCCGGTGGCCCGGGGGCTCGTCAACTTCGACGCCCGGGAAATCCCCCGATTGATTGGCCGTTCGACCCGGGATCTTGCCCGCGAGCTGGGTCCGGCGTACGAGCGCGAGGTCGTGCACCGCGACGATCTGGTGCTGCTGCACCACTGACGCGTACCCCTCGGGTGGGGCGTGGACCGGCTGTTCCGCGGGACCTTGCGGAAAACGCCCCCGCGAGGGCCCGCGGACTGGTCAACTTTGTTGCGGGGGCGCCGTAGGGGAGCGGCGCCCGCAGCGCGCGAGCGCACACGCCGAAGTACGACCGCACCATCGCTCCGCACCCCGCGTACGGAGGCGATGCGCATCACAGGAGGCCGCCGGTGGGACGAGGGCGCCCGGGAGCACCGCCCCGAGGGACGGCGGAACGGACACTGACCAGCGTCGGATCCGGCGCCGCGACCGGTGGGGAAGACGGCCGGACGGATACGCCGGATACGGACGACGACGGGCACACGGAGCGGCACGGGACGGCGCGGCGGGCCCCGGAGGGCGAGCGCCGGGAGACGCCCCGGATGTGGCACATCACCCTCAGCGTCTCGGGCGCGCGAGCCCCGCTGACGGAGGTACGGCGGTCGCTGGAACGGCTCGCCCACGACCACCCCTTCCTGCTGACCAGCCGTTACGCCGGCGATCACGCCGAGATCCGCTACTGGGAGGAGGCCCGGGACCTGCACGATGCCGCGGCGGTCGCGCTGCGGCTGTGGGGCGAGCACCGGTCGACGGCCAACCTGCCGCCGTGGGAGATCGTCGGCCTGGAGGTCATCGACCGGGAGACCTACCACCAGCGCGTCGCGGAGGGGTACGGCCCGCCCCCGGCCTGGCCGGTCGGCGTCCACCCGTTCTGACCCGGTCCGCCGTAAGGCGCCGCCCAGGGGCAGCGGCGGGCACCCATCCGCCCGCCCGCTATAGGCTGCGGCCATGACCAGCAGCGCAGCGCACTCCACACCCGTCCTCGACACCGCCCGCCGTGCGCGGGAGGCGGCCGCCGTCCTGGCTCCGCTGCCGCGGACGGCGCGCGATGCCGCACTGCTCGCCATCGCCGACGCCCTGGTGGAGCGGGCCGACGCGATCATCGCCGCCAACGCCGAGGACATCGCCAAGGCCCGGGAAGCCGGCACCGCCGAGTCGATCGTGGACCGGCTCACCCTCACCCGGGAGCGGATCGGGGCGATCGCCGCGGACGTCCGCCAGGTCGTGGCGCTGCCCGACCCGGTGGGCGAGGTGCTGCGCGGCTCGACCCTCCCCAACGGCCTCGACCTCCGCCAGGTCCGGGTCCCGCTCGGCGTGGTCGGCATCATCTACGAGGCCCGGCCCAATGTGACGGTGGACGCCGCGGCCCTCTGCCTGAAGTCCGGCAACGCCGTACTGCTGCGCGGCTCTTCGTCCGCGTACGCCTCCAACAGCGCCCTGGTGGACGTGCTCCGCGACGCCGTGCGGAGCGCCGGGCTGCCCGCGGACGCGGTGCAGCTGGTGCCCGGTGAGAGCCGCGACTCGGTGCGCGAACTTATGCGCGCCCGGGGCCTGGTGGACGTGCTGATCCCGCGCGGCGGCGCCTCGCTGATCCGTACGGTCGTCGAGGAGTCCACCGTCCCGGTGATCGAGACCGGCACCGGCAACTGCCACGTCTACATCGACGAGGCCGCCGACCTCGACATGGCGATCGACATCCTGATCAACTCCAAGGCCCAGCGGCCCAGCGTCTGCAACGCCGCGGAGACCGTGCTGGTGCACGCCGGGATCGCCGAGAAGTTCCTGCCGCGCGCCCTGGAGGCGCTCACCCAGGCCGGGGTCGTCGTCCACGGTGACGCGGCCTGGCAGCAGGCGGGCCCCGGGCTGGTCGCGCCGGCCACCGACGAGGACTGGGCCACCGAGTACCTCTCGTACGACATCGCGGCCGCCGTGGTGCCGGACCTGGACGCGGCGGTGGCCCACATCCGCCGCTGGACCTCGGGGCACACCGAGGCCATCGTCACCGGCTCGCAGGCCGCCGCCCGCCGTTTCACCCAATTGGTGGATTCGACCACCGTCGCGGTCAACGCCTCGACCCGGTTCACCGATGGCGGCCAGTTCGGCTTCGGCGCGGAGATCGGTATCTCGACGCAGAAGCTGCACGCCCGTGGCCCCATGGGCCTGCCGGAGCTCACGTCGACGAAGTACATCCTCACGGGCGACGGCCACACCCGCTGAGCCGCCCCGGCCCGGGCCCCGGATCCGCCGTTTTCTCTCCCGCATCTCCCTGCCCGAAGCGACCGTTCGGGGCTAACCTGGACGGGTGCCGGACGACGTGGGGGGCAGGCCGTTCCCGGACGGCGAAGAGCCCGACGAGCACCACCACAGGAGCCACGGAAGAGCGGACGAAGACTTCGCTTCCGTGGTCTTCGACGAGGAATTCGTACGGTCCGCGCAGATCCACGAGCCTTCGGCGGTCGAGCGCCTGCTGGCCGCCGCCGAGGCGCGCGCCGAGGCCGAGGCGGCCCGCTCCGGGCCCGGCTTCGGGCCCGACGGCGACGACCAGGGCGAGGCCGGCGGCCGCGGCCGCAGAGGGCGCCGCGGCCCGGGAGCGGACGGCTTCGAGGCGTACGGCGACGAGGGGTACGAGGACGACGGCGGAGCGTACGGCGACTACGGGCCGCACAGCCCGTACGGCCCGTACGGCGGCTCGTTGCGCCCCTATCGCGGCAGCACCCGCTGGCACCGGCCGGTCGCCTGGGTACTGGCCGTGGTGATGGGTATCGGGCTCGTGGCGCTCGCCTTCAGCGCCGTCTACCGGGGCGCCTCGGGGCGGAACCAGAGCCCGGCGCCGGCGCCCACCACCAGCGGGGTCGACACCCCCACCACGGGGGGCGCGGACAGCGTCCGGACGGCGCGTCCGGGCCTGCCGTCGCCGCCGTCCGAGGGATCCGGGCGCCCCTCCGCCTCCGCTGTCACCGGGCCGCAGTAACCGCCTGCCGTCCTGCCCGGGAATCGGGCGCCCGAAACGGGGCGGTCGGCTGAAGTTGCCCGCCGTCCCGGCGTTTATCCCTGCCTCCGCAGACCTACTCTTGTTGTATGGCCGGGCCTGGTGACCCTCCCGAAGGGACGCCCAACGGCGCCCCGGGAGGCGGTGAGGACGAGTACCGATCCGTCGTCTTCGACGAATCGTTCGTCCGGGCTGCCCGCCTGCAGGAATTCTCCGCGGACGAACGGCTCGGCGAGCACCACGCACCCGCCGTGAAGACCCGGCACGCATGGGCCCGGCTGGGCGGCTCCCGGCAGGCCGTCCTGCTGGTGCTGCTGATCGTTCTCGCCTTCGGCACGGCCGTCTACATGGGCATACGCCATCCGTACAAGGCCCCTGAGCCGGCCGCCACGCAGCCGCTGCGGTCCGCCGTGGTGCCGCTCGCCCCGGCCGGGGCCGTACCGGGCGGAACGCCCGACGACCTCTTCGGGCACAGCCCGGCGGCCGACTACCGGATCGGCGCCGCGGGCGTCAATCTGCCGGCCGTCGCCCGCACCGAGCACTTCTCCGACAGCCAGATCGTCTCCGCCCTGACCACCGTCAAGGACTACATCGTCCGCTCCTCGCTGGATCCCGCCACCCTCACCGGCGGATCCGTACGGCCGGTACGGCTGCTGATCGACACCGGCCAACTCGACCAGTTCGACCGGAGCCTGGCGCACCCCGACAACAACGGCCGCCATGCGGCGACCGGCTGGCTGGTCCGCTTCGACCCCCGAGAGACCCGGCTCGCGGCCCGCGACGTACGGGTCGACGGCACACTGTCCGCCTCGGAGCTGGGCCCCGACGCGCTCGACGTCACCGCCGACTACACCTTCGTCTACGCGGTACGGCCCGCCCCCGCCCCCGGCGCCCGGCAGGACGGGGCGGGGCAGCACCTCGGCAAGGCCACTCCGGGCGCCGCCTCGCTGGTCACCGTACGGCGTGAGATGCACTTCCGGATCGACCGCGACGACCTCACCGACCACCGCCTGGAGCTGCTCCGGAGCAGTCTGCAGGCCGGGCCGATGGCCTGCTCCGCACAGTCGGCCGACGCCCTGCACCCGCTGTTCGCGGGCCAGCGCGCCGGCGACGCCCGGCCCTCGGCCACCGACCCCTACGCCCGGGACCTGACCAACCCGCCGCTCTGCGGCCAACTGGCCCCTTCCGCCGAACCGAAGCCGGCCCACCCGATCCGCTAGGCGGCCGGGACTTCCGGGACTTCCGGGACCTCCGGGACCTCCGGGACGTCCGGGACCTCTGGCACGGGCGTCAGGAACCGTCCGAGTCGCCCGTGCTGCCCTTGCTGCCGCCGGAGTTGCCCGTGCCGCCGGAGCCGTTGGCGCCGCCTGTGCCGCCCGGGCGCGAGCCGCTGCGGAAGACCGTGTCGCGCAGCTTGCCGCCCAAGTCGCCCGCGCCGCCCGCGATATCGCGGACCAGACCCATCAGCGGGTCCTTGCTGTGGCGCACCGAATCGGCGTAGTGCGCCGCGGAGTCGCGGAACGAGTCGGAGACCGACGCGTCCTTGTCCTCGTCCCGGCGCGGGTAGTGGCCGTCCATGATCCGCTGGTAATCGCGGCTGGCCGCCCACTTCTTCAGCTCGGCCGCCCGTACGGTCGTGAACGGGTGGCTGCGCGGCAGCAGGTTGAGGATCTTCAGCACGGAGTCGCGCAGATCGCCGCCGGCCTCGTACTCATCGGCCTGCTCGAGGAACGCGTCCACGTTCATCTCGTGCAGGTGGTTGCCGCCGGCCAGCTTCATCAGGCCGCGCATGGAGGCCTGGAGATCCTGGCCGACGAGTAGCCCGGCGCGGTCGGCGGAGAGCTCCGACTTACGGAACCACTCGCGCAGCGCCGCCACGATCCCCATGATCGCGACGTTGCCCAGCGGGATCCAGGCGACCTTCGTGGCCAGGTTCGTCAGGAACAGCAGGATCGTGCGGTAGACGGCGTGCCCGGACAGCGCGTGGCCGACCTCGTGGCCGATGACCGCCCGCATCTCCTCCTCGTCGAGCAGCTCGACCAGACCCGTCGTGACCACGATGACCGGCTCGTCCAGACCGATGCACATGGCATTGGGCTGCGGGTCCTGATTGACGTACATCGGCGGGACCTTCTCCAGGTCCAGGATGTGGCAGGCGTCCCGCAGCATGTCGTTGAGGTGCGAGAACTGCTGGTCGCTGACCCGCACCGAATCCGACAGGAACAGCAGCCGGAGACTGCGCTCCGGCAGTAGGCCGCTGAGCGTCTTGAAGACCGTGTCGAAACCGCTCAGCTTGCGCAGCGCCACCAGCGCCGAGCGGTCGGCCGGATGCTCGTACGACCGCGAGGAGATTCCGGGGAATCGCCGCCGGTCCCGGCTCGGTACGTGCGCGCCGCCTGGGCTCTCGGTCATTGGGGCCTCCCCCTGTTCGACTGCGTGTGTTCAGCCTAGAGGACGCCGCCGACAGCCGATTGGATGCTCGGGCGTACGCTGGCGATCGCACCAGTGACCGCACAGGTCGCACCGTGACCGCACAGGCCCGCCCACCCGACCGCTCGGGCCGCTACCGGAGGGAGTCCACCGTCATGCCGCATCCGAGCGTGCTCCTCGCCGCCGCCCAGGACCCCGCCCACCAGACGGGCCCCGGATGGCTCCTGCGCACCGTGATCATCGTGGGCGTCGTCGGCGCCGTCCTGCTCGCCTGGTTCCTGCTGCGCGGTTACGGCAAGGACTGACCTGGTACCGCGTACCGCGAGGACTGCCCTCGTACGGCAAGGACTGACCTCGTACGGCAAGGACTGACCCCGTGCGGCAAGGACTGACCCCGCCGGGCCGCAGCGACTCCGCGCGCCACCGATCGCCCGATCGCCCCGAGTGCCGTCGGCCGTTCCGGCCGCCACCGGGTGGAGTCGCCGTGAGCCCGCAGTGAGCCGACGCTTACGATGTGGTCGAAGTCTCTGCCCGACCCCAGCCCGGATTGGTCCTGCCGACGATGAGCCTGCACACCACCGCACAGTCCCTGGTCTCCCTGGCCGCCGAGCCCGGCCACGAGGGCGGTCACGCCAGCCTGAGCCCCTACCTGACCGGCGGCGGCGCCCTGTTCGTCCTGCTCCTCCTGCTCTGGATCACCACCCGCTTCAACCGGGACCGCTGAGCCCGGACACCCGTCCCCCGGCATCGCGCCCCGCCCAGTAGGGTCTGCACGCATGGGAGAGCACACAGAGCCCGTGAAGCGGCGACTCGGAGTGATGGGCGGGACGTTCGACCCGATCCACCACGGGCACCTGGTCGCCGCCAGCGAGGTGGCCAGCCTGTTCCACCTCGACGAGGTCATCTTCGTGCCCACGGGGCAGCCGTGGCAGAAGAGCCACAAGAAGGTGTCGCCGGCCGAGGACCGCTACCTGATGACGGTCATCGCCACGGCCTCGAACCCCCAGTTCTCCGTCAGCCGTATCGACATCGACCGCGGCGGCAAGACGTACACCATAGACACGCTGCGTGATCTGCGGGCGGAGCACCGTGACGCGGATCTGTTCTTCATCACCGGCGCCGACGCGCTCAGCCAGATCCTCACCTGGCACGACGCCGCCGAGCTGGTCTCGCTCGCCCACTTCATCGGGGTGACCAGACCCGGCCACGTCCTCGCGGACCCCGGGCTCCCCGAGGGAGCGGTCTCCCTGGTCGAGGTGCCCGCGCTCGCCATCTCCTCGAGCGACTGCCGGGCGCGCGTCGCCCAGGGGGAGCCGGTCTGGTACCTGGTGCCGGACGGTGTGGTGCGCTACATCGACAAGAAGCAGCTGTACCGCGACGACTGCTGACGGGGCTGACGGAAAGGGGTACCGGTGAGCGACCGGCAGGATCCGTACGGGCCGCAGGACCCGTACGCCCACGACCCGTACGCCCAGGAGCAGCAGGGGCAGCCGGGCTACACCTACGACGCCTACGGGCAGCCCGTATACCGTGACGGCGGCCGGCCGTCGTATGGGCAGTACTACGACCCGTACGACCCGTATGGCCAGCAGTCCACTCCGTCCGGCTACGAGGGCTACGACCCGTACGCCGGGCACCAGGCGCAGCAGGGCCACGAGGGGCAGCAGGGCCACCAGGGCCACCAGGGACAGCAGACCCAGGCGGGCCGCCCCGAGTACGGCTATGACCCGTACGGCGGCCATCAGGTGCCGCCCCAGCCCGGCTACCCCCAGCAGTACGACCCGTACGCCCAGCCCCAGCAGCAGCCCCATCCACAGCATCCGCAGCAACCCCAGCACCCGCAGCAGGAGTGGATCCCGCAGCAGGCCCAGCAGCAGCCGTCGCCGTCCTCGGCGGCCGCCCCGCCCTCCCCGCCCTCCGCTTCGTCGGTGTCCGCTTCCTCTGCTTCCTCTGCTTCCTCCGCGTTCTCTTCGTCCTCCTCGTCGCCCCCCGATTACCGCACGGAGCAGTTCTCCTTCATCGAGGAGCCGGACGAGGACTCCGAAGACGTCATCGACTGGCTCAAGTTCACCGAGAGCCGCACCGAGCGCCGTGAGGAGGCCAAACGGCGCGGCCGCAGCCGGATCGTCGCGCTCTGCGTCGTCCTGGCCCTGTTGGTCGCCGGTGGTGTCGGCTATCTGTGGTGGGCGGGCAAACTGCCCGGACTGGCCGGCCCGCAGGCCGGCGGGCAGACCGAGGCGGGCGGGCAGAAGCGCGACGTCCTCGTCGTACATCTGCGGGACATCAAGAGCGGCAAGAGCTCCACGGCACTGCTCGTCGACAACGTGACCACCCACAAGGGCACCACCGTCCTGCTGCCCAACAGCCTCGTCGTCCCCAAGGACGACGGCACCGCCACGACCCTCGGCAAATCCGTCACGGACGACGGCGCCGACCCGACCCGGGACTCCCTCAACAGCCTCCTGGGCGCCGACCTGAAGGCCACCTGGCGGCTGGACACCCCCTATCTGGAGAACCTCGTCGAGACGGTCGGCGGTATCACCCTGGACACCGACGCCACCGTGCCCGGCGCCAAGAAGGGCGACTCCCCGGTGGTCAAGCAGGGGCGCGCCCAAGACCTGGGCGGCCGGGCCGCCGTCGCCTACGCCACCTACCAGGCGTCCGGCGAGAACCAGACCGGGCAGCTGCGGCGGTTCGGGCAGGTCGTGCAGGCGACCCTGAAGAAGCTGTCCAGCGACGCCGACGGCGCCACCGCCACGGTGAAGGCACTCCTGCAGGTGCTCGACCCGCCGCTCACCGAGGGCCAGCTGGGCAGCTCGCTGGCGCAGCGCGCGGAACTGGCCAAGACCGGTGCGTACACCACGACCGTGCTGCCCGTGGAGACGAACGGCACGCTCAGTCCCGCCACCGCGGCGAGCGTGGTCAAGGACGTACTCGGCGGCTCGGTCAGGAAGACCGCCCCCGACGCGACCGCCCGGGTCGCCGTCCGCAACGCCACCGGCACCAAGGAAGCCACCGGCAAGGCGCAGGTCGCGCTGGTCAACGGCGGCTACACCTTCGTCGACGACGGCACCGACAGCGCGGCCCGGGCCACCTCCGAGGTCGGCTACGGGGACGCCGCCCAGAAGGCGAAGGCCACCGAGGTCGCCAAGACGCTGGGCCTGCCGGCCGGCTCGGTCAAGCAGGGCAAGGCGCCCGCGAACGCCGATGTCCAGGTGGTGCTGGGGCGGGACTACAAGGGCTGACAGAGACGTGCCCGGCGGCTTCCGGCACGTCTCTGACCAGCGCGGACGCCGTGTGTGACCCACGGGTTCGAAAACGCTGCCGGGAGTGTCGGTGGTCCGTGAGACCCTTGTGGGGTATCTGACCGCTGATCCGGTTGCCCGGGGGACCGCGGCGCGCGCCGAGGCTGCGCCGAGCGCCGTCCGCCCTCCCGCCGGCCCACGCTGGTGGGGGTGCCCCCAGCGCGAGCTGTGGGGGAGTACCCCAGCCGCCGGAGAGGCAGCCCTCGACCCGGAAAGCCGCTTGTGACCGCCACGGACCGTTCCATCGAGCTCATCAACGCCGCCGCCCAGGCCGCGGCCGACAAGCTCGCGCACGACATCATCGCGTACGACGTCAGTGACGTCCTCTCGATCACCGATGCCTTCCTGCTCGCCTCGGCGCCCACTGACCGCCAGGTCAAGGCGATCGTCGACGAGATCGAGGAACGGCTCAACAAGGACCTGGGCGCCAAGCCGGTCCGCCGTGAGGGCGACCGCGAGGCCCGCTGGGTGCTGCTCGACTACGTCGACATCGTCGTACACGTCCAGCACAGCGAGGAGCGGGTGTTCTACGCGCTCGAGCGGCTGTGGAAGGACTGCCCCGAGATCGACCTCCCGGAGGAGGCCAAGGCCACCCGCGGCAAGGCCGCCGCGCACGCCGAGACCACGGCCGGCGGGCAGGACGGGGAGCGGTTCTGAACGGCACCACGCGCCCCCCGGGCCGCCGTATCGTCCTGTGGCGGCACGGCCAGACGTCCTGGAATCTGGAGCGCCGCTTCCAGGGGTCCACGGACATCGAGCTGACCGACACGGGCCGGGCCCAGGCGCGGCGGGCGGCCCGGCTGCTCGCCTCCCTGCGCCCGGACGCGATCATCGCCTCGGACCTCCGGCGCGCCGCGGACACGGCCGGCGAGCTGGCCGCCCTGACCCGTCTTGAGGTGACGCACGACGCCGCCCTCCGGGAGACCTACGCGGGCTCCTGGCAGGGGCTCACGCACGACGAGATCCTCGCGCGGTACGGCGAGCAGTACACCGCCTGGAAGCGCGGTGAGCCGGTCCGCCGGGGCGGCGGCGAGCTGGAGACCGAGGTCGCCGATCGCTCCGCCCCCGTGGTGCTCAACCACGCCGGCAAGCTGCCCGAGAACGGCACCCTGGTCGTGGTCAGCCATGGCGGCACGATCCGCACCACCATCGGCCGGCTGCTCGGCCTGGAGGCCCACCACTGGGAGGGCCTGGGCGGCCTGTCGAACTGCTGCTGGTCGGTGCTGGGCGAGGGTGCGCGCGGCTGGCGCCTGTTGGAGCACAACGCCGGCACACTGCCGGAACCGGTGCTCGGCGACGACGACTGAGCCCCGCGGGGCGGCCCCGCCGGACCGGATTTCACATCTGGGCAGGTCGCAGGCTAAAGTTCTTCTTGTTCGCGGGGCCGCCGGGGAAACTCGGAGGGCCGGAACAAGACCCGGGGCTATAGCTCAGTTGGTAGAGCGCCTGCATGGCATGCAGGAGGTCAGGAGTTCAATTCTCCTTAGCTCCACAGCCCAGATGATCCCGCCTCCTCAAGGAGGCGGGATCTCTGCGTTTTCGGGATACCGGGTGGCGCGACGGCGAGCCTGACCCGGTGGGCGGTCCGTGGCAGAATCGGACGGCGCCGGCCGGGGAGGAGAAGATCGCGATGCTCACGAGCATCCTGGAGGAGGTCCCTGCCCTGCTCGCCCTGCAGTGCCCTGCGTGCGGCTCGTCCCATGTGGCACAGGTGCTGGGCGACAATGGCGGTATTTCCTTCGTCTGCACGGCCTGCGGCCACAGTTGGAGCTGATGGATGGGCGCCCACAGCAGGAAGTGTGACTGGTGCGGCAGCGGAACGCCGATCGTCCGCGACATGGAACCGGTCAACGCCGACTATCAGTACTGGTGCGAGGAGTGCGCCCGCGCCCTGGTCATAAAAGGCGACCCCATCGAGACCTATCGGGAGCTCGACGGGGAGCCGATCTACGGGCGGCTGCTGGACGAGCACTGCACGCTGAAGCGGTTCTACTCGTTCGTGACGGCCTGACCGGGAGCCTGGCCGCCCCTGACGAGCCGCCCCCTGACCAGCTGCCCTGGTCGCCTTCTGGCCGAGCCGTCCCAAGTCATCTGCGATACCCGCCATCTGGCGCCCCCTCCGGAACTGGCCGAGCACCGCCGGGCAGATGCACAGTCTCTTGCAGCGACCGGTCAGCACTGACCAGCCGCGGCCGCTTTCGGCCCCTTCCGGTCGGTTCCGGGCGCGCGGAACTGCCGCCGGTGTACCGGCCGTTGGAAGGAACAGCGAGCTACCGACCGTTCAATTCCGCTCAATTCCGCGGCGCGACCGTCCGGTTCAGCGGCGCGGGAGTGCGGCTCAGTCGCCGTAGTCGCCACAGCCGGACGCCGGCCAGCGTCAGGATGACGGTGCCGGCGATCGGATAGACGCCGGAGAGCAGCATCTGGACGCCGTTCTGGTGCAGTTCCTCGTGCCGGTGCCAGCGATGCGGCACCCACCAGAGGGCGAACGAGAAGAAGAGGAGGCCCAGTGCGATGGTCGTCGTCCACCAGCGACGGGCGGCGGTCGGCATCCGCCTGCGGGGCTCGCCGTGCTCCGCACCGGCCGCCGGGCGGTGTGCCGCGCGGTGCAGCGCCTCGGATCCGAGCAGGATCAGCATCGGGATGCACCACACCCAGTGGTGCGACCAGGAGATCGGGCTGATCAGGAGCGCGGTGGCCGCGCAGGCGACGGCCGCCCAGGCCTTCCCCCGGCCTTCGGCCTGCGCCGCCCCCGGCCCGCGCAGTAGTGAGCCGGCCGCCAGTGCCAGCCCGAGGACGGCCGTCAGACCGGCCACGACGATCCAGGCGGCGCCCGGGTCGTGGGTGTGCAGCAGCCGGGCGAGAGCGCCGCGCAGCGACTGGTTCGCGGTGATCTCCACCTCCCCGACCCGGTCGGCGGCGAAGACGGTCTCGGTCCAGAAGCGGTGTGCGTCACGCGGCAGGGCGAGCGCGGAGAGCAGCGCGGTGGCAAGGAAGGTGCCGGTGGCGACGGAGGCCTGCCGTAGCCAGGGGTTCCAGGCGGTACGTATGCCGGCGCCGGAGCGGAGCCGCCGCCCGGCCAGGACGGCGCCGGCCACCGCGAGGAACACGGCGAACAGCGCCGGCGTCAGCTTGATACCGGCCGCGATACCGATACCGATGCCCGCGAGCCGGTTGCTGTCCCTACGGGTCAGGTCCCACAGGACCAGCGCGGCGAGCAGCAGGTTGATCTGCCCGTAGCGCAGCGTCGTCCACACCGGCTCGCACCACACCAGCAGTGCCGAGAGTGCCAGCGTCGCCGCGGGACGGGGGAGCAGGCGGGGCCGGCCGGCCAGGCGCAGCGAGAGATGGACGACGGCGACGAGCAGCAGGAGGTTGCCGGCGGTGGCGAGAGTACGCATCACCGGGACGTCGAACAGAGTGAGCGGGGTGAACAGCAGCGCCGCGAAGGGCGGGTAGGTGTTGGGCAGCTGCGCCGAGGTGGCCACCATGTCGTAGAGGGATTCGCCGGCGCGGACGGTGAGGCCCTCCGCGCGGTAGACCATCAGGTCGATCATCGTCACGCCCGCAAGGCGCTGTGCGATCCAGAAGGCGGTGAAGGAGACCAGGCAGACAAGGGCCGCCGCGGGGATCGGATGGCGACGGGCGATGCCCCTGCGGGGGTTCGGGCCGCCGGGGTCGGTGGACTGTTCGAGCTCCAGCGCGGTCACGGCGTACGGCTCCCCCAGGACGAATCGGACACGGCTTGCCGACAGTACCTCGGGTCCCGCCGGAGGGCCTCCGGGGGTGCTGCGGCCCGAAGGGCCTCGTCCAGGGGTGGTGGCCGGGTGACGGGTGTGCGATTTGGCAGAAGCCGGGGAGGTCCGTGTAATGTAGGCGATGTCGCCGCGGGGAACCGAGGCGGAGACAAGACCCGGGGCTATAGCTCAGTTGGTAGAGCGCCTGCATGGCATGCAGGAGGTCAGGAGTTCAATTCTCCTTAGCTCCACAGATGAAGAGTAGGCCGTCCATTACGGACGGCCTGCTCTGTCGTACGTACCCCGTGTCTTCGGCGCACGCACCTCCGAGGCAGTGGCCGGGCGTTCCCTGCGGCCGTTGCGCTGACCTCCCGTCAGCCGGCACTGCCCACGTGCCCCGGGGCCCGCATCCGGGGAATCCTCACCAGCGCCCCCGTATGCCCTGCGGTACCCTGGCGCCATGCGTGCCGTACGCCTTCTGCTTAGCGGGCCGCGCTGATCAGTACCGACGGATGACAGAGCCCGTCGGAATCGGCGCGGCGCCCCCTCCTGTGCGAGGGGTCTTTTTGTTTCCGGCGGTGCCGGGAACAAGGCGTTTTTCCGCAGGCAGAGACGATCGATGGAGCTTTGAGGACGATGAGCGAGACGACTACCGCTGCCGCCGCGGCAGCGCCGCACCGCTATACGGCTGCCCTGGCCGCCGACATCGAGGCGCGCTGGCAGGACTTCTGGGAGGAGCGCGGGACCTACGAGGCCCCCAACCCCGGTGGCGATCCGGAGCAGGTGGCGCGCCCCAAGAAGTTCATCATGGACATGTTCCCCTACCCGTCGGGCGCGGGCCTGCACGTCGGCCACCCGCTGGGCTTCATCGCCACTGACGTCTACGCCCGCCACCAGCGCATGACGGGCCACAACGTCCTGCACACCCTGGGCTTCGACGCCTTCGGCCTGCCCGCCGAGCAGTACGCCGTCCAGACCGGCACCCACCCCCGCGTCTCCACCGAGGCCAACATCGTCAACATGCGGCGCCAGCTGCGCCGCCTGGGCCTGGGCCACGACCAGCGCCGCTCGATCGAGACGATCGACCCGGCGTACTACAAGTGGACCCAGTGGATCTTCCTGCAGATCTTCAACTCCTGGTACGACCCGGAGGCGGACGCGGCCCGCCCGATCGACACCCTGGTCGCCCAGTTCGAGTCCGGTACCCGGCAGACGCCCGACGGCCGCCCCTGGAGCGAGCTGACCGCCCGCGAGCGCGCCGACATCCTGGGGGAGTACCGCCTGGCGTACGCCTCGGACGCGCCGGTCAACTGGTGTCCCGGCCTGGGCACCGTCCTGGCCAACGAAGAGGTCACCGCCGAAGGCCGCTCCGAGCGCGGCAACTACCCGGTCTTCAAGTCCAAGCTGCGCCAGTGGAACATGCGCATCACCGCCTACGCCGACCGGCTGCTGCGCGACCTGGACGAGCTGGACTGGCCGGAGGCCATCAAGCTGCAGCAGCGCAACTGGATCGGCCGCTCCGAGGGCGCCCGCGTCGACTTCCCCGTCGGTGACTCCGGCAAGATCACGGTCTTCACCACCCGCCAGGACACCCTGTTCGGCGCGACCTACGTGGTGCTGGCGCCCGAGCACCCGCTGATCGCCGGCGCCGAGAACGGCAGCGGCGTCGGCTCCCTCGTCCCGGACGCCTGGCCCGAGGGCACCCACGAGGTGTGGACCGGTGGCCACGCCACCCCGGCCGACGCCGTCGCCGCGTACCGCAAGCAGGCCGCGTCCAAGTCGGACGTCGAGCGGCAGGCCGAGGCCAAGGACAAGACCGGCGTCTTCACCGGCGTCTACGCCACCAACCCGGTCAGCGGCCGGCAGATCCCGGTCTTCATCGCCGACTACGTCCTGATGGGCTATGGCACCGGCGCGATCATGGCCGTCCCCGCGCACGACAGCCGGGACTTCGCCTTCGCGCGCGCCTTCGAGCTGCCGCTGCGCTGCGTCGTCGAGCCGACCGACGGCCGCGGCACCGACCCGTCCACCTGGGACGACGCCTTCTCCTCGTACGACGCGAAGATCATCAACTCGTCGGACACCTCGATCTCGCTGGACGGCCTGGGCATCACGGAGGCCAAGGCGAAGGCCACCGAATGGCTGGCCGCCCAGGGCATCGGCGAGGGCACCGTCAACTTCCGCCTGCGCGACTGGCTGTTCAGCCGGCAGCGCTACTGGGGCGAGCCGTTCCCGATCGTCTACGACGAGGACGGTGTGGCGCACCCGCTGCCCGAATCGATGCTCCCGCTGGAGCTGCCCGAGGTCGAGGACTACTCCCCGCGCACCTTCGACCCGGACGACGCCGACACCCGGCCGGAGACCCCGCTGTCCCGTAACGAGGACTGGGTGAACGTCGAGCTGGACCTGGGCGACGGCAAGGGCCCGCGCCGCTTCCGCCGCGAGACCAACACCATGCCCAACTGGGCGGGTTCGTGCTGGTACGAGCTGCGCTACCTGGACCCGCACAACGACGACGCGCTGGTCGACCCGGCCGTCGAGCAGTACTGGATGGGGCCGCGCGAGGGCCAGCCGCACGGTGGTGTCGACCTGTACGTGGGCGGCGCCGAGCACGCCGTACTGCACCTGCTGTACGCCCGTTTCTGGTCCAAGATGCTGCACGACCTGGGGCACATCTCGTCCTCCGAGCCGTTCCACAAGCTGTACAACCAGGGCATGATCCAGGCGTACGTCTACCGGGACACCCGCGGTGTCGCCGTCCCGGCGGCGGAGGTCGAGGAGCACGACGGCGGCGTCTTCTACTACGAGGGCGGCAAGGTCTCCCGGCTGCTGGGCAAGATGGGCAAGTCCCTGCGGAACGCCGTCACGCCGGATGAGATCTGCGTCGAGTACGGTGCGGACACCCTGCGCCTGTACGAGATGGCGATGGGCCCGCTGGACGTGTCGCGTCCGTGGGACACCCGGGCCGTCGTGGGCCAGTACCGCCTGCTGCAGCGCCTGTGGCGCAATGTGGTGGACGAGGCGACCGGCGAGGTCACCGTTGTCGACGCCGAGCCGGACGAGGCCACCCTGCGCGCCCTGCACAAGGCCATCGACGGCGTGAGCACGGACATGGCGAACCTGCGCTTCAACACCGCCATCGCCAAGGTGACCGAGCTGAACAACCACCTGACCAAGGCGGGCGGACCGGTTCCGCGCACGGTCGCCGAGCGGCTGGTGCTGCTGATCGCCCCGCTGGCCCCGCACATCGCCGAGGAGCTGTGGCGCAAGCTGGGCCATACCGACTCCGTGGTGTACGCCGACTTCCCGGTCGCCGACCCGGCGTACGTCGTGGACGAGACGGTGACCTGCGTCGTCCAGATCAAGGGCAAGGTCAAGGCCCGTCTGGAGGTCGCCCCGTCGATTTCCGAGGCGGACCTGGAGGCGGCGGCACTGGCCGAGCCGGCCGTGGTCGCGGCGCTGGACGGTGCGGGCATCCGGAAGGTGATCGTCCGGGCGCCGAAGCTGGTGAACATCGTGCCGGCGTAGCTCTCCGGACCTCGCACGATCCACGGCAAGGCCGTTCCCACGGCAACGGTCGCGGACGTGCGAACCGCCGTGAGCACGGCTATAGGGGATTTCCCCTACGGGCAGGTTGGGGGTTCGTCAGGAACCCGCAACCTGCCCGCGCCGTTTACCGTGGAGATACCGGGCGCGGGTGGGAAACCGGCGCCGCCGACATGTCTGGGGAGAGCCCATGGAAGCCGCCGTCGCCATCGTCGGACTGCTCTTTGTGCTGTTCGTCGTGGCCGGGGTGTTCGTCACCGTCAAGGCGGTGCAGGCGGCCAAGCGCGGCGTGGACCGCACGGTCGCCCAGGCCCGCCGGAGCGTCGAGGACACCACCCTCCGGGCCCGGCAGTTCGCCCAGCCCGGTGTGGTCGGCGAACTGGCCGAGCTGCGGCTGTCGCTCCGCACGTCGATGCGCGCCACCCAGGACGTCTTGCACGGCGGGGCCAAGGACGACCCCTCCCTTGGCGAGGCGATCGGCCTCTTCGAGCGGCTGAGTGCGCATGGCCATGAGCTCGACGACGAACTCAAGCGCCTGGAACGGGAGCCCGACCGGCCCACCATCACCGCCCGCCTCCCCGAGCTCCGGGAGCGCATGGAGCGGATCACCCACTCCGCCGAGTCGCTGCGCTGGGCCGCCCGCGACCGGGCCCGCAAGTTCGCGGACGATGACCTGGCGGCGCTCAGCGACCAGATCGATGTGGAGACGGGTGCGCTGCGCCACTGGACATGGGAGGCCGGTGCCCCGGATCCGTTGGCCGAGCCGCTGCCGGACGACCGCTCACGCACGGCTGGCGCGGGCGGCCCTGCCGCCGGCCCCTCTTCCGGCCCCTCGGCTGCCCCTTCGTCCGCTGACGCTCGTCGGGGCGCGCCAACGGATACCGCGGCGGATGCGGCGGCGTCGGATCCCGCCGACCGCGGATACTCCTGGGGCCCGTCCCCCGAAGCCCCGCCGGCTCTCACCGCCCGTGACCCCCGTACCCGGCCGACGTACCCCTGGCAGAAGTCCCCGGCGACGGAGACGAACCGACGAGAGACGAACCAACGGGAGACGAACCGACGGGAGACGAAGACACACAACCTGGAGTGAACCTGAGCGGTGGAGGCGGTGGGTGGGGGCGGGGCGGGGCCCCGAGAGGCAGGAGCGGCAAGGTGGCGTCTTATGCCCTTTGCCGGCCGCCGGGAGCGGTGACAACATCGTCCTGTGGGCTCTTGGCAGAGCCTTGGCGAAACCTGGAAGATCTTGGGTAGCGGCCCGCACTGTGCGGCGTCCCGATCCCCGGATAATCTCCACGTCATGTCCCGCCATGTCGCGATCGTCACCGATTCCACGGCCTACTTGCCGCGGACGGCCCTCGAACGCCACCACATCACGGCTGTGCCGCTGACCGTCGTCCTGGGGGACCAGGCCCTGGAAGAGGGCACCGAGATCTCCGCGAGATCCGTCGCCCAGGCACTCCAGAAGCGCCGTCCCGTGACGACCTCCCGACCCAGCCCCGGCATGTTCGCGGGCACCTACCGCGCGGCCGCGGCGGCTGGTGCCGACGCCATCGTCTCGCTGCACCTTTCCTCGGAGTTCTCCGGTACGTACGACGCGGCGGTGATGGCTGCCAAGGAGGCGCCGGTCCCGGTACACGTCGTGGACACCGGCATGGTCGCGATGGCGCTCGGCTTCTGCGCTCTCGCCGCGGCGGAGACGGCGGAGGCCGGCGGGAGCGCGGACGAAGCCGTGGCCGCCGCGGAGAAGCGTGCGGCCGGCACCGCCGCCTACTTCTACGTCGACACTCTCGACTATCTGCGGCGCGGCGGCCGCATCGGCGCGGCCCAGGCCCTGCTCGGCTCCGCCCTCGCCGTCAAGCCGCTGCTGCAACTGGCCGACGGGCGGATCGAACTGCTGGAGAAGGTCCGTACGGCGTCCAGGGCCATCGCGCGGCTGGAGGAGATCGCCGTAGAGCGGGCGGGCGAGGACCAGGTCGATATCGCGGTGCACCACCTTGCTGCGGCGGAGCGCGCGGAGGCGCTGGCCCAGCGGCTCCGGGAGCGGGTACCAGGGCTGAACGAGTTGCATGTGAGCGAGGTCGGCGCGGTCATCGGCGCACACACCGGGCCGGGGCTGCTGGCGGCTGTGGTGTCGCCGCGGTGAGTGGGACGGCAAGAGTCACCTGTGGGTGACGAAGTTATCCACAACTTGGCTGTTATCCACGGAAATTGAGGCTGCTCAGCGAGATCCACGCGACGTGCTTACCGTCAGTCGCTATGAACTCACTTCGATCCGCTCCGTCGGATTCCCCGGTCTTCACGCCTGTCACGGCCGCACTGGCTCCCTCGGCTTCGTCGGCTCCCTCGGCTTCGTCCGCCGCGGTGTCGTCTGACTCATCAGCTTCATCGGTTGCCGTGGCCCCGCCACCCCCACCCCCACCCCCACCTCCCTCTTCGTCTCCGTCTGATCCCTCCCTTCCCTCCGGTTCGTCGGGGCTGTCGGTGCCGTCCCGTGCGGCGGAACGGCGGGAGGGGGAGCGCGAGCGGGTACGGGCCCGGATCGCGGCCGTCTTCGGTGCGGCCGGGGCGGCCGCGGTGGGGGAGTCGCCGCCCCCTGGACACGATCCACCAGGTCCCCGCCGTGGGGAGCGGGTGTGGCTTGCGGTACGCGAACGTCTGCCGCTCTGGGTGCAGTTACGGTGCGGTACCGACCCCAAGGCGCTGGCCGCGCTGGCCCTGGTGCTGGTGGTCGCCGTGGGCTTCGCCGTGCAGCACTTCTGGGCCGGGCGGCCTGAACCGGTACGCGCCCCGGGGGTGCAACGGGCCGCGGCGTCCGGCCCTGGCCCCGGCGTCGGCTCCGGACCGGGCGAGCGGGAGTCACTGCTGCCGCCCTCGACGGCATCGGTGGCGTCCTCCGCCGGGACGGCCGGCGGCCCGTCGGGCGGCGCGGGGCGACAACTGGTCGTCGATGTCACCGGAAAGGTCCGCCACCCGGGTATTCACCGGATGCCGCCGGGGTCGAGGGTGTTCGATGCCCTACGGGCCGCGGGCGGTGTGCTGAACGGGGCGAACACCCGTGGGCTGAACCGGGCGCGGCTGCTGACCGACGGCGAACAGATCGTCGTCGGTGTGGCCGGTGCAGTGGGCGCCGGGGCGGGGGGCGCGGACGGGGGCGGTGCCGACTCCGGGGGCATGGGTCTGGGCGGTGCTGGAAGCGGGGCGCTTGGTTCCGCAGGCGGACCCGGTGGGCCGGTGAGCCTCAGTACGGCAACCGAGCAGCAGCTGGACGTCCTCCCGGGGGTGGGCCCCGTCCTGGCCCGCCACATCATCGAATTCCGCACGCAGCACGGCGGGTTCACCTCGGTGGACCAGCTCCGCCAGGTGACCGGCATCGGTGATCGCCGCTTCGCCGAGCTGCGCCCCCTGGTGCAGCCATGACCGGGATCCACAGCCCGCACGGCCCTCGTCTTCGTAGCGCTCGCCCGCCCGTCCACGCCACGGCGATCTCGCCGCACGGCGCCTCGGAGCCACAGCAGGACGACCCGGTGGATCTGCGCCTGGTCGTGCCGGCCCTGGCGGCCTGGGCAGCTGCGGCGCTCGCCCTGGGCGCACCCGATGGTGGGGTGGCGGCGGCCTGCGGGGTGGCGGTCGTCCTCGCGGCGTTCGCACTGCGTTTGGCTGTGGTCCGGCGCCGGGCGGAGAGTGAGGCGGGGGAGGACGAGCCGCCTGGCCCGGAGCCGGCAGGAGGCCGACTCGGGCCGGGCAGCGGCGGCCGGTGGACAAGGGGGTTCCACCGCCCCCGTGCGCCACGTCTGTGGTCCGCTGGAGCCTGTGTCGCCCTGGCCGGAGCGCTGCTGTGCGGTACGGCGGGGGCTGCGTCCGCGGCACTGCATGCGGCGGATGGCCGGCGAGGGCCGCTGCCCGCCCTGGCGGAGCGGTTCGCACGGGTCACGGTGGAGTTGGAGGTGACGGGCGATCCGCGGCTGACCCGGCCACGGGTACACGGCTCCCAACGAACGCCTCCGGCAGTGGTGTTCGCGGCCGACGCCGTCCGGGTCACAGCGCCCAACGGTGAGGTCACGGCCGTGCGGACGCCCGTGCTGGTCGTCGTGCCGCAGAGGGGAGAGGTGCCAGGAAAGGCAGGTGTGCGGCGGAGGGGAGAGGCGCCGGGGAAGGGAGGGGTGCGACAGAGGGAGCGGGGAGAGGATGACGAGGGCGGCGTCGGGCATCCGCCCGGGGCGGCGTCAGGCTGGCGCGGGCTGCTGCCGTCGACCCGCGTCCGTGTTGTGGCCCGCGCCGTCCCGCCGCTGTCGTCGACCGGCGACCAGGTCGCCGCCGTGCTGCGGGTGAGCGCCGCGGCGCCGCCGGTCACGGTCCGTCCACCCGGCACGCTGCAGCGGCTGGCGGGAAGGCTGCGCGGCGGGCTCCGGGACGCCACCGAGGGGCTGGAGCCGGATGCCCGGGCCCTGTTGCCCGGCCTGGTCGTGGGGGACACCTCGCGGGTGTCGCCGGACCTGGACGATGCGTTCCATGTCACCGACCTGACGCATCTGCTCGCCGTCTCCGGCAGCAATTTGACGATTGTGCTCGCTCTGCTGATCGGCCCGGCGCACCTTGCCACCCGGGCCGAGCGCCGAGGGCTGGCGCCGCGCCTGGGGCTGTCGCTGCGCGGCACGGCCGTCCTCGGCGGCGCGCTGGCGCTCGCGTTCGTGGTCGTCTGCCGCCCGGACCCGAGCGTGCTGCGGGCTGCCGCCTGCGGCCTGATCACGCTGCTGGCGATCGGCACCGGCCGCCGCCGCTCGCTGCTCCCCGCGCTGGCCGGCGCGGTGCTGCTGCTGGTCCTCTACGACCCCTGGCTCGCCCGTAGTTACGGCTTCCTGCTCTCCGTTCTGGCCACCGGCGCGCTGCTGCTGCTCGCACCGCGCTGGAGCGCGGCCCTGCAGCGGCGGCGGGTGCCACCGCGGCTCGCCGAGGTGATCGCCGCCGCAGCCGCCGCCCAGGCGGTCTGTGCGCCGGTCGTCGCCGTACTCGCCGCACGTGTGGGCCTGGTCGCCGTGCCCTGTAATCTGCTGGCCGAACTGGCCGTGGGACCGGCGACGGTGCTCGGGTTCGCGGCCTTGGCCACTGCTCCGGTCGCCCTGCCGGTCGCCCGGGGGCTGGCGTGGTGCGCGGGCTGGCCGGCCGAGTGGATCGCCGGCGTCGCCCGTACGGGGGCGGCACTGCCCGGAGCGGAGTTCGGCTGGCCCGGTGGCTGGGTCGGCGGGTTGGTACTGGCGGTCGTCATCGCGGCCGTGGTGCCGGTCGCCCGCCGGGTGCTGCGGCGTCCCTGGCTGTGTGCGCTCTGCGCGCTGGCGGTGATCCTCGCGGTGTGCCGGCCGGCCCCGTTCACCCGCGTGATCACGGGCTGGCCGCCGCCCGGGTGGCGTGCCGTGGTCTGCGACGTGGGGCAGGGCGACGGCCTGGTGCTGGCGGCCGGGGACGGTACCGCGCTGGTGGTGGACACCGGCCCCGAGCCCCATGCGATCGACCGCTGCCTCACCGACCTCGGCATCCGCCGCATTCCGCTCTTGATCCTCACCCACTTTCACGCCGATCACGTGGACGGCCTCCCGGGTGCGCTGCGCGGCCGGTCGGTCGGTGCGATCGAGACCACGACGCTGGAGGACCCGCCGGGGCAGGCCGAGTTCGTACGTGCCACGTCCGCGGCTGCCCGGATCCCGGTCATCCGCGCCGTGCCGGGGGAGCGGCGCCGACTGGGCCCCCTCAGCTGGGAAGTCCTCTGGCCACCGGCCCCTTTGCCCTCGCCTGCCCGACCTTCGTCGCCTTCGCCGTCTGCCTCGTCCGCCACACTCCCGTCGGCGTCGGCTGTGCCCGGGGCGTACGGCTCCGGCGCCGTCGAGGGCCCTAACGACGCCAGCGTCACCCTGCTCGTCCGTACCGGCGGGCTGAACCTGCTGCTGCTCGGCGATCTCGAACCACCCTCCCAGCAGGCGTTGTTGATAGCGCATCCGGAGCTGCCCGCCGTCGATGTGCTGAAGGTGGCGCACCACGGATCCGCGTACCAGGACCCGGTGCTGATACGGCGGCTGGCGCCGCGCCTGGCGCTGATCTCCTGTGGCACCGGCAATCCGTACGGCCATCCGGCGCCCCGGACCATCGCGGCGCTGCACGCCCTGGGCGCACGGGTGCTGCGTACGGATACCGACGGAGCCCTCGCGGTCCTGGGCACGTCCGGCAGGCTCTCCGCGGCCGTCGGCGGCCGCCGGTCCCGGGGACGTTCGCTCGGCAGAAGAATGCGCGGCGGACGCATGCCCGGTGGACGAATTCCCCGGAGACGGCGGGGCCGTCACCTTGCCGTCACTCGGCCTCGCGCCAGCCGTCGTACTCCGCGGCGAGGGTGTCCAGGCGCTCCGGGTCGTGGATGGCGTCCGGGTCCTCGACCACCACCAGCCACTGGGCGTCCTCGGCGTCGTCCTCGCCGGCCAGGGCGTCCCGTACGAGCTCGGGCTCCTCGGCGAGACCGAAGCGTTCGGCCAGGGCCTCTGCCACCTCTTCGGCGGCGTCGCGGTCGGGCAGGACCAGTACGTGGCGGGTGTGGCGGCTGTGGCGCGCGGGCTGGGTGGCGTCGTCGTTCACCGGGCCATTGTCCGGCAGAGGGACTGTGCGGTTGTCGGGCGGGGCGGGCAGCTGAACGGAGTTGTCCGGACCCGTTGCCCGGAGAAGCCGTACGGGGCTGTTGCCCGGAGCCGTCCGTGGCCGATGCCCGGAGAGCAGTACCGGGCCGTTGCCCGGAGAGTCGTCCGGGGCCGGCGTTCTGGTCGAGCTGGTCGTTCCGATTGAGCTGGGCCTCATCGGGGGAGTGGGCGGGCGGTGTTGTCAGTGGCGCGTGGGATGCTGGTTCGCGATGGCCAGGAAGACAGCTCATGACGACCCCCTCGCCCCCGTCACGATCGCGGTGGGCCAGGAAGAACTGCTGCTGGAGCGCGCGGTGCAGCAGGTGGTGGCGGCTGCCCGGGCAGCCGACGCGGACACCGATGTACGTGACCTCACCCCCGATCAGCTGCAGCCCGGCACCCTCGCCGAGCTGACCAGCCCCTCACTCTTCGCCGAGCGCAAGGTCGTGGTGGTGCGGGCCGCCCAGGACCTGTCCGCAGACACCGTCAAGGACGTCAAGGCCTATCTCGGCTCGCCCGCCGAGGAGATCACGCTTGTACTGCTGCATGTCGGCGGTGCCAAGGGGAAGGGGCTGCTGGACGCCGCCCGTAAAGCCGGTGCGCGGGAAGTTGCCTGCCCCAAGATGACCAAACCGGCCGACCGGCTGGCATTCGTCCGGGGCGAGTTCCGGGCGGCCGGGCGTTCGGCGACACCGGAAGCCTGCCAGTCGCTGGTCGACGCGGTCGGCAGCGATCTGCGTGAGCTGGCGTCGGCGTGTTCGCAGCTGGCCGCCGATGTCGAGGGCACGATCGACGAGAACGTCGTCGCCCGCTACTACACGGGCCGGGCCGAGGCATCGAGCTTCACCGTCGCGGACCGGGCTGTCGAAGGCCGGGCCGCCGAGGCCCTTGAGGCGCTGCGCTGGGCGCTCGCGACCGGCGTCGCCCCCGTCATGATCACCAGCGCGCTCGCCCAGGGCGTCCGTGCCATCGGCAAGCTGGCCTCCGCCCCGCGCGGCGCCCGCCCCGGCGACCTTGCCCGCGATCTGGGCATGCCGCCCTGGAAGATCGACCGGGTGCGGCAGCAGATGCGCGGCTGGTCGGCGGACGGCGTGGCCACGGCGCTGCGCGCGGTGGCGGAGGCCGATGCGGGGGTGAAGGGCGGCGGTGACGATCCGGGGTACGCGTTGGAGAAAGCCGTGGTGACCGTGGCGCGGGCGGCGAGGTCCGCGTCGCGGTAGTTCTTCCCGGCAGGGCGGTGGTTCTTTCCCGGCGGGACGGTAGTTCTTTCCCGGTAGGGCGGGCGGTCGCAGCGGGCCCGTTGCCAGGGCAGCGTCAGGCCTGCGCCTTCGGGTAACCGGCGGCGCCTTCCCCAGGGCTTTCCCCCGGGAGCGCGGCGCCCATAAGTTTCTGTGGCACAGCACCCGTGGGTCTTCGAGGCAAGGCGCCCATGGCTTTCGGGGGGCAATCGCGGGTGCCGCCCCCGGACTGGACGTGCCGCCCCGGGCCGCACGTTGCCGCCCCCCCCCCGGACCGGACGCGCCCCCGGACCAGACCCGCCCCCGGACCAGACACGGACCCAGATCCAGATCCGGACCCGGACCCGGACCCGCCATCGAACCCATGCAAAAGGCCCCGCAGGCCCCTGGGGAAGGGGCGAGGCGGGGCCTTCGCATCAAGTGATGCTGACTCGGTCGGCGGTACGAGCCGCCGGTGAGCCGGGTGCGCCGCACCCGCGTGGCGAACGCAGGCCGTGTGCGGCGCGGTGGTGCACCGACCGGGAGCGGTGAGAGGGGCCGCTGGATCCCTGTCGGCAGAGGTCTTGCAGTTGCAGCAGCAGATGCTGCGAGGGGAGGAGGTCAGCGGCCGGAAGCGGCCGTGAGCTTCTCCCGGGGGAAGGTTCAGCCCTTGAGGGCGTCGACCTTCTTGGCCAGCGCCGACTTCTTGTTGGCGGCGGCGTTCTTGTGGATGACACCCTTGCTGACGGCCTTGTCGAGCTTCTTGGCCGCCTCGGCCTGGGCAACGGTGGCCTTCTGCAGGTCGCCGGCCTCGATGGCCTCACGGGTACGACGGATCGAGGTCTTCAGAGCCGACTTGACAGCCTTGTTGCGCTGACGAGCCTTCTCGTTGGTCTTGATCCGCTTCATCTGGGACTTGATGTTCGCCACGAAAGAGCCTTTTCAGGTTCGTTGGAGTTTCTAGCGCGCCTCGTACGAGAGAGGGCACGAAGCGCAGTGGACCAGGCTACCAGCAGGGTCTACGGCGCCCCAAACCGGCCCGAGGTCACCAGTACGGGCCGCCGGCCGGCTCGCCCGCTCCGTACGGCCGCCCACCCGGTCCGCACCACCGTCCACCGTCCACCGTCCACCCGCTCGTCCCGCCGGCCGGCCCGCTCCGTACTGCCGTCCACCCGGTCCGCACCGCCCAATCCGAACCGACTCCGCCGCTCATGGGACCATGGGGGAAGACGTCAGATACCCGAGTCCCGCCTACCCGCGTTCACTGAATGGACCCTGCGTGCCCGCGACCCCTACGAACGTGCCGGAACCGAGCCGTACCGACCCGGCTCTCCTCCGTAACTTTTGCATCATCGCGCACATCGACCACGGCAAGTCGACGCTCGCCGACCGGATGCTCCAGCTGACCGGTGTCGTCGAGCAGCGGCAGATGCGCGCGCAGTACCTCGACCGCATGGACATCGAGCGCGAGCGCGGCATCACGATCAAGTCCCAGGCGGTCCGGCTGCCCTGGGCGCCGAGCGAGGACAGTGGGACGACCCACATCCTCAACATGATCGACACCCCTGGTCACGTCGACTTCACCTACGAGGTCTCCCGCTCGCTCGCCGCGTGCGAGGGCTGCATCCTCCTCGTCGACGCCGCCCAGGGCATCGAGGCCCAGACCCTCGCCAACCTCTACCTGGCGATGGAGCACGACCTCACGATCATCCCGGTCCTCAACAAGATCGACCTGCCGGCTGCACAGCCCGAGAAGTTCGCCGCCGAGCTGGCCAACCTGGTCGGCTGCGACCCCGAGGACGTACTGAAGGTCTCCGCCAAGACCGGCGTCGGCGTGCCCGAGCTGCTGGACAAGGTCGTCCGGGAGGTGCCGCCCCCGGTCGGCGTCAAGGACGCCCCCGCCCGCGCGATGATCTTCGACTCGGTCTACGACGCCTACCGCGGCGTGGTGACGTACGTGAAGGTCGTCGACGGCACGCTCAGCAAGCGCGAACGCATCAAGATGATGTCCACCGGCGCCGCGCACGAGCTGTTGGAGATCGGGACGAACTCCCCCGAGATGACGCCGGCCGACGGTCTCTCCGTCGGCGAGGTGGGCTACCTGATCACCGGTGTGAAGGACGTCCGGCAGTCCAAGGTCGGTGACACGATCACCCAGCTCAACAAGGGCGCCGAGGAGCCGCTCGGCGGCTACAAGGACCCCAAGCCGATGGTGTTCTCGGGGCTGTATCCGCTGGACGGCTCCGACTACCCCGAGCTGCGTGACGCACTCGACAAGCTCCAGCTCAACGACGCCGCGCTGGTCTACGAGCCGGAGACCTCCGCGGCGCTCGGCTTCGGCTTCCGCGTGGGCTTCCTGGGCCTGCTGCACCTGGAGGTCATCCGGGAGCGCCTGGAGCGCGAGTTCGGCCTCGACCTGATCGCCACCGCGCCCAACGTGATCTACCGCGTGGACATGGAGGACGGCGCCGAGCACGAGGTCACCAACCCGAGCGAGTTCCCGACCGGCAAGATCGACAAGGTGCACGAGCCGGTCGTACGGGCCACGATCCTGGCGCCGAGCGAGTTCATCGGCGCGATCATGGAGCTGTGCCAGAACCGCCGCGGCAATCTGCTCGGCATGGACTACCTCTCCGAGGACCGCGTCGAGATCCGCTACACCCTGCCGCTCGCCGAGGTCGTCTTCGACTTCTTCGACCAGCTCAAGTCCAAGACCCGCGGCTACGCCTCGCTGGACTACGAGCCCACCGGTGAACAGGCCGCCGACCTGGTCAAGGTCGACATCCTGCTGCACGGCGACAAGGTCGACGCGTTCTCCGCGATCACGCACAAGGACAAGGCGTACGCCTACGGTGTGCGGCTGGTCGCCAAGCTGCGCGAGCTGATTCCGCGGCAGAGCTTCGAGGTGCCGATCCAGGCCGCCATCGGCAGCCGGGTGATCGCCCGTGAGACGGTCCGCGCCATCCGCAAGGACGTCCTCGCCAAGTGCTACGGCGGTGACATCTCCCGTAAGCGGAAGCTGCTGGAGAAGCAGAAGGAAGGCAAGAAGCGGATGAAGATGGTCGGCAGCGTGGAGGTCCCGCAGGAGGCCTTTATCGCGGTGCTGTCCTCGGACTCCGAGGGCGAGAAGAAGAAGTAACGAGAAGAAGAAGCAAGAAGAAGCCGCGGCAGAAGAAGCGGAAGCTGCGGGGCGCCGGGGCGCCGGGATCCTCCCGTACGGGGGCCCGGCGCCCCGGCGTCGTCGATGCTCCCGTACCCGCGTACCCCCGCCCCCCTCGCACCCTCATGCCTTCGTGCCTTCACCGGCGTGCATCGGAATGAATGCGGAGCGTGCCGTTCCGTAGTGGCTCGACCGGCGCGCCCGGCTGTGGTCTGGTGAGGGTGACCGGTGCGGCGCGACGTTATCGGGCGATGCGCGTGCTACGTACACCTATCGCATCGGTCACACCGAGAACCAGTGGGTCGCAGCCCCTTACGCGGCGACGCGAGGCGCTCTACTCTGATCACGCTCAAGGTTACTCGCGAGTCACCACGCAACGAAGCGGGCCCCGGAGGACGCCGTGACGGACACCTACACCCTGATCGAGAACCGGCCGCCCTCGGTGGCGCACCTCTTCCTGGAGCGGGTCGCGGCCACGCCCGATATCGAGGCCTTCCGTCATCCGGTCCCGTCGGCCTCCGGTCGGGGCCCGGACGCCTGGAAGGCGATCAGCTGGGCCCAGGCCGCCGACCGGGTCTACGCCGTGGCCGCCGGGCTGATCGCGCTGGGCGTACGGCCCGAGGAACGGGTGGCGCTGGCCTCCAACACCCGCGTCGAATGGATCCTCACCGACCTCGGTGTGCTCTGCTCCGGTGCTGCGACCACCACGGTCTACCCCAGCACCAACGCCGAGGAGACCGCGTACATCCTGGCCGACTCCGGCAGCCGGGTGCTGATCGCGGAGGACGCCGGACAGCTCGCCAAGGCCCGCGAGCGGCGCGCGGAGCTGACCGACCTGGCGTATGTCGTCGTCATCGACGAGGCGGACGCCGAGCCCGCGGCCGACGACCCCGAGGGGTGGGTGCTCTCGCTGGCGGAGCTGGAGCGGCGCGGCGCGGCTCATCTGGAGAAGCACCCCGAGTGCGTCAAGGAGCGGATCGCCGGGCTGAGCGCTGACCAACTGGCGACGCTGATCTACACCTCCGGGACCACCGGCCGCCCCAAGGGCGTACGGCTCCAGCACGACTGCTGGGCGTACATGGCCCGCGCGATCGAGGCGACCGGGCTGATCACCGAGGAGGATGTGCAGTACCTCTGGCTGCCACTGGCGCATGTCTTCGGCAAGGTGCTCACGGCCGGGCAGATCGCGACCGGCCAGGTGATCGCCGTCGACGGCCGGGTCGACAAGATCATCGAGAATCTGCCGGTCGTCCAGCCCACGTACATGGCGGCCGTACCCCGGATCTTCGAGAAGGTCTACAACGGCGCTGCGGCCAAGGCCCGGGAGGGCGGCGCCGTCAAGTACAAGATCTTCCAGTGGGCGGCCGGGGTGGCCCGCGAGTACGCCAAGGCGGCCCAGGGCAACTTCCAGCGCACCGGCAACGCCTCGGTGCCGTTCGCGCTCGGCGCCAAGCACAAGATCGCCGACGCCCTCGTCTACGCCAAGCTCCGGGAGGCCTTCGGCGGCCGGCTGCGCGCCGCGGTCTCCGGCTCGGCCGCGCTCGCCCCGGAGATCGGCTACTTCTTCTCCGGCGCCGGTATCCACATCCTGGAGGGCTACGGCCTGACAGAGTCCAGCGCCGCCAGCTTCGTCAACCCCGGCGAGGCGTACCGCACCGGCACGGTGGGCAAGCCGCTGCCCGGCACCGAGGTCCGGATCGCCGAAGACGGCGAGATCCTGCTGCGCGGCCCGGGCATCATGCAGGGCTACCACGGCCTGCCGGACAGGACCGCCGAGGTGCTGGAGGAGGACGGCTGGTTCCACACCGGCGACATCGGCGAGCTGTCCCCCGACGGCTATCTGCGGATCACCGACCGCAAGAAGGACCTGATCAAAACGTCCGGCGGCAAGTACATCGCGCCCGCCGAGGTGGAGGGGCAGTTCAAGGCGGTCTGCCCGTTCGTCTCCAATGTGCTGGTGCATGGCGCCAACCGGAACTTCTGCACCGCGCTGATCGCCCTCGACGAGCCGACGATCATGGACTGGGCGAAGGGGCACGGCCTGGCGGGGAAGTCGTACGCCGAGGTGGTCGCCACGGAGCAGGTCCGCGAGCTGATCGACGGCTATGTCGAGCGGGTCAACGAGGGCCTCCAGCGCTGGCAGCAGATCCGTAAGTTCCGGTTGCTGCCGCGCGATCTGGACATCGAGCACGGCGAGGTGACCCCCAGCCTGAAGGTCAAGCGGCCAGTGGTGGAGCGGGCGTTCCAGGACCTGCTGGAGGAGATGTACGCGGGGGCGCGGGAGGCGTAGCGGCGGCCTGTGCCGGGATGGCGGGGCGGACCGATGCGGTCCGCCCCGCACTGCTGCCTCCTTCGCGCACCGGCCAACTCCCCCGGTGTGTCAGCCGAATTGGACGCCGCGACCTCGCACTTCCGTGACTCGGTGCTTATGCGTGCGCTCGTTCTGTCACCCTGTCGGTGGCGCATCCGGCGCTGTAGCGGAGCTGTTCGGGAGTTGCTCAATGAGAACGACTGCGACGACAACTTCGTCTCCACGGGATGACGGCGTCACGGGGGCGCGCACGGCGGCGTGCGCGCCGACGCCGGAGGGTTCCGGCACGTCAGGTGATTCCGGCGGCCCTGGTGGCCCTGGCGGCCTTGGTGGTCCTGCCGGCCCCCGCGCCCGCACCCGGTGGGTCCGGCTTCCCGGGAACCCGCAGGCCGCGGCCGCCGCGCGGCGCTTCGTCCGCGAGTCCTTCGCCGACTGGACCGCTCAGCGGCTGCCCGGCGCGGAGGGTCTCACCGACCGCCTGGCGGACGAAGCGGTGCTGCTGGTCAGCGAGTTGGTCACCAACGCGGTGGTGTACGCCGGCACCACCGTCGAGCTGCGCTGCCGACTCGCCCCCGCGGCCGAGCCGTACGACAGCGCCGACCCCGGCCTCGACCCCGGCCTCGACCTCGGACTCGACCCGGGTCCCGGCCAGGATTCCCTGCCCGGCGTGGTCATCGAGGTCTCCGACCGCCACCCGACCCGGCCGATCCGTGCCCGCGCCCGCGCGGAGGGTGCCGCGGCCGACGGCCCCGCCTCCGAAAGCGGTGGCCGCGGGCTCCAGCTGATCAGTGCCGTCGCCGAATCCTGGGGCATCACCTACCGCCACGCCATGAAGGCCGTATGGTTCCGGCTCCCCGTGGACGCCCCCGGCGCCGGCGCCCGTCCGGAGCCCGAGCTTCCCTACGACGACCAGATCGAGATCGTCCACGGCGACCAGTGGGAGCACACCTCCGACGGTCGGCTGGAGCACACCTCCGATGGCCGGCTGGAGCACACATCTGGTGGGCGGCTGGAGCAGACATCCGGTGGCCGGTTGCTCCAGCGCGAACTGCGGGCCGCCGAACTCCTCGCCCCCGTACCTCGCCGCCCCACCCGCCCGGAGCCCGGCGCCGGCCGGGTCGACAACGGTGCCCTCTCCTTCCTCGCCGAGGCCTCCGACCTGCTCTCCGGTCAGCTCGACGCCGATCAGGTCGCCGCGCTCGCCGCCCAGTTGATCGTCCCCCGGCTCGCCGACTGGTGCGCGGTGTGGCTTCACGACGGCGATGGCGGTGCGTCCGGGCGGGGGCTGGAGGCGGCCGACGGCCAGGGAGCGCAGCGGCTCGCCCGCGTCTGGCACACCTGCGAGAGCCGGATCGACTCCCTCCGTGCGGCGCTGGAGAAGCAGTCACCGGAACTGCCGGGCGATGCCGCGCCCGGCAGCGCACCGGTCGCGGTCCCGTGGCCATGGCCGCACGAACCCGGCTGTGACGACCTGGACTGCGCGGACCCCCGCGGTGAGCACCTGGACTGTGCGGACCCCGGTGGTGAGCACCTGGGCTGCGGTGACCTGGGCGGCGCGGCGCTGGCCTGCCCCTTGGCCGTCGGCGGCCGTCGGCTCGGCACGCTGCTGCTCGGCCGGGGCGGGCTGCCGCGCTTCCCCGACGAGGTGGTCGGACTGATCGAGGACCTGGGCCGCCGGGTCGCCCGCGCCGTGGCCACCGCCCGCGCCTACCGCCGCCAGGAACGGATCAGCCAGGTCCTGCAGCGCCGGCTGCTGCCCCGGGGGAGGGCGAAGGTGCCCGGCGTGGAGTCGGCGGTGGTCTACGAGCCGCGCGAGGGCGCCTGGGCGGGCGGCGACTTCTGGGACCTCTTCGACGCCGGGAACGGCCGCTGGTGCTTCGCGCTCGGCGACGTCTGCGGCAGCGGGCCCGAGGCGGCCGCGGTGACCGGGCTGGCCCGGCCGGTGCTGCGGCTGCTGGCCCGAGGCGGCTTCGGCGTCGCGGAGGTCCTCGACCGGCTCAACAAGACCATGGCCCGGCAGGCCGCGGACTCGGTCGCGGCGGTCGCGGCGGCGATGGCGGCCGCCGGCGCGGGAGCGGAGGCCCCGGTGGAGGTCCGCGAGGAGAGTGAGCAGGCCCGGTTCCTCTCCCTCCTCTACGGCGAAATCGTCCCGTACCCCGGCGGCTCCGGCGGCTCCGGGGGCGCACGCTGCACCCTGGCCAGCGCCGGCCATCCGCTGCCGCTCGTCCTGGGTACGGACGGCGCGGTCCGGGTCGTCGCGGCGCCTCAGGTGCTGCTCGGGGTGGTCGAGGACGCCGCCTACGTCAGTGAATCGTTCGACCTCCGCCCCGGCGAGACCCTGCTGTGCGTCACCGACGGGGTCACCGAGCGCCGCTCCGGCCGCCGGCTCTTCGACGACGAGGACGGGCTGGCCAAGGCCCTCGCGGCAGGCGTCGGCCTGAGCGCCAAGGCCCTCGCCGATCACCTCCGCACCGCCGTCCACGCCTTCGACCCCGCCCCGCCCGACGACGACCTGGCACTTCTCGTGCTCAAGGCGGCGGGCGGCCTCTCGTAGCCGCCCACCGGCGAAAGCGACATCCACCAGTGCTCACCGGCCGGAATCCAGGCCGTCACCGGCCGGAATCCAGGCCGCCGGTCCTCTGACGGACGTTGTCGGTCCCATGACGGACAATGGATCCCATGCCTTCCGCACTGCCTGATGGTGAGCCGATGCCCGAGGACGGGGCGCTGCCCCGCCATGCGCTGGTGGGGGCCGCCCGGCGGCCCCTCGGCTTCTATCTGCATGTGCCGTACTGCGCGACCCGCTGCGGCTACTGCGACTTCAACACCTACACCGCGAGCGAGCTGCGCGGCTCCGGCGGCGCCCTGGCCTCCCGCGACAACTACGCCGACACCGTTGTCGAGGAGATCCGGCTGGCCCGCAAGGTGCTGGGCGACGACCCGCGCCCCGTAGAGACGGTCTTCGTCGGCGGAGGCACCCCGACCCTCCTCCCCGCCGCGGACCTGGGCCGCATGCTCGCCGCGATCCGCGACGAATTCGGCCTCGCCCCCGGCGCCGAGATCACCACGGAGGCCAACCCCGAGTCCGTCGGCCCGGCCTACCTGGAGGAGCTGCTCGCCGGCGGTTTCAACCGCGTCTCCTTCGGTATGCAGAGCGCCCGGCAGCACGTCCTGAAGATCCTCGACCGTACGCACACCCCGGGCCGCCCCGAGGCCTGCGTCGCCGAGGCCCGCGCCGCCGGCTTCCGGCACATCAACCTCGACCTGATCTACGGCACCCCCGGCGAGACCGACGACGACTGGCGGGCATCCCTCGACGCCGCCCTCGGCGCCGGCCCCGACCACATCTCCGCGTACGCCCTGATCGTCGAGGAGGGCACCCAGCTGGCCCGCCGGATCCGTCGTGGCGAGGTCCCGATGACCGATGACGATGTGCACGCCGACCGCTATCTGATCGCCGAGGAGGCTCTGTCAGCGGCCGGTTTCCACTGGTACGAGGTCTCCAACTGGGCCACCACCGAGGCCGCCCGCTGCCGCCACAACGAGCTGTACTGGACCGGCGCCGACTGGTGGGGCGCCGGCCCCGGCGCCCACAGCCACATAGGCGGCGTGCGCTGGTGGAACGTGAAGCACCCGGGCGCCTACGCCCAGGCGCTGGGGGACGGACGGTCGCCGGGCGCGGGCCGCGAGGTCCTGGCCGACGAGGACCGCCGTGTGGAGCGCATCCTGCTGGAGCTGCGGCTGCGCGAGGGCTGTTCCCTGTCCCTGCTGCGCCCGGACGGCCTCGCGGCATCCCGCAAGGCCCTGGCGGACGGTCTGCTGGACGCCGGTCCGTACGAGGAGGGGCGGGCCGTGCTGACGCTCCGGGGGAGGCTGTTGGCTGACGCGGTGGTCAGGGACCTGGTGGACTGATCACTCGGCGGGGTGATCTCACGGCGAAGCCCGCTTCACCGCCTTCTGCCGTTCTAGGCTGTCGACAACACAGCGGCAGGCGGGGACAGTTGGGTGGTTGGGCGCGGTGCGTGACCAGGCGATCATGGAGTACTTCGAGCAGTTCGAGCCGCCGGAGGGGGTGCGGGCGGAGCTGCTGCGCCGGAGCATCGTGCTGTCCGGGGGCCCGGATATTGTCCACAACAAGATCGTCACGAGAGTGATGAATCAGTTCCCGCGCGACGAATGGGCGCGCCTTCAGCTCCAGCACGTCGCGATCGCCGGTGAGCCGAGCTATCCGCGGCCCGACCTCGTCGTGATGGAGCGCGGGGCATGCGAAGGTGATGGCTGGCTCGTGCCGGCGTCGGATGTGACGATGCTGCTGGAGGTGGTCTCGGGAAGCAGCGTCGACCGTGACTACGGCCTCAAGCGATCCGTCTACGCAGCCGGGGGCATCCCGGCGTACCTCGTCATCGACCCGCACGATGCCCGCTGCGTACTCCTCACGGAGCCCTACGGGGCGGGGGAGGACGCCGACTACGAGGTCCAGCGCACCGTCCCGTTCGGTAAGCCGATCCGTATCGACGCCCTCGGCATCAAGCTCGACACCACCCAGTTCGGCACCCTGCCCGCCATCAACCGGCACCGCCGACCGTAACAAAATCAATCAACTCCTCCACCCGCCCCAGGAGTTGTGGCTCCAGGTCCTTGTAAGACCGCACGCCCGACAGAATCCGCTGCCACGCCGCCCCCGTGTTCTCCGGCCAGCCCAGCGCCCGGCAGACCCCCGTCTTCCAGTCCTGCCCGCGCGGTACGGCCGGCCAGGCCGGAATGCCGACCGACGACGGCTTCACCGCCTCCCACACATCGATGTACGGGTGGCCCACGACCAGCACATGCTCACCGGTCACCCCGGCCGCGATCCGGGACTCCTTCGAGCCGGGGACGAGGTGGTCCACCAGTACCCCCAGTCGTGCGTCCGGCCCGGGGGCGAAGCTGCGGACGATCGCCGGCAGGTCGTCGATGCCCTCCAGGTACTCCACCACCACGCCCTCGATGCGCAGGTCGTCGCCCCAGACCCGCTCGACCAGTTCGGCGTCGTGCCGCCCCTCGACGTAAATGCGCCCGGCGCGCGCGACCCGGGCGCGGGCGCCGGGGACGGCGAGGGAGCCGGACGCCGTACGGGCCGGGCCGCTCGGCGCCGCCTGCTGTCGCTGAGGGCGTACGAGGGTGACCACCTTGCCCTCCAGGAGGAAGCCGCGGGGCGTCATCGGGAAGACACGGTGTTTGCCGAAGCGGTCCTCCAGGGTGACCGTCGGGCCCTCGGCGGTCTTCTCACAGCGGATCACGGCACCGCAGAAGCCGCTGGTGACCTCCTCGACGACCAGATCGGGATCGGCCGGCACCTCGGGTGCGGGCCGCTGCTTCTTCCAGGGAGGCGTGAGGTCGGGACCGTACTGTCTGCTGCGCATGCGCCAGACGATAGGACAGCCGCGGAGGCGCGGCGGAGCGAAGGCGGCGGGAAAGCGCAGAGAAGGCAGCAGGTCAGGCGGCGAGAAGGCAACGGTCAGGCGGGAGAGGGCACCAGGCCAGGCGGTGAGAAGGCAGCGGGCCGGGCGGGAGAGGGCGGCGGGTCAGGCGGGAGACACGCCGAAGCGGGCGGCCAGCGCGTCCCGTTGTGCCCGGACGAAGGCGGCGTCCACCACGGCGCCATGGCCGGGCACATACACCGCGTCCTCGCCGCCGAGGGCCAGCAGCCGGTCCAGGGCCGCCGGCCACCGCCGCGGCAGTGCGTCCGGGCCGGCCTGCGGTTCGCCGGACTCCTCGACCAGGTCACCGCAGAAGACGATCTCGGGGGCGCCGTGCCGGCCGGGCACCAGGACGGCCAGGTCGTGCGCGGTGTGGCCGGGACCCACATTCGCCAGCAGCACCGGGCGGTCGCCGAGGTCGACGGTGAGCTGGTCGTGCACATGGTGGTGCGGGACGACGAGCAGGTCGGTGGCCTCCGCGGCGGCGTCCCGGTCGACACCATGACGGATCGCGTCGTGCCGCAGCGCGTCCTTGTCGCGGCGCAGCAGGTCGCCGAGGCCGGCCGCGCCGAATACCGCGACGCCGGCGAAGGCCGCGGTGCCCAGGACGTGATCGAAATGCGGATGGGTGAGCGCGATATGCGTCACGTCCCGGCCCAGCACACCGCGGACCGACCGGCGCAGATCCGCGCCGTCACGGATGGTCGCGCCGGTGTCGACGATCATGACGCCGGACGCCCCGGCGATCACCCCGATCGTCTCGTCCCAGCCCGGCATCCGGCGCCTGGCGACGCCTTCACCGAGCTGTTCCCACCCGGCCTCTTCCCAAGCAGTGCGCATACCGAGACGCTAGCCCCCTCGCGATGGCGTTGCCCGGCGGACCGCCTGATCATGGCCATCGACATCATGGCCGGCCAGCTACCACGTCGGCCACCTGCGACGATGGTGATCACGGTGAGGTGAGCGGACCATCCGGTGACGGCCGGCGGACCGTCCGAGGCGGCCGTCGGGCGTGCGTCGGGTGCGCGCTGCGTGAGGCGGGCCTTGCCGTGCCGGTGCTACCCGGCCGTACACTGGCTCATGGTCTGGCACTCGGCCCGGGTGAGTGCCAGGAGAAACGAGACGGCGGGACGGCCGGACTGGAGGTGCGCAGGATGCTCAGTGAACGCAGGCTGGAAGTGCTGCGCGCCATCGTCCAGGACTACGTCGGGACGGAGGAGCCGGTCGGCTCCAAGGCACTCACGGAGCGCCACAAGCTCGGGGTCTCCCCGGCCACCATCCGTAACGACATGGCCGCGCTGGAGGACGAGGGCTACATCGCCCAGCCGCACACCAGCGCCGGGCGGATCCCGACCGACAAGGGCTACCGCCTGTTCGTCGACCGGCTGGCCGGCGTCAAGCCGCTGTCCAGCCCGGAGCGGCGGGCGATCCACAGCTTCCTGGACGGCGCGGTCGACCTGGACGATGTGGTGGGCCGCACGGTCCGGCTGCTGGCGCAGCTGACCCGGCAGGTCGCGGTGGTGCAGTACCCGTCGCTGACCCGGTCCACGGTCCGGCACGTCGAGCTGCTGGCGCTGGCCCCGGCCCGCCTGATGCTCGTACTGATCACGGACACCGGACGGGTCGAGCAGCGGCTGGTCGACTGCCAGGCGCCGTTCGCCGAGGCCTCCCTGGCCGACCTCCGGGCGCGGCTGAACAGCCGGGTCGTGGGGCGCCGGTTCACGGACGTGCCCCAGTTGGTGCAGGATCTTCCGGAGTCCTTCGAACAGGAGGACCGCGGCACGGTCTCGACAGTGCTGTCGGTGTTGCTGGAGACTCTGGTGGAGGAGACCGAAGAGCGGCTGCTGATCGGCGGTACGGCTAATCTCACCCGCTTCGGGCACGATTTCCCCCTGACCATCCGTCCGGTACTGGAGGCCCTTGAGGAGCATGTGGTGCTGCTCAAGCTCCTCGGGGAGGCCAAGGACTCGGGCATGACCGTACGTATCGGGCATGAGAACGCCCATGAAGGCCTGACCTCGACCTCGGTGGTCACGGTCGGTTACGGTTCGGGCGACGAGGCAGTCGCCAAACTCGGCGTGGTCGGACCGACCCGCATGGATTACCCCGGAACGATGGGAGCGGTACGCGCAGTGGCACGTTACGTCGGACAGATCCTGGCGGAGTCGTAAGTGGCCACGGATTACTACGCGGTCCTGGGCGTACAGCGCGATGCCTCGCAGGACCAGATCAAGAAGGCGTTCCGCCGGCTGGCGCGCGAGCTGCACCCGGACGTGAACCCGGACCCCAAGACCCAGGAGCGGTTCAAGGAGATCAACGCCGCTTACGAGGTCCTGTCGGATCCGCAGAAGAAGCAGGTCTACGACCTCGGCGGCGACCCGCTCTCGCAGTCCGGCGGCGCCGGTGGCGGCGCGGGCTTCGGCGCGGGCTTCGGCAACTTCTCGGACATCATGGACGCCTTCTTCGGCACCGCGTCGCAGCGCGGCCCGCGGTCGCGGACCCGCCGCGGCCAGGACGCCATGATCCGGCTCGATGTCGAGCTGAGCGAAGCGGCCTTCGGTACGACCAAGGACATCCAGGTCGACACCGCAGTGGTGTGCACGACCTGCACCGGCGAGGGCGCCGCCCCCGGCACCTCCGCCCAGACCTGCGACATGTGCCGCGGCCGTGGTGAGGTCTCCCAGGTCACCCGGTCCTTCCTCGGCCAGGTCATGACGTCGCGGCCGTGTCCGCAGTGCCAGGGCTTCGGTACGGTCGTGCCGACGCCGTGCCCCGAGTGCGCCGGCGACGGACGGATCCGCTCCCGCCGGACCCTGACCGTCAAGATCCCGGCCGGTGTCGACAACGGCACCCGCATCCAGCTCGCGGGCGAGGGCGAGGTCGGCCCCGGCGGCGGCCCCGCCGGTGACCTCTACGTCGAGATCCACGAGCTGCCGCACCCGGTCTTCCAGCGGCGCGGCGACGATCTGCACTGCACGGTCACCATTCCGATGACGGCGGCGGCGCTGGGCACGAAGTGCCCGCTGGAGACGCTCGACGGGGTGGAGGAGGTCGACGTCCGGCCCGGCACCCAGTCCGGCCAGTCGATCCCGCTGCACCAGCGCGGGGTGACCCACCTGCGCGGCAACGGCCGCGGCGACCTGATCGTCCACGTCGAGGTGCAGACGCCCGGCAAGCTCGACCCCGAGCAGGAGGAGCTGCTGCGCCGGCTCGCCAAGCTGCGCGGCGAGGAACGGCCCACGGGGCAGTTCCAGCCGGGGCAGCAGGGGCTGTTCTCGCGGTTGAAGGATGCGTTCAACGGGCGGTAGGCGAGGGGCCGGGGGTCCGGGGGGTGTCCCCCGGGCAGGCACAGTCAGCCGGGGCAGCAGGGGCTGTTCTCGCGCCTGAAGGACGCCTTCAACGGGCGGTAGGCGGGTCCGGCTTTAACGGGCGGTAGGCGGGTCCGGCCGGGGTCCGCCCCGGTTCGGAGCGGCGCGGTGGGCGTGACACGATGTGCGCATGCCCACCGCGCTGACCGATCTCTGCCGTCATCCGATCGTGCAGGCCCCCATGGCCGGGGGCGGCTCAGGCCCCGCGCTGGCCGCCGCCGTCTGTGGCGCCGGCGGCCTCGGCTTCCTCGCCGCCGGCTACAAAACCGCCGACGGCATGTACCAGGAGATCAAACAGCTGCGGTCGCTGACCGACGGGCCCTTCGGCGTCAACCTCTTCATGCCGCAGCCCGCCCTGTCCGACAGCTCCGCCGTCGACGTCTACCGCGAGCAGCTCGCCGGTGAGGCCGCCTGGTACGAGACCGAACTCGGCGACACCGACGGGCCCGCCGACGACGGTTACGAGGCCAAGCTCGCGATCCTGCGGGAGGACCCGGTGCCGGTGGTGTCCTTCACCTTCGGCTGCCCCCCGCGCGCCGTCCTCGACGCCTTCGCCGAGGTCGGTACGTACACCGTCGTCACCGCCACCACCGTCGCCGAGGCCCAGGCCGCTCAGTGGTCGGGCGCGGACGCGGTCTGTGTGCAGGGCGTGGAGGCCGGCGGTCACCAGGGCACCCACCGGGACGATCCGCACGCGGACGGGACCGGCGCGAGCCTGGGGCTGCTGGCGCTGCTCGGCCAGGTCCGCGAGGCGGTGCGGATCCCGGTGATCGCCGCGGGCGGGCTGATGCGCGGGGCGCAGATCGCCGCCGTACTGGCCGCCGGGGCGACCATGGCGCAGCTGGGCACCGCCTTCCTCGCCACCCCCGAGTCGGGCGCCAGCCCGCTGCACAAGCAGGCGCTCACCAACCCCCTGTTCACTCATACGGAGTTGACCCGGGCGTTCTCCGGACGGCCGGCCCGCGGGCTGGTGAACCGTTTCCTGCGCGAGCACGGCCCGTACGCGCCGGCCGCCTACCCCGCCGTCCACTACCTCACCTCCACCGTGCGCAAGGCCGCCGCCAGGGCGGGCGACCCGCAGGGCATGAACCTCTGGGCGGGCCAGGGCCACCGGCTGGCCCGGCAGATGCCCGCCGCGCGGCTCGTCGAGGTCCTGGCCACCGAACTGGACGTGGCGCGCGCCGCGTTGACCCGTCCCACCCCCGGAAGTGCCTCATGACCGCGCCCGTCTTCCTCATCGATTCGCTCGCGGACGTACGGGCCGGCGGCACTCTGACGCTGGACGGCCCCGAGGGGCGGCACGCGGTGTCGGTGCGCCGGCTGCGGGCCGGCGAGGAGATCGTGCTCACGGACGGCCAGGGCGCCGGCGCCTACGGCACGGTGGCCGCTGTCGAGGGCAAGGACCGGCTCACCGTCGCCGTCGCGGAACTCCGCACCGAGGAGCCGCCGAGCCCGGCCATCACCGTTGTCCAGGCGCTGCCCAAGGGCGACCGCGGCGAACTGGCCGTCGAGACGATGACCGAGACCGGTGTGGACGCCATCGTGCCCTGGCCGGCGGCGCGTTGTGTCACCCAGTGGAAGGGCGAGCGGGCCGCCAAATCGCTGGGCAAGTGGCGTGCCACGGCCCGGGAGGCCGGCAAGCAGTCGCGTCGGCTGACCTTCCCCGAGGTCGCCGACCCGCTGACGACGAAGCAGGTGGCGGCGCTGCTCGCGGACGCGGACTTCGCCGCCGTCCTCCACGAGGAGGGCAGCTCCCCGCTCGCCACCGCCGAACTCCCCGCCACCGGCCGGATCGTGCTCGTCGTCGGCCCCGAGGGCGGCGTCTCCCCGGAGGAGCTCGCCACCTTCGCCGAGGCCGGCGCCACGCCGTACCGGCTGGGCCCGACGGTCCTCCGCACCTCGACGGCCGGCACCGCGGCGACGGCCCTTCTTCTGGGGCGTACGGGCCGCTGGAGTTGAGCGCGACGGCCGCCCGGTGCCGCGGTGGCGCCGGACGGCCGTCGCCGTCGTCGCGTCAGACGAGCTGGGCGTCCAGCGTGATGTTCTTGACGCCCGCCAGCGCCTGGCTCACCGGGCAGTTCTTCTTGGCGTCCTCGGCCGCCGCCTGGAACTCCTCCTCCGACAGGCCGGGGACGCTGGCCTTGACCGTCAGGGCGATGGCGGTGATGCCCTCGCCCGGCTGGAAGGTGACGTCCGCCTTAGTGTCGAGGGCGGCGACGGTGTAGCCCTTGCCCGCCAGGCCGTGCGAGAAGGCCATGGAGTAGCAGGAGGAGTGGGCGGCCGCGATCAGCTCCTCAGGGCTGGTGACGCCGTTCGGCTGCTCCGCGCGGGCGGGCCAGTTCACGTCGTACGTACCGACGTTGGAGGAGGCGAGGGACACCTGGCCCTTGCCCTCCATGAGGTTGCCTTCCCAGTGGGTCAGAGCGGTGCGCGTGGTTGCCATGGTGCATAACTCCCGGTTGTGGGCGAAAGTGATCGGTGGTCAGTGGTCAGCTTAGTGAGCCGGAGAGGACCGGCGCCCGTTCGCCGCCGGGGTGTGTGCGAGGGGCGCCCGCGCCGTGTGCGGGTGCGGTGGCCACCCCCGTACGCCCCGCCCGGTAGCATCCGAGGCCGTACGTACCGTACGTACCGCGCGTATGACGGATGATCCGGGAGGAGCCACCTGTGGCGGGTGAAGCGCAGGCCGACTGCCTGTTCTGCAAGATCGTGGCGGGGGAGGTGCCGGCGACCATCGTCCGGGAGACCGAGACCACTGTCGCGTTCCGCGACATCAACCCCCAGGCGCCGACGCACGTCCTGGTCATCCCCAGGGTGCACTACCCCGACGCCGCGTCCCTGGCGGCCGCCGAACCGCAGGTCATCGCCGACATACTGCGTGAGTCCCGCGAGGTCGCCGCCACGGACGACATCGAGGGCTCGGGCTACCGGGTCATCTTCAACACCGGCGCCGGCGCGGGCCAGACCGTCTTCCACGCCCATCTGCACGTGCTGGGCGGCCGCGGTCTCCAGTGGCCCCCCGGGTAAGCAGCTGTGTCCGTACGTGAACTGGTCGTCCTCGGCACCGCCAGCCAGGTTCCCACGCGCCACCGCAACCACAACGGCTATCTGCTGCGGTGGGACGGCCAGGGGCTGCTCTTCGACCCCGGCGAGGGAACCCAGCGCCAGATGCTGCGCGCCGGGGTCGCGGCCCATGACCTCAACCGGATCTGCATCACGCACTTCCACGGTGACCACTCGCTCGGCCTGGCCGGGGTGATCCAGCGGATCAACCTGGACCGGGTGCCGCACCCCGTCACCGCGCACTACCCGGCCAGCGGGGAGCGCTTCTTCGAGCGGCTGCGCTACGCCACCGCGTACCGGGAGACCGTCCGGCTGGTCCAGCGGCCGGTCGCGGTCGACGGTGTGCTGGAGAGTTCGAAGGCGTACGTCCTGGAGGCGCGCAAGCTCTCGCACCCGGTCGAGTCGTTCGGCTACCGCCTCGTGGAGCCGGACTCCCGGCGGATGCTGCCGGAGCTGCTGGCCGAGCGCGGCATCAGCGGGCCGGACGTCGGGCGCCTCCAGCGGCTCGGCGAGCTGAACGGGGTCACCCTCGACGAGGTGAGCGAGCGGCGTCCCGGCCAGCGCTTCGCCTTCGTCATGGACACCCGGCTGTGCGCCGGGGTGCACGCCCTCGCGGAGGGCACGGACATGCTCGTCATCGAGTCGACGTTCCTCGACGAGGACGTCCGGCTGGCCGAGGACCACGGGCACCTGACCGCGGGGCAGGCGGCGGAGGTGGCGGCCCGGGCGGGCGTACGGCATCTTGTCCTGACGCACTTCTCGCAGCGCTACGACGACCCCGGGGAGTTCGAACGGCAGGCACGCGCAGCGGGCTTCACCGGCGAACTGACCATCGCCAGGGACCTGCTGCGCGTGCCGGTGCCGAAGCGGCGCTGAGCGCCGGGCCAGGACCTGTCTACGGCTCTCCCGCGACTACGGCAGGTAGTACATCGGGTTGGGCAGCTTGAAGGTCTTCTTCGCGTAGCCGCCGTTCAGATCGCTGTGCTGGTCGCCGAAGTTGGCGACGATGTCGTACCCGAGGGACTCGATGTACTTGCGGGTGCCCGCCTTGTACTCGACGGTCGTGCAGGTGGCGCCGCAGGGCAGGTAGGCCGGCGGGTTCTCCTTGTTCTTCAGGTAGACGTGCTTGCGGTCGAGCGCGACGTCATAGCCGACGTTCTTGAGGTTGCGCACGCTCCACTCGCGCTGCGACTCCTTGCGGCCGGTGATGAAGAAGACCTCGGCGCCCTTGCCGCGGGCCCAGTTGACGAGCTTGTTCATCCCGAAGACCGGATCCATGTCGGTGCTTTCGAGGTACTTGTTCTGGGTCTCCGGGGTGTAGTTGAAGCCCACCTTGAGCTCGTAGTTGTACGTGAGCAGGGTGGTGTCGTCCATGTCGAGGACGATGGCGGGACGGGTCTTCCCGCCGTCCTTCCTGCCGCCCTTTCCATTGCCCTTTCCGTCGCCCTGGTCGCCGTCCTTGCCGCCGTCCTTGTCGTGCTTCGCGAGGGCCTTGGACAGGTAGGCGCGGGCCTTGGCCTCGATGCCGCGGACCTGGCGGGCGTAGTTGCTGTCCGGGGACGCGTAGTGCTCGCCGTCGGCCGTCACCGTGTCGCCGTAGTACGCCTTGATCTTGTCCTGCACCTGGGTGAGGTTGGGGATCTCCTTGTCGGTGCGCGGTACGGAGTGCTCGGCGGTGGCCTGGCCGATGCCGAAGACGGCGGTGCCGGCGACAAGGGTGGTGACCGTCGCGGCGCCGAAGCGGGCGCGGCGGGACAGCGCGGGACGGGGCAGGACGGAACGGAAGCGAACGGGGCGCGGCATGCGCGTCTCCTTCGGGTGGCACGAATGGTCACCGGTAGATGTAGCAGAGGCTCGCCGTTCACTTACGCGCGTAGATTCAACGATTTGATAAAGACTCGCAGCCGGCGGGCGGTCGCCTCCCTCCCGGCGGCGGACCGGTACCGCACGCCTGAGGGGGGCCTGCGCCAGGTCGCACGGCGCGCGTACGGTGAGGCACGGCTCCGTGGCGGTGCGCCACAGTGGACCCGTATGTGATCTTGGAATCTCGACATCTCCATCGTCGAATCCCTGCATCTCTGCAACTCCGCATCTCTGCAACTCCGCATCTCTGAAAGGGGCTGTTCCGATGGCACAGGAAGTGCGCGGCGTGATCGCGCCGGGGAAGAACGAACCGGTCCGGCTGGAGACGATCCTGGTACCGGACCCGGGGCCCGGCGAGGCCGTGGTGAAGATCCAGGCGTGCGGGGTGTGCCATACCGACCTGCACTACAAGCAGGGCGGCATCAACGACGAGTTCCCCTTCCTGCTCGGGCACGAGGCGTCCGGTGTGGTGGAGGCGGTCGGCGACGGCGTCACGGATGTCGCCCCCGGCGACTTCGTCATCCTGAACTGGCGCGCGGTGTGCGGCCAGTGCCGGGCCTGTCTGCGCGGCCGCCCCCAGTACTGCTTCGACACCCACAACGCTCGGCAGAAGATGACGCTGACGGACGGCACGGAGCTCAGCCCCGCGCTCGGCATCGGCGCCTTCGCCGACAAGACGCTGGTCGCCGCCGGGCAGTGCACCAAGGTCGACCCGGAGGTGTCGCCCGCGGTGGCCGGGCTGCTGGGCTGCGGGGTGATGGCCGGTATCGGCGCCGCCCTCAACACCGGCGGCGTCGGCCGCGGCGACTCGGTCGCGGTGATCGGCTGCGGCGGCGTCGGGGACGCGGCCGTGGTCGGCGCCCGGCTCGCCGGCGCGGCCAGGATCATCGCCGTCGACATCGACGACCGCAAGCTGACGACCGCGCGCACCATGGGCGCCACCCATACCGTCAACTCCCGCACCGACGACCCCGTCGAGGCGATCCGCGAGCTGACCGGCGGCTTCGGCGCCGATGTCGTCATCGACGCGGTCGGCCGGCCCGAGACGTACCGGCAGGCCTTCTACGCCCGCGACCTGGCCGGGACCGTCGTCCTGGTGGGCGTCCCCACCCCGGAGATGACCCTGGACCTCCCCCTGCTGGACGTCTTCGGCCGTGGCGGCGCCCTCAAGTCCTCCTGGTACGGCGACTGCCTGCCCTCCCGGGACTTCCCGATGCTGATCGACCTCCACCAGCAGGGCCGTATCGACCTCGCCGCGTTCGTCACCGAGACCATCGGCATCGAGGACGTCGAGCAGGCCTTCGCGCGGATGCACGCCGGCGACGTCCTGCGCTCGGTGGTGACGCTCTGATGCCGGCCCGTATCGACCATCTGGTCACGTCCGGCACCTTCTCCCTCGACGGCGGCACCTGGGACGTCGACAACAACGTCTGGATCGTCGGCGACGACGACCAGGCGGTGGTCATCGACGCCGCCCATGACGCCGACGCCATCGAGGAGGCCCTCGGCGGCCGCACGCTGCGCGCGATCCTCTGCACCCACGCGCACAACGACCACATCGACGCCGCCCCGGCGCTGGCCGCCCGTACCGGCGCCCGGATCCATCTGCACCCCGACGACCTGCCGCTGTGGCGGATGACCCACCCCGGCACCGTGCCGGACGCGGCGCTGGCCGACGGCCAGGTCCTGACCATCGCCGGCACGGACCTGCGGGTGCTGCACACGCCCGGCCATGCCCCGGGGGCGGTCTGCCTGTACGCGCCCGAACTGGGCGTGGTCTTCACCGGGGACACGCTCTTCCACGGCGGGCCCGGTGCCACCGGCCGGTCCTACTCGGACTTCCCGACGATCGTCGGGTCGATCCGGGAGCGGCTGCTGACGCTGCCGCCGGAGACGCGGGTGCTCACCGGGCACGGGGAGGAGACGACCGTGGGGGCCGAGGCGGCTCACGCGGAGGAGTGGAAGCGACCGTAGCGGCGCTGCCGCGGGGCGGGGGGCGGCGGGGGGAGCCCCCCAGGCGGGACGGCCTCCAGCAGGCGGGACGACCCTTAGGGGGCGGTCGAACAGATCCCCTAAGGGTCGCGAGGGCCCCCTGCGGGGCCACAACGCGGCGGGGTGGGACGGCATTCCCGGGGGTGGGACGGCATCCCGGCTGTTACGCCTCTCCGGCCGTACGCCTCCGCCTCCCGGGCCGCAATGCCCCCCCCGGGCCGCAACGCTTCCCGGGCCGTTACGCCTCCCGGGCCGCCCGCTCCAGGATGCGGGCGGCCACCGCGGGCGAGTCCACCAGCGGGTGCAGCGCCAGCGCGCGCAGCGCCGCGCCGCGCTCCTGGTACACCGCGGCCGCCACCGCCGCCCGCTCCACCGCCTTGACCTGGAGCATCAGACCCAACTGGTCCTCCCGCAGGGGCGCACAGGGCAGCGGCCGGGGACCGTGGGCGGTCACCTCGCACACCGTCTCCACGATCGCGTCCGGATCCAGCTGCGGCACCGTCGTCCCGTTGCGGACGTTGAGGATCAGCCGCGTCCCGCTGTCCCGCAGGATGGCGTGCATCAGGGCCAGCGCCACCCGGTCGTAGCCGCCGCCCTCCAGGTCATGGCTGTCGCGCTGCCAGCCGCCGCCGGCCTCCCGGCTGTGCGCCAGATACGTCTCCTCGCGCTCCAGCCGGGTCCGCTCCCACAGCTCGTACACCGCGTCGGGGCCGCCGGCCGCCGCGGCCCGCTCGAAGAAACCGCGCTGCTGCTGGTCGAGGAACTCCCCCCGGGTCTCCGCGGTCTCCCGTACGGAGGCGAGGGTCTCGCGGCGGAAGTAGTAGTAGTGCAGGTACTCGTTGGGCAGCGCCCCCAGGGTGCGCAGCCACTCCGCGCCGAACAGCCGGCCCTCCTCGAAGGAGGCCAGCGCGGTGTCGTCGCCCAGCAGGCGCGGCAGCTGCTCGGTGCCGTCCAGCGTCAACGACCGCAGCCAGCCGAGGTGGTTGAGCCCGACGTAGTCGTAGCCGACCCGGCCGCTGTCGAAGGCCGCCGGGTCCGCGCCGGCCGCCCGGGCCGCCCGGCGGGCCAGCCCCACGGGCGAATCGCAGATCCCGATGACGCGGTCGCCCAGCACCTGGGACATCGCCTCGGTGACCATGCCCGCCGGGTTGGTGAAGTTGATGACCCAGGCGCCCGGGGCGAGCCGCGCGACCCGCTCGGCGATATGCCGCGCCACCGGGATCGTCCGCAGACCGTAGAGGACCCCGCCCGCGCCGACCGTCTCCTGGCCGAGCACGCCCTCGGCGAGCGGGATCCGCTCGTCCCGGATCCGGCCGGCCGTACCGCCCACCCGGATCGCCGAGAAGACGAAGTCCGCGCCGGTCAGCGCCTCGTCCAGGTCCGCCGCGACCCGTACGGGCACCGGTGCCGGATGCCCCTGGGCCAGCCGCGTCAGCACGGCGGCGATCACCGTCACCCGGCGGGGGTCGGTGTCGTGCAGGACCACCTCCGAGACGGGTCCGGCCGGGTCGGCCAGCAGCGCGCGGTAGACCAGCGGTACCCGGAATCCGCCGCCGCCGAGAATCGTCAGCCTCATGGGGCGGAACGTACCGCAGCATCAGGCACACTGGCCCCACGGTGCAGATACGAGAGGGGCGTGCACGGTGAACAGCCGACGCGATGTCCATCCGCCCGCGGGACCGGCCACGGCGCCGACGGGCCTCGATCCGCTGGCCGCGGTGCGCGCCGAGGGCGATCCCCCGACCGACGTGTACCTCACCGGCACGGTCTTCCTGGACATCATCTTCACCGGCCTGGACTCCGCACCGGTCCGCGGTACCGAATCCTGGGCCCGCGGGATGGGCTCCAGCCCCGGCGGGGTCGCCAACATGGCCACCGCGCTGGCCCGGCTCGGGCTGCGTACCTCCCTCGCCGCGGCCTTCGGCGACGACAAGTACGGCGAATACTGCTGGGAGGCGCTCGAACGGGGCGAGGGCATCGACCTGTCGCTGTCGCGCACCGTCCCCGGCTGGCACTCCCCGGTGACCGTCTCCATGGCGTACGAGGGCGAGCGCACGATGGTCTCGCACGGCCACGAGGCGCCGCCGCCCGACTTCGCCTTCGACGGCAAGCACGCGCCGGGCTGCCCGCCGCCGTCCCGCGCCTGCGTCGCCTCGCTCGTACCGGGCCGCCGGGAGGGCTGGCTGGGCTGCGCGGCCGGCCGGGGCAGCCGGATCTTCGCGGACGTGGGCTGGGACGACAGCGGCCGCTGGGACCCGGCCGACCTCGCCGAACTCGCCCACTGCGAGGCGTTCCTGCCGAACGCCGAGGAGGCGATGCGCTACACCCGCACGGACTGCCCGCGCGCGGCCGCCCGCAGGCTCGCCGACCTGGTCCCGCTCGCCGTGGTCACGCTGGGCCGCGAGGGCGCGTACGCGGTGGACGGCCGGACCGGCGAGACCGCCGAGGCGTCCGCGATCGCCGTGGAGGAGCTGGACCCGACCGGCGCCGGCGATGTCTTCGTCGCCGGATTCGTCACCGGCACTCTGGCCGGCTGGCCGCTCGCCGACCGGCTGTCCTTCGCGGGACTGAGCGCCGCGCTCTCCGTGCAGGAATTCGGCGGCTCGCTCTCCGCGCCCGGCTGGGCGGAGATCGCGGCCTGGTGGCAGCGGGTACGGGCGTACGGGGCGGACGGGACGGAAGCGGCGGGGACGCCGGGCGCGCTGCGCCGCCGGTACGCGTTCCTGGACGAGGTGCTGCCCCCTGATGCGGCCACCGGCTCCACCGGGGCGCCCGACACCGCGCCCCCGGCCGGGCCGTTCCCGCTGGCCCGCGCCGTGCCGACCCTCGGATTCCGCCGCCCGGCCTGAGCGGTCCGGTCCGAGCCATCCGGTCCGAGCGATCCCGTCCGAGCCATCCGGGCTGAGCGGTCCCATCCGAGCCATCCGGTCCGAGCGGTCCGATCCGGGTGGCCCGGGCCGGCCGCAACCCCCCGGCACGGCAGCGGCGCAGGTCAAGCCGGGCGCGCGCGGGGCGGGGCGGTAAACCCCTCGGGCTTGTCAGTGCCCCGTCGTACTCTTGTAACGCAAGGAGCCGGTGCAGGCAGGCACCTTTCAGGGGCTCCTCGGATGAGTAAAGGATGGGGGTCGAGCAGGCCAACGGGCCGCCCTATGACTCAGACAGCCACGCAACCGCAGGCGCACGCCCAGTTCACCGTGCCGGCCAAGCACCCGATGGTGACGGTCCTCGGGTCCGGAGACTCGCTGCTGCGCGTCATCGAAAAAGCCTTCCCGGCGACCGACATCCACGTCCGGGGCAACGAAGTCAGCGCTGTCGGCGACCCCCGGGAAGTCGCCCTCATCCAGCGCCTTTTCGACGAGATGATGCTGGTGCTCCGCACCGGACAACCGATGACGGAGGACGCGGTGGAACGCTCGATCGCCATGCTGCGCGCGGCGGAGGACGGCGACGGTGCGGTGAGCGAGACGCCCGCCGAGGTGCTCACCCAGAACATCCTCTCCAACCGCGGCCGCACGATCCGGCCCAAGACCCTCAACCAGAAGCGCTACGTCGACGCCATCGACAAGCACACCGTCGTCTTCGGCATCGGCCCGGCCGGCACCGGCAAGACGTACCTGGCCATGGCCAAGGCCGTCCAGGCGCTCCAGGCCAAGCAGGTCAACCGCATCATCCTGACCCGTCCCGCGGTCGAGGCCGGTGAGCGGCTGGGCTTCCTGCCCGGCACCCTCTACGAGAAGATCGACCCGTATCTGCGCCCGCTCTACGACGCGCTGCACGACATGCTCGACCCCGACTCCATCCCGCGCCTGATGGCCGCGGGCACGATCGAGGTCGCGCCGCTCGCGTACATGCGCGGCCGGACGCTCAACGACGCGTTCATCATCCTCGACGAGGCGCAGAACACGAACCCCGAGCAGATGAAGATGTTCCTCACCCGCCTCGGATTCGACTCCAAGATCGTCGTCACCGGTGACGTCACCCAGGTCGACCTCCCGGGCAGCACGAAGAGCGGTCTGCGCCAGGTCCGGGAGATCCTGGAAGGCGTCGACGATGTGCACTTCTCCCTGCTCACCAGTAAGGACGTGGTCCGGCACAAGCTCGTCGGCCGTATCGTCGACGCCTACGAGAAGTACGACAGCCGCAACGGCCAGTGAGCCGGACGCACCGCGCGAACGAGAAGTGAGAAGCAACGCCCCATGTCCATCGACGTCAACAACGAGTCCGGCACGGAGGTCGACGAACAGGCGATCCTGGACGTCGCCCGCTACGCCGTCGCCCGGATGCGTATCCACCCGCTCTCCGAGCTGTCCGTCATCGTCGTGGACGCCGAGGCCATGGAGCAGCTGCACATACAGTGGATGGACCTCCCCGGCCCGACCGATGTGATGTCCTTCCCGATGGACGAGCTGCGTCCGCCGGCCAAGGACGACGAGGAGCCTCCGCAGGGTCTCCTCGGCGACATCGTGCTCTGCCCGGAGGTCGCCAAGAAGCAGGGCGAGGAGGCGCCGACCGGACACAGCATGGACGAGGAGCTTCAGCTGCTGACCGTCCACGGCGTGCTCCACCTCCTCGGCTACGACCACGAGGAGCCGGGCGAGAAGGCCGAGATGTTCGGGCTGCAGGCGGCGATCATCGACGGCTGGCGCGCCGAACGGGGCCTGACCGGCCCCTCCCCGGCCCCCACTGTCACCTGACGGGCCCGCGATGACCACCCAGCTGATCGCGGTCGCGGTCCTGCTCGTCGTGATCGCCTGGCTCGCCGCCTGCGCGGAGGCCGGGCTGGCCCGGACGACCAGCTTCCGCGCCGAGGAGGCCGTCCGCTCCGGCCGCCGCGGCAGCGCCAGGCTCGCCCAGGTCGCCGCCGACCCCACCCGCTACCTCAATGTCGCGCTGCTGGTGCGGGTCGGCTGCGAGATGGCCGCCGGCGTCCTGGTCACCTACGCCTGCCTGCGCTCCTTCCAGGAGACCTGGCAGGCGCTGACCGTCGCCATCGCCGTGATGGTGCTGGTCTCCTACGTCGCCGTCGGCGTCTCCCCGCGCACCATCGGCCGCCAGCACCCCCTCGGCACCGCCACCGCCGCCGCGTACGTCCTCCTCCCGCTGGCCCGCGTCATGGGCCCCATCCCGCAGCTGCTGATCCTGATCGGCAACGCCCTCACCCCCGGAAAGGGCTTCCGCAAGGGCCCGTTCGCCTCCGAGGCCGAGCTCCGCTCGCTGGTCGACCTGGCGGAGAAGGAGTCGCTGATCGAGGACGAGGAGCGCCGGATGGTGCACTCCGTCTTCGAGCTGGGCGACACCCTCGTCCGCGAGGTGATGGTGCCGCGGACGGACCTGATCTCCGTCGAACGCTTCAAGACCATCCGCCAGGCGCTGACCCTCGCGCTGCGCTCCGGTTTCTCCCGGATCCCGGTGACCGGCGAGAACGAGGACGATGTCGTCGGCGTGGTCTACCTCAAGGACCTCGCCCGCAAGGTCCACATCAGCCGCGACGCCGAATCCGAGCTGGTCTCCACGGCCATGCGGCCGGCCGTCTTCGTCCCCGACACCAAGAACGCCGGTGATCTGCTGCGCGAGATGCAGCAGGACCGCAACCACGTCGCGGTGGTCATCGACGAGTACGGCGGCACCGCCGGCATCGTCACCATCGAGGACATCCTGGAGGAGATCGTCGGCGAGATCACCGACGAGTACGACCGCGAACTGCCGCCCGTCGAAGACCTCGGCGACGGCCGCTACCGGGTCACCGCGCGTCTGGACATCGGCGATCTCGGCGAGCTCTACGGCCTGGCCGAGCTGGACGACGAGGACGTCGAGACGGTCGGCGGCCTGCTCGCCAAGCTGCTCGGCCGGGTGCCGATCGCCGGTGCCACCGCCGAGGTCGACCTCTCCGACGACGCGGCCGACCCCGGCCTGAAGGCGCTGCGGCTGACCGCCGAGTCGCCGGCCGGCCGCCGCAACAGGATCGTCACGGTGCTGTGCGAGCCGGTGCGGAGCGAGACGGCGGGGGAGTCCGAAGCCCGGCTGTGACCAGCAGGGCGACCACCGCGACCAGCGCCGCGTCCAGCCCCAGGCCCAGCTTGATACCGCCGAGGGTGGCGTCCGCGAAGCCCGCCCCCTCCGACCGCAGCCCGGCGATCCGGGCCGAGGCCACGGCGCTCAGCAGCGGGATACCGATGGTGATGCCCACCTGCTGGGAGCTGGTGATCAGGCCGGTGGCCAGCCCCTGCTCCTCGTCCGGGACTCCGGACGTGGCGATCACGCCGTACGCGACGATCGCCCACATGTGGCCGAAGCAGGCGGGGATCGAGCCGATCAGGGTCAGCCAGACGCCGGAGCCGGTGCCCAGGCCCAGCAGCGTGGCGGTGAAACCGGCCTGGATCACCAGCCCGATCAGCAGGGTGCGGCGGGCACCGATCCGGCGGATGACGTTCGGGGCGACCACACCGGCGATCACCGCGACGACACCCTGCACGCCGAAGACCAGACCGGTCTGCGCCGCGGACAGCCCCAGCACCTCCTGGAGGTAGAGAGTCAGCAGGAAGACCACGGCGGTCATCATCGAGAAGGTGACCAGACCCGCCAGATTGCCCCAGGCGACCGTACGCCGGCGCAGCATCGGCAGCGACACCAGCGGCTGCGCGGCCCGCGCCTCCACGATCACGAACGCGACCAGCAGCACCACGCCCGCCACCAGCGTCGCGAGGACGTCCGCGCGGCCGAAGCCCTGCTCGGCCGCGGTCGACAGGGCGTAGATCACCGACAGCAGTCCGCCGGTGACGGCGACCGCGCCGGGGACGTCGATCCGCGGCCGCTGGGGATGCCGGGACTCGGTCAGCAGCGCCGGCGCGGGAAGCAGTACGGCCACCCCCGCCACGGCCAGCAGGCCCATGGTCGAGCGCCAGCCCAGCGCGTCGGTCATCACGCCGCCCAGCACCATGCCGATGGTGAAGCCCATCGAGAGCAGGGTGCCGCTGATGCCCAAAGCCCGTTCGCGCTGCGGGCCCTCGGCGAAGGTGGTGGTCAGCAGTGACATCCCGGTCGGGACGAGGACCGCCGCGCCCAGGCCCTGGAGCACACGCCCGGCCAGGAAGGACGCCGGGTCCCAGGCGAGAGCGGCCAGTACCGAGGCGGCGGTGAACAGCACCAGCCCGGTCAGGAACAGCTTCCGCCGCCCGAAGAGGTCGGCGATCCGCCCGAACAGCAGCAGGAAGCCGCCCGAGGGCAGGGCGAACGCGGTGACCGCCCACTGGAGATCGGCCTGGCCCATGCCCAGGTCCCGGCCCAGCACGGGCAGCGCCACATTCAGGATGGAGAAGTCGAGGGCCACGATGAACTGCGCGGCACAGAGCAGCAGCAGGATGAGCTTGGCGCGCGGGGACATCCGGGCGTCGCCGGGGGCGGGCGCGGTGGGTCTCCGCGTCCCGGATGCGGCCGTCCGCGGAGCGGGATCACGTGAGGTGAGCGAGGTATCGGCCGGGGCGTCGGTGGAGAGGACGTCAGTTGTGGAGACGGCGTCGGATATTGGCATGCAACCGAGCCTGCGGTCCCGGAATAGCGGATGGGGAGCGGGCACTTATGGTGGTGTCCGCACCACCAGCCACGTCGACAGGGGGAGACCCGTGGCCTCGAACACCACCGTCGAGCGCACCTCGCGCCGAACCCAGGAAAGCCCGGCGCACCGACGTGAGCAGCTGCGACGCCAGGATCTCCGCGAGTTCCTGATGAGCCGTCGGGCCCGGGTCACTCCGGCCGAGGCGGGCCTTCCCGACGGCGGCCGCCGCCGTACGCCGGGGCTGCGTCGCGAGGAGGTCGCCGTCCTCGCCGGGGTCGGCGCCTCCTGGTACCAGTGGCTGGAGCAGGGGCGCGACATCACCGTCTCGCCGCAGGTCCTGGACGCGGTCGCCCGGGTGTTGCGGCTCAGCGACGCCGAGCGGCGGCATCTGTACGTCCTGGCCGGGCTGAACCCGCCGCAGCCGCACCTGGAGTACGACCCGGAGTACCTCTGCGAGGGCCTCCACCGCCTGATCGACGGCTGGATGCCGTACCCCGCGCACATCATGGACGCCTACTGGAACAGCATCGCCTTCAACGACGCGGCGCGGCTCGTCCTCCGGCACGGCTGCCCCGGGGTCTCCTCCAACTGCCTGATCGCCTTCTTCACCGACCCCGTCTACCGGGCCCGCGCCAAGAGCTGGGAGCGCAACGCCCCGACGGTCGTCGCCCAGTTCCGCGCGGCCTGCTCCGAGCGGCCGTACGACGAGGGCTACCAGGAACTGGTCCGGGAACTGTCCGCGGTGAGCGAGGACTTCGTACGGCTGTGGGCGCTGCGCGACGTCCAGGAGCGCGGTCAGATCACCAAGGAGCTGGAGCATCCGCTGGTCGGCACCCTGCGGTTCGAGACCACGACGCTGCGGATGCCGGCCCGCCCGGACCTGACCGTGGTGATGCACAACCCGCTGCCGGACTCGGACACGGCGGACAGGCTGGCCCGCCTGGTCTCCCCGGAGGGCCGGCGCGGGGGGATGTACTCGGTCGCCGGGTGATCCCCGTACGGCCGCCATGGGGGTGCCGCATATGCTCGCCCGTATGACCGAAGCCGCACCGCTGGACCCCGAAGACCGCAAGCTCATCACGCTCGCACGCTCGGCGCGGGCCCGTAACGGCGTGCCCGAGGGGGCCGCCGTACGCGACGAGACCGGCCGCACCTATGTCGCCGGCACCGTTGCCCTGGAGTCGTTGCAGCTCAGCGCGTTGCAGACGGCCGTCGCGATGGCCGTCGCCAGCGGGGCCGCATCGCTGGAGGCCGCGGCCGTGGTGACCGACGCCGACCACGCGAGCGACGCCGACCGTGCGGCGGTCCGGGACCTGGGCGGACCCGCGACGCCGGTCCTGGTCGCGGGCCCGGACGCCGCCGTGCGCAGCACCGTCCCGGCGGGCGGTCCGGGGGCCTGAGCCCAGGTGAGGCCCGGCGCGGCCTCGGTGATCAGAGAGCGCGATGGTCCGCGCGGCCCCGGCGATCAGAGAGAATGGGCGCCATGAGCGTTCGTACAGACTCCTCCGCCCCGCACCGCGCCGGCTTCGCCTGCTTCGTCGGCCGCCCCAACGCGGGCAAGTCCACCCTGACGAACGCTCTCGTCGGCACGAAGGTGGCCATCACCTCCAACCGTCCGCAGACCACCCGCCACACCGTGCGCGGCATCGTGCACCGCCCCGACGCACAGCTGGTCCTCGTGGACACCCCCGGCCTGCACAAGCCGCGCACCCTGCTCGGTGAGCGGCTCAACGACGTCGTCCGGACGACCTGGGCCGAGGTCGACGTCATCGGCTTCTGTCTGCCCGCCGACCAGAAGATCGGCCCCGGCGACCGCTATATCGCCACCGAACTGGCCGGGATCAAGAAGACGCCCAAGGTCGCGATCGTCACCAAGACCGACCTGGTCGACTCCAAGGCACTGGCCGCCCAGCTGCTCGCCATCGACCAGCTCGGCAAGGAGCTGGGCATCGAGTGGGCCGAGATCATTCCGGTCTCCGCCGTGGGCGACAAGCAGGTGTCCCTGCTCGCCGACCTCCTGGTCCCGCTCCTCCCGGAGAGCCCGGCGCTCTATCCGGAGGGCGATCTCACCGATGAGCCCGAGCAGGTCATGGTCGCCGAGCTGATCCGGGAGGCCGCGCTGGAGGGCGTACGGGACGAGCTGCCGCACTCGATCGCGGTGGTCGTCGAGGAGATGCTCCCGCGCACGGACCGCCCGGCGGACAAGCCGCTCCTGGACATCCACGCCAATGTCTACATCGAGCGCCCCAGCCAGAAGGGCATCATCATCGGCCCCAAGGGCAAGCGCCTGAAGGAGGTCGGCACCAAGTCCCGTCAGCACATCGAGGCGCTGCTCGGCACGCCGGTCTTCCTCGATCTGCACGTCAAGGTCGCCAAGGACTGGCAGCGCGACCCCAAGCAGCTGCGCAAGCTCGGCTTCTAGCTTCCCTCTCGCATGACCTTGGTGATCAAGGTCCGCTGCTCGTCCGTGAGGCGCGGGTCCGAGCAGTACACGGTGTTCCCGTCGACGGTGATCTGGTAGCTGAAGCCGTCGGGCACGCCGACGGGGGGTTCGCTGTGGCCGTCGGCGACGGCACGTTCGGCGAGGGCCTGCCACTCCCCGGAGTCCTCGTGGTCCGCGGTGTCGATCTCGGCGCGGCGGTCGATGGCGGCGAAGCCGCCGGTGCGGTGGACATGGATGCGCATAACGGTCTCCTACCCCCTCCGACCACGGTAACCGTGCGCCGGGGCGGGAGCGCCGCCTCCCGGCCGCCCCCGCCCCGCTCCTCGGGTTACGTGCTCTTGAGGTCGACGCCGACCTGGTTCCAGGCCTTCGTCACGGCCGTGTGCTCGTCGCCGGAGCCGAAGCGGGCCTGGGCGGCGGCGACGGTGAGCTTGGCGAAGTCGCTGAACTTGGCGTTCTGGGACAGCTTGCCGCTGGTCAGCACGTCGTACCAGATCTGGCCCGCGCGCTCCCAGGCCTTGCCGCCGAGGTCGCTGGCGAACAGGTAGAAGGCGTGGTTGGGGATGCCGGAGTTGATGTGCACACCGCCGTTGTCGTCCATGGTGTCGACGTAGTTCTCCATGGTGGCGGGCTGCGGGTCCTTGCCGAGGACGTCGTCGTCGTACGCCGTTCCGGGGGCCTTCATGGAGCGCAGGGCCGTGCCTTTGTCGACACCCGGGCCGAGGAGCCCGGTGCCGATCAGCCAGTCGGCCTGGTCGGCGGTCTGGCCGAGGGCGTACTGCTTGATCAGGGAGCCGAAGACGTCGGAGATCGACTCGTTGAGGGCGCCCGCCTGGTCCTGGTACGCCAGGTTGGCGGTGTACTGGGTGACGCCGTGGGTGAGCTCATGGCCGATGACGTCGACGGGGATGGTGAAGTCCAGGAAGAGGTCCCCGTCCCCGTCGCCGAAGACCATCCGCTCGCCGTCCCAGAAGGCGTTGTCGTACTTCTCGCCGTAGTGGACGGTGGCGTCGAGCGGCAGCCCGGCGCCGTCGATGGACTTCCGGCCGTAGGCCTTGAGGTAGAGCTCGAAGGTGGCGCCGAGGCCGGCGTGCGCGCGGTTGACGGACGCGTCCTGGGAAGGGCCGTCGGACTCGGAGCGCACCTTGGTGCCGGGCAGGTTCTCCTGGTGCTCGGCGTCGTAGATGGTGCGCTGGGGCTTGTCGGCGTCGGCACCGGGCTCACCGGGCGTACGGGCTTCCGCGCAGACCTCGCGGCGCCGGGTGCGCCGGAGGTGGTCGTGCTCCAGGGTGCGGCGGGCGGGCTCATTCCGGGCCGGGTCGTCCGACTCGGCGAGCTTGCTGAGGATGTGCGGCGGAATGATCGTGCAGAACACGGGCGTCGAGGGGGTGGAGAACACGGGCGTCGTGGGGGCGCCGGCGTGCTCGGTCGACTTGTCCGAGGAGTTGTGGTCCATAAAAAGACCGTGGCACTGTGTAGCGCCGCTGTCACTGCTTGCGGGGAAGATTCCTTAATATGTGTGGTTCGTCGCATTTAGGCCGTGACGTCCGCCACGGTCCCGCATACTGATACGCACCGCCGCTCAGGATGTACCTCGGCTAGGGTGATCGGCATCATGCGTTTCGGGCTGCTTCTTCTTAGCTGCCGCGGTGAGGGCCTGTAGTCGTCGGCCGACCCCCTCCCCGCGGCGTCCGGTGTTGCGATCGTTCGCGCTGTCGGCCTCCCCCGAGCTCCAGTCGAGCAGGGGGATCCCTCCCCAGCGGACACACGAGGAGCCCCACGCACCATGTCGAACCCGTCGAATCCGTCGAGTCCCGCAGCCAACGCCGTCGGCCGCCGCACGCCGATCACCAACGCGACGCAGCTGCAGCGGCCCTCCGGCATGCCGATCCACCGGTACGGCCGCTACGAGGCCGTCGACATCCCCGACCGCACCTGGCCGGACAACCGCATCACGGCTGCCCCCCGCTGGCTCTCCACCGACCTCCGCGACGGCAACCAGGCGCTGATCGACCCGATGTCGCCGGCCCGTAAGCGCGAGATGTTCGATCTGCTGGTGCGCATGGGCTACAAGGAGATCGAGGTCGGGTTCCCGTCCTCCGGGGAGACCGACTTCGCGTTCGTCCGCTCCATCATCGAAGAGGGCGCGATCCCGGAGGACGTCACGATCTCCGTGCTGACGCAGGCCCGTGAGGAACTCATCGAGCGGACCGTGGAGTCGCTGGTCGGCGCCCACCGCGCGACCGTCCACCTGTACAACGCCACCGCCCCCGTCTTCCGCCGGGTGGTCTTCCGCGGTTCGCGGGACCAGGTCAAGCAGATCGCGGTGGACGGCACCCGGCTGGTGGTGGAGTACGCCGACAAGATCCTGGGCGACGACACGGTCTTCGGCTACCAGTACAGTCCCGAGATCTTCACCGACACCGAGCTGGACTTCGCGCTGGAGGTCTGCGAGGGCGTGATGGACGTCTGGCAGCCGGAGGAGGGGCGCGAGATCATCCTCAACCTGCCCGCCACGGTGGAGCGTTCGACGCCGTCCACGCACGCGGACCGCTTCGAGTGGATGAGCCGCAACCTCTCCCGCCGCGAGCACATCTGCCTCTCCGTCCACCCGCACAACGACCGCGGCACGGCGGTGGCGGCGGCCGAGCTGGCGATCATGGCGGGCGCGGACCGGATCGAGGGCTGCCTGTTCGGCCAGGGCGAGCGCACCGGCAATGTGGACCTGGTGACGCTGGGCATGAACCTCTTCTCCCAGGGCGTCGACCCGCAGATCGACTTCTCGCAGATCGACGAGGTCCGCCGCACCAGCGAGTACTGCAACCAGATGGAGATCCACCCGCGCCACCCCTACGCGGGCGATCTGGTCTACACCGCCTTCTCCGGCTCCCACCAGGACGCCATCAAGAAGGGCTTCGACGCCATGGAGGCCGATGCGGCCGCCCAGGGCAAGGCCGTCGACGAGATCGCGTGGGCGGTGCCGTACCTGCCCATCGACCCCAAGGACGTCGGCCGCTCCTACGAGGCCGTCATCCGCGTCAACTCGCAGTCCGGCAAGGGCGGTATCGCCTACGTCCTGAAGAACGACCACAAGCTGGACCTGCCGCGCCGGATGCAGATCGAGTTCTCCCGGATCATCCAGGAGAAGACCGACGCCGAGGGCGGCGAGGTCACCCCGGCCGCGATCTGGGACACCTTCCAGGACGAGTACCTGCCCAACCCCGCCAACCCGTGGGGCCGGATCCAGGTCAAGAACGGGCAGACCACGACGGACCGGGACGGCGTCGACGCGCTCACGGTCGAAGCGGTCGTCGACGGCCAGGACACCGTCCTGACCGGCTCCGGCAACGGTCCGATCTCCGCGTTCTTCGACGCCCTGCAGAGCATCGGCATCGACGTACGCCTGCTGGACTATCAGGAGCACACGATGAGCGAAGGCGCGTCCGCGCAGGCCGCCTCGTACATCGAGTGCGCGATCGATGGCAAGGTGCTGTGGGGCATCGGCATCGACGCCAACACCACCCGCGCCTCCCTCAAGGCCGTCGTCTCGGCGGTCAACCGCGTGGGCCGCTGAGCCGGGACTGGGCCGGCACTGAGCCGGTCTGTCGCCTCGCGCGTCACAGGATCCGCCCTTCTCCCTTCGGAAGGGCGGATCCCTCCGTGCCGCTGGTTGTCCGATACGAGGTGCTGACGCCGCATCACGGATGTGGCTAACATCACGTCTAATACGGTACTGGGGCCGGCCATGAGGCTGCCATGGGGCTGCCATGGGGGCATGGGCTGCTGCTGCCCCCGTGCCGTGCGGGCTGCGGGGGAGTGACGGAGGGCTGATGTGGGGCACAAGATCTGTGTGATGGGCGTGCGCACGTCCTGGCGCACCGTCTCCGACGGTGAGTTCTTCTGCCCGGACTGCGGCGGCGACCGCAACTACCGCCGCCGGAGCGGCCGGCGCCGCCTCGCCGTCCTCGGTGTCCCGCTGCTCTCCCGCGGTGTCACCGGCCCCGTCGTGGAATGCTCCGCCTGCCGTGGCCACTTCGGCCTGGACGCCCTCGACCACCCCACCACCGTCCGCTTCTCCGCGATGCTCCGGGACGCCGTCCACACCATCACCCTCGCGCTGCTCGCCGCGGGCGGTACCTCCTCCCGGGCCGTCCGGGACACCGCGGTCGGGGCGGTCCGCGCGGCCGGCTTCGCGGACTGTTCCGAGGAGCAGCTCCTCACCCTCCTCGCCGCCCTCGCCGCCGAGACCGCCGACATCGCTGAAACCGTTGAGATCGCCGAGATCGCCGAGGCCGTCGACACCGCTGAAACCGTCGACACCGCTGAATCCTTCGGCACCGGCGGGCGGCCCGGCCCCGGCCTCTGCGACACCGCACTCGCCATAGAGCTCCACGAGTGCCTGGAGCCGCTCGCCCCGCACCTCGCCCCAGCGGGCCGTGAATCCCTCCTCCTCCAGGGTGCCCGCATCGCCCTCGCCGACGGCTCCTACACCCCCGCCGAACGCGAGGTGCTCGCCACGGTCGGCAGCGCCCTGATGCTCCGCCCCGCCGACACCACCCGACTGCTGGTGGCAGCCCGTACGCCGTCGTAGGGCCCGGCACCTCGGCACGGCCGACGCCCCGCCACCCGATGAAGGTGGCGGGGCGTCGGCCGTGACGACGGACGGATCAGGCGGAGGCTGTCCCGGAGGTTGCCCCGCCGCCCGGCGTCAGGCGGACCGGAAGGCTGCTCAGGCCACCGGAGATGAAGCCGTCATTGGGCCGCAACTCCTCGGCGGGAACGGCCAGTTGGAGGTCCGGGAAGCGGGCGAACAGGGCCGGCAGGGCGATCCGGGCCTCCATACGGGCCAGCGGCGCGCCGACGCAGTAGTGGGCGCCATGGCCGAACGCGAGGTGCTCCTGGTGGGAGCGCTGGACGTCGTAGTCGCCGGCGGTGTCGCCGTGGAACTCCGGGTCCCGGCCGGCGGCCGCGTACGCCGGGAGGATCGCGTCGCCCTTGCGGATGGTGGGGCCACCGGGGATCTCGATGTCGTCCACCGCGAAGCGCAGCGGGAGACTGGCGATGCTGGGGGCCCAGCGGAGGGTCTCCTCGATGACGTCGTTCCACGCGACCTTGCCGGAGCGCACCAGCTCCAGCTGCTCGGGGTGGGTGAGCAGGGCGTGCACGGTGTTGCCGATCAGATCGACGGTGGTCTCGTGCCCGGCGCCGAGGACCAGCAGGAGAGTGTCGAGGAGCTCCTGCTCGGTCATCCCGTTGCCCTCGTCGTCGCGGGCGGCGACGAGCAGGCTGGTGAGGTCGTCGGCGGGCGTCTCGCGCTTGCTGCCGACCAGCTGGGAGAGCAGGGCGTGGACGCCGGCGCCGGTGGCCGCAGCCTGTTCCGGGGTGGCGGTGGTGTCCATGATGGCCGCGACCAGCCGGGCCAGTTCGGCCCGCGGTGCGCCCTCGGGGAAGCCGAAGAGCTCGCAGATGACCTGCATGGGGAGCGGGTGCGCGAAGTGCGCGCGGAGGTCGACCGCCTCGCCCGCCGGCCGGCTCGCCAGGTCGTCCAGCAGGGCGTGGGTGATGCGTTCGACGCGCGGCAGCATGGCTTCCGTACGGCGGGCCGTGAACGCCGGCGCGATCAGCTTGCGCAGCCGGCGGTGATCGGGACCGTACGCGGTGAACATGTTGGTGACGCCGACCCACGACTGGATCCAGCTGCTGCGGATCTCCTCGCGCTGCCAGGCCGGCCAGTGGTCCCGGGGGTTCTTGGAGACCCGGTCGTCGGTCAGCAGCTCCTTGAGGAGGGTGTGGCCGTTGACCGACCAGGCCTCGATGCCGCCGGGCAGCTCGACCCGCACCACCCGGCCTAGGGCGCGGAGGCGGGCTGCCTCTCCGTGGATGTCGGTTCCGACCGGGTCGATGACGTAGGGCTGCTGTCCCTGTTGTGCCATGGAGTGGCTCCTGCCTGGTCGGGGGTGATGGGGGTGAACCGGGCCGGGAGCGAGGCCAGCGCCCGGTGGAAGGCACCGTTGCGCCACCGCAACTCGGAGGCGTCCACGGCGAGTTCGATGTCGGACAGCCAGGCGGTGAGCCGCTCGATCGCGGTGGTGGCGATCAGCAGTGCGTGCCGCTGCACCGGGCAGGCGTGCGGGCCGGCCGCCCACGCCAGGTGCGAGCCGCCGCCCGAGCCGGCCGCGGTCGGTGAGCCGTTGTCGTACTGGCTGTTGCAGGCCGCGTACGACACCATCACCAGCTGGCCCTTGCGCACCCAGGTGCCGTGGAAGAACACATCACGGACCGGGTAGTGCGCCGAGTAGTTGGTCAGCGGCGGGTCGTTCCACAGCACCTCGTTGATGGCGTCCTGCGCGGTCAGGGCACCGCCGGAGAGGGTGTGGTAGTAGCGGTCGTCGGACAGCATCCGGGAGAGCGCGTTGCCGACGAGGTTGGCCAGCGGTTCATTGCCGGCGCCCATCGTGAGGATGATCTGGTGGACCACTTCCTCGTCGCTCAGCCCGTTGGGGTGGTCCAAGTACCACGAGGTCAGATCGGCGCCCCGCTCGGCCTTCTTCGAGCCGACCAGCTCCATGATGTAGTTGGTGAACGCCTCGTTGGCGGCGGCCGCCTCCTCGGGGGAGTTGCCCTCCAGCATCCCGGCGAGGGCCGCGACCAGCCGTTCGCTGTAGGAATCGGGCATTCCGAAGAGGTTGTTGAACATCAGCAGCGGGAGCAGCCGCGCGTACTCCGCGATCAGGTCGGCCTCGCCCCGGGCGCCGAACCGCTGGATCAGGCTGTCCGCGGCGTGGTGCACCCGTGCGCGCAGCTCATGCGGTTCGACCAGCTTGAAGCTGTCGACGATGGCCTCCCGGTAGCGGTCGTGCGCCGGACCGTCGTTGAAGAAGACGTTGGGGCGCCACCCCAGCATCGGCATGACCGGCGAGTCCGCGGGGACCGTCGTCATCCACTCCCGGGAGTCCTTCGACCAGGTGGTGTCGTCGTGCAGCAGATCGAGCGCCGCGCGGTAGTCGGTGACCAGCATCGCGGTCACGTCCGGCGCGATCTCGACGGGCGCCAGCGCGCCGTAGTGCCGCAGCTGCGCGTAGATACGGTGCGGATCGGCGGCGAACTCCGGTCCGTAGAGCTTCACCAGCGGCTGCGCTTCGGGCGGAGCGGCCTGCGGATGCCCCGCCGGTTGCTGGTACGGGTGCCCCACGGGCTGCTGAGGCTCGGCGGACCACTGCTGCTGTTGCTGTTGTTGCTGCCACTGCTGCTGTTGTTGCTGCTGGTATTGCTGTTGCGGTGCGGCGTGCGCCGGGCAGCCCGGTGGCGGTGCGGCGGCTCCCGGCTGGTGCGGGGAAGTCACGGGTTCGGGGTCTCCTCGGGGGTGTGGGCCAGAACGTGTCCGACGAGCGCGATCAGCGCGTCGACGGACTGGTCCCGGTCGCGGGCGTCGCACATGACCAGCGGTGTGTCCGGGTGCAGATCGAGCGCCTCGCGAAGCTTCTCGGCGCTGTACTCGGGCGCGTCGGGGAAGGTGTTGACCGCCACCGCGTAGCGCAGCCCGGCTTCCTCGATGATGTCCATCACCTCGAAGGAGTCCGCCAGCCGGCGGGTGTCCGCGAGGACCAGGGCGCCCAGCGCGCCCCGGGCGATGTCCTGCCACAGGGGACGGAACCGTTTCTGCCCGGGCGTGCCGAACAGGTAGAGCACCAGGTTCCCGGGCAGGGTCAGCCGCCCGAAGTCGATGGCGACGGTGGTGGTGGTCTTCTCCCGGACCCCGGCGAGATCGTCGACGGCCGCGCCGGTCTGGGTCATGACCTCTTCGGTGTGCAGCGGCGGGGTCTCGGACATCGCCCGGATGAGCGTGGTCTTGCCCACCCCGAACGGCCCCGCGACCAGCAGCTTCACCAGCGTCTGGTCCTCGCCGGCGAGGTACATACCACCCGTACCGCTACCGCTGCTGGTACCGGTACTAGGACTTGAGAGAGCGGAGTCCATCGAGAACCCTCTCCAGGATCTGTCGGTCGAATTGCTCGGCTTCGGGGATGGGGGCACGGGCGTACAGCCACCCGGCGTCGACGAGGTCCGCCACCAGTACCTTCACCACGCTGACGGGCAGTTGAAGGTAGGCGGCGACCTCGGCCAGAGACAGCGCCCCGGGCTGCAGCAGCTCCAGGATGCGGTGCTCCTCCGGGCGTACGTCACTGGTGATCGGCATTCCCGCGCCGTGCAGCAGGGTGAGCCGGTCCAGGGTGTTTCGGCTGGGCTGGGCGCGTCCGCCGGTCGCCAGATAGGCCGGTACGAGGCGCCGTCCGCTGCTCCGGCGCGGGGTCATGCCGGGTTACCGAGGTCCCGGGCCGGGCTGTTCATGACCTTGCTGCCCAGCGTCGTCACCTGGATCTGCATATGGTGCGCGACGACTCCCATGTTCACCTCCGGGTCGGCGAAGACGGCCAGGCAGGTGTTCTCGCCGGCCGGTATCGCGAAGACGAAGCCCTCGTCGGACTCGATGACGGTCTGCCGCAACCGGGTGTCGCCCTTCCCGGCGAACGCGGCGGTGACGGCGCGCCCGGCCCCCTGGAGCGCGGACATCATCGCGGCGACCCCCTCCGCGGACTCGCGGGTCAGGCCCGGCGAGGCGCCCTCGATAAATCCGTCACCGGAGATCACGGCTGCGTGGGTAACATGCGGCAACTCCAAAAGGGGCGCCAGCACCCAGGACTTGTCCTCGGTGACACGGCGGCGGGCAGGGCTGTTCATGATGCGGCGTTCCCTTCCGGACTGCGAGGGGGATCTGACTGAGCTGCTGCCCGGCCGGATTCGGTACCGCGCTGGAGCGCGGCCCAGCGGGATCCGGTCTCCTCCGGGGAGCGCGGGGGAAGCGGTGCGGAGCGCGGGGCGCTCTCGTCGAGTGCGGAGCGTTCGGAGAGTCCCGAGAGTTCGGAGAGCTCGGAGGCGGGCTTACGGCGGCGCCGGCGCGGGAGTTCTCCCTCGGCCGGAACGGCGGGCTCGGGCGCGTCCGCGACGGGCTGCGCGGGCTGAGCAGGCGGCGTGGGCTGCGCGGGCGGCGTGGGCTGAGCAGGCTGCGCGGGCGAATGCAGGTTCAAGGTCGTACTCGATGTCTGGCTCGATGCCTGGCCGGTGGCCGCACCGGTCGCCGCACCCGTGGGCAGTACGGAGGCGGAACGATCCGGCAGTCCGGAACGGTGCGGCAGCGGAGCCATCACGGACATGGGCTGGGCGGTCTGGTCGAGGACGGTGAGCAGCGGATCACCCGGGATGTACACCACGGCCCGCACCCCGCCGTACGGGGACGACTCGACATGCACCCCGAAGCCGTACTGCCGCACCAGCTGGCCGGCCGCCGCGAACCCGGACCGCGGCGGATCCCCGAGCTGCGTCAGCAGCAGATCGGCGTCGCCCGACAGCAGCTCCATCGCCGCCTTGATCTCGTCACCGTGCATCCCGACGCCGTAGTCGTCGATGATCACCGACGCGCCCCGGTTGCCCTGCTGGAGGGTGACCGTGACCGGCAGCTCCCGGTGCGAGTGGTGCAGCGCGTTGGCCAGCAGCTCGGTGACCGTGATCGCGACCGGCTCGACGGCCCGCGCGACCACCGCGATCGGGTCCCGCAGCTGATTGCTGATGTGTACGCGCTCATACCCGCGCAGCCGCGACGAGGCCCCCACGACCAGTTCGGCGAGGTACGAGTCCTCCCGCGTCAGCCCCGGCCACGCCCCGCACACCACACCCGTGGCCTGCACGCGCCGCAGCGCCTGCTCGTTCAGGAAGTCCGCCTCCAGCAGATCCTGCGCGACACCGGGGTCGTCGTGGCGGTGCTGCATCTCCTGAAGCGCCGTCTGCAGCCGGTAGAGCAGCGCCTGGATCGTGGTCGTCGCCCCCCGCAGCGTGGCCTGCGCCGCCGCGTCCACCCGGGCCCGCTCCTTGGTGACGGCCTCGCGGACCTGCTCCAGTACGGCGTTGAGCGCCTGGTCCGTCTCCGTCCTGGCGAACCGGGAGTCCTGCAGCCCCGGCACAGGCACATGCGGATGGGCGAGCGCGGTGGCGAGGGCGGGCAGCCGGGCCTCTGCCAGGTGCTGGATCTCGGCCTCGGTGGCGCGCAGGCGGGCCGTCAGCTCCGTATTGCCGTGGAGCGTGGCGCTGTTCTGTTCCTCAGCGGAGGTCAGGCGCGCTCTCAGGGCCTTGCGCTGTCCGCTCGCCCGGATCTGGAGCGCCGCCAGGACCAAGGCGGCGGCCGTACCTGCACTGAGGCACCACAACAGCGCCTCCGGTATGGATGTCATCGAGATCCTCAAATGGGGGTACTGACGGTACTGACGGGGGCGGGCCGGCCATCACGCCGTCGTGCTGCCGAGTCTCACGGGATGCTACCGGTGAGTTGACGTGCCGTGAGGGGCCTTCCCGGAGCTCGGCCGAGAAGTGCGGAAGCTCACGCTCCGCCCACGATGTCCCGACCCTAACGCGATACGGCCCCGTCATCCGGCGGAGATGACGGGGCCGTGTGCGTGTGGTGTGCGCGCTCGGTGAAGCCCGGTCAGGCGCCCGGGAACCGTTCGCTCTTGACGGCGCCTACAAAAGCGGACCAGGCGGGCGCCCGGAAGGCGATCGCGGGACCGTGCGGGGTCTTGCTGTCACGGACGGGGACGAGGCCGGGGTGACTGTCGGAGACCTCGATGCAGTTGCCGTTGTTGTCGTCGCTGTAGCTGCTCTTGCGCCACTGGGCACTGCTCAGGTCGAGCTCACGCATCGTCTGTAGTCCTCCGCCGCCGATTCGATCAGAGTCAGGGACGCCTCCGGCGACAGCGCGGCGGCCCTGAACAGATCGTAGGCTTCCTGTGCGCGCTTCACTACGGCAGGATCGTCCAGCAAATTCCCCGAATACACGCCTTCTGTATAGGCGGTCGGCGGGGCGTCCTCGAACTCCATGAGTCGCAGCGACTTGCCCATGACTGGATACGCCCCTGCGGCGAAGGGGAGGACCTGCAGCAGGATCTTCCGTTCACGTGTGAGCCTCACGACGTGCTCCAACTGCTCGGCCATGACGGCCGGTCCGCCTACTGGCACCCGCAGTGCGGCCTCGTGCAGCACTGCCCAATACGTGGGCCGCGCAGCCTCCTTGAGGATGACCGCTCGGTCCTGACGGGACTGGACCCCTGCTTCGATCGACTCGTCCGTGGCGAAAGGATCGCCCGCGCACTTGAGTGCGCGCGTGTACGCTGCCGTTTGCAGCAGCCCCGGCACAATCATCGGCTCGAACTCGCAGATCTTCGCCGCCAGCCGCTCCAGATCCGCCGCTTTCGCGAAGTAATCCGCATACCGCTTGTCGTCGATCAGGTCGCGCCAGGCCCGCTCGAAATAGCCGTCGGTTTGCAGCACCTCGTCGATCTGGATCGCCACGTCCAGCTGTGGTCTGCGGATCGCCTTCTCGAACTGGCCGATGTAGCTGCCGGAGACGAATACCCGTCGCCCCAGCGCGTCCTGAGTGAGACCGGCTGCCTCCCTTCGCCGCTTGAGCTCCGCACCCCAGAACTCCCACGCGGCCCGTCGTGAAGTGTCGGCCATCGGCCCTTCCCCCTTGCGCTGGACAGCGGTTGTGACCCTGCTCTCACGCAGCTTAGTTCCGTAGCGTCACGCTCCGTGCGCGAACTGTGAAAGCGCTCAACCGGCTTCGCCCATGGGCGAGAATGGGCGCCATGAGTCTGTTCCGCGACGACGGCATCGTGCTGCGCACCCAGAAACTGGGCGAGGCGGACCGGATCATCACGCTGCTCACCCGGGGGCACGGCCGGGTGCGGGCCGTGGCCCGGGGCGTACGCCGTACGAAGTCGAAGTTCGGGGCGCGGCTGGAGCCCTTCTCGCACGTCGACGTGCAGTTCTACGCGCGCGGGAGCGAGCTCGTCGGGCGCGGGCTGCCGCTGTGTACGCAGAGCGAGACGATCGCCGCGTACGGTGGCGGGATCGTCACCGACTACGCCCGCTACACGGCGGGTACGGCCATGCTGGAGACCGCGGAGCGGTTCACCGACCACGAGGGCGAGCCCGCGGTGCAGCAGTACCTGCTGCTGGTGGGCGGGCTGCGGACGCTGGCCCGCGGCGAGCACGCCCCGCACCTCGTCCTGGACGCGTTCCTGCTGCGCTCGCTCGCCGTCAACGGCTACGCGCCGAGTTTCGACGGCTGTGCGCGGTGCGGGCTGCCCGGCCCCAACCGGTTCTTCTCGGTCGCATCGGGCGGAGTGGTCTGCGGGGACTGCCGGGTGCCCGGGAGCGTCGTACCCTCCTCGGAGGCCATCGGGCTCCTGAGTGCGCTGCTGACCGGCGACTGGGAGGCCGCGGACGCCTGCGAGGCCCGTCATGCCCGGGAGGGCAGCGGGCTGGTCACGGCGTATCTGCACTGGCATCTGGAGCGGGGCTTGCGCTCCCTCCGGTACGTAGAGCAATAAGAAGACCCTGCAAAGAGAAGACCCTCGAAGCGACACCTAGGAGAAGTGGGCCGCATGGCACGACGCGGGATTCTGGGCCGTAATCGACGCGAGTACGTCACGCCCGAGCCGCATCCCTCCGGCGCGCGGCCGCCGAAGATCCCCGGGGAGCTCGTCCCGAACCATGTGGCCGTGGTGATGGACGGCAACGGGCGGTGGGCCAAGCAGCGCGGGCTGCCGCGTACCGAGGGGCACAAGGTCGGTGAGGGCGTCGTCCTGGACGTCCTCAGGGGCTGCCTCGAGATGGGCGTGAAGAACCTTTCGCTCTACGCCTTCTCGACCGAGAACTGGAAGCGGTCGCCCGAAGAGGTCCGCTTCCTGATGAACTTCAACCGGGACGTGATCCGGCGGCGGCGTGACGAAATGGACGCGCTGGGTATTCGTATCCGGTGGGTCGGGCGGATGCCGAAGCTGTGGAAGTCCGTGGTCCAGGAGCTCCAGGTCGCCCAGGAGCAGACCAAGAACAATGACGCGATGACGCTGTATTTCTGCGTGAATTACGGCGGTCGGGCCGAGATCGCGGATGCCGCGGCGGCCATCGCGGCGGATGTGCGGGCCGGGAAGCTGGACCCGTCCAAGGTCAATGAGAAGACCGTCGCGAAGTACATGTACTACCCGGACATGCCGGATGTGGACCTTTTCGTCCGGCCGTCCGGTGAGCAGCGGACCTCGAATTACCTGATCTGGCAGAGCGCCTATGCCGAGATGGTGTTCCAGGACATTCTCTGGCCGGATTTCGACCGCCGGAACCTGTGGGACGCCTGCCTGGAGTACGCGAAGCGGGACCGCCGGTTCGGCGCCGCGCCGGAGCAGGTCGGCCCGTCGGCCACGTAACAGAACACGGGAACGGGGCCGCCTCAGCATCAACTGGGGCGGCCCCGTTCCCGTAAAGCCGTCTGTCTCTATCGCTTGTCGTCGGCGGCCCGCTCCGCGCACGCTCCGCACGTACCGAAGATCTCGATCGTGTGGGCGACGTCCCGGAAGCCGTGCTCGGCGGCGATCTGGTCGGCCCACTTCTCCACCGCGGGGCCCTCGACCTCGACGGCCTTGCCGCAGGACCGGCACACGAGGTGGTGGTGATGGTCATCGGTGCTGCACCGGCGGTAGACCGCCTCGCCGTCGCTGGTGCGCAGCACATCGACCTCGCCGGCGTCCGCCAGCGACTGCAGCGTCCGGTAGACGGTGGTCAGCCCTACCGAATCGCCCCGGTGCTTGAGCATGTCGTGCAGCTCCTGCGCACTGCGGAACTCGTTCACCTCGTCGAGTGCGGCCGACACCGCGGTGCGCTGCCGCGTCGACCGGCCGCGTACCGGAGATCCCGCGCTCGTCGCCACCGTTGCCTCCCTAGGACGTCAGGACTCTTCCCCCTGCACATGCGTCCCGCCATTGTGCCAGGTGATGACCGCCGGGCCGGTGGGGCGCTTACCCGTATGTTTCCCGGCTGCCGTCATCCGTCACGTCCGGTTGCCGTTATCCGGCCACGCTCACATCGTCCGTCGCGGTGCGGCCGCCGGGTACTTCCAGGGTGCACCCCTGGCCCTGCCGCGCGGCGATTCTGGCGCGCCTTTTCGCGAGCGGGGCGGCGAGCGCGGTGAAGGCGACGAACAGGCCGATGGCGAAGAGGACGATCGTGGCGCCGGACGGTACGTCCACGTAGTACGAGGTGGCGGTGCCCGTCAGGGTGACCGCGATGCCGATCGCGACGGCCACCGTGAACGTGGCGGCGAAGCTGCGGCTGATCTGCTGGGCGGCCGCGACCGGGATCACCATCAGGGCGCTGACCAGCAGCAGACCGACGACGCGCATGGCGACGGTGACGGTGACCGCGGCGGTGACCGCGACCAGGAGGTTGAGCAGGCGGACCGGCAGGCCGGTGACCCGGGCGAAGCCCTCGTCCTGGCAGACCGCGAACAGCTGGCGGCGCAGCCCGATCGTGATCGCCAGCACCAGGGCGGCGAGCACGTAGATCGTGGTCATGTCCTCCGGCGAGACGGTGGTGATCGAGCCGAAGAGGTACGTACCGAGGTTGGCGTTGGAGCCGGCGTCGGAGAGGTTCATGAGCATGACGCCGCCCGCCATACCGCCGTAGAACAGCATGGCCAGCGCGAGGTCGCCGCGGGTCTTGCCGTACCAGCGGATCAGCTCCATGATCACGGAGCCGGCGATGGCGACCGCGGTGGCGGCCCAGACGGGGCTCTGGTTGAGGAGGAAGCCGAGCCCGACGCCGGTCAGGGCGATATGGCCGATGCCGTCGCCCATCAGGGCCTGGCGGCGCTGGACGAGGTAGATGCCGATGGCGGGGGCGGTGATGCCGACGATCAGGGCGGCGATCAGTGCCCGCTGCATGAAGGCGTAATTGAGGATTTCCATGGTCTGCTGCTCCTGTGCTCCTGTCCTGCCGTTGTCGCTTTTCCGGTCCCTGGTTCAGCGGGCCGGTCAGCTCAGCAGGCCGGTGCGGAGCGGCTCCGCGTCGGCGTCGGCGTGCGGGTGGACGTGGTCGTGGCCGGGCAGGGCGTGCTGGCCCACGGCCTGGGGCGGCGGGCCGTCGTGGACGACGCAGCCGTCGCGCAGCACCACCGCGCGGTCGATCAGCGGCTCCAGCGGGCCCAGCTCGTGCAGGACGAGCAGAACGGTGGTGCCCCGGGCGACCTGCGCCCGCAGGGCGGTGGCGAGCACCTCCTGGCTGGCCAGGTCGACGCCCGCCATCGGCTCGTCCATGATCAGCAGCTCCGGCTCGCCGGCCAGCGCCCGGGCTATCAGCACCCGCTGGTGCTGCCCTCCGGAGAGCGCGTCGACGGAGTCCTTGGCGCGGTCGGCCATACCGACCAGCTCCAGGGCGTGGTGCACCGCGGCCCGGTCCGCCTTGCGCAGGATGCCCAGCTTCGTACGGGCCAGCCGACCGGAGGTGACGACCTCGCGGACGGTGGCGGGGACCCCGCCGGCCGCGGTGGTGCGCTGCGGGACGTAACCGATCCGGGCCCAGTCCCTGAAGCGGCGGAACTCCGTACCGAACAGGGACAGCGCGCCGCCGGTGAGCGGGACCTGACCGATCAGGGAGCGTACGGCGGTGGACTTGCCGGAGCCGTTGGCGCCGAGCAGCGCGACCACCTCGCCGCTGCGCACGGTGAGGTCGACGCCGCGCAGCACGGGACGGGCGCCCAGCGACGCGGTGGCGCCGCGCAGGTCGATGACCGGGTGGTCGATGACCGGCTCGGGGAGCGGCTGCTTCATGGGGACCTCCTCCACGGGGGCTTCCGTCATGTGCGGTGGGGGCGCGGTGGTGTGCGTCGGGTGCTGCACGGTGTGTGTCACTTGCTGCCGAGTGCCTTCTGCAGTGCGGCGAGGTTGGCGCGCTGGACGCCGAAGTAGTCCCGGCCGCGGGACTTGTCGTTGATTCCCTCGATCGGGTCGAGCACGTCGGTCTTCAGCTTGAGGTCGCCGGCCAGGGTCTTGGCGGTGGCCGGGTTGGCGATCGTCTCGAAGAAGACCGTGGAGACGTGGTGCTTGGTGGCGAGCGCCTGCAGCCCCTTGATGCGGTTGGCGCTGGGCTCGGACTCGGGGTCGAGGCCGCTGATCGCTTCCTCGGTGAGGCCGTAGCGTTCGGCGAGGTAGCCGAAGGCGGCGTGGGTGGTGATGAAGGTGCCCGTGGCGCGGTTCTTCAGGCCGTCCTGGAACTCCTTGTGCAGCCCGTTCAGCTTCGCGACCAGGGCGTCGGTGTTCTTCTGGTAGTCGGCCTTGTGCTCCGGGTCGGCCTCGGCGAGGGTCTTGTTGACGCCCTTGGCGACCTCGGCGTACTTGACCGGGTCGAGCCAGATGTGCGGGTCGTTGCCGCCCTCCGCCTCGGAGTGGGAGTGGCCCTCCTCCGCATGCCCCTCGTGGCCGTCCTCGTGGCCGTCCTTGTGTTCGCCGCCGTCCTCGTCGCCGTGGGACTGCTCGCCGCCGTGCTCGTCGCCGGCGGCGTGGTCGTGGCCGCCGACCTCGGTGCCGTGCTTCTCCAGGGAGGTCAGGGCGGCGGCGTCGGCGACGTGCTGGACGCCGGACTGCTTGACCGCGTCGTCCACGGCCGGCTGCAGGCCCTTGAGGTAGACGATCGCGCCGGACTCGCCGAGCCGGGCGGTCTGCTTGGGGGTGAGCTCCAGGTCGTGGGGCTCCACGCCGGGCTTGGTGAGGTCGGTCACCTCGACGTGCTTCCCGCCGATCTGCTCGGCGAGGAATTCCATGGGGTAGAAGGACGCCGTCACCTTCAGCTTTCCGTCGGCCGTACGCCCGGTCGCGGAGGGGGAGCAGGCGGAGAGGGTCAGGAGCCCGAGCACCGAGGTGCCGGCGACGGCAGCGACGGAGAGGTGACGGCGTATGTTCATGACAGTCATTTTCAACAAAGTTGGAAACGATTGTCAATAAATCGGATAGTCGTGTGAGCGGGTCGACAGTGAGGCGGCAGTGGGTCGGCAGTGGGTCGGCAGTGAGTCGGCGGTTGATGCGACAGCGGTCCGGAACCGATGTGGATCAGTCGCGGATCAGTTGGGGATCAATCACCTGTGAGTTGTGGATCAATCACCTGTGATCGGGGTCAATGACCTGGATCCGATTCGGCCAGTGGCCCGGAATCGATTTGGTCCGGGGGGTACGGCCGCCGGTACCCTGAACTATTCGCCCACCCGTCTCCCGGCTGCACCCCTCATGGAGGCGCGGGGCGCCGCCCTATCCATCGTTCGTCGTCGTATGAAGAGAGCACCGTGGCCGCCGACAAGATCGATACCATCGTCAGCCTGAGCAAGCGCCGTGGCTTCGTCTACCCCTGCAGTGAGATCTACGGTGGCTCCCGCGCTGCCTGGGACTACGGTCCGCTGGGCGTCGAGCTCAAGGAGAACATCAAGCGCCAGTGGTGGCGCGCCATGGTCACCTCCCGCGAGGACGTCGTCGGTATCGACTCGTCGGTGATCCTGGCCCCCGAGGTGTGGCAGGCGTCCGGCCACGTCGCCACCTTCACCGACCCGCTCACCGAGTGCACCTCCTGCCACAAGCGCTTCCGCGCCGACCACCTGGAGGAGGCGTACGAGGCCAAGCACGGCAAGCTCCCCGAGAACGGCCTCGCCGACATCAACTGCCCGCACTGCGGCAACAAGGGCGGCTTCACCGAGCCCAAGCAGTTCTCCGGTCTGCTCTCCACCCACCTCGGCCCGTCCCAGGACACGGCTTCGATCGCCTACCTGCGGCCCGAGACCGCGCAGGGCATCTTCACCAACTTCGCCCAGGTCCAGCAGACTTCGCGCAAGAAGCCGCCGTTCGGTATCGCGCAGATGGGCAAGTCCTTCCGGAACGAGATCACTCCGGGCAACTTCATCTTCCGCACCCGCGAGTTCGAGCAGATGGAGATGGAGTTCTTCGTCAAGCCGGGCGAGGACGAGCAGTGGCAGGAGTACTGGATGGAGCAGCGCTGGAACTGGTACCGCGACCTCGGCATCCGCGAGGAGAACATCCGCTGGTACGAGCACCCGAAGGAGAAGCTGTCCCATTACTCGAAGCGGACGGCTGACATCGAGTACCGCTTCAACTTCGGCGGCACCGAGTTCAGCGAGCTGGAGGGCGTCGCCAACCGCACCGACTTCGACCTCTCCGCGCACTCCAAGGCGTCCGGTCAGGACCTCTCCTACTTCGACCAGGAAGCCGGCGAGCGCTGGACCCCGTACGTCATCGAGCCGGCGGCCGGTGTGAACCGCGCGATGCTCGCCTTCATGCTCGACGCCTACGTCGAGGACGAGGCGCCCAACGCCAAGGGCAAGATGGAGAAGCGCACGGTCATGCAGCTCGACCCACGCCTGGCGCCGGTCAAGGTCGCGGTGCTGCCGCTGTCGCGCAACCCGCAGCTCTCCCCGAAGGCCAAGGGCCTCGCGGCCGACCTGCGCAAGCACTGGAACATCGAGTTCGACGACGCGGGCGCCATCGGCCGCCGCTACCGCCGCCAGGACGAGATCGGTACGCCGTTCTGCGTCACGGTCGACTTCGACACCCTCGACGACAACGCGGTCACCGTGCGCGAGCGCGACACGATGAAGCAGGAGCGGGTGTCCCTGGACCAGATCCAGGCGTACCTGGGCGGCCGCCTGCTGGGCTGCTGAGCCAGTAACTGCTGGACCGACCGCTGAGGCGGCACCAGCAGGACACTGAAGACACTGATGGGGCCGGCTTCCCGCACGGGGAGCCGGCCCCATCAGCGCGCGCTAAGCGGCGCGCGTGCTACGCGCCCCGCATCGGCCGCGCCGCGAGCCGGGCGCACAGGGCGGCGAGGGGAAGTTCGGCCGCGACGGCCATGGCTATCGAGGTGCTCAGGTCCGGGCCCGGGGCGGCGGTGACGAGGTCGACGCAGGCGTCGGCGACGAGGAGTACGGCCGCGGCGGCCGCGGGGGCGCGGTGGCGGAGGTCGGCGCGCAGCAGGCGCGTACCGGCGGTGAACAGGGCGGCCGCCTCCAGGGTGTCGAGGGCGATCCAGGCCGCCGCCTCGGCGGGGGGCAGGGTTCCGGCGAGGTAGCCGAGCCAGGGCAGCAGGGCGAGGCCGGCGCCCGCGAGGATACGGCCCTGCCAGCGGCGGGTGCGGCCGAGGCGCGCCGGTCCGCCGCGGTCGGCACCGGCGGCTCGTGCTGCCTGCGCTGCCTGCACGTCCGTTGCGCAACGTCCGTTGTCCGCAAGGGGGCTGAAGGCAACCAGAGCCATGGCGGGGAGGTCCTTTTCGGTGTCACGGTGTGATCGGTGTGATCGGTGTCATCGGTGTCACGAACCCGTCCTTCGGGCTCGTCACCAACCCTCCGTTTTCCGCTGGTCAGAGTCAGTAACGCCGCTGTCCGACTTGGGGTGGCACTAGCTACACCCCCGCTCCGGACAGCAGCTGCATGGCAGGCCGCAGCGCCCGCCACATACGGTGAGATCATGAAATTCCCGCCCCGGCTGCGGCGCGCGCTCACCCGCCTGAACCGTGATACGGCCTTCCTCGCCCTGGGAGCACCGCTCCACCTCTTCATGGGGTTCCTGCTGTTCATGATCTTCGGTCTCGGCATGGACACCCTCATGGGGCGGAGCAGCGACGCGCCGGTGGTCCTGGGGTTCACGCTGGTGCTGACGGTCTTCTCCGTACCGGCGCTGACCGCGTCCCAGCGCTGGCGTTTCCGGCAGGTGCTCGGGATCGACATCCCCCGGTCGGGGTGGCAGCGGCCGTGGCGTCAGTTCGGATACCACTGCCTGTACGGGGTGCTGTTCGGCGGGCTCGAAGCGCTGGTGGTGGGGCTGCTGCTGGCCGGGGTGGCCGCGTCGCTGACCTTCGTGTGGATCTACGCGCTGCCCTGGCAGTGGCGGCTTGAGCACATCGGCTACACCACGCAGGTGGGGTACGTCTCGGTGGCGGGGCTGCTCGCGCTGGCCGCCGTCCCGGGCCTGGCCGCCGCCCTCGTCCGCCTGGAGAGCTATGTGGTGCCCACCCTGCTCGGCCGCAGCAGGGAAGAGGACCTGGTGCGCCGGGTCGAGGACCTCACCGCGAGCCGGGCCGGGGCGGTGGACGCCGCGGACGCCGAACGGCGGCGTATCGAACGGGATCTGCACGACGGCGCCCAGCAGCGGCTGGTGTCGCTGGCGCTGAATCTGGGGCTGGCCAAGGCGACGCTGACGGATCTGCCGCCGGAGGCGCGGGAGGTGATCGACGCGGCGCACCAGGAGGCGAAGGAGGCGATCGAGGAGCTCAGCAGCCTCGTGCGCGGTCTGCACCCGGCCGTCCTGGACGAACTCGGGCTGGACGCGGCGCTGTCGGGACTCGCCGCCCGCGCCCCGCTGCCCGTACGGCTGCGGGTGGATCTGCCGCAGCGGCTGACGCCGGCCGTCGAGGCGGTCGCGTACTTCGTGGTCTCCGAGGCGCTGACGAACGTCGCGAAGCACGCACGGGAGGCGACCCGGGCGGATGTGACGGTTACCCGGCTGGGCGGGATACTGCGGGTGGTGATCGCCGACGACGGTGCGGGCGGGGCCGATCCGTCCAAGGGGAGCGGCCTGACGGGGCTCGCTCAGCGCGTGCGGTCCGTGGACGGGACGTTCCGGATGAGCAGCCCGGTGGGCGGCCCGACCATGATGAGCGTAGAACTGCCGTGCCCGATATGACGGGTGCTGCGCCTGAGGTGTTGGGTGCCGTACCTGGGATGACGGGCGTTGTGCCCGAAGTGATGAGGAGTAGATGAGGGATAGGGGCGTCGTGCCCGATAAGAGACGTGCCGTGATCGCCGAGGATTCCGTGCTGCTGCGGATCGGGCTGGTCAAGGTGGTGGAGATGGCCGGCTTCGACGTGGTGGCCGAGGTGGGGGACGCGCGGGAGCTGCTGGCCGCCGTCGAGGAGCACCGGCCCGACCTCGCCGTGGTGGACGTCCGGATGCCGCCCGGCTTCACGGACGAGGGAGTGCGCGCCGCGCTGTCGATCCGTCGGGACCGGCCCGCGACCGCCGTGCTGATGCTCTCCCAGTACGTCGAGGAGCGCTACGCCGCCGAGCTGCTCGCCACCAACACCAGTGGGGTGGGCTATCTGCTCAAGCAGCGGGTGGCGGATGTCGAGGAGTTCCTCGAGGCGCTGCGGCGGGTGGCGGACGGTGGCACCGCACTCGACCCGCAGGTTGTCGCCCAGCTGCTGGTGCGGCGGCCGAGTGATCCGCTGGAACGGCTGACGGCCCGTGAGCGGGAGGTCCTCGCCCTGATGGCCGAGGGCCGTTCCAACGCGGGGATCGCCGGCCAGCTCGTGGTCAGCGAAAGCGCGGTCGCCAAGCACATCAACAACATCCTCGCCAAGCTCGACCTGCCGAAGGCGGACGCCGACCACCGCCGGGTGCTGGCAGTACTGCACTTCCTGGGGGTGGGGGGCTAGACCTTGGTGGCGGGTGGCGGGTGGCGGGTGGCGGGTGGCGGGTGGCGGGTGGCGGGCGGTCCAGGCCCGTGACCAGACCCTTAGGGGGCGGTCGAACGGATCCCCTAAGGGTTGCGAGGGCCCCCTGTGGGGCCACAACCAGGCGGGGGCGGGCGGTATTCCCGTGGCTGGAATTCCTGTGGTCGTGATTCCCGCAGGCCCCGTGGCCGAGATTCCCGTAGCTGAAGTCGGCGGCGTCGGTGAAGTTGGTGACGTTGGTGAAGTTGGCGGTGCTGGGGCGCATCCAAGGGCCCCTCTCATGCGTCTCATGAGTGAGCGGCTTTCCCCAAAGGGCCGCACCGCAGGGGTATTTGGAGTATTCAATTTGAAAACTGGCATCAAGGGCATTCATCGCGTTTCCGCGGTAGCTCTCACCGCTGGAGCCATCCTGACCACCGGGGTGTTCGCCGCCCCGGCGCAGGCCGCCGCGCTCCCCCAGCCCACGATCACCGCCCAGGGCGGGTTCGTGATGGACAACGGCACCGGCAAGAGCCTCTTCACCAAGGCCGCCGACACCCGTCGTTCCACCGGCTCCACGACCAAGATCATGACGGCTCAGGTGGTGCTCGCGCAGCCGAAGCTCGACCTGGACGCCAAGGTCACGGTCGACAAGGCGTACAGCGACTACATCGTCGCCAACAACTGGGCCTCCTCGGCCAAGCTGATCGTCGGCGACAAGGTAACGGTCCGTCAGCTGCTGTACGGGCTGATGCTGCCGTCCGGCTGTGACGCCGCCTACGCGCTGGCCGACAAGTTCGGCGCCGGGTCCACCCGGGAGGCGCGGGTGAAGTCGTTCATCGGCAAGATGAACGCCACCGCCAAGTCCCTCGGCATGACGAACAGCCACTTCGACTCGTTCGACGGGATAGGGCGTGGGACGAACTACTCGACACCGCGTGACCTGACCAAGCTCGCCAGCAGCGCGATGAAGAACTCCACGTTCCGTACGGTCGTGCAGACGAAATCGACCAAGCAGAAGGTCACCACGAAGACCGGTGGCTACCGCTACATGGAGTGGACCAACACCAACCCGCTGCTGGGCAGCTACGCCGGCACCATCGGCGTCAAGACCGGATCGGGCCCGGAGTCCAAGTACTGCCTGGTCTTCGCCGCCACCCGGAAGGGCAAGACCGTCATCGGCACGGTCCTGGCGTCCTCCACGGTTGCCGACCGCACCGCGGACGCCAAGAAGCTGATGGACTACGCCTTCAAGAAGTAGCCCACTTCAAGAAGTAGCCCACCGCCGGCAACAGCCTGGTCCAGGGGCCCGTTCGCGATCATGTGCTGTCGTGGGCGGGCCCTTCGCCATGCGCGGCCGGCTCAGCCGCGCAGGCCGCGCAGGATCAGGTCGCGGACGGCCTCGAAGTCGGTGGTGATCTCCGGGCGGGACCATTCGGCGGCGTAACACGGGTCGTGGAAGCGTCCGGTGGCGTCGAAGACGGCGCGGGCGGTGGTGGCGGGGGAGGGGGTGTGGAAGGCACCCTCGCCGACACCTGCCTCGATGATGGTGGTGAGCTGGGCCTCCAGATCCGTGACATGCCGGTCGACCACGCCACCGCTCTCGCCGATCAATGTCATATAGGTGGCGAAGAGTTCGGGGTCGTCGCCGGCCTTGTGCCGCTTGGCCTCGAAGAGGGCGGTCAGCCAGCGGTCCAGGCGCTCGGGAGCGGGGCCCTCCGCGGCGACGATGACCGACAGCTCCTCGCTCGTACGGTCCAGCCAGCGCTCCGTGACCGCATCCCGCAGCGCCGCCTTTGTACGGAAGTGGCGGTAGACGCTCCCATGGCTGACGCCCAGGGCGCGCGCCACGTCCACGACCGTGGCCTTGGCCGGGCCGTAGCGGCGCAGTACCTCCTCGGTCGCTTCGAGGATGCGCTCAGGGGTCAACGTCTCGGGGGGCATGGGGCGGGCCGGCCTTTCTGGGAGAGCGGGCGGGGCGGAGATGCCGGGTACACAGCCGGGTACGTACGTAGGGACGGTACCCGCCCTCACCCCGCCTGCGCCCCGGGGTACGGGGTTGCCCGCCAGGCTCCGGCGCCCGAGGTCCCGCTCCGGCATCCCGTGCGAGTGCCCTGGCGGTCAGTGCTCGCTGTCCAGGTGAGCCATCTGATCGGCCGGGTAGCGGTCACCCGCCGCGGCGTCGGCCGGGACCGCGCGCTCGATCGCGGCCAGGTCGTCGGCGTCCAGGGTGACGTCCAGGGCGCCGAGCGCCTCGGCCAGCCGGTCGCGGCGGCGGGCACCGACCAGCGGGACGATGTCCTCGCCGCGGGAGAGCACCCAGGCGATGGCGGTCTGGGCGACCGAGACGCCCTTCTGCTCGGCTATCTTCCGCAGCGCCTCCACCAGGTCGAGGTTGCGCGCGAGGTTCTCGCCCTGGAAGCGGGGGCTCATCCCACGGAAGTCATTCGCGGCGAGCTTGCGATCACGGCTGAAGTGGCCGCTGATCAGGCCGCGGGACAGTACGCCGTACGCCGTGATCCCGATGCCCAGCTCGCGGGCGGTGGGCAGGATCGCGTCCTCGATGCCGCGGGAGATGAGGGAGTACTCGATCTGGAGATCGGAGATCGGGGCGACGGCGGCGGCCCGGCGCAGCGACTCCGCGCCCACCTCGGAGAGGCCGATGTGCCGGACATGGCCTGCCTCGACCAGCTCGGCGATGGCGCCGACGGTCTCCTCGACCGGCACGTCCGGATCGAGGCGGGCGATCCGGTAGACGTCGATGTGGTCCGTGCCCAGGCGCTGGAGGGAGTACGCGGCGAAGTTCTTCACCGCGTTCGGCCGGCCGTCGTAGCCGGTGAAGCCGCCCTCGACGGTGCGCAGGGCGCCGAACTTGACGCTGATCTGCGCCTTCTCGCGAGCCGCCGCGGGGGCGGTGCGCAGGGCCTCGTTGATCAGCAGTTCGTTGTGACCCATGCCGTAGAAGTCGCCGGTGTCGAGCAGGGTGACGCCGGCGTCGAGGGCGGCATGGAGGGTGGCGATCGACTCGCTGCGATCGCTGTCGCCGTAGAGGGCGGACATGCCCATGCAGCCGAGGCCGAGGGCGGAGGTCTGCGGGCCGGTGGTGCCCAGGATGCGGGTCTGCACGGTGTGCTCCTGAAGAAGAGAGGGGAGGGGGTGCACCATCACTATGGCATGACGACTGACAGATTTCAATATCTGTCAGTCGTCGAGTGTGCGTCTGCCGCCCGACGTCTGTCTGCGACCGGGCGCCGTCTACGTACGACCGGGCGCCCGTCTACGACCGGGCGTCCGCCGACGGCTGCCCTTGCCGTTCCTCCTCGAACAGCGCCGCCGTGCGCGCAGCCGTGGCCCTCGCCCACCCGCCCGTCGTCAGGGCCCCCAGCAGCAGGACGGCCGCACCGCAGCCCGCGATGATCCACCATGCGGAGCGGCCCGCTGCCACGAACTGGCTCGCGGTGGCGGCGGCATGCGCTCCGCCCGCCAGTACGGCGCCGATCACCGCGACGCCCAGCGACGTCCCCACCTGCCGGCTCGTCGAGGCCACGGCGGCCGCCACCCCGGCCTGGGCGCGTGGCATGCCGGACACCGCCGTATTGGTGATCGGGGCGTTGACCAGCCCGAATCCGATGCCGAAGAGCACATAGCCGGTGAACAGCAGGACATCCGTCGCGTACGCGTCGAACGCCGCGAAGAGCAGGCCGGCGCCGGCCATCGCCGTACCGGCGAGCAGCATCGGGAGCCGGGGGCCGTGACTGCCGACCAGCCGCCCCGACAGCGGCGCGAAGATCACTGTCATCCCGGCCATGGGCAGCATGTGGAGCCCGGCGCCCAGTGCGGACAGCCCGCGGATGTTCTGCAGATAGAGCGTGTTGAGGAAGAGGAAGCCGCTGAGCGCGGCGAACGCGCAGACCGCCACGGCCGTGGCCCCGCTGAACGGTGCGCTGTGGAAGAACCGCAGGTCGATCAGGGGTTCCGTGCGGCGTCGCTCGTAACTGAGCAGGGCTGCCAGCGAGACCAGCGCCAGCATGACGAACGCCAGGATCTCCGCGGACGCCCAGCCTCTGCCCGGCGCCTCGATGATCGCGTACGTCAGCGAGCCGAGCAGTGTGATCACCAGCAGCTGGCCGACCGGGTCGAGCCGGCGTGGCCTGGGCGCGCGCGACTCGGGGACGTAGCGCAGGGTGAGGAAGATCGCGAGCGCGCCGATCGGGACGTTCACCCAGAAGATCGAGCGCCAGCCGACGCTCTGCACCAGCAGCCCGCCGATCAGCGGACCGGCCGCCATGCTGACACCGGCGACCCCGCCCCACACGCCGATGGCCCGGGCCCGTTCCTCTGGGGCGGTGAAGGTATTGGTGATGATCGACAGCGCGACAGGGTTGAGCATCGAGCCGCCGACCGCCTGCACCATCCGGAAGACCACCAGCCACGACAGGCCGGGCGCCAGGCTGCACAGCAGCGAACCGGCCGAGAAGACCACCAGCCCGACCAGGAAGATCCGCCGCCGGCCCAGCCGGTCCGCCGTCGAACCGGCCAGCATCAGCAGCGATGCGAGTACCAGCGTGTAGGCGTCGATCGTCCACTGCATATCGGAGACCGAGGCGTCCAGCTCGCGCTGCATGGACGGCAGGGCGACGTTGAGGACCGTGCTGTCGAGGCTGACGATCAGCAGGCTCATACAGCAGATCGCCAGTACGAGGAGCCGACGCGGGCCGCTGATGTCGGACATGGTTGAACGCTACGGCGCTTCCGGGTGTCCGGCTCTGCGAAATCCGGTCGGGCGCTGCGGCGGTCCGGGCTGTCCGGCCCCCGCCGAGGCCACTCGTGCGGTGCGGGACAATAGGAGGTCACGAGGAGCTCGCAGCGGCCGGTGCCGCCGTCCGGTCCGTCCAGTCCGTACGGCCGTGGCGCGACGCCGATCGCAGCCCGCACGCCCACTCGCCCGCACGCCCGCCGAGCGACGCCGAAGCCGAAGAAAGCCGAAGGTACCCCCGCCATGACCCTGCTGCAGATCGGTCCGCACACGGTGCAGCCGCCCGTGGTCCTCGCGCCGATGGCCGGGATCACCAATGCCCCGTTCCGGACCCTGTGCCGCGAGTTCTCGGGCGGCAAGGGCCTCTTCGTCAGCGAGATGATCACCACGCGGGCGCTGGTCGAGCGCAACGAGAAGACCATGCAGCTGATCCACTTCGACGAGACCGAGCAGCCGCGCTCGATCCAGCTGTACGGCGTCGACCCGGACACCGTCGGCAAGGCCACCCGCATGATCGCGGAAGAGGACCTCGCCGATCACATCGACCTCAACTTCGGCTGCCCGGTCCCCAAGGTGACCCGCAAGGGCGGCGGCTCGGCGCTCCCGTACAAGCGTCCGCTGCTGCGCTCCATCCTGCGGGAGGCGGTGGCGAACGCGGGCGGGCTCCCGGTGACCATGAAGATGCGCAAGGGCATCGACGACGACCACCTCACCTACCTGGACGCGGGGCGGATCGCGGTCCAGGAGGGCGTCACGGCGATCGCGCTGCACGGACGCACCGCGTCCCAGCACTACGGCGGTACCGCCGACTGGGACGCCATCGCCCGCCTGAAGGAGCACGTACCGGAGATCCCGGTGCTCGGCAACGGCGACATCTGGTCGGCGGACGACGCCGAACGGATGATGCGCGAGACCGGATGCGACGGAGTGGTCGTGGGGCGCGGCTGCCTGGGGCGGCCGTGGCTGTTCGGGGACCTCGTCGCCGCGTTCGAGGGCACCGGTACGTACGCGGAGCCGACGCTCAAGGAGGTCGCGGCCGTGATGCTGCGGCATGCCGCCCTGCTCGGCGAGTGGCTCGGCGACGAGGCCCGCGGCGTGATCGACTTCCGTAAGCATGTCGCCTGGTACACCAAGGGCTTCTCGATCGGTTCCGAGATGCGGCGCAGCCTGGCGGTCACCTCCTCCCTCGACGAGCTCGACGCCCTGCTGTCGGAGCTCGACCTCGACCAGCCGTGGCCGGCCGGCGCCGACGGGCCGCGCGGCCGTACCTCGGGGCGCAACCGCGTGGTCCTCCCCGACGGCTGGCTGGACGACCCGTACGACTGCGCGGGTGTGGACGCGGACGCGGAGCTGGACACGTCGGGCGGCTGAGACCGCGCACCTGCGCACCGAGGCGGCACCGAGGTGGCACCCGAGGCGTGCACCGATATGCGCCTCGGCAGGCGGATGTGGGGCGTGTCGCCGTCATCCTGCGGGCCGACCGGAACCGGTCACGTTACCGTTTGAGGCCGTACAGGCGGAATGTACGGCTATATACGGGCATGTACGGCTATAGGCGATACATAAGCCACAGGCGCCGGCCAGGGAGAGCTGTGGTGAGCGGACACCGTTCCCGCGAGGACACGCAGAAGGCGGTACAGGCCAAACTGGGCGATACGCCCTTCCGCTACGAACAGATGGCCGCGGTGGCACACCTCTACCGGGCCGCGGCCGCCGTACGGCAGCACCTGGAGAACTCCGTGCTGCGCGGCGCCGATCTGACCTGGACCTCGTTCGTCGTGCTGTGGGTGGTCTGGGTCTGGGGGGAGCAGGAGACCCGCCGGGTCGCCGAGGAAGCCGGTATCTCCAAGGGAACCCTCACCGGCGTCGCCCGTACCTTGCAGGGCCGCGGCCTGCTCGAACGCAAGGCGCACCCGACCGACGGCCGGCTCGCGCTGCTCTCGGCCACCCCCGAGGGGGAGCGGCTGATGGCCCGGCTCCTCCCGGAGTTCAACGCCGAAGAGGCCTTTGTCACCGAGGCGTTGAGCGACGACGAGGCGGTGGAGCTGGCGGATCAGCTGCACCGGATCGTGGCCCAGGTCGAGAGCCACGGTGAGGAGCGGCGCCTGGAGCTTCTGGACGGGCGGGAACCGAGGCCCAGGAGGAGCGGCCGCCGGGCGAAACGGCAGGGCCCGGGCCTCCCGCAGTCCGATGCGCCGGCCGGGCGCGACACGAACCCCGGCAGGAGCACCCGGTATACGAATCCGGACGCGGAAGCGGCCTTCCCGCCGGTCGGAAACTATGGCCTGAACCTGACATCCGACTGACATCTCACCGGCACGCGGGCCGGGGAGCGGCCCGGGGCGCCGAGCCCGGGCGGCGGGTGGCCGAAATGCGCGCAGACCTGTCGGCTGAGCGGGGGCGGGGATGCGCACGGGTGGTCACATCCCTTGATCACGTAGCCGATCCGGCGACGCCGAGCGCGTTCGGGCGAGCCCAAATGATGGAATCGCGGCACACATGAGCGCGTGATTCTCGCCACTCCTGATAGGGGTGGCGCTCAGATGAGCAATCCTCGCTGGGCTCCACTCTCCAAATGGTGGCACCGGGTGCCATTCATCATTGGTTCGACTTATCAAGGCATCCATTGCGAGGTGTAATACCTCCGCCTGATACGGCTGCGCAGCGAAATGATGCGTTCAAGTAGTGAAAGATCCCTCGAATGGTCGACCGCTTTCGATCTGCTGGCGGACGGCCCGTTACACGCGTATGTCGACCAAGTGGACGTACCCATACGCCTTCGATCTGGGTATGTTCCTCGCCGTCAGGGCAGCCCGTCGGCGAGGAGTCAGTGCCGTGCCGGAAACACAAGATCTCCAGGTATCCCAGCCTGCGTCCCCGAAGTTCGTCTACGACTTCACCGAGGGGAACAAGGACCTCAAGGACCTGCTAGGCGGCAAGGGTGCGAACCTCGCCGAGATGACCAACCTGGGTCTTCCCGTCCCTCCGGGCTTCACGATCACCACCGAGGCCTGCAAGGTCTACCTGGAGAGCGGCGCCGAGCCGAAGGCACTCCGTGCCGAGGTCGCCGAGCACCTCAACGCCCTCGAGCGGAAGATGGGCAAGCAGCTCGGCCAGGCCGACGATCCGCTGCTCGTATCGGTACGTTCCGGTGCGAAGTTCTCCATGCCCGGCATGATGGACACCGTCCTCAACATCGGCCTCTCCGATGCGTCGGTTTCCGGCCTCGCCGCGCAGGCCGGCGACGAGCGGTTCGCCTGGGACTCGTACCGCCGCCTCATCCAGATGTTCGGCAAGACCGTGCTGGGCGTCGACGGCGACCTCTTCGAGGAAGCCCTGGAGGAGGCCAAGCGGACCAAGGGCGTCAGCGTCGACGTCGACCTGGACGCCGGCGACCTCCAGGGCCTGGTGGCGCAGTTCAAGGACATCGTCGCCAAGGAGACCGGCCGCGACTTCCCGCAGGACCCGCGCGAGCAGATGGACCTCGCCGTACGGGCGGTCTTCGACTCGTGGAACACCGACCGCGCCAAGCTGTACCGCCGTCAGGAGCGCATCCCCGGCGACCTCGGCACGGCCGTCAACGTCTGCTCCATGGTCTTCGGCAACCTCGGCCCGGACTCCGGCACCGGTGTCGCCTTCACCCGCGACCCCGCCAGCGGCCAGCAGGGCGTCTACGGCGACTACCTGCAGAACGCGCAGGGCGAGGACGTCGTCGCCGGTATCCGCAACACCGTCCCGCTCGCGGACCTCGAAGCGATCGACAAGACCTCGTACGACGAGCTCATGCAGATCATGGAGACGCTCGAAACGCACTACAAGGACCTGTGCGACATCGAGTTCACCATCGAGCGCGGCAAGCTGTGGATGCTCCAGACCCGGGTCGGCAAGCGCACCGCCGGTGCCGCCTTCCGGATCGCCACCCAGCTCGTCGACCAGGGGCTGATCGACGAGGCCGAGGCCCTGCAGCGGGTCACCGGCGCCCAGTTGGCGCAGCTGATGTTCCCCCGCTTCGACCTGAGCGCGCAGTCCGACCTGCTCGGCCGCGGTATCGCCGCCTCCCCGGGCGCGGCGGTCGGCAAGGCCGTCTTCGACTCGTACACCGCCGTCAAGTGGTCGCGCTCCGGCGAGAAGGTCATCCTGATCCGCCGGGAGACCAACCCCGACGACCTCAACGGCATGATCGCCGCCGAGGGCATCCTCACCTCCCGTGGCGGCAAGACCTCGCACGCCGCCGTCGTCGCCCGCGGTATGGGCAAGACCTGCGTCTGCGGCGCCGAGGAACTGGAGGTCGACACCAAGCGGCGCCGGATGACGACCCAGGACGGGACCGTCATCGAGGAGGGCGACACCGTCTCCATCGACGGCTCCACCGGCAAGGTCTACGCCGGTGAGGTGCCGGTCGTGCCGTCCCCGGTCGTGGAGTACTTCGAGGGCCGGATGCACGCCGGCGCCGACGACGCGGACGAACTGGTCAGGGCCGTGCACCGGATCATGGCGTACGCGGACCGGGTCCGCCGGCTGCGCGTACGGGCCAACGCCGACAACGCCGAGGACGCCGCCCGCGCCCGCCGGTTCGGCGCCCAGGGCATCGGCCTGTGCCGCACGGAGCACATGTTCCTCGGAGAGCGCCGGGAGATGGTCGAGCGACTCATCCTCGCGCACACCGACGCCGACCGCGAAGCCGCCCTCAGGGAGCTGCTCCCCCTTCAGAAGGCCGATTTCATCGAACTGTTCGAGTCGATGGACGGCCTGCCGGTGACCGTACGGCTGCTGGACCCGCCGCTGCACGAGTTCCTGCCCGACATCACCGACCTGTCGGTGCGCGTCGCGCTGGCCGAGGCCCGGCACGAGAAGCACGAGAACGACCTCCGGCTCCTCCAGGCCGTGCACAAGCTGCACGAGCAGAACCCGATGCTGGGCCTGCGCGGCGTACGCCTCGGCCTGGTCATCCCGGGCCTGTTCGCCATGCAGGTACGGGCGATCGCCGAGGCGGCCGCCGCGCGCAAGAACGCCAAGGGCGACCCGCGCGCCGAGATCATGATCCCGCTCGTCGGCACCGTCCAGGAGCTGGAGATCGTCCGCGAGGAGGCCGAGCAGGTCATCGCCGAAGTCGAGCGGACCCACGGCGTCAGCCTCAAGCTCACCCTCGGCACGATGATCGAGCTGCCCCGCGCCGCCCTCACGGCCGGTCAGATCGCCGAATCCGCCGACTTCTTCTCCTTCGGTACGAACGACCTCACGCAGACGGTCTGGGGCTTCTCCCGCGACGACGTCGAGGCCAGCTTCTTCACCGCGTACCTGGAGAAGGGCATCTTCGGCGTCAGCCCGTTCGAGACCATCGACAAGGACGGCGTGGGACAGCTGGTCCGCAACGCCGCCGCGGCCGGCCGGGCCACCCGCCCGGACCTCAAGCTCGGCGTCTGCGGTGAGCACGGCGGCGACCCGGAATCCGTCCACTTCTTCCACGAGGTGGGACTGGACTACGTCTCCTGCTCCCCGTTCCGCATCCCGGTCGCACGGCTGGAGGCGGGCCGCGCGGCGGCCGAGGCGAAGGGCAGCGACAGCCGCTGACCGAGCGCTCCCGAACCACCGGAGCCGGCGCCAGGGACTCCGACCCTCATAGGCCTGGCTCGTCGGCTCCGGTACCTCAACGAGGGCGGCACCTTGTGCGGAGGTGCCGCCCTCGGCTTTGTGCGGGGAGGGCCGGGAAGAGGGTTGTGCGGAGGTCCGCACGGCGCTGTGGGTGGTCTGTACGGAGACCGTGCGGAGGTCCGTAGGGGCCTGATGTGTGGGGCATGCGGGGCGGGGCTGGTGCGCGACGGCGCGTCACCGGGCGGAGGCTGGATATTTCCTATTAACCTCTCGTAACCGTATGAAGTCGATCAGCAACTGATCGTATCCTCGCAATCCACCGGAGAAGAAATGCACAAGCTTCGTAAGGCTGCTGTCGTGACAGCCGTCCTCGGCAGCGTCAGCCTTCTCGGCGCCGGCACCGCCAATGCCTGCGGCGTGGCGAACCCCAGCGACAGCAACCACCAGCAGATGAGCCGCAGCGACTACGACCGGCAGGAGCCCACCCGCAGCGACTCCGAGCGGCAGCAGCCGAGTCGTGAGGACGCCAGCCGCCAGGAGGTGACCCGCGACGACATCAGCCGTCAGGAGGCGCCTCGTGAGGACAGCAGCCGGCAGGAGCCGACCAGCAGCGACAGCAACCGCCAGCAGCAGCTGAGCCCCACTGAGGCCAGCCGTCAGCAGCAGCAGTTGAGCCCCAGTGACGCCAACCGTCAGCAGCAGCAGCTGAGCCCCAGCGACGCCAGCCGTCAGCAGGCCGCCACTTCCGCAGTCGTCCGGCCGCAGGCGAGCGGCGAGACCGCCCGGCTGCAGGCGGGCGGCGGGGAGCGCGACCACCTGAGCACCGTGTGCAAGTCGAACGACAAGAACGTCGACAATTACGGCGAGGTCGGGTTCGGGAACGGCACCTCGGGCAAGTCGGACGACAACGCCGGCGACCCGGGCTCGCAGACCACCCAGATCGGCTCGTCGATGAACTGCAGCAACAGCGTCGACAACAGCAACGAGAAGTAACAAGAAGCAACGAGAAGCAGCGCCTGACGCCAACGGTCCCGGTGTCCGGCCCACGGGGTCGGCGCCGGGTCCCTCATGTTCGGCTTCGGCTTCGGCGTCTTCGCCGATGTCCGCCCCGGGGGTGGGTGCCGCGTGGTGGTGGGTGGCGGATTGTCGACCGGGCGCGTAGGTAAGCGCTTGACGGGTCGTGAAGACGGGGTGTAGCGCCGTGCCCGTCGCTGCCGCGTCAGCGACGCATTTCGGCCATGATCCCTGCGGTGCAGGTCATCCCTGCGAGGGCGGCACCTGTGCGGAGGTGCCGCCCTCGCTTTCTCCGGACTCCCCCCTCGGGAGCTGCCGCCACCCCGGTCGGCGCGGGAAGGCGGCCTTCGGCGGGACGGTCGAGCGGGCGGTTCCTTGCCCATCACCCCCCACGGGATCGAGCAATCCGGGCCGCTCGCGTCATCGCCGAATTGAGTACAAGCATTCCTGCCCGCCGCCGGGTGGCGCGACCACTTTCAAGTCTGGCCAAAAGGGCATGGTGACCGCACGTGTTGGCGTGCATACTCAGGCGTGCCGGGGGCCGACTGAGGAAACCAGAGGTGGGGGTTCGGTGTTACGCGTCCATTTCAGTGGACTCGATCTGGCCCGCGTACGCATTGCGGCGCGCCCGGACGCACTGTGGGAGACGGTCTTAAGCTTTCATCGACTACGTGACAGGCGTGATGATTCGACGTTCGGCAAATGGCGATCGGAAACACGTGGAAAGTTGAATGGCGAAGCGCGGCTCCTGGCACCGCTGGTGCCCACTCGCGGCTATTTTCCCGACTTCCTGACGCCCGCCGAAGGGCTCCTGGGGATGGCCGATGCGCTCGGTGCGCTGCGCGAGACGCCCGCCGTCCGGCTGCACGAGGAGCTCTCCCGGCTCTCCGCGGCCGCCCGCCCGCTGCCGTCCTGGATACGGGCGATGGCCGACGGCGACACCCGCTCTCTGGGGCGCCTCGCCGGCGTTCTGCAGCGCTACTACGAGGTGGCGGTCGCTCCGTACTGGTCGCGTGTCCAGGGCCGTATCGAGGCCGACCGCGCCGCCCGCGGCCGGGCTCTCCTCGACGGCGGGGCCGACCGGCTGCTCGCCTCGCTGCCGCCGATGATGCGCTGGCGCCCGCCGGTCCTGGAGGCCGACTACCCGGTCGACCGTGACCTGCACCTGGGCGGCCGGGGCCTGTTGCTGCTGCCGTCCTACTTCTGCCGCCGCACCCCGGTCACCTTCCACAACCCCGATCTGACGCCCGTCCTGGTCTACCCCGTGGAGCACCAGGCTCCGCGGCTCACTCCGCACACCGCGCCGGAACGTTGCCTCGGCCGGCTCGTCGGCCAGACCCGCTCCGCGATACTGCAGGGCATCGGCGTCGGGTGCACCACCAGCGAACTCGCCCGACGTGCCGATGTCTCGCTGGCCTCGGCCAGCCAGCACGCGACCGTACTGCGCGACGCCGGCCTGCTGACCACCCTGCGCCAGGGCAACGCCGTACTGCACACTCTCACCCCGCTGGGCGCGGCCCTGCTGCGCGGAGCACGGCCGGCGGAGGGGGCGGCCTATGAGCGGCTGGTGTGAGGTGGGGCGAGGCGGGGTGAACGTGGCCTCTCCTGCCTCGCGGCGCCGCCGCCCGGGTTAACTCCGTCTGGAATGAGGCCAGTTGGGCCGGGGAGTGGAGGCGGGAGAACCCCGAGGATAGCCGTGAACCACTCGCGCCCGGTCGATCCGGACCTGATTTCCGAAGGCAAATTGTCGTACGCTGCCGTCCTATCGGTCCACGGGGCGTCCCCGCCCGCCGGCGGCACCTCGGCGCAGCCGTAACACCACGTCGAGCGCCGGGCGTTCCCGGAACGTACGATCCGCCGCCCTGCGCTCTCGACCGTAGGGGTTCCGCCGACGGCCCAGTCGAACCGAACGACATCATCCGAATCGCCCTGGGCCGGGAGTGGATTGGTCTCCAACTCCCGCCAATTGGCGGTAAATTCACGTGCTGACCCGGAAGTAGGATGATGCCGGTGGAAGAACAACACCTTCCACTCCGGCGACGCCCTGCAACGCCCGTCCGGCGACGCCCGGTTCAGCGCCGTACGCCGTCCGCCCCTGCCTCAGTCATCGATTCCACTACGCTCCACCCCCGCGACGATGTACCGCTGGAGCAGCAGGAAGACCACCACCAGCGGCGCGATCGACACCCCCGCGGCCACGAACAGCTCATGCAGATTGAGGTTCTGCGCGGTGGTGAACGTGGACAGCGCGACCTGCACCGTCCAGGCTTCCTGGTCCTGCCCGATGACCAGTGGCCAGAGGAAGGCGTTCCAGGCCCCGATGAAGACAATCGTTCCGACGGCGGCGAACACCGGCCGGGAGTTGGGGACGACGATCCGCCAGTACGTCCGCCAGTGGCCGAGCCCGTCGACACGTGCCGCATCCTCCAGCTCCCTGGGGAAGCCCAGGAAGTACTGGCGGAAGATGAAGCACGCGAAGGCGCTGAACAGCGTCGGAATGATCAGCCCGCGCAGTGTGGAGATCCATCCCAGCGTCGATACCAGCACAAAGCTCGGCACGAACGTCACTGCCGCCGGCACCATCAGGGTGCCCAGAATCGCGTAGAACACGGCATTGGCGTAGCGGTACGGAATCCGGGCCAGGCCGTACCCCGCGAGCGAGGCCAGGACGACCGTGCCGACCGTCGTGGACACCGCGATTAGGGTGGAGTTGAGCAGTGCCCGTCCCAGGGGCAGGTTCGGATCCCGAAAGGCTTCGGTCAGATTCGACCACTGCAGGTCACGTGGGAAGAACGTCCACTCCGGAGCGGTGATGTCCTGTTCGGTCGCCAGCCCGTTCCGTACGAGCAGGTAGAACGGGATCAGGAACAGCAGGGCCAGCGCGACCAGCAGCACCACCCGCAACGCCCGTCCGGCCCTGGTCAGCGCATCCCCCATCGCCCCCTGTGCCACACCGTCCTTCGCCGCGTTCCGCAGCGCACTCCGCGCCGTCGCATCCCGCAGCGCACTCCGCGCCGTCGCGTTCCGCATCGCGCTCAGTCCTCTCCCTTGCGGCCGAGCCCGAACCACCGGGCCTGCACCACCGTCGCCAGCGCGATGATCAGCGCCAGGATCACCGCACCCGCGCTCCCCAGTCCGAGGTTCTGATCCTGTCCCAGCGCCGTGTAGTAGAGGTAGACCAGCGGCGGCCGGGCGTACGGCGGATAGCCGCGCGCATCGCTCAGCAGGTTGTAGAACTCGTCGAACGCCTGGAACGCGTTGATCACCAGCAGCAGGACCACGGCGACCGAGGTCGCGCGGAGCTGCGGGAAGGTGATGTTCCGGAAGGTCTGCCAGCCGGGCCGTGCGCCGTCCACCGCGGCCGCCTCGTACAGCTGCGGCGAGATCCGCTGCAGTCCGGCCAGGAACAGGATCATGTAGAACCCGGCCTGCAGCCACAGCCGTACGGTCACGATGACCAGCCAGTACCACGGCGGATCGGTGGTCGACAGCCAGGCGGTCTGGTCCGCCCCGAACCAGCCCAGCACCGTATTGGCCAGTCCGAAGCGCACCCCGTTGAAGATCGACAGCTTCCAGATCACCGCCGCGACGACATACGAGCAGGCCGTCGGCAGGAAGAACACCGACCGGAAGAAGGCCTGGGCGAAGCGCAGCCGGTTGACCATCAGTGCCAGCGCCAGCGACAGCGCATACGTAGCCGGCACGATGAACGCCGTGAACAGGACGAACGTCCCCAGGCTCCCCAGAAACGCCTCATCCCCGAGCATCGCGCCGTAGTTGCCGAGCCCTACGAAGTCCGATCCGGCCGGACTCACCGTGTTGTGCGCGTCGAAGAAGCTGAGGTACACGCTCCACGCCAGCGGCACGTACGTGAACAGCCCCAGTCCGATCGCGAACGGCCCGACGAACACCCAGAACCACAGATTCCGCCGCTGCGGCCCGAGCACCCGGGCCCCGAAGGGCCGGCGGGCGGGGCCGTGACCCGGTCTCCTTCGCTCTTGGCCGGGCCTCACTTCTTTCCGGCCGCGTCCCACTTGCTCTTGGCCGTCCCTCACTTGCTCTTGGCCGGGCCACACCTCTTCCTGGTCGTGCCTCACTTCTTCTTGACCCGCTGAAGCTCGGCATTCACCGTCCGCACCACGCCCTTCAGCTCAATCTCCGGGTTGGCCCCGCCCTTGATGATCCGGCTCAGCGCGTCCTGGTAGGCCGTACGGTCCGCGGTCGTCCACAGCAACGGCTCCGCATACCCGTGGTCCGTGGCGAAGCGCACCGCTTCGGCCGCCGCCCCCTTCTGAAGCTGCCGCGCCTTCTTCGCCAGCGAGATCCGCGCCGGGATGTGAAACCCGTACGACAGCGCGAAGTCCTGCTGGAAGTCGGTCCGGTCCACCCACAGCCACTTGGCGAACGCCTTCGCCTCCGCCTTGCGCCGGCTCCGCGCACTGACCGCGGCGCCGTACGCCCCCACAGGGACGGAAGGCCTTCCGCCGCCTCCGTCCCTGGGGAACGGCAGCACCCCGTAATCGTGCCCCACCGCCTTGTCGATCTGCGGCAGCGCCCACAGCCCCGACCACTGCATCGCGGTCAGCCCCTGGATGAACGCGGCCGGATCGGACCAGTCCGTAGGTGCCCCCAGCAGCAGCGACTTGTCCGCGTACAACTGCCGGATCTTCCCCAGCGCCCGCGCTGCCGCCGGGTCGTCGAACCCGGCCTTCCCCTCCGCGCTGATCAGACTGAGTCCCGCCGCGTACAACGGCGTTCCGCCCAGCACCCCCACCCCACCGTCGTTCCCGAGGAACAGCCCCTTGGTCCGCTGGGAGGTCAGCGCCTTTGCCGCATCCACCAACGCGTCGAGCGTCTCCGGTGGCTCCACCCCGGCATCCTTCAGCGCGCTCTTCCGGTAGTAGAGCAGCTGCATATCGATGGCCTGCGGGATGCCCCAGATCTTCCCCTGCCAGATCTTGGGCGCCAGCACGGTCTGCGGGAAGTCGTCCTTCACCGGCTCGACCTCGGCGGTGAGGTCGACCACCTGACCACCCTGGATCTGGTCCAGCAAGGGCCCGTTGACCTCAAAGACATCCGGCCCGGAGTCCGTGAGCAGCGCGGCGGCCGTCTGCCGGTCATAGTCCCCCGGCCGCCACTGCACACTGACCTTGGCCTTCCGGTACGCCGCCGCATACCGCTTCACGGCTTGCCCGGTTCCCGGCTCCCCGTACTGGTGGTACCACTGGCTGATCGCGGGCCCCGAACCTCCGCCGCCCCGCCCGGTGTTGGACCCGCATGCCGTGGCCACCGCCGCGCCCAGCGCGATCCCGCCGCCGGCCGCCAGCACGCGCCGTCTCCCCATCGCCGTCATGCCCGTCGCTCCCTGAGCTCGTCACCTGCCGCCTGTTGCCCGGCGTTGATCGTCGATCACTGCACGGTGCGACCGTCCACTCTGCCGCACAACCATGAAGCGCGTAGGGCAACCTCGCGAACTCGTCGCAGGGGCCCGTGCCGAGGGGTCTTCGGGGCGGGCGCCTTGGGCGGGGTGCCTTTGAATGGGGGCCTTTGGACGGGGCCTTTGGATGGGGTGCCTTTGAATTGGGTGCTTTACGTCGGGAATTCGCCTACCCAGCCGGCGTCGAGCAGGCCCTCGGGCAGGTACTCCGACTGGACCGTGAGGGTGAATCCGGCATCGAGGGCGAGGCAGCTGACGGCTGTGAGGCCGAGCGCGACGAGACCTTCCGGGTCGAGTTCGCGGTCCTCGTCGCGGGTCCAGTACTCCTTGTGCCACTCCACGGCCTTGGCGAGTTCGGTGTTGAACCGCTCGGCGTCCCCGCGGACGAGCTGCGTCAGCAGGTTCATCGGCGGATACATGAGCCGGAGGACGCCGCCCGCGGCAGCGTGCCGGAGAACCTCGGGAGCGGTGCCGTCCACGGCGGCCACCAGCTTGTCACCGAGCTGCGGTTGCCTCAGCCAGTACGCCCGGAGGGCTTCCACCCAGTCATAGAGGTACTCGTCGAAGACCGCGCCGGACTCGCGCAGCAGCGAGACCGGTACCTGGCACAGCTCAGTGATCCGCCGCTTGTCGCGGCATACGCACGCCAGCCAGAAAGCGGTGATCCAGTTGCCCGCGTGGGCCCAGGGGAGGGCGCCGGACCGCAGGGTGAGTTTCTTGTGGTCAATGGTGCATTCGACAGTGTCCGTGGTCGCCTGCGCCGAGGTGAAGAGGGCCGAGCCCAGCTGCATCGCCGTGACGCAGGCTTCCCATGTCTCGAGCTTCGCGGCCGCCGGGTCCCCGGCACAGCGCACATTGAAGACCCGAACGGCGGAAGCCAGCGCCATGGTGAACCATTCCGGATCTTCTCCGAGATCGTCGATCTTCTCCTGGAGATCCGGCTCCAGGACCTCCAGAAGATGACTCACATTCTGTGTCGGGTAATCATGTCGCGGGATCCTGGTCATTGTCCCCCTCCTCCTTCTTTTCCTTCTCGGTCCGGATATCGAACTGCTTCATGATGTAGCCATTGTGCTTCTTGCCGTCCGGGACTCCCTTGACCAGTACGTACGTGATCCGGCTGGGCTTGGCTTTCAGGGCCTTCTTCAGTTCTTTGGCCAGAGCCAATTCGGCCTTGGCGTGCGCGATTTCGGCGGGACTGTTCGCCTTGGCGAGGTTCCTGGTGCCCCGAGTCTCCATCTCGTGCAAGATTACCTTGAAGTATTCGCGGGTTCCTTGCTTGACCTGCGGGATGGTAGGACTCGTGGAGGCCTCGGAGTTCCCGGAGCCCTCGGAGTTCTCGGAGTTCTCGCGGTTCTCGGAGTCCTCTTGGCCGGTACGCTCCGCCCCCTCCTGCCGCTGGGCGCCTCCCTCATCTCGCCCGTGGTCGAGGTCTTTCACTCCGTGGGGGAGTCCCTGACGCTCGCCGAGTTCGGCTCTGGGTGACCCCTTGGCCTCGACGACGACGAAGTCTCCGTTCGGAAGCTTCCATACCTGGTCGAATCGGTTGTTTCCCGAGCCGCGGTCGTCCACGCGGACGGCGCCCTCGAAGTTTGCCGGGATGGCATGGTGCTCGGCGACATCCTCGCCGTAGTCCTCACTGGCCCGTGTCATCTTTCCGTGCAGCGGACTGTGCTCGGCATCAGCTGCGTCGAACGTCGCCTTGTTCTCCGGCGTCTTGTTCTTCTCGTAGGCCTCCTTCGCCTTCTTTCGCTTTTCGTGTGGCTCGTGGTCGTTGTCGATCGCCTCCTGGCGCTTTTTTGCCGACTCGTCGAGTTTCTTGAGGTTCTCCTTGGAGATGTTCTCGTCCCGTGCCCCGTCCTTCGCTCCGGAATCTATATACGTCTCCGGATCGGCATCCTCGACATCGCTCGCCAGCATCCATGGCCTGCTGGGATCGCCAGTGGGACGCAGCTTCGGCAACTTGTCGCCGTTTTCGTCCCGTGCGTCCTTGTCGTGTCGATGCCCGTCCTTTTCTCGGTAGTACTTCTTGAACCACTCCGGGTCCGTGTTGGCCCGCTCAAGCTGCTTGCGTCGCCTCTCCGCCTGATCGTCGGCGTCGTCCGGCCGGGCGCCCGCCGGGTCTGCAGGGGCTTGGTGCTCATCGGGGGAGTGCGGCTGCTCGTGCGCGGTGGACTCGGTGGGATGGGCCGGCGGTTGGTCGACGGTGGGCTTGCCGTAGATGAACGGGTTGGGGTCGTTGCGGAGCGCGTCGGCGAGGTGCTGCGAGACGTCCGCGCTGCCCTTCTTGGGCGTGCTGTTGTGCTCGCTAGGGGGAGTGGAGGTCTCTTGTTGAGTGGAGTTCTCTTGATGATCAGTGGGCGCGTGCTCGGGCTTGGTTTCGGCGGGGGCCTGCTGCTGGTTGGATTGCTGAGCGGGCCCGGGCTGCTGTTGGTGCGGCTGCTGGGCGTACGGGTTGGGCTGCTGAGATTGCTGGGTCTGTGCTTGGTGCTGGGGGGTTTGGTTCTGGGGGACGTGATTCTGGGGGGCGGCGGGGTCGAAGGGCTGGCGGTTGGCGTCGAGGACGAGGTGCCAGACGCCGACGGCCTCGGTGTTGATGGGCTGTTGGCTGACCTCACCGGTCTGGCTGTCGACCCATATGACGCGCCCGTTGTGGTTGACCGCGTTGAAGACGTGCGCACCACCGTCCTTGCCGTCGGCGGTCTGGGGCCAGGTGACCAGTACCGCGGCCGATGCGCCGTGCCCCGCCTGGCGGAGCTCGTTGGCTATGCGGTCATAGCCGTTCTTGGAATTCGGGCCGGAATTGCGGAACGAGGTCCCCGCCCACTGCTCGATGTTGGCGGTGCCGTTCCGCTCGCCGGATACGCGGTCGAGGCCGTCGGGGGCGTTCGGGTCCGGGTCGTAGGTGCGGACCGCGGACACCTGCGGATTGCCGTACCAGGACTCCATGAAGGAGCGCGTGCAGTCGGCGCAGTTGTTGGAACGTCCGGGAACCGAGGTTCCACCGTCGTTCTGGAACTGAACCCAGGGCTGGAACGGATCGTTGTACGGGCGCGGGGTGCCGTCCGGGTTCCGCGGGAAGTTCGCTGCCAGGGCCTGCTGGTCGTGGGGGAAGGGTGAGTACAGGCCGTTGGGCTGGACGTTGAGGCCGACTCGGACGTCCAGGTGGCTGCGGAGGTTCGGGGGCTGGGGGACCGGTGCCTGGTGCTGGTGCTGGTGGGGGAGGGGCTGGGTTGGGTTGGGATTCTGGTGGTGAGGGGTCTGTTGCTGCGGCTGAGGCTGGAGCTGGGGCTGCTGAGCCTGTTGCTGGTGAGGTTGATATTGAGGATGAGGCTGCTGGTGGGGGACGTTCGGGCTGGGGGCGGCGGGAGTCCGGGCGCCTGGGGTTGACGGAGCCTGCTCCGGGGTGTCGTTCCGGGGCCCGTCCGAGCGCGCCGGGCCAGGCTGCTGCGCCCCGTCCGGGCGTGGCGGGGTGGACTGCTGCGCGCCGTGGGGGCGGGCGGCGTCGGGCCGTGCGCTGTCGCTGTCAGGACGGGTGACGTCCGGGCGTGTGCCGTCGGGGCGAGGGGTGGTCGGGCTGCCCGGGGCTTGCGGTCGGGAGTCGTCCCTGCGGGGGCCGTCGAGGCGGGGATTGTAGGCCGGTCGGTCCGGGGTGGGCTGCTGGGTGTGGTCCTGGATCGCCTGGGAGCCGTCCGGGCGGCGGTTGGCGGGACGCCCACTGTTGTGGGACTGGGTGCTGCTGGGTGTGGTGGACGTGTTGCCGGCGCGGGACGGGGTGCCGGCGCGGGGCGGGGCGGCGGAGGCGGGGCCGGCCTGGTGCGGCACGCCGCCCGTCATCGTCGGGCCGTTGGCCGGGGGAGCGCTGGAGGGCGTGTGGTGGGGGGTGGGGGCAGGGGCGGCCGCTGGGGGGCTGGTGCCGGCGTCGGCGGTGGGCTGCGTGCGCGGGGGGAGGGTTGCGGTTCCGGTGGACTGGGTGGTGACGGCGGTGTTGTCGGGGGCGCTGGTGTCGACCGTGGGCATGGGGTTGCCCGGGGCCGGGTCACGTTGCTGGATCGGCTGGCCGGAGGACGGTGTGTGGTGGACGGGGGCGCCCTGCGGGGGTGTGCCGACGTGCGATACGGAAGGGCGGCCGCTGCCACCACTACCGGTGCTGGAGTTGTCCCCGTTCAAGGCTCCGCTACCGCTACCGCTACCGCTGCCGGATCCGTCATGAGAGCCGGCCGAACTGTCGCCGTAGGAGGGCGGGTTGCCGGGTACGGGGCCGGGAGCCGGTGCGGGGGAAGGCGACTGGGGCGCGTCCGGCTGGGGGGTGCGGTCCGGAGCGGGCTGGGTGCTGAGGGGATCCGGGGCAGGGGCCGGGCGCGCCGCGTCCGGGGTGTGGTCGGGCGTCGGCTGGGTGCGCGGCGAGCCCGAGTCCGAGTCCGGGCGGGATGTGTCCCGCCCGGCGCCGGAGTCGGGGGCGGCGCCGGAATCCGGGGTGGCACGGGAGTCGGCGGCGTGCGACCCGTCCGGGCTGTCGTTGCCGCCCCGGTAGCCCTCGTCGAAGGGAGAGCGCTGCTCCGGCGGCGGGAGGGGCTGGGCATCCGGGACGAGGTGCGGCGCATCCCCGCTGGTGGTGGGGCCTTCGGACGAGGACGGGCGGGTTCCGTGGCTGCTGTCTGCTCCGTCGGTGGAGCCCGCGTTGTCCGAGGCGCGGGGGGTGTGGCTGGTGGAGCCGCCGTCCGAGCTGTCCGAGCTGTCCGAGCCGCCTCGGCTGCTCCCGCTCGACGAGCTGCTGGACTCGCTGGAGCCGCCGGATGTACTGCCGGAGCCGGAGCTGCCCCCACTGGAGCCGTTGCCGGCGCCGCCACTGCTCGAGCCGCTGCCGCTGTCGCCGGAGCCGTATCGACAGGGGGTGCGCCTCCGCAGGTGGCGGCGAAGTATGAGGGTGACCAGAAGTGTCCGTGCATGATGGCCCGGTTGACACGGCCGGTGAACTCGTCGCGGAGCCTGCGGGCGGAGACGCCCATGAGTGAGCCGACCAGGTGCGAGAGGGAGACCTTCGGTGGGTAGTGCACCAACAGGTGGACGTGGTCGGTCTCACCGTTGAACTCGTGCAGCTCTGCGCCGAAGTCCTCGCAGATCTTCCGCGTGATCTCTTCGCGGCGGGTGAGCATGGCGTCATCGAAGACCCGACGGCGGTACTTCGGAGTGAAGACCAAGTGCGCGTGCAGCGTTATGGACGACGGTTCTTCCCCTGCGGATATCGGGGTTTGGCTCCCATCGAGGTGACATAGCTCTAGAGTCGCACTCGTGAAGATTGTTGTGTCCGTAAAGCTCCAGCCGACGCTTGAGGTGGCGTCGGCTCTGCGTGATGAGCTGCACGGCTGCAACCAGGGCGCCAACTGGGTGTCCGAAGTCGCCTACGCCACCTACAGGCTGAAGGCCCGTGAGTACGCGTTGCGGAAGCTGGTCTACACCGAGCTGCGAGAACGCGGCATCAAGTCGGCTGCCGCGCAGCAGCTCATCAAGAAGGTCGTGGATGCCTACACGACGCTGCGCGCCAACATCAAGGCCGGGAACCTCGGCCCCGAGGGCTCCAAGCGTCGCGTCAAGGCGGAGTCCAAGCCGATCGTGTTCCGCGAAGATGCGGCGCAGGCGTACGACCACCGCAACATGGGCTGGGACATCGACGCTCAGACGGTAGCCATCACCACCCGCACGGGGCGGATGAAGGGCATACCGTTCGTCTGCTCCCCCGAGGCCCTGAAGACGCTTGCCCAGTACCGCAAGGGCGAAGCCGACCTACTGTGCTGCGACGGCTCCTGGTACGTGATCGCCACATGCGATGTACCTGAACCGGAGGTGTACAAGCCGGATGGGTTCATCGGCGTCGACCTCGGCATCGAGAACATCGCCACCACCTCCACCGGGTACCAGGCCGCCGGGCGCAAGCTCAACCGCTACCGCAAGCGGCAGCTCTTCCTCCGCCAGAAGCTCCAGAAGAAGGGCACCAAGTCCGCCAAGCGGCTTCTGAAGAAGCGCTCCCGCAAGGAAGCGCGGCACGTCAAGAACACCAACCACATCGTGTCCAAGACGATCGTGACCGAGGCTGAACGCACCGGGCGCGGTATCTGCCTGGAAGAGCTCAAGGGCATCCGCAACCGGGTACGGCTCCGTAAGCCCCAACGGGTCGCACTCCACTCCTGGTCCTTCGCCCAGCTTGGAGACTTCATCGTCTACAAGGCTAAGCGGGCGGGTGTCCCGCTCGTCTTCGTCAACGCTGCGTACACGTCGCAGATGTGCTGCGAATGCCAGCACATCGACAAGTGCAATCGCGTGGACCAGGGACTTTTCACCTGCCGGGGATGCGGTGTCGTTGCGCACGCAGACCGGAATGCTTCCCACAACCTCGCCCAGCGCGGCGAGACCGTGTGGAATGCGGGGCGTGAGTCACGCGTCCCGGCCACCAGATCACAGGTCTGATGGCCAAGACGCGGGAGGCAACCTCACAGCCAGTAAGGCCCTACCTGCAAGCTCGGGGCTTCAGCCCCGAGAAGCTGACTTCAAGCCAGAACCCACCGTTCTCAGGCAGGTTCCCCAGGCGGATTGTCAGGCAGGTTCCTCTGGCGCAGACGGCGGTAGAGCTTCATCGCGCTGTCCGGCGGGAAGTTGGGTACGTACGTCACCTCGCCGTCGGCCTTGGAGATGATGACGTTGCTGCCGCCCGGCTCGGTGGGAGCGGCGGTGGGGTCTGCGCGCGGCGGCCAGCCCGCCTGGATCAGGTAGGCGATGTCGAATTCGTGGACGTGCAGGCTGGCCGGGCCGCCGGGCGAACCGACCTCGGGGTAGTGCTGCCGGCCGATTTCCAGCGCCTCGGCGTCATTCGTCGGCACGGGACGCGGTCCGGTGTCCGCCGGCTGCTGAGGGAGCGGGGGAGGCGTGGGCGGCAGGCCGGGGGTGCCGGGAGTACCAGGAGCGCTGCCCGCCTGGTCGGAATCGGTCATGGTGAGGTCTCCCTGGCGCTCATCTTGGTCGGTGGTGCTCAACCTTACTCACGCCAGGTGGCTTGAAATGGTTCACGTACGGTGCGGGCGGATGGCCGACCGGTGGGGCAGGCGAGCCACCCCACACGCGAGCCACCCCATGGGGCAGACGGGCCGCTCGGCGGGGCAGGCGGACCGACCGGTGGGGCAGGTGGACCAACCGGCCCACCTGCCCCACCGCCGCCCGATGTCACGAAGCGCGTGCCTCAGCCGCCGATCCGGAACGCGCCTCCAAGCGGAACCGCAGCCGGCAGATGACCGCGTCCGTGTCCCGGCGGACCGCGTGGGCGACGACGGCCCCGCGCTGGTTCTGCAGCAGCCGCTGCCACAGGTGGGCGGGTTCGGCCTCCGGGATCAGGACCGTGATCCGGGTGCCGGGGCGGCGGGCGGCCAGGTCGCGCACGTACGTGGCGATCGGGCGGCCGACGGTGCGGGTGGCGGAGGGCAGTTCGAGGAGGTCCACCCCGGGGTTCCACAGCTCCCAGTCCCGGCGGAGGGCCTCGGCGGCGGGCCGGTCCTCGGGCGCGCCATGGGTGACCGTGACCGCCACCACCTCATCGCCCAGGGACACCGCCGCGTTCAGGGCCTCACAGGTCAGCCGGGACAGGTGCGAGACGGGGACGACGACGAGGGAGCGGGCCGCGCGGGGGGCTTCGGGTACCCGGCCCAGGCCCAGCCGCTCGCCGATCCGCCCGTACGCGCGGTGGACCGTCTCGAAAGTCAGCACCAGCAGGGGCAGTGCGATGACGATCAGCCAGGCGCCCTCGGCGAACTTGGTGGCGGTGACGACGACCGCCGAAACGCCGGTGAGCAGCGCGCCGAAGCCGTTCAGCAGGGCCTTGCCGCGCCAGCCGGGGGAGCGTTCCAGACGCCAGTGGCGGACCATGCCGACCTGGCAGATGGTGAACCCGACGAAGACGCCGATGGCGAAGAGCGGGACGAGGGTGTTGACGTCGCCGCCGGAGAAGGCGAGCAGGGCCGCGGCGGCCGCGGCGAGGGCCAGGACGCCGTGGCGGTGGACCTGGCGGTCCGCCTTCAGGCCGAAGACGTGCGGCAGGTAGTTGTCCCGGGCGAGCAGGCTCATCAGGACGGGAAGGCCGCCGAAGGAGGTGTTCGCGGCCAGCGCGAGCAGGACCATGGTGGCGAACTGGACCACGTAGAACGCCCAGTTGTGGCCGAGGGAGGCGTCCGCCAGCTGTGCGAGCACGGTGACGCCCTCGACCGGCTGCAGATGGAAGCGGCCGATGAGCACGGACAGGCCGATCAGCATCACACCGAGCAGGGCGCCGAGCGCGACCTCGGTGCGCTGGGCCCGCTTGGCGGCCGGGGCGCGGAAGGACGGCACCGCGTTGGCGACCGCCTCCACGCCGGTCAGCGCCGAGCAGCCGGCGGCGAACGCCTTGAGCAGCAGCAGCGCGCCGACGGTGGTGGCGTTCTGGGCGAGGACCGAGGCGTGCCCGTCGGCGGTGACGGTGGAGACGGGGGCGTCACGGAAGAGGCCGATGACGACCATGGTCAGGATGGCGCCGATGAAGACCGCGGTGGGGACGATGAACGCCTTCGCCGAATCGACGATGCCGCGCAGGTTGATACCGGTGATCAGGACGAGGACCGCCAGGCAGATCCCCACGCGGTCCTGATGGAGCGCGGGGAAGGCGGAGGTGAGCGCCGCTACGCCGGCCGTCACCGATACCGCGACATTCAGGACGTAGTCGAGGATGAGGGAGGCCGCTGCGACCAGGGCGGTGCGGCGGCCGAGGTGGGCCTTGGCGACCGCGTACGAACCGCCGCCGTTGGGGAACGCGGCGATCACCTGGCGGTACGACGCGACCAGTACGGCCAGCAGGGCGGCGATGGCCAGGGTGACGGGGAGGGTGAAGCCGAGTCCGTAGCCGCCCGCCGCGGCCAGGATCAGCACGACCGACTCCGGCCCGTACGCCACGGACGCCATGGCGTCGAGGGAGAGGGCGGCGAGGCCCTGGAGCGCGGTGAGCCGGTGGCGGGCGTCGGGCTCGGCGTCGGGGCCGCCCGGCGCCGGGGCCGCGGAAGGGCCGTAGGTCTCCGTCTCCGTCTCCGTGGCCGGGGAGGTCGCTGCCTGCACGCCCTGGCGGGCGGTGGCGGTATCCGGCGGTTCCTCGGGCCCGCCATCGGGCAGGGACACCATGGTCATCGTTCGTCGTACCTCTCCGTACGGCACTGGGTGCTGGGGCGGTCCGTCAGCGCGACCGGTCCGGCTCAGCGGGAAGCGGGACTGGAAGCAGGACTGCCAGCCCAGCGTGCGGGGCACGGAGAGCGCCGTCTTCAGGTCTTGGCGCCCCTTTGGCGGGCGAAAGGGCGTTCTTCACGAGATCTTGACGGGGGAGGGTGGGCACCGCCAGGGTAAATCCGTCACATCGGGGCAAATGGCCACGGCGGGGCAACCGGCTCCCTCACGAGAACCCGGTCGTCAGGAGAAGTCGTAGCGCACGCCGGTGAGCTGCTCCGACGCCGCCCACAGACGCTCGCCGTTCGCGTCCTTCCTGGTCCAGGGCGCGCGGAAGGACTTGGCCGGGGCGCCGCGCAGTCCGGCGCGCGGGCCGATGAAGGAGTCCGGCCGCATATGCGGGGCGGTGGCCGCGCAGAGGGTGCCCAGGGCACCGCCCTCCGGGGACTGGGCGATGAAGCGGTTGGCCAGTTCGACGACCCGTTCGGCGCTGGAGCGCCCCTCCATCCGTACGCCCGCGGTCTGCAGGTTGGTGGCGGCGTATCCGGGGTGCGCGGCGGCGGCGAGCAGCTGCGAGCCGGCCGCGGCCAGCCGGCGGGACAGCTCGTGGACGAAGAGGAGGTTGGCGCTCTTGGAACGTGCGTAGGCGATCCAGCGACGGTAGGAGCGCTCGCTGTTGAGGTCGTCGTAGTCGAGGTCGGCGAGTACGTGCAGCATGCTGGAGACGGTGACGACCCGGGCCCCGGGGGTCGCCAGCAGCCGGGGCAGCAGCAGCCCGGTCAGGGCGAAGTGGCCGAGGTGGTTGGTGCCGAACTGCATCTCGAAACCGTCGGCGGTGGTGCGGTACGGCAGCGCCATCACCCCCGCATTGTTGATCAGCAGGTCGAGGCGGTCACCGGCGACATCGTCGAGGGAAGCGGCGAAGCGCCGTACGGAGGCCAGGTCGGCGAGGTCCAGTGGACGGAACTCTGCCTCGGCGGTGGGGACTTCGGAGCGCAGCCGGTCCAGCGCGGCGCCGCCACGCGCCTCGTTGCGGCAGGCCAGCACCACCTGGGCGCCGCGCCGTGCCAGTTCGCGTGCGGTCACATAGCCGAGGCCGCTGTTGGCGCCCGTGACGACCGCCGAGCGGCCCGTCTGGTCGGGGATGTGGCTGGTGTTCCACCGGGTCACGCCTGCGCTCCTCCGTAGGGGAGAACCAGGTTACGCGCACCGCTGTTGGCGCAGGGGCGGCTGACCTGGAGTCAGAACCCGTACGCGGTACGTGGGAACCGATACCTTCGGATCTTCCAGGCAGCTCCCCGTAGCCAGGTCGAAACGCTGCTTGAGCAGCGGCGACGCCACGAACGGGCGGCCCTCGGCCGAGCCGGTCAGGCCGCGCGAGAGGACCTGGGCACCGGTGAACGGGTCACGGTTGCCGATCGCGTGGATCCGGCCGGCCCGGTCCCGGAACAGCGCGGCCTGGGTGCCGCCCGGCAGGAGGACGGCGACGCCGCGCCCCGGAATGAGAGCCTCCGGCCCGCAGACCGCGAGCCAGCCGCCGCCGGGGCACCGGATCTCGATCGTCGCAGTCGCAGTCGCGGTGGCAGTCCCAGCGGCAGCCGCGGTGGCAGCCCCGGCCCCGGCCCCAGCCCCAGTGGCGGTGGCGGTGGTGGTCATGTGAGGCATGGATGCCTTGCGGGTCATGGATGTCGTGCGGGTCATGGATGTCTTGTCGGTCGTGTGGTGCGTCGGAGGAGTCATCGGGCAGAGGTCCCTTCCAGAGTGCGAACGGGCAGGGCCGGTCCGGCCAGCAGCGTCAGATCCGGTTTGACCTGATCGCGTTCCGGCACGAAGCGGACGGACGGGTCCGGGGCGTCCGGCGCGTTGACGAACGAGACGAAGCGGGCCAGCCGCTCCGGGTCGGCCAGGGTCTCGGCCCATTCATCCCGGTAGTGCGTGACATGGGCGGCCATCAGGGCCTCCAGTTCGTCGCAGAGCCCGAGGGAGTCGTGCACGACGACATCGCGTACGTGGGCGAGGCCGCCGTCGATCCGCTCCAGCCAGGCGGCGGTGCGTTCCAGTCGGTCGGCGGTGCGGATGTAGAACATCAGGAAGCGGTCGATCAGCCGGATCAGCTCGGCGTCGTCGAGGTCCTGGGCGAGCAGGTCCGCATGGCGCGGGGTGGCGCCGCCGTTGCCGCCGACGTAGAGGTTCCAGCCGTTCGCCGTCGCGATCACACCGAAGTCCTTGGACTGGGCCTCCGCGCACTCCCGCGCGCAGCCGGAGACCGCGGACTTCAGCTTGTGCGGGGCGCGCAGCCCCCGGTAGCGCAGCTCCAGTTCGATCGCCATACGGACCGAGTCCTGCACGCCGTAGCGGCACCAGGTCTGCCCCACACAGGACTTCACGGTGCGCAGCGCCTTCCCGTACGCATGGCCCGACTCGAAGCCCGCGTCCACCAGCCGTGCCCAGATGCGCGGCAGCTGATCGACCCGCGCGCCGAAGAGGTCGATCCGCTGACCGCCGGTGATCTTGGTGTAGAGGCCGAAGTCACGCGCCACCTCACCGATGACGATGAGCTTCTCCGGGGTGATCTCGCCGCCCGGGATACGGGGCACGACCGAATAGGACCCGTTCTTCTGGAGGTTGGCGAGGAAGTGGTCGTTGGTGTCCTGGAGCGCCGCCTGCTCCCCTTGGAGTACGTAGCCGTCGGCGCCGACCGACGGGGCGAGCGAGGCGATGACCGACCCGATCGCCGGTTTGCAGATCTCGCAGCCCTCTCCGCCCCGCGCCTCCTCCCGGCCGTGGGCGTCGAGCAGTTCGGCGTAGGAGGTGAGCCGGCGGACGCGGACGATCTCGTAGAGTTCGGCGCGGGTGTGCGGGAAGCAGCCGCACAGGCTCTGGTCGCCGCTGTCCGGCAGCAGTTTGCCGATCATCTTGACGCAGCTGCCGCACCCGGTGCCCGCCTTGGTGCACCGCTTGACCTCGGGGAGCGTCTCGCAGGCCTGGATGGCGTCCTTGGTGACGTTGTGGCAGCTGCAGATCACCGCGTCGCCGGGCAGCGCCTCCGGGCCGAGCGCCGCCCCGCCGCCGTCCGCCGCGACCCCGGCCGGCAGGACCAGCTGTTCGGGCGGCAGCGGGGGGACGGTGCCGGTCAGCGGCCGCAGCATGCCGTACGCCTCGGCGTCGCCGACCAGCACCCCGCCCAGCAGCTCGCCGCCCGCGCCGATCACCAGCTTCTTGTAGACACCGCTGCGGGCGTCGGAGTAGACCACGTCCAGACAGCCGTCGGCGGTGCCGTGCGCGTCACCGAAGGAGGCCACGTCCACACCGAGCAGCTTGAGCTTGGTGGACAGATCGGCGCCCGTGAAGCCGTCCGGCTCACCGGGGACGCCACCGGGCCGCGTGGCGTCGCCGAGCCGCGTGGTGTCGCCGAGCCGCGCGGCGATGCCGGCGGCTGCCACCCGCGCCATGTCGTAGCCCGGCGCGACCAGCCCGTAGACCCGGCCGTCGGCGGCCAGCGCGCACTCGCCGATCGCGTACACCGCCGCATCGCCGGTACGGCACTGCTCGTCGATGATGATCCCGCCGCGCTGCCCGACCGGCAGCCCGCAGTCCCGGGCGAGCTGGTCGCGCGGGCGGACCCCGGCGGAGAAGACCACCAGGTCGGTCTCGATCCGGGAGTCGTCGGACAACCCCATGGCGGCCACCGCGCCCGACCCGTCCGCGACGATCTCCTTGCCGCCGACGCCGGTGTGCACCTCCAGGCCCATGTCCTCGACGGTGCGGCGCAGCGCGCGGCCGCCGCCCTCGTCGACCTGGAGGGCCATCAGACGGGGGGCGAACTCCACGATGTGGGTGCGCAGCCCGAGCCCCTTGAGCGCACCGGCCGCCTCCAGACCGAGCAGCCCGCCGCCGACCACCACACCGGTGCGGGAGTTCTTGGCGTACTCCTCGATGGCCAGCAGGTCCTCGACGGTCCGGTAGACGAAACAGCCCGCACTGTCCTTGCCGGGCACCGGCGGCACGAAGGGGTACGAGCCGGTGGCCAGCACCAGGGCGTCGTAGCGGACGGTCAGGCCGGAACGGGCGGTGACCGTGCGGGCGGTGCGGTCGACGGCGGTGGCCGGGTCGCCCAGATGCAGCTCGATGCCGTGCCGGGCCAGGAAGTCCGGATCGACCAGGCTCAGGTCGTCCGGCGTCCGGCCGGAGAAGTACGAGGTCAGCTGGACCCGGTCATACGCCGGTCGGGGCTCCTCGCACAGGACGACCACCCGTGCGCGCCCGGTGACCCCACGGTCGGCCAGCTCCTCCAGGAAGCGCTGGCCGACCATGCCATGGCCTACGAGGACGATGGTCGGGGCGGCGGCCGGTGTACCGGATGCACCCGGTGTACCCGATGTACCCGGTGCGGTGTCGGGGTGCGGGGGTGTGGTGGTCATGCTCGTCAGCGTGCGGTCCGGCTGTTACCCGCCCGCATCTGCACTGTTTCCCGGGCGGAACGCTGCCCTCAGTACGGAGCCACGCGGGGTGTGAGGCGGGTCCGGCCCCTCGGCGCCGCCGTCCCCGTACGCGCGCGGTCGCGCCTGTACGGGGTCTCGGCGTCAGCTCAGCTTGGCCGGGCACAGGCGGCGCGGCGCCCGGTCCGTGGTGAGCTTGGCGTCCACGCAGCCGCCCGGCAGGCCCTCGTACGCCCGGGTGCCGAAGTTGGCGGTGACGGTGAGGGTGCCGTCGCCGAAGACCGTGCGCTGGACGGTGCGGTCGCCCGTCAGCCACCGGAACGACGTCATCTGCTCGGTCCCCGCGGCGCGGTGCAGCGGCGAGAAGTACTTCTGCAGCGCGGCGAGTTCGCGGCCGTTCCGTTCGATCGTCGGCCTGTCGAGGACGTAGTTGAGCGGTGTGTTGTAGAGCATGGCGAGCAGCGCGCGGGTGGTCTTCTGGGCCGGCAGCTTGTCGTAGGACAGCTCCCACCGCTCGGCGTTGACGAGCGAGCCGTGCAGCGCCGTCTCGTAGAGCGGCACGCGGTACTTGGGGTCATACATGGCGGTGGCCAGGTCGTCCGGCAGCTGGACCGGCTTGAAGAAGTTCTTGGGAGCGGTCTCCGGGAGGTAGCCGCCCCACTTCTCCTTGTCCCGCTGCAGCGCCCACAGGCCTTCGGCGACCGGGGTGCCCGAGCCGTGGTTGAAGGCCACCACGGTGTTCGCCCAGGCCTGGGCGGACTCGGAGCCGAGGACGAGGTTCCGGGACAGCCGCCGCATCCGGGCGAGCCGGTTCTCGCGGTCGCCCGCCTTGGTCATCTCGTGGCCGGCGCCGTGATCGCGGAACTCCTCACCGGTCGCGTCGACATCGAGGAAGTAGCTGTCCGCCCCGTTGGCGATCATCTTGCGGGTGCGGTCGGCGAGGTAGTGCTTGTCCGGCTCGGCCCGCTCGAAGGCGCGTGAGCTGAGGTAGCAGCCGCGCGGCGGGTTGCCGAAGCCGGGCTGCGGCGTGCCGTCGGCCCGTCGTATACAGAAGTCGGGGTAGACCCGGTCAGGCCAGGCCGAAGTGGGGCTGTCCGCGGTCTTGGGGTTCTGCCCGTTGGAGAACGTGTCGTACGGGCCGACGAGGTAGCCCGCCCGTTTGGCGGCCTGTACGGCCTGGGCGTTCATCGGGGCGCTCTTCCCGCTCCCGGAGTCGTAACCGAGCCACATCCGGTCCACCCCGAGCTTCTTGAGCTTCTCGACGCCCGCGGCGGTACGGGCGTCGCCCCACACATAGGCGTGGAAGGCACCGAGCAGCTTTTCGTTGGCCGGGTTCCGGCGGATCTTCTCGCGCAGGCTGCCGAGCTGGCCGCGCTGGGCGAGGTACGAGCGGTAGTCGACGGCGGGGGCGACCGGATTGCCGTCGGTGAGGGCGAAGGTGACCTCGTAGTCGCGGGTCTCCTCACCGGCGTCGAAGGCGTGCGCGGCGGTGGCGCGCAGCCGGCCCCCGGTGGAGGCGAAGTTCAGGGAGGTGCCGATGTCGGTGGGGGTGAGGTAGCTGACGCCGTGCCCGCGCCGGCCGGGCGTCGACGGTGCGGACGTCGGCTGTGTGGACTTCGACTGTGTGGATGTCGAGTAGCCCCACAGGGGGAGGGCGAGTTCGGCGCCCACGTCGACCGCCTTGCCCGCCAGCCCGCTCTCGGCGGAGTTCCAGAACGTGTCCCGTACGGGGATGTCCAGGCCCGAACCGCGCGGCAGCTGGATGACCGAGGCGGCCCTGTCGGTGCCGGTCACCGGCCAGTCGACCTTCCCGTCACGGTCCGACCGCAGCCGGATCCGCAGCCGCCCGCGCTCCGTACCGGCCGTCACGCTCAGCCCCTTGGCGGGGTAGCTCCAGCGTGCCCCCTCGGCCGTACGGGTCACCGGTCCCGGTGCGCCGAGCCCGCCGCCGGCGGCCGGCCCGGACAGCTCCATCTGCTGGCCGTCACCGGTACGTGCGGTCACCGCGAGGGTGGTGGTGTCGACGACGGCGGTCCCACCGGAGACCGGCAGTTCGAGCCGGTTGCCCTCCAAGGTGCCGGCGGACGCACTGCCACACCCGGAGACGCCGAGCGCGGTCGCCGCCAGGGCGAGGGAGGCGGCGAGCACACGGGTGGGGGTGGTGCGGGGGCGGACGCGGAGGCTAAGCCCGCTGTTCTCGGGCGAGTTGGGGATCCCGGGAATCCCGGGGGGCTCGGAAGTGTTGGAGGCTGTGGGGACCTTGGATGTCATGGGGACTGGATAGTCCCGGGGTTTAAGAGAGTTCTAAGAAGAGTTATAAGAGGAGCCAAGAGAAGCGCGGGCCAAGAGCTGAGAGGAGGTGTTCACGGAGCGAAAAGGAGGTGTTCAGGGAGCTAAGAGGAGGGGGCGCTCAAGAGCCGCCAGCCGGTCACTCCGGCTACCAGGAGGCCACTGACCATGCCGATCAGGGCCAGACCGGGCCCGGACGTCCAGTCGACGTCCGATGCGCGCACACTCACCACGACGGCCACGGCCACAGCGATGCCGGGCAGGGCGAGCAACGCCGGGCGGAGCCGGCGGAGATCGTCCTCGGCCAGTGCCCCGAGGACGCCGACGCCGAGCGCCAGCCCCCAGACCCCGAGTGCCTGCGCATCGGGACGGTCCACCTGCCACGGTACGAAGTCGCCCCAGAACCCCGGGAGGGCCAGTAGCCCGACCCCGCTACCGAACCACGCCGATCCGAGCACTGCCAGGAACGGCTTCGACCAGCCCGGCAGCGGAACGGCGCCCCGATCCTCCCGCGGCACGCCCTGATCCTCCAGCGGCACGTCCCGATCCTCCCGCGGCCGTCCGGGTTTCACGTACTGCCGGACCAGGCACCCGACCGCACACACACCGAGCACGCCGAGCACGGCCACCCAGCCGAGGCTGAACAGGACGAGGAACAGTGAGCCGCCCTCGGCCGCCTGGAGCTTGTCGGCGTTGAGCAGGCTCACCGCGAGCAGCCCGAGGAGGACGATGACGAGCGGAAGAACGAGAGTCCGTACCTCTTCCCAGATCCGGGCCCGTCCGACCATGAACAGGCCGGGTGCGACGCCGACCATGGCCGCGCCGACCACCCCGGGGCTCAGCGGCCCGGCCGACTGCCAGGCGCTGAACACCTGCCCGGCAAGGCTCACACCCGCCATGAGCCCGCCGACGAGGATGCCGATGAGGGCCACGGCTCCGGCCAGCATCGTCACCCCGACGGTCAGCTCGCGGCCACCGGGGGAGCGGTCCGGCGGGTCACCGGGGGACGGGTTCGGCGCGGCCTCGGACTCAGTCGGCTCGGATTGATTCGGCTCAGGTTCCCTGGTGCTGGTGCTGGGAATGCCATCAGCGCTGGGAATGCTGTCAGCGCTGGGCACGCCGTCAGCGCTGGGCACGTCGTCAGTGTCGTCGTGAGTGCTGGGCATACCGGTCGTTCCTCCTCAGACAGTCCCGGCGATCTGGCGCGTGCCGCGGGCGGCGGCAGCGGCCGCCCTCTCCCGCTTGACCAGTTCGCGCCCGTACAGCACACGCAGGCTGACCGCGGTGGTCGCCGCGAACGCCAACATCCCGCAGCCGATGGTGACTCCGGCGGTCAGCGCCGTCTGCCGGTCGAGGCCCATGAAGCGCTCGAACGCCAGCCCCGCGGCGACCGAGAACACCGGAGCCAGGCACAGGCCGGTCAGATGCAGCCGCCACTCCTCGCGCGCCCAGCTCCGTCCCTCCCGCCCCGCACGCCGCTGCCGGACGGCCATCACGCCGTACACCACCGCGTACGGGACCAGGTAACCGGCCAGCATCCGCTGCCCCTCCGCACCCCACCCCAGGTAGCACCACACGATCCACGCCACAGCCCCCGCACCGGCGAGGTGCGCCATGGCGAGCACCGGCGTCGGCGCCCATGTCCCGACCACCCCGGCGACCGTCCTCCGCTTGTCCAGCCCACGGGAGGCGAGCAGCGCACCGAACGCGACCACGGAGCCGAGGTGCATGATCGCGACCCGGTTGATGTCCGCCATGGACAGGCCCGGCATCAGCGACGGCAGCACTCCCCACTCCAGGCGCAGCAGCGGCGCGGACATGAGGAAGCCGTAGCACAGCAGCATCCACCGCTGGTGCAGGTCGGGAAGCTTCCCGATGGCCGCGGCGATTCCGTACGTCACGCTCATCACGGTGCCGACCAGGAGGGTGGCGAGCACGATCCAGAACGCCGCCCCGCTGAACGCGTCGCCCGGCGCGGTGCGCACCAGATAGACCGCCGCCCCCGCCATCGAGACGTACACCGTCACCGCGAACACCGCCCCCACGGCACGGTGCAGCCGGACGCGGCGCCGCACCGCCGAGAGCAGCTGAACCGGTCCGAGCAGCATCAGCGCACCACCCAGGACCGTGTGCACGATCAGCGCCGCCAGGCTGTGCCCGTACGGCCCGATCCGGGTCGCGAGCGCATCGGCGACATAACGCGGGGACACCGCGCGGGACAGCAGCCACTCCCCGAACGCCGGTGCGCCCCGCTGCGAGTACGGCCATATCTCGGTTATCGCGATCGGCGCGTAGCCCACGCAGACGACCACCACGGCGATCGTGGCCACGCGGCCCCAGGTGACCTTCCTCGGACGGTGCACGGCGACTCCTCCGATCCTTCGATCGCGGCCCTCAGCCGATAGTCGACAGCTGGAATCCGGTAGCTGTTAGCCAGTGGCCCGTAACCGGTACCGCTGCCAGTGTCGGTACCGGTAGCCGATGGTCCAGCCTGTACAGTCCAGAGTGGACTATCGAGAAGGTAGGGCCGATCCGGAACGCGGTCAATGCCCGTGACAGAAGGGAAAGTTGGAAGGCGGTACGACGTGCGGCTACGGGATCCGGCGGTTGGAGCTCGTGGGGGTCACGCCCGTGGGAATCACGCTCCGCGCTGCTCCACCCACTGCCAGAAATCCACCATCATCCGCTCATAACGGATCCCGAACTCCAGCGCCTCGCGCTGCCCCCGCGTCAGCAAGTCCCCCACGCCCTCCGCGAGTTCCTCGTACTCCGTGAGCGTGCGGTGGTGCTCGTCGAGCTGCACCGGAGCGAGCACCTCCGGACGGGCCCCGAACCACAGCTTCAGAATGCCGCGTTCACGCGCCTCGACCGGTACGAAGGCGGGATCGGCGAGCCACTCCTCCAGAGCCGCTTTACCGGTCTCCGTCAGCTTCATCATCCGGCGATTGCGCCCGCCCTCCTGCCGGACCTCCGACAGCAGGCCCGCCGCCACCAGCCGGTCGCACTGCGCGTACACCTGCGCATGCGGCACGGACCAGAACGGCGCCACCGTACGGGCGGCCTCGACCTTCACGTCGTACGGGCTGGCCTCACCGAGCTTGTCGATGATGCCGAGCACGAGAAACGAGGGCGTGGTCAACCGGCGGGCGTCAGACATGCCGCGACCGTACCGCGCCCCAGGAATACCCGCCGTACCCACCACGTTGTGGCCTGCAAGGGGCGCCCGCGACCCCTACGGGATCTGTTCGACCGCCCCCTACGGGGCGGCCCTGCCCCCGCCCCTACCTCCGCCCTTCCTGCCCCTCCCGCTCCAGCCGCCGCGCCGCCAGCTCCGCGTACACCGCCGCACCGTCCGCCAGCACCGCGTCGTCGAACACGGCGAGTGGCGAGTGGTTGTTGGGACTGGTCTCGGGATCGGCACCGGCCGGCGGCGAGCCGAGCATCAGCATCGCCCCCGGAACCTCGTCCAGGACCCGGGAGAAGTCCTCCGCGCCCGCCAGCGGATTCGGCATCGGCGCATAGCGCTCCTCACCCAGCGCCTCCCGCACCACCCCGCTCGCGAAATCCGCCTCCGTGACGTCGTTGACGGTCACCGGGTACGTCTCGAGGAACTCCGCGTCCACGCCCACCCCGTACGCCGACGCGATGCCCCGGCACACCTCCACCGTGCCGTCCTTGACCCGCGCCTGGGCGGCGTCCGAGAAGCTGCGCACGGTCGCCTCGAAGGACGCGGTGTCCGGGATGACGTTCGACTTGGTACCGGCGTGGAAGGTGCCCACGGTCAGGACCACCGGGTCGAAGACGTCGAAGGTACGGGTGATCCACGTCTGGAGTTCGGTCACCATCGCACACGCCGCCTGCACCGGGTCCTTGGCCCGGTACGGCATCGAACCGTGCCCGCCCGCGCCGCGTACGGTCACCCGCAGCACATTGGACGCGGCCAGCGCCGGCCCGCCACGCGTCCGGAACACCCCGCTCGGCACACCGGCCGACAGCACATGGATCGCGTACGCCGCGACCGGCCGTTTTCCCGACGTGTCCAGCAGCCCCTCGTCCAGCATGTGCCGTGCGCCGTCGTAGCCCTCCTCGCCCGGCTGGAACATGAACACCACATCGCCCGCCAGCCGGTCGCGGTGCGCGCAGAGCAGTTTGGCGGCGCCCGTGAGCATGGTGGTGTGCAGGTCATGCCCGCAGGCGTGCATCCGGCCGCTGTCGGCCGCGAAGTCCAGCCCGGTCCGCTCGGCGACCGGCAACGCGTCCATGTCCCCGCGCAGCAGTACTGCCGGCCCGGTCCGTCCACCGCGCAACACCGCGGTGACGGAACTCAGTGAGTCGCCGGTACTCACCTCCAACGGCAGCCCGTCCAGCTCGGCCAGCACCGCCTCCTGCGTACGGGGCAGATCGAGCCCGGTCTCGGGAATACGGTGCAGCGAACGGCGCAGCCGTACGAGGTCGTCCGACAGGGCACGGGCGTCATCGCGGAGGTTCATGGTCATGGGGCATTGAATGCCCCACCCTTTACGGCGGAAACGAATACGGACCACTCACCAGCGGGAAAGACCAACGCCGGGCCGCCGCTGGCCGAAGTCCTCGCCGGGATGCGTCAGATCGTGAAGAAGCACGGCGTGCGCCCGGCTTCGTAAGATCAGTTGGTGCCCGCTGACATATCGCTGTTCACGCTCACCCTGCTCTGCCTGGCCGCGCTGGCGGCGGGGTGGATCGATGCCGTGGTGGGCGGCGGTGGACTGTTGCTGCTTCCTGCCCTGTTGCTCGGTCTGCCGCAGGTGCCCGCCGCGTACGTTCTCGGCACCAACAAGTCCACCGCCATCGTCGGCACCGCGGCCGCCGCGGTCACCTATATCCGTAAGGCGCCGATCGACGTCCGTATCGCGCTGCGTATCGGTCTCGCCGCGGCCGCCGGTTCGCTGGCCGGGGCGTTCTTCGCGGCCGGTGTCAACAGTGAGGTGCTGCGTCCGCTGATCATGGCGGTGCTGGTGGCGGTGCTGGCGTTCGTCGTCGTCCGTCCCGCCTTCGGGACGGCGCCCGCGCCGTCGGGGCCGGTTTCCCGGCGGCGTGTGCTGACAGCCGTCCTCGTCGCCGGTCTGGGGATCGGCTTCTATGACGGCCTGGTCGGGCCCGGGACCGGCGCGTTCCTCGTCGTCGCGCTCGCCGCCGTACTGCACATGGATCTCGTCTCCTCCTCGGCCACCGCCAAGGTCGTCAATGTCTGCACCAACGTGGGCGCGCTGACGATGTTCGCGATCCAGGGCACCGTGCTGTGGCAACTCGGCGCGCTGCTCGCGCTGTTCAACCTCGTCGGAGGGATGGTCGGCGCGAGGATGGCGCTCAAGCGGGGTGCCGGATTTGTGCGGGGGGTGCTGGTGGTCGTGGTCGTCGCGCTGCTGTGCAAGCTGGCGTACGACCAGTGGATCGCGGTCTGAACTGACCTGTGGTCTGAACCGACCTGTGGTCAGAACGTGCAGTGGTACATCCGGCCCATGTCCCGTACCGCGGGGATCCTCGCGGCCGTGCGGGCCATCAGACGGCTGGCCGCGGGGAGCTTCTCGACCTCCGGTGTCTCCACCATGCTGATGTTCTCGACGATCCTCAGCCGCGGGCTCAGTCGGGCGATGCCCTCGGTGTCCGTGCCCCAGTGCAGCCGGGCGCCGGCCCTCATCACCACGCGGTTGAGCCACTGCGTACGGATCGCGAGGGGGCTGAAGGCGTCGAAGGCCAGCTCGCCGCTGGGGGCGTGGGCCATCAGTCGGCGCAGCAGGGCCGTACCCTCCTCCTCGGTCAGGTACACCAGGAGGCCTTCCGCCACGATCATCGTCGGCTGGTCCGACGGGATCTGCTCCACCCACGCGGGGTCGGTCACCGAGGACGGGATCGTGGTGTACCCCGCCCGCTGCGGGAGAAGCTTCCGGCGGAGCTCGATGACCTCGGGGTAGTCGATGTCGAACCAGCGCACCCCTGGTCCCGGATCGAGCCGGTATATCCGGGTGTCGAGGCCGCAGCCGAGGTGCACCACCGTCGCCTGCTCGTGCCGGGCCAGGAAGCCTGCCGTCCAGATGTCCAACTGCCGGGCGCGCAGGGCGACTCCGGCGGCGTCGCCGGAGTTCAGCCGCATCTTCCGGAAGTCGTAGTGGAAGTCGCGGTGGATTCGCCGCACGGTGTCCACGGCCATGCTGTCGCCCAGGATCGGCTGCTTCGCGCGGCTGTCGAGCGCGCGGCCGTAGAGCGTGGCGAGAAGGGTTTCCTTCTCCTTGGTGAGGTGCAGGGTGTGCGCCTCGGTGTCTGTGGTGCCCGTGGTGCCTGTGGTGTTCGGTGTGGTCCTGCTCCCCGTACCGTTCATGCCCACAGCCTACGTAGCATTCAGAAAAATGTGAAGACTCGGAACTCGGGGCGACGGAACGATGGGCGACGGGGCGATGGGTGGTGGGTGGTGGGTGGTGGGGGCAGTGGGGCAGCGGGGCTCCGGTTGGGGGTTCGCGTCGGCTCGGCTCAAGAGTCGAGGGCGGCGGCGATGGCTTCGATCTCCACGAGCTGGTCGTCGTAGCCGAGCACGGTGACGCCCATCAGCGTGCTGGGGACGTCGTGGTCGCCGAACGCGTCCCGGACCACCTCCCACGCCGTGACCAGGTCCTCCTGCCGGTGGGACGCGACGAGGACGCGGGTGCTGATGACGTCGTGCAGCGCCGCACCGGAGTCCGCCAGGGCGGTCCGCAGGTTCTCCACGGCTTTGGCCGCCTGCCCGGCGAAGTCCCCGATCGCGGCCGTGGAGCCGTCCTCGTTGAGTGGGCACGCCCCGGCGAGGAAGATCAGCCGGGACTCGGCGGGGGCCGTGGCCGCGTAGGCGTACTCGGCGACATTGGACAGGGAAGCGGAGCGGATCAATGTGACGGCACGGGGCACGGGTACGGGCGTTCCTCTCGGGTGCGGGTGCGGGTGCGGGTGCGGGTGCGGGTGCGGCTTCGGCTTCGGGTGCTCACGACCCTGTCAAAGGTCCGCGCCACATTCGACGTAATTTCCGGGTGGCCGAGGCACGGGCACACAGCGGCACGGGCACGCGTGGACCGTTGCCCTTGGGGAGTTGTTGGCTCTGTAGCGCCGTCTTCTCTGCGCTACCCCGTAGTGACCACCCCGCGGACCCGTGCTGACACCTCTGTGACGGCCGTCATCAGCACCGCCGAGTCCTCCAGGGCCTCCAGTCCGTGTCGTTCGTGCGGAATCATGGCGACCTGACCGGCCTTCAGTTCCTGGCCGCCGCCGGGGCCGGTCAGGCGGACCCGGCCGTGAAGTACTTGCAGACTCGATGCCGGTGGTGCGTTGTGCTCGTCCAGCACAGTGCCCGCGACCAGTGCGATCACGGTCTGGCGCAGCGGGCCGTCGTGCAGGAAGAGGTGGGCGCTGCGCCCGTGGGCGGAGGCTCTGGCATCGTCGAGCTGCTGGCGGGTGAGCGCGTTGAGGTCGTCCATCGTGCTGCCTTTCGCATGCGGACGGTGAGCGCGCCGGCGCCGGCCGGGCGGGCCGCGCCACCGCCTCCGGCTGCTGAGCTCCCTTCCATCGTTGCTGTTGCACGGGTGGATGCAACCGGGGAATCCGGGCGCGGTGCAGGTGAGCGGGCATTCCGGATGTGGCGGATGTGGGGAGGGATTCCGGACAGGGCGTCCGGGTGGCGTGCCGGTGAAGGCTCGGCCCGTCACTTACGGGATGATCATCATGGCCGTACGATGCGGGCGTCTCGTCCGTCGCCCCCCCCACGTGAAGGATGCGCAACCGTGGCCGACCCCACCGCCCTGAGTGATCCCCGTGATCCGTGTGATCCATGTGATCCGCGTGATCCGTCGGGACCGTCCCCCTCACCCGGACCGCACGGAGTGCCCGGACCGTCCGAAGCGCACGGTCCGGCCGGACCGTCGGCCGGATTCCTGACGGTGATGACGACCATCGACAGCGAGGAGAAGGCCGAGCGGCTGGCCCGCGGTGCGATCGAGGGCAGGCTCGCCGCCTGCGCCCAGATCAGTGCGCCGGTGACCTCGGTGTACCACTGGGACGGCGCGATCGAGACCAGCCGGGAGTGGCAGGTGCTGTTCAAGACGGCGCAGGCGCGTTACGCGGAGCTGGAGAGCTATCTCCTGCAGGTGCACGACTATGACACCCCCGAGATCATCGCCACCCCGATCACCCGAGGTGGCAGCGGCTACCTGTCATGGGTCGCAGAGGAGACGAGCTGACGTGGCACGACACAAGGCCGGGCCGGAGCTGGAGCAGGTGCAGGGGCAAGAGCGGGGACAGGAGCAGAAGGGGCGCGGCGGGCTCGCGGGGCGGACCCGGCGTCGCTGGGGCAAGGCCGCGACGGCCGTGCTCGGCCTGGCGATGTGCCTGGCCATCGCGCCCGTCGGACACGCCATAGAGGGCACCCGCGGTGCCGCATCGGACAGCGGCCGCCCCAGCCCTCCTCCCAGCCCCGCCCCCGGCGGGAAGAAGTGGACCAGTCGGGACGCGGCCGCGTACTGGACCGCCAAGCGGATGGCGGCCGCCGCACCGGCCAGGAGCGAAGACCCCTCGGGCCAGTCTGCGGACGGGTCGGCCGGGGATGGTGCGTCGGGGCAGTCCGACACCGTGTCTCCCGGGGAGGACACGACTTCCGGGGGTGACACTCCTGGGCAGTCCGCGGGCGCGTCGGCTGGTGACGGTGCGCCGGGGCTGCCTGACACCGTGTCTCCCGGGGAGGGGACGACTTCTGGGGGCGACAGTCCGGGGCAGTCCACGGACGCGCCGTCAGGGGATGGGGACGGTAGGCCAGGGCAGTCTGGGCATGCGGGGCACTCCGACGCCCCGTCGGCCGGGACCGACACCCCAGGGCGGCCCGGCACCACTCCGCCCGCGGCCGGTTCCCCGGCCAAGCCCCACGCCGCATCCCAACCCCACGCCAGCGCACGGCACTTCGACGGTGTGCCGTCCGTCGGTGTGCTGTTCTCCGTGGACAAGGACGCCAGGGCCCACCACTGCACCGCCAGCGTGGTGCACAGCCCGCAGGGCAACCTGATCCTCACCGCCGGGCACTGCGATCTGGGCTCCCGCGCCGCATTTGTCCCGCAGTATCGATCCGGCGCGGCTACCCAGCCCTACGGGGTGTGGGCGATCACCGAAACCTTCGCCTACCCCGACCGGGGTACCACCGGACCCAAGTCCGACCTCGACTTCGCGTTCGCGACTGTTGCACCCTCTGTGGAGGGCCGCTCCCTCGAAGAGGTCACCGGCGGCAATGTCCTTGCCCAGACGCCCGGTTACGCCAACGACGTCACCGTCATCGGCTACCCCACCGTCCGCCACGACCCGGCCGACCAGGCCGTACGCTGCGCCGCCCGGACCGCCCGGCTGGCCGGCACACGCCAACTGCGGGTGGATTGCTCCGGGTTCTACGGCGGCACCTCGGGCGGCCCCTGGCTGGCCGACTTCGACGAGGCGACGGGGACGGGCCGGATCATCGGCCTGATCGGCGGTCTCCACGGAGGTGGCCCCAAGGGCCGGGACAACCACCGGGTCTCCTACAGCCCCTACTTCGGGGAGAAGATCCTCAGCCTCTACACCCGCGCCACCCGCGCGAGCGCCGGCGCGCCGAAGAACTGACCGGCTGACCGGCTTACCGGTTGACCCGCTGACTGGTTGACCGGTTGACCCAGGGATGGCGGGGCGTCGCGCTACGCAGGAGGGAAGGCGGGGCGCCCTGCCAGGGGTGGTGGGGCGCCCCGCCAGTGATGGTGGCGGGGCGCGCTCGGGTCGCCCGCGCTACCGCAGCGCCTCCGTCAGCCCCTCCTCGCGCGGGCCGAGGAAGTGCGGATCGGGCCGCAGGAGCGCTTCCGTCGCTGCCTTCCCGGCCGCGAAGATCTCCCGGACGCCGCCGTACGCCCAGGTCACATCGTGCCGGGCGGCGACCCCGACGCCGTACGCGTCGATGCCGGCCGCCGTGCACAGTGCCAGCGCGCGCCGGATGTGGAAGCCCTGGCTGACCAGCACCGCCCGGTCCACGCCGAAGATCCGGTGGGCGCGGCTGCACGAGTCCCAGGAGTCGAAGCCCGCGTAGTCGTTGACGATCTTTCGGGCCGGGACTCCGTGCCGTACCAGGTAGTCGCGCATGGCGTCCGGCTCGTCGTAGTCGTGCCGGCTGTTGTCGCCGGTGACCAGGACCGCACGGACCGTGCCGCGGGTGTAGAGCTCGGCCGTCGCGTCCAGCCGGTCGGCGAGGTACGGGGACGGCTTGCCGTCCCATAGGCCGGCGCCGAAGACGATGGCCACCGGGGCGGTGGGCGCGTCGGCGACGGTGCGCAGCCGGGGGTTCGCGGTGACGTGCAGCCAGGTGGCGGGCGCCAGTGCGAGCACGGTGACGGCCACCATGACCTGATAGGTGCGGCGCCAGGCGCGCCGGGTCCGTGGCAGATGTGGCATTTTCTGTTCCCCCGTCCGTACAGCCGTACCGCCGTAGCGTTGTGCTGTACCGCTGTGTACGGCCGTATCGCTGTACGGCCGTATCGCCGTATCGCTCCGACAGCGGTCGGTCGACCAGCGGTCGGTCGATCTCGCAGGCTGCGACGCCCCCCGGCCGATGATGGTTGCAGGGGCGACTGGCATCGTGGCGGGGGAAACACCCTGGCCCGGGACCGTGTCGGGCCCCGGACCGGATCTCGGACCGAGTCCCGGACCGGATCTCGGACCGGATCCCGGAAACGCCCCTGAGAGGACCGCACCACCATGACCGCCGAACCCGAGCGCCTGCCGTTCTTCGTCTACGGCACGCTGCGCCCCGGCCAGGCCAACCACGCCTGGGCGCTGCGCGGCCGGACCGTCCGTGAGGAACCGGCCCGGATCGGTGGCGCGCTGCTCTACGACGGCCCCGGATACCCGTACGCCATCGCCGGGCCCGCGGACGCGGTGGTGCACGGCACCCTCGTCGAGCCGGGCGAGACCGACTACGACGGGGTGCAGGCGACGCTGGACCGGCTGGAGGGCTACGTCCCCGGTGCAGCTCCTGCTGCTCCAGCTGCTCCCGGTGCCCCGGAGAACCTCTACGAGCGAGTGGTCACCGAAGCCGTGTGCCTGGACGGGCGGACCGTACGGGCCTGGGTCTACCTGGCGGCCGAACCGCTCGCTGCCCGCCTCCGGGCCGGTGGCACCCTCATCCCGGGCGGTGACTGGCTGAACGACAACGCCCGGCGTCCACTGCCTTCGGCAGAGCCGCGCCCGCTGCCCAAAGCGGAGCTGCATCTCCACATCGAGGGCACCCTGGAGCCCGAGCTCGCCTTCGCACTCGCCGAGCGCAACGGCGTCACCCTGCCCTACGCCACCGAAGACGAGCTGCGCCGCGCCTACTCCTTCGAGGATCTCCAGTCCTTCCTCAACCTCTACTACGCGCTGATGGCCGTGCTGCGCACCGAGGACGACTTCGCCGACCTCGCACACGCCTACCTCGCCCGCGCCCGGCACCAGGGCGTACGGCATGCCGAGATCTTCTTCGACCCGCAGGCGCACACCGCACGCGGCGTCCCGGTCGGTACGGTCATCGGCGGCCTGGCCCGCGCGCTCGACACCGCCCAGGAGCGCTACGGCATCAGCACCCGCCTGATCATGTGCTTCCTGCGCGACGAGAGTGCCGACTCCGCCCTGGAGACCTTCGAGGCGGCCCGCCCGTACCTGGACCGGATCACCGCGGTCGGCCTGGACTCGGCCGAGGTCGGGCACCCGCCGGCCAAGTTCGCGGAGGTCTTCGCGCTGGCCCGGGAGGCCGGTCTCAAGTGTGTGGCGCACGCGGGGGAGGAGGGGCCCGCCGGCTATGTGTGGCAGGCCCTGGACGTCCTCGGCGTGGACCGGATCGATCACGGGGTGAGGTGCATGGAGGACGAGCGGCTGGTGGCCCGTCTGGCGGCGGAGCAGGTGCCGCTCACCTTGTGCCCGCTGTCGAACGTCCGGCTGCGGGTGATCGACGACCTCGCCGCGCACCCGCTGCCCGCGATGCTGGACGCCGGGCTGCTGGTGACCGTCAACTCCGACGACCCCGCCTATTTCGGTGGCTACGTGGACGACAACTTCATCGCCGTACGGGAGGCCCTGGGCCTCGATGACGCGACGCTGCGCACGCTGGCCCGGAACTCCTTCCGCGCCTCCTTCCTGGACGAGGACACCCGCGCGAGGTACCTGAAGGAGGTGGACGCGCACGAGGCGGCCGCACGGGTCGGGTGACGCCTGGGACAGGCCGTTTACGCGAGGTGGACGCGCGCGGTGCGGTCGCACACGAGGCGGCCGCACCGTCCCGCCGGCCACACCGTCCCGTCGGCCGCACTGTCCCGCCGGCTGGGCTGGTAGCCGTACGGAACACGGATGTCGTCGCGGGGAAACGGCCCCGCAATGCTCGGTTGCCACGCTCACTGCATGAGGGCGCCGATACCACACCCACTGCTCCAGTCCCCGTCCCTGACGCTGTCCCCGTCTCCGTTTCCCGTCGTGCCCCGCGTTCCCCTCGTTCCTCTCGTTCCCCGCGTTTCCCTCGATACGGGGCCTGCCGCCCCCACCCTCGTCGCGGTGGCCCACGGCAGCCGGGACCCCCGCGCGCTGCCCGCCATCCGCGCCCTGCTCGACCGGGTCCGCGCCCTCCGCCCCGGACTGTCCGTGCGGCTCGGGCACATCGAACTCAACCGGCCGCTGCTCGCTGACACCCTCCGCGAGCTGCGCGGCGAGACCGTCCTCGTACCGCTGCTTTTCGGCCACGGTTACCACGTCACCCACGATCTGCCCGCCGCACTGGCCGACGCGCCTCATCTGACCGGCCGGGTCGCCGAGCCCCTCGGGCCGCACGCCCTCCTCGCCGAGGCGCTGTACGGCAGGCTGCTGGAGGCCGGTGCGGCGTCCGGCTGGGGCACCACGGCCGTGATCCTGGCCGCCGCCGGCTCCCGCGCAGCCCGCTCCGCCCAGGACACCGAACGCACCGCGCGGCTGCTCTCCGCCCGGCTCGACGGACTCCCCGTGATGCCCGCCTATGCCCACCCGTCGCCCGCCACCACCCCGGCCGGAGACTCCCCCAGACTCCGTCCGGGGGGACCCCCATCGCGTCGCCCCTCTCAGATTGCCGCCGCCCCCACCGTCGCCGAGGCCGTACGGGCGCTGACCGCTCGCGGCCACCAGCGGATCGCGGTCGCCGGCTGCTTCACCGCACCCGGCCACTTCGCCACCCAGTGCGCGGCCGCCGCCCCCGGAGTCGCCGCCGCACCCCTGGGAGACCACCCCGCGCTGGCCCATCTGGTACTCCACCGCTACGACCAGGCGCTCGTCACGCGTACCGGATCCGGCTCCGAGAGCACCAGGGCGGCTACCGTCGCCGTATGACGGGCAGCACATCATCCTGCACACCATCGGGGTCCGACATGCCGTCGACCCCCGGCACACCATCGACCCCTGGCACACCATCGACCCCCGGAACACGGTCGACCCCCGGAACACCATCGGGACCAGGGACGACAGCGAGACAAGGGACGACAGCGGGACAAGGGACACCCCCAACCCCCGGGACGCCGACGGGCGACGCCCCCACCATCCCCGGCTACACCCCGGCCGATACCGAACGCTGGGTCCCCGAGCCCGACAAACGGCCCGGGCGCACCGCCTTCCAGCGCGACCGCGCCCGGGTACTGCACTCCGCCGCGCTGCGCAGACTGGCCGGCAAGACCCAGGTCGTCACCCCCGGTGCGCACACCCCCGCCTGGGACGCCAGCCCGCGCACCCGGCTGACCCACTCCCTGGAGTGCGCCCAGGTCGGCCGGGAACTCGGTGCTGCCCTCGGCTGCGACCCGGACCTGGTCGAGACCGCCTGTCTGGCGCACGACCTCGGCCATCCGCCCTTCGGACACAACGGCGAGCAGGCGCTCAACGAAGTCGCCGCGCCCTGCGGCGGTTTCGAGGGCAACGCCCAGTCGCTGCGGCTGCTGGCCCGGTTGGAGCCCAAGCGGTTCGTGCCCGCCCCGGACGGCACGACGGTCAGCGTCGGGCTGAACCTCTCCCGCGCCGCCCTCGACGCCGCCACCAAGTACCCGTGGCCGCGCGGCGCGCACCCCACCGACCCCGCGTCCCGCAAGTTCGGGGTCTACGAGGACGACCTGCCGGTGTTCGCATGGTTCCGGCAGGGCGCTCCCGACGGGGCGCAGAGCTTCGAGGCGCAGGTCATGGACTGGTCCGACGACGTCGCGTACTCGGTGCACGACGTCGAGGACGGGCTGCACGCCGGACACCTCGACCCCAACCTCCTGCTCGCCGACGCCGAGCGCGCCGAGATCTTCACGGTCGCCGCGGAGCGCTATGCGCCCGGCGCCGGCCCCGAAGAGCTGGCCGCGGCGCTGGACCGTCTCCTGGAGCAGGAGTGGTGGCCGCACGGCTACGACGGCTCCGCGCTCGCCCAGGCCCGTCTCAAGGACGCCACCAGCCAGCTGATCGGCCGGTTCTGCCTGGCAGCCGAGGGCGCGACCCGGGCCCGGTGGGGCACCGGCCGGCTCACCCGCTACCAGGCGGAGCTAGTGGTTCCGGCCGAAACACAGCTGGAATGCGCCGTTTTGAAAGCCGTCGCCGACCGGTATGTGATCCAGCGCCCCGACCAGGAGGCGCTCCGTGCCGACCAGCGCGTGGTCATCGCCGAACTGGCGGAGGCGTTGCTCGCCCGGGCCCCCGACGGCCTTGATCCGCAGTTCCGTTCACTCTTCGACGCGGCCCCCGACGACACCGCCCGCATGCGTGCCGTCATCGACCAGATCGCGGCCCTGACGGACGCCTCGGCCCGCTCTCTGCACGCCCGTCTCACCCGACGTCCGGGTAACGCGACGGTCAACTGAGGGAGACCCTAGGGGTAAGCCCTCTTCCCCCCTCACGCTCCGTGCGGGACGCTCGGAGCCGGCCGCGCCCCGACGGCGCCGGACGGGAACCTTGCCGGGACCGGACGGGAGCCTTGCCGGGGCCGAACGGGAGCCTTGTCGGTGCCGGATGGGAACCTTGCCGGGACCGGACAGGAGCCTTGTCGGTGCCGCATGGGAACCTTCACCACCGCTGACGGAAATCCTGACGGGAACCCTGACAGCGCCGCGTACATCTATGGGAAGCACCGGAGGTACACGGGAAGCACCGGACGTACACCGGACGCACCCGGACGTACACCGGGAGAACATCAGGGACACCTCGGGGATACCTCAGGGGACCGGGAAGGGACGCGGGAGGAGACGGGGGGAATCACGGGGGAGAGAGACACGGGGGGCGTTTACGGACGCGGACGCGGACGGTCGCGGACGTACGGCACCGCAACGAGGAGGAAGCAAGTGGTCGACGCACACCAGACGTTCGTCATCGTCGGGGGTGGCCTGGCCGGAGCGAAGGCGGCGGAGACGCTCCGCTCGGAGGGCTTCACCGGACGGGTGATCCTCATCTGTGACGAGCGCGACCACCCCTATGAGCGCCCCCCGCTGTCCAAGGGGTACCTGCTCGGCAAGGAGGAGCGCGACAGCGTCTTCATCCATGAACCCGCCTGGTACGCCAAGGCTCAGATCGAGCTCCATCTGGGCCAGCCCGCCGTCCACTTGGATCCCGCGGCCAAGACCGTACGCCTGGGCGACGGCGCCCTGATCGTCTACGACAAGCTGCTGCTGGCCACCGGCGCCGAACCGCGCCGCCTGGACATCCCCGGCACCGGCCTGGCCGGTGTGCACCACCTGCGCCGCCTCGCCCACGCGGAGCGGCTCCGCGGCGTCCTCGCCTCCCTCGGCCGGGAGAACGGGCAGCTCGTCATCGCCGGCGGCGGCTGGATCGGCCTGGAGGTCGCCGCCGCGGCCCGTACCTACGGCGCCGAAGTCACCGTCATCGAAACCGCCCCGACCCCGCTGTACGGCGTCCTCGGCCCCGAACTCGGCGGCCTGTTCACCGAGCTGCACCGCGAACACGGCGTCCGCTTCCACTTCGGAGCCCGCCTCACCGAGATCGTCGGCCAGGACGGCATGGTACTCGCGGTCCGCACCGACGACGGTGAGGAGCACCCCGCCCACGACGTGCTCGCCGCGATCGGCGCCGCCCCGCGCACCGCCCTCGCCGAACAGGCCGGGCTCGACCTCGTGGACCGCGCGGGTTCGGCGGGTGGCGGCATCGCGGTGGACTCCGGGCTCCGCACCTCCGACCCGTACATCTACGCCGCCGGTGATGTCGCCGCCGCCGACCACCCCCTCCTCGACACCCGCCTGCGCGTCGAACACTGGGCCAACGCCCTCAACGGCGGCCCGGCCGCCGCCCGCGCCATGCTCGGCCAGGACGTCAGTTACGACCGCGTCCCGTACTTCTTCTCCGACCAGTACGACCTCGGGATGGAGTACTCCGGCTACGCCCCGCCCGGCTCGTACGCGCAGGTCGTCTGCCGTGGCGATGTCGCCAAGCGGGAGTTCATCGCCTTCTGGCTCGCCCCGGACGGCCGGCTGCTGGCCGGGATGAACGTCAACGTCTGGGACGTCACCGAAACCATCCAGCGGCTCATCCGCTCCGGCCGCCCGATCGATCCCGCCGCTCTGGCCGATCCGGAGGTTCCGCTCGATTCGCTGCTCCCGTAGCGTGCGCGTATGACGACGAGCCCCACTGGTCCGCCCAGCCCCACGGAAGCTACGGGTCCCGGCGGTCCCACCAGCCCCAGCGGTGACACCGGCCCCGGCGGTAACACCGGCCCCGGCCCTGGCCGTGGCGCGGGCGCCGGCACCGGCAGTGGCACCGGCACCGGCAGTGGCGTCCCGGACCTCGTCACCTTCGACGACGTCCGGGACGCCGCCCGGCGGCTGGTGGGCGTGGCCCACCGCACGCCCGTGCTGCGCTCCCGCACCCTCGACGCGCTGGTCGGCGCCGAGGTCCACCTCAAGTGCGAGAACTTCCAGCGGGCCGGCGCCTTCAAGTTCCGTGGCGCCTACCACGCCGTCTCCCGGCTGTCGCCCGAGCAGCTGGCCCGCGGCGTCGCCGCCTACTCCTCCGGCAACCACGCCCAGGCCGTCGCCCTCGCCGCGCGCGAGCTGGGCAGCCATGCCGTGATCGTCATGCCGGAGGACGCCCCGAAGTCCAAGATCGACGCCACGGCCGGATACGGCGCGGAGATCGTCCGCTACGACCGCTACACCGTCGACCGCGCTGCCCTCGCCCAGCAGCTCGCCGAGGAGCGCGGCCTCGCCCTCATCCCGCCGTACGACCATCCGCACGTCATCGCAGGCCAGGGCACTGCCACCCTGGAACTGATCGAGGAGATCGGCCCGCTCGACGCGCTGCTGGCCCCGATCGGCGGTGGCGGGCTGATGGCCGGCTCGGCCGTCGCCGCCACCGCGCTGGTCCCCGGTATCCGCATGATCGGCGTCGAACCGGAGGCCAGCGACGACACCCGCCGCTCACTGGCCGCCGGCCACCCCGTCACCATCCCCGTCCCGCGCACCATCGCCGACGGCCAGGCCGTCACCGCCCCTGGTGCCCTGACCTTCGGCATCAACCAGCGCCTCCTCGACTCGGTGGCCCTGGTCAGCGACGACGAGATCCGCGCCGCCATGGCCTTCGCCTTCGAACGCCTCAAGATCGTCACCGAGCCCAGCGGTGCCAGCGCCCTGGCCGCCCTCCTCACCGGGCGCCACCGCATCACGCCGCTCCCGTCCCGCGCCACGCCGCTCCCGCCCCGCATCGGCGTGATCATCTCCGGCGGCAACATCGGCCTCGACCGTTTTCTGGAGCTGATGGGATAGCCGCTCAGGGAGCTGTTGGAGCAGCCACCCGGCCTGCGGGGCCGGGCGCGGGTGGCCGGCGGGGCCGGGCAAGGTCGGGTGGGGTGGGGTGGGGTGGTCGGCGGGGACTGTCGTACCCCCACCGTAGAATTCTTGCGTGGCAGGCAGGATCAACGATGACGATGTGAAGGCGGTGCGGGACGCGGTCCCGATCGACGCCGTCGTGTCCGAGTATCTCCAGCTCCGCAACGCCGGCGGCGGCAACCTCAAGGGCCTCTGCCCCTTCCACGACGAGAAGTCCCCGTCGTTCCACGTCAGCCCCGCGAAGGGGCTCTACCACTGCTTCGGCTGCCAGGAGGGCGGCGACACCGTCGACTTCATCATGAAGATCGACCACCTCTCCTTCGCCGAGACCATCGAGCGGCTCGCCGCGCAGGCCGGTATCACCCTCCGCTACGAAGAGGGCGGCTACACGCCCGGCCGCCAGCAGGGCGAGCGCACCCGCCTGGTCGAGGCCCACAAGGTCGCCGCCCAGTTCTACGCGGAGCAGCTCGACAGCCCCGAGGCCGAGATCGCCCGCCGGTTCCTCGCCGAGCGCGGCTTCGAGCAGGCTGCCGCCCAGCATTTCGGCATCGGCTACAGCCCGGCCGGCTGGGACCACCTCACCCGCTTCCTGCGCGGCCGCGGTTTCACGGACAAGGAACTGATCGTCTCCGGCCTCTCCCAGGACAGCCGCAGCGGCAAGCCCATCGACCGCTTCCGTGGCCGCCTGATGTGGCCGATCCGTGACATCGCCGGCGAGGTCGTCGGCTTCGGCGCCCGTAAGCTCCGCGACGACGACAACGGTCCCAAGTACCTCAACACCCCCGAAACCCCCATCTACCACAAGTCCCAGGTTCTCTACGGCATCGACCTCGCCAAGAAGGAGATCGCCAAGACCAACCGTGCGGTCGTGGTCGAGGGTTATACGGACGTGATGGCCTGCCACCTCGCCGGCGTCACCACCGCCATCGCCACCTCGGGTACGTCCTTCGGCGAGGGCCACATCAAGATCCTTCGGCGCCTGCTGATGGACAACTCCGGATCCGAGGTCGTCTTCACCTTCGACGGCGACGCCGCGGGGCAGAAGGCCGCCCTGCGCGCCTTCGAGGACGACCAGAAGTTCGCCGCCCAGACCTCCATCGCCATCACCCCCGGCGGTATGGACCCCTGTGACCTGCGCCTCGCCAAGGGCGAGCAGGCCGTCGCCGACCTCGTCGAGTCCCGTACGCCCCTCTTCGAATTCGCCCTCCGCCAGGTCGTCTCCCGGCACAACCTGGACGCGGCCGTGGGGCGGGCCGCCGCCCTGGACGAGGCCGCCCCCATCGTCGCCAACATCAAGAACAGCTCCATCCAGCACGAATCCGCCGTCCAGCTCGCCGGCATGCTCGGCATTCTGGACACCCAGTTCGTGGTCAAGCGCGTCGCCCAGCTCGCCCGCTGGGCCCGTGAGCGCGGCCGCGATGGCGGCGGCCCCCAGCAGGGCCGCCAGCAGCGCCGTGCCCCGGCTGCCCCCGAAGCCGGGCAGGCCCGCCCCGCCCCCGGCCCGCGCGGCCCCGCCCTCAACCTCCGCAGCCCCGCCCACCGCGTCGAGCGCGAGCTCCTCAAACTCGCCCTGCAGCGCCCCGACCTGGTCTCTCCGGCCTTCGACGCGTACGGGGCCGACGAGTTCACCGCACCGCCGTACGCCGTGGTCCGCCAGTGCATCGAGGAGGCCGGCGGCACCACGGCCGGCGCCGCCGACAGCGACTACGTCTCCCGGGTCCGCGGAGCCGCCCCCGACGACACCGTCCGCGCGCTGATCACCGAGCTCGTGGTGGAACCGCTGCACACCCGCCGCGACCCCGACGAGGCCTACGCCGGCGTCCAGTTGGTCGCCGTCCGCCTCGCCGCCGTGAACCAACGTGTCACCGAGATCCGCGGCACCCTGCAGCGCCTCGGCCCCCGCGCCGACCCCGACCAACTCGCCGCCGTCCAGAACGAACTCTGGATCCTCCAGCAGTACGGCCAATCCCTCCGCGAACGCGGCTACGCGGCCTTGTAACGCAACGGCCAGGCGGGCCCTGTAGCGCAACGCGGCTACGCAGCCCTGTGACGCACGCGGCTAGGCGGTCCTTTGACGCAACGCGGCCACGCGGCCCTGTGACGCACGCGGCTGGCGGCCCTTTGACGTATCGCGGCTACGCGGCCCCGTTACGCCGCGCCCGCCGCCGCTGTCCGCCAGGGGGATGCTGCCGTAAGCCCCCGGGAATACCGGCCAGGCTCCCCCGCGTTGAGGCCCCGCAGGGGGCCCTCACGCCCCCTAGGTGATCTGTTCGGCCACCCCGTAGGGCATCGCCCGGAAGATCCCCTGACCTTCTCGCGAGGACACCCCTGGCCACCCCGCTCAGCCGCTCTCGGAACACCCCGCGGTAGCCGTTCGGTCACGGACCGGACTCAAAAAGTGGCCGCACGCCCCTCGTGGCGGGAGTGTGTCGTACTCCACACTGAGAAGCGGTGCCTGAGTCCTCGGAGCGCGGCGGGTCCGGTCGTACGTCACCGGAAACCCCCGCGGAACCGCTCGTGACGTACGGGACGGACGGCGGCTCGGCCGCAACCGTACCCGGCCTTTCTGCCGCCTCAGCAGCGATCACCCTGGAGGTCGCCCCCGTGCAGACCCAGACCCTCGCCGACGCGTCGGCCGTCTCCCACCCGGCCGGCGAGCAACTCGCGGAACCCGTCACGGAGCCGGTCACACGGCCACTCATCGGCCCGGCAGCCGATCCTGTCACCGTGCCGCAGCAGGCCGAACCACCGGCCGCCGAGATGCTCCCGGAGGAGAGCTCCCAGGAGCGGGAGCGGGACCGCGAGCGCGAGCAGGGACCGGAGCTGGAGCTGGAGCCAGGGCCAGGCGCGGGGCCAGAGCTGGTATTGGTGCCGCCCCCGGGTGCGGATACGGATACGGAACCGGGGCCGGATATGGAACCGGGGACGGATATGGAACCGGGGCCGGGTACGGGTACGGAATCGGGGTCAGATGCGGATTCCGGACCGGCGGCGCACGCGGAACCGGACCCCGGCCCCGAGCCGCCGCCCCGTGCCGAGGCCGGCGGCCCGTCCTCCGACCTCTTCCGCCAGTACCTCCGCGAGATCGGGCGGATACCGCTGCTCACCGCCGTCGAGGAGGTCGAGCTCGCCCGCCGCGTCGAGGCAGGTCTCTTCGCCGAGGAGAAGCTCACCAACACCCCCGATCTTTCCTCTCAACTCGCCTACGACCTGGACAGGCTGGTGGTCCTCGGCCGGATGGCCAAGCGCCGCCTGATCGAGGCCAACCTGCGCCTGGTGGTCTCCGTCGCCAAGCGCTACGTCGGCCGTGGACTGACCATGCTCGATCTCGTCCAGGAGGGAAACCTCGGACTGATCCGCGCCGTCGAGAAGTTCGACTACGCCCGCGGCTACAAGTTCTCCACCTATGCCACCTGGTGGATCCGCCAGGCGATGTCCCGCGCCCTCGCCGACCAGGCCCGGACCATCCGCGTCCCGGTCCATGTCGTCGAGCTGATCAACCGCGTCGTACGGGTCCAGCGGCGGATGCTCCAGGAGCGTGGCTACGAGCCCACCCCGGAGGAGGTCGCCGCCCACCTCGACCTCACCGGGGAACGCGTCAGCGAAGTACTCCGCCTCGCCCAGGAGCCGGTCTCGCTGCACGCCCCCGTCGGCGAGGAGGAGGACGTCGCCCTCGGCGACCTCATCGAGGACGGCGACGCCGCCTCACCCGTCGAATCCGCCGCGTTCCTGCTGCTCCGCGAGCACCTCGACGCGGTCCTGTCCACCCTCGGCGAACGGGAACGCAAGGTCGTACAGCTCCGCTACGGCCTTGCCGACGGCCGCCCCCGCACCTTGGAGGAGATCGGCCGGATCTTCGGCGTCACCCGTGAACGGATACGGCAGATCGAGTCCAAGACCCTCGGCAAACTCCGCGATCACGCCTTCGCCGATCAGCTCCGCGGCTACCTGGACTGAGCGGGCCCGTGCCGGGGCAGGGCGGCTCACGCCTCCCGCGTGAACGCCCCCGGGTGGGCCTCATCGCGCACCGCCGCGTACTGCTGGCGTACGGCCTGGCCGACCGGCAGCTCCTCGCCCGGTTCGAAGACCTGGCTCGCGGCGGCCGGCCACTGCGGCGGATCGACCCAGGCGGCCCCGCCACCCGGCCCGGGCTCCGCACCGGCGGCCGGCGTGAGCGTGCCGTGGGCCACCCCCCATGCCCAGGCCGCCTGCCGCGCCGCCCCCAGTGCCGCGTACTCGGCCGGCTGCGGCACCACGATCTGTACGCCGAACAAACCCGGGGCGATCGCCTGCACCGCGCCCAGCTCCGCCGCCGCGCCCAGCAGGAACACCCTGCGTACCGCCACGCCCCGCCCGCGCAGCACATCCAGCGCGTCCGCGAGCCCGCACAGCATGCCCTCCACGGCCGCCCGCGCCATATGCTCCGGCTTCATGCTCTCTCGCCGCATCCCGTGCAACGACCCCGCGGTGTGCGGCAGATGAGGCGTCCGCTCGCCCTCCAGATAGGGCAGCATCACCATGCCGTACGCACCGGGCGACGACTTCAGCGCCAGCTCGGACAGTCCCTCCAGGTCCGTCCCCAGCATCTCCGCCGCGCCGCGCAGCACGCGCACCGCGTTGCTGGTGTGCACCACCGGCAGATGCCGTCCGGTGGCGTCTGCGAACGAGGTGATCGTGCCGCTCGGGTCGATCAGCGCTTCGTGATGAATCCCGAACACCGACCCGGAGGCGCCCAGCGACACCACGGCGTCCCCCTCGCCGACACCGAGCCCGAAAGCGGCCGCCATGGTCTCCCCGGTGCCGGCGGAGATCAGCAGCCCTTCCGGGGTGAAACCGGCGGTGCCCGACGGGCCCAGCACCTCCGGCAGCCGCACCTGATGGCCCAGCGCCAGCTCCACCAGATCCGGCCGGTACGACCCGCTCGCCGCCGACCAGAAACCGGTCCCCGAGGCCGCGCCCCGGTCCGTGGTCCGCCGCGCCGGGCGCCCCAGGAGCTGCCACACCAGCCAGTCGTGCGGCTGCATGACCTCGGCGATCCGGACCGCGTTCGCCGGCTCCGTACGTGCCAGCCAGCGCAGCTTGGTCACCGGGTGGGCCGCCTGCGGTACCGCGCCCATGGCCTGCGCCCACGCGCTCCGTCCGCCCAGCGCGTCCACCAGGTCCGCGGCCGCACTCTGCGCCCGCTTGTCGTTGCCCAGCAGCGCGGGCCGTACGAGATTGCCGTCCGCGTCCAGCGTCAGCAGCCCGTGCTGCTGCGCCGAGACGCCGATGGCCTGTACGCCTTCGAGCAGCCCCTTGCCCGCCGCCTCACCGAGCGACATCAGCCACGCCTGCGGATCGGCCTCCGGCCCCTTCTCGACGGGGTGCGGCGCGTACCCCTGTCTGATGACGGCGCCCGTGTCCGCATCGCAGACGACGATCCGTGTGCTGTCGGACGAACTGTCCAATCCGGCGACTATCCCCATGGCCTCAGATGATGCCCCATGGGACGCATGGGGAAAGAGTCAGGGTTTGCCCGGCGAGGGCGCCGGGGAGTCCGCCACGCAGATGATCATGGGTCTCACGTGTTGCTGGTGCCCCAGTCGTTCCCGTTGTTCCCCTTGTCCCCCTTGTTCCCGCCGTTCCCGTTGCTCCCACGCTGTTCGCGCAGCGAGCGGACCCGGTCGCGGACGGCGCCGGGCACATGATCTCCGACCGTGGCCGACACCTTCCCGTACGCCTTCGAGGCCACCTCGCGCCCGGTCAGCGCGACGGACTCGGCGCTGTTGCGGACCGCCGGATTCTGCGCGACCCGCTGGGCGGCCTTGCGGAGCTGCTCATACCGCTCCCGGCCGGCCCGCGCCCCGAGTACGTACCCGGTGGCCAGTCCCGCGATGAACGTGAGCCGGTAGCGCATCGCTCCACCTCTCCCTCTGGTCGGTCCCGTACGGTGCTCCTGTGCACCGGACGCCGGGCGGTGCCGCCGCGCCTGACCTCCGGGGCCGGAGGTCACCCGAGGTGACCTGAGCCGATACCGATTGGCGGAGCACCCCCCTGCTTGCGCTAATGTATGTCTCGCAGCGAACGCCTGCCCTCCGGATACCCGGACGACAGCGCATTCGAGGCACGCAGAGCAATCCCCTGTAGCTCAATTGGCAGAGCAGCCGGCTGTTAACCGGCAGGTTACTGGTTCGAGTCCAGTCGGGGGAGCTCGGTCCCCTGTAGCTCAATTGGCAGAGCAGCCGGCTGTTAACCGGCAGGTTACTGGTTCGAGTCCAGTCGGGGGAGCACAGCGGACGAGGGCCCCGGGAGGGGTCCTTTTTCTTGTGCCGAGGGTCCGGTTTTCCGCTCCCGGGAACCGAAACCCCCGTGATCGAAGTCCTCTTGGGCAGCCAACGTCGCCCGACGACGGCCCGCACGGGCAGCAGATCGTATGAGCGGCTATGCTGCGGCAGACGGCGCGCACAAATGTGCGCGACGCGCCGTGGAGGGGGCGGTAGCTCAGCCGGTTAGAGCAGCGGACTCATAATCCGTCGGTCGTGGGTTCGAGTCCCACCCGCCCCACCACTCGCTACGCGGGCAGATCCTTTTCTACCCGCGGAAACACGGCGACGGGGGTCGACGCTCCGAAGCGGCGGCCCCCGTTCATCCGTTTAGATCAAGATCCAGGGCCTTGGGCCTTGCCGGGGCCGGGACCGGACCCGGCGGGTGCCGGTCGGGTCGCGTGGTTTCTCACCGGCGCGGCTTCTCATCCCGCCACCACAGCCCACGCCACAGTCCCCACCCAGGGGCTGATCACAGATGCGGTCGCTTGGGACATGCGCCGCGCTCGACGGCTCCCTTCGTCTTTGGGAGCGCTCCCAGGCACCGATGGAGAGCCCCCTCGATCAACGGCCGGCGCTGGTCACAGCCCTCACCGCCGCCACCCTCAGGTCCACGGGGCAACTGACTGCCGGTGGCCCGGACGGCTTCCACGCGATACGACTCGACCTCGAACAACTCTGGGCCCAGGAAGGTCCTTTCGGGCCGTCCGATCGTCGGTCCCGTGTGCCGTTGGCTGATGTCCCGTGAGCGCCGAGGGAGTCGCTGTTGCCGGACCTAGGGCCCTAGGCGCGTTCGTTTGGCTGGCGCAGTGAGGTCTGGCGGGCGCGGAGGCGGCGCAGCATGCGCGGATCCTCGAAACCGACGGAGCGGGCGGCGGCGTCGACTGTCGCGCCGTGGCTGATGAGGTGCTGGGCGCGTTCGAGTCGGAGGGTCTGCTGGTAGCGCAGTGGGGTGAGCCCGGTGGCGCGGCTGAAGAGGCGGGTGAGGGTGCGTTCGCTCACGCCTACGGCTGAGGCCAGGGTGGGGAGGGGGAGTGGTTGGTCGAAGCGGGCGTCGATGAGGTCCTGGGTGCGGTGCACGGTGTCGTCGAGGTGGGACCGGTACCGGAGCATCGCGCTGGACTGCGGTTCATGGCCGTTGCGGCGAGCGTAGACGACCATGTCCCGGGCCACCTGGGCGGCGACCGCCGGGCCGTGCCGGGTCGCGACCAGGTGCAGGGCCAGATCGATGCCGCTGGCGATGCCGGCCGAGGTGATCACCCGGTCGTCGACGGTGAACAGGACGTCACGGATGACCATCGCCTTGGGGTGGCGCGAGGCCAGCTCGTCCTGCACGTCGTGGTGGGTGGTGCAGCGGCGGCCGTCGAGCAGGCCTGCCCGGCCGAGCGCCTCGGCCCCGGCGCAGACGCTGGCCACCGTCCCGCCCCTGGCGTGGTGGTCCCGGAGGACCTGTAGGGAGGCGGCATCTATGGCGGGGCCGTCGGCCAGGGTGCCTGTCCGCCAGCCGGGCACCACGATCAGATCCTCGAGCCCGAGTTCGGGCCAGTGGAGCCCGGCCACCAGCGGCAGTCCCTGGGCGGTGAAGACCTGTGGCTGCTCGGCGACGTAGGTGAGCGTGTAGGGGTGCCCGAAGTCGGCGGCCGTGGAGAAGACCTGCGCGGGGCCGGCCAGGTCCAGCAAGTGGACTCCGGGCACCAGGAAGAAGACGATGCGGCTCACGATTCGGTCATCATGCCTGACGTCCTGCTGCGGCCTCCAGCTGGTCGACCGTGGTGATGGTGGCGAAGCGTCCGGCGAGGGCGTACTCGGTGCGCCTGATGATCTCTTCGGCAGGCATCGTGCGGGCGTCGGCCAGCAGCTCGTCGACGCTCTGGTCGGCGGGAGCGTCGCGGTGCGGGATGGGATTGGTCGCGGTCGCGTCGATGACGAAGGTGACCAGGTAGCCGAGGTCGCCGGCGACGCGGGTGGTGGTCTCCACGCACTGCTCGGTGCGGATGCCGCAGACGGTGAGTTCGCGGATGCCGTGCTCGGTAAGGAGTTGCTGCAGGTTGGTGGTGGTGAAGGCGTTGTGCGAGGTCTTGTGGATCAGTGGCTCCCCATCCGCTCGCTCCAGCTCCTCCATCAGCCGGACATGGCCGAGGGCCGGGTCGAAGACATCGCCGGTGCCGGGCTCGGAGTGCAGTACCCACACCACCAGGTCGCCGGCCTGACGGGAGAGCCGGACCAGGCGGTTCACCTGGTCGGCGATCTTCAGGTCGGAGGTGGTTGCCCACAGCGGACGGGCGCGGAACGACTCCTGGACATCGATGACGATCAGTGCTCGGTTCATGTCCCCAAGCCTGAGCCGCGCGGGTGGGGCGGCGACAGGCCGCATCGGGTCCGACAGCGGACCGATCCGGTCATCAGTAGGTCAGGCGGCTGAGCTGCTCGAACGGGAAGTTGACGGCAGGATGACGGCTGTTGGCGGATTGCGGATCCGCCGCAATGACGTCGTCGGACCGGCGTCCTGACGGGTCGGGCTTCTCCGGCTCGCATCGCGCGGATCCATGTCCGACGATGGAGTGAGGGGGAAGGGCAACGCTCCCACGAGACGGACGGGAGACACCATGGTCTGCGAGCGGCGCCAGATGAACGCATTCCTCGTCGGTAGTGTCGCTGTCCGTCTCGTGATCGTGAACGGGCCGCCAGGGACGTCCGCCGCATTCACACCGGATGAGATCGCGAGAATCCGCGCATTCTCTCTGCGCGGGCTGGCGATCCTGTCCGTCCTGGCAGCCAGGCAGCCCACACGCCCGAGACTTTCGTGGCGCCTGAACTTCTCCGTTGAATCCATTTCCCAGCCGCCCCTGCCGCTCAACCAGAATCCGACCACGAGTGGTGACGTGGAGTCTCGAGAGGCACCCTGGCGCGACGCGGTACTGCGCAAACTCGTTGGAGACACGGGCCCGACGGGATTGCGGAGACTGCGGGCGGCGTCCATCGGCGGAGCCGATCACGCGGTCATTGTGCTGTGGACCCGGTACGAGGCTGCGTGGCTCGCCTATGCCCAGGACGATGAAGCGAAACTCATCATGTGCTGGCCCTTGTGGGACATGGCGCGAACCAATCACAGTCTCAGTGAAGCGCCACGCGCTCTCGCCCACGAGATCTGCCACCTTTTCGGGGCTCCCGATGAATACCGTCGCTCCCAGTGCACGGTGCTGCGGGAAGACGACGGCTCTGGCGTCGGCGGCTGCGGCTTCGGCAATCTCGACTTCCCCAACTTCAATTGCGCGTTGGTCAATCCGAGACCTGTGCCGTGCCTTATGGCCGCCAACACCTCACGAGAGATCTGCCCGGCAACAGTGGCGCACCTCGGGTGGGTCGACTCGAACCAGGACGGAGTCCTCGACGTCTTCCAATGATGATCTGTGAGGGAGGTGGCGTCGGCATGCCCAGCTTGCTCGCCCTGACCGATGGACCCGAGGCCCGCGACCGCTTGCTCGAGACCGCCGGTGCCGCTGAGAGTGTGCTGGCCGTCGGTGAGCGCGTGGTCATCATCGAGGACCCTGCGTTGACGGCAGATGATCTCAGGGTGCAACCGGGAGTACTCGCGGCCGCCGACGAAACCATGGCCGCAACCACGGCAGTTGGCGTCGATGCCCTCGTCGGTGACGAGACGGCCGCCGTCGCGGCTCTGGCCGAACTGCTCGGGCTCGAGCCGTCGGTGCTCGACGAGGTGGAGACCATGGATATGGTCGGCTGGCTGACGGCGATCAACCCCACGTTCGCCGCCGAAGTCGACGCGCCCACGGGCGACGGGGAGCCGTGGGACTTCCCGGGGAGCTGCGTCTCCCGCGTGCAGCCTCCATTGCCCTCCCGACCGCCGAACTCACCTCTTCGGGCCGCCCGTTTTGCAGGAGACCCCGAGCTCGAACAGTGTCTGCTCGGTCAGCATCGCATGATGGAACCAGAGGAGAGCCGTGCCGTGCTCAAGGTGCAGGCCGCGCTGCTCGACCTCGGCTTCGAACTCCCCGAATTCGGGGCCGACGGCAGATTCGGTCCAGAGACCGGCCGGGCGGTGAGTGCCTTCAAGAGGGCACAAGGGATCACACCGTCCGACCCCGTGGTCGGGAAGAAGACGATGGCACGCCTGGATGAGCTCTTCGCTGACGAGGCGTGAACGAACCTGACGTACTGCGTGCCTTGCTCGGCGGCTTGGGATCTGTACCGGAAGTTCCGCTTCCGGCACAGATCCCGACCCGTGGAGGCCGTGACTGGAATCGAACCAGTGTAAGCCGCTTTGCAGGCGGCCCCCTGACCACTCGGGCACACGGCCACGTGTGTGGCGAAACGCCCCTGAAGCAGCGCCAGTTGGTGCTGTGCGCAGAGGCGGCAGAGGTGACTGTACGGCGTGTGAGGGGCGTTCCGTCAACCCACTCCGTCAACGGCTGTCCGGATACAGAACATTGCAGGCATGTGAACAAGCCAGCTGGTCGGTTTCCGGTCAGTGTCTTCGAATTTTTGTTGCCGCGCCCCTCGGTGACTGCTAGGAATTACCGCGATCCAGCCATGGTCGAGCCTGCACGGAAAGTTAGTTGAATTGTGCACGGGGGGAGCTTCTGCATGGCGCCACTGTCTTCGTTCGTCGGTTCCCCCTGTTGTGTTTCCGATCGCGAGTACACAAGCGTGAGCACACAAGAAGGGGAGTTCCGTCTTGACTGCACTGTCCCATTCGTGGCTGCGTAAGATCGATCTGAAGCTCATCGCCGATCAGGTGGGAACTCCGGTTTTCATCTACAGTGAAGCCCAGTTCCGCAAGAATCTGTCCCGCGTGAGAAGAGCCGCGGACGATGCGGGGCTGGGTGACCGGGTCGAGTTCTACATTCCGTTTTTCCCGAACTCGAACCCGCACCACCTCGCACCGCTCAAGGAAATGGACGGCTTCGGAGTCCTGGTGCAACTGCCCAGTGAATACCGGGTTCTGCGCGCCCACGGGTTCGACAAGTTCATCGTCTCCCCGGGGCACGTCTCCGACTCGGAGATATCTTTCTGGGACAACACGCGATGTCCCACCTTCCTCGCCAGTCTGGACGAGGTGACGCACTCCCTCGCCACTCGGGCACCGTCGATCAGTGTCCGCATCGACTCCCTGGACTCCGGAAAGCCCGGCATCAAGTACGGGGAGCTGGACCGGCTCACCGCGCTCCTGAAGGAGTACGGACGCGAGCTCGACTGCGTCGAGGTGTACTGCGGCAGCGGCAACTCCCTGGATGACATGGTCCGTACCGTCGAGGAGATGTTCGAGGTCTTCCAGCGGCACTTTCCCACCGCCCGGGGCATCAACTTCGCCGGCGGCCACGGCTTCGATTACGACGCCCACGCCGAGGCGGACAAGCACTTCGACTGGGCCCGGTACTTCGGCCGGCTCGCCGACGCCGCCCGCCGCATGGGCATCCCCGAGGACGTGAAGTTCCTCTTCGAGCCCGCGCGCGATGTCCTGGCCGATACGGGTGCGCTGCTGATGTCGGTGGAGCGGTCCGTCATCACCACGCCGGTTTCGTCCCTCGTCGTCACCGACGGCTGCCGCATGCTCATGCCGTCGGCGCAGCTGCGCAACCGGGGCCACAACACGGCATTCCTCGACCAGGACATGCGCGAGATCGTCAACGAGAAGGGTGTGAGCGCGGCGGTCCGCGGCCGCACCATCCTCCGTAACGACTATCTCCTGCCCGGGGAGGTCCACGTCCCGGAAGGAGTCGATGCGACGAGTTACCTGGTCATTCTCGACACCGGGGCTTACTGCGCCACCCAGCACATGGAATTCCTCAACGTCCCGCCGGCCGCCGAAGTCCTCGTGAACAGCGACGGGTCGATGGACCTGATCACGGCCGCCGGTGATGAGCTCGACAAATGGCGCAACCTTCTTGCTGAGAAGCAGCCGGTCAAGAACTGATCGCCGTGCCCGGGCGGTTTCCCGTAGGGCCGCGGGCTGCAGACCGCAGGCCCGTAGACCGTAGGTCCGGAGGCCGCCCGCGCCCCTCATCCGTTCTCGTATCCGAAATTCTCGGGCCGGCCGGGATGTGCCCTGTCGGTCAGGCAGGAGTGTGCCATGTCGATGTCGATATCCCACGACGGACTGCCGGAGCATGCCGGTGGTACCGCCGACGAAGACGCTCCGTTCGCGTTGTTCGGGAAGTGGCTGGCAGAAGCGTCGGCCAGCGAGCTGAACGACCCCAATGCGATGGCCATCGCGACCACCGGTGCCGACGGGCTTCCGGATGTCCGTATGGTGCTGCTCAAACACCATGACGCGCGCGGATTTGTGTTCTTCACCAACACGACCTCCGCCAAGGGCCGGGAACTCGCGGAGAACATGCAGGCCTCGGGCGTCCTGCACTGGAAAAGCCTCCGGCGCCAGGTGCGTTTCCGCGGGCCGGCCGAATTCGTCACGCCGGAGGAATCCGACGCGTACTTCGCCTCGCGTGCGCGCGACAGCCGGATCGGCGCCTGGGCCAGCCGGCAGTCCGGCCCGCTGGCCGCCCGCAAGCTGCTGGAGGACGCCGTAGCGGCGGAGACGAAGCGCTTCGAGGGCCGGGAAGTGCCCCGTCCCGAGCACTGGACGGGCTACCGCGTGCGGCCCGTCTACCTGGAGTTCTGGTCCGATCGGCCGTTCCGCCTCCACGACCGGGTCGTTTTCACCAGGATGAGTCCCCAGGGGCCCTGGGAACAGGGGCGCCTCTACCCCTAGCGGAAGCCAGAGAAGGGTTCGACAGCATGTACTTCACCCACGCCGACGAGGTCTGGTCCGACCACCGGAACCTGCGGGCACTGACCGCCACGGTCACCGGAGTCACGTCGGCAACGACCGACGAGGCGTTGCTCGGCCGGCTCGCCGAACGGATCGATCGGCGGCAGAGCGGTGCGGCCGAGGCCGAGATGCCGGAGATCGCGGCATGGCGTGAGGCCTTCTCGCGCATGGGCCTGAAGCCGACCCAGTACCGGTGTGCGTCGGAGGCGCTGCTGCGCCGGTACCGCAAGGACCAGAGCCTGCCCCGCTTCCACCCGCTGGTGGACTACCTCAACCACGTCTCCATGGCCTTCGCCATCCCCATCGCGGTGTTCGACACCGAGAAGATCGGCGAGGGGATCACCGTGCGCCCGGCCACCGGGACGGAGAAGTACGAGACGTTCCAGGGGGAGGTCGAGCACCCCGAGCCGGGTGAGATCGTCTTCGCCGACCCCGACGGGAACGCCCACTCCCGCCGCTGGACCTTCCGGCAGTCCGCGCGCTCGGTGGTCTCGAAGGCCAGCGAATCCGTGCTGATCGTCGCGGAGGCACACCACACGCCGGCCGCGCGGGACCTGGCCGAGATGGAGACCGAACTCAAGGCGGGGCTGGCCACGCTGGGCGTCGCCCTGGGAGCGTCCACCATCCTCGCGGAGGACCACCGCCGGCTCGACTTCTGACCGCTTGCCGCCCGCCCCGCTGCGGGGCGGGCGGCACAACGTCCCTGGGAGAAGGGGATTTCGTGAGTACGCCTGGTGGTACCGGCATAGCCGACGGCCTGACCCGAGTCCGGGAACGGATCGCCGCCGCCTGCGCGCGTGCGGGCCGCGCCCCCACCGACGTACGGCTGATCGCCGCCTGCAAGACCTTCGGCGACGACGCCGTACGCAGCGCCATCGCCTGCGGCCAATCGGCATTCGGCGAGAACTACGTACAGGAGGCCAAGGCCAAGTGGCCTGCGCTCAAGGAGGACCATCCGCAGACCGAACTGCACCTGATCGGGCCGCTGCAGTCCAACAAGGCCCGGGAGGCCGTCGCCCTGTTCGACGTCATCCACTCCCTGGACCGGCCGTCCCTTGCCAAGGCCCTGTCGCGCCAGTGCGACAGCCAGGAGCGGCGGCCCGTGATCTTCGTCCAGGTGAACATCGGCGCCGAGCCGCAGAAGTCCGGCGTTCTGCCGCAGGAGGCCGATGCGTTCCTCTCCTCCTGCCGTGACCTCTACGGGCTGAATGTCACCGGCCTGATGTGTATTCCGCCGGCCGGGGAACCCCCCGAGGCACACTTCGACCACCTCGCCAAGATCGCCGCACGCAATGGGCTCACCGAGCTGTCCATGGGGATGAGCAGCGATTACGGCGTGGCCATCGAACACGGGGCCACCTGCGTACGGGTGGGCTCCGCCATCTTCGGGAACCGGTCCTATCCGACCCCGCCCAGTGACGTCCCCCTGTCCGCCCAGTGACGTCCCCTTGTCCGCCCCGTGACGTCCCTCGCCCCGTGACGTCCTCGGCACCGCCGTGGACATCCCCAGCCCCGCCGCGCGTGAGACCGGCCCGAAGGGAACCGTGACGTTGTCCCGCCCAGCCCGCTTCGACATCCTCTTCGAACCGCTTCGGATAGGCCCCGTCACCACGAAGAACCGTTTCTACCAAGTCCCGCACTGCAACGGCATGGGCCGCGCACACCCCTCTCCGATGGCCGCCATGCGCGGCGTCAAGGCCGAGGGCGGCTGGGGGGTGGTGTGCACCGAACAGTGCGATATCCACTACTCCGGCCAGCATCAGCGGGAACTCCGCCTCTGGGACGAGCAGGACATCCCCGCCCTGGCCCGCGCCACCGAGCAGATCCATGCGCACGGTGCCCTGGCCGGCGTGGAACTGGCCCACAACGGCGGGCATGTGGCCAACCTGGAATCCCGCGCCGTACCCATCGCCCCTAGCGTGGAGGCCACCCGCAGCCTCCTTCCCGGCTCCGCCCGGGCCATGGACAAGGACGACATCAGGGCCTTCCGGCGCTGGCACCGCGAGGCCGCGTGCAACGCCCGGCGCGCCGGGTTCGACATCGTCTACATCTACGCCGGGCACAGCATGACCCTGCCCATCAACTTCCTCTCGCGCAGCCGGAACAAGCGCACCGACGAGTACGGCGGCAGCCTGGAGAACCGCGCCCGGCTGCTGCGTGAGCTGATCGAGGACACCAAGGAGGCGGTAGGCGACACCTGCGCGGTGGCCGTCCGCTTCTGCGTCGACGAGATGATGGGGGAGCGCGGTATCACCGCGGACGGCGAGGCCCATGACGTCATCGAACTCCTCGGTGAGCTCCCCGACTTGTGGGACGTCAACATCGCCAACATGGGCCACGACGGCGCGACCGCCCGGTTCGAGCAGGAGGGCTGGCAGGAGAAGTACGTCAAGTTCGTCAAGAGCGTCACCACGAAACCCGTCGTGGGCGTGGGCCGCTTCACCTCGCCCGACACCATGGTCTCCATGATCCGGTCCGGCACCCTGGACCTGATCGGGGCGGCCCGCCCGTCCATCGCCGACCCGTTCCTCCCCACCAAGATCGAACAGGGGCGGTTCGACGACATCCGCGAGTGCATCGGCTGCAATATCTGCCTGGCCTACGACTCCATGGGCGCGCCGTTCCGCTGTACGCAGAACCCCACGACCGGCGAGGAGTGGCGGCGGGGCTGGCACCCCGAGACCATCCCGCCCAAGGACACCGACGACACGGTCCTCATCGTCGGCGGCGGGCCCGCCGGCCTCGAAGCGGCCCGTGGCCTGGGCCAACGCGGCTACGAGGTGATCCTCTGTGAGGCCGCCCGGGAACTCGGCGGGCGCGCCACCCGCGAAGCGCGGCTGCCCGGCCTCGCGACGTACGGCCGGGTGCGGGACTGGCGCCTCGGGCAGCTCAAGCGCATGAAGAACGTGCAGGTGCTGCCCGGCAACCACGTCACGGCCGAACTGGTCCTGGAGGCCGGGTGCTCGCTCGTGGCCGTCGCCACCGGAGCGGCCTGGCGGCAGGACGGCGTCGGGCGCCACCACCGCGACCCGGTCCCCGGACTGGGCGTCGTTCCCGTGTTCACACCGGACGACATCATGGACGGCCGGCTTCCCGAAGGCCGTGTCGTGATCTACGACGACGATCACTACTACATGGCGACGGTCATCGCCGAACGCCTCGCGGACGCCGGATGCGAGATCGTCTTCGCGACCCCGGAACCGGTGGTCGCGGCGTTCACCCAGTACACCGCCGAGCAGAAGCGCGTCCAGCGGCGCGTCATCGAACGCTGCGCCGCCGTGCACACCTCCACCGCGCTGGCCCGCACGGAACCGGGCACCGCGTATCTGGCCTGTACGTACACCGGCCGGGAGACCGCCGTGCCCGCCGACGCGGTGGTGCTCTCCACCGGGCAGACTCCCCGGGACGACCTGTACCGGGAACTGGGCGGGCTGGGGGCCACCGTCCGGGAAGCGGCCGGGGTACGCCGCGTCGTCCGGGTCGGTGACGCCCTCGGGCCCGGGATCATCGCCGCCGCCGTGCACAGCGGGCACCTGTTCGCCCGCACGCTCGACACCGGCCTGACCGACCGGACCCCGTACCGGCGCGAGAACGTCACACCGGAATGGGACCAGCCCTTTCCCCGGAATCCGGACCGGGACCAGCCCTTCCCCGGGAATCCGGATGGGGACCAGCCCTTCGCCCGGAAAGGGGCCGTTTGATGGCGGCGTTCAGGGAATTCCTCGCGAAGACGGCCGACGGCCACCCGCTCAGCAGGCAGGAAGCTGCCGCGGCCTTCACCGCCATGACCTCCGGCGAGGCGACCCCCTCGCAGATGGGCGCGTTCCTGATGGCCCTGCGCGTCCGGGGAGAGACCGTGGACGAGATCACCGGCGCCGCCACCAGCCTGCGGCGCAGAATGCACGCGGTGACCGCGCCGCCGGGCACGGTCGACATCCTGGGTACCGGGGGCGACTCGTCGGGTTCGTACAACATCTCCACCTGCGCCGGACTCATCGTCGCGGGCGTCGGCGTCCCGGTGGCCAAGCAGGGCAACCGTGCCCTGTCCTCGCGGTCCGGCTCCACCGATGTGCTCGGCGCGCTGGGCGTACGGACCGCGCTGTCGCCGGCCGAAGTCGAGCACTGCATAGCGGCGGCGGGCATCGGCTTCATGCACGCCCCCAACCACCATCCCGCGCTCCAGCACGTCGCCGCCACACGGGTCGAACTCGCCACCCGTACCGTCTTCAACCTCCTCGGACCGCTGCTCAATCCGGCCGGCGTCAAGTACCACCTTGTCGGCGTCTACTCCCGGCACTGGGTCGAGCCGCTGGCCCGGGTACTGGGTGAACTCGGCTCCACCCGCGCGCTGGTCGTACACGGCTCGGACGGCCTCGACGAGGTCACCACCACCGGCCCCACGTACGTCGCCGAACTCTCCGACGGTGTGGTGAAGACCTTCGAGATCACCCCGGAGGAGGCGGGCCTCCCCACGGCCCGCCCCGAAGACCTGCGCGGCGGCGACCCGGCACACAACGCGGCGGCCCTGCGGGGGGTTCTGGAAGGAGCCCGGGGCCCGTACCGGGACATCGCCGTCCTCAACGCCGCCGGGGCTCTCGTCGCCGCCCGCCGCGTCGGCGACTTCCGGCAGGCCGCCGAGCTCGCCGCGGCGTCGATCGACTCCGGAGAGGCGCGTGCCCGCCTCGCCGCCCTCGTCGCCGCATCCCACACCACCGGCACCACTGACACCACCGACACCGCTGACGGCACCGACGGCACCGACGGCACCGACACCGCCCACATCGCGACCACCCCAGGGACGTCTGATGAGTGACCTGCTGACCCGCGTCACGGCGTACAAGCGCGAGGAGATCGCGGCGGCCAAGGCAGCACGGCCGCTCGCCGCGCTACGTGCTCAGGCCGAGGCGGCCGAGCCCCCGCGGGGCTTCCTCGCCGCCATCGAAAAGCGCCGGGCCGAAGGGGAGTACGCCCTGATCGCCGAGGTCAAGAAGAAGAGCCCGTCCAAGGGGCTCATCCGCGCGGACTTCGATCCGCCGGCCCTCGCCCGCGCCTACCAGGCGGGAGGAGCCGCCTGCCTGTCGGTCCTCACCGACACCCCGTCGTTCGACGGCGGCCCGCACCACCTCGCCGAGGCCCGCTCCGCCACCGGAATCCCCGTCCTGCGCAAGGACTTCATGCTGGACACCTACCAGGTCGTGGAAGCCCGGGCCTGGGGTGCCGACGCCATCCTGCTGATGCTCTGCCTCGTCGACGACGACACCGCGGCCGCTCTCGAAGGCACGGCACGCGAACTCGGCATGGACGTCCTCGTCGAAGTCCACGACGCCGGGGAACTGGAGCGCGCGACCCGCCTGCGTTCCCGGCTGATCGGCATCAACAACCGCAATCTGACCACCATGGAGACCACCCTGACCACGGCCGAGAACCTGGCGCCGCAGGCACCCCGGGACCGCGTCGTGGTCGGCGAGAGCGGTTTGCGCACTCCGCAGGATCTCCGGCGGATGGCCGCCGTTGGCATCACCACGTTCCTCGTCGGCGAGAGCCTGATGCGTGCCGACGATGTCGAGTCCGCCACCCGGGCGCTCCTGGCACAGTAGTCAGCCTGGCGACCGTCAAGGTTCCGTGGGAGCAGAGGAGTTGCGGCTCCCACGGAGCTTGGGGGGTCATAGGCGTCATGGGAGCCAAAGGAGCTGCCCCGTATGAGTGTTGAATTCCTGATCACCGCGTTCATCATTGTGGCCTCACCCGGAACCGGTGCCGTGTACACCGTGGCCACGGGCCTGACGCGCGGACTCCGTATGTCGGTGGTGGCGGCCTTCGGCTGCACCCTCGGCATCGTCCCGCACCTGGCGGCGGCGATCGCGGGCCTCGCCGCCATCCTGCACACGAGCGCGCTGGCCTTCGAGAGCTTCAAATGGGCGGGCGTCGCCTATCTGCTCTATCTCGCCTGGCAGACCCTGAGGGAGAAGGGGGCGATGAAGATAGACACCGAGGGCGAGGACGCGAAGAAGGACAGGTCCGCGGCCGGAGTCACCGGAACCGCGATTCTGATCAACTTCCTGAACCCGAAACTGTCCATGTTCTTCCTGGCGTTCCTGCCGCAGTTCGTCCCGGCCACCAGCACGGACACGCTTCCGCGCATGCTTCAGCTCTCGGCCGTGTTCATGGTGATGACGTTCGTGGTGTTCGCGATCTACGGCGCCTTCGCGTCGGCCGTACGCGACCACATCATCACCCGCCCGAAGGTGCTGGCCTGGATGCGGCGCACTTTCGCTGTCGCCTTCGTGGGCCTCGGCGTCCAACTGGCGCTCGCCAGCCGCTGATTGCCTGCGTTCGCCGTTCGCCGTTCGCCGTTCGCCGTTCGCCGTTCGCTGTGCGGCTGTGCGGCTGTGCGCCCACCCTGAGGGGTCTCCGGGTGGGCGCATCAACGAGAGGGAGAGACCTGTGAGGCAGCGTCAACTGTTCATCAAGCTCTGCGGGCTGAAGACCGAACAAGACGTGGACACGGCGGTCGCCGCCGGGGCCGACGCCATCGGTTTCGTATTCGCCGACAGCCCCCGGCAGGTGGACCCCACCACCGCTGCCCGGCTCGTTCAACGCGTCCCGTCCGCGGTGATGACCGTGGGTGTGTTCCGTGATCAGCCGGTGGGGGACGTACGCGGGCTGGCCGACCTCACCGGTGTGCGGGCACTACAGCTCCACGGGCACGAAGGGCGGGCCCACTTCAGCGCACTACGGCAGGAAGGGCGCACCCTCATCCGGGGAACTTCCTACCGGGAGCCCCCGCCCACGTGCGGTCAGATGGGCGAGGACATCCTGCTGCTCGACGCGCCCACACCCGGCGCCGGACTCCCCTGGGACTGGACGGGCACGTCCTTCCGGGCCCCCGACGCCACCTGGCTCCTGGCCGGTGGCCTCACGCCGGCCAATGTGGCCGACGCCGTCCAGGCCACCCGCCCCTGGGGCGTCGATGTCTCCAGCGGTATCGAGAGCGTCCGAGGGGTCAAAGACCCCGTCCTCATCGAGGCGTTCGTCAAAGCCGCCCGCGCCGCTCATGACGTGACGTTCGTGCGCAATGCCGCGGAAACGGAATGAGCGCTGATCCGGGGGGCCGGGGGTGCTGTAGCAGTGGGCGGGGTGACTGGCATGTGCAGCGGGCCGGTCAGGCGACCGTGGAGGGCGAATGAGGCGAATGTGTCGGGCGCCTGGGTGAATCGGGGCGGGGACGACGCCATGGCGCCTGCTCTGCGGAGAGGTATGGGGGTATGCGATATGGATCTGTGAAGCCCGGCGGCCGGTATCACGGCCGCGGACGAGCTGTCGTTGCGCTGTGTGCGGTTGCCGCGTCGTTGGCACTGGTGAGTGGCTGCGGGGAGAAGGGCGACGCACGTGCGTCCGCCCCTTCGGCTCCGGAGTCGCAGGAGGCCGCTGGATCACCGGCGGGGGAGGTGAGGCAGCCGACGGCGACCGGGCGGATGCTGACCGACGATCAGGCCGAGCGCAAGGCCGTGGTCCCCGCGGTGAAGGTCGACTGGGAGAAGGGCGCGCGGGCCGCGATGGAGAAGGTCTCCGGCGGCAAGCTGGTCGATATTGAGCTCACGCGCTCGGCCGGCGGCGGTCCGGAGTGGGACGCCGAGGTCGCGGCAGCTGATGGTACGGCCCATGACGTGCGCGTGGATGCCGTCACCGGGAAGGTGACCCGGTCCCGGGTCAAATCCGACCAGGATACCGACGACAAGGCGAAAGTCGCCGACCGGCTCAAGAAGGCCAAGATCTCCCCGCAGCAGGCGGCCACAGCCGGCACCGACCGGAAGAAGGGCACCGTCACCGCCGTGGAGCTCGACTCCGAGCGCGGTGCCACCGTCTGGTCGGTCGACGTGGTCACCACCGATGACTGGTACAAGACCACGTTCGATGTCGATGCCGCCAACGGGAAGGTCCTGCGCCAGAAGGTGGACCGCGACTGAGGCGGACCGCGGTGGCGGCGGACGGCGACTGAGGCCGGCCGGGCGCACGCGCGGGGCGCACGGGGCGCGCAATCGGCGTCCGCTCCGCGCAGTGCATCACCAGGTCGGCCAATTCCATAGGTAAATATGGCTGGTTCGGGCATCCTCCCCTCTCAGAGAAGTGACGTCGGAGGGGGCGGGACACGAGTGACTGACCAGTCTGCGGAGAGGGGCCAACGGTGTTGCGCAGCGCACGCCAGCGATCCGACACCGTGCGAGGGACCGCTCACGGCAGTGACGGTCGTCACCGGTGACGGGCGGGAGATCACCGGCTGCGTCCAGCACAGCGCCCGGCAGCTGGCCTCCTGGAAGGGCGCGCGACTGCACCCGCTGGCGGCCCTGCTGCCCTGGGCGGTGGACATCTACTGCCGCGCGGCTGAGCTCGTACCGTTCCCCTGGGAGATAGGGATGTAGAGGGAGTAGAGGGAGTAGAGGGAGTAGAGGGAGGGGAGTCGCCGGTCGATGCGCTCCGATGCGCTCGACCGATGCGCTCAGACCGTGCGCTCCGATGGGCCGTGCTCAGCGGCCGAGGCGGCCGCGGACCATACCGAACAGGGCGTCGAGCTCCGGCAGCCGCATAAGGCGGGCAAGGCCGAGAAAGACACCGAGCAGCGCGCCCGCGCCCACGAGGAGTGCCGCGAGCGAGCCCCAGACATCGCTGCCCAGGACCGTGGTCAGCGCGAAGGCGGCACCTCCTCCGACGAGCGCGGCCGGAGCCGCGGCGCCGGCCAGCCGGGCGTAGGTGCGCAGGACGCGCGAGCCGTCCAGGTCGCCGCCCAGTCGCCTGCGCAGCCGGCGCCAGGCCACCACGACGCCCACGGCGAAGGCCAGACCGTAGGAGGCGGCCATACCGGTGACCGCCCAGCGCGGCGGGAGCAGCGCGAAAGAGAGCCAGGAGGCGCCGGCGTTCACCAGGGCGACGATGACGGTGTTGTAGAAGGGCGTGCGGGTGTCGTCATACACGTAGAAGCCGCGCAGGACGACGTACTGCACCGAGTAGGGGATGAGGCCGAGGCCGAAGGCCATGAGGATGAAGCCGATACCTCTGGCGCCGGCGGCGTCGGTGCTGCCGTAGAGCAGGGTGGCCATCGGCACGCCCAGGGCCAGGAACGCGAAGGCGCAGGGCACGATGGCGACGGCCGAGGTCCGCAGTCCCTGGGAGATGTCGTCGCGGACGGCCGCCGCATCGCCGTTCTGGGCCGCACGGGCGATTCTCGGGAGCACGGCGGTCATCACCGACACGGTGATGATGGCCTGCGGCATCTGCCACAGCAGGTAGGCGTTGTTGTACGCGGTGATGCCGGCGCCGGTGAATCCGGACCGGTCGGCGAGTGTGCCCGCCTTCGTGGCGAGCGCGATGACGACGATCTGGCCGAGCTGGTTGGCGAGAACGAAGAGGAGCGTCCACTTGGCCAGGCCCATGGCCTTGCCCAGGCCGTGTCCCCGGAGGTCGAAGCGCGGACGGAGCTTGAAGCCGGCGTCGCGCAGATACGGCAGCATGGCCAGCGCCTGTACGGCGAGCCCGAGCAGGGTGCCCAGGCCGAGGAGCCGTACTCCCTCGGGAGTGATGGTCGAGGAGCCGACGCCGGAGTCGGCGAAGCCGCCGAAGGCCCAGATGAAACTGCCGAAGGCGGCGATGATCACGACGTTGTTGAGGACCGGGGTCCACATCATCGCGCCGAAGCGGCCGCGGGCGTTGAGGATCTGCCCGAGCACCACGTGTACGCCCATGAAGAACATGGTGGGCAGGCAGTAGCGGGCGAAGGCCACCGTGACCGCCATCCGCTGCGGGTCGGCGGCGATGTCCGGTGAGATCCGGCGGATCAGCAGGGGAGCCGCCGCCACACAGATCACCGTGGCGCCCGCGAGGACCCCCACGACCAGGGTGAACAGGCGGTTGGCGTACGCCTCGCCACCGTCCTCGTCCTTCTTCATGGCCCGTACGAGCTGTGGGACGAACACTGCGTTCAACGCGCCGCCGCCGACCAGCACGTAGATCATCGTGGGCAGGGTGTTGGCGACCTGGTAGGAGTCGTTGAGCGTGCTGAGACCGATCGCGGCGGCCATCACCAGGGTTTTCAGGAACCCGGTGATGCGCGACACGATCGTGCCCGCCGCCATCAAGGCGCTGGATCTCAGCAGACCCGACGCGCCACCCCGGCGCTTCGGTTCGGGGGCCGTGAGCGGCGACGGCTCGCTCGGCTGAGGGCGAAGCGGGAGGGTGTCATCCGTCAGACAGCCGTTTTGCGTTCCCCCGCCATGGTTGTGGCCGTCCGGCGCACTCATTCCTGTCCCACCCCTTGTCCCGCTTCCTTCTCGTTCCACCACACTCTTTCATCACTTGTCCCGACGGCCCGGTTCTCCGCTTTTCCCGACGGCCGGTTCTCCACTTGTCCCGGCGGCCGGTCCTCCACTTGTCCGGACGGCCGGTTCTCGGACCCGCCTGAGATCTTCAACCAAGATCTTCACTACGTGTCAGCATCCTCACTGCACGTAATCGAAAGGTCCGAATGGCGGGCGTTCACGTCATACGCGCACCGTGTCCCTTCAAAATCTTGAGGCTCACCGAACGTCTCGATCACTGAAGCAGGCGCGATCATGAGTCGGACAATTACCCGGTCAACCGAAGGCTCCCCGCACGCCGTGCAGAACGGCGAGTCCGAGTCCGCGTTGTCGCATGGCCTCAAGCAGCGCCATCTGTCGATGATCGCGCTCGGCGGGGTCATCGGCGCGGGGCTCTTCGTAGGCTCCGGCGTCGGCATCGCCGCGGCCGGTCCGGCCATCGTCCTGCTCTTCGTGGGTACCGGCGCTCTGGTCATGCTGATCATGCGGATGCTCGGCGAGATGTCCGCGGCCCGGCCGTCCACCGGCTCGTTCTCGGTGCACGCGGAGGAGGAACTCGGCGTCTGGGCAGGGGCCACTTCGGGCTGGATGTACTGGCTGATGCTCTGCGCGGGCGTGGCCGCCGAGGCCACCGCGGCGGGGAAGATCATGCACACCTGGGTGCCGTTCATCCCCGACTACGGCTGGGTGGCGATCTTCATGGTGCTCTTCTGCGCCAGCAACCTGACCGCGGTCAAGAACTTCGGCGAGTTCGAGTTCTGGTTCTCCGCGATCAAGGTCACGACGATCGTCGCCTTCCTGGTGCTGGGCGTGCTCGGCATCCTCGGCGTGTTCGGCAGCCCGCCCGGCACGGGCAACCTCACCGATCACGGCGGCTTCTTCCCGACCGGTGCCGCCGGACTCGCCTCCGGTCTGCTGATCACCATCTCCGGATTCGCGGGGCTGGAGACCGTCACCATCGCGGCGGCGGAGTCCGACCACCCGAGCCGGAACGTGGCCCGTGCCGTCCGTACCGCCGTCTGGCGCATCGCCATCTTCTACATCGGTTCCATGGCCGTGGTCGTCACCCTGGTGCCGTGGAACAACCCCAAGGTCGCCACGGACGGCCCGTACGTCACCGTGCTCGACCGGCTCGGCATCCCGGCAGCCGGCACGATCATGCAGATCGTGGTGCTGGTGGCGCTGCTCTCCGCCATGAACGCCAACATCTACGGTTCGTCGCGGATGGCGTACTCCCTGGTCACCCGGGGCCAGGGCCCGCGCTTCCTGAGCAAGGTCAGCCGGGGCGTGCCGGCGCCGGCGGTGCTGGCGTCCTGCGCGTTCGGCTTCGTGGCCGTGATCCTCGGGATGATCTGGCCGACCACCGTGTTCGCCTGGCTGCTGAGCATCGCCGGCTGCTCGGTGCTGGTCGTGTGGTCCATCGTCTGCCTCACCCAGCTGAAGATGCGCCGTCGTCTGGAGCGCGAGGCACCCGAGCTGCTCTCGGTGCGGATGTGGGGTTTCCCGTATCTGACCTGGCTGACGCTCGCCGGTATCCTCGGCGTCTTCGCCGTAATGGCCACCAGCACGGACGGCCGTCATCAGCTCCTCGGCACGGCCGTCGTGGTGGCGGCCCTGGCAGGCGCGGGACATCTCAAGCAGCGCCGCGACCGGCGGGCCGCCGTCACTTCCTCCTGAGGCACCTCCTCCTGAGGTACACCTCCTCCTGAGGTAGCTGCCCCTGAGGCCGTCCGCCGTCCGTTGCGTGGCGGCGGACGGCCAGGAGGCCGCTCCTTACTTCAGGCCGGACTGCACTTCAGGCCGGACTGCGGAGGCCGGTCCTTACTCCAGACCGGCACGCACTACTTCTGACCGGCACGCACTCCGGCGACCAGCCAGGCGACGGCCGGTTCCATCCCGGGATCGGCAGGCCGGCCGTTGATCACCGCGATCAGCCGCCAGTACCGCTCGTAACCCGAGTCCCTGGCGATCTCCAGACGCTCCAGAAGCCAGGCACGGAACTCCGGCCCGTCCTCGCGTCCGGTGAGCCGCGCGCAGGCGCCGACGATCTGGTCGACGACCTCGCGGGCCGCTTCGGAGCCGGGCTCGATTCCGGCGTCGCGCGCCGCGCCGGTCCGCTCCCGGATCAGCTCGGCCACCCTCCGCGCGGCCTCGTCAGCGAACGGCCCGGCCTCCGCACGGGCCTGCACCTGGTCGGCGGCGGCGTGGCGCATACGGGCGCGGAAGCCGTCGTCCTGCACCAGTTCCGCCAGTTCGACCCAGGCGTTGAGCTGCTCCGGCGTGGGGTCTTCGGGCAGCTCGGGCATCGCGGTGCGCATCATGGCGAGGAATTCGGCGTCGACGTCGAGACCGCCGAAGGTGGTGTCGATGAAGTCGTGGATCAGGCGGTGGCGTTCCTGATCGGAGAGTTTGGCGAGTCTGTGCATGAGTTCCATCTCCTCTGGTGTCGACCCGCGTCCGGCTGCGGCTCGCAGGACGCCTTGGCGCAGGCGCAAGGTACGGATCTGTACCTCCAGGGCCTCGACGTGCGCTGCCGCGACCTCGGCGACGGTGACCTCACGCCCCAGCACCTGCTGGATCGTCGCGAGGTCGATGCCGAGGTCGCGCAGCGTACGGACGAGCCCGAGCCGGGCCAGCGCCTCAGGGCCGTAGAGCCGGTAGCCGGCGGGTGTGCGGTCGGTCGGCGGCACCACTCCGGCATCGGACCAGAACCGGATGGTCTTGACGGTCAGACCGGTCAGCCGGGCCAGTTCGCCGATGCTCAGGAGTGTGTCGTCGTCCATGTCGCCACCTTGGGGTCTCCACTTACGGGAGAGTCAAGGAGAGTCAAAAGGCCTCGCTGAATCCATAGGCCCCGCTGAATCCGTAGACCGGAACGCCTAAATCCGGGAAGCCTGAATCCCGGATCCGGAAGGCCTACCGGAAGTCCTACCGGAAGGCCTAAATGACGGGCGGCCGCCCCAGCCGCGTCATCCGCCACACCGTCCGCCACCGCATCGGCCGCCGCCGCCCGCAGGGAGTCCGCACCCCTTCGGCGAACCCGGCCGCCCAGGCGCGCAGGCCCGCCGCCGAGCGGCTGCGTACGAGGGTGAGCGCGGTCCATACGCCCAGATAGAGCGGCACCAGCAGCGCCGGGAGGTGCCGCTTCGCCAGCCACACCCGGTTCCTGGCCACCATCCGGTGGTAGACGGCGTGCCGGGTGGGCGACGTATACGGGTGCCGCAGCACGATCTCCGGTGCGTACCGGATGCGCCAGCCGTCGTCCAGGGCCCGCCAGGCCAGGTCGGTCTCCTCGTGCGCGTAGAAGAAGGCGTCCGGCCAGCCGCCGATGCGCTCCAGCATCGGTACGGACAGCGCGTGCCCGCCGCCGAGGAACGTCGTCACCAGACCGCCGCGCTCCGGATCGCCGACCCGTAGGCGCGGCACGTGCCGACGCTGGGTACGACCGAGCTCATCGGCGATCCGGAAGCTCACGATCCCCAACTTCGGGTCCTGCGCGTACAGTTCCGCGAGCCGGCTGAAGACATCCGGACTGATCAGCAACCCGTCGTCGTCCAGATCGACCACCACATCGACGTCGCCGAGCTTCCGCAGCTCCTCCAGGGCGACGTTCCGGCCGCCGGAGACCCCCAGGTTCTCGCTGAGCTCGATGCCGATCGCACCGTGCGGCAGCGGGGGCAGCGGCGAGCCGTTCCCGACGACCACGATGTGCACCGGCTGAAGATCCTGCTTGGCGACCGAATCCAGCAGCGCCTGCACTTCGGCGGGGCGGTTTCCCATGGTCAAGATGGCGACGCCTACGCGCAGATGAGGCACAGGTGAACACTCCGTTCTTGGCAGTCCGCCTCCCGATGCTAGTGCGGGCGCGGGCGGCCACCCGCCAACGTGCGGGCCGCGGGTACATCCGTAGGGTGGCTCCGCGCGGGGATACGGCTCTGCCGCATAAGGCTCTGCGGATATGGCTCCGGGGATACGGCTCTGAATACGGCCCCGGGGAAGTTCCGGGGAAGCTACGGGGACGCTCCGGGGAAGTTCCGGGGAATAGGAACGTGCTCACGGGGCAGGGGAGCGGGACGGTCCGTTGCGCGGAAGCGGGCACGGTGCGGAATACCGCAGGTGTGACCTCTGTTTCCGCACTCGGGGACCGCATGGAAAGCAATTCAGTACGACACCGCCGACATCATCGGCATCACCGACCTACAGGGACACGTATATGGCCACGGTGCAGCTCACCAAGGACAACTTCGACGAGATCGTCTCCGGCAAGGATTTCGTCCTGATCGACTTCTGGGCCGAGTGGTGCGGCCCCTGCAAGCAGTTCGGCCCGATCTTCGATCGCGCGTCCGAGAAGCACGACGACCTGATCTTCGCCAAGGTGGACACGGAGGCCCAGCCCGAGCTGGCGCAGGCCTTCCAGATCCAGTCCATTCCGACGATCATGATCGTCCGGGACAACATCGCGGTGTTCGCCCAGCCCGGTGCCCTGCCGGCGGACGCCCTGGAGGACGTCATCGGCCAGGCCCGCGGGCTGGACATGGACGAGGTACGCGCCTCGGTCACCGCAGACCAGCAGGGCGAGCAGGCGCAGGCCGGACCGGGCCAGTAGGGGCAGAGGCAGAGGCAGAGACAGGGATGGGGGCGGCGTACTCCCGTCGTCCTCTTGCTGCCGGTCCTACGGCTTGCTGCCGGTCCTACGGCTTGCCGCCGGCCCTACGGCTTGTTGCAGTCCTACGGCTCGTCGCAGGTCCTACGGCGCCATCGGATCGAGGTGCAACGGCTGCACCTTGCCCTCGATCATGGCGCCCAGACCCATGACGGCGCAGGTGTCGGGGCGGTCCGCGGTGTGCACCGGCATGGTCGTGGCCTGGTGGATCATCTGCTCCAGACCGGGGATCAGCGCACTGCCGCCCGCGAGCATGATGCCGCGCTCCGCGAGATCGGCCACCAGATCGGGCGGGCAGCGGCGCAGTACCGCCCCGATGCCGTCGAGGATCGCGGTCAGCGGAGTGGTGATGGCGTCCAGCACCCGCTCGGTGTCGACGTGCACCGAGCGCGCCAGTCCGCTGACCACATCCCGTCCGTGCACCTCGGTGGAGCCCGGCGTACGCCCGTCGCCCCCGGAGAGGACCAGGTGCAGCGGGCGTACGGACTGGCCCGCCAGCATCAGCTCGTGGTGCAGCCGCAGATGCTGTACGACGGCGTGGTCGACCACATTGCCGCCCACCGGCACGGTCTCCGCGGCCACGATCGAACCGAGGGACAACACCGCCACTTGTGTCGTCCCCGAACCGCACACCACGATCATGGACGCCTCCGGCTGCTCCACCGGGAGCCCGGAGCCGACCGCGGCGGCCACCAGGGTGTCGACCAGCTCGACCCGGCGCGCGCCGAGCCCGGTGAGCGTCTCCACGGCCGCCCGCTGGGCCAGCGGCTCACTGCCGTACGGGAGGCAGACCGCGGCCCGTGTCGTCGGCCGGCGACGCCATGACTTGCGCAGCTTGTCGCCGACCAGGGTGCGCAGCAGCCGCTGGGCCATGTCGATATCGACGACGGTGCCGCTGGAGACCGGTCGGACCACCCGGATGTAGTCGGGGGTACGGCCGTCCATCAGCTCGGCCTGGGCACCGACGGCCAGCAGTGCCCCGGTGCGGGTGTTGACGGCGGCGACGGTCGGTTCGTCGACCACCAGCCCCTGGTTCTTCACATACACCCGGGTCCGGGCCGCGCCGAGGTCGACGGCGGCCGAGCAGCGCCGCAGTTGGGCGAGGCTGATGGTCATGGGTGATTCCTCCCCGATGGGCCGGTACGGACGGAGCGCTCGCGCGGCCCGTTCGCACGGCCGCTCGTTGCGCCATCCTCTGAGCGGGCACGGTGGTCCGCCTGCCGAGAGGGTCCGGTCGGGGGACCGGAGGGGGGAGGGCGCGGCGAACGAGTGAGTGAGCGGTGGCTTCGCAGGCGCCTGAGGGATGGGCTCCAGGCGTGTCCCGGACACCCGCACTCTGGACCGAGAACGAGCGCGGGCACGGCCCTCAATCGCGGGAGCGGGCATGGCTCTCCACCGGGGGCAGCGGGAGCGGCCCTCGGCCGGGGGGGAGCGGGTGTGGCCCTCCACCGGGGGAGCCGGTGTGGCCCTCAACCGACCCGTCGCTGGTACAGCCCCCAGGTGAATTCCGTGACGATGTCCTGCGGGATGCCGTCGGGACCGGGCGCCGTGCAGGCCAGGCGCCAGCGGGTGGGGGCGCTGCCCTCCATCGGGCGGGCCGGTGCGAAGGCGCGGGCGACTTCGTCGACGGTGCACGACCAGGGGGCCAGATCCGCGGTTGTCCGCAGCTCGGGGCCGTGCGCGCCGGGCGCCCGGACGAGCCAGGCGTTCCAGACGGTTCCCCGGGCGGCGGTGAGCACCTCGAACCGCAGATCGGGCCAGAGGGGCACCGGCCAGGTCAAGGCCTCGCATTTCAGGTCGCCGATCCGGCGGGCGGTGACGGTCTCGGGGGCGCCCAGCAGCGCGCGGTACGGCTGGACACCGCCCGCACCCGGGGCGTGCATCCGTGTCTGCCAGCGGCGGTTGGCCTCTCGCATCTCGGCGCGGGAGACGCCCAGTTCGCGGAGCGCGTCCTCGACCAGGCCGGGGTGGTGATCGGCCATGCGGCGCAGCAGTACGAGCTGGAAAGCGACCGGTCCCGGCGGGCCGGAAACCGGTCCGGAGCGGTCGGCGGGGCCACCGGGGCCGGTGGGGGCGGTGGGGTGACCGGTGGACGGGTTGTTGTCAGTGGTGGGGTCCATGCTGGACATGGTGGTGGACGGCGGATGCTTCAGGAGAGCCGGGGCGCGGACGGTCGCTGCGACCGGAGTTGGGGTTTTCGACCGGAGTGGGGGTTTCGGCTGGAGGGGGGTCGGCTGGAGGGGGGCGACGGGAGTGGGGGGGACGGGCGCGGAGCGGAGGCTGTAAGGGAAGACGGGTCGGGAGGGAAGAGAAGAAGGGCCGAGATGGGAGACGGGTCGGGAGGAAAGATGGGTCGAGCCGGCTCCGCCGTAGGCACATTCAGCCGGCGGCGGTAGCGTCGTCGGCTTGCTGCGCCCTGCGCTCGACCAGTACGTCCATCCCGTCGAGGATGCGAGCCAGCCCGAACTCGAAGAGCGTCTCCAGGTTCAGAAGGTCCTCCCCGGCCGCGTCCATCCCCGCGTACATGGGGTACGAGCCGGCGGTGAGGATGCTCTCGAAAGCCGGCTCCGCCGCCGCCATCCACTGTGCCTGGTCCATCCCGGTTTCCTGCTCGGCCTCCAGATCGTCCTCCAGCCCGGCCGCGGTGGACAGCACAAAGCTCAGCAGCGTCAGGGCCATATGGATCAGCGTCACCGGGTCCATACCGGTGACCCGTGCCATGGTCCACTCGATCAGCGCCATCGCCCGCGGCATCGGCTGCGGCCGGACGAGCGACAGGTAGTGCGCCAGCCAGGGGTGCCGCTGATAGAGCTGCCACTGGAGCCTCGCGCCGGCCTCCATCCGGTCGCGCCGGCCCTCCGGTGCCGGCTCGGGGAGCTCGATCTCCGCGAACGCGGCGTCCGCCATCAGCAGTACCAGCTCGTCCTTGTTGGCCACATGCCGGTAGAGCGCCATCGAGGACACCCCGAATTCGGCGGCGACCCGGCGCATCGACAGCCCCCGCAAACCCTCGGCGTCGGCGACCTCGATCGCGGCCCGTACGACCCGCTCGCGGCTCAGCACGCCGTCTGTCTCGCCGCGCGGCTGCCGCCCGCCGAGGGCCGCGCCGCGGGCGGTCCCCTGAGCCTGCGGCCGGGGCTCGGCGTGCGGGTGGGGCTCGTCCCGCGGCTGACGGTTGGCCTGCGGAGGGGACTCGTGCTGCGGGGGCGATCGCCGCTCGGCGACCACCGTGCCCACACCGGGTACGGCCCGGACGAGCCCTTCCTGACGCAGTGTCGTCAGGACTTTGGTGGCGGTCGCCATTGCCACGCCCCACTCCTGGGTGATCCGCCGGGTCGACGGCACCCGGTCGCCCGGCGCGAGCTCGCCGGCGTCGATACGGCGCCGGATCTCCCCGACGATCCGGCGGTAAGGCGGAAGGGAACACTCCATCTGCCCTACCCGCTCCACCCGTTCCGCCTGACCCTTCCGATCCATCTGTTCTGCCCCTTCCGCCCCTTCTACCCGTTCCATCTGGCCTGCAGGGCCTGCCCCATCTCCGTACTAGTGCACCAGGCTGATCCGCCCTCCGCGAGGGTAGCAACGCCCGCCCGCAGGCACCTCATGCCAGCCAGTGCACTAGTGTGATGCACTCCCAACTCCCTTGCATGGGCTGACGTTTGCACCGTAAGCGCGCCCCGCTTACCGTGTCGGCTATGCCGTTTACCGCGTATACATCCCTCACCGCCTCCGCGCCCACCCCGTCGGCCGGCCGACGGGAGTGGACCGCCCTGGCCGTCCTCCTGCTGCCGTGCCTCCTCGTCTCGATGGACGTCTCGGTGCTCTATTTCGCGGTGCCGTTCCTCACCGCCGAACTGGAGCCCAGCAGCGTCCAGCAACTGTGGATCCTGGATATCTACGGCTTCGTTCTGGCCGGGCTGCTGATCACGATGGGTGCCCTGGGGGACCGCGTCGGGCGCCGTCGGCTGCTGCTGTCCGGCGCCTTCCTCTTCGGCCTCGCCTCCGTGCTCGCCGCCTACGCCCGGAGTGCCGAAATGCTCATCGCCGCCCGGGCGTTGCTCGGGGTCGGCGGCGCGACCCTGATGCCCTCCACGCTCGCACTGATCCGCAATCTCTTCCACGACGCCAAGCAGCGAGGCAAGGCGGTCGCGATCTGGTCGGCGGCGACGGTGGGCGGGATCGCGATCGGCCCGGTGCTCAGTGGGGTGCTGTTGGAGCACTTCTGGTGGGGCTCGGTCTTCCTGATCAACACGCCGGCGATGGTGCTGCTACTGGTCTGCGGGCCGCTGCTGCTGCCGGAGTTCAGGAATCCGGCGGCCGGCCGCTTCGATCTGCCCGGCTCGCTGCTGTCCCTGCTCACCATGCTGCCGCTCGTCTACGGCATCAAGGAGACCACCCGCGACGGCCTGTCCCCGCTGCCCGTCATCGCCCTGGCCGTCGGCTTGCTGGCCGGCGTGGCCTTCGTCCGTCGCCAGCGCACGGCCCGTCATCCCATGCTCGAACTGGACCTTTTCCGGCATCGTGGGTTCAGCGTCTCGGTGCTGATGAATCTGCTGGCGATGTTCGCCGTCGTCGGCTGCGCGGTGTTCTTCACGCAGTACCTGCAGACCGTACGGGGCATGAGCCCGCTGGAAGCGGCGCTCTGGAATCTGCTGCCGACGCTCGCGGTGGGGGGTATGGCACCGGTGGCCACCGCGCTTGCCCAGCGGATGGACCGGGCGTACGTCGTCACCCTGGGGTTCACCGTCGCGGCCGGCGGCTTCATCTGGCTGTCCTGGCTGGAGCCGGGCTCGACGCTCTGGTATGTCCTGGTCGCGTCGTCGGTCTACGCCTCGGGGCTGCTGATGGTGATGTCCCTGAGCAACGAACTCGCCATCGGCGTCGCACCGCCCGAACGGGCGGGATCCGCCTCGGCGGTCCTGGAATCCGGCACCGAACTGGGCGGCGCACTCGGCATGGCCATATTGGGCAGTGTCGGGGGCGCGGTCTACCGCGGCAGCATGGATGAGGCGTTGCCCGTCGGGCTTCCCTCGGGGGTGGCCGATGCGGCCCGTGAGACCCTGGCCGGCGCCGCCGCGGTGGCCGGCCGGCTCCCCGGGCGAGCTGGTGAGGAGCTGCTGACCGCTGCCAGGGCGGCCTTCACCGACGGGCTGCAGACGGCGGTGCTGGGTGCCGCGGGTGTGATGCTGGCCGCCGCGGTGCTGGCGGTGACGCTTCTACGAGGTCTGCGCACCAAGGGAATTGACGGCGGCGCGAGGGCAGGCGCCAAGGCGGGTGCGAAGGCGGCCATGGAGGCAGCCGCTGAGAGGGGTGCGGAGGCGGCAGCCGCTGAGTGGGGCGCGGAGGCGGCAGCCGCCAAACCTGCCAACTGAAGCCGCATGAAGCCGAACTGGCCGGTACGGGTCCGCTTCAGCCGGACCCGGACGCCGGCGCGAACCTGGGCCTGGAACGGGACCCGGACGTGCGCCCCGACCAGGCTTGGACCCCGACCCAGGCCCAGGCCCAGACCCGGACCCCGACCCCGGCCCGGACCCGGATCGGCTCACTCGGGCGTGATGCCCAGCATCCGCTGCAGCAGTTGCTTGAGCAGTGTGCGCTCGGCGCTTGTCAGCTCGCCGAGGGGTTCGCGGGCGAAGTGCAGCGACATGCGCAGCGCCTCGGCCGTACGTGCGCCCTCGGCCGTCGGGGCGGCGAGCTTGATGCGGCGGTCGGCCGGATCGGGCCGGCGCTCGACCAGCCCACGGGATTCCAGGCGGTCCACGATGCCGGTGATGTTCGACGGCTCGCACTTCAGGCGCTCGGCGATCTTGCGCATGGGCAGCGGCTCGACCGAGAGCAGGCTGAGCAGCCGGGCCTGTGCGCCGGTGAGGGAGTGCTCGGCGGCGGCGTGCTCGTACTCCTCGTAGTAGCGGGTGACGACGGTGCCGATGAGATCGACGATCTCGGCCGTCAAGGAGTCTGCGCGCGGTGTCATACACAGCAGGATAACCAAAAGCTTGACAACATGAAATATCGAGGAGCATCATTGTTTCAGCACCTGAAGCATTAGGAAGGACCGACCTCATGTCCGCACTGCCCACGACCAGCCGTGAATGGCACCTCGTCGCCCGCCCGCACGGCTGGCCCACTCCGGAAGACTTCGCGCTGCGCGAGGCGGCGGTGCCCGAGCTCGCCGAGGGCCAGTTCCTCGTCCGCAACCTGCACTTCTCGGTCGACCCGTACATGCGCAACCGCATGAACGACGTGAAGTCCTACATCCCGCCCTTCCAGCTGGACCACCCGATGGACGGTGGCGCGGTCGGTGAGGTCATCGCCTCGCGTACCGATTCCTTCGCCGTCGGTGACCACGTGCTGCACCGCCTCGGCTGGCGTGAGTACGCGGTCCTGGATGCCGAGCGGGCCACCAAGGTCGACCCGTCCCTCGCTCCGCTCACCGCCTACCTCGGCGTACTGGGCATGCCCGGCCTGACCGCGTATGCGGGCCTGCTGAGGGTGGCGTCCTTCAAGGAAGGCGACACGGTCTTCGTGTCCGGCGCGGCCGGTGCGGTGGGCAGCGAGGTCGGTCAGATCGCCAAGCTCAAGGGCGCCTCCCGGGTCATCGGCTCGGCCGGCTCCGACGAGAAGGTCAAGCTCCTGGTCGAGGAGTACGGCTTCGACGCGGCCTTCAACTACAAGAACGGCGACGTCGCCCGGCAGCTCAAGGAGGCGGCCCCCGACGGCATCGACGTCTACTTCGACAACGTCGGTGGCGACCACCTCGAGGCCGCCATCTCCAGCCTCAACGTCCATGGCCGCGTCGCCGTGTGCGGCATGATCTCGATGTACAACGCCACGGAGCCCAGCCCCGCCCCGCGTAATCTCGCCATGGTGATCGGTAAGCGTCTCCGCCTCCAGGGCCTCGTGGTCACGGACCATGCCGATCTGCAGTCGCAGTTCGTCGAAGAGGTCTCCGCCTGGATCCGCTCCGGCGAACTCAAGTACAGCGAGACCAAGATGTCCGGCATCGAGAGCGCCGTGGACGCCTTCCTCGGCATGCTCCGCGGCGAGAACACCGGAAAGATGATCGTGAGCCTGGAGCACTGACGGGCTCGGAGCACTGACAGGCTCGGAGCGCTGACAGGCAGGGGCCGTATCCCGTCATGGGGTGCGGCCTCTGGTGCGCGTGAGTGGGGGGGCGCCGGGGAGGGCCGGCTTGGGATGTTCTCCGTGTTCTCCGTGTTCTCGGTGTTCTCGGTGTCTCGGCGGTCTTGGTGGTGGCTTCGGCGCGGTCGGCACCCTCAATGTGATGCGGGCCACCTTCACGGCATCTTGACGCACCTGCCGTGTAATCGATTTCGTAACCCCTGCGCATCACATAAGAAAACGATTACAGCGCGACCGGACGGGGAGTCGTCCCGACCCTGGGGCGGTGCCCGGTCGCACGGACGGAACGGCAGCGGCGCCATGGCAAACATCAAGGATGTGGCAGAGCGGGCAGGGGTCTCCGTCGCCACCGTCTCCCGCGTGCTCAACGGCCGCAGCCCGGTCGCCGAGACCCGTGAGCGGGTGCTCGCCGCCGTACGGGAGCTGGGCTACCGTCCCAACAACGTGGCGCGCGCACTGCGCACCGCGCGCACCGGCGCGCTCGGCCTGATCATCAGCGATCTCACCAACCCGTTCTTCACCGAGCTGGCCGACGCGGTCGAGGACGCGGCCCGCGGTCTCGGTTACAGCTTGGTCATCGGTAACGCCGGCGAGTGCCCCGAGCAGCAGGACGACTACATCCGCACGCTGCTCGACCGCCGGATCGACGGCCTGCTGGTGAGCTCGGCCGGTACCGGTTCGCCGATGCTCAGCGAGGTCGCCGCCTCCGGCACCCCACTGGTCCTGCTGGACCGCACAGTGCCCGGCGTCGACGCGCCCTGTGTCCGCACCGATGGCCGCGCCGCGCTCACCGAACTCGCCGCCCGGCTGGCCGCGCTCGGCCGCCGTCGGCCCGCGATCATCGTCGCCCCGGCCGGCACCCCCACCGGCGACGAGCGCCTCGACGTCTTCCGAACGGCGCTGGCCGCCCATGGCCTCACCCTCCCAGATGAGCGCGTCGGTGCCACCCTCGACCTCCAGCCCACCGGCGGCCGCCGGGTGATGAGCGATTTCCTCGATCTGCCCGAGCCGCCGGACGCGGTGCTGGCCACCGACAACCTGATGGCGCTCGGCGCGCTGGACGAGCTCCGCGCCCGCGGGCTGCGGGTCCCCGACGACATGGCGCTGGTGGTCTACGACGACGTGGCGTGGTTCGCGCACACCGATCCGCCGCTGACCGCCATCGCCCAGCCCACCCGCGAACTGGGCCGGGCCGCCGTGCGCACTCTGCTGGAACGGATCGAGGGCCGGCCCGCGGAGTCCGTGCTGTTGCCCGCCCGGCTCGTCACCCGCCGTTCGTGCGGCGGACAGGGACTCCCTGAAGCATCTCCGACTCCCTGAGGTGCCCCCGTCCAGTGCGCCCGGGCCCGGCACCGGACAGCCCATCAAAGGCAAGCGAAGGAGGCCAGTCCAAGCAGGAGGCCAGTCGAAGCACGCCAGTCCAAGAACGGCAGTTGAAGTACGGCAGACCCAGAACGGCAGTTGAAGAACGGCACCTTGACCAGAGCTTGAGCAGAGTGCAGAGAGCAGAGAAGAGAGGGGCAGCGTATGACCGGCGTCAACGGCGACGTACCGGGCGGCCGCGAACTGCTGCGTGTGGAGGGCGTGACGAAGTCGTTCCCGGGCGTCCGCGCCCTGGACGGTGTGGACCTCAGCCTGCGCACCGGCGAAGTGCATGTCCTGCTCGGCGAGAACGGTGCGGGCAAGAGCACCCTGATCAAGATGCTCTCCGGTGCGCATCGCCCGGACTCGGGACGGATCCTTGTGGCGGGCGGACGGCCCGGTTCCGGCAGTGGCCCGCAACGGCTCGATTCCGGCACTGGCCCGCAACAGCCCGGTTCCGGCAGTGGCCTGCACGAGGTGAACATCCGCGCCGCGCAGGACGCCGAGCGCCTTGGCATCGCTACCATCTACCAGGAGTTCAACCTCGTCCCGCGGCTGACCGTCGCGGAGAACATCTTCCTGGGCCGTCAGCCGCGCACCGCGCTCGGCCTGATCGACAAGAAGACGATGCGGGCACGGGCCGCCGAACTGCTCAGGCGGGTACGCCTCGATGTCTCCCCTGACATGCCGGTGGCCGACCTGGGCATCGCCCACCTCCAGATGGTCGAGATCGCCAAGGCGCTGAGCCTGCGGGCACGCGTCCTGATCATGGACGAGCCGACCGCGGTGCTCACCTCCGAGGAGGTCGAGACGCTCTTCGCGATCGTCCGCGAGCTGCGCGACGCCGGTGTCGGCATCATCTTCATCACCCACCACCTGGAGGAGATCGGCGCGCTCGGCGACCGGGTCACGGTTCTGCGCGACGGCCGTTCCGTCGCCGAGGTGCCCGCCGGCACCGACGAGGACGAGCTGATCCGCCTCATGGTCGGCCGGGACATCGCCGAGCAGTACCCCCGGAAACGGCCCGACGGTCCTGGCGCTCCCCGGGCGGCACCACTGCTGCGGGTCCGTGGTCTGACCCGTAACGGCGCGACGACGGCCGGGCCGGTCTTCGAAGGCATCGACTTCGAGGTACGGGCCGGTGAGGTGGTGGGGCTGGCCGGACTGGTCGGCGCGGGTCGCACCGAGGTTGCCCGGGCCGTCTTCGGGGTGGACCGTTATGACGCCGGTACGGTCGAGATCGACGGCCAGGAACTGGTCCGTGGTGATGTGCGTGCCGCGATGCGAGCCGGTCTCGGGCTCGTACCGGAGGACCGCAAAGGCCAGGGGCTTGTCCTGGACGCGTCCCTCCAGGACAACCTCACCCTCGCCCGACTCGACCGTGACATCCGCGGCGGGCTGGTGGACCGGCGTGCTCAGCGCCGCCGGGCGGCCGCCGTCGCCGAGCAGTTGAAGGTGCGGATGAGCGGTCTGGCGCAGCACGCCCGGACGCTCTCCGGCGGCAATCAGCAGAAGATCGTCATCGGCAAGTGGCTGCTGGCGGACACCAGACTGCTGATCCTCGACGAGCCCACGCGGGGTATCGATGTCGCCGCCAAGGTCGAGATCTACCAGCTCATCAACGAGCTGACGGCATCCGGCCGGGCGGTGCTGATGATCTCCAGCGATCTGCCCGAGGTGCTGGGCATGAGCGACCGGGTGCTGGTGATGTCCCAGGGCCGGCTGACCGGCGAGCTGTCGGCCGAAGAGGCCACCCAGGACGCGGTGATGGAGCTGGCGCTCCGGTCTCCGGGCGGTACGACCGAGGGTGGCGACACCTACGAGAGCGCGAGGGAGGGCTCCGATGTCCGGTGAGACGACTGGGACGACTGGGACGGATGAGATAGGTAGGGCACGTGGGATGTCCGCCAGGGGGAAGACGGGAGCGGCCGCCGAGTCGGCGGGGTGGCCTGCGGACCGGGAGGGGCAGACGGACAGGGAAGGGTCGGCGGACAGGGAAGGGTCGGCGGACAGGGAAGGGCCGGCGGCGTGGTTCTCCCGGGCGGTCCTGAGGAACGGTCCGCTCGGCGGCCTGATCGCTCTGGTCGTGGTGATGGCGGTGCTGTCCGCGGACTTCCTCAACGGACAGAACCTCCTCAACATCGGTGTGCAGGCGTCGGTCACCGCGATCCTCGCCTTCGGCGTCACCTTTGTGATCGTCTCGGCCGGGATCGACCTGTCGGTCGGCTCGGTCGCCGCCCTCTCCGCCACTGTGGCCGCTTGGGCGGCCACCGGCGAGGGCCTGCCGGTATGGGTGGCGGTGCTGCTCGGCCTCGCGGTCGGGGTGGCGGCCGGTCTGGTCTCCGGAGCGCTGGTCGCCTACGGCAAACTGCCTGCCTTCATCGCCACGTTGGCGATGCTCTCGGTCGGCCGCGGTCTTGCCCTGGTCATCTCCGGCGGCTCGCCGATCGCCTTCCCGGGCGCGGTCAGCCGTCTCGGTGACACCCTCGGCGGCTGGCTGCCGGTGCCGGTCCTCGTCATGATCGCAATGGGCCTGATCGCCGCGCTGATCCTGGCCCGTACGTACACCGGACGCGCGATGTTCGCGATCGGCGGCAACGAGGAGGCGGCGCGGCTCTCCGGCATCGACGTCAAACGCCGCAAGCTGGTCGTCTACGCGCTGTCCGGCCTGTTCGCCGCGGTCGCGGGCATGGTGCTCGCTGCCCGGCTCACCTCCGCCCAGCCGCAGGCGGCCGTCGGCTACGAACTGGATGCGATCGCCGCCGTGGTGATCGGCGGGGCCAGCCTCTCCGGCGGCTCCGGCAAGGCATCCGGCACCCTGATCGGCGCGCTGATCCTCGCTGTGCTACGCAACGGCCTCAACCTGCTGAGCGTCTCGGCGTTCTGGCAGCAGGTGGCCACGGGGCTGGTCATCGCGCTGGCGGTGCTCCTGGACACGCTGCGGCGCCGGAGTGCCCGATGAGCGCCCGGGGGAGGACGGGCGCCGGTACGAGCATGGGGCCCAGTACGAGCCAGGGCGCCGATACGAGGACCGGTACCGATGCGACGACGGGCGCGGGGACGAGGACGGGCGCCGATACGACGACGGGTGCCGGAGCAGGGAGCGGCACTCCCATCAAGGCCACTAACCCCACCAGGTCCACTACCCCCACCAGAGTCATCATCCCCACCAGGGGCACCACCCCCACCAGGGCCATCGCCCTTATCAGGGCGGCCACTTGGCGCAGGACGGCGGCCCGGCTCAGGGTGTCACTGGCGGCCGGGCTGGCCGCGACCGTTGCGCTCGTCCTGGTCGGCTGCGACCGCGGCGGCCACACCGACCTGGGCCTGGCGCTCTCCACGATGAACAACCCGTTCTTCGTCGGCATCAAGAAGGGCGCCCAGGCCGAGGCGGACGCCCGCGGGCTGCACATCAACATCACGGATGCGCAGAACGACCCCACCCAGCAGATCAATCAGATGGAGACGTTCACCAGCCAGAACGTCAAGGCCGCCATCATCAACCCCGTCGACTCCGACGCCGCCGCCCCGGCCGTCGGTGTCGCCAACCGGGCGAACGTACCGGTCATCTCCCTCGACCGTGGTGTCAACGGCGGCACGGTCGGCTCGGCCGTCGCCTCCGACAATGTCGCGGGCGGGCGGCTGGCCGCGAAGACGCTTGCCGAATCTCTCGGCGGCAAGGGCAAGGTGGCTTTCCTGGAGGGGCAGCCCGGCACCTCCGCGGCCCGCGAACGCGGCCAGGGCTTCGAAGCGGGCATCAAGAAGTACCCCGGTATCCAGGTCGTCGCCCGCCAGCCCGCCGACTTCGACCGCACCAAGGGCATGGACGTGATGACCAACATGCTGCAGGCGCACCGCGATGTCGCCGGGGTGTTCGCCGCCAACGACGAGATGGCGCTCGGCGCCGCCAAGGCGTTGGGCGGACGCTCGGGCAAGGACGTCAAGGTGGTGGCTTTCGACGGCACACCGGACGGCATCACGGCCGTCCGGGCCGGCACACTCACCGCGACCGTCGCCCAGCAGCCGGAACTCCTCGGCAAGCTGGCCGTGGAGTGGGCGCTGAAGGCCGCCCACGGTGAGAAGCTGCCGCAGCAGGTCAAGGCGCCGGTGGTGCTGGTGACGGCGGAGAACGCCGCCCAGTTCGACGGCGGATGACAAGCACAAACAACAAGAACAACGACAACAGCAACAGCGACAACAGCGGCAACAGCAACAGCAACAGCAACAACAGCGACAGCGACAGCGACAACAACGACAAGAGCGGCGCAGCAACACCGAGCGCGCCGCACGGAATGGGAGAACGGCGCATGTATGACGTCCTGGTGGTCGGCTCGGCCAACGCGGACCTGACGGTACGGGTCGAGCGGCGGCCCGGCGCGGGGGAGACCGTGCTCGGCACGGACCTGGTCGAGTCGGCCGGCGGGAAGGGCGCCAACCAGGCGGCTGCCGCGGCCCGGATCGGCGGGCGCACCGCACTGCTGGCGCGAGTCGGCGGCGACGCGTATGGCGAACTTCTGCTGCACGCCCAGCGCGAGGCGGGCACCGACGTCACACCGGTCATCGTGGACGAGGCCGCCCGCACCGGCACCGCGATGATCATCGTGGACCCGGACGGGGACAACAGCATCGTGGTCTCGCCCGGCGCCAACGCCGCCCTCACCCCGGAGGACGTGGCCGCGGCGAAGGACACCATCGCCGCCTCCTCGGTGGTCTCCCTCCAGCTGGAGATCCCCATGGAGTCCGTACGGGCCGCCGCGGCGGCTGCCGAGGAGGCCGGCACCCGGGTCGTCCTCAACCCCTCCCCGGCCCCCGCGACGGCGCTGGCACCCGAACTTCTCGCGGTGGCCGACCCGCTGGTCGTCAACGAGCACGAGGCACGGCAGCTCTCCGGCCGGGCCGACGGTACGCCCGCCGAGTGGGCGCAGGCGCTGCGCGACCATGGCGCTCGCTCCGTGGTCGTCACCCTTGGCGGGGACGGCGCGCTGGTCCTGGACGCCTCCGGGGCCGTGGAGATCCCCGGCGTACGGGTCAAGGCCGTCGACACCACCGGCGCCGGCGATGCCTTCACCGGGGCCCTCGCCACCTGCCTGGCCCGCGGCGACGCCCTCCCCGCAGCGGCCCGCTTCGCCGTACGCGTCGGCGCCGCCGCCGTCACCAAGCCGGGTGCCCAGCCGTCCTACCCCACCCGCGCCGAACTGGAGCTACTGACCCCAGAGGCACCCCAGTCCTGACCCCAGAGACGCCCCAGTCCTGACCCCCGGCCCTCCCCCCCCCGGAAGGCCGGGCGCATCCCACGTCAGCGGTCCGCCGCCACCTCCTTCGGGCCGTACAGTGCGTGATCCGCGCCGGTCTCCAGCGCCCAGTAGCGGTCGCCGTAGGACCAGTGCCACCACTCGGTCGGGTAGTTGACCAGCCCGGCGGTCCGGAGGGCGGAGCTGAGGATCCGGCGGTGGCGGCGGGCGGCGGGCGTCAGGTTCGGAGCGGAGGTGTAGCAGGCGCCGTCGCTCTCCTCGGGGGAGGCATTGATCGGCGTTCCCATGTCGACATATCCGCCGTCCGTCGTGACGAGGGTGAGGTCCACGGCGCCGCCCGCGCTGTGCGGAGCGATCTCGGGTGGTGACACATAGCGGCTGGCGTCCTGATGGATCCGCGCCGCGTCCCGGTCGGGGAACGTGGCGCGCAACTCGTCCGCGTACCCCTCGAAGTAACGGCGCTGGAGGGCCGGCGGGCGGTAGCCCTCGACGATCTGCAGCCGCAGCCCGTCCGGCAGGGACTCCTGCGCGGCCAGCAGCCGCCGCAGTACCCCCTCCCGCAGATGGGCGAAGGCACCCCGCTCGTCGTTCCGGTCCTCGGCCACCAGCAGCCCGGGCGCCGCCGTGCGGATGTCGACCAGCGGTTCGTCGCACTCCTTGACCGGTATCGCCGCCACCGCCGGGTCCGCCATCAGCGTGATCCGGTCCCGGACGTCGCTCAGTATCAGCTCGGCGCCGCCCTCCGGGAGCGACGCGGCGTCGACGGCGCTCGCCACCCGCTCGCCGCTGGGCAGCCACGCACCGCTCAGGCCGCAGCCATATTCGGCGCCGCCTTCGCCCACGCCGTTGGCGAGCACCACATGGAGCCCGTGCTCCCGCGCCAGCTCCGCATACCGCTCCACCCGATCCGGTTCGTCGTGGAAGGCGCTGGAGAGGTACACCCGACAGCCGTCGGCCGCGGCCCGGGCCGGCACATCAGGGAAGCTGCTGTCGCGGCAGGTGGCCAGCGCGAACCGGATCCCGCCCAGGGTGAAGCGGCCGTCGGAGCCACGCGGCGCGAAGACCTTGCCCTCCTCCTCGGACACATGGATCTTGTCGTAGCGGGTCAGCAGGGCACCGTCCGGCCCGTAGACGAACGTGGCGATGGCCGGCCTGGTCCCGCCGTCGGTGGCGCGGCCCGCCGTGTTCACGACCGCCGCGACCCCGGCCGTCCGGCACGCCTCCCGTACGGGCGCCAGCCGGGCATCGTCGGGCAGCACCGACAGCCCGGCCGGATCGGCCGCTATCAGGTCCAGGTCGTAGTGCGTCAGCGCGAGTTCGGAGAAGACCACCAGCCCCGCGCCGCGCCCGGCGGCCTCGGTGACGAGGCCGGCCATCCGCGCGGCGTTGGCGGCGATATCGCCCGGTACGCAGGTGAACTGTCCGGCAGCAATGATCATTCACCCATGATGCACCTGTTGTCCGAGGCGCGGGCGGGCCTGTGGACAACTTCCGGCGACGCCCGACTCCGGCCCTATCCGCGGGGCTTTGGTGATGCCGTTGCCGACGCCGCCTCCGACGACACCTCCGACGCCGCCACCGTCACGATCGCCCGCACCTGTCCGCTGATCGCCACGCGGTTCCGTACGAAGGCCGGGTCGGTGATCCGGCCGTCCTCCGGGTCGGTGTTGCTGGGGCCGAACTCCAGCACCGGAGTGTGCAGATGGCCACCCGGCAGCGAGGGCCGCCGTACCGCGTCCCGGAGGAGGGTCGCCCGGTAGGCGATCTCATTGGACAGATAGTCCCCGCCGCCCCCGGCGCGGGCCGTGGAACCCGGAGTCGGCCCGTCCGCCCGCTCGACCGGCTCGGCGCCACCCGCCGGGATCTCCGTGACCGTGGTGTCGTCGACGACCGGATACGGCCCGGTGCGGGCAGCCGTGATCCGTGCGTACGGCAGGGTGGTGGTCGTCCACTGCGGCTGCGGAGTCACCGTCGGCACTCCCGCCGGAATCGGCACGGTTTCGGTGCGGGACTCCCTGGCGTTGTCCGGATAGCCGCCCCGCCAGGCCCCATTGGTCCGCTCGACATCGAACTGCCCGGGGCGCCCCTGGCTGATCGTCGTGAACAGGTCCACCTGCCGCGGCCCGCGCCGGACGTGCGGCAGCAGCGTGCGCTCCACGGTGCCGTCGGCGAAATCCGCCCACCGTACGGGGAAGACCGCGGCCTCGATCCGCGCGGGCCGGCCCGAGGCGGTACGCACCATCGTCCCGTCCAGTGCGAGCGCCGCCGCGCCCGAGGGGTTGCTCCGCCGTGGATCGGCGTCCAGCTGGAACGGGTCGAAGCCGGTCACCACGATCCGCAGCACACGTTTGCCGGCCGGCAGCTCGATCGAGTCCTGGCCCCGTGAACCACGCTCCAGCTTTCCCAGGAGCGTGTTGCGCCGGTCAGCGGTCAGGCGGAAGTCCGGCCGCCACTGCCGCAGTTCTTTGGTCATCCCCAGCCGCGCCCAGTACAGCGGCCGGTCGTCGTCCCGGCTCAGGTCGCCGCCGTCCGGCCCCCGTCCCTGTGCCCGGTCCACGGCCCGTCGCCACAGCGCCCGGCCCTGGCTCTCGACGTACCGTCCGGCCTCCGGATACGAGGTCACCCGCGCCAGGCCCTGTCTGAACTCCCGTGCCCAGCCGTCGAATCCGCTCCGCCGGAGAATCTCCCGCGGCGCGGTCTGCGACAGCCGCGCCTCCTCCACGGTCCCCGCCGTGCCGTCCGGTGTTCCCGCCGCGGTGGCCGGGGAGGCCGTCGACAGGGACAGCGGGAGAGCGGCAGCCAGGGCGAGACCGAACGCGACCGGCTTGGTAGCTATATGTGTCATGGTGGCGAGTAAAGCGGCCCACCCGGCAGGACGGTAGAGGGGTGAGCCACTTGCCGGGGCACCTGCCTGGGTCGCTTGCCCGGATACCCCTGTTCCTCGGGAATCACCGGCACGCCCCGCACGCCTCAGGAGGGCATCACGCGCACATCGCCTCCGCTCGTCCGGGCGGTCACCTTGTGCGCGGACCGCGGGTCCGTCGGTACGGAGACCTTGCTGGTGCCGCCGCTCGTCCCGGCATCCACGTCGTAGCTGCCCTTCGGAAGGCGGACGGTGACGTTGCCTCCGCTGGTCCGCGCCGCGAAGTCGTCCGGTGCCTCGGAGAACGTGATGTCCACATCCCCGCCGCTGGTCCGCACCTTCCCCTTACGGGCCGTGGAGTCGGCGACGGTGATGTCACCACCGCTGGTCTCCGCGTCGATCCGGCCGGCGGTCCCACGGACGGTGATGTCCCCGCCGCTGGTGCGCAGTTCGACCGAGGCGTCCCGGGGCAGCAGCACCCGGTAGTCCACCTCGCACTTGCGCCCCATACCGCAGTCCTCCGCCTTCAGCGCCAGTCGGCCGTTCTTGACCTCGTGCGACGGTGTGGGCTTCCGGTCGTTGTAGCGGTACTTCTCCGTCACCTTCACCGAGCCGCCCGCATCGACCGGCACCACCTCGATGTCGCCGCCGTGCGTGGTGGCCGCGAGCGCGCTGACCTTCCCGTCCACGGTGTACGTACGCTCCGCCTCCTTCGTCGGGCCGTAACCCGACAGCGAGCAGCCGGTGAGCAACGCGGTCAGCGCCGCACAGGGCAGAACGAGGTGGGAAGCGCGGAGGCGGGCCATGGTCAGGTACTCCCGAAGCAGGACTGTGAATGAAACGGTGGACGAAAGCGGTGAACGAAAGCGGTGAACGAAAGCGGTGAACGAAAGCGGTGAACGAAATCGGAACGGACCGAACCGATCACAGATCATTTTCGGCCCTCACGGCTCCGCCGTCGTCGCCGCAGGGTATGAGTTCCCCGTCACCGCACGGTATGACGCCCCCTAAGGGTTGCCGCGCTCCGCCCGGGCGATGCCCTCCGCCAGGTCGTAGGGGGAATCCCCGGTGAGGACCCGATGGGGAGGGACTGCCGCGCAGTTCCTCGGGGACAACACACCACGCTGTACCCCCTTGTGCCCCCTTGTCGACGTGCCCTACGACCCCTTACGGGTGATCGTCCGGAACGCCAGCTCCGCCAGCTGCTGCTGGCCGCCGGTGCCCGGGTGGAACCAGTCCCAGGTGCTCAGCTGCCGGCCGGTGAAGCGGTAGTCGAAGACCGATCCGTCGAACCGGCACAGCGGATCCTTGCCGCACACCTCCGCCAGCGCCGTGTTGTACGCCATCACCCGCTCGCGCACCGCCGTCCGCCGGTCCTGTGCCGCCTTCGTCAGATCGTCCGGATCGCTCAGCATCGACCCGCAGACGCCCAGCTTCCAGACCTCCTTGCCGAGTGGGTTCTTGCGCCCCTCGGACCACAGACGCAGCAGGTCGGGCACCGCCGCGACATAGACCTGGGTGCGCGGCAGGGCGCGCCGCAGTTCCTTCAGGGACCGTGCGAAGTCGGTGCGGAAGGCGGCCGCCGGAGTCATCGCCCCCACGGTGCGCCGGCAGGCGTCGTTGGCGCCGATCAGGACCGTGACCAGCTCGGGCTTCCGCGCGGCGGCCGCGGAGACCTGACCGGGCAGGTCGCTCATCAGCGCGCCGGTTCTGGCGAAGTTCCAGCTGTGCGTGGCGGGGCGGTCGAGCAGCCGCCGGGCGAGGCTGTTGACCTTGGGGTCGGTACCGGTGGCCCAGGAGACCTCGGGGCAGTCGGCGAGCACCGTACAGGCGTCGAAGCCGACAGTGATCGAATCGCCGAGTGCCGCGATCGAGCCGGGGTCGGTGCGCCAGACGGCCGCCGGTTTGGCCTGACGTCCGGCGGACGCGCCGGGGTTCGGGCCGGATGCGCCGTCGGCACCACAGGCGGTGAGGGCGATCAGCAGGGCGGCAACGGCGGTGACGGAGCGTGAGATGCGGTGGCCGAAGCGGCGGCGCGGGGCGCGAAAGGGGCGGTTGATCTGTGTCATCCCCTGTCCCCTCCGGCGTGCGAGTGATATCTCTTCAGGTACCGACGGTACGTCACCCTCGCCATCGGCGCCGCGCGATAGCTTTGCCCCGTGCCTGCCGGGCGGTGACCCACAGGGCATGTGCCGTCGGCACGGACACATGGCACCACGTCATTTCCTGTCCCTTTTGCGGCAAATTCCGTCTGATGGTGTTTACTGTAGGTCACCTCGCATGCTGGTGCCGAAGTGATCACTGGGGCAGAATGAGACCTGTCCCGACCGCAACCGGAACGGGCACGAGGCCGCTGGGGAAGGCGAACCTCGAACCGCACTGGAGGTCCCGGTGACGACACGTGGAGTTCTGTACGTCCACTCCGCTCCGCGCGCGCTGTGCCCGCATGTCGAATGGGCCGTGGCGGGCGTCCTCGGTGTGCGCGTCAATCTCGACTGGATCCGGCAGCCGGCGGCTCCGGGCACCTGGAGAGCCGAGTTCTCCTGGCAGGGCGAGGCCGGTACGGCCTCCAAGCTGGCCTCCGCACTGCGCGGCTGGCATCTGCTCCGCTTCGAGGTGACCGCGGAACCGTGCGCCGCCGCGGAGGGCGAGCGCTACAGCGCCACCCCCGATCTGGGCATCTTCCACGCCGTCACGGGCATCCACGGCGACATCCTGATCCCGGAGGACCGGCTGCGTGCCGCCCTCGCCCGCTCCGCGCGCGGTGAGACCGAGCTGGCCGCCGAGGTCGCCAAACTGCTCGGCAAGCCCTGGGACGACGAACTCGAGCCGTTCCGCTACGCCGGCGAGGGCGCCCCGGTGCGCTGGCTCCACCAGGTCGTATGAGGGGCTGGGCGCCCGTGCGCCGGCTCCACCAGGTGGTCGTCTGATACCGCACGGGGCCAACCGTTGATACCGCACGGGACAACCGTCCCGGAACAGCACGAGGGCCCGTCCGGTGACCAGCACCGGACGGGCCCTCAGCGCAGATGTCAGACCGTACGGAAGGCGAGCACGACGTTGTGGCCGCCGAAGCCGAACGAGTCGTTCAGCGCGGCGATCGTGCCCTCGGCCGGCAGCTGTCGGGGCTCGTCGCGGACGATGTCCGCGTCCACCTCCGGGTCGAGGTTCTCGATGTTGATCGTCGGCGGGGCAACACGGTGGTGCAGCGCCAGGACCGTGGCCACCGTCTCGATTCCGCCCGCACCGCCCAGCAGATGGCCGGTCATGGACTTCGTGGCGGAGATCGCCATGTGGTTGACGTCGTCGCCGAAGACCTTGCGCAGCGCCTTCAGCTCGGCCAGGTCGCCCTGCGGCGTCGAGGTGGCGTGCGCGTTGACGTGCACGATGTCGGACGGCTTCAGGCCGGTGCCGTCCAGGAGGTTCTGCAGCGCGTGCGCGATACCGGACGGCTCGGGGGCGACGATGTCGTGGCTGTCGGAGGAGAGGCCCTGGCCGATGGCCTCGGCGTAGACCTTCGCGCCGCGCTTGGCGGCGTGTTCGGCCGACTCCAGGACGATGACGCCGGCGCCCTCGCCGAGGACGAAGCCGTTGCGGTCGACGTCGAAGGGGCGCGAGGCGCCCTGCGGGTCGTCGTTGTTCTTCGACATCGCCATCATGTTGCCGAACGCGGCGATCGGCAGCGGGTGGATCGCCGCCTCCGTACCGCCGGCGACCACCACGTCCGCCCGGCCGCTGCGGATCATCTCGATCGCGTAGCCGATGGCCTCGGAACCGGAGGCGCAGGCGCTGACCGGGGTGTGCACACCGGCGCGGGCGCAGAGCTCCAGACCCACGTTCGCGGACGGGCTGTTGGGCATCAGCATGGGCACGGTGTGCGGGGAGACGCGGCGGGCGCCCTTCTCCCGCAGGTTGTCGTACTGGCTGAGCAGGGTCGTCACACCACCGATGCCGGAGGCGATGACCGCGCCCAGACGCTCGGGGACCACAGTGGGGTCCTCGCCGGCCTTCGCGGTGAAGCCGGCGTCGGCCCACGCCTCACGGGCCGCGAGCAGCGCGAACTGCGCCGAGCGGTCCAGCTTGCGGGCCAGCGGCCGGGGCAGGACCTCGGTCGGGTCGACGGCCGCCTGGGCGGCGATACGGACAGGCAGCTCGGCAGCCCAGTCCTGGGTGAGGGCGCTGACACCGGAGCGTCCGGCGAGCAGGGCCTCCCAGGTCGAAGCGCTGTCGCCACCCAGCGGTGTGGTTGCGCCGATACCGGTGACGACCACGGTGCGATTGGTCGCGTTCACGGGAATTCTTACTCCACGGGTAGAGGGGTCTGAATCGACGGCGCCACCGCGGGGTGGCGACATGCGCAGAGCCGGATCAGCTCTGGTGCTCGAGGATGTACTTGGTCGCGTCGCCGACCGTCTTGAGGTTCTTGACGTCGTCGTCCGGGATCTTCACGCTGAAGCGCTCTTCGGCGGCGACGACGACCTCGACCATGGACAGCGAGTCGACGTCCAGGTCGTCGGTGAAGGACTTGTCCACCTTGACGTCCTCGGTGGGGATCCCGGCGATCTCGTTCACGATCTCGGCGAGACCGGCGACGATCTCTTCCTGAGTGGCGGCCATGATGGCGCTCCTTCGGTCTTTTCTAGGGGAAACTGCGTTACTTGGGGTGAGGTCCGTGCGGTGGCCGGCACATCCGAGGACGTCCGGTGCTGCGTAGATCTTGCCCTAGGGGAGGGTAACGACCGTCGCGGCGTAGACGAGACCCGCCCCGAAGCCGATGACCAGCGCGGTGTCACCGCTCTTGGCCCGTCCGGTCGCCAGCAGCCGCTCCATGGCGAGCGGAATGGAGGCGGCCGAGGTGTTGCCGGTGGTCTCCACGTCGCGGGCGACCGTCACGCTCTCCGGCAGCTTCAGAGTCTTCACCATCGAGTCGATGATCCGCATATTGGCCTGGTGCGGAATGAAGACGTCCAGGTCGTCCGGGCTGACTCCGGCCACGTCCAGCGCCTGCTGGGCGACCTTCGCCATCTCGAACACCGCCCACCGGAAGACCGCCTGGCCCTCCTGAGTGATGGCGGGGTACCGGATCTCCTCCGGAGCCGGGCGGCTTTCGGGGCCGTCGCCTCCGGGGAGCGGGGTGGAGCGGTAGACGTCCCAGCCGAGGGTCTGCATGATCGTCTCGGACTTGTCGCCCTCCGAGCCCCACACGGTCGGGCCGATCGCCGGCTCCTTGGCCGGGCCGACGATCACCGCGCCGGCACCGTCACCGAAGAGGAAGGCCGTCGCACGGTCCTCCAGGTCGGTCAGGTCCGACAGCCGCTCGACGCCGATGACCAGGACGTGCTCCGCGCTGCCCTCGGTCACCAGGCCCTTGGCCAGGGTCAGTCCGTAGCCGAAGCCCGCGCAGCCCGCCGAGATGTCGAACGCGGCCGGCTTGCCGGCACCGATACGGTGCGCGATCTCGGTCGCGATGGCCGGGGTCTGCTTGAAGTGCGAGACGGTGGAGACGATCACCGCGCCGATCTGCTCGGGCGTGATCCCGGCGTCCGCGATCGCCTTGCCGGACGCCTCGATCGCCATCGTCGCGACGGTCTCCTCGGGGCCCGCCCAGTGACGGGTCGAGATGCCGGACCGCGAACGGATCCACTCGTCGGACGAGTCGATGTGCTTGAGGATCTCCTCGTTGGGCACCACACGGGTCGGACGGTAGCCGCCGACGCCCATGATCCGCGCGTACGGGGCGCCCTTCGAGGGCTTGATCTTCGAGGTCATGCGCTTGCGACTCCTATTCGGCCGGTGCGGAGCCCGCAGCGGCATCGGCTGACGCCGTCTCGGCGATCAGGGCGCGGGCCGCGTCGAGGTCGTCCGGCGTCTTGAGGGCGAGGGTCTGCACGCCGGGCAGTGCGCGCTTGGCCAGGCCGGTGAGCGTGCCGCCCGGAGCGGCCTCGACGAGCGCGGTGACGCCGAGCTCCTTGAACGTCTCCATGCACAGGTCCCAGCGCACCGGGTTGGCCACCTGGCCGACCAGCCGCCGCACCAGTTCCTGCCCGGAGGAGACCAGCCGGCCGTCCTTGTTGGAGACGTATCGGGTGTGCGGATCGGCGACCGACAGCTGGGTGGTCGCGGATTCCAGGGCCGAGACGGCGGGTGCCATGTGGTGAGTATGGAACGCGCCCGCCACCTTCAGCGGTACGACCCGGCGCGTGCCCTCCGGCTTGTTCTCGACCAGCGCGGCGATCTGTTCGACGGTGCCCGCGGCGACGATCTGGCCGGCGCCGTTGACGTTCGCCGGGGTCAGGCCCAGCCCCTCCAGATGCGGGATGACGACATCCGCGTCGCCGCCCAGCAGCGCGGCCATACCGGTCTCGGTGACCGCGGCGGCCTCGGCCATCGCCAGGCCACGGCGGCGCACCAGCCGCATCGCGGCCTCGTCGGAGAGGGTGCCGGTCAGTGCGGCGGCGGCCAGCTCACCGACGCTGTGGCCGGCCGCGGCGCCGACCTGTGCGGCGACGTCGTCGTCCGTCGCGAACAGCTGGCGGCTGGAGATCAGCGCGGACGCCACCAGCAGCGGCTGGGCCACCGCGGTGTCGCGGATCTCCTCTTCCGTCGCCTTCGTGCCGTAGTGGACGAGGTCCAGGTCGATGGCGTCCGACCAGGCACGGAGCCGGTCCTCGACACCGGGGAGGTCGAGCCAGGGGGTCAGGAAGCCGGGCGTCTGAGCGCCTTGGCCGGGAGCGACGAGTACGAGCACCCTCACACTCTCTCTTGTGGGTGGTTCCGCCCGCCCGTGGGGACAGGGACGAAGAACCGTCGGGGGAATTGTTGGTCTCCGACAAAAGTCTAGGGATGGCTGTCTCCAGCGGCCAGGCGCCCCAGAATCAGTGCGATACGCAGGGTGAACGCCGAGCGCACATCGGACGGTGACCACCCGGTGACGTCCGTCACACGTCGGAGCCGATAGCGCACGGTGTTGGGGTGGACGAACAGCATCCGGGCGGCGCCCTCCAGGCTGCTCGCCTGCTCCAGATAGACGCTCAGCGTCTCCAGGAGAGCCGACCCCGCCTCCTCCAGCGGTCTGTAGATCTCCTCCACCAGCTGCTCGCGGGCGACCGGGTCCGAGGCCATCGCGCGCTCCGGCAGCAGATCGTCCGCGAGCACCGGCCGGGGGGCGTCCGGCCAGGCGGCACACGCCCGCAGCCCGGCCGCTGCGGCCTGTGCGGAGCGGGTCGCCGCCAGCAGATCGGAGACGACCGGGCCGGCCACCACGGGACCGGCGGCGAACGGGCCGATCAGCGCCTTCGCGGCCTTGAGCGGATTGTCCGAACCGCCCGCGATCACCACCAGGCGGGAGCCCAGCACACCGGTCAGCACCTGGAGCTTGGCGTGCCGGGCGGCCCGCCGGATCGCCTCCACGGTCAGCTCGCTGTCCCCGTCCGGCGCGGTGCCGAGCACCACACACACATGCTCCGGCGAGTTCCAGCCCAGCGCCGCGGCGCGGGAGACCGCGCCCTCGTCCGCCTCCCCGGACAGCACCGCGTTGACCACCAGCGACTCCAGCCGGGCGTCCCACGCCCCGCGCGCCTCGGCGGCCTGTGCGTACACCTGGGCGGTCGCGAAGGCGATCTCGCGCGCATAGACCAGCAGCGCCTCGCGTAGTACCGACTCATCGCCCGGGGCGGCCACGTCGTCGATCGCCGCCTCCATGACCTCGATGGTCGTACGGACCATCTCCACGGTCTGGCGCAGGGTGATCGCCCGGGTCAGCTCGCGCGGTGCGGTGCCGAAGACATCGGTACTGATCGCCTGCGGGGTCTCCGGATGCCGGAACCACTCGGTGAAGGCGGCGATCCCGGCCTGTGCCACCAGGCCGATCCAGGAACGGTTCTCCGGTGGCATCGCGCGGTACCACGGCAGCGTGGCGTCCATACGGGCGATGGCCGCGGCGGCCAGCTTGCCGGACGAATTCTCCAGGCGCCGGAGAGTCGCGGAGTGCGGGTGCGCGTCGCGCGATGAGGGTTCAGACACGGGTCAAGCCTGCACTATCGGGGCGGGGAGGTGAGGGGGCGGGGCTACCGTGGGCCCATGATTCAGGTGCGCAGGGCCGAGGAACGCTATCGGGGTGGCGATCCGGACGCCGGGATCGAGTCACGGCACGCATTCTCCTTCGGGCCCCACTTCGACCCGGACAATCTGCGCTTCGGTGCGTTGATCGCCTGCAACGAGGAGCGGCTGGCGGCCGGCGCCGGCTTCGACGAGCATCCGCACCGCGACACCGAGATCGTGACCTGGGTGATCGAGGGCGAACTGACCCACCGCGACACGGCCGGCCACGAGACCACGGTACGCCCCGGCGATCTCCAGCGGCTCAGCTCGGCCGGCGGCGTACGGCATGTGGAGCGCAACGCGGGCCCCGCGCCGCTGCGCTTCGTCCAGATGTGGCTGGCACCCCGCTCGTGTCACCTCGGCGGTGAGCCGTCGTACGAGGTGGTGCGCGGGATCGCCGACGGTACCCCGTACGCGGTCCCGGCGGCCGGCGCCCTGCTCCACGTGCGTCGCCTGGCCGACGGCGACCGCACCGCCGTCCCGGCCGCGGCACGCGTTTACGTGCAGGTGGCGCGCGGCGCGGTACGGCTCGGTGACGAGCGCCTGGAGGCGGGTGACGCGGCGCGGATCACCGACGGGAAGGACCTCGAACTGCGGGGGCTGGCGGCGGCGTCGGAGTGCCTGGTGTGGGAGATGGGCACGGAGCCGGAGCCTGAGCCGGGCCCGGCTCAGGCCTGAGCCGACTGCCTGCGCAGGATGTTCAGTTGCCTGTGCAGGTTGTTCAGGCCGGTCGGGTCGTTCAGGCCGGTCGGGTCGTTCAGGCCGGTCGTGCCAGTTCGTCCAGCACCGCGTCGGTCAGCTTCGGCCAGGCCTCGATCGCCCACGGTCCGAAGTCCCGGTCGGTCAGCGCCACACAGGCCGCCCGGGCGTCCGGGTCCACCCACAGGAACGTCCCGGACTGTCCGAAGTGCCCGAAGGTGCGGGGCGAGGAACCGGAGCCCGTCCAGTGCGGCGACTTGCCATCGCGGATCTCGAAGCCGAGCCCCCAGTCGCTGGGCTTCTGGTGGCCGTAGCCCGGCAGTACACCGGTCAGACCGGGGAAGACCACCTGGGTCGCCGCCGCCAGCGTCTGCGGTGCGAGCAGCCGTGGCGCCTGCAGCTCGGCCGCGAAGCGGACCAGGTCGGCGACCGTGGAGACGCCGTCCTTGGCGGGCGAGCCGGGCAGCTCGGTGGCGTGCATTCCGAGCGGTGCCAGCACCGCCTCGTGCAGGTACTGCGGGAAGGGGATGTCGGTCGCCTTGGCGATATGGTCGCCCAGCGCCTCGAATCCGGCGTTGGAGTAGATCCGGCGGGTGCCCGGTTCGGCCATCGTCCGCCGCTCGTCGAAGGCCAGCCCCGAGGTGTGCGCGAGCAGATGGCGCACCGTGGACCCCTCGGGCCCGGCCGGCTCGTCCAGCTCGATCGCGCCTTCCTCGACGGCCAGCAGCGCGGCATACGCGGCCAGTGGCTTGGTCACCGACGCCAGCGGGAACCGGTGGTCCAGGGGCCCGTACGATCCGGCCACCACCCCGTCGGCGCGTATGACGGCGGCCGCGGCGGTGGGCACCGGCCAGTTCTCGATCATCCGGAGGCTCTGCATGCCCCGAGCCTAACGTTGCCGGACTTCCTCAAGATTCGGTCAAGTCTGCTCGTGATCACCGCTTGCTTGGAGTGCGCTCTAAGTCTCTAGCGTTGACGACGTTGAAGGACAGCCGGGGGCAGCCGACGGACAGTCGAGGGGCATCCGGCGCGAGGGCCGGGAAACGTCCGGCGTAACAGGTCCAACAGGTGTAACAGGGGAGACAGGGCATGACGGTCACGCAGCACGAACCGGTGACGAGCGGTGCGGCCGTGGCCGCCGAACCGCCGGTGGCAGCCGAACCGCCGGTGCGCCATTGCGGTGCCGCGCCGGTCCACCCACGCCCGGTCGGCCGCGACCGGTACACCATCAGCGAGGTCGCGGCGCACACCGGCCTCAGCGCGCACACCCTGCGCTGGTACGAGCGGATAGGCCTGATGCCCCATGTGGACCGTACGCACACCGGGCAGCGCCGCTTCACCAACCGCGATCTGGACTGGCTGAGCCTGGTCACCAAGCTGCGGCTGACCGGAATGCCGGTCGCGGACATGGTCCGCTACGCCGAGCTGGTGCGGCAGGGGGAGAGCACCTTCGCCGAGCGGGAGCGCCTGCTGACCGCGCACCGTGAAGATGTACGGCAGCGGATGGCCGAGCTCCGGACCACGCTGGAGGTGCTCGACCACAAGATCGGAATCTACGCCGACGCCTGCCGGGCATCCGAGAAGGTCTGATCAGAGGCACACCCCTAGCTAGCCAGTCCCACCTAGGCCAGTCCCAGTGCGAAGAGCGCGAAGCAGGCGGCCAGGACGGCCGCGAGCGCGCGCCGAGCCCGGGGGACCCCGGTCCAGGGTGCCTCGAAGCGGCGCGCGGTACGGCTGATCAGGAGGAGGGCGACGGCGAACAGCGGCAGCCAGGCGAGCCGGGCCGCGAGCCAGCCGAGCGTGACCGGTGCGGCGGTCAGCCCGGCCACCGGACCCAGGAACGACGCCGGCACGGCCGCCGCCAGCATCGCCGTCTGGTGCCAGCACAGGGTCGTCATCGCCGAAAGGTTGATGATCACGACCGGCGCCCACAGCCCGGGCCGGCGCAGGTACCGCGCGAGCCGGTCACGGAGCAGGACCGCGGCGCCGGACTGCGCCGCGGCCAGCGCCGGCACCAGCAGCGACGGCGGATGGGAGTTCGTACGGTCCTGGCCGGGGACGCCGACCATGCTCGCCGGGTAGTGGAAGAACACCAGCAGCGCCGCGAACAGCGCGGTCCCACCGAGCAGTAGCACCCAGGCCGCGCGCCGGCCGAGCCGTCGCTCGCCCCAGGAGACCCCGAGCTGATACCCGAACATCCAGCCGGGGAGCAGGTTCAGCAGGCTCAGCCAGGACGGCATGGCGTCGGAGAACGGTCCGTAACGCAGAAAGTCCACCACCGCCACGACCGCCAGCAGCGGTGCCGCGGCCCAGGCGCCCCACCACCGTGCCGCACGGAGGCAGTACGGCGTGAGTGCGGTGATCCCCGCGTACACCCCGACGAACCACAGCGGCTGGATCACCAGCGTCGCCCCGGTTCGCAGCGTCGCCTCCGGTACCCCCAGGCCGTGCAACAGGGGGAGCAGCACCGCCCATACGGCCGTCACGCCGAGCACCGGCCGCCCCAGCCGGACCAGTCGGCCGCGCAGCCAGCCACCGGTGGAACTGCCCCGTTCGAGGGCGCGCCGGTAGGACAGCACCGATGCGTAGCCGCCCACCAGGAAGAAGATGCCGAGCAGCTGTAACACCCAACTGGCGGGTGAGAGAAGGCCGATGGAGGTCAGCAGACTGGCGTTGTGCAGTGCGCCGCCGGCGTCGAGGGTGAACCCGCCGATCAGCCAGTGACCGGTGGGCACGGCGAGCAGAGCCAGGGCGCGCAGCCCGTCGATCGCCCGGTCGCGGTCCGCGGGGGTGCGGTTCTCCAGGGTGTGGGCGGTCTTCCGGGCTCTGTCTCTGAGCGGCGCGAGGAGTGCGGTGTCCATGAGGCGTCCTTGAGTTCGTGGAACCAGTGGAGGTGAGTTCGTGGAACCAGCGGATTGCGTCGAACCGGTGGGGGCGGAGCGCCGGGGCGGGCCGGACGGGCGACGTCAGCGCACGTCGCCGTAGCGGCCCAGCACTATGGCCGCGAAGTTCCGCAGGGAGTCCGTCCCGGGGGCGAGGTAGCCGGTGTGGCCCTCGGCCCTTTCGGCGGAGACCCGGCGGGCGCCGAAGGCTGGGTCGGTCGGGTCCGTGCCGTGGCCCAGGCCCAGCAGTTCGACGTTCGGGACGTTGCCTATCCAGTCGGACGCGTCGCGTGCCGCCCAGACCCGCGCCGTGGTGTGCAGCTCCGCCGCACTGTCCCGGCGCATACCGGGGGAGCCGAAGACGACCAGGTCGGTGAGGGCGCCGCGGTCCAGCCTCGGTACCGCCAGCCCGCAGACCACCGAGCCGTAGCTGTGGCACAGCACGGCAGGCGCCGGGGTGCCGACGGCCGCCAGCCCCGACAACAGACGGACCAGCCGTGGCGCACCGGCCTCGGCAAGCCGGCCGGTGGCGGCATCCGGGCCGAGACCGACCGGAGTGGTGTACCCGGCCCAGGCGATGACCGCGGTACGGGTCCCCGGCGCGTCGGCTGCCAGCTGGGTACGCAGAGACCTGGCCATCCCGGCCGGTGTGCCGTACCGGTCCGTGGCGCGGTCGAACGAATCCAGGTCGATGTCCGAGCCGGGGACGATCACCGCGGTGCGTTGTGCGGTCGTCAGATCACCGTAGACCTCGGCCACTTGGCCTCGGCCGCGCGGGTCGAAGGCGAGGATCTGGCGGCCGGGGGTGAGCAGCGCGGCACAGCGGTCGGCCGCCTTCCTGGCCTGCCGGTGATCCTCCGGGGCGCCGGCCGGGTCGGTGGCGCGGGCCAGCTGACGGTCCCGTTCCGCCGTGATCGCATGCGAGTTGGCCTCGTAGCGCAGGGTGACCGGCGCGCCGTCGAGGTTTCCCACGGTGAGCGGATGCCGGACGGCGAGAGCGTGCCGTTGGGTGTCGGTCAACGAGGCGAAGAAGCGGGCGACATCGGCCGGCCGGGTGGTCTCCGGATCCGGCAGCCGCACGCCGAGCGACTCGTCGGCGCGCCAGGCGGCCGCACCGGGCGCGGGGCCGGTGACGGCGGTCTGCGTGGTCCCGGCGGCCCAGCCGCCGGTCCCGGCGACGAGGACCGCCGCGAGCGCGGCGCCGACGAGTGTGCGCCTGCTGCGACGGATGGCGGTACGCAGCACGGACATGGTGGTGTCTCCCTCTTCCATTGGTGTGGCGGAGGGAAACGTAGGGAGAAGGTGGATGACGCTGCGTCACACCGCGGAGCCAACTCCGGGGTGATACCGGGGTAGGGGGTGCGGACCGCCCCTAGTACCGGGGAGGGACGAGGGGCGGAGTGAGGCAGGGGGACAGAGGACAGAGGACAGGGAGGCAGGTAGGCAGGTAGGCAATGCCAGGGCGTGCCGGTCCGTACGGCATGTCCTACCGCTCCCTCCTATCGCTCCCTCTCCTACTGCTCCCCGGGCGCCACCAGCCCCGACTCGTACGCGAAGATCACGGCCTGGGCCCGGTCCCGCAGTTCCAGCTTGGCCAGCACCCGGCCGATATGGGTCTTCACGGTCTGCTCGGCGAGGATCAGCGTGTCGGCGATCTCCTGGTTGGACAGCCCGCGGGCGATCAGCTCCAGAACCTCGGTCTCCCGCGGGGTGAGGCCGTTCAGCCGTAGCGAGGCCCGGTCCTTGCGGGGGGCCGGCCGCCGGCGGGCGAAGTCCGCGATCAGCCGCCGGGTCACGGACGGTGCGAGCAACGCCTCCCCGGCCGCCACCACGCGGACCGCGGAGATCAGATCGGCCGGCGGCGCGTCCTTGAGCAGGAACCCGGAGGCGCCCGCGCGCAGCGCCTCATAGACGTAGTCGTCCACATCGAAGGTGGTCAGCATCAGTACCTTCGGCCGGTGGGTGACGCCGGCCGGCGGGTCGAGCAGCTGCCGGGCCGCCTCCAGCCCGTCCATCTCCGGCATCCGGACATCCATCAGCACCACGTCGGGGTGGGTGCGCCGGCTGAGCGCCACACCCTGCACTCCGTCCGGTGCGTCGCCCACCACATCGATATCGCTCTGTGCGGCGAGCAGCGCGGCGAACCCCGCACGCACCATGGCCTGGTCGTCGACGATGATCACGCGCGTGGTCATAGCGGGTCGGAGTCCTTCGCGGAGAGAGGGGAGGCGGACGAGGGCGGCGGGGAGAGGGGCAGCAGCGCGGCGACGCGGAAGCCGCCGCCGGGCAGCGGCCCGGTGTCGAGCGAGCCGTCCACCAGGCGCACCCGCTCCCGCATACCGATCAGACCATGGCCGGTGCCGGTGCTCTCCAGCGGCTCGGACGGGGCGGGCGGCGCGGAGTTGACGACCAGCACCGTCAGCCGCGAGCCGTCCACCGACGTCATCACGGACACCTTGGTCCGCGCGCCCGGGGCATGCCGCACCACATTGGCGAGCGCCTCCTGGACGATGCGGTACGCGGACAGGTCCACCGCCGGTTCGAGCACCACCTGCTCCTCGGGCAGCACCAACTCGACCGGCACACCGGCCCGTACCGTGCCCTCGACCAGCTTCGGCAGCATCCGGATCCCGGGCTGCGGGGCCTTCTCCGGACCGCCGTGCCGCTCCGTCTCCTCGCTGCGCAGCACCCCGAGCAGCCGCCGCATCTCCGCCAGCGACTCCCGCGCGGTCGACGCGATGGACCCGAACTCGTCCACGGCGTCCTGGGGGATCCCGCTGATCCGGTAGGGCGCGCTGTCCGCCTGGACCGTGATCACCGACATGTGATGGGCAACGACGTCGTGCAGCTCGCGGGCGATCCGGGTGCGCTCCTCCAGCAGCGTACGGTGGGCCCGCTCGGCCTCGCTGATGGTCTCCTGCTCGAGCAGTTTCCGCTGGGCGTCGCCCCGTTCCCGCAGTGTGGCGCCCATCAGCAGCATCACACCGGCGAGGACGAACATCAGCACCCAGGTGCTCTGGATGCCGTTAGGGGCGGCCGTCTCGAGGAGGATGCCTGCAGCACCGGTCGTCAGCCAGACGGCGGTCAGGGTGCGGCGGCGTTCCCGGAGGGACAGCGCCAGCATCAGCACGAGGTAGCCGACGATCGCCGCGGGCGTCCAGGGCCAGGGCCGCCCCGTCACGCCGTCTGTGCCGAGGAGCACCACAGCACAGACCACATCCGCAGCGAAGATCACCCACCAGGCCTGCAGCGGACGGGTCACCGTCAGCAGCAGCGGCACGGTCTGCGCGGTGCCCAGCGCGCCGGCCAGCCCGCCGCTCATGCCGTACTCGTTGCCGAGGAGGTTGATGGTCACCGGCAGCAGGACGACCGTGAAGACGAACGCGATCAGGTACGGCAGGCGGCGCAGCCAGCCGCTCTGGACACTGCCGAGAAGGGGGGTGCCGGGCTCGGTCGGGGTGCCGAGCTCGACAGCGAGGACGCGCAGCGCCTGGCTCACTGCGCGCAGTGCTCGGCGTCCCGCGCGCAGCGTCCAGGCGCGGGCCGTCCCGTGCCCGGGGCCGGCGGCCGGCTCGGGTGGGGCCTCTGCAGGGGTTTGAGGTGGACCGTTCATCGCGAGCCAATGTAAGCGGAGCCAGGTCGCGGAGGCGTCATACCGGGGTCCGGGACCATGCCTCGTACCACGGTATGAGTCCCCGGCCGCGCGGTGCGCCCGTCAGAGCTCCGCCAGCAGCTCCGCCTTCTTCGTGCTGAACTCGTCGTCCGTCAGCAGCCCCGCGTCGTGCAGCTCGCCCAGGTGCCGTATCCGGTCCGCGATGTCCGCCGGGTCCCGGCGCGTCTCGCCGGTCCGGCGGCGCACCGGCTCCTCCCGCGGCGGCTCCGTGCCCTCCGCGGCGCGGACGGCCTGCAGCACCGAGGCCGCGAACGGCAGCGACTCATGGACCGGGCCGTACCCCAGCCCGAACACCACGGCGGCCGGATCCTGGTCCGCCTCGCCGGCCGCCGGCTCCTGGGCCTCGCGCTCCAGCAGCCGCAGATAGCCGTGGAAGATCTCCGGCGAGCGCCACTCGACCCCGGCCAGCGCACCGACGGTGAAGGTCTGGTCGCCGCGCTTCCACTTCGCGGACGACGCACCTGTCCAGAACCAGCGGAAGGCGACCGAACTGCCGTCGAAGGAGGCTTTGCCGTCGTACGCCTTGAAGTGCAGCGGCGGGTCCGGCGCGGCCACCAGGTGGCGCTCGGCGGGCTCCTTCGCCGCGGGGCCCAGTGTGGTGCGCAGTTCGTCGGCGTAGTACTCGGCCAGCGTCCCGCGCTCGGCCGGCAGCACCAGCCGGTACGGGTCGGCGTCCTCCTTGAGCTGGCCGTTCGCCGCCTCCATCAGCGGATCGGCGCCCGGCCGGGGCACGGCGCGCAGCACCACCGTGCCGCGTCTGCCCTCGGTCACCTCGACCGATGCCAACGCCTCGTACGGAATGCGTCGCTCGCCGAGCGCCTGGAACAGCTTCGGCCTGCGGATCCCCCGTTCGAAGCGGATGAGCACGGAGTCGGTGTCGAACTCCCAGACGGCGTGAAAACCGGCCAGCACATCACCCATGCGGCTCATCGTATGCGGGCGGTTGCCCGCCCGTCCTCCCTCCGGACATCTGGAAGGCGCCTGCCGGAACCCTGCGCGTCGCATGGTGTCACGGCCGCCCGCTCCCTCGGTTGACGCCCGCGCCACGGAGTGCGGTTCCCGCAGGTACGGCCCGTCCCCGGGCGCCGGGCCGTACCTGCGGCCCGCTGGTCGTACGGCCCATCAGCGCTCAGGCCGGGCCCGTGCTGCAGTCCGGATCGTTCGGGGCGCACTCCACCGACTCGGTCGCGCCCACCCCGACCAGCGCGAAGTTGCGCAGGCTGCGGGTCCCCGGCGCGAAGTAGCCGGCGTGTCCGACGGCCCCGTCGGCCGAGAGGAGGCGTGCGCCGAAGGACGGGTCGACCGGGTCGGCGCCGTGGCCGAGCCCGCCCACCTCCAGGTTCGGCACGTCCTGGATCCAGTCGTCGGCGTCCCGCATGGCCCAGACCCGGGCCTTCGTGCCCAGTCCCGTGACGTTTCCGGCCCGCATACCGGGGCTGCCCGCCACCGCGATGTCCTCGACGTTGGACGGCAGGTCACGGGCGGCGACGCCGCACACCACGGACCCGTAGCTGTGGCAGAACAGCGAGACGGCATCGGAGGACGGCAGCGCCTCCACCAGCGCCCGCAGCCGGACCGCGCCGGCCTCGGCGAGCTGTCCGGTGGCGGCTTCGACGCCCACTCCGGCCGGCGTGGTGTAGTCGGCCCAGGCGATCACGGCGGTCCGGCTGTCCGGGCCGGCCTTCCGCTCGGCGTCGTACAGGGAGCGGGCCATGCCGACGGGGGCGGTCGTCGCCCGCGCGGTGCGCTCGAAGGTCGAGAGGTTGGTGTCCACACCGGGCACCACGACCGAGACCCGGTTCGCCGCGGGCAGGTCGCCGAAGACCTCGGCGACCCGGCCCCCGCCGGCCGGATCGAAGGCCAGGATCTGCCGGCCGGGGCTCATCAGCGAGGTGAGGCGGTGCGTCAGCCGGCGCGCCTCCTGGCGGCCGACGGGGGTGAGCCGGTCGTCGGTCATCCGCGTCTCCGCTATGGCGCGGGCGTCGTCGACGGCCATCCGGTTGGCGCGGTAACGGAGTTGGACGGGCGCGCCGCCCATGTTGCCGACGACCAGCGGGTGGCGGGCGGCGAGCTGCTGTTTCTCGGCCCGGCCGAGAGTGGCGAAGAAGGCGCGGAGCGCGGCCGGGGAGGCGCCGGGGTCGGGCAGCGGGCGCCCGAGGAAGGTGGTGTGCCTCCAGGCGGCCCTCGCGGTGGCCAGGGGGTTGGCGTCCTCGTGGGATTCTCTGACGGCCGTCCAGCCGGTTATGGCGAGCATGACGAACACCACCACCAGGGCGAACGATGCACGCCAGGCGGCGGACTGCAGAAAACCGGAGGAGGGGGCGAGGCCCGAGAAGGAATTCACTGCGGGCCACCCTAGGAGACGCGGCGGGGCGGCTGAGGCGGCCGTGAGTGATCTCACGTTTCGCGGTGGGTATTTCGACCAAACCGGACGCAATTCGTCCAGTTTCCGCGCTCAGTCGTGCGCAGACGTACTCATGGGGGGATAAATCGGTTGCGCAGCGGCGGGAGCCCGTTACTCAGCGCTCGCCGCGACGTCGTGCCGGTCCCACTGGTCGTCGATCGCCGGGACCATGTGGTTCAGGTAGGACCGGGTCAGCTCGCGGATGGACTCCACACTGCAGTCCGGGCCTTCGCCCCACACTTTGCCCGCGACCCGCATCACCCCGCCGAACGCGGCGACCAGTACCCGCGGCCGCGGGTCGGTGTCGACGTCCAGCCCCTCGCGCCGGGCGATCAGCCGCGCGATCTGCTCCTCCATCTCGGAGGACCGCCGCAGATGTGAGGCGACCAGCGCGGGCGTCGACTCGATCATCCGGTACGTGCGCATGTGCAGCTCCACCGGGATCACCGACTCGATGGCGCTGCCGATGTCGTCCCAGCCGACCATCACCGCACGGCGCAGTGCGGTCAGCGGGGACTCGGATGCGGGCCGCGCCTCCAACTCCGCCAGGAAGCGCGCCTCGACCATCTCCTGGACAGCGAAGGCGACGTCCTCCTTGTTGGCGAAGTAGCGGAAGTAGGTGCGCTGGGAGACGTCCACCGCCTCCGTGATCTCGTCGACCGTCGTCGCCTCGTACCCCTGATCCGTGAACAGTTCCAGCGCCGCACGGATCAGGGCGTCGCGGGTGCGCTGCTTCTTGCGCTCGCGGAGGCCGCCCGCGGGAGCCGGCCGGAGATTGTCCGAGGCTGTTCCGCGGATGCCGTCCGCAGGTGCCGTATGCGGCATCGGGCTCGCCATTCTGCGCCGCCCTCCCGGTCCTTCTTCGGTCTTTCTGGTGGTGTTCTCGCTGCTCAGATTACCTGTGAGCGAGATGACAGTTACCGACTCATGAATTGCTTTGTCAACTGTCAGTGGCTGACATTAGCCTCGATGCCATGAGTTCTCAGACCCCGGTCGCCGACGCCGCGCCGGACCTTTCCGTACCGGAGCCCCGGAAGGGGCTGCGAGGCCATCCGTGGCTGACCCTGATCTCCGTGGCCATCGGCGTCATGATGGTCGCCCTGGACGGCACGATCGTCGCCATCGCCAACCCCGCCATCAAAGAGGACCTCGGAGCCTCGCTCGCCGACGTCCAGTGGATCACCAACGGCTATATGCTCGCGCTGGCCGTTTCGCTGATCACCGCAGGCAAGCTCGGTGACCGCTTCGGCCACCGCCAGACGTTCCTCATCGGCATCCTCGGCTTCGCCGTCGCCTCCGGTGCCATCGGGTTCTCCCATGAGGTCACGCTGGTCATCGTCTTCCGTGTGCTGCAGGGCCTCTTCGGCGCGCTGCTCATGCCCGCCGCGCTGGGCCTGCTGCGCGCCAGCTTCCCCGCCGAGAAGCTCAACATGGCGATCGGCATCTGGGGCATGGTCATCGGCGCCTCCACCGCCGGCGGTCCGATAGTCGGCGGACTGCTGGTCGAGCACGTCAGCTGGCAGTCCGTGTTCTTCATCAACCTCCCGGTCGGTGTCCTGGCACTCGTCATGGGCCTGGTGATCCTCAAGGACCACCGCGCGGAGAACGCCCCGCGGTCGTTCGACATCCCGGGCATCGTGCTGCTCTCCGGCGCGATGTTCTGCCTCATCTGGCCGCTGATCAAGGCGTCGGAGTGGGGCTGGGGCGACATGAAGACCTGGGGCTTCCTGATCGGCTCGGTCGTCCTCTTCGCCCTGTTCGCCTTCCTGGAGACCAAGGTCCGCGAACCGCTCATCCCGCTGCGGATGTTCCGCTCCGTGCCGCTGACCGCCGGCACGGTCCTGATGGTGCTGATGGCCTTCGCCTTCATGGGCGGCCTGTTCTTCGTGACGTTCTACCTCCAGAACGTGCACGGCATGTCCCCCGTCGACAGCGGGCTGCACCTCCTTCCGCTGACCGGCATGATGATCGTCGGCTCCCCGCTCGCGGGCGCCCTGATCACCAAGCTCGGCCCGCGTATCCCGCTGGTGGGCGGCATGGTCCTGACCGCCATCGCCATGTACGGCATGTCCGGCCTGGACACGGACACCGCCACCGCTCCGATGTCCCTCTGGTTCGCGCTGCTCGGCCTGGGGCTGGCGCCCGTGATGGTCGGCGCGACGGAGGTCATCGTCGGCAACGCCCCGCTGGAGCTGTCCGGTGTCGCCGGCGGCCTCCAGCAGGCCGCGATGCAGGTCGGCGGCAGCCTCGGTACGGCCGTGCTCGGCGCCGTGATGGCCTCCCGCGTCGACAACGAGCTCCCGGACAACTGGCGTTCGGCCGGTCTCCCGCCGGTCCCGCCCGCGCAGGAGTCCCAGCTGTCCGACGCCGTCTCGGCGGGCATCGCCCCGGTTCCGAAGGGCACCCCGCCGGAGTTCGCCCAGAAGATCACCTCCGTCGCCCATGACACCTTTGTATCCGGCATGGGGCTGGCCTTCACGGTCGCCTGCGGGGTGGCGATCCTCGCGGCCGTCGTCGCGGTCTTCACCAAGCGCGGTGCGAACGCGGAGGCGGGCGCCGGCGCCGGTCACATCTGACCAGCCTGAACGGGCCTGGCCGGTTGGCCGGTTTGAACGGGCCTGACCGGCCTGACCGGCCTTCCAGTCAACGAGGCCGCACTCTCCCGCATCATCCCGGCGCGCGGCCGGTCCGAGACACCTCTCGGCCGGCCGCGCGCCGTCGCGTTCGCGGCCGGCCGCGGGTGCCGGAGGTGCCGGACGTCAACGGCGCGCGTCAACCAGCCGATTCCGCCTGCCTCCTGGCCCATCCGCCGTACTTCCGGCGGTAGTTGGGCCGATTCCGTCTAGGCGATTCCCTCATCCGGATGAGCCGGTACGGGAACTGGAGCCCGGCCGCCGCCCTCCGGGAGCCGTGCGTACGCACCGGACCCGGCTGGGCTGCGGGAGAACGGTTTCCGCACTGCCCGGTGCCGACCCGGTCCGCGTCAACTCCGCGCACCGGCACCTCACTTCACGACATGACGCAGTGTCCACATACCTGATCCGGGTGGCAGAGCCCGAACGGTCTTGGCGACCGCGCCGCGGCCCCGCGAAGCTCGATGACGAACCCGCCGCGGGCAACCGGCCCGTCGCGGCACACCATCGTCATACGTCACGGGGGAGAGATTCCTATGCGTCTGCGTCCGCGCCCGTCCCACACCACCGCGCTCCTCACCGGCCTCACCGCACTGGCCGCCGCGCTCGCCGTCCCGCCCGCCCTCGGCACCCCGGCCGCGCACGCGACACCCGCAGGTCGTACCGCCCCCGCAGGTCGTACCGCCCCGGCCCCGGACGACTGCGCGCCGGGCCAGCTGTGCGTCTGGCCGCAGGCGGACTTCGGTGGAGAACGGCGGACCTATGAGCTCTCCGACACCGAGATCGAGAGCTGTGTCCCGCTGCCCGAGGGCGGCGGTGCCGCCTCGTTCGTCAACCGCACCGGCCGGCCGGTCACCACCTACCAGAGCGCGGAATGCGCGGAGACCGCCGAGTTCGACACCTATCCGGGCGGCGGCAGCTGGGTGCCCCGGTCCCCGTACCAGGTACGGGCGTTCAAGGTCTGGGAAAGGTGAGGCCGGACGCACGACGCCCCCGGCAGCGGGGTGCTGCCGAGGGCGTCGTCCGCGGATGTCGTGGCGGTGCGTTACGCGTCGCCGCCGGCCTCACCGGCTTCGGCGGCCGAGACGTCCAGGAGCTGGTAGCGGTCGATCGCCTGCTTCAGCAGCGACCGGTCGACCTTGCCCTCCCTGGCGAGTTCGGTGAGCACGCCGAGGACGATGGACTGCGCGTCGATGTGGAAGAAGCGACGGGCCGCGCCACGGGTGTCGGCGAAACCGAAGCCGTCGGCGCCCAGCGACTGGTACGTGCCCGGGACCCAGCGGGCGATCTGGTCCGGGACGGAACGCATCCAGTCCGAGACCGCGACCTTCGGGCCCTCGGCGTCCTGGAGCTTCCGCGTCACGTACGGGACGCGCTGCTCCTCCTCCGGGTGGAGCAGGTTGTGCTCCTCGGCCTCGACCGCCTCGCGGCGCAGCTCGTTCCAGGACGTCGCCGACCAGACATCGGCCTTGACGTTCCACTCGTCGGCGAGGATCCGCTGGGCCTCGATCGCCCACGGGACCGCGACACCCGAGGCGAGGATCTGCGCGGTGTGCTCGCCCTTTTCGCCGCGCTTGACGCGGTGCAGACCCCGGAGGATGCCGTCGACGTCGACGTCGGCCGGCTCCGCGGGGTGCTGGATCGGCTCGTTGTAGACGGTCAGGTAGTAGAAGACGTCCTCGCCATGGGGGAATTCGGCACTGCCGCCGTACATCCGCCGCAGACCGTCCTTGACGATATGGGCGATCTCGTAGCCGTAGGCCGGGTCGTAGGCGACACAGGCCGGGTTGGTCGACGCCAGCAGCTGGGAGTGGCCGTCGGCGTGCTGCAGACCCTCACCGGTCAGCGTCGTCCGGCCGGCGGTCGCGCCGAGCACGAAGCCGCGCGCGAGCTGGTCGGCCATCTGCCAGAACTGGTCACCGGTGCGCTGGAACCCGAACATCGAGTAGAAGACGTAGACCGGGATCAGCGGCTCGCCGTGCGTGGCGTAGGCGGAACCCGCCGCGATCAGCGATGCCGTGCAGCCCGCCTCGGTGATGCCGTCGTGCAGCATCTGGCCGGTCGGCGACTCCTTGTAGGCCAGAAGCAGTTCGCGGTCCACCGCCTCGTACTGCTGGCCCAGCGGGTTGTAGATCTTGGCCGACGGGAAGAACGCGTCCATACCGAAGGTGCGGTACTCGTCGGGCGCGATCGGCACGAAGCGCTTGCCGATCTCCTTGTCCCGCATGAGGTCCTTGAGGATCCGGACGAACGCCATGGTCGTGGCGATCTTCTGGTGCCCCGAGCCCTTCTTGGCACCCGCGTACGCCGTGTCGTCCGGCAGCTTCAGCGGCTCGGCGCGCACGACACGGGTGGGCACATAGCCACCCAGCCCCTTGCGGCGGTCGTGCATGTACTGGATCTCTTCGGAGTCGCGGCCCGGGTGGTAGTACGGCGGCAGGCCGTCCTCCAGGTCCTTGTCCGGGATCGGCAGGTGCAGCCGGTCACGGAAGTGCTTGAGGTCCTCGACCGTCAGCTTCTTCATCTGGTGGGTCGCGTTGCGGCCCTCGAAGTTCGGGCCGAGCGTCCAGCCCTTGACGGTCTGCGCGAGGATCACGGTCGGCTGGCCCTTGTGGGCCTTGGCCGCCGCATACGCCGCGTAGATCTTCTTGTGGTCGTGACCGCCGCGGCCCAGGTGCTGGAGCTGGTGGTCGGTCATGTTCTCGACCATCGCGCGCAGGCGGTGGTCGTCGCCGAAGAAGTGCTCGCGGATGTACGCGCCGTTCTCGGTGGCGTAGGTCTGGAACTGACCGTCCGGCGTGCTGTTGAGCTTGTTGACCAGGATGCCGTCGCGGTCCTGGGCGAGCAGCGGGTCCCAGGTGCGGTCCCACACCAGCTTGATGACGTTCCAGCCGGCGCCGCGGAACTGCGACTCCAGCTCCTGCATGATCTTGCCGTTGCCGCGGACCGGGCCGTCCAGGCGCTGCAGGTTGCAGTTGACGACGAAGGTCAGGTTGTCCAGGCCCTCGCGAGCGGCCAGGGACAGCTGGCCCAGCGACTCGGGCTCGTCCATCTCGCCGTCGCCCAGGAAGGCCCAGACGTGCGACTTGGAGGTGTCGGCGATGCCGCGCGCCTCCATGTAGCGGTTCATCCGGGCCTGGTAGATCGCGCCGAGCGGGCCGAGGCCCATGGAGACGGTCGGGAACTCCCAGAAGTCCGGCATCAGCCGCGGGTGCGGATAGCTGGACAGGCCGTTGGGGGCCTTGGACTTCTCCTGGCGGAAGGCGTCCAGCTGGGCCTCGGACAGCCGGTCCAGAAGGAAGGCGCGGGCGTAGACACCGGGCGAGGCGTGGCCCTGGAAGAAGATCTGGTCGCCACCGTCCCCTTCGTCCTTGCCCCGGAAGAAGTGGTTGAAGCCCACGTCGTAGAGGGAGGCGGACGAGGCGAAGGTGGCGATGTGGCCGCCGACACCGATACCGGGACGCTGGGCGCGGGACACCATGACGGCCGCGTTCCACCGGGTTGCGTTCAGGATCCTGCGCTCGATCTCCTCGTTGCCCGGGAAGAACGGCTCGTCCTTGGTCGCGATGGTGTTGACGTAGTCCGTGCTGCGCATCTCGGGCACGGCCACACGCTTCTCGCGGGCCCGCTCGATCAGCCGGAGCATGAGGTAGCGGGCGCGTTCCCGGCCCCGCTCGTCGACGGCCGCGTCGAGCGAGTCGAGCCATTCCTGGGTCTCTTCGGGATCGAAGTCCGGGACCTGGCTGGGAAGGCCGCCAATGATGATCGGGTTGCGATCGGATCCGGAAGCCACGCTGTTCCTTCGTGTTCGGGTCGTGTCGTACTCCGCACACTGCTGTCGCTGCCGCGCACGGGACGAATAGGGTCTGTGCTGTGGTGCCGCGCCGTCTTCCATCGTGTACCGAGCCGCAGCGGTACGTCACCTCTACCGATGGGTAACCACCTGCTGGGAGACGGTGCTGAAGGGCCCGTTTCCCGGCTCGGCCAAATCGCAACCATACGCCCCTGCCGAAGGCGCCTCGTGTGCGGCCGTCCGGCGCCGGACGGGAACCGGAACAGACCCTTCCGGCCCCCGAAGGGACCAGTCACGCGCGTCTACCCCATAGACTGAGGAGAAAGCTGTGGCATGAATCACTTCCGGCTGTTCCCTTGGGGTCGTGGATGCGGCGAGAAGCCTCCAAACGTCACCGTTTCGGCGGTCTGGACCGCCGGGTACTTGCGCGATCCGCCCGGCCCGTGTGGACTACGCCCAATGCCTCGCGCATGCGCGTGGCTGAGAACAACTTCCAAACATGATCAGGAGGCAATCCGTGAGCGCGACCGCGGACCACGCGGAGACGAACCTGGCCGTAAGGCTGGGTTTCAAGCCCGACCAGGTGGTCCAGGAGATCGGCTACGACGACGATGTCGACCAGGAGCTCCGTGAGGCCATCGAATCGGCCACCGGCACCGAGCTGGTCGATGAGGACTACGACGACGTGGCCGACGCCGTGGTGCTCTGGTTCCGCGAGGACGACGGGGACCTCACCGACGCGCTGGTGGACGCCATCGCGTACATGGAAGAGGGAGGTGTCCTCCTCCTGCTGACCCCGAAGACCGGCCGTGACGGCTATGTCGAGGCCAGCGACGTCAGCGAGGCCGCGACGACCGCGGGCCTGACCGCGAGCAAGAGCGTCAGCGCCGGCAAGGACTGGAGCGGCAGCCGCCTCGTGACCCCGAAGGCTGCGGCGAAGCGGCGCTGAACCGCTGCGCCTTGAGCGCGCGGCCGCGCGGCCGGTGCGTCCGCGACAGCCCCCGCCGGCATCGGTCGGCGGGGGCCGTCGTGTTTCTCGTAGGGTGGTCACCACCTGAACAGCCCTACGAAGGGATGCGTACTCATGGCGCTCGCTGGGATCACGACCGGCGCCCAGGCTCCGGACATCGAGCTCAAGAACCAGCACGGCGAGACCGTGCGGCTCTCGGACTTCCGCGGCAAGAAGAACGTGGTGCTGCTCTTCTACCCCTTCGCCTTCACCGGCGTGTGCACCGGTGAGCTGTGCGCACTCCGCGATGAGCTGCCGAAGTTCGTCAACGACGACGTCCAGCTGCTGGCCGTCTCCAACGACTCCCCGTTCTCGCTGCGCGTCTTCGCCGAGCAGGAGGGCCTGGAGTACCCGCTGCTGTCCGACTTCTGGCCGCACGGCGCGGCCTCGCGGGCGTACGGCGTCTTCGACGAGGAGAAGGGCTGCGCGGTGCGCGGCACCTTCGTCATCGACAAGGAGGGCGTGGTGCGCTGGACGATCGTCAACGGTCTGCCCGACGCCCGTGACCTGAACGACTACGTCAAGGCCCTCGAAAGCCTCTGAGCCGGCGCGCCCCCTGAACGTCCCGGTATGCGCCCGGCCGACATCCGCTGCCGTCCAGGTGCGATATCTGCGATCGCCGGGAACCGGTCACTAGGATCGATTCGTTGATCCGATGCCATGCACGATGGGGGCGCACATCACGTACCCCTCGAATTTATGGGAGGACTCGTGGGAGTCAGCCTCAGCAAGGGCGGCAACGTCTCGCTGACGAAGGAAGCCCCCAATCTGACCGCCGTCATCGTCGGTCTGGGGTGGGACGCGCGCACCACCACCGGTACGGACTTCGACCTGGACGCCAGCGCCCTGCTGACGAACGACCAGGGCAAGGTCGCCAACGACCAGAACTTCGTGTTCTTCAACAACCTGAAGAGCCCGGACGGTTCGGTCGAGCACACCGGCGACAACCTCACCGGTGAGGGCGAGGGGGACGACGAGCAGATCAAGGTGAACCTGGCCGGCGTGCCGGCCGATGTCGCCAAGATCGTCTTTCCGGTGTCGATCTACGACGCGGAGAACCGCCAGCAGAGCTTCGGCCAGGTCCGTAACGCTTTCATCCGCGTGGTCAACCAGGCCGACAACAACGAGCTGGCGCGCTACGACCTGAGCGAGGACGCCTCGACCGAGACCGCCATGGTCTTCGGTGAGCTGTACCGCAACGGCGCGGAGTGGAAGTTCCGGGCCATCGGCCAGGGCTACGCCTCGGGCCTGCGCGGTATCGCCCAGGACTTCGGCGTCAACGTCTAGAGTCAGGCCCCTGACCTGGGCAAATACCGTGTTGGATGGTGCTGAGCCAGCACGGAATCAGCACGGTACTAGCCTGGTCAGCACGAAGACCCCCCGACTTACCTTCGGGGGGTCTTCTTCATATGCAGGTGGGGCCGATCGCTACGCGGCCTGTGCGACCTCTTCCGGCCCGTTGGGCGCGCCGCCCTTGATGGCCGTGAGCTGCGGGCGCATGGCGTCTTCCATGGCCTTGCGGCCCCGGTTCCAGGAGTCGGGTACGAGGTGCCCGTAAGTGTCGGCGGTGACCCGGATGGACTTGTGACCGAGCCAGCGGGAGACCTCCAGCAGGGACACCCCAGCGGCGAGCATGGTGGAGGCGAAGAAGTGGCGTAGGTCGTGCGGCTTGTACTTCATCCCGAGCTTCTTCATGGCCTGACGCCAGTGGTAGTAGAAGCCCTCGTGTGTGAGCAGCTCTCCGGCCTTGGTGGCGAAGAACAGCCCGGAGGCTCCCAGGATCGTGCGGGTTCCGTGCTGCGCCGTATGGCGGGCGATCTCCTCGGCCAGCCATCCAGCTAGCGGGGCTTCGCGGTAGTCGCCCTCGGCGCGGTGCTTGAGCGGCACCAGGCCCTTGCGGTTGCCCTTCCTATCGCCCTTGTCGGTGGCTTGCCGGTAGACCCGGTATACGTCGCCCCGGCAGCAGTCCTCCGAGCCCGCGAACGCCTCGGAGGGGCGCACTCCGACCCCGGAGATCAGCCACACGTTCAGTCGGTACTCGGCGGGTATCTCGGCGGCGATCTGTACGACCTCGGGCAGGGTGGGGATCTCGTCCTCATCCACAGCTGTGGATGCCACGCGGGGCAGCTTGAGGTTCTTGCAGGGGTCCTTGCCGATTCGGTCGTTGTCCACGGCCGCCTTGAACATCGCCTTCATGGAGATCACGCGGGTGCGGATGGTGGTGGCCATCAACCCGGCGTCCTCCATTGCCTTGACGACCCGCTGAGCATCGTTGGGGGCGACACCGCCGATGGTCTTCCGGCCGAGCGTCGGTATCAGATAGTTGGCCGCGAACCCCTTGTAGTCGCGGAGGGTGTTGGGCGCGAGGATCTGAGCGGCCAGCCACTCGTCCCACCATGCCGCAACAGTGATCTTTCCTCGGTCGGGGTCGAGGTAGACCCCGGCGACCTTGTCAGCCTCCATCTTGTTGCCATGCGCCTCGGCCTGCGTCTTCTTGGGGAACGACTTTTCCCGCTGACGTCCGGAGCGTCCGCCCGGCTCGCGGTACCGGACGGTCCAAGAGTGCCCGCATCGGGTCTTCTCGCACGGGCAGTGCCGGTGATCCTCGTCCGTCTTGCACTTCTGAAAAACCGTTGCCACGAGGGTGCCGTTTCTTTCTTCGAGGTGCCGCCCAGCCGCAGCCGGTCGGGCCGGGCGTGATCGCTCCGACGCCCACAGTTTGATCACGATCCACCATCCTCTGTCAACTGATGGTGGACCACCATCCGTGGTACGGTCCTGGCATGGCAGACGACAATGGGTTCGAGATCACCCAGCACCAGGGCGCGTGGGACATCCGCATGTGGTGGCCGAGTGGTCCAGTGACGGGCGGCCCGCAGCGCATCACCATCGAGCAGGCGGAGAACGCTCCCGCCCGCGACGTAGCGCGCGGAATTTCCACAACCGTGCTCCGCAGGCTCGACCTCACGGAAGCAGTACGCGTCGTGCAGGAGCGCGCTCCGAGCATTGAAAAGCAGGCGCAGGAGATCAGCCAGGCGATTGAGGAAGCGGGCAAGGGAGCTGGGCAGCTGCTCGCGAGCCAAGGGGTCTCGGTCCCTTACCTGGTCGTCCTCTCAACCGTGTACGTCCAGATGGCAAACATCGGCGCGACCCGTCCCGTTGACTGGCTGGCGCAGCTGATCGAGCGTCGCCCGGAGACCGTGCGGGACCACCTCAAGAAGGCTCGCAGAGACGGGTACTTGAGTTCCCTCGCCGGGAAGGCCGGCGGGGAACTGACCGACAAGGCCAGGGCCGTACTCGATTCCCTGCCGGAGGCGGGAGAAGCCCGGTAGCCCCGGTACCTGCGCGCCCGCATGGCCATGCCCCCGAGGCCATCGGGGGTTTTCGTTTTCTCGGAGGAATCTTTGACCAAGCTGATGACCGTGGATGACGTTGCCAAATTCCTGACCGTGCCGAAGCAGTGGGTTTACGACAACTGGAAGAAGCAGGAGATCCCGTTCCGGAAGGTAGGCAAGTCACTCCGAGTGCGACCCCATGACCTCGACCGCTGGCTGGACAAGCAGGGGGCGCAGTGATTCCGCCGTGGGACGCCGAGTATGAACCGGTCAAGGCCGAGCGGCTTCCGGGGCGGGGGCCATGGTTCGGGCTGAGTCAGTCGGTGGCGTTCGAGGCCGGACGAGCGAAGGCCATCGGCTCGGAGTTGCGGTTGTTCCTCTACGCGGTCAGCAGGGCCGACACCTACGGACATGCAGAGTTCGAGCCTGGCGAGTTGGAGAAGCGGTTGGGCATTCAGGACAGCGGCATACGGAAACTGATAGGCAAGCTGAAGAAGGCCGGGCTTGCTGCTCCAGAGGCGAACGCGCGATGCGTCTTGCTGGCTTACGAGCTGCGAGGTGGCGGCCACAGCCCAGATGACCCAAAGCGGTGCGGATGGCATGGGGAGATGGGTGCAGCGACAGTGCGCCGGGAACCGGTACGCATCCCGGAATCGTCCGGAACGGGGTTCTGGCTGGACCTCTACCGCGCCCGGATCGCCACTGAACCGGAGGCGGTCCTGACAGGATCGGCACCAACGCTCTGACCTGCGGAAACGCCCTATGCCCTATAAGCCTGGGCTGGGTCAGGTGTTCATTCAGAGCCGGGGCGGGTTGAAGGAGCCCCGGAACAGTTTCATAGATGAGATCAGGCCAGGCCGCCCCTATGGAGGGGGCGGCTTGTTCTGTATGAACTGAGATTTCATGAACTGGAGAGCGGGCACCTTTCGAGGTGCCCGCCTTCTTCGTGTCTAGATATCAGGTTCTCCACCTCGTCAAGGCTCGGTGGTGTTCGGATCTCGGCCAGGGCCTCGATGCGGTACCGGTTGCCTCAGCCTTCCTCTGCCGCTGCGTATTTCCCTCCCCGGAGGGGGTGAGGGAGGGAAATTCCTCGCGTCAGAGCGCGGCTGCGGCTGGCGCGCGGTCACCCTCAACATTCGCATCACTGCAATGAGTTATCTGGAGTTTCTTATGTTTGACCGTCACGCGTTCGCTGACCGTCGAATCACTCTCGGCCTGTCCGTCGAGGAACTGGCCGACGAAATGATTGTGGCTCCCTCCACCATCTACCGGTGGGAGTCCGGAGAGACCACCCCGAGCCTTCAGATGCTCGTGCAGGCGTCCCGGCATCTGTGCACGCCGCTCATGTCGCTGATGAGCGATGACGAAAGTGAACAGCGCCGTAAGGCCATGGTTGTTGACGCCCTTGTGCGTGAGTTCGACGCCCTGGCCGACTGAACCCAACGATTATTTAGGAGGTGTCGCCCATGAGCGACCACCAGACCGAAACCCATTCCCCAGCCCCCATGCCGGCCGATCCTGCCGATTCCGTCCGGGCCGAGGTCCAACGCGAGTACGCCACCAAGCTTGTACAGGCCGAACTCAGAGCCCAGGCCGCCCAGGCTGGCATCAAGCTCGGCGAAGGCTTCACCGATTACCTGGACGCTTCCAAGCTCCTCGGTGAGGACGGCACTCCGTCAGCCGAGGCCATCGCAAAGGCGCTTGAGCCGCTGAAGCCTGCCGAGCCTGAGTTTCCCCAGATTAAGGGCATGGGCTACTACCCGGGGCCGCCGTTCCGGTCTACCCCACGCGTATCCCTCGATGTCCGTAAGCGCTAACTAGGAGTACCCCTATGACCTTTTCCTACCAGAACCCCGCCACCCACACGTTCGTACCGGAGCTGTGGGATGCCGAGCTGCTGACGCAGTTTGACCCGCTGCTGGTATGGGCGGCCCCGTTCGTTGCGAACAACGACTACGAGGGCACCATTCAGAAAATGGGCGATGTTGTCCACATCAACTCGCTCATGCGCCCCACTGTTGGGGACTACACCATTGCCGACGGCATGACCGCGCAGCGGCCGGAGACCGTGGATCAGAAGCTCCCGATCACTGAGGCCAAGTACCTTCAGGTGCTCATCGAGACCGCGGAACAGCATCAGGCGGCCGGGGGTATGAACTCCCCGATCAACCAGCAGATGATCCGGGCTCTGGCCCGTGAGACTGACACGTTCATGGGCAACGTGATCGCCAAGGGCGCTACCGAACTTCCGAAGATCAAGGCAACCACTGGGAACGCCCCTGCCGCCCTGTACGGCGCCATCTTGGACATGATGCTGGCCCTGGACGAGAACGACGTTCCCTCGGGCCGCTATGTGGTCGTCTCGCCGCGCGTGAAGCGCTACCTCGTGGAGCATCCGGCCGTGGCCAATGCCGCTGCCTATGGCGAGGGCGGTGTAACCGCCAACGGTGTCGTGGCGCGTCTGGGCGGGTTCACCGTGGCCTCCACCACCGCCATGCCCAAGAGCGTGGACATCGTGGCCGGACACAAGGCGTTCGCCACCTTCGCCTCCCAGTTCACGGGCTTCCGCGAGGGCCAGTCGGAGAAGTTCCGCGCCGACTACATCGACACCCTCCACCTGTACGGCGGCAAGATCGTGCGGTACCCGGAGCTGGATACCAAGAAGGCTGACAACACCTTTGACGAGTCCAAGCCGACCAAGGGAATTGTGAAGGCCACGGTGGATTGGGGAACTGCGTCTTAATTAGGGAGCATCAGGTAAGCGACCCGGTATCAGCTGATACTCGGGAAGCCTACACAGCGACTCGCTGATCCACACACCTACTCTAAGGCCCCTTCTCCTTGATGGAGAGGGGGCTTTGTAGGTCCAGGGAGATCTCTTAGAGATGTATATAGAGAACCCCGCACAGACTATGTAGGTGTCATCCAGGCCGACTCGGGACAGATGGGCCAAGGATTGTGGCGCGGATCACCTATTGGTTCGTCCGCGCGTCAGTGAAGCGGCGAATCTCCCCCCGCTGAGAGGTTGAGGGAGGGTGCAGCGGGCACTCTAAAGCCCCTCCGAGTGTCGCAGCGCCTTCTCTCGCACCCCGGGGCCGGAAAACCCTCAGCGGGACACTCAGGCGTTCTCGCCTTCGCTGAAAATTTGATACCCGTACACGGTCGGAGGAAGGCACCCCCGGTGGGTCCTACGGAGAATCAATAATCCATTACCCCCCGTATTCATGTAATTAGAGTTATGGATTAGTGATCTTATATTTATGTGAGCGTGACCATGGGTCGGCATTGTTGATCTCGTACCGCAGCGAATGCGGAGGCCGTCAGAGCAACGCTCCGGCCACTCACTGAGACTCACTGGTTCCGCTCTCATCTAAGGATTCCGTGCCATGCGTAAGACCGTGCTTGTGCCTGTCGAGTACACGTATTGCGATGCTCACATAGCGCGCGACGGCTCAGAAGTGGAGGCAACCAAGACACTGGCTCTCGGGGACTCCACATGGCATCTCTGTCTTGAGCACAACGTCACTTTCGGCCGCTACTTGATGGATGCTCTTGGTGTGCCGGAGGACGCTTCCGCAGAACCTGCAACGGTTGCTGCCGAGTCTGAGCCCGTGACAGTCGATGAGCCCGCGCCCGTGGCTGAGCCGTCGCCCGTCGTGGCGGAGTGCGATGCGGAGGACGTGAGCGACGAAGCGGCGGAGCCTGAACCTGTGCCGTCCGTGATGATCAGCGGAGAGATCGATGGGTACGACTGGGAGTCGGCCCGTGAGGCAGTGCGGAACCTGGGCTACGAGGTAGTTGGGCGTGCGGACGAGTCCACAGTTCTACTGATCGTGGGTGAGGGTGGCGACCGCAACGGCACGAAGCTGCGAGACGCTGCCGAGCGTGGCATCCCATGCATGGACGTACGGACCCCGGGCCGGTTCAAGGATGCCGTCCGGGCGGGTGAGCTGACGGGTGGCGACCCGCTTCCGGAGCCTGCCAAGGTCGATCGGTCGGACATGAGCGAGCGTGAGCGCAACAGGGCCGTACGGCGATGGGCGCGGGCCAACGGCTACGCCGTGCCGGATCGTGGACGCATCCCCATGCACGTACGGCACGCCTACGAACTGACGCACAGGGACTCGCAGGGAAAAGCGGCTGCGGCCTGAGTGCCGCCCCCTCGGTGCCGGGCGCTGAGCGCGCCCGGCCTCCCCGGCCGGTGGCCGAGCAACTGACACTCCTTGAGATAGAGGCAGCATGAGCACCCCCGTCTTCTACGGCCCGATCGGGGGCGCCGTCCGCAGGATCGCCCCGTTCCTGGAAGCCGACGCCCTGGGGGTGTACGTGGCCGCTCTGTCGATGTGGTCGGCCGCCATCGGCGGAACGGTCAAGGTGTCATCCCGTGGCAGCGCGCGGCCTGTGCTGCTGTGGTCGGCCCTGGTGGCTGGAACGGGCAGGGGCAAGGGAACCGCGCTCCGGGCAGCGCTTCACGTCCTGGACGGCTCCCTGGGCCGCTTCATCGCGACGCATGCAACCTCGGGAATCACGTCCGGGGCGAGTCTGGTGAACCACCTGTGGGAGCAGCAGGAAGCGACCGCCGAGACTGAGCACGGGCGGGACGTGCGCACCCTGGTGGTGGAAGAGGAATGGTCCGAAGTGCTCCGGCGCGTGAAGCGGGACGCTTCCTTTACGACCAAACTCCGGGCCGCGTGGGACGGGGCAACTCTTCGCAACACCACCAAGGAAGAGGCTCAGGAAGTCCAGGACCCTGCCATGGTGCTCCATGCCCATCTGACGCCCTCCGACTGGGCCAAGTACGTGGGCCAATCCGAGGCGGCCGGTGGGTCGTACAACCGCATCCTGCCGTTCCTCCTCGGGTCGGTCCCGATGCTCGACGACGACCGGCTGAGCCTGCCCAATATGGACGGCTCGGAGCTGTCCGACGCCTACGCATGGGCCACCATCCTCCCGCGCGCCATCGAACTGGGAGAGGACGCCCGGCCCCTGTGGCGGATCGTGCGCCGGTACGCCCGCATCCTGGGTGAGACCTTGCCTGAGGCTCAGGCCGTGTTCATCGAACGGACCGCAGAACAAACCCTCCGGGTTGCTGCGTGCCTGGCCGCCTCCGAGTGCTCCGAGACCATCACGGACGAGATGCTGGCAGCGGCGTTCACGCTCGTACGCCGCTCGGTCCAGGACGCGGTCCGGATCACCAACGGGGCCGACGCTCCGAGGATGAAGCGGCAGCCGCTCAGCCTGGCGGACAAGGTCAGCGCCCGCATTGAAATGCACGGCGGCCGGGCAACGTCCTCTCAGGTACTCCCGTACGTGGGAGCGACGGCCGCAGAGGTCAAGGCACTGCCCGAAATCGTGGTGACCGTGGAACGGGAAGGGAGGACCGGTCGGCCGAAGACGGTTTTCACCTTCCGCAGTGACAGTTCCCGTCACCCGGAGCGCCAGCCGGCCAGCGTAGACCGTGATCAGAATGGCGACGGTTTCCGTAACATAGAGTCGCGGCCGGCCAGCGCGGAGCGTGATCAGAACCGCGCCACGGTTGTTCGCATGGACGCCTACCGCCCGACGCCCACCCAGGCCCCGGAGCCCGCGCCCGAACCGAAGCGCCCGGAACCGCTCGTGGACAACCCCTTCCGCGCGCTGCTCTAACCAACCAAAGAAACGCCCCGACCCAAGATGGGCCGGGGCCTTCTTGCTTTGCTTCGGCTCAGTTCCCCGTGGCGGGGCCACTTTGGTCAGTCTGCTAGCGGGAGTGACTAGTCATGAGGATGCCGATCGCAGCCATGCAGCCTACGGAGAGCACCAACCACACGACTGTTAATGCCCCGTCACTGGTGAGGGCTCGGCCAACTCTCCGCCACAGCCGTCCGCCTCGGGTAGCGATGCCGGTGTACGGCAGCACCAGGTACAGGAGCGGCAGGATTCCGGCAGCGATCGCGATGACGCCCAACACAGCAAGGGTGTTCATGATGGCTGCCTCCCTGCGGCCTGGCATATGAGGCACGGGTGAGGGCACGGAGGGATGGCGTGCCCCGGGGGAATACGGACGACGCCAGAGCGCCTATCCAGCACTCCGTTTAACTGAGTCCACCAGTCATCCGGTTCGCTGTCCGACTCCGGGGTGGCGTCCTTGGGCTGCCCGCTCACGGCTTCGGCCTCGGGCAGCGCGGGGAGTGAAGGTACAACGGTGCCTCCGGCCCCGTTGCCCGTTCGGGACTTACGCGACAGGCCCGTTCATAGCGCTTAATCACCTGGTTGCACCCAGCGCAGACCGTGCCGCTGGGTACGTAGGTCGCGTACTCCCGCCCGTTGGTCGGTTTGGGCTCGGTCATTTGGTGAGCCCTTCCTCGTCCGTGATGATCGGCTCGACGCTGCCGGGGAGGGCATGCCAGGGACGAATGAAGCCCTGGGGGTCAGCCAGGAGATACGAGCCGTCGAGTTCGGTCGCGCAGTAGATCGCTCGGCGTTTGCGCCTGGCGTCGTAGACGGTGTCACCTGCGCGGAGGGGCCGGGGGGTACCGTGATCGTTGGTCATAGTCCAACTCCCGTGACCTGTAGGAGAGATCCCTGGTGCGCCGTGGCGCTGGCTCCGGGCAGCAGGCAGCAACTCCCGCTCCCCGAGGCTGCCTTCGGCACGCCTGACGGGTTGTGGGGCGACTGTAGGGCACTGCGGGGAACATGTGCTACCTCTCAACACACTCTCGTGCTACCCCGAGGGGATCGAGTAGACCGCGTGGGCGGTTACGCGGGACACTGAGCGGCGAGTCACTGGGAGGGGATGGAATGCCACCAAGGAGAGTTCCGACCGCACGTCAGCGGCGGCTGGGGGCGGAGTTGCGGCGGATGCGCGAGCAGGCCGGAATTTCTATCGTGAACGCCGGTAGCGAACTGGGTACTGATCGCACCCGGATCAGCAACATGGAAGCTGGACGTTTCGGCGTGAGCGAGGAACGCATTCGGACTCTTGCAGGTATTTATGCCTGCCCAGATTCTGTGTACATTGATGCGCTGGTCGCCATGGCGGAGGATCGTACACACGGTTGGTGGGAGGACTCCCGGAAAATCCTGCCTGCGAGCCTTTTGGATCTTGCCGAACTAGAACACCATGCAAAAAGTCTAACTGTCGTCAGTATCGAATATATCCCCGGGCTGTTGCAGACCGAGGATTATGCGGACACGCTCTTCCGTTTGTCAGTGCCGGAACGACCCGCACGCGACATTCAGCGGTTCGTGTCTTTTCGAATGCGCCGGAAATGCATTGTGGAGCAAGAGCCGCCCACGCCGTGCTCGTTTGTGATCCATGAGGCGGCCTTGCGGATGCAGTACAGCGACCGTGAAACACATCGCAGGCAACTCAACCGGGTCAACGATTTCGGGGACATGGACGGTGTGTCTGTCCGCGTCACACCGTTTAATGCTGGCGGTTTTCCGGGAATCAACGGATCGGTCACATATGCTCATGGGCCTGTACCGCAACTGGATACCGTACAGGTTGACGCGGTGCACGGTTCTGATTTTGTGTATTCCGAAACCCATTTGAGCAACTACCGCCGCCTCTTGCAGAGGGTGATAAAGTCATCACTCTCCCCCAAGGCTTCGCGCGACCTCGTTCAAACAATCGCGCGAGAAATGTAAGAGAAGGGAAGCATATGCACGACCTCGAATGGCAGAAGTCATCGTTTTCTAATGGCGGGAATCCTGACAACTGCATTGAACTCGCCCCGACGGATGGTGCGATCCTCATGCGGGAAAGCGACGATCCGAATGTGATCGTGACGACGACTCCGGCAAAGCTGCGCGCGTTCATCCAAGGCGTCAAGGCCGGGGAGTTTGATCACCTGGTCTGATCATCTTCCCTGCCGGACGGCCCCCACACTGCCCGAACCAGCGTGGGGGCCTTTCGCATATGTGCTCAACTTCCGTCGCACTTATGCGACGCATAGACGCACACTCTTGCGCACCTGCGCCGGGCGGCGCTACGGTCCATGCCTCGCTAGCAGTCGGTGCTGCGGCTGCGGCGAACTGCCGTTCCCTGCTTGCTGGTTGAAGAGCTGAAGCGGAGGGCGGGGCAGCAAGTGCAGTGCACCACTCCAACGACAGGAGAACGCACGATGAGCACAGCAGTGCAGACGCGGACCCGTGATCCGCGCATCATCCTCAACGCGGTACAGGAGCGCGTACCGCACCTGGTCGCCGACGTGGGCGTAACTGACCTGTGGGAACGGGAAGTTGCGTTACTGCTGCGCGACAGCGTGGCCGTGCCCAGTCTGGCCGAACGCATCCTCGGTCAGGGCATCGCGTACCTGATCACGGCCATGGAGAACCCCGGCACCGACATGGGCGTCGGCAAGACCGTGGACATCGGCGTCCACCAGCTCATCCTGGACACCCCGCTCTACTTCGCGCTGTGCGAGGAGTACAACGGCGGGAAATACAAGCACCACGCCCCGCTGATCAAGCGGCGCTGCGACGGCACCGTGACACGCACGGCGGAGATCATCCGGAAGAACGGGTTCGCCGTCGATGACGAGCTGTGGGCGGTGGACGCCGCCGAGTGCTCACCGTGTGACGAGAAGGTGCCCGACAGCCACTGACGGCCCACTAGAGTGCCCTCGCCCCCGGACTCCCAGCGGGGAGCGAGGGCACCGCCTTGTCCACCTCCGCCCCAAGGAAGCCCCGTTGCCCGTACCTCACAACATCGACAACGAACGCGAACTGTGGGATGCCTACGCCGAGAGCACCAAAGACAAGGTGTTCGACGCCGACCCCGTGTTCTGCTGGACGCAGTACTCCGGCCATGGCCCGGGGCCTGAACTGTTGGGCGCCCCGGCGACGGCCCTGGAGCTGGGATGCGGGACGGGTCGGGCGCTGGCCTATCTCGCACAGCAGGGCGTCAAGGCAACCGGCCTTGATCTGTCACCCGTCATGGTCGCCAACACCACGGAACGATGGGGGCCACTAGGCGCCCGGTTCGTGTGCGCCGAAGTGCTGGAGCACCTGAGGAGCAGTACCGACACGTACGATGCCGTCTACTCGATCTTCGGGGCGGTCTGGTTCACCGATCCAGCCGCACTGCTGCCACTAGTCGCTAAGAGCCTGAATCCGGGTGGGGTGCTGGCGTTCTCCCAACCCCCGGCCATTCCCGGCGCGTACGGCCCCCAAGGCATGTATAAGGGTGGATTCGCGGGGCCAGCGCGGTACACCTACCGCTACAGCTACACGCCCGAGAAGTGGGCGAGTCTGCTGCTGGTCTCCGGATTCAAGGACCCAGACGTACGCGTGATCGACGCCCCCGAGCCCGGACACATTGGAACCCTGATCGGTCGCGCCGTCGCTCCCTGATCCCTGGCCCTTGACTGCCCCGTCTGTGCTCTGTCCCTCGTGGTGCATGGGCGGGGCTTCCTGCTGCTCAGGCGGGCTTGTGGAGTCAGCACCAAGTCAGCACGGTGCCCACGAAGACACGGAAACAGCCCGAAACGCTCCGAAGCGTAACCAGGCTAGATGCCCTCTGACCTGCATGTTTGCCCCAGTAGATCAAGGGTGGTATACGCTCGCCCTCACGCCGGTACGGACTTCGGCGTCAACGTCTGACCGCCGGATCGGGGATCCGATCTCCAGGTCCGGCCGGGCGGCGCTGCCGAAGCGTCCGCCCGTGCAGCAGAGTGACCGCGTCCGGCGCCGTATACCCCGTCCGGGGAGTGCGGCGCCGGACGCGCGTGAAAGGGAGGCGGGCCGTGCCCGTGCGCGGCCCGTACCGACACCGGGGAGGAAGTGAACGATGAGCGTCACGCTTGCCAAGGGGGGCAATGTCTCCCTGTCCAAGGCCGCTCCGAATCTGACGCAGATCATGGTCGGCCTCGGCTGGGACGCACGGTCCACGACCGGAGCGCCGTTCGACCTCGACGCCAGCGCGCTGCTGTGCCGGTCGGGCCGGGTGCTGGGGGACGAGTACTTCGTCTTCTACAACAACCTCAAGAGCCCGGAGGGCTCCGTCGAGCACACCGGGGACAACCTCACCGGTGAGGGCGAGGGCGACGACGAGTCGATCCTGGTGGACCTCTCACAGGTGCCCGAGCAGGTCGACAAGATCGTCTTTCCGGTCTCGATCCACGAGGCGGATCTGCGCGGCCAGAGCTTCGGCCAGGTCAGCAACGCTTTCATCCGCATCGTCAATCAGGCCGACGGCAGCGAACTCGCCCGTTACGACCTCAGCGAGGACGCGTCGAGCGAAACCGCGATGATCTTCGGCGAGGTCTACCGCTACAACGGCGAATGGAAGTTCCGGGCGGTGGGCCAGGGGTACGCGTCGGGTCTTCGCGGTATCGCTCTAGACTTCGGGGTCAACGTTTCGTAAAACGCCGCGCGCCGCGCGCGGGGGACCCACACAACGAGGGAATGGGTAGGCAGTGGTCCTGAAAACCTTTGGCTGGTCGCTCGCCGTCACGGCGCTCGGTCTCGCCTTCGCAGGCGTGCTCTGGGGGTGGCGGGGGCTCGCGATCGTCGGGATCCTGTCCATCCTGGAGATCTCGCTGTCGTTCGACAACGCCGTCATCAACGCGGGCATTCTGCGCAAGATGAACGCCTTCTGGCAGAAGATCTTCCTGACCTTCGGCATCCTCATCGCGGTGTTCGGCATGCGGCTGGTGTTCCCGGTCGTCATCGTCGCGATCACCGCGAAACTGGGGCCGATCGAGGCGGTCAAGCTCGCGATCAACGACAAGGCGCAGTACCAGGAACTGGTCACCAGCGCCCACCCGGCCATCGCGGCCTTCGGTGGAATGTTCCTGTTGATGATCTTCCTCGACTTCATCTTCGAGGACCGCGACTACAAGTGGCTGGCCTGGATCGAGAAGCCCATGGCCAGGATCGGCAAGCTCGACATGCTGTCCGTCATCGTCGCGCTGGTCGTCCTGCTGGTGACCGCGATGACGGTGGCCACCGACGCCGCGCACGGCGCTGGTGACAAGACCGCCACGGTCCTGCTGTCCGGTGTCGCGGGCCTGGTCACGTATCTCGTCGTGGGCGGCATCTCCGGCTTCTTCGAGGGCAAGCTGGAAGAAGAGGAAGAGGAAGAGGGGCAAGAGGTGGGCGCCGCGGCGCCGGCGAAGAACGGCACCGGCTCGGTGGCGGGGCTGGCCGGCAAGGCCGCGTTCTTCCTGTTCCTCTACCTCGAGGTCATCGACGCGTCCTTCTCCTTCGACGGTGTCATCGGCGCCTTCGCCATCACCAACGACATCTTCATGATGGCGCTGGGCCTGGGCATCGGCGCGATGTACATCCGCTCGCTGACCGTCTTCCTGGTCCGTAAGGGCACCCTGGACGACTACGTCTACCTGGAGCACGGCGCGCACTACGCGATCGGCGCACTGGCCGTCATCCTGCTCATCACGATCAAGTACGAGGTCAGCGAGGTCGTCACCGGCCTGATCGGCATTGTGCTGATCGCCCTCTCGTTCGCCTCGTCCGTGATCCGGAACCGGCGTGAGGATCTGGGGAATTCGGCGGGAGAGAAGCCGGAAGTCACCTCCGGAGTGTGACGCGGCGCTGATTGAGGAACGCTCTCTGCGGGGCGGCCATGGGGTACGACCTCGGGGCCGCCCCGCAGTGATGATGGGGGCCGAGCGAGGGGGCGGGAGAGGTGTCATTCCTGGGGAATCTGTGGCGCGGTGGTGCCCAGAAGTTCGACTTCGACAGCGGGGGAGCGTCGTATGTCGTCGAGCTGACGAAGCGGAATCCGGTCGTCTCACTGACCAAGCAGGGGGCGGCCGCCGGCCATCTGCGGGTCAATCTGAGCTGGCAGATGCGGACCTCGGACTTCGGCGAGCGGGGCACACAGCGCACCGGCAGCCTGCTGCGACACCCGGGCAAGCTGTTCCGGCCCGAGATCGTCCAGGCGCAGGGACCGGCCGTGGTCAATGTGGACCTGGACCTGGCCTGCATGTACGAGCTGATGGACGGGTCCAAGGGCGTCGTGCAGCCGCTGGGGAATTTCCTCGGGGATCTCAACGGCCCGCCCTTCGTCAAGCTCAGCGGTGACGACCGGTTCGGTTCGGGGTCCGGCGAGACGCTGTACATCAACCTGGACCATCGCGACGAGATCAAACGGCTGCTGATCTTCGTCTACATCTATGACGGCACGCCCGCGTTCGACCGTACGCACGCGGTCGTGACGCTCTACCCGAGTGCCGGGCCCCGGGTGGAGGTCAAACTGGACGAACGGGCGCCACAGGCCCGTTCCTGCGCGATCTTCACGCTGGAGAACGTCAAGGGCGAGCTGACGGTGCGCCGCGAGGTGAAGTACGTCTACGGCTTCCAGGCGGAGCTGGACCGGCTGTACGGCTGGGGCCTGCAGTGGGGCCGGGGCTACAAGTCGAAGGTGTGAGCCGCTTTCTTCGCCGGGCGCGACGTGTCCACGGGCGCCCGGGGAACCGACACGGCTCTACCGGCGCTGGAACTGCGGGCCCTGGGGCGGCAGGACGAAGGACGGATCCGGGACGAAGGGCTGTTGCTGCTGTGCCGGGTAGCCGTACGCCGTCGGTGCCGGCTGCTGGGGCTGGTACGGGGGCGGCGGTCCCGGGTATCCGTAGGCGGGCTGGGCCGGGGGCTGTGCGGGCGGCGGTGGAACGTGGGGCGGGTAGCCGTAGCCGCCCTGCGTGGGCAGCGGTGCCTGGGGTGCCTGAGGCGGCGTGGGTGCCGCGGCGGCCGGCGGCAGGGGCGCGGCCGAGTGCGGCTCCGGCATCGCGTCCGGCACATGCTGGGTGACGGCGTCCGGGTCCGACGCCTGCGGGGGCCGCCGGCCTCCCGCGGGCGGCGGGCCCGAGGCGTGTTCCGGCCAGGCGCTCGGCGGCGGGGTGGTCGCGGGGGCGGCCGGGGCCAGCACGAAGTCGCCGTCGGGTGCGGTGGCGGCGGACGGGGCGGCGGCAGGCGGCTCGCTCCGCGCGGGGGCCGGTACGGCCTGCGTCGGCTCCGTGCCGGACGGCGACGACTCCGGAGCATTCGGGGTATCCGGGACATCCAGGACATCCGGGGCCGGCGAGGCGGTGCCGTCGGTAGCCGCGTTGTCCGCGCCGTCTGCGTTGTCCGCGCCGTCCTCGTCGACCGAGATCCCGAACTCGGTGGCCAGCCCGACCAGCCCGCTCTCGTACCCCTGCCCCAGGGCGCGGAACTTCCAGCTCTCGGCGCGGCGGTACAGCTCCCCGCAGATCAGGGCCGTCTCCTCGCCGGTCTCCGGCACGATGTCGAAGACCGCGACCGGATCCCCCTCCCGCTCCGCGTCGTACAGCAGAACCCGCAGGTCCGCCACGTTCGCGAAGGGGCCGCCGTCCGACGAAGCGGCCAGTACCACCCGGTCGACCGCCGGATCCATCGTGGCCAGGTCGGCCTCGATGGTGTCGGTGAGAGTGTCGTCGAGCCGGGCCTTGGACAGGTGCCGGACCAGGCCGCTCGGGTGCCGCGGCTGGTTGTAGAAGACGAAGTCCTCGTCGGAGCGCACGCGTCCCTCGGATCCCACCAGGAGCGCCGAGGCGTCGACATCGGGGACTCCGGCGCCGGGGGTCCAGCGCAGGACGGCCCGGACGGTCGTGGCATCGAGGGGGACGTTCGACCCTTTCAGCATCGCGTGCGTCATGCGGCAATCCTGCCTTCCCTCTGGTCGGAGGGACAACGCGGGGGCCGCGTGGGGCAACGCGGGGCCGCGTGCGGCGCGAGCCGCGCGCTCGCGGACATCCGTGCGCCTCATGCGGGATACGTGATTTTCACGTACGCGGGAACTAACCGCACCCCCACGCACGTACGATTACCGGCTGGATCCAGACAGCCGGACGTAGCGGGCGCGCCCGGGTCCCGCATGCACACGGGGAGTTATATGCGCCATTTTGGGTACCTTCCGCCCGATATTCGGAAGGAACTGTTCCACCAGGAGCCGGTGGAGTTCACCGCCGACTCCTGCGCCCGCACCCTCGCGGTCGCCCTGGGCGCCACGCTCTACAGCCCGGCCACCCGCCCACGGCTGGCCGCCGATGTCCTCAAGCAGGCCGGACGCGGCGTGATGTCCATGGTGCTGTGCCTGGAAGACGCCATCGGGGACGGGGACGTCGAAGCGGGTGAGGAGAACCTCGTCCGGCAGCTGGGCCTGCTCGACGAGGCGGCCGACGCGGGCGAGGCCCTTCCGCTGCTCTTCATCCGCGTCCGCACCCCCGCGCAGATACCGGACCTGGTGCGCCGCCTCGGGCCGACGGTGCGCAGGCTGTCCGGATTCGTCCTTCCGAAGTTCACCGAGGAGCGCGGGATCCCGTTCCTCGAAGCCCTGGCCACGGCGGAGTCCGCCTGCGGCCGGCGGCTGTTCGCGATGCCGGTGCTGGAGTCTCCGCAGCTGCTGCACCTGGAGAGCCGCGTCGAGACCCTGCGGGGCATCGCCAGGACCGTCGACAAGTACCGGGACCGGGTCCTCGCCCTGCGCCTCGGCGTCACGGACTTCTGTTCCGCCTACGGGCTGCGCCGGCCGCCCGACATGACCGCGTACGACGTCCAGATCGTCGCCTCCGTGATCGCCGACGTGGTGAACGTCCTGGGCCGGGCGGACGGCACGGGCTTCACCGTCACCGGCCCGGTCTGGGAGTACTTCCGGCTGCACGAGCGCATGTTCAAGCCACAGCTCCGGCGCAGCCCCTTCCTCGGACGCGCCGAGGAATTGCGTACCGCGCTGATCGAGCACGACATGGACGGCCTGCTGCGCGAGATCGAACTGGACCGCGCCAACGGCCTGCAGGGCAAGACCTGCATTCACCCCTCGCACGTCGCGCCGGTGCACGCCCTCTCGGTCGTCAGCCATGAGGAGTTCAGCGACGCCGCGGACATCCTGCGGCCGGAACGGGGCGAGGGCGGGGTGCTGCGCTCGGTCTACACGAACAAGATGAACGAGGTGAAGCCGCACCGCGCCTGGGCCGAGCGGACCCTGCTGCGTGCCGAGGCGTTCGGGGTCGCCCGGGAGGGCATCGGCTTCGTGGAGCTGCTGGCGGCGAGCCTGCCGCAGACCTGAACCGCGGCGAGCGACGACACGAACGGTCCGGACGACACGAACGGTCCGACGGACGACATGGCACGAACGGTCCGACGGACGACATGGCACGAACGGTCCGACGGATGACATGGCACGAACGGTCCGACGGATGACATGGCACGAACGGTCCGACGGATGACATGGCACGAACGGTCCGACGGATGACATGGCACGAACGGTCTGACGGACGACATGACATGAATGGCACGAACGGTACGACGGAGGAGACGGAACGCGTGGTGTGGACGGGAGAGTGGGTCGCCGGACGGCTCGGGGTCTCGCTGAGCGGCGGAGACGAATTGCCGGAACTGCTGGGGCTGGCGCTGCGGCGCAACCCCAAGCGGGCCCATCTGCTCGTGTCCAACGTGCTGGGCAAGCATGTGCCGCAGCGGCCGGGTGTGGTCCATGGTGCCGGCCACCGGCTGGGGCGCCGGGTGCGGGAGCTGCTGGGTGACGAGGCCGCCGCCCGGGCCGTCGTCCTGGGCTACGCCGAGACCGCCACCGGACTGGGTCACTCCGTGGCCGACGGCCTGGCGTTCGCGCCCTGCCTGCACTCCACCCGCCGCCCGGTCGACGGTGTCGCGCGGGCCGGTGGCTTCGAGGAGGAGCACAGCCACGCCACCTCGCATCTGCTGCTCCCGGAGGACCCCGAACTCCTCGCCGGTGACGGGCCGTTGGTGCTCGTCGACGACGAGTTCTCCACCGGCCGCACCGTCCTGAACACCATCAGGGCGCTGCACGCACGCTTCCCGCGCGAGCACTACGTCGTCGTCGCCCTCGTCGACATGCGCTCCGCCGCGGACCGCGGCCAGTTGGAGAAGTTCGCGGCGGAACTCGGCGCCCGCGTGGACCTCGTGGCGCTGGCCTCGGGCGGGGTACGGCTGCCCGAGGACGTCCTGGAGCGCGGCCGGCGACTCGTCGCCGAGCACGAGCGCGAGCGCGAGCACGAGCGCGCGGCCATGGCGGCGGGGGCGGGGGCGAGGGCGTCCGCGCCGGAGAGTCCGGAGAGCGCACCTGCACCCGGGGCCGCCCGTCGCGCGGAGCCCGTACGTCGCGCGGAGCCCGCCCGCCGCGCGGAGCCCGTACGCGTCGACCTCGACTGGCCCGCCGGACTCCCCGACGGCGGACGGCACGGCTTCACGCCCGCGCACCGCGCACACCTGGAGGCCCGGCTCCCCGGCATGGCGGCCCGGATCGCGCAGCACCTGGACGGCGCCCGCCGCGTCCTCGTCCTCGGCAACGAGGAGCTGATGTACGCGCCCCTGCGGCTGGCCGAGGCCCTGGACGCCCGGCTCGCCGAGGCAACGGACACCGCCACCGGGCAGTGCACCGGCGGACCGTCCACCGGCAGTCCGTCCATCGGCAGCCCGTCCACCGTGACGGCCGGCCCGGGCGTCTACTTCTCGACCACCACCCGCTCCCCGGTGCTCCCCGTGGACGACCCGGGTTACGCGATACGCACCCGGCTGTCGTTCCCCGCCCACGACCTGCCCGCCGACGGGCCGGGGGAGCGGTACGCCTACAACGTCGTGGCCGGCGGCGACCCGGAGCGCCGCTTCGACGCCATCGTCGCCGTCGTGGACTCGTACGGCGACCGGCCCGAACTGCACGCCCCCGGCGGGCTGCTGGACCGCCTCGCCGAGCACACCGACCGGCTGCTGCTCACCGTCATCCCCTCCTACCTCCCCTCTTGCGCCCCGCGACCCCAGGCACCGCCCATGTCCCTTCCCGAGCCGCTGCGCGGCCCCGCCTTCTCCTCCTACGACGCCGACGAGGTCGGCTGGCTGCTCCAGGACCTCTCCGGCATCACTCTGGAAGCGCCCACGGAGGAACGCGAAGAGGCGATTCAGAACGGCGGCGCCCACTATGCCGAGTCGCTGCCGGTCGAGTACCAGCCGAGCGAGCAGTACCAGGCGCTCTTCCAGAGCGCTCTGCAGGCCTCCGCGCACCGGATCGCGCGCGCCGTCGGGACCGTCGCCGAGACCGTGCTCGCCGAGCGCGGTCCGCGCCCCGTACTGGTGTCGTTGGCGCGGGCCGGTACCCCCGTCGGCGTGCTGATGCGGCGCTGGGCGCAGCACGTACACGGTCTGGACCTGCCGCACTACGCGGTTTCGATCGTCCGCGGCCGCGGCATCGACACCACCGCGCTGCGCTGGCTGGCGGCCCATCACAACCCGGCGGATGTCGTGTTCGTGGACGGCTGGACCGGCAAGGGGGCCATCACCCGCGAACTGGCCGAGGCCCTGGAGGAGTTCCCGGGCTTCGACCCCAGGATCGCCGTGCTCGCCGACCCCGGCGGCTGCGTCGATACCTACGGCACCCGCGATGACTTCCTCATCCCGTCCGCCTGCCTCAACTCCACCGTCTCCGGCCTCATATCGCGCACGGTCCTGCGCGACGACCTTGTGGGTCCGGACGACTTCCACGGTGCGAAGTTCTACCGCGAGCTCGCCGCGACCGATGTGTCGCGCACGTTCCTGGACGCGGTCGGCGCGCGCTTCGACGATGTCGCGCGGGAGGTCGCAGCGGAGGTGAAGGAACTGGCCGTCGCCGACCGCAGCCCCACCTGGGCGGGCTGGGAAGCCGTCGAGCGGATCAGTGCGGAGTACGGCATCCACGACGTCAATCTCGTGAAGCCCGGTGTCGGCGAGACCACGCGCGTACTGCTGCGCCGGGTCCCCTGGAAGATCCTTGCCCGGCAAGGCGCCGGCGCCGACCTCGATCACGTACGCCTCCTGGCTGAACAGCGGGGCGTACCCGTCGAAGAGGTCGGCGAACTGCCCTACACCTGCGTCGGGTTGATCCATCCCCGCTTCACCCGCGGGGCCACGGGTGCTGACGGCAAGGCGGTGGCCTCCTGATGAGCGCGATCGTCGCCAGCGACCTCGACCGCACCCTGATCTATTCGGCCGCCGCCCTCGGCCTCGCCATGCCCGACGCCGACGCACCACGGCTGCTCTGCGTCGAGACCTACGAACGCAAGCCGCTGTCCTATATGACGGAGACGGCCGCCGCGCTGCTCGCCGAACTGGCCGGCGGCACCACGTTCGTGCCCGCCACCACCCGCACCCGCGAGCAGTACCGGCGCATCCACCTCCCCGGCCCGGAACCGGAGTTCGCGGTCTGCGCCAACGGCGGCCATCTGCTCGTACGCGGCGAGTCCGACCCCGACTGGCGGCGCACGGTCGCCGCGCGCCTCGCCGCGCAGTGCGCCCCCCTGGACGAGGTGCGGGCCCACCTCGTCCGCACCGCGGATCCGGCCTGGCTGCTCAAGGAGCGGGTCGCCGAGGACCTCTTCGCCTACCTTGTCGTCGAGCGGCCGCTGCTGCCCGACACCTGGGTCGAGGACCTCGCCGGCTGGGCGGAGCAACGCGGCTGGACCGTCTCCCTGCAGGGCCGCAAGATCTATGCCGTACCGCGGCCGCTGACCAAGAGCGCGGCCGTCGCGGAGGTGGCGCGCCGCACCGGGGCGACCGAGGTCCTCGCGGCCGGCGACTCGCTGCTCGACGCCGATCTGCTGCTCGCGGCGGACCGTGGATGGCGCCCGGGGCACGGCGAACTGGCGGACTCCGGCTGGCAGGCGCCGCATGTCACCGCGCTCGACGCACGGGGCGCCGCCGCGGGCGAGGAGATCGTACGGTCCTTCCTCCGCGCCGCCGCGGATACCGCTGCGGAGTAGCCGCGGGTACCGCTGGGGAGTAGAAGTCCGGTCACCTCACTCTCTCCTGCCCTCACCTTCCCCTCCCCTCACAGCTCGCGAGCGGATACGCTCGCCGAGGCGGCCGGCCGCACCGCCCGCTCACCGGCCGAGAACGTGATCCTTGAGCAGAGGAGAGCCTGTGGCTGAGTCCAAGAGCACGCCTGTCACGCCGGAGCTGTACGACTACGTCCTCGCCCATAATCCGCCGCTGAACGCCGCGCAGCGGGGCATCGTGGAGCTCACGCACCAGCGGCTGCCCGAGTCCGCGATCATGCAGTCCGCCGAGGAGCAGGGGCCGTTGCTGGCGTTCCTGGTGCGGCTGATCGGCGCACGGCATGTCGTCGAGGTGGGGACGTTCACCGGGTTCTCGGCGCTGTCCATGGCCCAGGCGCTGCCCGAGGACGGCACGCTGATCGCCTGCGACGTCTCCGAGGAGTGGACGGCGTACGGCCGGGAGGCGTGGGCGAAGGGCGGTGTCGCGGACCGTATCGAGCTGCGGATCGCGCCCGCGCTGGAGACGCTGCGGGCGATGCCCGCGCAGCCGCATATCGACCTTGCTTATCTCGATGCGGACAAGGGCGGCTACATCGCCTACTGGGAAGAGTTGGTGCCGCGGATGCGGCCCGGGGGAATGATCGTCGCCGACAACGTGCTGAACGCCGGCAAGGTCGTCGACCCGGCGGCGACCGGGACGGCCCTGGCGATCAGGGCGTTCAACGACCACGTGCGGGCGGACGAGCGCATGGAGTCGGTGATGCTCACCGTGGCCGACGGTCTGACACTGGCGCGTAAGCGGTAGCGGTAGCGGCAGGGCGCTTCTGGCGGATCTCCGCGGCGCCGCGGAGATCCCTCACAGGGCAGTACACCTAGCCGCAGCAGCCGCCCCCGCAGCAGCCGCCGCCACCGCCGGGCCCGCCGCTCGGTGCGGGGGCGGTCGCCGACCCGCCGACGGCGACCGTGGAGAGGAGCTTCACGGTGTCCTTGTGCCCCTCGGGGCAGACCGCCGGGGCGGAGGACTCGGACATCGGCCGGTTCAACTCGAAGATCGAGCCACACGGGCGGCAGCGGTACTCATAGCGAGGCATGGCCACAGATTAGCCGTGGCGCCACTCGGCGCACGACGTCGCCGGACCACTCGGCTCGATGCCCTGGGTCCACGCCCTGGGTCCACCGTCGTGCGCTTCGGTGGCCGTGGCCCGCTCACCGTGCACACGCCGCCTTGAACTCCGCCGCGCGCTTGCGCAGCTCGTCCAGATCGCCGCCGTCCGCCGCATCACCGACCAGTGGTGAGCCGACGCCCACAGCCAGCGCTCCGGCATCGAAGTACGCCTGGGCCACGACCTCGTCCACGCCGCCGACCGGCACGAACGGCACCTCGGGGAACGGGCCGCGGAGCGCCTCCAGATACGCCGGACCGCCGACCGACGCCGGGAACAGCATGAGTGCCGATACGCCCAGTGCCTCCGCCGCGATCACCTCGGACGGGGTCAGTACCCCGGCGAGCGTGGACAGCCCCTGCCGTACGGACTCCTCGAGCCCTGCCCCCAGTCCGGGTGCCACGATGAGATTGGCCCCCGCTTCGGCAGCGCGGCGGGCATCCTGACTGGTCAGGACGGAGCCGACGCCGAGCCAGGCCGCGTCGCCGAGCTCGGCACGGACCCGGCGGATCACGGAGAGCGCGTCCTTGCCGCAGAGGGAGAGCGAGATGAGCGGAAGGTCTGCCTCCGCAAGTGCCATGGCCGTACGGAACGACGCCTCCGCATCCTTGCCCCGGATGAAGGCAACCAGTCGCTCGGCCCGGAGCGCTTCGCTGAAGTCCATGGCGTTTCCTACTTTCTCCGCTCCCCGCCGCGGGTGTGCCGCGCGGGTGGGGCCTTCGGGCGCAGGGGTGGTGCCTCCGATTATTCCGGGTCGGCGGGCATGGCGGGCCCCCGTTCCGCGGTAGTGACCCAGCTGCGCCGGGGAAAGCGCGAAGAACCGTCCTGAGGGCTCTCCCGGGGACTGGTCCCGGGGGTCGCCTTCCGGCTCTCCTCAGGGCTCCTCAGGGCTGCTCAGGGCTCCTCAGGACTCTCCTGGGTGAGGAAGTCCGGGGTGGTGGAGGCGACTTGAGGGCTGCCCGCGGGCGGGACGTCAGGCACAGGCCCAGGGGCGGCACTCGCATGCCGTCAGGACGTACCGAGCACCCCAAACCCACCTCGGTACGCCCTGACGTCCCCGCCCGGCTCACCCCTCCTTGCCGCCGCTCCCGCTCCCGCTCCCGCTGCTGTCGCCGCTGCTGCCGCTCGCGCCCTCACCAGCCCTTTCCGTGGTGGTGGCGGCCGCGGAACCGGCGCCACCACTCTCCCCGCTCCTGTGGGCGCTGATGCTGGTGCTGGTACCGGGGCCGATCGAGCCCAGCCCGGCGTGCAAGGAGCCCTGCATCTTGACGCGCCAGGATTGCCGTCCGGCCGTCATCCCGGGGATCGGGTGCCATTCGCCACGGTCGAAACGTTCCGCTTCCTCCGGGTGCCGGGCACGCCAGTACGGGTTGTTGTGCGGGAGGCCGCCGCTGACCCGTCCGTACATCCCGAAGACCAGCAGCATCAGCCCGACCACAAAGCTGAACAGGACGTTCTGGATCCGGAAGGCGAGGAAGTTCGCATCGGTTCGCAGCACCGCCAGGTTCACGAATCCGCTCAGCAGGAAGAGCACCCCGAAGACGATGTTGAGGGTCGAGGCGAAGTTCCCGCCGATCACCATCCCGCTGACGAGGATCGCTCCGACGACGATCGAGAGCACGCTCAGCGCGCCGTTGGTGTTCAGACCGGCCACCGCGTTGTCGCCGGTGTCGAAGAAGCCGATGTTCCGGGTGAGCCCGAGGACGCCGAACGCGATCAGCACCAGGCCCATCAGCCCGGCCCCGATGCGGTAGACCCTGCTGAGCCGGTGGTCCAGGGGCAGGTGCTCATCGAGCCGGGCGCGGGCATGGCGTCCCGTGCCCCGCCGGTGGAAGTGCCCCATGGGTCCGGGCAGGGTCTGGCCAGTAGCCCCAGTAGCCATGCCGGCCTCCTTCGCACAGATGCGCCGCCTGGGCCGTATCACTCACACTCCAGGATCCGCCCGGGGGCCGCTTCACGCCATCGCGCGCGGAGAGGAGGCGGTCAGGAGGGGAGAGGAGGCGGTCAGGAGGGGGATGGGAAGCGGTCAGGAGGGGGAGAGGAGGCGGTCGGAGGGGGAGGGGAGGCGACGACAGCCTGTGAGGGCCCCGCGGCTCAGGCCCCGGTACCGCCCCGGGCCTCCCGGATCTCCTGCACCACCCGGGCCGCGGTCTGCCGTACCGCCTCGGTCTCGGTCAGGAAGTGCCACCAGTCCGGATGCCGCCCCTCCAGGCCCGCGACCGCACGCTCCAGCCGCGCCACCGCGTCGTCCAGGGGACGGGCGTGCCGCGGGTCCGGGGTGCTGCGACCGGCCATCGCCAGCCGCTGCGCGTCCCGGATCGCGAAGCGGGTTCGTTCGACCTCCTGCTGCCGGTCGAACGACACCGCGTCGAGACGCTGCAGGCGGTCACCGGCCGCCGATACCGCCTCGTCCGTGGTGTCCAGCAGCGCGCGTACGGTCGCCAGCAGGCTGGTGGCATCCGCCCAGCGCTGCTCGTCCCGTGCCTGCTGCGCCTCCCGCAGCTTCACCTCGGTCTGCCGGACGGATTGCACGGCCTTCTCCGGTACCTGCTGGAGGTCCTGCCAGCAGGCCGCGCTGTAGCGTCGTCGCAGCTCGCTGAGGACCGGATCGACCTTCTCGGCGCGTGTGGTGATCGCCTGGGCCCGGGTCCGCAACGACACCAGCCGCTTGTCGAGCTCCGCCGCCCGGGCCGGCAGCCGCTCGGCCTCGGCCCGTATGTCCTCCGCCTTGCGGAGCACCTCGTCGGCGCGCCGGATCGTCTCCGGTACGCCGTGCTGCCCGGCGCCCTGGTTGAGCTTGGTCAGCTCCGGCCCCAGCGCCGCGAGCCGGGCCGCGAGGTCATCGGCGCGCAGCCCGTTCGCCCGGACCTCGTCCAGCGCGTTGCTCGCCGCCAGCAGCGTCTGCCGGGCCCGTTCCACGGCCGGGGCCAGCCGGGCCAGCTGCGTCTCCGCGGACCGCAGCAGAGGCCCCAGTCCCTGCGCGAACCGGTCGAGCTCGCCCTTGACGCGGTTCAGCTCGTCCCTGGCCCGGGTGAGATCGGCCCGCGCCCGGGCCACCGCGGCGCCGTCGAGATCGTCGCGGTCCAGATCATGGGAGTCGACCGCGGTGATGTAGCCGTGGCTCACCTCGTCGATGCGCCGGCTGAAGCCCTCGTAATCCGCGGCGGCCCGCTGGGCCTGCGGCGAACTGTCGACGGCGGTGATCGTCTCCAGGGAGATCCGCAGATCCCGCTGCGCGCTGTCCAGCTCGTAGAACGCGGCCGCGGCGGCATCCTTCGCGGCCTGCGCATCGGCCCGCTGACTCTCCCCGCGCCCGAACCAGCGACGGGTCCCGCCGCCCGCGAACGACATCGGCACCGACGCCGCCAGCGCCGCCAACAGCGGCAGCGGCAGCAGGGCCAGCGCCACCGTGTCCCGGACCGGACCCCCACGCGTGCGACGGCGTTCTCGCTGCTCATGCGGCTGCGTGTGTGTCGCCGTCACTTCCCTCTCCCGATCGGATCGCCCAGTGCCGGGTGCCATTCTCCCACTCACCGGAACGAACACACCGGCCGGTAAGTTCGCACTTCGCGCACGGGTTTTTCCCGCACTGGTTTGCAGTTCGGCCCCGAGGGCAAGGTAGTCTGTCGGCTCGACGAGGGCGCATAGCTCAGCGGTAGAGCGCTGCTCTTACAAAGCAGATGTCGGCGGTTCAAATCCGTCTGTGCCCACCACGCTGACCAGCGAAAACGCAGAAAATGCCCTTCCAGACATGATCTGGAAGGGCATTTTTGCGCCCCGGGGGACAGGCGGGGGACAGGGCGCGGGGCGGCGGTTCCGCAGTCCACGAGGCGAGACGTTCAGCTCGCGGAGTGTGATTCGACGGCTGCCTTCTGGCCGCCGAAACCCCACAGACGACAGAGCGCACATCCGGGCTGGCGCGGTCACACGCGGCCTGACGCGGCAAGAGGCGGATGTTCATGCGCTGACCAGGGCATTCACAGATCGCCGACTGCTGCTCGGCATTCGCAGCCTCAGGAGCTTCACAGGATGCTGCCTATCGCTCCGAGGTCACGCGTCGGGAGCTCCGGTATGAGGAGTTCACCGGCTGATCATGCGCTTTCTTGCCCCGTTCGTCAGTGCCTGGGCGTTGCAGTCCTCGCAGTGGTCGGAACACAGCGCCGCTTCGCTCTGCGTCTGGCCTCTGCCGCAGGCTCGGCAGTTTGCCCAGGCCCGTACGGTGAACACCACCTCGGGTGAGCCGCACGAGGTGCACCGCATCCCGTGGATGCGCTGCATGTTCCCGTCCCCGCTGGGCGTGCTGGCGGCGTAGCCCTGGAGCTGGACGTGCGCGCTCAGCCTGTCCACTTCGGGGATGTCTGGGCGCTCGCGGTTGATGTACAGCCACACCTGGTGGCCGATGGTCCGGTTTGAGGCGAGGGGGTGCGCTTCGATCTCGATCGTCCAGCAGGGGCTTTGCGGCTTCCGGCCGACGCCACCTTCAGCCGCCTCGTAGTACGTCACGTGCCACACGGCCCGCCAGTCCTCGTCCAGGCCCGGTCGCTGCGCGTTTGCGCGCGGCATTCTCATCGTTGTCACGGCCGGCGTCCTTCCTCGTCGCGGGGCGACTGTGTGGCGGGGGGTGAGGGCAGCGTCATCCGTTGGGTTGCGGGGTCCCAGCGGCATTCGCGGTAGAGGCGGTTGAAGTCGTGCATGGCGTTGGGGTCGTCGGCGTTGCAGGGTTCGTATCCGTCGGGGGTGGGGCGGCAGTAGAAGCCGTATTCGGTGCATTCGGCTTCTCCGGGGAACTGCCCGGTCCAGATGGTGGTGCAGTTGATGTTGGGGTGGCAGTTGTTGCGTTGTAGTCCGGTGCGGGCGCATCGGGCGATGTCGCATCGTTCGGCGTGGAGTGCGCCGGGTGGTGTGGAGCAGTCGGGGCACGGGTTGTTGCCCGTGGGTTTGAGGAGGGTTCGTGGGCGGGCGTTGGTGGGAGTGGTGAGACGCCCGAGCCAGAGGGTGCGGAGGGCGCGGTTGAGGTCGTGGTTGTTGGCGATGGTGTGGAGACCCAGGGTGCGGTGGATGAGTTCGCGGAGGAGGGTGGGGTGGAGTTGGGCGGTGGCCCAGTGCAGGGTGAGTCCGCGGTTTGGGTGGTGATGGGCCCAGGTGGTGCGAATGCGGGTCGAGATGGTGATGGATAGGTCCCTGTTTGGGGTGTGTGCGGTGATCTGTGGCTGGTTGATTCTCAGCCATTCACGGCCGGTTTCGGCGTAGAAATTGATGAGGGTTCGCTGTGCTTTGTTCGCATTTAGTGCCGTAGTGCGCCGCATATGGAGCCAGCCGCCGGTCGGGGTGCTTCGCAGCTGACGCAGTGGCTCGTTCTGGTCGTTGTCAGAGATGATCCGGAGGCGGTGCGGACGGCCAAGAACATCGAATCCTGCACCGGGGATGAGTTCCTTGATGGGGTCGTCGGGTGTGGTTTTGTCGAGGTGGGCGCGCTGCCGGTAGATCCATGCGCGGCGTCGTTCCACGAGTGTGGCGGCGTCTGCATCGGTGGTGGTGTGGGGGCCGCGGACGATGATGGCGCCGTGCTTGGTGACTGTGAGGCCGAGGGTGGTCCTGTTGCTGGTGCGAATGGTGACGTCGATGGTGCCGACTCGTATGGTGCGGTCGGTCGAGGGCATGGTCGTGTGTCCTTGGCGCGGAGGAAGGAGCGGTCGGCGTGGCTGCTTTGCCGGGGTCAGTGCTGGCTGCACACCCAGGTCTGGGGAATGCCGTGGACTGGGAGGTCCAGGACGTGCTGGGCGGTGCGCCCGCAGAGCTGGCAGGTCAGGTCGAAGGCGCGCAGCATGCGCAGGGGGCGTATCGGCTCGTCGTCGCGCAGGGTGATCGGCGCGTCCTGGTCTTCGAGGGTGAGCAGCCACAGCGGTTGGAGGTGGCGTCGCCGGGCGAGGATGGTCAGAGGGCTGTCGTCGCCGAGAAGGGTGAAGGTGTCGCCTTCACGCAGGGCGGTGGCCTGGACGGTCGGGGTCTGTGTGACGGTGACGATGAAGCCGTTGGAGGGCGCGGTGGTGCTCATGGCGGTCTTTCCGTGATGGGTGCTGCTGGACAGTTGTGGCGTGTGGTTTAGAAGAGGGCGCGCTGGGCGGGGTCTTGACCGCGCGCCTTGCGCTGCCGCAGGGCATAGTCGAGGGCATCGTCCTCGTTGTCGAAGTGGGCGACGATGCCCCTGAGGGCGTCGAAGAGGCCAGCGCGGCGACCCGCGGCGCGGTGGGTGCGTTCGGTGGCGAGCAAGGCGCGCATGGTCAGGAAGTGCTGCTCGTCGTCACCGCAGATGTCGCGGATCTCTGGTTCCGTGTTCGGGGCCTCTTGGCCGTCCAGTTCCAGGGCATCGCGCCACAGGTGGTCCCAGTCCGCGTCCCGGAGGTCCCGACTGGAGATCTCGGTCAGGTCTCCCAGGAGTCGTATGGCGTCGTTCCGGAAAGCGTCCGGGTCGTCCAGGGAGCAGGATTCCCAGAGTTCATGCCTCATGCCGACCTCTGTCAGCAGGAGTTCCGCCACTTTGTGGGTTGCGCTCACGTCATGTCCTTCGGTCTGTGTCCAACAGGGCCTGCGGCGTGGGAGGCCCGCTCTGCGACGGGCCTCCCACAGGGGGCGGCGGGTCAGGCTGCGGCCGGCTCCGGCTCCTGGTGCTGCTCGGGCTCCTCAGCGCCCGCGGCGCTCTCGTCCGGCTCAGATGGGTTGGCCTTCGTGTCCTGCTTGGCCTTCTCCTCCTGCTGAGCACGGCCCTTGGCGACCGTCTTGGTTTCGATCGTGCTCAGTGCGTAGCCCTCTGTTTCCAGGAACGTCAGCCACGCGACGGTCTGCGGATCGATGTTGCGGCGCCAGGCCGCGTCGTCCATGTGCTCGCTCTCGTGGGCGGCGGCGGCGTGGGCGAGGAGGATCCGCCAGGAGTGTGCGGGGCTGGTGCGGGCGATCACTGCGCCGAACGGATCGGCCACGCGGTCCCACTGACGGTGGCCTTCGTTGGGGTCTTCGACGCCGAGGAACCGTGCGGTCAGGTCGGTCCGCTTGCGGCCGACGAAACTCTCGTACGCGTAGCTGGTGCCGGTGATCATCGACAGGATCAGCGGCCACATCCGGGTGCTGGGTTCGGGCTGCTGGCACAGGTCTTTGATGAAGTCGTAGCGGACGTCGCGGGCTTGGCGCCATGCCTTGTTGTTCTCGATGACCAGCCGTCGCTCGGCCTTTGCCGCTTCACGGTCCGGGCTTGCCTGCGCGGCCTTCTTGGCGGCCTCAGGGGTGAGGGCGTGGCCGTGCCGGTGCCAGGCGGTGCACAGCCAGATCACTTCTCCCTCACTCGCATCGATGCATCCTGCGTGCCCCGGGCAGTCCTGGTGTGTCTGGGAGGTCTGCGGCTCACCGTCGTCGGTAAGAAGGTCAGTCAGGGGACGCGTGCTGGTGTCGGACCAGCTCAGACGCCACTTGATGACCGGGATTTCCGCAGCGGTCAGCTCCTCGACGAGCTTGGCGCACCTGTCTGCGAGTGCCCTCTTGGCGCGGAGTTCCGCGAGGGCGTGCTTCCAGTTGCCGCGCTTGGTGTTGCCCTGGCGGATATCGCGGGTCTTGGCGCGCTGCAGGGTCCACAGGGCGTCGTCGACGCCTTCAACCTCCTGGAACTCGGCCAGTTCCACGAGGTTGAAGTCCGCCTCGACCGCATCGGCGAGGGCTTGGTCGGACAGCTTGGATGCCTTGGTAGCGGCGGCCAGGTCAGCGGGCTTGAAGCCCATGGCGCGCGCATGTCGGGTCTTACGGGTTTTGGGAATGTTCATGAGGGCGAGCTGTTTGGCGGCGTCGATGTCGTCGCGGACGGTGGCCTGTCGGCGGTGCTTGTTCTCGATGAACGACACCGTCAGCGCCGCGTCGTCCACGCCGGCCAGGTCGTCGCGGATGATCGCCGGGACCAGTCGGTAGGGCTTGTTGCTCTTCTTGGCCTTCTTCGCGGCGGCCAGGGCGGCGTTGTTACGGCGCTGTCCGAAGATGATGCCGAGCTTGCCCTCGTGCTCGCCGGTCTGAGGGCGCAGCACGAGCGGCGTGAGGACGCCGAACTCATCGACACTGGCCTGGAGGTCAGCGTCGGGCTGGGTGGTGTCCTCGCCGCCTGCGCCGTCGCGGTGCTTGCGGTGGTTGTACGGGTCGATGACCAGGTCGTGGGGGTCGACCCAGGAGAAGCGGCCGGTGAATCCCTCAACGGCGGCCGGGCGGGTGGCGGTGCTCATGGTCGTGGACTTTCGCGTAGAGGGGTGGGCGCACGGTGAGGTGCGCCCACCCGGGTGTGTGGTCAGTGGGGTCAGGCGGCCGCGGGGGTGGTGTGGCGCTTGTTCGTGCGCTTCGCCGACGTGGGGCGGCGTCCCGTGCTCTTCGTCTTGGTCTTCGCGTTGGTCTTCGCCTTGGTCTTGGCGGTTGAAGAGGCGGTGACCGGCGTCGGGGTGGGCTCCGCCGCGTCGGCTGCGGCGTCTTGGCTCTGCTCGGCGGGCGCCTCGGCGGTGGGTGGGATCGGTGTCCCGTTGGCGCGCAGGCGGGGGCGGTGGCCGTCGAAGGCGGGCAGCAGAACCGTGCGGATGGCGGTGAGGATCTCCTCCAGCGGGGAGTCGGTGCTGAAGTGGACGCCGGTGCTGTAGCGCACACCCTTCGGCAGTCGGTTCTTGCCCGTCTGGTCGGTGCCGGACGACTTCTTGGGGGCGGGTCCGCCGACGGCGAAGGTCTGCACGGCTTCGCCCTGCCACAGGTGACGTATGCCGATGGCGCGGCCGTCGGGGTGGATGAGACGGATCGCCTTGTCCACGAAGCCCGCGGGGTTGTCGTCGGTGTCCTCGCGCCAGCCGTCGCCGAGGGCGTCGGCTATGGGCTTGGCCAGCAAGTACAGGTCGAACTCGCTGAGGACTGCCGCCTCCGGGGCTTCGACGTCTGTCGTGTCGGTGCTGGCGGCGTCAGGGGTGATGGTGTCGGTGCCGGTCATGGGGCTGCTCCTGTTCCAAGAGGTGCGTAGATAACGGATTTCGAGGGCGTTCCCCCTCAACCCGTAAGTTAATTCTACTATGTTAAGGGGGTGGGTCAACTGCGTTCATGCAGGTCAGGTAGGGGGTGAGAGGCTAAGCGGCGGGTGTGAGGGCCCGCTCCATCAGGTGCTGAGTCCTGTGGATGGCGCCGATGATCTGCGCCTTGCCGAGCATCTCATCGCGGTGCTCGAACACGGCGCGCGCCTCCTTCATCGCGTCCTCGACGGCGTTCGGATTCGCCAGCGAGTCGGCGCACGCGACGGTGACACGAGGGCCGAATGCCCAGACGATCGCGTTCACCGAGGCGCAGGCTGCGGCTATCGGGTCGATGTCCACCATCGACCACTGGAAATCTGCGGGATCGTGGCCGCGCTCACGAAGGATCTGTGCGGCTGCTCGCAGTAACCCTCCGCTGCCAGCGCACGGGTCATGGATATGCTCGCTGCCCTTCAGTTCACGCGTACCGAGACCGATGTCGACGATGGCCTCCAGGTTGGTCGCCTCGGCGATGACGTCGGCGATCGGCGGTGGGGTGTGGTACTCACCGAGGCCTTGCCGTGCACCGCGGGAGCGCAAGCTCGTCATTACTGGCGACAGGGCATCCGTCGCCGAGCGCAGATACGGGTCCTCGTGTGCCGTCAGATCGAACAGGCCGCGCTTCAGGGCGGTTTCGGTGACGGCGCGCACGGCGTGCATGCGGTATTCGTCGAGGTCGTCGTTCAACCACTCGTGCAGGATCCGGGCGCGCTCGATCAGATCTGGTCGATGCAGCCAGTGCATCGACCAGATCTCGCGGAGCATCGCGATCAACTGCGGACCGTCCTGGGTGAGGATCTGCGCCTTGAGGCCCGGGCCGTTCGGGTCCTTCTCCCTGATGAGGGCAAGTGCGGCGACCACGCCGATCGGCACCTCGATCGCGGTGCCACCGTGTCGGTTGTGCCACCGCTCGGCCACCGCTTCACCGATCTCCAGGGCGTGCCGGTGCGGGTCGCTTACCGGGCGCGGGCGCCCGGAACGTCGAGTCCCGGGGCTGCTCACCGCTGCGGCCGGCTGTGGCCGCTCGTGCTGCTGCGGTGGAAGGGGGGGTGTCTTCGGAGCTGCGGTGAACGTGGCAGGGATGGGCGCGGGCTCGGGGGCGAGTTCCGCGAACAGGTCAAGCTGAGTCACCGTGGTCTCGCTTTCTGTAAGGGGAGGTGGGTATGAGGAGACCCGCCCCGAAGGGGCGGGTTGCGAGATGAGGGTGCGCCCCGAGCTGAGCCGCACCCTCACTCCTTCAAGGGTTAATTTTACTATGGCTGAGGGGAGGGTAAACCGCGAACTACCAGGTCAGCGGGGGGTTAGGCCTGTGCAGGCTGGAAGCGGGCCATCCAGTCGTCAAGGTCGCGAGGGCAGATCATGCGCAGCTGCTCGATGTAGTGCGCGGCCATGCGGGCATGCAGAGCCCTGGCTTTCTCGGTGAACATCACCCGCACCGGCAGGTGTCCTCGCCCGGAAGGCCACGTCAGCCGACTGGAACCTGGGGCGGCGGCCTCGATGTACCAGGTCAGGTTCGCCAGGAGCCTGCCGGGCGTCTGGTCCTCAATCGCCTCGGCCTCCATGGGTGAGATTCCCTCCGCGTCGTCGGCGAGGAAATCGAGCGAGCTTCCGAGAGCGGCGTCGCCTGGCATGTTGACCCACACGCGCTGGCCGTGCGCGTCGTCCGCTTCGACGTCGGTGACAGTCCGGTTGTACGCCAGACAGGTTCCGCTCCGCTTCGACAGGTACAGCACGGCAACCCGGTCGCCTCGCTCGTACTCGGTCATATCGACAACTCCTTTTGCTTGAGGACTACTTCGAGGCGCCGGTGACGGCGCGTACGGCCTGGGCGCGTATCAGGGTGGCTGGGCAGGGGCCGGTGAGAGCCCTGATGCGGTCGAGGACCTGGTCGTGGTCGTCGGTGCATACGGCGCGCTGCATGGCGCCGAGCGCCTCAGCCACATCGGCCGGGGTGGTGGGGTGCGCCCGCCGGCACGCACAGGCCCCGGCCGCGTACGCGGACAGCGCCGCAAGCAGGCGCGGATGCTCGCTCTGCGGAACGCAGCCGCGATGCCGCATCGCCGGGCGAGCCCTGCGCAGATGGCTGTAGAAACGAGTCCCGGACCAGCCGCACATCAAGCAGGCGACCGGCCACAGCACGTCACTGCCCGGGTATCCGCCCCTCGGTGCCCAGCCGAGCTCATCGATGCGGGCGACCGCTAGCGCGGCCGAGGTGACGTTGCGGACGGTGGGCCCCAGCCCGGCCAGATAGCTGCCAAGATCCTGGCTGGTAGGGCAGCCGGAAAGGGCCGGCGGGGGAGGTGCTTCGGAGGTCATGTGTTCCTTCATCGACAGGTGGGGGTCAGGCGGTGTAGGCGCGCAGGACCGCGTAAGCCGTGGCGATCGGGGCCGCGGGCAGAAACAGAGCCATGGGAGCGGCAGGGTCTGTGGCGTTGGCGTCGTGGCGCACCGTGACCTGCTGATCGGCACTGCGCAGGATCGTGAACCGGGGCCCGGCCAGCGACGGCGCGGCACGCAGCGCCGGGAGCGCATCGAGCACGGTGTACACCTCGGCAGCGAAGCCCGCGGGCGCCGTGGACCCTTGGACTGTATGCGGCTCGGGCGGGGCCGCCTCGGCGCAGCGGATGGCCCGGTCGACGGACAGACGGTCCAAAAGAAGCCCCACCGTGCCGCCGTAGGGGGCAGGGATGCGGACACGGATGACGGGCTCACCGTCGTCGCTCTTGTGCAGCACGATGCTGTCGGAGTCCGCTTGCGCTTGGGCGACGGCCGCGATGCGGGCGCTGCGCAGGGGAAGGGTCAGCAGCCGCAATGCCGCATACGCGTCGCGTCGGCCGAGGCGCGGCAGCACTTGGCTGTGGATCAGTTCCGCAACCGTCTGTCCGCTGGCCTGCGCAATCGGCATCGTCGCCGTGATCTCGGCGGGGTTGCCCGGCGTGCTGCTCATGGCGGCGAGGGTGCTGATCCGCAGCCCCCCTTCGGGCAGGCGCAGCTGAACGCGCAGACCGAAGGGGTGGACGACGATCGCGGTGCTCAGCAGACCGGTCACCGACCAGTCGGGGCCAAGCGCCCTGGCGGTATCGGTGGCGAGCGTGAGCAGACGTGCGGGGACAAGGCTGGTGTCGTACGGCATGGGGTGCTTTCTGAAAGAAGTGCGGCCTCGCGCAGTGCGCGGACTGCTGTGGGTGTGGTGAGGGGGTGCTCGGAGCGGAGCCCAGCTCCAGCACCCCCTCACTAATGACTATTCTACTATGGGTGCGGGTGGGGTCAACTGCGGAGCAGCGGCTCAGGAGGGGCTAGGCGCCCCCAGTTGGAGCGGTCGCCGCCTTCGTCTCCGGGGGCGCTGTGGTGACCTCCAGAGCCCATGTCACGCCCTTACCGGGGCCACCCGTGCCAAGGGTCCGGCGCTTCAGCCCACGCTCCGCCAGGACTTCCCGCACCTGCTCACGAAGAACGGTGGTGTGCACGCTGTCCGCGTACGTGCCGCCATTGGGCGGCGTGAGGGTGGTAGCGGGGTGGTCAGGATGCGGGCGCCCCCGACCGTCCAGCCATGTAAGGGTGGCCGCGCTCGCGTTCCACCCACAGGCCAGGTGCAGCCGCTTGGGCGTCTTCGGGTCGCTCTTGCGCCGCGGCTTCACTGCCTTGGATTCCGTCTCCTCCTCCGGTGGCCGCGCGACGAACTTCCGCCCCGCGGCGTGCCCGCACACGGTGCACGAGTGCCGCGCCTCGCTGTAGCGCAGCTCATTTCCGGCGACCCGCGCACAGTGCGCGCACTTGGTGAGTTCGCCCGGCTCGGCCGCCTGCCACTGCGCGACCTCCGCCGCCGTGGCCCGCCCCGTCACCCTGTCGTAGGGAAACGTAGCGGTGCTGCCCTCCCACTCCGTCCCGTCCAAGTCGGCCTTGGCGAGGTACGCGCGGCCGGTCCACGATGCACGTGGCACCGTCAACGACTTCTTGCTCACGCGGAGCACCTCGCGCCACGTGCCGCCCGTGTTGACGTAGTCCCCCTTGCGGAAGTCCTCCGGTCTCCAGATCTTGAGGCCGTCGGCTTCGGCCTGGGCCACGATCGCTTCCCAGTACTCCACCCGCGCCCGTGCCCGGCGCTCCTCCCGCGCCAGCGTGGCCAGCCCCTCAGGCGTCGTCGACCGCGTGTACCCGCACGCCGACTCCCCGCGCCGCCACTTCGCGATGTCCCGGAGTTCCTTGTTCAGCCCTTCCAAGCGGCGCAGTGTCCGGTGCGGGTCCTCCCGGTACGCCTGGAAGTTCGCCGACGATGCCGCCCGTTCCGCCCAGTGCCGTGCCTTGCGGTCCTCTTCGATGCTGGCCCGCATCGCATCGTCCATGCGCTCCCGGTCTCGAAGCGCCTGCCGCGTCCGCGCCCCGCGCCCCAGAATGATCGGCTGCCCCATGTAGAAGCGTTCGCCGATCTGATCCGACCGCTGCCGCTTCGCCTCGCTGCGCGCGGCCGCGTTCCCCGCATACTCCTCGAACCGCGCCGTGCGGTCCACCGCCCGCCCGATCCGCTCCGCCTCCGCCTCGGCCACCGACCTCTCGATGTCGTTGTCGATCGTGACGTCGACGGTGTACCCGGCCTCTTCCAGGTACCGCTGGAGCTTGTTGATGGTCCACGTGTGCGCGTCGTCGTCGCGGGAGTGGTAGAGGATCCAGCACTCAAGGTCACTGAACCACTTGAAGCTCATGCCGCCGCGGCGGCCGTACTCCTTGCGGGAGAGGATCTTGCCGGCCTCGTCACCCCGCTCGGTGCCGTGTACCTGCGTGCCGTGAGCGGGCGTGTGAATGATTTCGATCACCGAGAAAGGCCCTTCTGTGTTGCGGGTTGGGGAGGAAAGGGAGAAGCAAGGCAACTCCGAGCGCCCGGCCTCACCACTGCTCCGGCATGGGCGTGCGGATGGTGAGAAGCAGGGCCGTCTCCAGCGAAACCGCGAGGTCGTCACGGTCGAAAGCAAGCGACGAGGCGGCATGGCGCGCCGCATGAGGTCCGGCGCAGAACGCCTCCGCGTCACCATCCTGGTGCTGCTTGGCCCACGATGAGGCAATCCCGGCGAACGCCCAGGCGTACTGATCAGCGGTGGTGAGGGCTTCCGCATCGTCCCTTTTGGAGTGACGAGCTTCCCAGGAGACGAAAAGGAGGAGGTGCCTGCGGATCTCCGGACTGGTGAAGGCCCACAGTTCGCGAAGGCCCAGGTCATGCCGCGCTCGATTCACGTCATTGCCGTAGGAGGCGAGCCTTTCGGCGAAGAGGCTTACCAGCGCGGTCACTTGTTCCTCGGATTCAGTGTTGTTGAGCATGGGGACTTTCCCTTTCTGTAGTGCGGGAGTGGTGGCGTAGGACGGCCACCACGTCGTGCGGGGTTCGGGGTTGCCTGGGCCGGCCTGGCGTGAGAAGTCACGAGCGGCGCGAACCATGTACTCCCATGAGCCGTCCGGCCACGGCCCTTGGTGGTCGACGACGGTTGCGGTGCCGCCTGGCAGGTGCCGGGCCCACACCTGGCTGATGTGGGTGACTCGGTTGCCGTTCGGCAAGGGATGTCGGGTCATGAGCTGGCTGATCGCCGGGAGCAGTCGGTGTGGACAGCTCGGAGGTGGCGGGCAGCTGTGATCAGCGCGCACGCTTCGGCATCGCGGCCCAGCTGGCTGAGCGCGCACACCTCGAACATCAGCGCCCAGTCATGTGCGGGAACACCGTCGGCGAACTCGTCGAACGTGGGCGTCCGCCTGGCTGCGGGTAGCCGGTTCCATGCGTTGCGGACGATGCGCTGCATGGTCCGGTTCACGCGTTGGATCTGGCCGCTGGCCAGGCCGAGTTCCTCGATGATGTCGGCAGTGGCGTCCAGTGGCAGGTGCTTGTCGAGCACAGTAGTGATCGTCTTTCGGGAATCCAGAGGCGAAGGAGCGTCCCGGGGCCGCGCGGAGGCGGCCCCGGGACGGGCATCAGAACGCGGCCAGCCCAAAGACCAGCCAGCCGTCCTCGCCGGTGTCGGTAGTGATCGGCAGTGCGCCGGCGGGCCCCTACTTGGCGCTGACCCGAGGGTCGTCATCGTTGATCAGTTCCTCGGCGCGCAGCGTGGCGTCCCCTTCGCTGCGCCGCGGTTCGTCGATCAGCGTCACCTTGTCCTTCTCGGCGATGGTGCCGGTATAGCCGGAGTGTCCGTGGTCCCAAGCAGCCTGATTGCGAGCGGTGTTGAAGGCCGTCTCAAGGTCGGTGCCGATGGCCGTGGTGTAGAAGTCGACAGTGCCCATATGGCGTTTCCTTCCGTGGCGTTGAGGTGACGGCAGCAGGCGGCCCGCCTCGCATCGAGGCGGGCCGGTGCTTGCGTGCGAGTCAGCGGATGTGTACGCGCGGCCGGTTGGTGCGCATCACGCGCCTGCGGCCCATCCGCTCACGCCCCTGTGTGCGGTAGATCTCGGCGAGCACGTTGTCGGCGCCGACCACAGCGGTGACCGCGTCATCGAGAACGGCGTTCTGCGCGCCCGGGGCGAGCGAGCGGAACCACGCCTCCATCGCATCGCCATCCCCCTTCTCCAAGTCGAGGGCGTAGGCGTGCGTCTCCCAGGCGTGGACGGTCATGTAGGCGGCCCACTCAAGGGCGGTCGCTGCCTGCTCCTCGGAGATGTTGTGGTCGGCGGCGACCTGCAGGACGGCGAGCGGGTCCGGCGTCATCGTGTGCATGGGGAGGTGATTCCTTCACTCGTATTCCAAGAGGTGGTTGGGAGGGTTTCCCCCTTCCAGCTGAAGTTAATTCTACTATGCCCCGTGGGGGTGTCAATTGCGTTTATGCAGGTCAGAGCACCGAAGGGGGGGCTGGTGAGTCGGTTCACGATGCGACGCGAGCCCGGGTGGCGCCCCGTGAGGCGCGCTTGCGGATGCTCGCGGCGCCAGCCCGCCGCACCCCAGCCCGCTGCGCGGTCACCCGGCACTCCCCGCACAAGGGTTCCCCAAGTCGCCGGTGCGCCTTGACTCCACTGCTCGTCCCGCATGTGCCGGCCTGCGACGCCAGCCTCGGCAACCCCGGCGCCCCCTCGGCCGACGCGACCGGCTTCCCGTTGACCCAGATGCGAGCCGCGCACACACCGTCGAACCGGCTCGCCGCCGGACGCACCCGCTCGTAACACTGCAACACGAACGGGCAGAGCTCGACACAGTCCGCCATCAACGGCCCGCACACCTCCAGCAGCTCACGCTGCTCACGGCGCACCAGGGCTTCACCAAGGACGTACCCGTCCACCCCGGCGCACGGGGCGGAACTGGTCCAGGCTGCGGAAGAAGTGGAAGTGATCACGAGAGAGCTTTCCTCGGTTGACTTCAGTTCAGAACAAAAACGGCTGCGCCCGAACGGCCGGGCAGATGGCATCCAGGGCGGCAGCGGCTTTGAGGGCGAGCTCACTGGCGCGCCGTGCCCACGGGCGATAGAAGGTGGACTCCCACACTTCAGGAGTATGGAACGGGGCAGGGCCTGGTAAGTACGCGGCATCGTGTGCGGCCACGGCCTCAACGGCCGCGCGCAGTGCCCCATAACGCACCGGGTTCAGACGCGAGTTCACCACTTGGTGGACGTCATGCCAGCACACGCATCCGGACCGGATGCCGCCAGGAGCATCGACTTCGTAGCGAAACCCGCCGGGCGCGGCCGACCAGTGCGTCAGGCTGCCGGCGTCCGGTTCCCCGTCGAGGCGCCGCACGCCGCGCCTGAGCTCACGCTCGCCGAACTGCCTCTCACCCCACCGGATGCGGGACACGGGATCCGGCAGGTCGATGAACTCCAGGAGCAGTGCGGGAGTGAAGAAGTCGCGGACGGCCATCTGCAGATCGTCGTCGGTGAGGTTCACGACGCCGCGCCTCGGATCGGCGTCTCGGCCCGTGTGGCTGTATGCGCGGAGCGCCGCCACCGCACTTCCTCGAAGGCGACGATGGTCGAGGCTACGGTGAACGGACTCACTGCGCAGCCTCCTTCGGTCCGTGCGCACAGGTGGCGAGATGCACTGTGACGGCCTCAACGAGAGGCGTCAGATGCAGATCTCCGGCCGCGCCGCAGCACAGGCACGCGGGCGCTGTGTCGTACACGACGCACCGCCAGGCGGGCGCCGGGCCGTCCTCGGGCACATGCGAAAGGTGCCAGCCCCTGAGCATCCCCGGCGTCTTGCGGTTGAAGGGCAGGGAGTCCTCGCAGGCGACGACGAACAGGGTGCCGTTGTCGGCGTAGGCGCACAGCGCCAGACCGCCGCGGGTCTCCACATACGGATACAGCCCGGCCTCCTCAAGGGCGGCATGGGCGTCGCCGTACACGGCGAGAGCGCGGTGTTCGTCCGGCCCGTAGGCGGCGCGGATGCCGGCCACCTTGGCAGCGATATCAAGCATGGGTATCCAATCCAAGAGGTCAAATATGCACCGGCCTATTTCTTGCCGATGTGCGTGTCGGGCGATCAGCTTTACTGCGCCATCAGCGGCCTGTTGAAGTCTCGCCCGTCGGTCGTTCGGCATCGCGAGACAGCAAACCAGCCCTCACTCTGGAGTCGCTGGCCCCTCACCGTCGCACCGGTACCGCGAGGGCTCCACACAGTCACATTGCTGTTGGTGACGCAGGGGGCACTCGGCCGGATCGGTGCTCAGGCGAGGTTCGTATCGTCGATCCCGGCCTGTGGGTGATCGATGCAGTGATCACGACGCCTCCAAGAGGTAGCGAGCAGCCCCCTGCCCGCATGAGTAGTTCTGCTATGCACGGCGGGGGTAGTGGAGCACCCGCCGGTGACCTGCTCTCGATTTATACATCAGCCTATTTCTGGGGGTGACTCTACCTCCTTGCCCTGAGCGGCAGCCGACCGCCTCACCTCCCGCATTCGCGCGAGCTGCTGCAACGCCACCTCCGACAGCCCCTCAACCCCCGGCTTGCGCCGCACCTCCGCGAGCAGCCGCTCGTTCGCCTCCCGCTCACGGGCCTTGAACCGCGCCTTCTCTGCCCGTTCCTGTCGCTCCCGCATCTGCCGCGGACTTGTTCCGCAGCCACGGCACGAACGCCCCGGCCCCTCCGGATGCCTCGGACACGACGGCGCCTCGGCCTCCTCGATCAAAGCGGCGCCGAACTCCCCCGCAGCGCCAGCTGTGGGGGTAGGGGGGTTGTTCTCTGGATATTGGCTCTGGTTACTAACTAGAACGCCCGAAGATCCGGCGTCCGGTGAACCGGCGTCCGGAAAACCGCCGCCCGAAAACCGGCTTTCGGTGCCCTCACCCCTCACCTCGTCCCCCATCAGTTCTGCCTCCGACCGCTCCAGTCCTTCCGCCGTACCGGCGCCTTCCAACTGCTTCTTCGCCCTGCGCGCCACACGCCGAGCCTCCTGGTCGCGGTACTCCTCGGCCGCCCACTCCTGCGCCGTGTCGTACACCTCCGTGATGCGGGTCAGCCTGCCGTCCGCCATACGCTCCGTCACCACCCGGTAGTAGCCGCAATCCTTCAACTCCCGCAGCGCCGTCTTGATCGCCTCCTTGCCCTCCTTGCCCGCGCTCGCAAGAGACTCCGCCCGCACCTTCCACGCATCCGGCTTCGAGATCAGGAACGCGAGCACCCCGCGCGCCCGGAACGACAGTCGGGCATCCTCAAGGGCGGCTGTCGGCACCACCGTGAATCCGGTACTGAGGTGGCGGCGCAGGATGGTCACGGAAGAGCCTCCAGGGCGGTTCAGGTGAGTTAAGTGATCAACAGCAGGGCGGACCCACGTGCAGGCGCGGGGGCTCTCACAGGGCCGGTCAGGCGGTTGTGTGGGCTGGGCTGACCTTGATGGAGCGCGGTGTCTTCTGCCCGGCCGCCGTGCGCATCGGCACCGTCATCCCGGCGCGGCGCAGGATGTCGACCATGGCCTGGGCGTCGGGCAGCATCGGCACCACAAGGTCGGCGTCCTCGAACTTCTCGACCATCGCCGGAACATCGATCTCCTGCTTCGGGTTGCCGCCGCTCCAGACGAGCTCGTTGTCGCCGTAGCGGCCTTCCTCGGAGCCGGCGAGCGTCGCCCGCGCCTTCTCCTTCAAACGCTTGCCCTCCCGGTACAGCTCATGGCCGCGCACATAGTCCGCCAGCGCCTGGGCACGGTCGGCGTCGTCGTGCACGAGGATCGTCTGCGCCGGTACTCCCGGCGGCACATCGGGCCAGCAGGCGTCACGGAACGGGCAGTTGTCGCAGATGACCGACAGGCCGGGGCCGTCGTGGTCACGCGGCAACTCCTCCGGGCTGGCGGCTTCCAGGACGCGATCGACCCACCAGCGGGCCTCGGTCGCAAGCCACGGGTCGAAGTCGAACTCCTGCAGGTGCTCCTCGCCGGTGTCGCGGCATACGAACCGAAAACGAACGCGCCGCACGTCGACCGGGCCGAGGCGGTGCAGGTACCGCTGGCCCGGCATGTCGGCGAATCCCACAGTGCGCAGCAGGTCGGCATACAGCAGGACTTGCCGCATCTCCGCGGCGGTCGGGCCGTAGCGCACGACGCGGTCCCAGATCCTGCCGGACTTCGTCTTCACGTCCTCGACCGTGACCACGTCGGCGGGCTGAACGGGCCTGTGCCGTTTGGGGAGCCGCGCGGCGGTCGCCGCATCGAGCAGGACGACGTCGATGTGGCCGCGCAGTACCTCGTCGGTGACGGTGCGCTCGACGAGCCACCCGTACTCGCGGCGCGCGTCCTCAAGTAGTCCTTGGTGGATGTAGGTGCCGAGGATGGCCGCCCGCATGTCCGGGCGATGCGTGCGCTCGGCGTTGTGGAGGATGTATCCGGCTCTGCGGGAGCAGATGGTGTCGGAGGCGCCCAACTGTCTTTGTCGAGAGCGGGGTCGGCGTGCGTCGGCTGCGTGCGCGGCGTCCCAGATTGACACCGGCGCCGGTGGGGTGAAGGTTTGCGTGCTCACTGAGAACTCCAAGAGGGCATGCCGGGGCCCGGCCACGCGGTCAGCGGGCCCCGGCAAGAGGCAAAAGGGGTGAGGCTGTTCAGGCGGCTGTGAACTCGCCGGCGGGCGCCTCGTCTGCGTTGTCCTCAGCAGCCGAGTCCTGCTCGGCGGCAGCGGCGCGGAGCTTCGCAGCATCGCTGGTGGGGTCGGTGAGCTGCTCGGGGTTCTTCAACTCCGCTGCGTGCCGCTCGATCGCAGCCCGCACTACCCGGAGCTCTTCCCGCGACAGCTCCCCGTCCTCAGCCGCCTCGGTCCAGAGCTTCTTCAATGCCTCCAACCCCTCCTTGGCGGCTTTCTTGACCTTCGGCAGCCACCGCTGGGCGAGGTCGCCGGTCAGTTCGGGGGAGACCTTGGGCTGGGTGTGGACGGAGCAGCCCATCAGATCGAACACGAGGCGCTCGACGGTGAAGTCCGGCAGTGTCTTGGGCTGTCCGCTGCGCGGCACCTCGAACTTCAGCGACCGCGCCCCGATGATCTGCGGGTCGCTGTCGCGCTGCAGGCGCACCCAGACCGTCGCGTCGTAGGCGAGGGACTTGTGTCCCTCGACGCGCCAGTCCTTCGTGTTCGGGATCGGATCGCCGTTGCCGTCCACGGCGGCGATCTCCTTTCCCCGGGCGAGCAGGATCACGATGCCCGGCATGGTGCGCACGAGGTACATGACGGCGGCCCACCGCTCGTAGGCGTCGTTCCACAGGTTCATCGTGGGCTTGACCTCTGCGTCCGGGTCCTGCCGCAGCTTCCTCTGGCCCTTGGGGGAGCGCCGGGTGCGCTCGTTGGTCCAGTTGACGAGCATCCGCCACAGCAGCGAGATCGAGTCGATGACCAGCACGACCGGGGGCTCCTTGGCGGCCGCCGCACGCTTGGCCTCGGCGTGGACGGCTTCGATCTGGCCGAGGATGTCGCGGTAGGTGCCGTTGTGGTCGATCAGCAGGTAGTCCGCGCCTGGAACTTGGGCGTACTCGTCGGCGGTGTCCTCGCCGAGCTCCAGCCAGTACGCCTGGCCGGTCTTCTTCGAGCCGGTGAACTGCGCGGCGACATAGGACTTCCCCGACTTCTCGTGGCCCTCGATGAGGATCTTCGGCCAGGGCACGATGCCGGTGGGCTTGCGTGTGCGCAGGGGCGGCACGTTCATGGTGGACACAGGCATCTCCAAGAGGTTGTGAACGATGGGTACTAGCCTATTTTTAGGCGGTGTGGATCTTCCTGGTTTCGAACAGTGGGGACCACTCGGGGTGTAGTTCGATGAGGCGCCGCGCATAGCGGGAGCGGAAGTCGTTGTTGAGCTTCCAGGGTTCCCCGTGCGTGGCGATGCCGTACTGCCAGCGCAGAACCTCGAACAGCATTCCGATGCCGATGCGTTTGAGTCCACGCTCAGCGCAATCGGCAGTGAGGCCTTCCAGGTGTCTGAGGATCCAGGGGTTGAGCTTGTGAAACGCCTCGAACCGCTCCTGGATCGTCAGCTTGCCGCCCGGATTCTCGGGCTGGCGGATGGCTGCGATAGGCAGCTCCAACTGCACCGTCACCGCTACCCCTCCCTTTGGTTGATGTATCGCAGCCTATTCTGCACACAAAGAATCCAGTCGCACGGTCACCCTTCGCCTTGTGGGGTTAATTCTACTACGGAATGGATGGGGGGCAATTCCGTAGCGCGGCACCTGGAGCCCGAGAACGCTCTGGGGTGAGAACGTCAGGACTCGCTCGCCGCGGCCTTGCCTCGCTTCGTGATCACAGAACCCGGCCCGTCGTACCGGCCCTCCCGCAGGGCGTCCACTACGTCCTGCTGCAACTGCCATACGCCGCCGCGGCTCTTCTCCATCGTCGACTCCGCGGCCTCGAGAACGGTGTCCAGCAGCCACAGCGGAGAACCTGACAGGAGATAGTCCTCTGCTGGCAGCATCCCACCGCCCCGGTTTCGGGCGTTCGCCGCCATGTGCTGGCTGATCTTGAACAAGGCCCCGTACTCCTGCAGCCCCACCAGTGGAGGCAGCTCGCCCTTCTTCATTGGGCGGACCGTCGCCTGCTGCTCCTTTTCCAGTTCGGCGAGGAGCTTCTCATCCAGCTGCCGGCCACGGCTGCCCGGAGGCAGGGCGAAGTCCACCGCCAGGCCTCCCGGCCAGAACGGCTTACCTGACACGATCACCGCGTCCTCGTAGGACAGGATCCCGGCCGGGATCCACCGGTCGCTGACCGCTGTCGGCGCAACGTTGTAGATCTTCGCGAACTCCTTGCGGCCCACGATCAGCGGCTTCGCCACGACGGCCCCCTCTCTGCCACTCCACTGTCCGGCCATAGCAGAATAGCTGCCGCAGCAGCGCAACTCGCACCTGAGGGTCGTACTGCTGGGGCTGTTAATCTTGGAGCGCACATTCCAAGAGGTGCAGAAGGCCTCCAGTCCCGCCTCGTAAGCCGGCGCTGGGGGCCTTCGTCTTGCCGTCGCAGGGGTTGGGCGTGGTCTATTAGGGCCTGTCCGGCGGATCTTGGGTCGAGTAGTTGCCCGGGACCGTTCATCGCCCCCGAGTCGCCCGTGCCAGCCTCACCCGTCTTTCTCGGCACGTAGCTACCCCGACCCGAAAGGTCCGGGTGGGGTGTGCTCGGAGAGTTTCATGAGACCTCTTATGTTTCATCGCCCCAGACACGGATCGCCAGCGGACGCATGTCATCATCTGCGACATCGGCTTGAACGCCCGCCGATACAAGAATTCCGATCATCGCATCCCGCATATGCGAGACAACTACTCCAGAGTGCCGGATGGCTGGCGCCTGAAGTTGACCGTTCCGTACGCCGTCGGCTGCGGCTTGGGAAAGGCTTGGATGCGGGTTCCAACTCACGAAAACCCCTCCTGCTGAATCGGCGCCGAGGTCAATTTCAATCTCCGCACCTGCGCGTTCTTCTGCGTCCTCCTGCCGGAAGGCGGCGATTCCAGCCATCTCCAACTCCCGGCGAACCTTATCGGCCAGGGCGTTTCGATTGGCGATGACCTCATCGGAAGCGTTGGCGTAGTCAAACATGAACACTCTTCCTGTGTTTAGTGGTCGGGGTTTTCCGGAGTATGGTGGGCATACGCTGATGCCCACCATACTCCGAACTTTGTGCGCCTGGCTCAGCCAGCCGCGGCGATCATTTGTTTCAACAGTGTGTTGGATGCTGCATTCAAGATGGCGTCATCACCCCAGGGCACGGACCAGCTGATAGGCGTCCCTGGTTTAAGGGCGTCTTCGAGAAGAGGACCACATGCCGAGCACGGCTGACGTTCACTGTAGAGGGCTGCGATTTGGCTCGGTTTAAACCCTCTTGCTGTCAACTGGTCCAGAATATGGTTCTCCGAATGATATCCGTTGCCCTTGCTGAAACCGATCACAAGGTCACCAGTCTTACTGTCGTTCCAACCTGGAACTCTCGCGACGGCAACGTTTCGTCCGGGGCTCACTCCAGACGCGGCTCTAGCCTTGTAAGCCGCGTTGCTCAGCTCATTGGCGTTGTAGGCGATGATCCCTTCGCAGGCGTTCCCCGACTGGGAAGCTGCGAAGACTGCGGCGCGAACGCGTCTGGTGCAGACCTTGAGCAGGTCGTCGACGGCCTTGATCCCGCTGCCGAGAAGGGCCTCCTCCGAGACACCAAGGGCCCGTAGCCCCTTCCATGCATCTGCGAACCCAACGCCGGTTTTAGCCGATGCGTCGAGGGCGCGAATCCCCTCGGCGAGGGCACCCAGGGGCTTTCCGACAGGGGCGAACATGGCCAGGGTCCAGGCACAGCCGGACTTGCTGCCATGAAGGCATTTCACGACATCGCCGAGGATGACCTGGTAGAGGACCGTGCCAAGCGCATCGCCGAAGAGGTTCTGCCAGCCCAGGCGGATGATGTCCGGGCCACTGAAGTGATGACTCCACTCGCTCGTCTGGTTTTTGAGCGTCTTCCTGTCGAGATAACGCCAGGCTTTCTTGGGGCATCCTTCCGCGGTGGCGAGGGCGTTTGCGTCAGCGCACAGGTAGAAGTCGGCGACGATGTCTACGTGGATGGTGTAGGTGGCGTTGCAGCCGATCAGGGGTGCATTGGCCGGGCATTCGCCGACCTGCTCGGCGCTGATCAGCTTGGACGCGTTCTGGTCGATGACATAGAACACGCCACCGACACCGGTGCCGGCACCATCCGCGATGTTCTGGTTTGCCTCCTTGCGCTCGGCCTTGTCCGCGGCTTCTTGCGCGTCTTCGGCGTATTTCTGTGCGTCCTTGGCTGCTGCTTCGGCGGCGGTGGCGTCCGCGTCGGCTCGATTGGCTGCCGCGCGGGCCTCGTTGGCGGCCTGTTCCGCTGCGTCGGCGGCCTGGCGGGCTGCCTCGGCATCGAGGGCCGCCTCGTCGGCGGAGTCGCGGGCGTCCTTGGCGTAGCCCTCGGCCCGGCCGGCTGCCGCGTCGGCCGCTGCGGCGTCCTCGGTGGCCTGCCGGTCGTATGCGATCGTGCGGGTCAGTGATTGCGCGGCCTTGGACGCGGCTTCGGCGGCATGGGCCGAGTAGCCGAGTGCTTCGTTGGCGTAACCGCGGGCTTCTGCTGCGGCGTTTGCGGCGTTGGCGGCGCTTTGGTAGGCGGCCTTGGTGTCCTCGGCGGCCTTGTCGGCAAGGCTCTGGGCGAGGGCTGCTTCCTTCTTGGCGTTCTTGGCATGCGCCTCGGCCGCAGCGGCCTGTTGCTCGGCGATGGTCTTCGACCCCTGGCCGGAGAGCACCACCAAGGGGGCCGCGGAGTCGGTAGTGATGTAAGGCGAGCCCAGTTGGATGGCGTCGTTGGCCGGTTTAGCGACCTGCGCTGCCGCCTGGCGGGCGTCTGCGGCCGCCTGGGCGGTGGCATAAGCGAAGCCGGCAGCCTTTGCCGCTGCTGCCCGGGCTTTGTTGGTCTCCTTCCGCGCCTCGGCAGCATGGGACTTGGCGTCCCTGGCATGCTGTTCGGCCTCGTCAGCGTCCTTCACTGCGGCGTTGGCCTCGGCGGCGGCGTGCTGGGATGCAGCGATGGCATCCGCGGCGGCGCTGGTGGCCGTCCTTACCGCGGCGTCGGCCTTGAGCTTGTCTGCCTGGGCTGCGTCGGAGGCAGCACGGGCCCGGCTTGCGGCGGCTTCGGCACGAGTGGCTGCGGCATCCGCATCCGCCGCGGCCTGCGTAGCTGCGTTGGCTTCGCTGCGGGCCGACTTGGCTGCTGATTCGGCGGTGTCGGCTGCCTGATCTGCAGCGTCGGCTGCGGCGCGGGCCTCGGTAGCGTTGTCGTCGGCGTCGTGGGCGTCGGCGTACGCGTCCTTCGCGTCGGCCTTGGCACGTGCCGCGTCTGCCTTCTGTTCGGCGTCCCAGGCGTCGTCCCGCTTGGCCTTGGCGTGGTCGCGGGCCGTCTCCGCTGCTTTGCGCTTCTCGGAAGCGGTGGTTGCTGCGACGTCGGCTTTCTTCTTTGCCTCTTCCGCCCGGGACCGGTCCGATTCAGCGTTTTGTCTGTGTTTGGCGGCCTCGGCCTTCTTGGCGGCCGCTCTCTCCTTCTGTGCCCTGGCTGTCTTTTCCTCAGCCTCCGCCGTTAGCCGCTTGGCGTGCGCATCGGCCGCCGCGGCCTTGGCGTCGGCCTCGGCCTTGAGAGTCTCCTGCAGCTTGCTTTCGGCAGTCTCTTTGTCCTTCTTCGCGTTGTCACGGTGCTCCTTCGCAGAGGCGGCAGAGGCTTTGGCCTGCTGCTCGGCGAAGCGTGCCGCCCCTTTGCGGAACTCCGCCTTCGAGCGGGCGGCCTGTGCCATCGCGCGCTGCGCGATCGTCGCGCTGTCGGAGGCCGAAGCGTGCGTGGCCGCCTCAGCCGTCTGCGCGGCGATGACCATCGCCTCCAGCGCCGCTGCCGCGCCATGGGTGACCTGTGCCTTTTGCTGAGCGACCAGCAACCCACGTCCGCGTGGGGCCCCGTTGGCATCGGCGATGGTGTAGGCGGCCTGTGCAGCGGTGTCGGTGGCGGTGACGGCCCGCTTTGCTGCGGCTGCCTGCTGCTTCAGCAGGATAAGCTGAGACTTCGTCACTGACTGGGCATTGGCCAGGCTCTTCTTGGCCTTGTCGAACTGCGCCGCATCGGGCTTGGTGGGCTTGCTGCTGCCGGCCCCGCCGGGTGACCAGTAGGACTGCCACCGGGCGACATGGTCGGCCACCCAGGAGTTGCCCAGCATGTTGCCGAGGATCTTCGCTCCGGAGGCAAGGGCCTTGGTCGCGTTCGTGTTGGCGTCCAGGATCTGGTTGCGCTGTGTGGCCTGTGAGGTGATCTCCTGCTGCCACTCCTCGGCCGCGGTGCTCACCTCGTTGCCGAGGACCTTGTCAGGGTCGATCGGGTCGCGCCATGTGCAGGCGGCGAAACGGGTTTTGAGGTTCTCGACGGCGATACGGAACTCGGCGCTGTCCGGTTCCGGCGCCGTCTTGGGAAAGCCTCCCGATTCCAGGAAGATCCGGGCATTGTCGGCGCCCATCGGCTCTACTGTCTGGTTCAACAGGTAGTCGTACGCGTCGTGCTCGGCCAGGGCACGGTTCCACTCATCGCGTGGCAGGCTCGGGTCAGGGTCGTTGGCGTACAGCGGGCCGCCCTGGGCCGCCACCGCATTCTTCGTTGCCTTGTCGGCGGAGGGGGTGGGGTCCTCGTAGAACTTGTCCTCTTGCCGCCAGAAGCGGCCGGTGTACCACTGCCCGAGGCCGGTCTGGTCGTAGAAATCCGCCTTGCCGTCGCCTGGGGAACCGGGTGGCCAGTGGAAGTCGGCGTCCGTGAAACCGCCTGGCGTGTCCAGACCCTCCAGGGGCTTCTGCCAGCCCTTGACCAAGGCGCTGAGGGCCTCTATGCCCTTGCCGGCGGCGTCCTTGTCACTGTCGTAGGCATGGCCGAGTGGAGTGTCCTCCCAGTGCTCGCGGTTGGCCAGAGCGCGCAGCTTGTCCGGCGGTTGGTTGAGGCCGTCCTGGGCCGTCGCAGCCATCGACGTTCCACCCAGCCGCAGCACGTCATTCATCAGACACTGGTCTTGCCGTAACCGCTCGGCCGCAGTGTTCTCGTACCAGTCGTAGGAGTCACTGACCTTGCCAGTGCGGATGCCCTGGTTCGGAGTCAGAGCTCCCGGATGGACGGCCAACCCTGCCATCAGAACCAGCGCGGTGACCGGGGTCAGCACCGGAGCGAGGCGTATAAATCTTCGTCTTCTTCGCCCACTTGACGAAGTCTTGGGGGGCAACTCGACTCCTTCCATGCGCCGCCGTCGGCGGTACGAATGAGCATGGCCTGACCTGAATCGCCTCAGTTCGGACCATGGACGCCGAGCCGGCGTCAGGGGCGAACCAGCATGAGGCGGACATTCAGGCACATCAACAGACTTGACATTCACTGATACATCGCCAGATGTACACACTAGGCACACAGTATGTGCATGTGACAAGATCCATGAGGCCGTCAACCCCACCAGCGATCACCACGCGCTCCAGATGTGACTCACGGTCACATGAACTGGTTGTACTGCTCGCTCGCAATTAACTGGCGAATTTGGGCAGTCCGCAACGATTTGCGGCAACCCGCCAGAGCCGACCAGCACCTGCGATTCCGGTCCAGTTCACAGGAGATCCCATGCCTGACCTCACCAACTACCGCCACAACAGACTGCTCTCACGGCTTGCCGTTACGCTCATGACTGCAACCCTGATCGCCGCAACAGGCAGTGTCGCGTCAGCGGGCACCGACACATCGTCCAAGGCACCCGATGCCGACCAGATCACGAAGGCAGCCCGCGACGCAGCCCCGGCGCGCTCCCGCTCGTCCCTGGCATCCACATCACAGGCCGCGGTCTTCGGCATGTTCGCCATCGACGCCCAGGGCAATCTCTACTCCTACGCGCCCGACAACTCCCAGGTCCTCGCCTCCCGCGAGCTCCTCGCCACCGACTACGGCAACGTAAGGACAGCCAGTAGCGCCGACGACGACGGGGACGGCGTCGCCGACGACACCTGGATCTGGACGACTGACGGCGGCATGTCCAGTAGCTACGGATATGTCGGAGGAGGCTGGAACATCTACGACACCGTCTTCTCGCCGGGCAACCTCGGCGGCGCCCCCGGCTACGACGTGCTTGGCCGAGACTCATCCGGCGTCCTATGGCTGTACTTCGGATACGGCGACGGCACCCTCACCGCCCGCCGCAAGATCGGCGGCGGCTGGGACACATACACGCAGATCGCCGGCAAGGGCGACCTGACCGGAGACAACCGGCCCGACATCGTCGCCCGCGACACCTCCGGAGTCCTATGGCTCTACCAGGGCACCGGAGACCCCGCTGCCCCCTTCGCGGCACGTACGAAGATCGGGGCCGGCTGGAACGCCCACGACGCCCTGGTTGCCACAGGCGACATGGACCTCGACGGGAAAGCCGACCTCATCGCCCGCCAGCCCAACGGCGACCTCTACTTCTACAAAGGCACCGGAAATGCAGCGGATCCCTATGAGACGAAGCGGAAAGTCGGTCACAGCTACCAGACCTACCGCGTGATGTTCTCCTGATTGGGCTCCCTCCTTCCCGGCGGCGCAGGCGACGTTGCCACCGGAGGGACGATCATCAATGAATGTCTACGCTGCCTCTGATCCTCTTGCTGCCCGGAAGCCTACGGACTGGTTCGTCCAACGAGTCCGTGCTGCACACTGCGCAGGCCGTGGCCCCCTCGCAGGTGCGCACCGTCTTTTACGACGGCTTGGCGGAGCTTCCGCACTTCAACCCCGACGATGACACCGATCCGCTGCCGGCTCCTGTGGCCGAGTTGCGCGCGGCGATCAGCGAGGCGGCTGCGGTGTTGATCTGCACCCCGGAGTACGCGGGCACTCTGCCGGGTTCGTTCAAGAACCTGCTGGACTGGACGGTCGGCGGCACCGAGATCTGCGACAAGCCCGTGGCCTGGGTGAACGCGGCCGCCCCGGGCCGTGGGCAGGGCGCGGAGGCCACGCTTCGGACAGTACTCGGCTACACCGGCGCCGACATCGTGGAGTCGGCCTGCGCGAAGATTCCGGTGGCCCGTCAGATGGTCGGCGCGGACGGATGTATCGCCGATCCCGGGGTCCGCGACCAGCTCAGCAAGGTTCTTGGCCTGCTGGCCGGGTTTCACGGACGGACCTCAGAGCTCGACCAGGCATAGAGGCATGGGCTGCCGCTGTCGCAGCCAGAACAGTGCCTGCCAGCGCGTGAACAGCGAGATCGTCAGCCGCTCTGAAGGTCCTCCGCGACCTGCGCGGCCATGAGGCGTGCGGGTCCAAGGCGAGGGTCCTCCGGATGGGCATCAGGGGCCAAGATCTTCGCGCAGACAAACAAGGTCATCAGCTTGCCGTCCCGGCTCTCCAGATCGTGGCGCCGTTCGAGGCGGACGCGCTCGGCCAGAGCCGGAACGGCGAGGGAGTTGCCCCACAACGACGCGGCATCCAGCCCCTGAGGAGCCAGACCCCAGTCCTCCCAGTCGAACAGGCAGAAATCCGGTCCGGTCACGTTCGCCCAGTTGAGATCCGCATGGGCCGGCAGCCACCGTTCCACCGTTGCGTCGACACCACCGGGGAGAAAGCCGTCGATCGCCTCGGAGACACCCCGCTGCGTGATCATCACGGTGTCCGGAGTGGCGACACGCCTCGTGTGCTGCTTGGCCAGGGCATCCAGTGACCTATTGAACGCCTGCCACCACCTGTCCGTCAGCGCGGGGGCGGCGGCCAGAACACTGCTGCCGACGGGAGCACCGGGCAGAAGGTCCGTCTCATCGGCCCGCCACATCACGGCCTCCCCAGGCTGCCGCCACGCAGCACCTCGGTGCCACTGCGGCTTGGCCACTCCCTCCAGGAGGGCAGCGCATTCGGTGCCGTTCCAGCCCTGGCTACCGATCTTGTCGAAGCGGCGCCGCTCAACCCGCACCCACGTGCCACGGTCTGTACACGCCCCCAGCGACCGCCGCTTGCGCACCAGCGTCGCTCTGTCCAGCTGCGTTTGAAGAACACGCTCAACCTCGTCGAGCACGACATCAACCGGCTCAACTCGAAGATCAACCGATGTGCTGGCAGACACGGAAGACGACACTGGACCTCCTTGACGAGGAATCGAAACTAGCAAGAAACCCCGCCCTCTCACTGCTGAACGCCTTCCGTCGAAGACGTGGCCATGCTCCACGCGTTGACAAGCACTATGTGACTGTTTCTCGCCATTGGTCACCCTTCAAGCAAGTGCGGCTCGACACAGGTCAACCTCGGCAGGGCACGCTGGAGGCGGGTGTCGCCCGCAGGATGCCCCCGGCTGAGACTCGCCGCGCCTTCGAGAGGAACGGGAGGTGCTTTGCGGCGCTCGACGGCCGACTGCGTATCGAAAGATGCGGAAGCGCACCGGCATACGGGACCATCTAGGACTGATGGTCGGCGCGTGACCGCTGGCTGAGGTTTCACCGATCACTACTGAGGCAACGGACGACGAGATGGCTCGGGATTACGACAGTCAGCTACTGGAGTCGGTGACTGTACGCCGACGCAGGATGCGCGATGCCCTGTTGTTCGGCGCGCAGCGCGGGCGACGCACACAGGACGAGCGGCTCGGGAAGGTATTCGCGGGGATCGCCATCACGGCCGTGTTGTGCGCGGGGTGCATCGGGTGGTCGTTCCTCCAGCACACACTGGCACAGCAGAAGGCCGAGCAAGAAAAGCAGCAGCGTCAAGTGCAGCAGTACCAGCAGCCGACGAAGTCGGCCAAACCTTAGAAGTCCGCAGATTCGGAACGATTGTGCAGAATTCCTGGGAAGCGGAAGTTTGCTGCTGTCCGGATGGCCCGAGTGGTCTGAGCGTCGCGATGATAGGTTCCCGTAAGTGGTGAGTAGAGTAACGACTTCCCAGGCGCAATTGAGCCGAGTGACCTTGGTCGGCGAGCGACGCCGGTCCGACATCGTCCTGCTCTCCGACACACCCATCGGGCAACTGCTCCCGGACATTCTTCAGCTGCTGGGCGACCGGCCGATTTCGGGCCCGATGGCACGGCAGCTGATTACGTCCGACGGCTCTGTCCTGCCGCACGACAGCACGCTGGCCTCGGCCGGGATAGCCGACGGCGCCGTGCTCCGACTGGTCAGGGCACACTCTGCGCCGCCAGCCCCTGTCGTGCATGACGTCACCGACCAGGTGGCGGACGATCTCGACCTGCGGGCTTGGCGCTGGCGTCCCGCAGCGCGCCGGGCCACCGCGGGGGTGGCAACGGTCGCTTTCACCGTAGTCGCCGCCCTGCTCGCCCGCCGCGAGTTCGCACTCGACGCCCTGGTCGGCCCTCTCTCGGCCGTCACGCTCGTGCTCCTGGTGGCCGGTGTGCTCGTTGCCAAGGTCGGACGGGGGAACCGGGGACTGGCGACGGCGCTCCTCCTCGCCACAGGCGGGCTTGGGGTTCTCACCGCGTGGACAGCCGCCGATGCATACGGCTGGCCGGGCACCGCGCGGCTTGCCGCCGTAGCGGGCGTGCTGGTGCTGACCCTTGTGTTCCTCGGTTACTTCTCGCCGCTCGGCAAGGGCGGGCTCGTCGGTGCCGTGATCACAGCCACGATCACCGTCGTGTGGGAGGTGGTCGCTGCCGTGCAGAGCGAACCGGCCCGGCTTGGCGCTGTCATGGCCGTGTTCTCTTTGGTGCTGCTCGGCGTGCTACCGCGGCTCGCTCTCATGGCGTCGGGGCTGACCGCGCTTGACGACCGCCGTTCGGGAGGGGTGTCTGTCAGCCGTCACCAGGTGCGTACCGCGCTGGCCGCGACGCACCGCGGCCTCGCCCTGTCGACGACCGTCACGACGGTTTCGGCAACCGCCGCCGGCTGGCTGCTTACCCTGGCCGAGAAGCCGACCGTATGGACGGTAGTGCTGGCGTCGCTCGTCATCGTGGTGCTGCTGTCGAGGGCACGGGCTTTCCCGCTGGCTGCTGAGGTCGTGGCACTTTTCGCCGCCGCGTCGTGTCTCGTCGTGCGCCTGGTGATGGTGTGGATGGAGCATGCCGGGGGCGCCGGACCGCTCGCCGTGCTGTGTGCGGCTGCGGTGCTGCCGCTGCTGGTTTTGGCGGTGGAGCTGCCTGAGCATGTACGGGTGCGGCTGCGGCGCGTGGCTGATCTGGTCGAATCGATTGGCATGGTGGGGCTCTTCCCGCTCACCTTTGGTGTGTTCGGTGTGTACGGGCAGCTGCTCAACCAGTTCTGAGCCGATGTGCAGGCGCTGCGGATGGGCAGCAGGTGGGGGTGAAGGGCAGGCATGCCAAGCGGACACGGATGGCAGGGTGAGGTGCTGCGCGACGTGAAAGGCAGTTCCCAGCAGGGTGCACAGGGCCCCAGCGGGCACCCCTACGGGGCTCCCGCGCCAGGTCTCGGCATTCCTGGGCAGAATGCCCCAGTGTCGGGCGCCGACCAGGGGGGCGGTGCGCTCCCGCAGGCCGGATATCAGTACCAGGGACAGACGCAGCAGGCACCGGCCGCGCACACCCCTGCCCCGCAGAAGAACCACATTGCTCCCGGCTCCCGGCCCGTAGTGGATGAGGTCCTGGCCGGCGCGTTCCGGCACAAGCCGCTGCATGGCGAGTCCCTCGCCGCGCGTGCCGCACGGGCTCTGCGCCGTACGCTCTCCTCGTCGGCCGCGCATGAGGTCGCTGAGGTCACCCGGACCGCGGAGGTGCTTCAGCAGCCTGTGACGACCGGCCGTCAGATCGCCGTGACGTCCATCCGGGGCGGATCCGGCAAGTCGACCGTCGCCGCGCTGCTGGGCACCACGTACGCCCATCACCGGCAGGATCCGGTCCTGTTTCTTGAGGCCGATCCGGCGCTCGGCTCGCTGCCGCTGCGGCTCGGTGCCCAGACGCTGCGCTGGACAACCAGCGATGTCGCAGACATCGTCAAGCCGGACATGTCGCTGCTCGACGTCACCGGCTATCTCGTTCAGCTTCCCGACAATGCCTGGCTGCTGCCCGCGAGCCAGGGCCAGATCGGGGTGATGCTGGACAGCCGGGCATATGAGAGGGCCGTGGTCGCATTGCGCCGCTACTTCGGTGTGATGGTCGTCGACTGCGAGACCTTGCCCGCCGAGGTAGCGCGGGTCGCGCTCGCCGCCGCCCACGGCCGCGTTCTGACCACACCCGCCACGCCGGAGGGCATCACCAGCACGTATGCGGTGCTCCAGTGGATGCAGGGGCTGCCCCAGCATGTGATTGCCAGCACGGTCGTTGTGCTCACCGAATTGATGCAACGCCCCGGCGTCGACCTCGACGAAGCCGCACAGAAGCTCAGGTCCACAGGGGTAAGCGTCCAGGTGCTGCCGTATGACCGGCACCTGGCAGCTGGCGGCCCGGTCCGGACCGAACTGCTCGCTGCCCCGACCAGGAGGGCTGCCACGTGCCTTGCCGCAGAGGTCTTCCAGCTCTCCCAGCAGCACCACTGACCGAAAGTGCCGAGCCCGACCGTGAATGACGGACGACGATGAGTACCCGACTGATCCACCGCCCGGCCAGAACCACCAGGCCCTCGGCCGCCTCCGAGGCACGCATCATCGAGGCCCCGCCCAACCTTCCCGAGGGGAAGGCGGGCAACATCGCGATGTCGCTGCTGCCAGTTGCCGGTGTCATGTCGTCGGTGGTGATGATGACGGTGGTGCGCAACAGCCAGTTCGCTGCACTCGGCGCGATTATCCTCGTGGTCACCGTCATCGGCTCGGTCGCGCTGGTCTTCTCGCAGCGCGGCAAGGCCCAGCGCACCCGGCGCACCCAGCGAGAGGCGTATCTGGCCTACCTGGAGGACCTGCGCGAAGAGCTGGCTGCCGAGGAGCGCGAGCGGCGGGGGCGCGCCGAGGTTCTCAACCCGCCACCGGCCGCTCTGTACGACGTCGTGCGTGATCCGGCCCGTCTGTGGGAGCGCCGCCGCACCGACGGCGACTTCCTGCGTACGCGTGTCGGCGCCGGCGAGATGCCCGTGCGGGACTTGAAGATCGCGGAGCAGGGCTCGTCGGTGCTCACCCCGCCCGACCGTTTCATGCTCAATGAGGCATCCGCGCTGAGGGGCCGCTTCCGCACCGGCACCGAACTGCCCCTCACTGTCCCGCTCGACCGTGTCGGCAATGTCAGCGTCATCGGCCCCCGCGAGGACTGCCTCCAAGTTGCGCGTGCCCTGCTCGTCCAGGCCGCCGCCCTGCACGCCCCCGACGACGTGGCGGTGGCGCTGGCGGTGCCCGGGGACCGGCTCGCGGACTGGGAGTGGGCCAAGTGGATGCCGCACATGCTCGACGGCGAGCAGTTCGACGGCCCCGTCGCCGCTCGCCGTATCGCGCCTTCCACACCTCAGCTCGCCCGGCAGCTCGGCCCTGAGCTGCGCCGCCGCGCCTCGTACGCGGCTGAGGTGCGCCGTGGGCTGTCCGGCAAAGACGCGCTGTCCATGACGTCCCGGCTGCTCGTCGTCGCCGACGGACACGGCCAGGACGCGGTCGACCTTCCGCGTCCCGACGAGGCGGTCGGCCTGCGCGACATGGGCGTCACCGTCGTGCACCTGCTGGAGCAGCGGGTCGAGGAACCGGGCGATGTCAGCGTGCGGATCACCGTCGACGGCGACCAGGTGGTCATCGAAGATCTCCGCGGGCAGGAGCCGGTCAGCGCCCACGGCACCGTGGACGAGGTCAGCATCCCGTTCGCCGACGGCCTGGCCCGGATGCTGGCACCACTACGCCTGTCCGCCGAGTCGCTCGCCGACGCCCCCCTGACCGGGCCGGTCGACTTCGCCGACCTGCTCGGCATCGGCGACGTAGCGCACCTCGACCTCTCGCACCTGTGGGCACCGCGCGGCGAACGCGCCTTCCTGCGCGTGCCCATCGGCATCAACGACTCCCACGAGCCGGTTCTGCTGGACCTGAAGGAGTCCTCCGAGCTCGGCATGGGCCCACACGGACTGTGCGTCGGAGCCACCGGCTCGGGGAAGTCGGAACTGCTGCGCACCATCGTCCTCGCTCTGGTGGCCACGCACCCGCCGGAGGACCTGGCCCTGGTCTTGGTCGACTACAAGGGCGGTGCGACTTTCGCGCCCTTCGCGGACCTGCCGCATGTGGCCGGTGTCGTCACCAACCTGGAGAACCAGGCCGGCCTGGTCGAACGCGTCCACGCCTCGCTCGCCGGCGAGGTCAAGCGCCGCCAGCAGGTCCTCAAGGACGCGGGGAACATCGCCGACATCGGCCACTACGCTGCGCTGCGCGCCAGTCAGCGGCCCGACCTGGAGGCGCTGCCGCATCTGTTTGTCGTCATCGACGAGTTCGGTGAACTGCTCACCGCCAAGCCGGACTTCATCGACCTGTTTTTGTCCATCGGCCGCATCGGCCGCTCGATCGGGGTGCATCTGCTGCTGTCCAGTCAGCGCATTGAAGGCGGCCATCTCAAGGGCCTGGACACCTACCTGTCCTACCGGCTGGGCCTGCGGACCTTCTCCGCCGACGAATCCCGCACCGTCCTGGACACCACCGACGCCTTCCACCTCCCGCCGCTGCCGGGATTCGGTTACCTCAAGGTCGACACCAGCCACTACGAGCGTTTCAAGGCAAGCTACGTCTCCGGCGCCTACCACGGCCCCGTCCAGCGCGAGGACGAAGAAGACACCGGACCCCTCGCCCTGCCCTACGACACCTACAACACCGCGGCAGGAGCAGAGAATCCGGACGCCCAGGAGCCGGCGGTGCGGCGCCGCGAAACGGGGCCGACCGAGCTGGGCGTCATGGTCGGGCAACTGACCAACGCCGCCGGGCCGGTGCGCCGTATCTGGCTGCCCCCGCTACCCGACGCCCTCGCTCTGGACACAGTGGCCGGGCCGCTGGACGTCGGTGCACGCGGCACGCAGCTCAAGGGGCGCCGTCGCCCGCTTGAGGTACCCCTGGGTCTGCTGGACGACCCGGCCAAGCAGTGGCAGGGCCAGTGGTACCTGGACCTGACGGTGGCAGGTGGGCACGCCGCCGTCATCGGCGGCCCGCAGTCCGGCAAGACCACGCTGCTGCGTACCCTCGTCCTGTCTCTCGCGCTGACCCATACCCCACGCGAGGTCGGCATCTACGGCCTTGACCTGGTCGGCGGCGGCATGCAGGCGCTATCGGGTCTGCCGCACGTCGGCGGCATCGCGGGCCGCGTCGACCGCGAGCGCGCAGCCCGAACCGTCGAAGAAGTCCGGACCATGCTTGCGGCCCGGGAGGACCTCTTCCGCGAGCACAGCATCGACTCCCTCTCGCAGCTGCGCGATCTGCACGCTGCGGGGCGGCTGCCTCAGCTGGCCTCCGCCGAGATCGTGCTCGTCATCGACGGCTTCGGTGCACTGCGCGACGACTTCGAGGAGCTGGACGACGCTGTCGCGGACATCCTCAAACGCGGCGGCGGGTACGGCATCCACGTGGTGGCGGGCATGCTCCGCTGGAACGACGCACGCATCGCCGTCCAGTCGAACTTCGGCACTCGCATCGAGCTGCGGCTGAACGACCCCAGCGAATCCTGCATCGACCACAAACTGGCAGCGACCCTCTCACCCGACGAGCCGGGCCGCGTCCTGACCGATGGCAAACTCTTCGCGCAGGTCGCCCTGCCCCGCACCGACGGACTCACCGATGCCGCCGACGTGGGCACCGTCCTGGAACGATCGGCCCGGACGATCCGCGCCACCTGGAGCGGCGAGGTGGCCCAGCCAGTGCGGGTGCTGCCGCACATCCTGGAGCCCAACCTCCTGCCGGGCCCGGTCGCCGAACCTCATCGAGTACCGATCGGCCTCGACCAAACGGCCCTCCGGCCTGTTCTGCTCGACCTGTTCCAGCATGACCAGCACCTGCTGGTCATGGGCGACAGCGAATGCGGCAAGACGAACCTGCTGAAGACCATCGCCGACGGGCTCATCGAGCGGTACAGCGAAGACGAGCTGGTCTTCGCCATCATGGACCCCAGGCGGAGCTTGCGCGGCGCGATCCCTGAGGAGTTCAACGGCGGCTACGCCTACAACGCCAAACTGTGCGCAGGCCTCGCCAACGGTATCGCCGACGTATTGGACAAGCGGCTGCCCGACGACAGCGCACGCCTCGAGGACTTTCAGCCCGGCAACTGGGGCGGCGGCCCGCGCATCGTCGTCCTCGTCGACGACTACGACGTGCTCACCACCGCCGGCCAGGAACCCCTCGCGGCGTTCCTGCCCTATATCCCTTCCGCAGTGGACATCGGCCTCCACTTCGTCCTGACCCGCCGCGTCGCAGGCGCCTCACGCGGAATCTACGAACCCCTCGTACAGGGCCTGCGCGAATCGGGATCCGCAGCACTCCTCATGGCAGGCGACCGCAGCGAAGGCCAGCTCTTCCCCGGCGTCTACGCCTCCCAGCAGCCACCAGGCCGCGGCGTCCTCATCCGCAGAGGCCAGCCCAACCGCCTGATCCAGACCGTCTACACCCACCAGTGACACAGGACAGCTATCCCGCACACGCGGGCCACACGAGACGCATAGCAGCCATGCCACGAACGACGAAGAACCGGACGAGAACATGACCAAGGACGTCATCGCCCTCACCCAGCGCATGCCCGACCCGTGGACCATGCTCGCGGGCCTGCTCTCCGGAGGCCCCGACAACCTGGTGGACACCACAGGCGAAGGCGCCATCATGCGCCTGTGCGACAGTGAGAGCCGACCGCTCGTCTCCGTCGAAGCCCCTCTGCTCGTACAAGTAGCCGGCGAGGCCGAGCGGCTGCTCGGAGCCACCCCACCACCGGTTCCGTACTGGTGGACCGAAGCGCGCGCCACCAGTGGCGTCGAACACGCCGAGCACCTCGCGGGCACCTTCGCCGCTCGGCTCGCCGCCCTGGCCGACGGCTCCGCCTGGCCGCCGGAGGCCGCGCGCTCCGTTGCCGTGGTGAAGACCGACGGGGTGAGCGTGGCGCCCACGCCCGCATCCGCGCAGCCCGCCGTTGATGTCCTCACCGACAAGGTCGCCGTCGTCATCCAGGACCGCCCAGTGATCGCCATGACCGCCTGGCTGTCCAACGCCCTGCAGACCGCCGCAAGCGCCGAGCTGGGTCTGCAGATCGTCACCCCACCGGGAACCACGCTCTCCCCGGCCGTATGCGACAGCCTCAGCAACTGGCCCTCCCGCTGGGTCGTACGCGACGAACAGGACGGCTACTACGACGGCCTGACCGGAGCCGTCCTGCGATGGCAGGAGGGAATGTTCGCCCCCGTAGCGGCGGCTGAGGCGACCGACGACGACCCGCACACCCCGGTGGCCGCCTCCTACCAGGACGTCACGAACACCAGCGAACGCCAGCTGGCCATCACGTTCCGCACGGTCCACCCCGCAGACGACCGCCTGGTCCTCGGCGGCGCGCTGGAATCGATCTGGCGTGAACTCACCGGCGAACCCCCGGCCGGATGGGGAACCGCCGAACCCGCCAACCTCCCCTGGTCCCCACGCCAGATCACCGACCTCGCCCGCGAAAGGGCGCCCGAGCCGACGTGGTTCGTGGTGGTCGGCAACCCGGACCAGCCTGGCCTGGCCACGGTACGTGTCAGCCGGACAAAGGCAGGCGTGGAGGAGCACATCACGCTGGCCTTCGGCTACGGCACCCAGGAGGAGCCGCCGGTAGATGCCTTGCCCCGGGCCGCTGAGCTGCTCGCCACCCGCCACCACCTGCAGTCGATGCTCATCCAGCTCCGCAAAGCCCGCCGCGACCTGGCGGTGCCGCCCCACTTCGAGGGCCCCGGGGTCCCGCTCGCTTTCGTGCTCGGCGCGGAGGAGGTCCGTCAGATGCCTGGCGACCGTGCCCGACACACCCCGCTGTCCCAGCAGCCCGTCCCCCTCGGCTCGAAGGCCCGCCCCGCGCTGTACTACCCACTGCCGGGCGACCCGTCTGACCTATCGGGCTGGCAGGACTTCGAACGCCTGATGCGGCATCTGAAAGACGTGTGAGACCGCCAGCCGACCGTCCCGCGGGCGGCGCCGCTGCGGGCAGCGGCGGGTCGGATGAATGACTCGCGCGGCGAGAACCACCAAGCTGGGCCCCGGCCACCCACAGTGACCACTTTCATGGCCAGTTGACTCTCCGGCAGGTGGCCGTAAAGCGGGGAGATCCGACTGGGGCGCCGACACTCAACTCGGGCTGCGGCTCAGCTGAGGGCACGATCACGGCGCCATGGTCTCAGAGGACGTCGTCTTCGTCGTCCGGGGTAGCTTCCCGCGCGTAGTGGAGGTCGAGTACGTAGCTCTCGGAGGTGGGGTTGTTCCGCCAGACATCTTCGAGGGCATCCGGATCGGGGTGTTCAGCTAGCTCAGCCAGAGTGCGGTCGTAGTAGTCGCGGGTGGCATGGCGCCCGGTCCACCAGGCGGTGCCCTCGTAGACGCCAGGACGAGGCAAATCCATGGTTCCGGCAGGGCCGAAGGTGAGCTGGTTGACAACCAGGCAGGCGGTGGCGGACTCAATGGTCACAGAAGTGCTGCCTTCGCAGTGGGCAGGGGGCGTCTGCGGCTCGTCCCAGATGCGGATGATGACGTCGACCCCGATGACGGGTTGCAGGCTGTGGAGATACAGGTGATAGCCGTTGCCGGCTACCACCTGCTCCCGTGACGCCTCAAGTGCGGCGCTGTCTTGGAGGTACGCGTCGGCGTCGTAGACCTCTACGAGGCAGCGGTCTGGTTCTGCTGTCACGGTGTACTCGGCGAGCAGCGCCACAGTGCCGTCCTTGGTTCAGCTGGTGATGGTTACGAAGAAGGGGTCACCATCGAGGATTCTGTTGGCCGTATACATGAGGTTGAGTCGGTTGCCGCCGGTCTCGTTGTCCTTGCCGTCGATGAGACGGACAGAGTAGCGGTCGTCACCCTTGGTCGATCCCTCGCGAGTTGAAGCGAAGGGGTACTCATCACACTGCAGGGGCGTCCCAGAGTAGTCCCCCCATACCTTGTTGCACTCTTTGATCGATTTCTCCCTGTTGGCCTTTTGCTTCTCAGTATCGACGAGACGGTGCAGTGGCTCTGTGGCTCCGGGAACGCTCTTACCCGCCCAGGACGGGAACGTGCGCTCCGGATGCTTTTGAGCGTCCAGTATGTGCTGCGCACTTTCCTTTACGGCGGGGTCCTTGAGGCTCAGCGTGAGTTCCGCGCGGCCTTCAGTGAAGACCGTGCCTTTGTGTTTACCCGCGGTTGGGCCTGCATAGTCGAAGCGCACGTTGGAGTGGTAGGAATCAACCTGCTTGTAGGGATTGACGTCCGGAGCGTTTACGGTGAGCTCGGCCATCACCAGTGAAGTTGCCAGTTGCAGATTTCCTTTGCTCCACTGGGGTCCAGAGTCAGGCGAGGTGTACGTCAGTGTCCAGTGTGCCTTCTTGTCCCAGGCTCCGAGAAGTTCGTCACGGCTTTCCTGCTTCGGGCCGTTGACCACACTGGAAGGATCGGCAGGAGGTCCTGAGGTGTGGCTGAAGTACTGGCCTACCATCCAGTTCCGTGCATCAGCCCCGGATCCGGGCGCAGTTTGAACCCGTATGTTCTCGATACTGCTGACGTAGTCGACGCGCCTGGCCCCGTCGGTGGCGAAGCCCAGCACCCACATGTCGAACCAGAGCCGCCCAATCTCTTGAGTGCCTTTGGTGTCGCGCAGAACAAGGTCGTAGGGGCGCTTTTGGCAGGTTTCGAACCGGCTCTTCAGCCAGCCCTTCGAGGCTGCTGCTTCCTTGTGCTTGGCACACTGCTGCCGTAGGTCCGATGCTTCGTCGACGGCTGTTACAGAACTTCTGGCTGCCTTCGCTGGAGACGGCGAGGAAGTTTGGTCCGGCCGGTAGTCCCCCAGCGAAATTGGACTGTTGAGCTCGCGTAGCGCCTGAGCAGGCAACGTCGATGCTGGCACGAATCCCCCCGCCTTGGCGGGAAGGGCTCGGCTGGGAACCGTGGCCCCAGAGGCGTGGGCGGCAGGGGCACCGGCCAGGAGGAGAGCGCCGGCTAGGAGGAGAAGACCTGTCTTTCGCGTGATGGATAGGGGGTGAGTCATCGTCGAGGCTCCCGCAGTATGGGCCTGGGAAATTGCTGACCAAGAGGTCGTATCGGCGTGGCGTCGGGCAGGCCTGTCATACGTCGCACATCTGCCCCCAGCACGCCTCGATCAGCTGTCCAGTCGTGGCGGAGTAGGAAGCCCGGAAACCGTTGAATCGTGCGTCGTGGCGCCCAAGACCGGGCGTCGCCTCGGCGGAGGTCACTGTCCACATGCTCGGGGTATCCGTGCCCGCAGCGAAGCCAGTACTCATAGAGGGGCTGACGACTGAAACCTTGTCAGGCGCCACGGCGAAGTCCGCCGCCGCCCGCTCGCGGACATCTTCGCCGCTGACCGAGGCGGTCGGCCCCGGCGTTTCGGGAGCCGCGCTCTGCAAGGCTTCCGCGTTGCACAGCCGGGCACCAGCGACGCATTCGGACAGACCAGGAACCGTGGCCAGGCATCCATCAGGGTCATTCAGCAGGCATTGCCGTAGCGCCTGTTGGTCAACTCCATTGAAAGACTTTGGGGTTTCAGGTCGCTGCGCGGAGGCCGAAGGGCGAAGGGCCGGGGGAGCAAATGCGTGGACGGGAGCCACCGTTGATGCCTTGCGTGGCTTGCCAGCGGTCCACTGGGTGAAAGATGTACCCCCGGTCATCTTCGCTGTGAAGCAGTAGGGCGGCTTTCTCGCGCTTCCGCACGTGCCCAGAGAGATGACCTGTGCGGTGTTCTCCGAGGCCACCTGATGCCATGCCTTGTCTTCGCTCATGAACTGCATACGGCTGGCGATAGCAGGGACGTCGGCGTACTGGGGTCCCATCACCTCCAGCCCGAGGTCAATCCGATTGGGATTCCCCCGCGGGACCTTCAACTGGTGCCCAGTACTGCCCACCTTATTGAAGTCATACAGAATGTCCCATTGGTCACCCTTGTCCTGGCGTACAACCATGTACGTGTGGTTGCGTCGGTCCGCCTTCGCCGGATTCACGCCGAGCGTGATGGCTCTCGTCACACCGCCCTGATTGCTTATCTCACTCCAGCGGGGCCCGTATGCCTGAGTCGCCTTCCCGGTCTTCTCCGCGTACAGGCCTACCTCGATATTAGGCGCGATCGGAGAGTTTTCGGTGTTGGGCGACACCCTCATATAGTTCGCAACCTGCACGGTGGTCTGAGGCGTGTCGACCTTGTCGAAGTTGACTGGCTCGTTCCGCCAGGTAGCGAACCCGCCGATCATCGGTTCCCCGGGCTGACTGCACGTCATGGCCCAGAACACGATCTGGGCAGAGTATGCGGTGCTGCATGACTTCGTTGGCGGATACGCCAAGGCTGGCCCAGCGGACACGGGCACCAGTCCCAGCGCCCCGGCAGTCACCGCCAGCACCCCGCGACGTATTCGTAATCGCACTCTGATACCCCCTATTGGTGATCTTCGAACGGCATGAACATACCAATATATCGAGCTGTATGGCCGTACAGTTTGAGAAATGACTTGAAGTCGTCATACACCGGACAGGAGGCATGGCCTGTACGTGCGTCCCTACCTACCGGCCGTCGAAACAGCGGAGCGGTGAACAGGCAAGAGGTAGCTACCGGGGCGGAGCAATGTGCTCAAGCTAAGGCTTGTCCCGCTATTGGGGGCTAGGTGAGGCATCGGGCATGACTTGGTAGGGTTCTCCGCATTTGGGCGGCCTGGATGTGTTGAGGGCCTCAGATCTCATGGAGGCCGGGCGGTGCGGTTCGTCTGCCGGAACTTTGGACTGTCGGATCTGCCGAAACGCGGACTCACCCCACAGGAGGCTCCCCTGGCGGTGCTTCTCCTCGACATCGAGGCAGAGCTCTCCATCTGGGAGCAGGGGCAGGTGGTGTGGTCCGAGGAGGCGTTCCCCGTGGCAGAGCTGGCGTACCACCTGGCGCTCTGGCTTGAGAGTCCGGCTGCCGGCCATGAGGACTTCGAGCTCGACTCGATGCAGGCGGAGGAGGGGCTGATTCGCATCGTGAACTCCGATGGCGGCTGGCAGGTCGGCTCCATCTTCACGCCGGACTTCTGGACTTCCCCCGTCCCCTGGGATGTCTTGGTGGCGACGATCAAGCAGTTCGACCGCTCCGTGCGAGAGGGAGTCGCTGCGATGGGCATCGATCCCGCCTTCATCCCGGAGCCCTGACGGCCGTTCCCTCCCGGTTGCCCGTAGTGGGATGATCACGGTGTGTCTCTGGTGTGATCACGGCGTCGGAACCGTCCTGGATAGCGCCGTTTACCGGATTGAACCCGCGCTGTTTCCGCAAGCTCGTGACTGGTCTGCGCCGCAAGGGCGCGGGCGCTGTCCGGCGCTGCCGGCCATGGGGTCTTCCGCTGGAGGACCGTGTCCTGCTGGTCGCGACGTACTGGCGCACCAACCTGACGCTGCGCCAACTCGCTCCGCTGTTTGGTGTCTCGAAATCCGCGGCCGATCGCATCATTGACCACCTCGGCCCCCTTCTCGCGCTCCGGTCACGGCGCCGGTTCCGCAAGGATGCCGTCCTCATTGTGGACGGGACCCTGGTCCCCACCCGTGATCACGCGGTGGCCGAGCAGTCGAAGAACTACCGCTACTCCACCAACCATCAGGTCGTCATCGACGCCGACACCCGTCTCGTGGTCACGGTCGGCCGGCCCCTCCCCGGCAACCGCAACGACTGCAAGGCGTGGGAGCTTTCCGGGGTGAAAGCCGCCGTCGGCCACACGACAGTGATCGCCGACGGTGGCTACCGCGGCACCGGGCTGCTCATCCCGCACCGTCGCGAGCCCGGCCTTAGCGAACTCCCGGACTGGAAGGCGGAGCACAACCGCTTGCACCGCAAGGTCCGCGCCCGCGTCTAGCACACCTTCGCCCGGATGAAGGGGTGGAAGATTCTGCGCGACTGCCGCTCAGGGGCGACGGCGTTCACCACGCGATGCTCGGTATTGCCCACCTCCACAACCTCGCCCTCGCCGGGTAGACCGCGGACGCCCAGCCACAGAGGCCATCCGACCCGCCTAATCGATCACCGCGGGACAAGCCTTAGCCAGCAGCTTTGAGCCATTGTCACACCCTGGTCATAGGATCGGGTTTGTGAATTGCACCGGCCATGCCCCGGTTGATAGGCATGGCCGTACATACGATTGTCAAGTCTGACGGGGGGAGCCCGATGAAGTTCGACATGGGGGCGCAGACGCTCTCGACGCTGAGGTCGCAGTCGCAGGGGTCGAGTACGGAGCTGGGGACGCTGATCCGCCAGCTCGTGCAGGCGGCCCAGCCGCTGGAGGGCAAGTTCAACGGTGCGGGCAAGGCGGCGTTCGATTCGTTCAAGTCGCGTGCGGATGAGATCACGGCGGCGTTGAACAGTGCGCTGGCGGCGATTGTGGGCGGTCAGTCGGGCATGGAGTCGGCCTTCGGCTCGGGCGTCCAGGAGCAGGCGGACAACGCGCGGTCGCAGATGTCGGCGGCGAACTTCGACGCGGCCCGTTTCTCGGGCCGCTGACCGCCCGAGAAGCGACAGAAGTACTCAGATCTCAGCGGGGAGTGGTTTGTGATGGCTGCTGGCATGGACCGGCGTTCGTACGACACGGGCGCCTCGGCGGAGGCGCAGGGCAATGTACAGGCGGTGATCGGCCGTCTGGAGCAGGTGATCGCGGCGCGTGATGCGCAGGTGAAGGCGGCGATGGCGGACTTCGCGGCGGATGGTGTCGCGGAGGAGTACCACGGCAAGGAAATGCGGTGGAACCGTGCGTCGCAGGAGGTCCGGAGCATCATCCAGTTGCTGAAGACGACGCTGGAGAAGAACGACGCGACCGCGCACCAGACGCTGGCGCGCGCGAAGTCCGCGGTCGACAACATCGGCTGAACGAGCCCTGGCGCATCGGCAGGAGAAGTAATCCGGTCGCAGTGCGCCATGGGGCTGTCGGGGGTGACGGCGCCCGCACAGGTCGTAGCGCCGGTGTGACAGAGAGGTATGCAGGGGGCGTTCATGGCGTCGTGGGACATTCAGCCGCAGGGTGTGCAGGGCCAGTTGAAGGTCGTCGGCACACACTCCGAGGACCTGGGGAAAGCCCTGACCGCGCTGCTTGCGGATATGCAGGAGGCGGCTTCGGCGGCGGGGACGGCGGTGCCGGGCTCGCAGGCCGTGATGATGCGTCCGCAGGGGCCGGCGGTAGTGCCGCAGCAGGCTCCGTTGTGGGCGAAGCAGCAGTCGACGGGCCCGGTCGCCGCGGCGCTGGCCGAGTACGCGACGCAGCGCAAGAAGAACCTCAAGGCGATGGCCGATCGCTGCCAGGCCGCCGTCCTGGGCGCGGCCAAAGCCACCAATGAATACGTCCAGGGCGATCTGGAAGCGGCGAAGAACGCCCAGAACGCTGCCTCGGCCGTGCAGGTGGATGCGCTGAAGGACTTCGGGGGGAAGAGATGAATAACGCGCCGGTCGACCCGGCCGAGGTGCCGGTCTTCACCGGCAATCTGGACGTTCTCGAAACCAAGATCAAGGCCATCTCCAGCGGCGGCTCCAAGGTGGAGACCGCCGGGTCGGACGTCCACAAGTCCTTCGGCGGGCTGTCCGCCTTCTACAAGGCGCCCGAGGCGGAGCAGCTGTTCGGCGTCACCCAACCGGTGGCGGACACCGCGCATGACCTGAGCCGGGACGCGCACACCATCGCCGGGGCTCTGGGTACCTACGCCCGTGAGGTCAGGCCGCTGGTCAAGCAGCTTGAGCAGCTCAAGGCCGATGCCGCCGCTTTCCGCGACAAGGTCGACGGCGATGACAAATGGCGCGAGGACGGCGACCTGACCGACGAGAACCTGAGTCGCCGCAACAAGATCGCCGAGGTGTGGACCGCGTTCCAGGCAGCTGAACGCGACTGCCACGCCACGATCGTCGCCCTCGTGGGCGGCAAGGCCCTCACAGTCAACGACGGCTCCAACAAGCAGGGCATGTACGGCTATGACGCCGAAGCCCTCAAGCAGTCCAAGAGCCTGCCCTGGGGCGACGCGGTCGAGGAGTCCGTTCCCTGGTGGCAGGTGTGGGAGCACGCCTACGACTTCGGCAAGGGCGTCATCGTCGACGGTGTCTGGGGCACCATCAAGGGGCTGGGCACCCTCATCGGCTTCGACGGCGCGGACGCCGCCGGCCAGGCATGGAAGGGTCTGGCCCAGCTCGCCACCGGGGTTGCGATCACCACCCTCCCCTTGGGGCTGGGTGCTGCGTTCTGGGCGGCGCCGGAGGACAAACTTCCCTCCTGGCTGCGGGAATCGCGTACGGCCATGAAGGAGACCGGCAAGGCGCTCGTGGCCTGGGACCAGTGGGGATCGAACCCCTCCCGGGCCGCCGGCGCCGTCACCTTCAATGTCCTGACCGCCATCGTCACTCGTGGCGGCGGCGCCGCCATCTCGGGCGCGGGCAAGGCCGGCACCGTGGCCAAGGTCGTGTCCGTCGCCGGCAAGGTCGGCCATGCCATCGACCCGATGACGTATGTCTTCAAGGGCGCAGGCGCGGGCCTGTCGAAGATCGGCGACCTGGTGGCCCACCTCAAGAACACCGGCCACGCGGAGGTCCCGAAGATCTCCGATGGTGCATATAGCCCGCCGGAGGGCTCCGTCGAGCTGCCGGACGGCACCGTTCAGCTGCCCAAGGACACCCCTATTCCCGAAGGGGCGACCAGGCTCCCCAACGGCAATGTCAAACTGCCCGATGGCACGGTCACCTTCCCGCCGAACACGTTGAAGGACCCCTTCACCGGAAAGTACATGCATGCTGGAGGCGACCTCTACAACAAGGACGGCAGCCTCTTCCAGCGTGCCGAAGACGCCACCAAGGAGAAGCCCGCCCCAACTGCCACGGGAGCGGACAACCCACGCATCGAGACACCGGCCCCCCAGAAACAGCCTGCCCTAGCCAGCGTCGGCGGACGCGGCGACGACATCACACGCGTCGGCTCGGACATCTCCGATCCGGTCCGCACCAGTGACAACGCAGGCCACGGAAGCACCGGGCCAGGCGACAACACCCCCACGGGCCGCGTTGGTGACCACGGCACCCCGGGTGGCAGCGCAGGCGACCACATGCCCACCAACAGCCACACCCCGGGCGGTGGGACCGCGCCCCACGCGTCGGGCGCTGGAGGGCTGGACAACTCCACGAGCGGCGCGGGTCACACCGCCGAAACGGGTGGCACGCGCAGCGGCGGCCACGGCTCCGGCGACGGTCCGCCCATCCCGCATCAGGGCGACGGCCCCGTAGGCACCGGTACCGGACACGATGTGGCCGGCAGCAGCTCCGCCCACGCCGATTCTCCGGGGGCCGGTAACGACACGCACGCCCCGGCGGGCGACAGTCCGTCGCCACAGCGCGATCCTGCGGCGCGTCCCAGCTTCATGCGCGAGGGCGACAACCCGTACGGTCCGCGTGGTTCCCTCACCCGGGAGCAGATCGAGGAGATCCAGGTCTACCGTGCCAACCATGAACCCGGGTACTTCAAGGACTACTACAAGGGTGGCGAACACCTCGGCGACCGTAAGAACCTGGAACTCACGGACGAGAGCGGGTTCACTCCGCCTCAGCTGACCCGGCTGTCGGATGATGGTCCGTTGGTCCGCGTCAAGGACACTCCCGAGCCTCCCAAGCCCCACTTCCTCGACCCCCATTACCTGAAGGAGGGCGCGGACACAGTCACGGACAGCGGTAGGCGCCAGAAGCTGGAAGAATCCGCACGGAACCGTCACTTCGCTATCGAGTGGGACAAAATCGCGGAGTCCTTGAAGAAGGATGCCGCCCAGGCTCACAAAACGCACGGAACCTTCGAGACCGGCGGGCTCTGGGGAGAGAACAAGGGGCTCTACAAGGAAGCCCACACCGCGATGGGCAAGGAGACTGAAGCCTTCGGTGAAACCGTGGCCGAGCACCACTACATCGCCGAGCATCACGAGGGCGCTGTTCGCCAACCACTCGACGGCCCTGCGAACGGCAATGACCAGTTCGACCAGGTCTGGAAGCGTAAGGACGGCGGGTACGTCGTCGTCGAGGCCAAGAGCAGTGTGGACACGAAGCTGGGTGCTCGAAATCTGCCCAACGGAAAGCGTGTGTCCCAGGGATCCCAGGAATATTTCTTCGACATTATTCGAGAAATGAAAAAGCGCGGCGAACACAATATCGCAGAAAGGCGTCTCGCGCGAAATCTCGAAAAGGCGCTCAAGTCAGGCAAGCTAGAATACGTCGTCGTCAAGGGGGAGAAGAATTCCGGGATATATACTGGCTACCAGTACCGGCGATTCGACATCACCAAAAGGAGCCTTCCGTGACCGTCACAGTTGACCGGCATGGCACGCCAGGGCCCAACGCCGCGGAGTGGGCAGAGGAACTGGGCCAGGACCTGATCGAGGACATCGATGAACTCGACGAGTCCTCGGAGATGATCAACTCCACGTTCAATACCGCTCTTCTGCACCTGCAGGCCCGCTGCACCGTCGATCCACGAGCAGCCGAGCTGGAGACGTGGGAGGCGGTCGTCAACGCCATGCAGCTGGGCTCGGCGATGTTCGCCGCGGCAGGCGTGAGCGAGGGCACCATCCAGTGCCGTATCAACCGGGAGCTGCGCAATATCCCTGCACTCGGCCCGAGTTCGTTCGCTGACGCGGGTAACTGGCTGACGTCATTCTGGCTCGCGGTCGTCTGCCGGGACCAGAAACGAATGACGGAGCTGTGCGAGATCCCGCTCGACCGCCTCCGTTCGCCCGAGGGCGCCTACGACGAATACATCTATCACTGGGTGGACGTCCTGCAGACGTACTGGTTGCAGCGGCCGGGGCTGGTGGACAAGCTCATCGCCGCGCTTGAGACATCGCACCCGGACGCGGTTTCGGTCACTCCCCGGGATCTGCTGCAGGCCGTGCTCTACCCGCCAATCAACCTCTTCCACCGCTTCGTCACCAAAGACGAGCAGGGCTTCAACCAGGCATTGCTGGAGGCGCTGGAGCTCCACAAGGCGTACTGGACTGCCAACGAGGACCGGGCAAAGGACCCCGACGGTCGCATCGCTCTGGGCCCTCTTGCCATTGCCTGCCTGGCCTACGACGGGGGGATCCCAATCGAGGTCGAGTCGGAGTACCTGCCCAAGCATCTCCTGCAGCGCGGTTGGTTCGGCGAGTTCCCCACGTGAGGCACCTGCATAGTGGTCAAGTCCGTCTCCTCTCCCAGCGAGCCACTCAACCGCGCCTGGCGAGGCGATCTCTGAGCCGGGGCTCAGATGGCCACGAGCGTTCCTCGGCATGACTTCCACGGACAAGGCGACGGAGGTTTTGGAACCGGTCGTCGCGGCCGCCCAGGACGCCATCGAGGGGGGCGTCGCATGACGGGGATAGGCGAACTGTGATCACTGACGACGATGTCCTTACTCTCCTGGTCGAGCGCATTCCTGAGACCAGACATCTTGTCGAGGAGAAGTACGAGCTCCAGCAGGATGAGGCACTGCCGACAGTCGACACGGGGCTGGACCTGTACGCGAACCTGATCGACCTCCTGACGAGGCCGGTTCTCCTGCCAGCCTTGGAGCAGGCGGAACCGGACAGCAATCTGCTGCGGCGATGTTTCGGTTTCGTGGAGGACATCTACGACGGCGCCGGGGAGCATCGGCGCAGCACCGTCTATTTCCAGATATTGGAGTGCCTCCTTGAGGCAAGGCCGTACCTGGAGAACGCCATCCCTTACTTGCGAGGGTCAGTCAGGGAGCGGGTGTCGCACATGCTCCAGTACTACGAGGTCGAGTGCTACGAGCACGGCTTGCCCTCGCTCTGAGCAAACGCCGTGCGAGTAGCCGTTCGCGCCACCGATCTTGTGCGGAGCCAGATGACCAGGGCTGCGACGGTAGCGGTGCTGCTCAGCTGCCTTGCGCGGTACTCGCGCATACCAGCGCCGGACGAATCCGCCGCAGTCGACGAGCAGAACGACACCAATGGCTATGTAGGCCAGCGCGAGTCCGATCCCCATATCGAATGCATAGGTTCACAACAGCCCCATTCGGCTGAAAAACGGGTCAAAGGACAAGGAGTTGGCAGTGCGAATAGAGCGTCACCGAGTCGGCGAGGCAGCGGTTTCGGCAGCGCATACGGACTTCGCGAACCGAATCGGGGGTCAGGTCCGGTCCATGTCGCGGGGTGGCCGGATGACCACGTACGAATGGCAGTGCTTGGCCGAGGAGTTCCTCGACTACCTCGGCGCGCTCTCCGTGCACACGCCCGACCTCAACAGCCCGGAGGCCGAAGCCGTCCTCAAGGACGCCACTGAGGCTGCGGCCGGCGCCGTCGCCTACGCGGCATACCATCCGCACTGCTCCTTCCACATCTTCCTCAACTACGTGAACTTCGGGATGAGCTACGAGCCGGGCGAGAAAGACCATCCTGAGGAGCGAGTCACCCCTCAGGAGTGGATCGACGCGTTCTGTCTTGTGATCCTCTCGGACAAGGCCAAGTGGCACGGCGAAGCGTTCCATTTCGCCCGCCAGAAGTTCCGCGAGAACGCAGGCGATCCCGCCGTCGAACTCGTCAACGGCTTCATGGCCCACGTCATCGGCGACACGGGCGACGACGCGGACTACCCGCCGAGCGCCCAGGAGAAGCTCGCCGCCCTCGACGCCGCGCTGGCCCGGATCGGGAACCGGGAACAGGAGGACGGCAGACGCCTCCTCGACCACCCGCACGCCGTGGGGCTTACGACTCTGCGCGCCTTGGCCGCCGAAGACCAGGAAGCCTTCCACTCCGGCCTGACCGCCCTTCTGCTCCCGCACAGCGCCCTGTCCGGCCCGGGCGCCCAGCCACGCAGCCTCCTCCCGCTCCTCCCGCTCGCCCTGACCGCGCTCGCATACCGCAACCTGGGCTGGGAGCCAGCCCTCGACACCGACTACCTCCCGCACGCCCTGGTCACCGGATTCGAAACCCCCGGCCCACGGGTCGAGGGCCTGGGCCGCAACCGGCGCCCGGACGCAGTCGCCGCACTGGCCGCCGGCCCCGTTCTCATCGAGCGGCCGGACCGCCCTTTGCCCCTGCACCCGGAGAGCGAAGCTCTGTTCGAGCAGCACACCCGGGAAGCCATCACCCCCGTGGACGGAAAGCTCCTTGCCGTATGGCCGGTCGCGAGCGCCCTGCAGGATCAGGAGATTCTCTTCAAGACCCGCGCCTCCCACTCCGACGATGTCACCGACGCCCAACTCGCCACCCTGCGCCTGGCCTCCCAGCTGGGGGCGGCCCTGTTCCGTATCGCCTTGGCCGAGCCGGGCACCGAGGCCGAGGTGACGATCGACGGCCGCACGCTCCGCTACCCAGCGACCCGGGACGAGGACACAAGCCCTGGCCACTGGGAGATCGCCACCAACTTCGCCCTGATCACCGGCGCACGCGAGGACCTCGCCCCGCTGGTCCTCACCGGCCCTACCTACAGCCTCAAGGACAGCTCCGCGTTCGCCTCCTACCGTGTGGCCCTCCACGACTACCTCAGGGCCGCCGACCCCGAGCCGGCGACCGAGCAGGCCCTGCGGGAAGCCGAGAAGGCCAAAGACTGGGGCTTCTTCCCACCGCCCGCAGTCCTCTTTTCACAGCTTGTCGACGGCGACGAGGAGAGCTTCAACCTAGCCTTGGCCGACGCCCTCGAAGCCCACCGCGACCACTACCGGGTCGCTGACCGCGCGGACGACTGCGACGCTGCCATCAACCTCGACATCCTTGCCCTGACCTGCCACGCCCGCCGCAAGGGCTGGAACATCCGGGTCACATCCCCCTACTTGCCGCAACGCCTGCTTCAGACGGGAGCGTTGTTGCCTGACGCCAACGCGTCGTCCCCGAACGCTGACAGCTGTGACGTCACGTGACCGTCGGCGTCCGAAGTCATGCACCGGACGCGGTCGGCACACAGCTCTGGGATGAGGTCGTCTAGGTACGCCTGACCCGCCAGGCGACCGGCCCGGAGTCACGAGCGACTGCCCGCGGACGAGGAACTGCCCGACCTCACCGAAGCGCCACCCGGTCCTTCCCGGGGCCGTATGCACGCCCGCGGCCGCGACCGGGGCCCGGAGGAACTCATGATCGACGATAACGAAGGACCAGGCGAGGAGCCCCTCATTCTCGTCTGGCCAGCTCCAGCCGCTCCCGAGGTCGCTCACAAACTGTCTGATCAAGTAGGGGCAGAAGTCCGCTGCAGGGCCTGAGCCGACCAGGGTCGGGGACTGGGCAAGGAGCATCTGCCTCCGCGCCAGTCCCCGACGGCCAGCCGCACCTGGTTCAGAGCTGCGAAGACAGGGGCGGCTCCTGGTGGAGGGCCTTGGCGGTCTTGCGGTCTTCGACGCGCTGTACGGCTTCGCCGGTGCCGAGAATCGCGGCGACCAAGGCGAGGATCAGTCCGCTCGGCAGGTCCTCAACGTAGTAGGTGACGAGAGACAGCGCCGCAGCGGCTATGGCGTACAGGCGAGTGCTGTGGGTGTGGATGAAGTCGATCAAGGTGTCAGCTTCCGTAGGCGAGTCGGTGCAGAAGGCCCCAGCCACGACGGCCGATCGCCGGATCGTTGGGGCTGCCCGTGGTGAACAAGTTGTGCTTGCGGTTGAAGCCGGCCACAGCTTTCTGGGTCTGGGGTCCGTAGTTGTCGGAGAGCGGCACCGAAGGGTCGAGCCATCCGGTGTCCTTCAGCGCCTGCTGAAGACCCTTCGCAGACGGTGACGAGCGACCCGGAGCAAGACCGTCCGGAAACGGAGGCGGGACATACGAGTCCCCACTCGTCTCCGCCGGGACCACGAGCTTCTGCCCCGGCTTGATGACATACGGGGCAGTGATCTTGTTGGCCTGAGCGATCCGCTCCCAGCGGATGCCGAGCTTCTTGCCGATGCCGGAGAGCGTGTCACCGCTCGTGACGACGTAGGCCGAGCTGCCGCCGTCGCTGGAGCCCCCGCCGGAAGGCTGCGCCTTCAGCCGCGCGGCGACCCGCTCGCGCAGCCAGCCCATACTGAAGCCCTTGGGATCGATCTTCCCCGGCTGCCACTCCAGATGCCCGATCACACTGGCCGCACTCCAGCCGTGCACGCGGCACAGCGCCGTAGCCGCGCGCTCGATAGCGTCCAGCTGGGCAGACGGCCACGGATCCTCGCCGTCGCCGAGGTTCTCGCACTCGAAACCGTAAAAGTGCGTATTGCCGTCCGTATCGGCTTCGTCTGCCTTCGGCAGCGCCCGCTCCGCGATGACGGCCCGCAGCACGTCCCCGTCGCCGCGGCCGGCATGGTTGGCACGGCCGTGCCCGACCAGGTGCACGGTGCCGTCCTTGGCGATCACGCCATGGCACAGCGGTCCCGGCAGCCCGTCGTATCCGCGCTCGCAGATGCTGACGGTGTTGCTGGTGCCGGAGGTCACCGTGTGATGGATCATGATCCCGTTGACCGGGCCCCACGGCCCCTTGTGATTCCTGTTGTGGGTTCTCCACCCTGACCGCTCCGCCACACGCACGCCCTCGGCGCGCAGCGCAGCAACGAGACGGTCAGCACTGATAGGTGTCGCCACGTTCGACGCTCACTGTTCTCCCCGCGCCCAAACTCAAAACTCAACCGCCCCCCATCGCCCCAGCTATGGGCTCGTGCCGCGCGCTGCGAGCCACAACTGCAGCGCCATCAACAGCACCGGCGAAACGAACGAACTGAAGACCAACCGGCGCGTCGCCGCGGTCTGCGCCTGGTCCTCACGGCGCTGTTGCTCGGCACGCTCCGTCGCCTGATCATGCTCGCCACGCAGCCCAGCCAGGCCGGCCTCGACCTGACTGATGCGCTGATCGACCGCTCGTTGATCGGCCCGGTAGACATCTTGGGTGACCACCCGGTCCAGGCGGGCGGCAAGCTGGGCGAGATCGCCGCGCAGGTCCTCACGCAGCTGCGACACGGCACGGTGCAGTTCCCACAGTGTGGGCTCGGCGCTCGGCGGCACGGACACCGATCCTCCTGGTGGCCCCACGCCTACCTTGATCGTACGGGTGCGGACGCTCCGACCGTGTCTCTTGTGAGTCTCGCACCTTGTGTCGTGGGAACTTGCAGGTAACGATACGAAAGCCTTAGTTGGTGGTTCTTAACGGATAGGTTTAGCAGTATCTTTCTTTAGCGTTTTAGGTTCAGGGATTGGCCTAATCTTCTATCCTTAGGGGCACTCGTAGGTTGGAGTGTGAGGCAATGAGTAGTTGTTGGCGGCGGTTCTAACCATCAAGCTGGCCCGGCACCCGAAGGGGGAGGCCCTGCTCCGTCGAGCAGAGCAGGGCCCCTGGGGTGCGGCCCTTTAGCGGCCGGCGACCGTGGTGTTAACGGCACCACGGTCGTCGGCTACAGAACGATGTCCACCAGCTTCGCGACCACCGCAGAGACAAACGATCCCACGACGATCAGGGCTAATTCGCGTCGTCCGAGCCTCTGGACCAGTTGCCTCAGCCACTGGAGCAGATCCCCGACGTGCCGTCGACGCATTGGCCACCTCCTTTTGGAGCACCCGAACCCGTTGTCCGGGTGCGCGAGCTGCCGAAGGGGCTGCGTGCCGTGGCACAGATCGATGTTACGTCCAGCGCGTCACACAATGAGGCAAGTTGCGGAAAACCAGCGCCGCAACGGATTTCGTGCTTGGTCAGTCGGCTCGGCAGCTCACTCCATCGAACCCCACCCAGGTACTCCGGTTGCCGGTCATCGGAAACAGCTGAAGTGTGCCGTCGACGCCAATGTCGATCCGCAGGATCGTGCCGTTCGCTGTGGACGGGACGAGTACGTGTCTCCGTACGGCGGGGCGGTACCCCTCGGGCAGGACGGCGAGTTGGCGTCCGGGCCGGATCTGGGGGTCTTTGAGGGTGACGTAGCCGGACAGCTCGATGGTGCGGTGAGCGGTGACCCGGACCATTGCGGGGCTCGTAGCGTCGGAGCTCACGTCGGCCGCAAGCGCAGTGATGCGGGTCCAGTCAGTTCCTGTGTGGGTGATCCAGCCGTCGACGGAGATGCCGGCCGTGGTGAAGGCAGTCTGGGTGTCTTCAGCGTTTGAGGCGGTTCGGACAGTCACCTTCGCTCCTTCCATGGTCAGGAAGGAGCGGGCGCCGAGGTTCCCCGAACCTCCGGGGGCGTCCCTGCCGTCTTCGACGTAAATCTCGCAGCTACTGGTGCCGGTCGGCCCGTTGGCGCTGACTCCGCGTAGCTGAGACTGTCCGTGGTCCCTATTAAGCCCGGATGTAGCCGTGAGGTTGAACGAGCCGCCGCGCACGCCGAGTTGAGGGGACAGGAGGGAAAGGCTAGAAGCGTCTGGGAGATGCCATCGGTCGATCTGTACAGCTGGCGCGGTCAGAGCGGCATAGGGGAGAGCGGTGGCATCGGTATTCACGCTGGCCTTCAGCGTGCCCGGCGCCTTTTCCATGTCGGAATCCGAGTACAGGAGGATCGACGGGATCGCTTCCAGCGGAGCGGGCGGTTCAGGTGTGACGACCACGCGGTTGCCGGATGCTGCGGTCCGCACGGTGGAGCCGGTGACGATCGCGCCATTGATGGTGCCACCGGTGATGTGCTTACCCGAGATGGCGTCCGCGGCAAGGGTGTCCGCGGTGACCGCCCCCGCTTGGAGATCCGCGGCAGCCGCCCGACGAGGCGTTCCGGCCACGGCAGTGCTGGCGGGGCCTGCGGCGCCGGACAGGCTCCGCCCGCGCAGTCGCACCCACCAGTCGGTGTAGGGCAGCGGCACTGTGCACGACCCGCCCTGCGGCGTCTCGATCGTGTCGCGCAGCGTCCCTTGCGTCGGCTCGAAATCAGGCGACGGACCGACATGGACCTCCACACGGGCGAAGTCCAGCGGAGCCACCGCAGCGTCGGTGAAACTCCCGTCCCACGACACAGCCAGGGCACCAAGGACTGCCTCGACCATCGGGGCGGCAGGTGTGGGAGGCGCAGGGCCGTTGACGACGGTGACGCCGCTGGTGCCATCCGGCTGCTGGCCGACGAGGGCGCGGAGCGACCCTTGCGCGTCGTACACCTCCAGGGCGCCGTCTTCGATCGAGGCATTGGCGAGCTTCGGCGCCCGTGTGAGGGCCTGGACTCGCTTCTCCAACATGGCGAGTCGGGTACCGATGTCGGCAGTCATGACGAGTTTCCTTCGGTTATGCGGCTGTGCCGTAGTGGTATGCGTCCGCGCGGGCGAGGGTGAGGGTGGCGGTCTCGCCGGCCTCGGTGTCAGGCCGCACGGTCCAGCCGGTGATGCGGCACCAGCCGGACCAGTTCGTCCACTGGTCTCGGACGGTGACCCGCACATCGTCGCCGACCTGCCAGGAGCCGATCGGCGCCGAAGGGTGGTCGCGGACGGTGATCTGATCGACCTGGCCGAGGACTTGGCGTCGTAGGCGCTCTGCTTTCGCCCGCTGCGCGAGGACGTCCTTGCCGCGGACCTCTGGTAGCTCCAGGACGTGCTCCAGGCGGAGTCGGTGGTTCCGGGCTGCTTCGACTGCGCGTTGCTGGGCGCGGCCTTCGCCGCTGCCGGTGGCGATGACGACTTGGGCGTAGTCGTCGGCGCTGTAGGTGATGGGGGTGGAGCCGATGATGTTGATGCCGCTGGTGAACGCCACGTCGGTGCGGCGGGCTCCCAGGCGGGGATATCCGAGCTGAATACGGCGGACGGGCCGCCGGTGCTCGCCCCACCAGGTGGAGCAGGTGTAGTCGGGGGAGTCGGGGGCCTTTACGAGGCCGTCGAAGTGATCTCCCAGGACAGGGGTCTCCCACCAGCGTGAGTGCCACGGTTCGGTAGGCGTGCCCACGGTCGCCGTTGAGGTGGTGGCGTCCACGGTCAGGCCCAGGTCACCGTCCACAACGGACTGGGCGTAGGCCACGATGTCCCGGGCGATCTTGCACGGATCGGTGTTGACGTAGGGGCCGCGCCCACCCAGTTCTCCATCCAGGTCGTGCCGCCGTTGGAGATACGACGACCAGCCCGCGGCCTCGACCTTCAGCTCGCCGCCTTCCGGTTCGGCCTGCCAGATCAGGCCACCCCAGCGCAGCATCCCGTCCCGCTCGACGTAGATCAAGGTGTTGCCCGGATCCGCCAGTTCGGGATGAAGCCAGGCCAGCCGAGGGGCGAGAGTCCCTCGCAGATGCCCAGGACCATTCAGCTCCGGCCCGAACTCCACGTCGGTCAGCGGCAGGTGCGGGGAGAGCCACTCACCGGTCAGCGCATCCTGAGTGAGGTAGCGGTAGGTCACACCGGTCCCTCGGTGAACTCGACGTCGGCGACGATGGACGTGCCCTCGTCGACAGACAGGTCACCCTTGTCTTCTGTATCCATCCGGGTCCGCAGGAACAGCGACCGGTTGGTGCCGCGGTACTCGGCAGGGACCGTGAGAGTGTCGGCAACCACGGCAGTGGTGCGCCGGATCGCTTTGCCCTGGTCATCATCAATGACGGTGCCCTGGCCCACGACATCGCCCAGAATCAGATGCATGACGCCGTAGACATCGGCGAAGTCGAGCCGCAGCCCCGCCAGGGTCACCACGATGATCGCTTTCGTGGCCCATTCCGGAACGGGGATCATCCAGCGCGCCTCGGTCGGCCACGTATGGTACTGGCCGTCGTCCTGCCATGCCTTGCTGCGCTGGGACGGATAGGCGGAGTAGAGGGTGCGTTCCCTCCGCGGATTGGCGACTTTCCGCAGGTCCTGAATCATCGCGGCCGTCACCGTACCCGTATTGGCCGGCAGGTCCAGGCGGGCCAGGGGGATGCCGGTGACGCCGGGAGGCACCGCGGTCGCGGTCTTGGCGACGTTGGGGATGACCTCGAACGTGTTGATGGCATCGGCTGCCGGGTCCAGAGCCCCTTCGTACTCCGGATCTGTGACTCGCAGAACAACGAGATCGGAGCGGGGCGTGGCACCCGTGGGCGCGACGGGCACCGTCGTGGCGCCGATGTTGTAGGCGGTGTAGGAGCCCTGCCACATGTTGGCCTTGCCCCGGACGACGGCCGAGCCGTCGCCCACCTGTACCCCAGCCCCAGGCACCGGCAGCGGCGCCACCTTCAAAGCAGGCGCTTCAGTGACACCCTCCTGGCCGCGGGAGAGATCTTTGATCATCTGCCGGAAAGTCTGCGCCGAATGTGTAGCGCCGTCGACGAGCAGAGGGGCTTGCGCGAGCGTCATGACGTGAGTCCTTGCTGTGAGAGGGATATGTAGGCGTCGCGCCAGGCGACAGTAAGGCGCGCGGTGGCGGTGGGGTCTGTGGCAGTCCAGCGGATCTCGCTGCGTCCGGGCGGCAGGACGAAGTCGTCGAGTCGGGAGGCCGTCGGGACGCTGCCGTCGTTGTCGCGGACGACCTGGACCTGGCCGGGCCGAGTATCGACACGCACCCACTGGCCGGCGGAAAGCGTGACCGGCAGACGCACACAACGACCGCTGCCCACGTGCGTGATCTCCGGGTTCGCGCACGGTCCATAAACCGTCAAGACAGGGTGCGTCTCTGTCCGCCCGTTGTTGGTAACCCAGCCAGGACGCGCCTGCCCGGACGGGTTGCCACTGGTGACGCGGATCGGAGCCTGCACAGGGGCAGTGAATCCGCCACCCGACAGCCAGCCCAGCTTGAGCTGTGCCGTCTGCTCAACGTCCGCGTAGTAGCGCGGATTCGGCGCGGTGAACTCGACATCCAACGGCACCCACCCGAACGCCGCCTCCTCCCATGACGGTTCAGCCTTCCTCAGCCGCCCGAACAAGACCCGCACCGGGGCCCCGGGCCACTTGATCCGCAGCGGCATCACCGCACCGCCCACCGTCCGCACCCGCGGATCGTCCGCCGCTTCCTGCACCTGCGACACGAGGCGGGCCGCGGCCGCCGCATCACCCGGGGTCTTCACGCTGCAGTCGATGCGCAGCGTGCGGGCCTCATACCAGTCCGGCCCCAGCCACGCGGCATCCGCGCCGGGCTGCTCCACCACCTCACCCCGCACCCCAGGACGGCCCAGGCCCTCAATCCGGGCAATCGGAATGTTCGTGCCGTGCCCGAACCGGATTCCAGCGAACTCCAACTGAAAGTCCTCCAGCTCGCCGCTCACCGCAGGACACCTCCACGACGGGCACGGCGCATCTGGTACGCGACGGCGGAGGCGATGTCACCGGCACTCGCGCCGGAGCGCGTGACGTGGATGGTCTGCTGCCCAATGGCCGGCGCCTGGTGCACCACCACGACCCGCGTATTTCCCTGCGCCGCGTCGACGAGCCGTCGCGGGGCAAGCCCGTATCCGAACCGGTCCGCGGTCTCGGCCAGCACAGCGGTCGCACGTCTCCGCTTGGCCTCGGCATGAGGGATGTACGACTCGCCACCGGTCTCCCGCTCGGCGAACTTGATCAGCCCACGCCCGGAGGAATACACACCCGGCTCCCACAGGCCGCCGTCCGCGTACGCCTTCCCGGCGTTCGCATTGACCAGGTCAGCGAGGAACCGGTCAGCCTTGCCTGTTTTCCTTATCTGACTCTTTGCCCGGTTGGCGATCTCAATGAGCCGATCCTCGGCGAGGCCGGTGGACTCGGCGACGGCGTGAATGCCCTTGTTCGTCGCCAGCGCCCCGATCACCTTCACAAAGTCGGCAAGCTGATCGCCATCGAGCGCGCTTGCGGCATTCTTCGCCGCCGAGTTGGCCTGCTCGGCCATATTCCGGTCCTGCACCGCCTGGGTGGCCAGGGCTTCGGCGTTCTCGTCACCCTGCTCGGCAAGCCGCTCGGCCAGGGCGGTGTAACCGCGGGAAACGAGCGTGGCCAGGTTGTCCTGGAACGCTCTGTTGCTTCTCGCCGCGTTGTTCAACTGGCCGGTGAAATCGCCAAGGGTGGAGCGGGCAGTGCCCGCGAGAGCCTTCAGCTGCGTGGCCATGTCGCGCAGGTACCCCTCGGAGCCGCGAGCCATCTTCCGGGTCAGCTCGACACCGTCCTCGCCCATGTCCTCCAAGGCCTTGGCCACATCCGTACCGGCCCGCCGGGCAACGGTCACCAGGTCGCTCCGCCAGCCTTGGGCGGTACGGACCGAGTCACGCAGATTCTTCTCGAACAGGCCCAGGTCAAAGTTCTCCTCGCCGTCCTTGTCCTTGCGCTGCGACTTCGAGATGACACCGGAAAGGGACAGTCCGGAGCTGCCAAGGGGCTGATACGACCAGTTCGACAGGCCGCCATTGGCGTACCAGTCGATCCCGGCCGGATCACCACCGAGCCGCCGCACGATCTCCTCGGTGATCCGACGCGAGCGAGGACGCTTCGACCTTGCCAGCGGCACGTAGCCCTCTCCGTGAGTCTCCGGCTCCGCCCACACCCGCATGGCGCCGGCGGGTGCTATCTGCGCGATGTGGTTCTCGCGCACGCCGCCGTCGGCGTAGTAGTCGATGACCGAGCCGCGTGCCTGCGGGGCCTGGATCATGTCCGGGATGCCGTTGGCGTCCCTGTCCGAGCTGGTGGCCTTGAGGAACACGCCGACGCCGATCGACCGGCCGGTGATCCCGTTGATCGCGCCTTGGATCCGGCCAGCCGCCTCCGTCGCCCCGCTCGTCGGAACGGTGACGGCGACGTTCTTACTGCCCGGTACTTCGGCGATCTTGAAGCCCAGGTCCTCCAGCTGCCTGCGGGCCTCGCCGGTCGGCGCACTCACGGTGACCGTCTTACCGCCCGGGACACTCGCGATCTTCTGCTTGACCTCCTCCAGGCTGTTGACCGTCGCCTGCGTTGAAGCGGTCACCGTGACGTGCTTGCTGCCCGGCGTCTGCCCGATCTTCGCGATCAGCGCATCCAGATCCGCACGCGCCATTCCTGTCGGCGCAGTGACCTGGACCTGCCGGTCCTTGAGATCCTTGATCTTGAAGCCCAGCTCTTCCAGATCCGACCTGGCTTCATTGCTGAGCGTGGAAATGGTGACGGACTGCCGGTCCGGGAACGCCTTGAGCTCCTGCTGCACCGCGATCAGCTCGGACATCGTCTCGTCCATGCCAGCGGTCTGCAGAAGAATCGACACCTGGCTGGGCACGAGCCCGGCCTTATCAGCGAGCTTCGCGGCCTCCTCGGAGGACAGGTCGTAGGCTTCGCCCGCCTTGATCGCGGCCTCGCGGGCCTTCGTCATCTCGCTCTGAGCAGCCTGGAGCGCCTCCGGCACGCTCTTACCGTTGGCTTCGGCGTACTGGTAGGCCGCGAGCGCCGCATCCGCCGAATTCGTCGACAGGCTCTCCAGGAGGTCCCGCAGCTTCTGCCCGTTGCGTGTGACCGTCGCCAGCGACCCATCCATGTTCAGCATCGACTTGCCGTAGCCGTCGGCCTGATCCACACCGTTTTTGATGGTGTCATTCACGTCCAGGACCGACCTGTTCAGCCGGGCCTGCGCGGCCTCCAGATTCACCGACCCGCCAGCGAGAACATTCAGCGCATCGTGCAGGGCACGGGCCCGGCTGTCGGCGTCGGCCGTCGTATCACTAAGGCGCCGCATGGCATCGGAGAATTTCCCAAACGGGCCGACCGTGTCGGAAGCGGACCGGCCACTTTTGCCCGTGGCGTCGGCAAGATCCCTGGCGTTCTTCACCGCCTGCGACATCTCGCCCTTGACGGAGCCGAGCGCGTCGGCAGCCCGCGCCGCGGCCAGACCCTCGTCGTCATACGCCTTAGCGCCACCGCCCGCGGTAGCGATCCACTTCTCATGAGCCTTCGCCGTATCGTTCAGGCGCTTCTGCAGGGTGCCAAGGCCGCCATCTTGCCCCAGGTAGGCATCGGTCAACTGGCGGGCGTTAACACCGGCCTTGGCCATCACGTCAACAAGCCGGGCCTTGCCGTCGAAGACCTTGGCGTCGATGATCTGCTGTGCTGCCGCTGCCCGTACGTTCTCGTTGATGGCACCCCCGGATTCCCGCAATGCCTGGCTGAGGCTGCTGATCCTTGACTGGTGTTCCTGAGCAGCTTGCGCCGCCTTCTGCTGATGATCGGCAAGGATCGACAAACCAGTGCCGGCGGCAGCCAGCGCGACACCCCACGGGCCGCCCAGCGCCCCCATCAGGCCACGGGCCGCACCGCCCAAGCCCACACCGATCGCACGGACCGTCCCCGTGATGGGGCCATTGGCGTTGCGGAACGCCGACGCCATCTGCCCCACCACAGGGACACGAGACTCAAGAACAGCCAGGGCCTGCCCGACACGGCCGATGGACCGCCCAGACTCAGCAGCCCTCTGCTCCTGCTCGCGCATCTGCTGACCAAGCGACTGGTAGGCGCGAACAACCGGACCCGAAACCGTCCGCCCCAGGTCGAGCATCGCCGGGGTCACCCGGCGCGCCAGCAGCATCGCGGTGATCGCAGACTGCACCGGCCCCGGCAGCGACGAAAAGCCCCTCACCAACCAGGCCACGGCGTGCCCGGCCGGCACCAGAGCACCCGACAAGGTTCCGAAACCGTCGGAGGCAAGGTTCAAGACGGTGACGACGAGGTCCAGGCTGCTCGCCCCCTCGTCCGCCTCCTCGCCCATCCCCGCGAGAGCCTGCGCCACAGGTGCTACGGCCTGACCGACATTGCGCAGCACCTGCATCAGCGCACGGCCACCGTTGACCAGCACGTTCAACGCGGCAGCAGCAGCATCGAACGTCACGTCCTTCACCGAGCCGCCGACGCCATCGAAGGCATCAGCGAGGTCATCCAGACCCGATGCTGCCGCAGTCGATAGACCAGGCCCGGCGAGCGTCCACAAGTCGTGCAGATAGTCCAAGGCACCTGCCACCGACGGCGTGGCCTTCCCCAGCCTCGCTGCCAAAAGACGCGTGAACTTCTCCAACGCCGGGGCCGCCGACGTATACAGAACCTGGCCGGTGTTGGACGCCTGGGTCTTCAGCTGGGTGACCGCGCCAGCCAGACCCCTGGTGTGCGAGGCGGCGATCTCACCGGCCGCCCCGGTACGGGCGATGGCCGTGTGCATCTGGTCGAAGCTCTCGACTCCCTGATGCGCCAGCGCGGCAGCACCAGCAAGCGCCGGCTTGCCGACCACATCCGCCAAGGAGCCCAGGAACTCCTTCTGCGACATGCGGTGCTGGGCCTTCTCGAAGCCCTCGATCACTGTCCGCAGGCCCTTGAAATTTCCCTGCGCGTCCCACGCCTCGACGCCGAGCTCCTCAAGGCCCTGCGCCATCCGCTTCGTGGGACGGGCAAGGTTGGTGAGCATTCCCCGCAGAGTGGTTCCGGCTTTGGAGCCGAGGATGCCGGAGCGGGCTAGCATCGCCACTGCGGCCGCAGTGTCCTCGATCGAAATGCCCAACTGGGCGGCGACCGGTCCCGTGTAGGACATCGCGTAGTAGATGTCCTGCAGTCCGCCCGACGCGGCGTTCGCTGAGGCGGCGAGAAGGTCGGCGGCCCGGCCGGCATTGTTCGACGACAGGCCGAACTGGTCCATGACGTCGCCCAGATACCGGGCTGCGTCAGCCGCACTCAGATTGTCTGCCGCAGCAAGCTGCATGGCGGCCCGAGCGTTCGCAATCGACGAGGTACTGGTCTGGCCTGCCTTCGCCAGCTCCAGCATTGCATCGGCGGCCTTGACCGCCGACGTGCCGGGGATCGTCAGATCAGCGCCGAGCTCGCGAGCCTTCGCCGCGGCCTGCACCATCTCCTGGCCGCTGGCGCCGGTGACCGCACCCCACTTGTTGATGGCGCGCTGGTACTCGTTGCCCTCCTTCGCGATCTCCGCCAGGCCGGCAACGATGCCGCCGCCGACCACGAGCTGCTGCAGATGGTGCAGCTCCTGGCGGGAGGAGACGATGCCGTGGTGGAGCTGACGCATCGACGCCTGCCCGTCGGCGCCGACACGGCGCAGACCACCACGTGCTCGATCTGCCTCACGGCCGATCCCACGAAGCCCGGACGAGGAGTCGCGAGCCCCCGTACCGATCTGGTGGAGGTGGCGGTTGAGGGCGTCGGTGTCGCGGCCGAGGCCCCGCATGGCGCGGGAGGCTTGCCGGATCTCCGACAGGAGGTTCGCGAAGTCCGCTCGCGCCTGAACGCTGAGCGTGTACGACGACACCTGCTGGTGCCCTTACTCCCCGCGCCCCTCACATATCCCCTCCCGACGCCGGGCGGCTGCGGCGTGTTCGATGAGTCAGTTGATCTTGGGCCGGTGCGGAATTTCTTCGGTCTCGCGGTTCACGCTGCGGGGCTTCCCAGCCTCTTACCTATGAGGACCCCTCCAGGAAGGACGTGCTGTGGACGACGAGATGCTGGACGACGATGCGGTGATGCGGTGGCTGGGGGAGCGGTACCTCGTACTGCTGGGTGAGGTGACCGGAATGCTAGACATCGAGGCCGGCTTGAGGTCCATCATCAGCGACTCACTGGATACGCCCTAGAGCGTGTCTCTTTGATCGGCTGGTCAGTTGATCGGATGTGTCCGTCCGGTTAGTGATCACTGATGCGATGTGGGGCCGGATCGAGCCGCT